>JAEZKQ010000023.1 GCA_023436115.1 Bacillota bacterium | reverse complement strand
CTTCAAGCACCAGCTTGAAGTCTATCGATACCGCTCAAACAAGATACCTATGCGCCCGCTCGGTTGGCGATCGCCAACCGAATATCTCGCATCATACACTGTCCAATATGTTTGACAAACCTACAATTTCATCACAATCTGTCATGCAGCAAGTTGAATCTGCGCTCCCAATCGCGGCATGTTCGCCCGCCTTCATCTTGACGTCTTGATTGGATTGGGCTTTTCTCCAAAGGCCCCTCAAGAGTTTTTTAGGCACAGATGCAGGGTTCGCATTAAAGCAATGTAGCACATGTCATCAACGAAAGTAAGCAACAATCCTCCCAGGTGATGAGTGATCTTAATTTTAAAGAGTGATGTTTCCTGCACTAACAAGATATAATTTCTATTGATCTAGCCTTATCAGTTCCATCAGGCTGATAATATCAGAGCAGTATGTTTTGTCTTCTGAATTATAGAGGTACAACCGCACGTTATACGGATCGACATTATTTGATTCCGTTATAACTCGTTCTGAAACATACCCATACCATTTTGATATGTCACTTTGTGATGAGATACTTCCAAGGTCAGTATACCCGCTCAGATCAGGGATATCCGATTCTTCCGGCTCTGTAAATGTGGTCTTTTCGACTTTACCGCTGTCAGGATCATATAAAAATGATGTGGTATACTCACCGGAAAAACCGACGCTGCTGGTTGCTACGCACACATAAAGAGAATTATCGATAAAAAACGCGCGTTTTTGCCCGGACAGTGTGATCTTTGTTGCTTTGTTGTTTTCATTATCAAAAATATATATAGGCTGCCCGTCAATTGAACAGCCCATCAGCGTAAATCTGCCGTTTTGGCTTACATCAAAATAAACGCTTTTGCCGAGCATCATTTCATCTTCCAATGAACCAAACTGATCAGGATAGTACGCTTTCGTGTCGATAATTTTACCGGAAGACTTAGCATAGTCTTTTATGACGGCTATCCGGCTGTTGTTAAACAGAAGAACCTTCGACTCATCAGTTTGCCGAAAAATGATATACGGGTAGTACAGCTCGTTCCATGTCTCCGATTCATCTCCGATGTCATTGACAATGGAATCCATAATATCTTCGCCGTCATATGTCCATTCTGCCGGCTCGACTCTGATATCTATACCGTTAATAACAGACGAGCATGCACAAAATAAAGAGCATGTGATAAGTATCATCATTAATAATATCTTTTTCATAATTATCCTCCTTACCGGCTTGCAAATGCACACCGGTAAACTTCTCGAATCCTATTTGAACCGTAAATATCTATGTATGTTTTGGGACACAGCATATTTGTTTCAATTTGTACTTCGATAAATTATACTCCTAAAATACTAAAAACTGTAAATTAAATATATATATTCAATTTTTTTGTAAATAACACAATCAACATAACCAAAAAGCTATATAGTTCTCATATGTATTGAATATGTTGATTGTAATGCGAAACACTCTCTCTGCCTTTTTGGCAACGGAACTTGGATTTACTCCGATCGCTTCGCTCCCTATCACGGCACCTCACCCGCCTTCATCTCTGGGTCCCCACAATACGTGTGGCTTTGCGGGGAAAAGGAGGAGCAAGAAAGCGGGCGCAGTTTGTTGTAAAGCAAAACGAAGCCAAGCATCCTCTGCTCCGAAGCAGCGTCAGGCTCGTGTTCGAATCCTCTTATCACACATAAAAACAGACACCCTTGCAGGTGTTTGTTCCCTGCGGGAGTCTGTTTTTACATGTCCTGTTTAGGCTATTTGAACCAATTAGAAAAATACTGTCCTTAGGGATTAATAGCTATGTTTTGTGTGTTTATAAATACATATTGTCAACATATTGGCCTAATCACAATATATCATTTTAACAGATCCTATGTTTCCAGCGATTATAATTTTTTTTTATTTTATTAAGTGTTGTATCCCTGCTTGTGCAAACAAAGACACAATAACCACTGAGATATCTATGATAATCCCTGCAATCATTGGTTTTACACCAACGCCGACCACTTCCTTAAGGCTGGTTTTCAAACCGATTGCCGCCAATGCCATTGATAAAAAGAACTTTGACAGAAAGGACACTCCGCCGACGACAGGCTCTGGAACAAATCCCGTGCTTCTGATGCCGACTACAGCGAGGAAACCGAGAATAAACCAAGGAAATATTTTGCATATGCTTACCTTGTCGGCTGTTTGCAATGGTGTTTCCTTTTTTGCGTATATCCATGAAAAGACAAGCACAACAGGAACGATAAACAATGTTCGAGTCAGCTTAACAATTGTTGCAAGAGAACCTGCAGTATCGGAAAACGCATATCCCGCCGCAACAACCGAGGATGTATCGTTGACAGCGGTACCAATCCAAAGTCCATAGCCAGTATCACTCAGACCCAAAAGTTGACCTATCCAAGGGAAGGCGATGACCGTTATGATGTCAAAAAGAAAAGTGGCAGATATTGCGTAAGCGATATCCCGGTTCTCCGCTCGAATGGCGGGACCTACTGTGGCAACAGCAGTTCCTCCGCAAATAGCGGTACTTACCGAAAGAAGGCTCGCTAGCTTCCAATTTATTTTAAATACTTTCTTACATACACATCCCACACCAAAGGATGTTGTAAGGGTGAACAGCATGAGTATCAGAGCATACTTCCCGACTGTTATTACCTGTAGAAAGCTTAGAGTTATGCCTGCAAGGATAATCCCCGCGCGCAGGACTATTTTCGATGCCCAGTTGAGCCCCAAGGCGAAAACATCATAACGACAAATCAATGGGTTCATCAGCATACCCAAAAGCAGCGCGATCAGTGTTTCCCCAAGAATACCGGCAGGGAGAAATAAACTGATTATATAAGCGATAGCAGCAATTCCCCCTGAAAGCAGAATACCCGGCAAGCATTTATTAACGTTACTCATTTTAGGTGTTGTCCCTTTCGCTATCTTAACTTTTTGTCTTGTATTGATTTTATCATGCTTATTAGATAAGATTAAATTATGATTTCTAATGTTCATATTAGAATAATTTATAGGATGCGGTGAATATGCTTGATTTCAGACACGAAACATTTCTTACTCTATGCTCTTGTGGCAGTTTTACAAAAACGGCGGCGCTTTTGCACATTACGCAGCCTGCCGTATCGCAGCATATTAAATATCTTGAGGAATTCTATGGATGTAAGCTTTTCGATACAGTCAACAGGAAAATGAAACTTACATATCAAGGAGAGCTTTTAAAAGAGTTCACTATGACTGTTTTTTCAGATTCCAAGCATTTTAAAGAAAACATCCAATCGGTTCCAACCGATACAATGCAGTTTTCCTTTGGAGCTACGTTGTCTATTGGAGAATACGTTATGCCGGAGCTCCTTTGCCGTTTGCTTTCAAAGTACCCTGAAATGAAAATCCATATGTCAGTTGCGAATACACAGGTTCTGCTTGAACGGTTGAACCATGGCGAGCTGGACTTTATTGTTGTGGAAGGGCTGTTTGACAAATCAGAATATGATTCCACACTTTTCAGCCTTGAAAAGTTTATTCCCGTGTGTTCACCGAAATCGGAATTTGCACAAAGAGAGGTGGGTTTTCAGGAGATTCTTAAAAGCCGTCTGATTTTGCGGGAACGAGGATCGGGTACACGGGAAATCTTTGAAAACATACTGCAGAAGAAAAATTATTCGCTGCATGCATTTGAAAAAGTGATTGAAATAGGAAACATGGCTGCCATAAAGAAAATTGTTTCAAATGGCTTAGGATTAACATTTCTATTTGAGGTGGCGGGAAAAAGAGAAATAGAAAACGGAAGCCTTTCGATTATTCACATTCCCGACTTTTATGAACAACGTGAGTTTAATTTTGTTCTATTGAAAAATAGCTTTTTTCGCAATCGATATATGAAAATTTATGAACTTTTGAAGCAGGCATTATATGAGATGAAAAATGGTGATGGACGTATTTAGACGTGCGACAAGCATAAAGATAAACAAAAATTACGCCCTTTCCAACTAGTCATAAGCATATCCAGTGAGGCAGAACATTTATTAAAGATATACCCATGCTTAACAAGCATACATATGGTTCAATCCCTATCGACGGGTGAATTGCTGACTTTCTTGCAGAGCAAGAAAACGTGATAAGCGACGTGGTTTTCGAGGCAAGAAAAGAGTGCTGAAACGGATTTCACACCGCTCCAGCTGCCTGCTGACCTTTGATCTCGATTTAAGCCCTAATCACCCTGTTTTTTGTCTGATTTGCCTTCCAAAGCATGAAAAAAGCCCTTTCGCCGTTGTAGACAAAAGGACTTTTCGTCTGGCAGCGGAACTAGGATTCGAACCTAGACAATACGAGTCAGAGTCGTAGGTGCTACCGTTACACAATTCCGCTACATATAATGTATCCCGTGATGCCGTCCGCCAGGTTTTAACACCTGCCTCTAAAAGCAGGTGGGTGCACTGCCCAGATCTTCTGCCCTCCCGTCAAAGCGGGCCCGACATCCAATCTGCGGGACAAGCGCTCCCGTTCAAGTACTGTAGGTTTAAAATCAAGGCGTCAATTCGAACACCGCAGGATATGGTGGGGTTAATTGGGATCGAACCAACGACCTCTACGATGTCAACGTAGCGCTCTAACCGGCTGAGCTATAACCCCCCAAAGCCGTAACTCATATTATACACAACTCAGCGGTGAAATCAAGTAGCTTTTTTTACTTTTTAATGTGTTTTTGCTCCCACAGGGCATACAGCAGCGCAAATCCCGCAAACACTCCCCCGCCCGATCATGGCGAATTTGTCTTTCATATATCGCGAGCAAAGTGCCGCATCCACAATATCGTCGCGGCTGCAATCTCTTGCCCAGTTGGTGCCCACAATCGCGCCGCAGGGACACGCATCTGCACATGCGCGGCAGCTGCCGCAGAGCGGCTCCATCATACTGACTGTGCTCATTGGACAATCGGTCAAGACAGTGGCAAAACGCACACGAGGCCCAAAATTCGTGGTCACAAACAGGCCGCTCTTGCCCATAAAGCCCAGCCCCGCCAAATTGGCTGCCGTTTTGTGCGGGAAATCAGCTGCAATGCCGGCATTGTTCGTCGTCTGCGAAGCCGGTATCGCCACGGCAGCAAAGCCGCTACGCTGAAGCGTCATAGCGCATTTAAGCGCACACATATCTAAAAACGCGTTGGCTGTGCGGTAGTGATGAAAGTAGAGCTTGGTTGGGCCCCGGCGCACTTCATCCATCACGCTGTCCATCAGGCGCACGCCGATGGTGATGGCAAAAGGCATATTTGAGAACCGTGCAGGAACGCAAGAAGAAACGTCCGACGTTCCGAAAACATCTGCACCTTCATCGCGTATCAACCGCTCTAATACATCTCTCATTCAAAAACCCTCTATATATAGTTTCTCATTTCTATTTCAATACCATATTTGCTGTACTATATCGAAAACTATGGTATAATAGAAATGAACTTATGCGTCTGGAGGACAGTCATGCAAATCGAACCCATTGCACAAAGCAAGCTGCTCATACTCTATTTGCTTAAAACCATCAGTATACAGCTTTCCGAACTGCAAATACTGCGTATCGTTACGGAAAACGGATGGCTGAACTACTTTGACTTAAAAGAGTGCATGTTCGAGCTTATTGAAAGCCGCCTTGTGGAGCAGCGCGATACGCCCAGCGGCATGTTTTACTCCATCACAGAGCTTGGAAACACCACCGTTTATTATCTGGCCAAGGAAATGCCTGCTTCTTTGCGCAAATCCATCGACACCTATTGCGAAGCCAACCGTGACGAGCTAAGGCTGGAAACCGAGCTATGTGCGGACTATATCAAGATCGATGAAAGCGAATATAAGGTCATGCTCAAGGTTCTTGAGAATCAGGCCCCTGTATTTGAGCTTAATATCGTCACATATTCTCAGGCCAGTGCCGAAACATTTATCAACAAATGGAAGAGCGTAGCCCCCAAAATCTACAAACACACTTACGACATTCTATCCGACTGACAGAATGGCCACTCACGCGCCTTGGATCAAGGTGCGTTTTTTATTGCTCGCGCTCAAAATCGGCCGCTACCGATGTCTCCACGACGCTATGCATAAACTGTCTGACCGGCTGGTGCAGCTCGTGCTTGTCATAAATCTCATAATCACTGCGCGAATCAAAATCGACAACCAGCGCAATATCATACGAACGCGCGCTCTTGAGCTCATCAATTCCTACATCGATCGCCTTCACTTCGGGTATCGCGATGAGCGAACGCAACCGATTGGCCGCCTCCGAAGCTTTATCCTTTTCTTCCTGTTTCAGCTTAAAGCATACAATATGTCTGAACATATGAATCCCTCACTTTGTTATATTTAAGTTTTGATTACTGTTTTTCTATATCCACCAGCTTGCTCGGGTCGATTTTGGCCTCCTCAAACGTCGCCATGCGGTTTAGCATGGCCGCGCTCGCCTCAAGTACCTGCATCATAAGCGGACAGCCGCTGCCTTCTCCCAGCCGCATACCCAACTTGAGCGGCGCCTCTAAGCCCAGCGTATCCATCACCGTCTGAAAACCCGGCTCTGCGCTTTGGTGCGAGGCAAACATATATTCCAGAACAAGCGGATTAAAGCGGCTGGCTGTCAACGCCGCCACTGCCGATATAAATCCGTCGATCACCACCGCCATCTGGCGGTAAGCACAGCCCATGAAAAAACCTGCCATGGCAGCGATATCAAAGCTGCCTAAGGCAGAGAGAATCTCCAGCGCATTGTCTTTATCAGGTTTATTGACTTCCAGCGCCCGCCGCACAATGCTGCGCTTTTTCTCAAGTTGCTCATCCGTGAGCCCTGCGCCTCGCCCCACAACTGCGTCCGGGTCAGCACCGGTCAGTGCACAAAGCACTGCCGACGACGTAGCCGTGTTGCATATACCCATTTCACCGCAGCCTGCCAAACGGTAACCCTTGTCCGCAAGCGCTTCCGCCGCGTCGATACCGTGCGCGATAGCCTGCACCGCCTGTGTGATATCCATGGCGGGTCCTTTTGCGATACTGCGTGTCCCGTCGCCCACACGGCGGTCTTCCACGCCCTTCGCACCTTTAAAACCACGTATGCCCATATCGTAGACAAAGACATCGGCTCCGGCGCAGGCTGCAAAAACCCCGACGCCTGTGATGCCCTTTGTCATATTGACCGTTTGCATCGCTGTGACGCTCTGCGGTACGGGCGTAATGCCTTCTTCCCATACGCCGTTGTCCGCTGCAAAGACAGCAACGGCTTTCTTAAGAGGCGGCAGGTTTATCTTGCCGAATATACCCGCCAGCTTTACGGCGTAGTCTTCGAGCTGGCCTAAGCTTCCTATGGGTTTTACCAAACTTTTAACACGTATCGAAGCTTTATCCATGGCACTGTCCGAAGGCTTTTTGATATTGATGATTCTTTTCACGCCGTGAACCTCCTAAAAGCTTTTTACAATTCTACCGCAGACAGCATGGCTTTTCAACGTTTGATTATGGCCCCCCTTTGCATAATAAAAAGAGTATTGTCTTTTCCTCCCGTTTGTGATATTATTCGCGCAAGATAGGCAAGAGGGTCAAAGCTTTTGCATATCCGGAAAACAAATAGACCTGTCCTGACAACGCGAGAGATGCGTCTTGGTTGGAAGGCATGTTGTCAATAAGCAAAATTCAGCGTATTGCTGTTTGTTCAAGCTTTGTCAACCTGCCGTTCCGGCGGGTTTTTTTGATTACGGCGTCCCCGAAAAGCTTTTTGGGGTGTGGTTACGGGGGCCCCGAAAAGCAAAGCTTTTTGGGGTGTGAAACAAAATGGGAGGATAGCGCAATGAAACGAATCGCGGTTTTAACCGCCATACTCGAAAACCCGGAGCGCGACCAGGTACAGTTCAACGCGTTGGTGGCCGGATTCAAAGGCCTTATCAAGGGACGCATGGGGCTCCCGCTTCATGAGCACGGCGTCACGGTTATCGTCATCACGCTGGTGGGCGATTTAAACGAGATCAACAGCCTCACGGGCAAGATCGGCCTTATTCCCGATGTACAGGTAAAAACATCGGTGTCCAAAAAGGAGATCTGATTGCTCTTAAGAAGCTGCGAAAAAATAAACATAAAGCGCAATCGCGCGAAAGGAGTTTTATTATGATGAAAAAAAAGCTTATGACAGTCTTAGCGATTTTAATGGTGCTGGTTGTTTTCACAGCCTGTGGCGCACCGGTGGCGGAGCAAACGCCCTCGGCCGTGCCGTCGGAAACAGCCCAGCAAACAGAATCACCCGCGCCCGAGACCTCGGAAGCCGCTTCGTACAGTGAGGAAAACCCACTGGCTGTGGCCACACTGGCAGGCCCCACAGGCATGGGTATGATACAGATGTTTGACAACAAAGCTTATGAAATCAGCCTCTTGACCACCCCTGACCAGATCACACCCAAGGTCATCAGCGGTGAAGTCACCGTGGCCACGATACCTTCCAATCTGGCGGCGGTACTGTATAGCAAAATGAAAGGCGGTATCAAAATCGCTGCGGTAAGCACGATGGGCGTTCTGTATATCGTGGAAAACGGGGATACCGTGAACAGCCTTGCCGACCTGGAGGGCAAGACCATCTACGCCACCGGACAAGGTGCTACACCCGAATATGTGCTCAACAAGATACTCGCGGAAAACGGTCTTGACAATGTGACCGTCGAATACATGGGTGCTCATGCCGATCTTGCAAACGCGATGGCCGCAGGCGACATTAAGCTGGCGCTGCTGCCTGAGCCATTTGTGTCCACAACCATTGCCAACAACCCTGATGTTCAAGTCAAGATTGATATCAATAAGGAATGGCAGAAGATATTCGGCGAGGATGCAGGCATGCCGATGGGTGTCACCATTGTGAGCGATGCTTTTGCTGCGGACACCGCCGGTATGAATCAGCTTTTCCGTGACTACAGCGCCTCTGTGGACTATGTGCTTTCCGATATGGACGGCGCGTCAGCCGATATTGCCGACAAGAAAATCGTTGGTGCTGCGGCAGTAGCCAAAGCCGCGATCCCGCGCTGCGGTATATCGTTTGTTACGGGTGAAGCCTGCAAAGCGATATTGGACGACTATTTTGCCGTGATGTTTGAAAGCAATCCTGAATCGGTAGGCGGCTCCGTCCCCGATGACGCCATATACTATATACCGTAAAAACACTCTTGTCTTTCACTTGAGAGGCCGGTTTCTATTAAGATTCCGGCCCTCTTTTTCTACGTTTTGGCTCCCTTTCCGCAATGCTTCGCAGTTTGACTTTTCAAAAAAATTGCTTTAGAATGTAGCGTGAATAAATTTGTGAAAGAAAATGCGTTTGATAACAAGGAGGAGAACACGTTTTGAAAAAACATATATCGCTATTATTGATTTTTACGTTGCTGTTTACCACCATTCTGAGCTTTGGCGGCGTAGCGTTGGCGGCACCGTCTTTTACTGTTTCAACAGATGTCAAAGAACTGTCGCAAGACGCAGATGTTGAATTTGATTATTCTATTTCGGGTGTAGATATACCATCGGATTTTAAGATTGTATTAAAAAACACCGGTAAATCAGTCAATATCGGAACTTTATCGGCTGACGGCAGTAAGGACGATTCTTTCACTATGAAAGTTCCTTACGACAAGCTCGGGAAGTTAACCTTTGAACTTTATGCCGGGGATACGATGGTATCTTCGTCCAGTGTCACCATCAATAAGAAAGAGCTGGTCACCAAGCTGGGCGCGTCAACATCCGTCAGCCAGAATCCGGCCGATTCAGGTTCCACTGTCAAATTCGAGTTCAAGCTGGAAAATCAGGGCGAAACGGCGATCGAGAATATCGTGGTGACTGCTTCAGGTCTGAACAATGGAAAACCTTTGAACAACCCATTTGCTCTGAATCCAGGAAAGAACCAAACGGTGAAATATAGCCATACCATGAGCGCCAATGTCACCGTGACCCCTGTCGTTTCGTTTACGGTTAACGGTAACAAGCAAACACAAACGCTGGAGTCCACCGAACTCAAGCTTTCATCGCGCGATGTGAAAACAAACTTAACGGTCGATAATGCTAAGCCGCAGCCGGGTGAAGAAGTGACGTTTACGCTCACGCTGACCAATAATGGCAACGTGTCTTATACCAACATTAAGATTCTGGCAAATGGCGTTGAACAGGACTATCCGTCTAAGCTGAAAGCGGGCGAAACCGTTTCCGGTACATTTAAAATGACATTCCAGGCATCCGCAGATGTGTCCTGTACCATATCGCTCAAGGATCATACGGGTGAAACGAAATCTATTAACTCCAATACCGTGTCTATCGAGCTGCCTGTAGACCCGAACGCGATCAGCAGCAAGCTGCAGTTTGCTATGAACGTTGACCGCCCCCAGCTCACATCAGCGGGAACGGTTAATTTTACAGGTTATATCACCAACGCGACAGATTATGAACTGAGCAATATCAAGGTCGATGAAGCCACGATCGGCAACATCTACTCCGGAAGTACGCTTGCGGCAGGCCAGAAGGCCAGCATTCAATGGACGGCAGACATCAACGCCACGACGACTTATAACTTTGTGCTTACGGCCACCGACAAAGACGGCAACCCGTATACGGTAAACGCGCAGCCCATTACCGTGACGATACAGGCCGAGCCTCAAGAATCTGCCGGATTTGAAGAGGCTGCGGAGATTACCGAAACGCCGCTCACACTCCAGCAGGGCGGTTTGGGCTCCATCGGCACGCTGGGCATCATCGCTATTGTTCTGGTTGTACTCATTATCGGTGTGGGTGTGACACTGTTCGTCCTTTGGAAGAAGGGTCAGTCTCCTAAGAAAGCAACAACACCTGCCGGAAGAAAACGTCCCACGACGACCTCAACATACTCGCGCGGCGGCAGCAGCAAAAGACCCACAGGGCCAAAGAGCTACCGTGACCGTAATAACTTCTAACTCAGTTTGCTCTCGAGCGGTACGAAAGTACCGCTCTTTTTATTATAAACACACTTTTTAACCTGACTTGATACCCATAAAAGCATAAATATAAATTCATACTTATATCGACAAATTTCGCACTTTATCCACCAAACAATGTGGATAACCCATTGTATCGTGTGGATAACCTCAAAAACAGAAGTGAATAACACCGTTATCTTCGCATTTTATGCGATGTTTGCGACCGGCTGCTCCCCAACGAAATATGTGGATAAAACTTTCGTTAACCCCTACAAAAAAACAGGACGCATTTGGTGCGCCCTGTCTGACCAGCTATTTACTATTGGATTTTGACATATGCCGCATAAACATACGCAGTGGATGATTTATATCTGATTTTGTGCCATGTACCGCCCGCTTGTGTGATTTCCACCACATTCCCTGTACTTAGTTTCCCAAGCACCGCCGACGACGTCGACGCGCTGCTTCTCACGTTGAGCGTTCCGGCCGTCACCGTGCCGTAAGTAGCGGTAGACTCTTTGAGATACTGCGTATACATGTAGCCTTGAACACCGCTATACTTAACTTTTGTCCATGTCCCGCCTTTTTCGAGCACCTGAACCACAGTGCCCCGAGAAAGCGTTTTAAGAACAGTGCCATTAAGACTTGCCGTCTTGCGCAGATATAATGCGTTTGCGTTTACAGTCGCATAAGTGGCCGCAGTGCCGCCTGTACCGCCAGAACCGCCGTCAGAGCCGCTAATTTTCACATAAGCCGCGCTCACATATGCGACACCGCCGTTGTATGATATTTTATACCAACCGGATGAGGGCTTAGTTTCCAAAAGGCTCACCTTATCGCCCTTGCCAAAGCTGCCCAGCTTGGCATACGATGTTCCCGGCCCGCTTCTGATATTAAGTATAGAAGCCGTGATCACACCGTTTGCTTTCTCAGTCTGCTGGCTGGCCAGCTTCACATAATCGGCAAAAACATAAGCGATTTGGTTCTGATACCATATCTTATGCCAGTCGGCAACAGGCTCAACTTCCACGATCTCCACACTGTTGCCCCGCGCAAAACTGCCCAGTCTTTTATACGATGTGCCGGGGCCGCTCCTGATATAAAGCTCACTGGCCGATACCGTTGCCACCTGAGCAATAGGCGGCTTTGTATCCGTCGGTGTCGTCTTCGGTGTCGGCGTCGGCTTTGGCGTCGGCGTCGGGGATGTGGGTGTCGGTGTCGGATTAGCCGGTTCAGGTGATTTCTTGGGTGTTGGCGTAGGTGTCACAGCATCCAGCTGCACATAATAGGCGGAGATATAGGCTTCCACGCCGCCAAAATCGATTTTATGCCAGCCGTCGGCCACACTCGCTTGTGTTACGGTAATACGGGCGCCTGCAGCCGCTTTGCCGATGGTGGGGTATGACGTACTCGGCGTACTTCTCACATTCACATAACTTGTGCAATTAATCACAGTGGCATTGGATGTGTCTTTTTCCGCAGGCGGCGCTGCGAGAGTAGGCGGCTTTATGGATAACGTCTCAAATTTAGTATTCGGGTAATAGAACGAGAGTATTTGCTGATATGTCTGACCACTCTTTGCGCGTGTCTGCGCGCCTCTCTGGCTCATACCCACGCCGTGCCCGTAGCGGCGGTGATAGATATTCCAGCTGGTCTTTGTCTCTTCCACCACAAACAGTCTTAGACTCGTATTTTTAAAAGACTGATAGACGCCGCCCGACTTATCCAGTTCATGCATGTCTATAGTAAACTTGACCGAGAGCTTCTCTTGTATTTGAGCCTGTCCCAATTCTTCTTTCTCCTGAACGGTGGCTTTGCGGTAGGCCAGCACAGTCATTGTAACATCGGCTTTTTGATAAACGACGCAGTTGCTTGCGCCTGAAGCGTCCGGCAGCCCATGGTTGCCTTCATAGGTATGTGCCAGTATACGGTCTATGCCCACAATCTCTATATCTCCGGATACCCCTGCGATATAACCTTTGGCTGCTACGGCAGGGAGTGCGGATATTTTAAAATACCTCTCCGCGTTCTCGCTCAGTGAGCTGGACCCCGTCACCATCTTGCCTGAGTCCATATATTGATATTTGACACCGCCGCCGGAACCTGTCTTGGGAAATATCAATACTTCCTGTACACTCCACGAATTCTGCACATCATAGGGATCAGCCTGAACCACATGATAGGGCAGCAATGTCGCGCTTGAAGACCAGACATGCTGAGGAATATCCACATAGCCGCCGTTGGAAGCCGCGTAATATGTTTGTACAAGCTGACCGCCGCTTTTGAGCACAGTTTTAGCTGTTTCATCGACTGCCCGTATCGCTGTCGTATATGAAGGATTATATCCCTTGTAAACCTGATTGGCCGCGGTATCCACCATATCGTATGTGCCGCTGCCCATGTAACGTACGGCATATGTTCTGGCCGCAACCGCCTGAGACTTAAGCGCTTCAAGCGGCCATGTGTTGCTCATTTCATGAGGAACCACACCATATAGATAATATTCCAGATAAATATGGTTAATCATAACAATGCTACTGCCGCTTAGGCGAAACTCAAAGCTGCCCAGATAGTTATTGGTGCCGTGTTCGGTTGTTTTGATCGTGGCACAATTATAGCTTCCCGATGCAGGCTGGCGTTCAATAATCTTAAAGCTGGAGCCGGAATAAACCAGTTCGCTGCCCATATACAGATTCAGCTTACCGCTTTGTGCTTTTACCGTGTAAGTCCCGGTTGACAGGCTCTTCGTATCATCGCCCTCTATACCGTAATTACCATTCAGTGAAAAGCTGAATGAGGACTTTGTTCCGATAGAAAGCTTGACACGAACGATAGAATTGTCCGCCGCATTGGCTGTATCCAGCTGTGCCGAAATAACCCCAACCGCTAAAACAGCTATGACTAACAAAATTAATATTTTTTTTAACGTCTTATACAAAGTTGTATTCAATTAATCTGTCACCTCATGTCATAATTACCCGAAAAAAAGGTAACAAAAACAACATTATCGTTTTTTATATATGTTCTGCATATAATCTGCATTTTCCTGCAAAATTCATTTGGTGTTTTATATAATCGCAACATTCTTGTCATATTATTGTAATATTATAGATTCGCAAGATAATCATTAACAATAAAATGCTAAAAAAAACGCCGCGTCAAAGCGGCATTTAAATGTTTATTACATTAAAACAAAAGACATAGACAAAAATCTTCGTTTTCTGTTTTTTAATATCAGCCTTTTTGAATCAGGCTCACCATCACAGTCATGTCATCACGCGGAGGCATCCCGCCCAAAGCTTTATCGAGTATAGCATCGGCCGTTTCCTCGGGATCTGTCTGCGGTATGTCAGAAAACCATTCCGACTCATCCGGACCGATCTCATCAGCCACACCGTCGCTCATCATCACGATCATATCTCCGGCGGAAAGCGCGCATCCGGTGCTCACAGGTTTTACCTCATCGATAATGCCCATAGGCAGTGAACCGGGCTTGATTTTCGCCGCCCCTCCACCATTCAATATATAAGAGCATTCAGAGCCTATCTTGGTAAACCGCGCTTCGCCTGACTTCAAGTTGAGTACGCAAAGATCCACCGTTGTAAACACCTCATCATTGCCCTTTAGCATCAGCAAACGGTTAATGGTGTCAAATATCACGTTATCGTCGAATCCGGCCTTGAAGAAATTTTCGACGAGAGACACAGCCGCACTGCTTTCCCGATGGGCCGCCTCGCCGCTGCCCATTCCATCGCAGAGCATAAGCAGATACCTCCCGTCTTTGAGCCGGACAGCCACATGGGAATCGCCCGATACCTCCGTTTTCGCAAGCCTGGCGACTCCGGTGGAAACGTTAAAACGCTTTGCCTGCTCGAAGCGCATGGTACGGTATGAGCCTGCATTACAAAGCGCTTCCTCAGCTTTTTGCATGCGTACACCGCACGCGCTGCTAACGATGCTCTCAATGCTTCGTCCGCCTGCCTGAACGCTGCTGCTCTTAACTTTAATCCCCACGGCCATACCGCCGGCAATGCTTTCCGCACAGACCTCTTTGGCATGGTAATTCGCTGCATCAAGCGCCGCAGACACCCGCTCCTCCACTGATTCCAAAAACCGAAAGCCCGTCTCCATTTCCTGTCCCAAGTCTGAGACCACCTTCGCCACGCCCTGAAGCTGCCGCCCTGTGATCCTTCGTGATTCATCGATCCTTTTTTGCCATTTCAGGCTTAACAGATACGCGCTGAACATATTTTCGGCGGTACTTAATATCCCTTTTACATTAAAGCATTTCTTTGCAAATACAGGGTCTATGTGTGACGTGTCCAGATAACCGTATTTTTCATATTCCACAAACAGACGGTTGAACACGGCATAGGTGCTTAAAAAGTCCTTGTCCCAGCAGCTTTTTCTAAACACGCAGTCTTTGCATGTATTATCGGCAACAATGGACAGCACACCTGATATTTGCGTGTTGCCATGTATTTTGGCCTCCGCTTCACGGGCAAACATCTCCCCCGTTTGTTTGAAAACTTCCGAAACCTCTGAGAGCCGCCCCACGGTCAGCTCTTTGAAGCGGCGCGTGTGCATGCGGTATTCAAATTCCCGGCGTGTTTTGAGATCAATATACCGCCCCGCAAACAGCAGCACCTTTCTTGGAACGGCGATAAACAGCACAATTGCCGCCCCTGTCTCAATCAGAATGAGGATCCAGACATCTTTGTTAAAGAACGCAATGAGAAAAAGCATGACTGTCATAATAAAGGCAAAGCATACGCCCGCTTTCTTAAGCTTGCGCAACGTACCCGAGAGCATACCCGCAATACCCAGCATGCCAATCATCGTGACCTCGGCGGAAATACCGAAACAAAGCGCCATGCCCAGCGACAATCCCACGCCGGCTCCCAGTGCTGCACCGCCGGTATAGGCCATACACATCACCATAAACTGCGCAATGACACTCGCGATATAAACACCTACAATATTGAGGGGGCCGAACATACAGACAAAAACAAGCGCGCCCAACGCCAGGCATATGGTTTCCTCCACCGTAAACAGCGTCCGCTTCGTTCCGTTTATTATCATATGAATAATCATGCTCATCACATAGATCATAAGCAGCGCGACCATGCACTCCAGTACCGCTTTTAGGAATATCTCCAAGTCGGCCGTTTTGAATATCACAGCGCTGATCGCATAGGCACTGGCCGTGGTCAAAACGGATACCCATCGCTGCATATTCTCGTGCCCCAATGCCAACAGCACGCTGCATATCAGTAATGACGTCGTGACGATGTACAGTGTATCACCCGTCACCAGCAATGCTCCTAATATAGATCCGGCAGCCGCAAAAAGCGCATCTTGCCGCCGCGCAAAAAAACAGGCCGCAATAAAAGCAGGCCCAAATGGCGATATGCCGCCGATCAACCGGATGCGTCCCAATAAGAAACCAAAGATCATAAATAAGCCTGCTACGGTAATTCTTTTCAGCATTGTCTCGTGACGAATAAGGAATTGCTTCAGTGAAAAGGCGGAATGTGGACGCGCCTGAACAGCTCCGGTGGACATCGAACAGATCACTCCTTGTCTTTTGTGGTGTATCACCCATTATAAGCAAGCTGTATTGTAAACATTGTCGCACTGCGCTGATGTACGGCGGATAATTTGCCGATACGCCTATAAAAAGATGCGATGACGGTGTATATTTTTTGCTAATTTTGCGTAAGCATATAGGTTGATTATTCCGGCTGCCGCGTACAGTTAATGAATATAAAAAGGTTGCGATTAAATATATTGGCTTTGCTCTTTTTTGCTGTTATAATGTTAAATAATTATCAATGGGTATATAAAGTTTTAAATTCTAATGGGAGGTTACATTTATGCAGTGTTCCAGAGAAGTGGATGAAATGGTATACGTGGCTAAGGGCCCAAAACATGGCCCCGCGCCCATCCCCGAAGAAGGTCTTTGGATAAAAGCCAAACAGATCACAGATATCTCAGGTCTGACGCACGGCGTCGGCTGGTGTGCTCCTCAGCAGGGCGCATGCAAACTCACGCTGAACGTTAAAGAGGGTATTATCGAGGAAGCGCTTATCGAGACACTCGGCTGCAGCGGTATGACGCACAGCGCGGCAATGGCGGCGGAAATCCTGTCCGGCAAGACGCTGCTCGAGGCGCTCAATACCGACCTCGTGTGCGATGCGATCAACACCGCGATGCGTGAGCTGTTCCTGCAGATCGTATACGGCCGCACACAGACAGCATTCTCCGAATGCGGGCTGCCCATCGGCGCGGGGCTTGAAGACTTGGGCAAAGGCCTTCGCTCTCAGGTGGGTACGATGTACGGTACGAAAGCCAAGGGCGTGCGCTATCTCGAAATGGCCGAAGGTTACGTTACAGAGCTGGCAATCGACAAGAATGACGAAGTGGTCGGCTACAAGTTTGTGAACCTTGGCAAGATGATGGAAGCGATCCGCAAAGGTGTTGACCCGGCGGAAGCAATCGCCAAAAACACAGGAACCTACGGACAGTTCAACGGCGCGGCGAAGTATATCGACCCGCGCGTCAAATAGGGAGGGTGCAGGTTATGGTGAATTTTGAAGGTTACAACAGACGTATCGCGGGTATTGAAGCCTGCATGAAAGAATACGGTTTTGAGAGTTTGGAGCAGGTCGATGAATACTGCAAAAGCTTTGGTATAGATGCTGGCAGCATCGTTAAAAGCGTGCAGGCCATCGCGTTTGAAAACGCAGCATGGGCTTATACACTGGGCGCGGCCATCGCTCTTAAAAAAGGCTGTAAGGTTGCGGCTGATGCTGCGGAAGCCATCGGTATCGGTTTGCAGGCTTTCTGTATACCCGGCAGCGTAGCGGAACAGCGCCAGGTGGGCTTAGGACACGGCAACCTCGCGGCGATGCTGCTTCGTGAAGAAACACAGTGCTTCTGCTTCCTCGCGGGCCACGAATCTTTTGCGGCAGCAGAAGGCGCCATCGGTATTGCCAGAACGGCCAACAAGGTCAGAAAAACGCCGCTGCGCGTTATCTTAAACGGCCTTGGCAAAGACGCGGCCTATATCATTTCTCGTATCAACGGCTTCACCAATGTGGAAACCGAATATGATTATGCAACAGGCGAATTAAAGATCGTTTGGGAGAAAGCGTTCTCCGAAGGCGAACGCGCGGCTGTAAAGTGCTACGGCGCAGACGACGTGAACGAGGGCGTGGCGATCATGCGTCATGAGAACGTAGACGTGTCTATCACAGGCAATTCCACCAACCCCACACGTTTCCAGCACCCGGTGGCGGGTACATACAAGAAATGGGCCATCGAAAACGGCAAGAAATACTTCTCAGTCGCTTCGGGCGGCGGCACAGGCAGAACGCTGCATCCCGACAACATGGCAGCCGGCCCCGCTTCTTACGGCATGACCGATACCATGGGTCGTATGCACGGCGACGCACAGTTCGCGGGCTCATCGTCCGTTCCGGCACACGTTGAAATGATGGGCCTCATCGGCATGGGTAACAACCCGATGGTGGGTGCATCCGTGGCTGTGGCTGTGGCTGTAGAACAGGCGCTGTCCAAATAATTATTTAAACTGATACGAACAAAAATCCCCCAAGCCGATATCGGCTGGGGGATTTTTTATGGTCAATGACAGAATGATTTTATTCATATATACCGACGCTGGCATGATACTCCATGCTTTCCGCCGCACGGCCTGTCCCAATCGCGACGCAAGAAATTGCGTCTTCCGCGACAAAGCATGGAAGGCCTGTCTTCACACTGATAAGCTTGTCAAGCCCATACAATAACGCGCCCCCGCCGGTCAAGCAAATGCCGTTCTGCGCAATATCCGAAGCCAGCTCCGGTGGCGTGCGCTCCAACACGCTTTGTATGGCCTCCAGCATCATATAAATCGGCTCTGATAAGGCCTCTATCGTCTCATTGGAGCTTAACCTCATTGTTTTGGGCAGCCCGCGCACAATACTGCGCCCGGCCACCTCGATTATAGCCTGCTCCTCTCTCGGGAAAGCAGAGCCGACATTCACCTTAATATCAGCTGCCGTTCTTTCGCCGATCAAGATGCCGTGCTTTTTCCTCATATAACGGATGACCGCCTCGTCCAGTTTGTCTCCCGCTACCTTGATGGATTGATTGACAACCATACCGCCCAGCGAAATCACTGCCACATCGGTCGTTCCGCCGCCGATATCAATAATCATGTTGCCACATGGCGCGCTGATATCAATCCCCGCTCCGATTGCAGCCGCAATGGGCTCTTCTATAAGACTGGCTCTTTTCGCGCCTGCTTCTTCGGTCACCTCAATCAGGGCACGCCTTTCCACGTCGGTCACACCGGAAGGCACACAAACCATCACATTGGGCTTGGTCAAAAGGCGCCTGCCAATGACTTTCCGAAGAAAGAAGCGCATCATTCTCTCCGTATCATGATAGCTGGATATCACACCGCCGCGCAGCGGACGCACGACCACGATGTTTGCGGGTGCCCTTCCGAGCATTTCGTGCGCTTCCTCTCCAATCGCCAGCACTTCTCCCGTGTTTCTGTTTACAGCAACAACAGAAGGTTCAATCAGTACGATACCTTTTCCCTTTACGTAGATCCTCACATTCGCCGTGCCCAGGTCAATACCGATGCTTTCGTTGTCCAATAACCTCATGGATACACATTACCCCCCAAATACAATTCCGAAAAATATTATTCGCTCATGCACTTCGCACTGCAAATATTTTATAAATCCGACTGCGCTGCTTTTTCAGACGCCTCCGGCTGACTAAGAACTTTCTCAATCTCAATTTTTATCGTACCTGATGGAACAGACCATTCCACAGTATCACCCTCCCGGTAACCGATAATCGCTGTTCCAATGGGCGATAAAACAGAAATTTTGTTATTCGAAACATCTGCTTCCTGCGGATAAACCAAACAGACCGCTTCCTGAGAACCATCAATTGATAGCGAAACAGTTGTATTCATTGTAATGACATCCTGCGGAACTCGATTTTTGTCTACGATTTCGGCTCGCTTCAGCTCGTTTTCAAGGTCAATCACATGCGGTTTGTTTTTAGCGTCGTCAATTTCCATATCGACAAGTTTTTTAAGTTTTTCCATATCTTCCTGTGTGATAATAATTCTGCGCTTCATACTTTATACCTCCCACATTATTGCCCGCCGCATACGCAGCAAACGGCCTATGGTTCTAATCATAGCAAAAGACATTTCGCAAAGCGAAATGTCTTCACCACTCACCTATATATAATAAGCTATTATCTATGATATGTCAACTAAGCATTTGATTTCCACAATATTGTATATATGTATTTTAATAATTATGGTGCTATTTACTTCTTAGACGCAATGAGGCCATATTTTGTTCCCAAAAGACATAAAAAACCGCAGACTCATAAAACTGCGGCTTCGAATCATAAGGCAGTTACAGAAAAAATATCAGAAGTTTTTTACGAGCTTTTCTATGGCGGCGACAGCTTCGTCCTCGTCCTTGCCATTCGCAAAAATATATATCTTCTCCCCCTGCTTAACGCCCAGTGACAAGACACCCATAATGCTTTTGGCGTTGATCTTCTTATTGCCTTTTTCCACGAAGATTTGCGAAGAAAACCCCCCTGCGACCTGTACAAACATAGCCGCTTTCGAAGCTCTTAACCCGTCCGCATTCACAATGGTCAGTTCTTTTGCCTGCATGCTATTCCTCCCTTGTCATTTTCAAGTGCTCGGCAATGCTGTTGAGCTTTCGAAGTTTGTGATTGATTCCCGATTTTGATACAGCGCCCAAAAGGTTCGCCAGTTCTTCCAGCGTCGCCTCGGGATAGCTGATTCGGGCTTCGGCAACTTCTTTCAGTCCCGGTGCCAGCTTATCCAGCCCCATGTGAGTTCGGATAAGCTCAATGCTCTCCTGCTGTTTCACAGAAGCGTTTACCGTTTTTGACAGATTGCCTGTCTCACAATTCACCTTACGGTTAACGCTGTTGCGGACACTTTTCAATACCCGTATATTTTCAATATTGAGCATTGATGTGTACGCCCCCATCATCGTGAGCAGTGTGACGATGGCATCTCCCTCTTTGATATAGACCACATAGCTTTTACTGCGAAGTATCATTTTAGCCGATACGCCAAGTTCTACTATTATATTCAACAACGTTTGCGCAAATTCCTTTTGTCCGCAGACAAATTCCATGTGATAACGCTTTTCGGGGTTGGTAATTGAGCCGCCGCCTAAAAAAGCGCCGCGTACAAACGCTATGCGGCAGCAGTGATCCGTTAAAAACGTCGTATCCGTATCAAAGTTAAACCCTTCGTCTCCCAACAGGCGCGTATCCACCGCGACCATGCGGGCCGCGCTTTTTTCTACTGACAGCGAATAGATATGGTTGCGCTTTAACTGGTTGGTGTGCATTTGCGTTTTGGCCTGTATGCCGTAAAGATTTTTGAGCAGCAAAAACACCCGCCGCGCAACCGCCGCATTTTCGGTATCGATACGCAGTGAAAAGCCCCCGCCGGAAATGCTGATAGAACCGGCTGTATGAATAAGAGCACACAGTTCCGCTAATTCGCAGCATTCATTTCCCGTATTCGTTCGGCAAACCTCGGCCTTCGCTGTAGCAGAAAACGACATAGCTCCTCCTGTTAATGTCCCAGCTCGATATCGCGGTGTTCCAGAGTAACGCTGTGGCCTTGCTCCGAAAAGAGACGGTACAGCTCTTCGGCTATGACGACGCTCCTGTGCACGCCGCCCGTGCAGCCGATGGCGATAACCAGCTGTTTTTTATCCTGCTCCAAATAATAGGGGGCCACATAGTTGACCAGCTCATTGATTTTGTCTAAGAATATACGTGCTCTGGGAAATGAAAGTACATACTCCTTCACCTCTTTTTCACGTCCTGTATGCTCGCGCAGGCTTTCTTCATAAAACGGATTGGGCAGAAAACGCATATCAAAAACCATGTCGGCATCAATAGGAATGCCCCGCTTATATCCAAAAGTCGTAACGGTGATCCGTATTCCCTTGTCCGAGCTTTCGCTGTAAAGCCTTTCTATCGTTTCACCAAGCTTTTTCACGCTGTATGTAGACGTATCCACGATATTGTTGGCAATATCTTTAATGACTCGTAACTTCTCGCGCTCCTGAAAGATACCGCTTAAAATCGTGCCTTCCTGAGAAAGCGGATGGCGCCGGCGCGTTTCTTTAAAACGCCGTACAAGCGCTTCGTCGCTTGCGTCCAGATACAAAATGTTCAGCTCGATGCTTACCATTTCCTTAAGCCGGTTTATGGTATCAAAAATATCGTCAAACATCTCGCCCATGCGCATATCCACTGCACAAGCGGCTTTCTCGATCATATCGTTATTGAGACAAATACACGCAAAATCAGGAATCAGCTTGGGCGGCAAATTATCCACACAAAAGTAGCCCATGTCTTCAAGTCGTTTTAACGCCTGAGACCGGCCGGCTCCTGAAAGTCCTGTAATGATGACAAATATCATATTAATCCTCCACCACGTTAACGATACGACTGGGGTCAATACCCGCCTCTCTGACCAATTGAAGTGCATTTGGCGCAAGCCCGACGTGCTCCGGGCTGTGTGCATCGCTGGAAATCACGAATTTCACACCGGTAAGCGCGGCCTCGTTCAGGTTCTCGGCTGACAGATCACTGTGCTTATTGTTGATTTCAAAAAGCGTGCCGTAATCGGCACATGCGCCCGCGAGCTTCCTGTAATCGACGGGCACGCCATACCCCGGGTGCGCCACGATGTCGATATGGTGGCGCTGCACCGCCCGCATATAGGCGTCCGTGATCTTTTCAGCTTGCCCGAAACAAGAGCCCGCTGCGAATGTCCATGCCGTCCTTAAATTTCGGCAGATGGCTGCCTTGTGATACCCCAGTATCACAACATCAAATTTGCAGCTCCTGGGCATGTCCACGCTGCCGTCCAGCCCCGTCAGATTCAGTTCGATGCCCGTCTTGATATTGATTCTATCCTTATAGGCTTTCTTCGCCTTATTAATACACGATACATAATCATCCAAACGATGTTTTTTTACGCCGTAAAGATAATGTGCCACCGAATGGTCGGAAATACCCACTGTGTCAAGACCGCGTTTTATCGCTGCCTCCACGTTATCCTCCACACGGCCTGTCCCATGGCTGTGCACCGTATGCGTATGATAATCGGCAATGAGTTTCATCTTTCCCCCACGATTTTCACTTCAGGCTCCAACATGATGCCGCAGGCTTCCTTAACGCGCGTCTGTACAGCCTCGATCAGCGCGATAATGTCCTCCGCGCTGGCGCCACCCTTGTTAATCACAAACCCTGCATGCTTTTCGGAGACCTCTGCGCCGCCGATGCAAAAACCTTTCAGTCCCGTCTGCTCGATCAGCGTCCCCGCATAATTGCCTTCGGGCCGTTTGAATGTGCTGCCCGCGCTCGGGTATTCCAGAGGCTGTTTGGTCCGCCGCTTTTCGTTGAGCGTGCACAGCTTTTCCTTGCTTTCTTCTATGCAGCAGGCCGCAAGCTTTAACCTTGCGCCCGTCACAACCAGCGGTATATGGCTCAGTATACTGCGACGGTATCCAAATCCCATTTCGTGATGGCTGAGCGTCATTTCTCCGGCCCATGTGGAGAGGTAAACCTCTTCCACGAAATTGCCGATTTCGCCGCCGTATGCGCCCGCGTTCATACACACCGCGCCGCCCAATGTACCGGGTATACCGCCCAAAAATTCAACACCGCCCAGGCCTTTTTCCATCGCGGCATTCACCAGTTCGGCCAGCGGCGTGCCGCTCAGCGCAATCACAGACTGTCCGTCGATCTGAACATCTGAAAAATTGTCCGCCAATTTCAGTACGATGCCGCGTATACCTTTGCTTGTGACCAGAAGGTTCGTACCTCGCCCCATCACAAACATCGGCACGTCATATTTTCTCGCAGTCAGTATCGCATGCTGAACCTCATCCGGCTTAGACGGCAACACCATAATATCCGCGCAACCGCCCACCTTGAACGACGTATGTGCCGCCATGGACTCATCACGCCGGACATCTTTTATTCTTTCGGTTAATGCACCAAAGACCTCGCCTATATCCATTTTTTACCCCTCACTGTATTTCACTAGTTTACATTATACCCAGCCGATGCACAATATGTCGCTTTAGAAGAGCGGATTAACCCTGATCCGCCTCAAAGTATTCCACAACCGCCTGTGCCGAACGGATATCCATACCCGGTACGGCCACGATATCATCAAAGCTTGCGGTTTTAATATCGCCCACCGTCTCAAAATGCTTGAGCAGCGCCCGCGCGCGTGAAGGCCCCACATGGGGTATTTTGAGCAGCGCTGAGTCCTCCACCTTTTTAAGCCTCAGACTGCGGTGGTACGTAATCGCGAAGCGGTGCGCTTCGTCACGTATGCGCGTTAGCAGCCCCAGTGCATGGCTCTTTCTGTCCAGTATCACAGGGTCGCTATGGCCTACGACGAACACTTCTTCCTCGCGCTTTGCAAGGCTGATCAGCGGCAAGTCTTCCAAGCCCAAAGAGGCCAGCGCGTCGTATGCGGAGCTAAGCTGCCCTTTTCCGCCGTCCACAATAATCAAGGACGGCAATTCATCAAAGCCCTCCGCGCCCTCCAGTCCGCGCTTCAAACGCCTTGTAAGCACCTCGTTCATTGACTTAAAATCGTCCGCACCTTCCACGGTTTTGATCTTAAACCGACGGTAAGATTTTTTTTCGGGCTTGCCGCCGCGAAATACCACCATAGACGCCACCGAATCGGTGCCCTGTGTGTTGGATATGTCGTAGCACTCCATGCGGTCGATCGGGGTTAAAAAGCCCAGGGCTGCCTGAAGCTCACCCAGTGCACCCTTGGTGGTATTGAAATCGCGCTCTATGCGCGCCAGCCGCCTTTCCAACGCCTCTTTGGCATTGGCCAGCGCCATATCTGTGAGCTTGGCGTTTGCACCCTTTTCAGGCACGTGCAGCGCCACCTTGGAACCGCGCTTTTGCGTGAGCCACTGCTCAATCAGCTCTTTTTCCTCAGGCCACATATTCACATAGATCTGTTTGGCCACGCCGTCAACGCTCGAATAATACTGTTTTATCATATGCGAGAGTACCTGAGGGGCGCCTTCGCCCGCGCAGCTCATAAAATAGCGTTCGGTGTGGTTGAGCTCCCCGCGGCGCACAAACATACCCTGTACCACGGCCTCATCTCCCTGCTGGTATACGGAAAATACGTCTTTGTCATTGAGGTCGGGAAAGCCCGCTTTCTGCTTTTCAAACAATCGATGGAGCGCCTTGATACGGTCTCGGATTGCCGCCGCTTTCTCATACTCCATATTTTCCGAAGCAGTTTTCATATCCTCCGAAAGCTGCTTTTCCAGCCCTTTATACCGTCCCGACAGGAACTCAGCCACCTCGTCGACCATACGCTTATATTCGTATTCGCTGACCTTTCCCGCGCACGGCGCAAGGCACCGTCCCATCTCATAATTCAGACATGGGCGTGTCTTCTCCTTACCCGTCAGTTCCTTTTTACATAAGCGTATCGGGAACACGCGTGTCACGGTATCCAGCACATCATGCAGTATGTGGGCTGCAATATACGGCCCGTAATATTTCGCACCGTCGTTCTGTACGCGCCTAGTGACACAAACACGAGGAAACTTCTCGTTAAAATCGATGCGTATATACGGATAATGCTTGTCGTCGCGCAGCATAATGTTGTAATACGGGCTGTAGCGCTTAATCATGTTGCATTCGAGTATCAGCGCTTCGATTTCCGTCTGCGTCAATATATAATCGAAATCGGCGATCTCTGCCACCAGAGCAGCCGTTTTGGGGTCTTTTCTGGAATTCTGAAAATAGCTGCTGACACGATTCTTGAGCGCCAGTGCTTTGCCGACATAGATCACCTTGCCCGCTTCGTTTTTCATTAAATAGACGCCCGGTGTTTTGGGCAGCGTTTTAAGCTTCTCGCGAATCTCATCCATCACTTAATACCCAAGGTCAAGCGCTTTGGACAGCACACGCCGTGCGGCAGGTGCGGCATGGCCGCTGCCCGATCCTGCTTTTTCCATCACGACCGCTATGGCGAGAGGATGCTTTGCATCGTCAATAAACCCGATGAACCATGCATGCTCCGCATTGCCCTCTTTGTCCGCCACCTCAGCCGTGCCTGTCTTTCCGCCGACTGTGTAACCGTCTATAGCTGCTTTTTTACCCGTACCATCTATTACGGCCGCAATCATCATTTCTCTGAGCAGCGATGTATCGTCCATGAGCTTTGCCGCGACTTTAGGGGTCAATGTCAGCGTTTGTGTATCGCCGTAGTTCACACTGTAAAGCAGCTTGGGCTCCATGGCGGTTCCATCGTTGGCAATGGCTGCGGCGATCATGCATGCATGCAGCGGCGTGATTAGATCGTGATACTGCCCGATGGCTGACCACGATACGTTAACATCGGTATCGGCAGTTTCGAATACACTTTCCCCCATGATCACATCATCAAACAGCATGTCATTATTGAATAAAAACTTATTGGCTTCCTTTGCTATGGCTTCTTTGCCAAGAGCTTGTGCGGCTTCGGCAAAATAGACGTTGCACGAATGCCGGATTGCATCCTCCAAATCTTCATGCTCGTGCACACCCGTACAGACGATGGTCCCCCCGCCGATCTGGGTACTGCCGTTACATGTGGCCTCAAAATTCGCCATCCCATTTTCTATCAACGCTGCTGCCGTGACGAGCTTAAACGTACTGCCCGGAGGATAGAGTCCCGTAAACGCCCGGTTGACAAGCTCGCTTTCACCGCCGCCTTCCAAAAACTTATCCATATTCGTCGGATCAAACGTTGGAGACGATACACTCGCGAGTATCTCGCCTGTTTTGTAATTCATCACCACGATTGCACCGTTGTAACCGTCCAGCGCTTCCAGCGCGCGTTCGCTGAGCTTGGCGTCGATGGTCAGCGTCACATCGCCGCCGCGTCTTTCCTCACCCGAAACAATATCGACAATACGCGTAAACGTATCTTTATCAAAGCCGAATAAATATTTGGCAAACATGGTTTGCGCACCGTAGGTCATGCCGTAGCTGTCTCCGATGATATGCGCAATGGATTCACGCCTGTCATCATCGTCCAGATAGACGCGGTCGCCGTTGTCATTGGTATAAAGCAGCTTGCGCCCCGTGCGGTCCAGCAGGTTGCCAGCCTTCACAGTAGACTCTATGTTTTGTATGCGCGGGTTATACGGGGTCACAAACCAGCGCTCCCCATACATCATCACCACGTAACCTAAGTAGACCACGAGGCCCGCAAACATCACGGTAAATACGATCATCAGAGTGCGGATATTGCGTCTTAATACGTTCTTCATATGACCTCGCCTCCCGCTCTGACGATTTCGCGTTCGTCACGTTCGCCGTTCTTCACGTTAACGCCCTCAATGATGCCTACCAGCGTGAGGCAGGCAATCATCGAGCTTCCTCCCGCGCTGATAAACGGCAACGTGATACCCGTGAGCGGGATCAGCTTGATAACGCCACCGATAATGATGAAAGACTGCAGCGACAACATGCATGTGGCTCCGAAAACCAGCAAAGCATCAAAACGCGAACCCGCGTTCATGGCTATAATCATTCCGCGGATGATAAAAACCAGATACATGAGTATGACGATAATTCCAAAAATAATGCCGAATTCCTCGCATATCACGGCAAATATAAAGTCGCTCAAATTCACGGGAACGGCACTGGGATAGCCCAGCCCCAGCCCCGCACCGAAAGCGCCGCCGGCTGCAATGGCCATCAGCCCCTGTACAATTTGATAGCCCTGTGTGCGGTGGTATTGCCACGGGTTCTGCCATATCTCCACACGCGTTCTCACATGCGGTATCACATAATAGCTCGCGACCGCACCCGCACCCGCCACGCCAAGGCCGGCCAGTGTCAGCCATGTGCGCCCGGTGCCCGCAAAGAACATGATCAGGAATGTGCCCGCAAATAGCAGCGCCGCTCCCAAATCGTTGGATAGCACAAGTATAATCACGCATGCACCCGCAAATCCCGCATAACAGATATTCGCCCATAACGCGCGTTTCTCAGCGAAGAAATAGGCGGCAACAATAATAAACAGCACCTTGGCAATCTCGCTCGGCTGAAACGACATAAAACCAAAATCGACCCAGTTGCGCGCACCGCCCACCGTATCGGCAAACAGGTAAGCCAAAGCCAGCAGACCGAATGCGCCAGCCATCATCAAGTAATTCAGCCAGCCAAAATCTTTTGCACGCTTGATTACGACAATAGTGATGAACAGCACTATGATACCCGCAGCCAGCGAGATGATCTGACGCACCGCAGCATCCATGTTAATCCTTGCGAGCACCACCAGCCCCACGCTTGCAAGAAAAAAGCATATAACAAGCGTGATCCTGTCTACATGACGGAATATCAGCGCGGCCAGATTGTATGCCAGCAATATCACCAGCGCGACACCCAAGCCATACACAGCCACGCCGATATCAAAAAAACCCTGTTGAAATGAAAGCAGTGCGCAAGCAGAAAGTATAAACAATATTGTCAGTGCCAGCATCGCACCGGCACCTCTTCTTACCAATACCATGCGTTAATCCTCTTTCAAATGCACTTTCGCTACCACATTGCCAAAGCAGACGACATCTCTGTCATAAATGGGCACGGGGTCGTCGATACTGATGCCGTTGACGGTGATATCTCTGCGCCCCAGCCTGCTAATGTAAACCGTACCTCTGTCATCCTTATATATCTGCGAATGTGCTTTATCGACGCTGCGGTCGGCAAACAGTATGTCTGAGCTGCGTGAACGCCCGATGATGTTTTCTGTCATCAGCGGCACGTTCTGTCCCATCACATCTTCCGGCCCGGATATCACAGAAAGATAACCGATGCTGCTTTGCGCCACATCAAGCACCATGCGTTTGTCTCTATATTCTTTAATGGATATACTCGTCACGCCCAGCAAAACAATCACCGCTACGATTAAAAACCAAAACCGCAGAGCAAGCGCTGTCGCTTCGTAAAACCCGTTCATGGCTTTCACCTCTTAGCAATCATTGTATCATATTTTGTGCAAAGTTAATCCTACAAGTTTCTAAGTGTCTTGTGAATTATTTGTAACGATAACTATACAAAAAGGCTTGTCTTGCTTTTCTCTGCCCGTCTGCGGGCTAAATAATATCCTTTCAAACGGGCTGAATGATACCGCAGCCGATACGCGCGCCCGCGTCTCCGGCAGGCTGAGATGTGTAATCGTCGCGCTGCGCATGGATCACCACAGCGCGGCCGATCACATCACAAACGCCAAATCGCGTCGTTATAAAAGACAGCCAGGCTTGCCCTCTGTCCGTCGCAAGCAGCATTGGGAAATCGCCTGCATGCTGCGGATGAGGTACACCATCAGGGTTATAATGTCCTTTGGCACTTTGAAAATCAGGCAACTGGCAACTGCCCCGGTCATGAAGATGAAAGCCGTAAAAGCCTGTTTCATTATGCGGCAGCCCTTGTACATAGGCATCCACTCTTACCCCTTCAGGTGTATCGGTAAAGGTGACTGTGCCTGTAAGACGGGGCACATCAGTGCTGCCTTTTATGAAAGCCGCAGCACGGCATCTGCGTTTTTCCATGAGTTTTGCCTCCTTATTGACTATGCTTTAACGTATTCCAAAACGCTCACGGCTGTGCTGTTTTTGTATAAACGCAAAGGCTTTTAGCCTTAAGCGCATTTGACAAAGCCCCCCCACTGCTATATCATATATTTATGAGGCAGGTGTATCCCATGTTTAAGGAAGGCGATAAAATTTCATATCCGATGCACGGCGCAGGTTATATCGAAGCTGTTGAAGAACGCATTTTTTTCAATGAAAAAAAGCGTTACTATATATTAAAATTTTCTGACGGCGATATTAAGGTTCATGTCCCGGTCGAAACGGCTGAAAAGGCGGGCCTTAGAGAAATCATCACCAACGATGAATGCCACGAAGTTATCGAATCTTTTAAAACCTTGGACGAACCGGAGGAATCCACCAATTGGAACCGCCGGAACCGTGAGAATCTGGAAAAAATGAAATCCGGCAATGTATTTGAAATTGCCGCTGTGATCAAAAGCCTTTTAAAACGGGAAATGCAAAAAAGTCTGTCTTCCAGTGAGAAAAAAATGCTGGGCACTTCTATGCAGATACTCGTTTCAGAGCTCGCGCTTGCGAGCAATAAAAAAGACGAAGAAGTCAGAAAAATCATCACCCAAGTACTATAAATGTAAATATTTTAAGGTTTTTTAGCGGCCATTATCAAACTTGGGTTTCTTTGTGATATAATAACGCATCTGAGGTTAAACGCTATTCGTCTTTCGGGAATTCCGCAGAAAAATGAGGTGAACGCATGGCTAAAAACATCGCACGTTTTTTTATCATTCTTCTTGGCCTATTCATAGGGCCCGGTATCGTGGTGCTCGTTTTTGAGGTCCTCGGCAAGATTTACGCTATTAATACTTATGCGACAATGCTTGAATGGGTCAATCTTTTAATATTCGTATGTTCCGGTATTATCTCAGGCCTTATTTTTACGTTTCTTTCCAAACCTATTGTAGATGCCATATTTAAAGCTGCGGGCAAAGCGGACAAAAGGTTGTCTAAGCTGCCTTCTCACGTGGTACTTCCCGCTGTTGCCGGTCTGATACTCGGTCTTATTGTGGCTTTCTTTCTATCAAATCTTATCTCAAGCATCATTATGGTATCTTGGATCGCAGGGCTCGTCAACGTCATCGTTTATATCGTCTGCGTCTATCTAGGCATATCGGTCATTGTGCGCCACCGTCCAGAGACTGAATCCGGTTTCTTTCGGCGGCACAAAGATGCTGACGGTAAAAAGGACGTGTCGCCCGCACGGCCGAAGCTGTTGGATACCAGCGTGATTATTGACGGACGCATTTTTGACATCTGCAACACAGGTATTATCGAAGGCACGCTGATAATACCGGAGTTCGTGCTGGATGAGCTGCGGCACATCGCCGATTCATCCGACGATCTGAAGCGTAACAGAGGACGGCGCGGTCTGGATGTACTCAACCGCATTCAAACAGAGCTGAACATGCCCGTGAAGATCGTGCATGCCGAAATCGAAGAGGCCAGCGATGTCGATGCGAAGTTGCTTTACCTGGCCAAGAATATAGACGGTATTGTCGTAACAAACGACTACAATCTGAATAAAGTAGCCGCTGTAAAGGGTGTGCGGGTACTAAATATCAACGAGCTTTCCAATGCGGTAAAGCCAGTGGTGCTGCCCGGTGAAGAAATGAAGGTGACCGTGGTCAAAGACGGCAAGGAACCCGGCCAGGGTATCGCTTATCTGGATGACGGAACGATGATCGTTGTAGAGGATGGCAACAAAGAAACCGGAAGGCTTACCAATGTCGTCGTGACCAGTGTGATACAAACTGCGGCGGGGCGTATGATATTTGCCAGACTAAAATCCTGACAATTTAATCAGTCTATAATAAAAACCCCGTCGCTGTTGACGGGGCTTTTATTTTCGCCGTTAAGCCTGAAATGACGCGTAACCCTCGTCTTCGGGCAAGCTTTCAAACTTCTCTAAGATAGCAGTCTGTATCAGCGATCTTGCCGACGAGTTGATCGGATGAGCAATATCCTTATACTCTCCGTTCGGTGTTCGTCTTGACGGCATTGCAATAAAATAGCCGTTCTGCCCCTCAATGATCTTCATATCATGGATGGCGAACATGTCGTCAAAAGTCACAGATACAACTGCCTTGAGTTTTCCCATTGTCTCAATCCGCCTGATCCGGATGTCCGTGATATCCATAAAGCAACCCCTCCTAAGCAGGTCCGTAATGTACTAGTAAAAATTCGCCATTGATGCATGTTTTTCCTGCTTGTTTATACACTAAATTATTATTTATACACAAAAAAGTCAAGTTTTTTAAGAAATATGTTATTTTAACCAGATAGAAACGATTTGCTAACGCAAATTTTATGTATTCTTGCTACTTAAGCCGTCAAAGGCTATAATACTATACGAATGCATGGAAATAAGGAGAAAGCTATGGCAAACGTTTACGATGTACTCAATGAAAGAGGATTTATTCGTCAGGTGACACATGAAGGGCTCTATGAGATGCTCGGCAAAGAAAGTGTTACTTTCTATATTGGTTTTGATCCAACGGCAGACAGCCTTCACGTGGGGCACTATGTTCAGCTGATGGCAATGGCGCATATGCAGCGTGCCGGACACCGTCCGATTGCGCTGATCGGCGGCGGCACCACGATGGTGGGAGATCCTTCAGGCAAACAGGATCTGCGAAAAATGCTCTCCAAGGAAGACATTGAGAACAACGCCAACGCTTTTAAAACACAAATGCGCCGTTTTCTTGATTTCAGCGATGGCAAAGCGCTGATGATCAATAACGCAGACTGGCTGCTGTCTCTTAATTATATCGAGTTTCTGCGCGATATCGGCGTCCACTTTTCTGTGAACCGCATGCTCAGCGCCGAATGCTATAAGGCCCGTATGGAGAAGGGCCTTACGTTCTTAGAGTTTAACTATATGCTCATGCAGGGCTACGATTTTCTTGTGCTGAACCGTATGCACGGCTGCAAGCTGCAATTGGGCGGAGACGACCAGTGGTCCAACATATTAGCCGGTGCGGATTTGATACGCAGGAAGGAACGCAAGGAAGCCTACGGTATGACCTTCTCGCTGCTGCTTACAAGCGACGGGCGCAAGATGGGCAAAACCGAAAAGGGCGCGGTCTGGCTGGATCCTGAAAAGACATCTCCGTATGATTTTTATCAATACTGGCGCAATGTCGCCGACAGCGACGTGCAAAAATGTCTTTCACTGCTTACGTTTGTCCCGATGGACGAAGTCAGACAGCTTTGCAGCTATAACGACGAGCGCATCAACGAAGCGAAAGTCAGGCTGGCCTATGAAGTCACGCGTCAGGTGCACGGACAGGAGGAAGCCGACAAGGCCAAAGCGGCTGCCGAAGCGCTTTTCGAAGGCGGTGCCGAAGGCGGCTCCGTACCGGAAACAACGATCTCAGACCTTTCCGATCTGCTGCTTGTTGATCTGCTGCAAACCTGCGGACTCACATCTTCGCGCGGGGAAGGCCGCAGGTTGATCGCGCAGGGCGGCATCGCTGTCAACGGAAATAAAGTGACAGAAGAATTCATGCCTGTCACAGCCGACCTTTTCGACGGCGGACAATTGATGATTAAAAAAGGCAAAAAGATATACCACAAGGTCGTGCTGAGTTAGGCCTAAATAGTAAACGGAGGACATCATGAGTAGCTTAAACAGCAAATTAACGATACGGCTCGGCAGCAACCCGGAAGAGTTGCTGCCCTTATATCAGGAATTACTTGAGGATGTCAAGTCAGATATTATTAAAACCAAGGATCAGTGTCTGCAGTCGCTTAAGAAAGACCTAGAACACGGTGAGAAGGCGTATGTGTTCAGCACAGATGGCGAAACGGTCGGTTATGCGCTGATCAATACGAACCGCACACCGGTCTATATACACCATTTTTATATCAGTCGGAGCCAGCGCCGCAAAGGCTGGGGCCGCACGGCATTTGCGCTTCTGCAAAAAGAGCTGAATACCTCGGACTTCGATCTGGACGTTTTCGTATGGAACGAGCGGGGCCTCGCTTTCTGGCGCTCCTTGGGTTTTGAGCCCAGAATGACAATGATGCGCCGTATCACAAAGGAACAGCAGCAGACATGATCACGTTGGAATCGAGCAAGGAAACAGAGCTCGTCATTAAAAAGTCGCGATTCATCGGATTTGCAGCCCGGGCGGACTGCGAAGCCGATGCACTGACCGTGATCGAACAGCGTAAAAAAGAGCATTACGATGCGCGGCACAACTGCTGGGCGTGGCTGCTGGAAGACGGGACCATGCGTTACAGCGATGATGGTGAACCGCAAGGAACGGCCGGCCTGCCCATGCTTGAGGTGCTCAAGAAATCAGGGCTGCAAAATGTGATCGTGGTATGTACGCGATATTTTGGGGGCACGCTTCTGGGCGCGGGCGGCCTTGTGCGCGCCTACACGCAAAGCGCCGCGCAAACGCTGGATGCCGCGGCTAAGGTCGAGCTTATCCCGTGCAGTATCTATACTTGTGATTTTGATTTCGCCACCTTCTCACGCGTTCAAACACCGCTATTAAACATGGGCTGCCTGTTTGACGATATTGGATACGCCGAAACTGTTCGCGCAAAAATCAGTATTGTCAGCGGGCAAGAGGAAGCTTTTCTGAAAACCGTTCAGAACTTAACGCTGGGGCGAACGGTACCGCAGCCTGTTGGCACAAGACGTATGCCCCGCGATATTTAACCGTTTTCCTCATCGTCGAGACTCTGGAGAAACCGCATACGCGTCTGAAGAGCTTCCACGATACGCCCTGCCTCCTGCCGTCCGTACGACGGATCATACGTAACCCCTTCCCCGATACGCAGCTGACGCCCAACCTTGCTGGCATACACAGGATAAAACGTCACACATTCCTTCGTCTTCCGGTAATAGAGCCTGCCCAAATTGGCAAATCCACGGTAAAAATCATTGATCTGTTGCGAGTCGGTATAGCGTTCCTGAGGATTCTCGGGAAATAATAATATGCTGTCGCCGGATTGCAGGCATTCTATTGACAGTTCAAAGGTTCGAAGAACGCTTTTTGCCGTACCACGGTAAACAGGTATCGGATCGAACGAGCTTAAAGCCCATATCACAAGCGGACTTAATATCTTGGTGAGGCCTTTGCGCGCAAAAACAGGCAGCCATTTGATGCGGCTGAACGTTCCCTCATACATATGCGCGGTAATCTGTTCTTTGTCAATCATTTTATCGAGTATCCACGGGCGCATATCATACGGCAGAAAGACGACTGCGGCAATCGGCCCATAGACCTCACGGTGATTAAACACAAATATACCGGGCAGAGCCGTCACATTCTCACGCCCCACCACCGAATGATACATCACAGGCTTAAGCAGCATACGGATGACATGAACGCCGATACGCTTTTTATATGTTTTTATGAGCACGTTTTTGAGCCGTTTTTCCATCACGGCATTTTCAATGCCTTCTTCCCTGCCGCTCAGATAAACCTTTAATCTGCGGTTATATTTGGCCGTCAGCGGCTGCTTGATGGCGTATACAAGGGATGCCAATAAGAAAACTGTGGGTATGGCAACCAAGCTGGCTCCGATCTGAGGAGCAAACATAATATATTGGTCAAAATCCATTGCGTAAATAAACGGGTCTGAAATAAGAACAGCCAACACGCCGAGTACGATGGTCTCTGAAATATTTGCTATCCAGTGCTCCAAGCGCTGCGTTCTTTTTTCAAGTGCCGCTTCTTCCACATCTTTGTTTTGCAGCTTCGTGACAAGCAGTATATCTTCCCGCATGCCAAGCGACGCTATCATTTGCAGCATCAGTCCAAAAAGCAGCAGCAGCGTCTGAATCGAAATCGACAGTGTCCCTTTGTACCAGCTGTCTCTGAACACATAGACCGCAAATATCGCGATCCCCGTACCCATGACGAATGCCGCATTCTTGCCGATCGTCTGTATTAATGATCTTCTCGCAAATCGATATGCGGCCAAATAAATGACACCGGAGACGACGGCGATAAACCCAAACATCACAAAAAAATCTGTGAAAAGACTGATTCTGCGCATGAACATCAGATACAACACATACGTAAACATAAAAATGTTAAGCGCAACACCCGATGTGATAACCATACCGTCGTACAGTCTTGCACTTCTGATCTGCCTTAAATCGGGCGGCTGTATATCATGCTGCGGGTATTCCAAAGCATAATCCTTGAAGGTCCATTGACGGTAAAAGGCAAGGCCTATGCCCACAACAGCCGCGGGAATAATCACAAAAGCATTGACTCCCGATAACCAAACAAGCCCCGCGCTAAGCGCCAGACAAATTGCAGCGGAGCCAAGAAGAACCAACAGCACACCCTTGCGTTCCAGCGCAGTATAACGAAACAGAAGAGCATTTTCCGCTTCGCGGGCTAAAAAAGGCATGATGATAATGAATATGGCATACACGGTTTTCGGGTAAGTATAAAGAAATGGGTACAGTACAAAAATATATACCGTGACAAGACATAAAAATACGGCCAGCACCAGCTTGATCACTTTAAGCCAGAGCAGGTCGTATGTCGTTTTAATAATAAAACGCAGCATTCTTATTATTGCGGCCAAAGATATATAGATGGCTGCGCCATAGACAATATTCATCCCATAAAGCTGCGCGACAGCCATCGAGTAAAAACAAAAGTAAATATAGACGACTTTGCCGAAAAGCCGCTCCTTATCTGCGAGCGAAATAGATTGTGCCATTTTATCGGCCCTTTTAATATCCCCTCTTGGGCGCGAAGTTATATCCTTCCTTATCCCATACAGAGAGCCAGCCTTTTAGTTTTTCCAAAAAGGCTTCGTTTGTTTGCGTTTTGGCAAGCATACTTATCAGCTGCTCCGCCACCTCGGAAGTGTTGCCGTTGGCCATAACCTTGCGGATAGCCCAAATGCCCTCCAGCTCTTTTTTGGGCAGCAGCAGCTCTTCGCGGCGTGTGCTGGATTTGTGAAGATCGATAGCCGGGAATATGCGCTTTTCAGACAGACGGCGGTCGAGATGAATCTCCATATTGCCTGTGCCTTTGAATTCTTCGTATATGATCTCATCCATACGCGAGCCCGTATCCACCAGCGCTGTGGCGATAATGGTGAGACTGCCGCCGAATTCGATATTACGTGCAGCGCCGAAAAAACGCTTGGGTTTGTACAGTGACCCCGGATCAAGACCGCCCGAAAGCGTACGGCCCGTGGGCGGAATAATCAGGTTATAAGCACGCGCGAGACGTGTGATACTGTCCAGCAGAACCACCACATCTTTGCCCTGTTCTACAAGGCGCTTGGCGCGTTCAATGACCATCTCGGATACGCGCGTATGGTTTTCCGGCTTTTCATCAAATGTGGAATAGACGACCTCGCCCTTAATGGAACGCTGCATATCAGTCACTTCCTCGGGGCGCTCGTCGATAAGCAGCACGATGAGGTTCACATCGGGATAATTTGCAGTAATGCTGTTGGCGATTTTCTTGAGCATGATTGTCTTACCGGCCTTAGGCGGCGACACGACGAGACCTCTTTGGCCTTTCCCGATAGGAGATATCAAATCAATGAGGCGTATTGCCAAGTCTCTGGCGGCATCGGGCCGCTCCAACGTAAAACGTTCTTCGGGATGAATCGGCGTCAGATCCTCAAACGGCCGCCTTGTGAGGCACTTTTCAACGGTATCATCATTAACCTGCTCGATGTATAGCAAAGCGTTTAGTTTCTCTGCGTCTTTGGCAGGCCTCGTTTTGCCTGTCACCTTATCGCCCGTTTTTAGGTTGAATTTGCGGATCTGAGCCATCGATACGTAAACATCTTTGTTGCCCGGCAGATAGTTCTCGCTGCGCAAGAACCCATACCCTTCCGGCAGCACTTCCAGTATACCCATGGCATCGCCGCAATCGCCCTTGTTTAAAAGCTCGTTGACGGCATCGTTGCCCATCACATATTCGATGATTTTCTTTTCTTCATTTCTTGCGGGGCTGATTGATGCATCAGCTTCCCTGATTCTTTCTTCGTTCTCCCGTCTATCAAGCACATCCTGCTGATAGACCGGTATATTATCCTGCTCTTCATAAATGTCTTCAGATTCATCATAAGGTTCAAAATTATTCAGCTCTTCCGGCTCCTGCACCTCCGGCGCTGTCTGACCGCTGCGTGCGCGCCTGTCAAGCTCATAGAGCATATCTAAAAGCTCGCCCTTGCGGTACTTGGTGACAGACTTGATTCCTGCCATCTTGGCAATCTCTCTCAAGTCCATCAGACTTTTTTCTTTTAGCAAACTGATATCCAATGCTAATCTCCTTTAAATTATATGAAAATGAAAATGCCAGACACATCAAAAACGCATACCCGATGATATTCTTGTAAATAGGGAATTAATACGTACTTAAAGAAATTCCAGCCCTTCAAAGACCAAATTTATTATAGTATTTCGTTTTATTAATTGTCAATACTCTTAACGCTCACAGTACAAGAATACCCATTATATTTGGAAATTAGACATGAGCCAATCATAAAGGCGCAGTCGGTCATAATTTCGTTAAGTACAGGAAACACTAATCGATGAAAAGTGCTGTCTTAGAAGGAGATCGCAGCATACAAGCGATTTCGCTGACACACGCTCTGATTCTCCGCAAGACGGCATATGCGAAAGCCATGAGAGAAAGGAAGACTGATGCCATGAAGTCTTTAAAATGCCAAGCCACTGATTGTATATATAATACCGATCTGCGTTGTGATGCCCATGTGATACTCGTGAGCAACACATCGGAAGAAACGTATTGTGATACCTATACGAAAGAAAACTCATTTGTGGCCGCAGGTCATATCGCAGATGTGGAATTTGGCGAGGAAATGGGCGATAATACACCGCGTGTTTCGTGTAATGTGACACAGTGCACGTTTAATAAGTCTTTTCACTGCCGTGCCAGAAGCATTGAAATCGACGATCCGCATGATTCCGTGATTTGCAACTGCCTTACTTTTCGGCCAAAGTAATAAAACGATGGAAATCGAATATCAAAAAGAAAACCACAGCTTCCGCTGTGGCTTTCCTTCGCCTTTTCGGACAATAGAACTTATGCAGGGGAATGGTCCGAATGATGCACGTCAAGTTGTCTATCCCTACATTCTGACCATTGGTATATCTATGCTATGTATGTGGTGCGTATGGTCTGCCTCGAAAGGCAAACACGTGATATTATTTTGGGTGCGTATAAGAGTATGATTTCCTCCCCTATCTATTTCACCCTGCGAATCAGGGCTTAGGCGCTTAATTGCGATAAAACAAAAAACTTTCAATCTTCGGTAACCGGGCTGTCATATCTCAAAAAACTTAGACCCCATAGCTTTGCGTCGCCGGTTTTCACCGGGTTTGCCTTTATCGGCTTAAAAGCCAACAATTAAAAGTATTCTATTTGTTTATAATATACCACACAATTATTGTTTGAATCAACAAAAATATAATTTATTTTATTTTTTAGGTTACGGTTTTAAAACAATAATGATTCTTTCTTTGTATCGAGTGAAAACCTTAATCTGACAGGCTTTTTGGCCTTGTCATTTTGTCTCCATAATCGCTCATGTACAGGTTATGGTGTGGTATACATTTCTTATGTATGGTATAATATGGCCACCTAAGCCATTCGATATAAAACATTTTGCTATCTAAAATAAATCGGCCATTGAAAGGACGAGGGGTATTATGAACGGTGATAATGACAATCTTCTTCTTCTCAAACGTATTAAAGATAATATTGGTCAAGTGATTGTTGGCAAAGCGCGTGCGATAGACCTGGTGCTATGCGCATTGATATGCGGCGGCCATGTTTTGATTGAAGATGTACCCGGTCTCGGCAAGACAACGCTGGTTTCGGCACTTGCGCGTTCTCTGGATTGCAGTTTTCGGCGCATACAATTCACGCCTGATGTGCTGCCGTCCGATGTAACGGGTTTTACGAGCTTTAATTTAAAAACCGGAGAGCGGGAGGTCAATTTCGGCGGCGTTATGGCGCAGATTGTTCTTGCCGACGAGATAAACCGCACCAGCCCCAAAACCCAATCCAGCCTTTTAGAAGTTATGCAGGAGGGACAAATCACCATAGACAGCGTCTGCTACAACGTCCCGCAGCCATTTATCGTTCTGGCGACTCAAAACCCTGTTGAGCATGTGGGCACATACCCGCTGCCCGAAGCACAGCTCGACCGCTTTCTGCTTAAAATCAGTGTGGGCTATCCCGAAAGAAGTGAGGAACTCGATATTCTGATGCGCAATAAAGGCGCAAAACCGCTGGAAACCTTAAAGCCTGTGGCAAGCGGCGAAGATATCATGCGGCTACGCGAGCAACACGCTAAAATCAAGTGTTCAGTGCCAGTGATGTCATACATCGTATCTATCGCAGAAGCCACGCGTAACAATAGCAGAATCTCCTTAGGTATCAGCCCGCGGGGTTCTCTGGCGCTGATGAATGCGGCAATGGCATACGCGATGCTCCAAGGCCGTGATTACACACTACCTGACGATGTTCAATATATGTCGGAATCCGTATTGGCTCATCGTCTTGTCCTCAATCTTCAAGCCAGTCAGGACAGAGAAACACCTGAATCGCTGTTGAGCCATATCATGCGCGGCATTCAGGTACCGGGCGTGTCATGAAGCTTTTCAGATGGATATATTACTCGGTCTTGGTGGTCTGCTTGATTGCAGGCCTATATTCCGGCCTGCGGGTCTTCTTCATTGTGTTTTTTACACAACTGTTTATTGTCATCGCCGTCATTGCCATCAATTTATGGACGGTAAAGACATTCAGCTTTAAGCAGGAGCTTTCGTGCAAAAGCTGTGTCAAAGGCCAGGAGGCGATTTTGCATCTGGAAATCGTCAACGAAAAGCCTATACCGCTGTCGTTAATCGAGGTCCGTGTGGATGTTGTGTCTTTCCGAGAAAATATCCGCTTGGTTTTCAGCCTTGCACCGTATTCCGGCAAGACGTTTAAGATACCTATCGCGACACCCTACCGGGGTCAATATCGTGTCGGCATGACAAAGCTGAAGATCACGGATATATTCGGCCTCGTCTCGTTCCCTTTTGATATGCGCTGGCTCTCTTATTACCGCATGCGCGAGCTTGTTGTTTTACCCAAGGCTTTGGCTCCCGGTACAGTCTCGGCCGACATCGTTGATACTAAGTTTTTCGGAGACGCTTATTTGAAACAAGCTGAGCAGGGTGACAGCATTTCGGATGCGCGCCTTTATCGTGATGGAGACGCGTTAAAACGTGTCCATTGGAAAAAATCCGCTCAGCATGGTGAGCTATATATCAAGCAATACGAATACCCGGAACGCGAACGCATTATGATCATGGTGGACACGGCAAATCATGGCCTGAAAGGTGAAGAGGCGCTCATCTATGCCAACACCATCTGCGAATGTGCCGCCAGCATTGCGCTGCACAGCTTGTCCCGTAACCGCATGGTTTGTATCGCAAACAGTGCCGATTTTGCAAAGCCTGTCGAATGTGCCGGCCTCTCCGGCTTTGAAAGCCTGAGGCGTCACCTCGCGCTTCTTCCTTTTAACGAAAAGGCTGATCTTTTAGGAGCGCTTTCAAAAGCCCGCCGCAGCCATGAGCAGATTTATGCTTTGTTTGTTCTCACCAGAGGCGCTGATTCTTCGTCAATGCAAGCACTGGAACGTATTCTAACCGCATATCAATCGGTGACAATAGTGGCCGTAGGGGGCAAAAAACCCAGCAGCCACGTCCACGCACTGTACATGGAAGCGGGCTGCAATGCCGCAGATAATCTACGGGGCTTATTATAGCGAGGAGAAGCATGAAGTTTTTTAAATCAAAATTCGCCGCCTTTTTAACGGATATGATTTGCAGTATGCTTCTGGGGGCATCTGTTTGTTCAATATTACTTCCCTCCGCAGGGCTTAGTGTCGGATACGGCGATTGTTTGCTGCTCATGCTAGCAGACCTTGCGCTTATTTATCTGTTCACCAGAAAGTGGTGGTTGTTTCCTGTCTTTGCGGTCTCTGCCGTTGCTATCGCATTGATCGTAACAACCGCCTTAGATTTAAATGAGGAAACGTGGGCATATTTAGATGGTTTCTTACGCTGGTGTATAGCCTCGTATCCCAACACCGCGCCCTATTCATTCAACGGAAGCATCATCGCTGTTCAACTCGTTTTGGCTCTTCCCGCAGCCATTCTGACTTATCTATATTACCGTCGGCTGTTCTTCTTTCCGATATTGCCGCCCATCGCGCTTGGTCTGCTGCTGTGGATTCATTTTACCGACAAGGAGGTTTTCTGGCCTGCCCTTGTGATGCTTTTGGTTGTCATTTTCTTATCGATGGCAAAGATGACAGGCAACCGCATCAACCGCAGCTTGCCGGAAAAGGAGAGGATATCAAGTGCGCTGCTCGTTATCACCGCTATCATACTTGTTCCCATTATCGTATTTCTCGCATTTTTTATCGGGCCCAAAAACGACGGGGACTGGCGCTCTAAGGGGCTTGTCAATGCCGTAGAGGATTTCAGTACCTTTTTGGGCTGGGGAAAGGGTGACGGACCCACCCAGGGTACGTTTGATATTGAGGACTCAGGCTTTTCTCCGCTGGAAAAGCAATTGGGCGGTAATATCGATCCTGACAACACCACGGTTATGCAGATCAAAACGGATACGCCCGTCCGTCTCACAGGCGCTGTTTTTGATACATACGACGGCCATAAATGGTACGACACTGGCGTCTTAGACAGATACCGTTTTACAGGCTTTGTTTGGCAGGGGCTTCGCAGACAGGTATACGGACTTGACAAGCCGCATGGCGATAACCGCGCAAAAGAATTGTTTACAAATATGACGCTCCCTGTAAAGCTTGAAATATCCTATTCACAGCGAGGCCGAACGTTGTTCTATACAGGACAGGTTCAAACTCTGGAAAGCGGTTCTATGGACGTGACGGATGTGTTTTTCAATAATCAGTCGGAGCTGTTCACATCGAAATCTGTACAGCCGATTCGCTATACACTCCAGACAGTTGTCTTTAACACAAAGGCCGACGACTTTGATGAGAACATGAAAAGCCTTGAAGCCTTAACCGCAGACGTTCCCGACAAAGTCTTCGACGCGCTGCAAACCAGATATCTGCAGATACCTGATACATTGCCTGACAGCGTTTATCAGATGGCCAAAGAGATGACGCAGGATTGCAATACACCTTATGAAAAGGCTGAGGCGATCGAAGCATGGCTCCAAAAGAACTGTACATACACGCTCTCGCCCGGCGACCCGCCCCCGGACCAGGATTTCGTAGAACACTTTCTTGAAAAGCGTGAAGGCTATTGCGTTTACTATGCCAGCGCCATGACAGTACTTTCGCGCTGTGCCGGTCTGCCTGCGCGTTTTGTGACCGGCTACGCTCTCAAGAGTGACCCGTCTTCCAACGCCAACGACGCTTTCATAGCCACGCATGCAACAGCGCATGCATGGACAGAGGTTTACTTTAAAGGAATCGGATGGCTCACTTTCGATGCTACCGGCTGGAATTTTAACGAAGATGCCGTTGTTGAACAGATCGAGCTTCAATCAACCGGCAGCTTTGCGGTGCCCACGCCGGCCCCACTGCCCGACATGGTATTAGACGGCAGTCTGCAGACGCACGCCAGCGGTATGTCTGACGAAGTGAAAGTGATGCTGATATCATTGATGTGTGTCGCCGTGGCGGTCGGATTGTTTGCAGTTGTACGTATTATCTTGCTGATAAAGGGTGCCAGCGGCTATTACAGGCGCCTTTGCCGTCAATACGACACTTCTAGCAAGCGTTTGGATGCCTGTTACAGAAAAGTTGTTCGTCAGCTGTCCTTTTTGGAAGTCAAGCAGGAAACAAGCGATACAATTTCAAGTTTTGCCGCGCGCGCAGACCGTTATCTTGGCTCTAAAGAAATGTCTGATTTATGCGATTCTGTGATCCGCATGCGTTTCGGACTAGAAGAGCCAATTGAATCGGAGATTATAGCTTTTTGCACGTTTAGTGCAGAGCTCGAAAAACGCCTGCGTGCTGACCTTGGTATTTCGGGATACTTCTGGCACCGCATACTGATAGGACGGTAAAGGATCAGTCTGGTTTTGGTAAAACCGAATAATAGAAAAAACGCCGGGCATCATCGTCCGGCGTTATAGCTTGCTCTGAAAAATCTTCGGCTTCCCACTTAACTTATTTTGATGACAGCTTTGACCACATCTTTGGCATTGCCGACCACGAAATCGAATGCTTCTTTGATATGATCGAAGTCGAACTCATGGCTCACGATGTCCTTCACATTGATCGTGCCGCTGGCAATGGCATTGATCGCCACAGGATAGAGATTGCGGTAACGGAATATTGTTTTTAGCTGCCCCTCTTTGCCCATGAGCTTCATAAAGTTAAAGCAGGTTTCATCTTTGGGCGTCATGCCGACCAGTACGATCGTGCCGCCTCTTGATACCACTTCGGCCGTCTGCTTGACCGTGATTTCGGAACCTGCTGTCTCAATCACAACATCGGCGCCCTCCCCATTAGTCAGCTCGTTGATCCTTGCAAGCGCATCGGATTCTTTCGCGTTGATCGCCTCGGTCGCCCCCAGCCTTCTTGCCGTCTCCAGCCTGTTTTCCAATACGTCCACAATAAATATCTTGGAAGCGCCCCTGGCTTTACATGAAAGCAGCGTCACAAGGCCGATGCAGCCCGCGCCGAATATCACGACAGTATCGCCCAGCTTCACTTCTCCCATGCCCGAGGCGTGCAGGCCCACCGACAACGGCTCTACGAGCGCCCCTTCCGTGTTTGATACGTTGTCAGGCAGCTTAAAGCACATATCCTCAGGATGCTTGACGTAGTTCGTGAACACACCATGATAAGGCGGTGTCGCAAAAAACTCCACATCAGGGCAAAGATTGTATTTTCCCTGCTTGCAAAACTTGCATTTACCGCATGTTTTACCCGGCTCAAGCGCCACGCGGTCTCCCACGACAAGGCTCTGCACGTCACTTCCAATCTCTACAACTTCACCGGCCGCTTCATGGCCCAGTATAAAGTCACCCTCTACCACAAAATCGCCGATTCGCCCGTGCTGATAATAATGCACGTCCGAACCGCATATACCGACCACGTCGACCTTGACCACAACATCTTTAGGACCCGGCACGGGCATGGGCACTTCTTTTGATACCATGTTGTTGGTTCCCTGCATAAATACAGCTTTATTGTTCATATTCCTTTTTCTCCGTTCAAACCATCCAGCTTTAAAATACTTGCTGCTGACACCTTGCATTTCATCCAATGTCGCTTTTAGACGCAATGTGAATGTACGCTGTAAAACTGCAGCGTACATTCGCATGCTATTCAAGTGTGCTTGCTTTACTTAATCGCACCGGCCTTTTTATGCATTTCAATATACTGGTCAACATTGTCTTTCGTAATCAGCGGGCATTCGATATCCATATCGATCTGACCTTCCTCGCCTGTGAGCAGCTTATTGACCGTACCGAGGATTGCCGACGCTAAGTCATAAGCGCTCTGGAGGCTCGTCGATGTCATTCTGCCTTCTTTAATCAGCAGACAAGCCTCGGCAGTACCGTCAACGCCATATGCCAGCACGTTTTCATATTTTGCATTACCCTTCACAGCTTCCAGTGCACCGGCTGCCATGTTGTCGTTCATCGAGATGATCGCATCGATCTTGTCGTTTGCCTGAACCCATGTTTCCATTGCATTCATGGCTTCGTCCTTATTCCAGTTCGCGATTTCTTCGCCAACAATCTTCACATCAGGACGCTTGTCGAAAAACTCAGCCTGCCAGCTCTTTCTTCTTTCATCCGCGTGGAAGTTTCCCGGAGGTCCCAGCAGCACAACCACTTTGGCGTCTTTGGGAACCTGCTCCACAGCCAGCCGTGCGTTTACCGCGGCCTGTTCATACGGATCGGCGTCAACGGACGATGCGCCTTCGATGCCGGAAATTCTCGCATTGGTTGTAATTGTCACGATACCTGCGGCAACTGCCTTTTCTGCATACGGACGCTGAGCTTCACCGTTGTTCGGCTGAATAACGATCGCATCATACTGGTTCGTGATAGCGTTCTCGATCAAAGAGTTTTCTTTGTCGTCGGACGCCTGTCCGTCGAACACATCAACTGTGATGTTGTTGTATTTCGCAGATTCTTCCACGATGGAGTTCGCAAGCCATGCTGCGAAAGAGTCTGCCTGGGCACGAGCGATATAAGCAACCCTAAAAGCATTTGCTTCTTCGGTCGTTCCCTGTGTTCCATTTGCCGGAGCACTTGCTTCAGCACTGGGCGCTACGCTGGGATTTGTGTTGTTCTCAGGCGGCGCACAGCCGACAAATGCCAATGTCAGACAGGCAATTGCCATTATAAGTACCAGAATCTTTTTCATAATATACCTCCTTGTTTTTGAGCAGTTCATGCCGCTCGAAATATTGTCAGGCATTAATATTGCCTAGTTTCTTCTTAGTTTTCCTAGTTTTTGCGTAAATATCATAAGCAACCGCCAATGTAATGATCCCGCCGCGGACAATTTCCTGCAAATACGAGTTCACCCCCGAAAGCACCATGATGTTATCAAGGAAGCCCACGATAAATGCGCCGGCCAGCGTTCCTGCCGCCGAACCGATACCACCCGAGAAGCTCGTTCCGCCGATAACAGCTGCAGTCAATGCCGTAAACTCATAGCCCACAGCACCATTGGGCAGCCCGACGTTGTTTCTGCTCATAAACAGCACGCCTGCTACACCCACAAAAATGCCGTTTATGATATAAGCAAGCAGTTTTTTGCTTCTGACATTGATACCTGAGGCAACGGCAGCTTCTTCGTTCCCGCCTATCGCATAGATCGAACGGCCAAATACCGTATGCCGAAGCAGATACCATGTCACAATCAATGTCACGATCAGAAATATCACAGGTGTCGGAATGCCGAGTAAATAGCCTTGTCCAAATTCCACATAATTTCCGATCTGATAGATGTTTTGCCCGTTGGTATAAAGCAGCGCCGCACCTCTCGCCATTGCCATCATAGACAATGTGGCGATAAACGGCGGCACTTTATATTTTGTCACAATCAGACCGCTGATGATGTTGCATGCAACCGCGACAGCCACACCAACAAGGAAAGCGAGCAATAATGACCCGGTTGTCAGATACGATGACACAGACAGCACGCCCGCAAGCGCGAGTACCGAGCCCGACGACAGGTCAATCATGCCGGATATGATCAATATCGTTTCACCGAAAGCCAATATCGTCCCCACTGAAATCTGTCTTGATATATTAGTCAGGTTCTGAACTGAAACGAAGTTCTTATTCGCCAGCCAGCAGATGAAGAACATGACGACTAAAACGATATAAATGCTGTATCTTGATTTAATTTTGTCCCATATTTCTTTTGTCTTCATTCATTCTCTCTCCAAACCTTATTTTTGAGCTGTCGCGAGCGTCATAATACGCTCCTGAGTAAACCCTTCACGAGACAATTCCCCCGTTATGCGCCCACGCGACATCACGTAGATGCGATCGCACATGCCGATCAGCTCAGGCAGTTCGGATGATACCATCACAAGCGCTCTTTTCTGTTTAGCCAGGTCTACCATGAGCTTATATATCTCATACTTTGCACCCACATCAATACCGCGCGTGGCTTCATCAAGTATCAGTACGTCGGGGTCGGTGAGCATCCATTTTGCGAGTACCACCTTTTGCTGGTTTCCGCCGCTCAGCGCCTCCACGGTAGTATCCAGCGTGGGGGTTTTTACATTCATACGGCTGCAATAGTCACGTATCGTTTTGTTCTCCATTTTCACATGCAGCCGACCGCCAAATACAAAACGCTTTAAGTTTGCCAAAGACACATTCTCGCGGACACTTCGAATCGGTACAATGCCGTAACGCCGCCTGTCCTCCGACAGCATGACCATCTTTTTCTCGATACTGCTGCGAACGTTTTTAATATTGACCTTTTTACCCTTTATAAAGATTTCGCCGGATTCATATTTGTCCAGTCCGAAAAGGCTGCGCATCACTTCGGTTCTTCCCGCACCCATGAGGCCCGCAAATCCCACAATTTCGCCTTCACTTACATGAAAGCTGATATCCTTAAATCCGTTGCCGGTTAAGCCCTTCACGTCCAAAACCTTTTCACCGATTTTCACCTGCTCTTTGGGAAAGTTTTCATCGAGCTTCCTGCCTACCATCTGCGCGATAACCGTTTTCATGTCATACTTATCAACAGGTCTTGAATCCACCACGGTACCGTCACGAAAAACGGTGATTTCGTCCGCGATTCTGAAGATTTCCTCCATCTTATGTGAAATATAGATGATCGCGACACCGCGGGCCTTTAGCTCGTTAATCTTCTTAAAAAGCACTTCCACCTCTTTGAGCGTAATCGCGGATGTCGGCTCGTCCATGATGATGATGTCTGAGCTATACGAGATCGCCTTCATGATTTCAAGTATCTGAACATCAGACACAGTGAGCTCCTTAAGCTTTGTATCCGGATCGTAGCTCAACCCTTCCGCTTTCAAGAGCTCAGCAGTGTTCTTTTTTATTTCTTTCCAGTTGACTTTGCCGAGTTTATTTACAGGCCAATTCCCAATGCACAAGCTCTCCGCAATCGTCTGCTCCGGTATGTAATTAAGCTCCTGAAAAATCATTGAGATGCCAAGATGCCTTGCCTGAATCGGGTTTTTGATCTCGACCTCTTTTTCGTCGATCATAATCTTCCCCGAGTCTGGCTTATAAATGCCGTTGATGATTTTCATCAGCGTCGATTTACCCGCACCGTTTTCCCCGCAAAGCACATGCACCGTTCCCTTTTTAACGGTGAAGTTAACCTTGTCCAATGCTTTCACGCCCGGAAAGGACTTTTCAATATCAATTACTCTTAGCTTTACATCTTGAGCCATTGACTCATCCCTCTTTTCCTTATCTAGCCATAGCATTTGCATGTAAAGGACTTTTATTCCTTATTCTGTATTTAAACGCTTATTTATGACGGGTGATTTGGATTGTATTATATTGAAGGGTGAAACATAATGGTTTAAAAAAGCGGGTTATATAGCTGTTTTATTTTGTCTTTATAGTGATTATTCTATACGGGTTTTATCCTTTGGTATTGCACTGTACATTATTTTTAATAATGCTCATTGTTCTTCTCAATTAAAGCTAGTGTTCCTGCTCTTTAACAAAAACAAAAGTGCATTGTGATGTAATCCGCAATGCACTTTTGTTACCTCGATCTTATCTACACACACTTGCTTTTCAGGTCAATGTCTGTGGTGTGTTGCTTTTGTTGCTGACCAGTTTTTCACCTGCTTCGTTGTAGCACAGATACCAATCCATGCAATTGTTTCCCGAATCGAGCCGTTCCATCGCCGCGCTGACCGTACGTGGTGCCGGTATAATTGTCGGATAACCCGGCCGCCAGTTGGCCGGCGTGGCCACCTTCTGCGCGTCTGTCGTCTGCATCGCATCCAGCAGGCGCAAAATCTCTCCGATATTACGTCCATTCGTGAGCGGATAGATGAGCTTGGCACGTATGATGCCGTTCGGGTCGATAAAGAACACATTACGTACCGTTTCAGTACCACTAACCCCCGGCTGTATCATGCCATACATCCGGGCGATCGCCATATCCCGGTCTTCAATGATGGGAAACGGAATCTCGATGCCCGTATTGCGGTATATATTGATGATCCACGCGATATGCGAAGCGTTTGAGTCGATCGAGAGACCCATCAGCTGTGCATTCCTGTCGACGAAATCCTGATAGCGCTGAGCAAACGCGATGAATTCCGTGGTGCAGACCGGAGTAAAATCTCCGGGATGAGAGAACAATATCACCCATCTTCCGCGGAAATCGGACAGGCTTTTCACGCCATCGGTTGTCATCGCTGTAAAATCGGGGGCTTCGTCGCCAAGACCCGGCACAAAAACAGCTGCTTCTGTCTGAACAATGGGCTCTGCGTTGTTGGGCATATTGCGGTATGTACGCTGATAACAACTCATTTTTAAACACTTGCCTTTCATGCTTATTCCCTTTACTATATTCAGTTTTTCTGATACGTGTGCAAAAGGGGCGGGGATAATATAAAAAACTCTTTTTTACTGTTCTTGATATTAAATCCGAAATAAATGGACTACTTTTATGTTATTTACCTCATACTATTTTATGGTATAATATGAATATAACTTTTTTTAGGAGAAATAGAATTGCCCTATATCCCCAAGCCAAAGCCCTGTTTTTTAGATACTTGTGAGAAGTATAATTTTATTGATGGTCGCATTACTTATCGTGCGAATAACAAGTATTATCAATGGGATGAGCTTCATGGGGAAATCGAAGTGTATAATAAATCGGGTTATCATTTAGGCGCTATCGATGCAATCGATGGTCATTATATTAAGGATGCGGATAAAGGGAGAAAACTAAATGTACGATAAAAATTTTATTTATGATTGTCTATATGGTGAAACCGATCTTGAGGAAATTAATGAGTATGTTACATATTGGCATAACAACGAAACTGGAATTTCACTTAGAGAATTCTTAGGTATGACAAAATATGAATATGAAGAGTGGTTAAAAAATGACGACTCTATATTTCGGGACATTTTAAGATGTCGAGTGGACGGGATTCCTTTTGAGAGTTTCAAAAGTATGTCTAATGATGAACGTATAGCAGCAAGATCTTATTCAATTGATGAAATTGAAAAGCTAAGAAATGACGATAAAAATGGAAACGAATAAGCTAACACTTGTAAGAAAAAGAGCAATAAAGCTGTTTTTAAAGCATAAATTATCCGTGCCCGTCGATTTGGATGTAATTATCAAAAATGAAAATATTTCCGTGAAGTATGAAGAGAACTATCTAGGTATAGACGGGTTATGTAAACTCAAAAATAATCCACCTGAAATTGTTTTAAATAGTGGAATGGTATATGAGCCGCGGCGTAGGTTTACTCTAGCACATGAAATTGGACATATTCGTATCCCTTGGCATACAGGTGTAGATTTATGTTCTCTTGATGATCCTTCGGTTCGTATTCAAGGTCAACAGATGATTAACACACAGGAATTGGAGGCTAACACGTTTGCATCAGAACTACTAATGCCAACGCCTTGGCTAAAGAGCAATTTCGATTTAAGTTCAGATGACTTAAGTGCCCTTATCGAAGAAATACATGATTCCGCGAATACATCTTACATGGCTTGCTTTTATGCTTTAGAAAATGTCCTTCCGCCTGGTCATATATATTTCGTAAAAACAGATGGCCTTGAGTATTGGAAGCCATATAGAAGCGTAAATACTGGAACAGTAAGGTTACCAGTATCAAGTGCGATTCTTTTTTATAGAGAAATTTGTGATTGGGAAAAGATTATTCGATTGTCTATATATAATATCATTCATTTTAAACTATTCCCATGCCCTGATATTGTGACCTTAAATGTCATTTATTCAGAGTGCAACTGCAATTTTGAACAATTTCTTTATAGAATCTCACATAACGAACCAATTAAATCCATTCATTTTATTAATATAATACTTGAGCATCTTCAGGATAATTTATATGTAATAGTGAAGATCGGCGATTCTTTTTTTCGTCACTTTAGGAGTAAGAATACAAAAATCAGAATTCATGATGATTGTTATCATGATATAAATAAACTTAAGCGCTATGTCAAAGAGAATTTCATTGAATCTGGAACTATTAATTTTTCGGAGAACTCCTTATTAATATGGATTAAAGAGCACAAAAGAAAAACAGGGCAAGTGTTAGTCGCACCGGATCCTAATGAGCTATTAAAAACAATTGTTCGTGACTTGTTTCATTTGCATGATCAAAAGCATATGATGCAAAGTATAAGTGGTGTCACTGCATACATTAATAGCAAAAATCCTAAAGCGACATTTGACGAGCTCTATCACTGTATCAAATTACGTTTTGAAACAGATTCAAAATATCGAGATTTAATTAAACATCCTGATCTTGAAAAATACCTAACTGGTAGAATTGTCGATTTTATGAAGAACAGAAAAAACAAATTCTAAATTTTTTAGAATATGCATTCTACGACGCAGAACTTACAGGTGTAAAATCTCCGTGGTAGAGAAAAACAATATCACCCAACTCCCGCGGAAATCGAATAGTCTTTTCACGCCATCGGTTGAATGGCTGCAAAGTCTATACTTTTATACATCCACATAAAAAGGCCCCTCGCGGAGCCCATGGGAGTTTCAAAAAAGTATTAAATAAAACTCGTGGGCAAGGCGGGCTTTGCCCGCGAAGCCCACACTTTGTGGTTTTGCGCCGTTTCGAGCTAAGCTCGGAACAAGGCGAAGCGTACAAAACCAGTAAAATGGCGGAAAACCATAGGTTTTTCGACAAGTTAAAGAGCCCCGCGAGGAGCCCTTTCGTTATTATGGTTACCAGCTGCCGCCCGCGCCGCCGCCGCCGAAGCCGCCGCCCGAGAAACCGCCACCGCCGAAGCCGCCGCCGCCACCGAAGCCACCGCTGCCCGCAGAACCGGAGGGAGCAGGCCGGGAAACGAACGTATTCTGGAACTGATTCATATTATGAGACATCATGTTCGTAAATAACAGGGTATTGAACATGGACGAGCCGTAATAGCCGTGATACCAGTTCGGCGGCTCGACGCCGATGCCCTCGAAATTCTTTGCCCATTTGTCTGTAACGCCCATCACATAAGCATACGGAAGCACGTTGTAGAAGTAGGACGGATTTTGCTCAACAAGCAGGAGAATTCTGTCCTTCTCGGCCTTTTCAATAAAGTTTTTAAAGCCTATCAGCTTGCCCAGCCATTCTCCGCCCTGCTTTGTGCGCTTTTTCATGATAACAGTCAGCAGCAGCATAATCAGAGTGGCTCCTGCCGAGACAAGAACAGAAACCGTGTTTCTTACATTGAACCATGACGGTACTAAAACGATATAGAGCAGCAACGCAACAAAAAGGACAACGACAGAAACAATGAGCTTCGCTGTGCGGCTTCCTCTCTTTGTCGAGTGCCATTTTTCGAACACATTAGCCAGCATGAACACGGGAAGGCTGATGAGCCATCCCGCCAAAACTGACACGATCAACGCAAATATGAAATCGTATGTCTCAGCGTAGGCATAACGGAATAGCGTCAGCGCGATAGGAAGCATTGTAAACACACCCATAAAACCGCGTGCGCGCTTGGACGTCTTGGTAAATAAGTTACGCTCTTTTGAACCGTCAAAGTAATAGTTGATGCCCGATTTTACGGAAGACATCACAGTATAAAAGCTGTTCTTAAGGCTGGATAGAGCCACCGCGTCGCCGTTCTCAAACAGCTTTTCGAACATCGTTTGCTCAAAGTTTTTGGCGTTTGTCAACTCTTTGAGCTTCACGAGTTCGAATTCTTTCTTTTCCCTTTCGACGATCCTTAGGTACCCTTTGTCCGCCCAGTAGAGAATCAGCGATACCACGTCTTTGTCGTCCACAACGCCGTCCATAATATAGCCGACTTCTGCGGGCGTCATGCCATCGGGCGCGTAAAATTCAACCGTGGGGAATATGCGATGATCGCGGCCATATTTCACCCAAAGTATAATCGCAATCACTACGAGGAGCCCGCTGACGATATAGATGGCGATATCCCAAGGCTTCACAACGTTTTCATTCACAAAGTAATCGTCCGGGAATTCCATTCTCAGTGTCATGATCTCGCCGCCTGTCATGGGGTGCAATGTATATCCATTGAGCACGTTGCCGTCTTTCTCCCATACCACACCCGAGGTATCCTCAGAACCATACGTTCCTATAGAAACCTTAACAAGCGACTCATCAAAATCCTTGGGCAGCTCAATCATAAAACTGGCCTGTTCAATCGTATCTTCATATTCGCAATAGATAAGGTTCCTGTAAAATTCATCAAACTCGTCAAAGCCGTTATCGCCAACATCGCATTTATATGAGATCACATACTCCTGCTCGCCGTAAACATATTCATCTTTATCACCGATTTTGGCTTGAAGGTAGTCTCCGCTGCGGGTCAGCTCAAAAGGTGTATCTTTGACATTAAAATCGTACACCGGCTGGTTATATGACACAGCGACTGACTGCCCGTTCATATAGTAATAGCCTTTTCCTGCCACCTGCAGGTTATAGTAAAAACCGTGCCGCTGCTCCGTAAAATTAAGGCTAAGCCGTTCTTCAACATCCAGAACGTTGTTTTCCGACACTTTGATATGAACATCGTAACTTGTAATATCGTAAGCCTCATCGGCCAGCGCCGTGCCGGGCAGACATAACAGCAGTGCTGCCAGCACCACCAAAAATAGTTTTTTCATGCGCCCTCCCTTTTAGCACCAACTAAACACCAAACGGGCGCAGGCCTAAATTGGCCGCGCCCGACAGTATTATACTTTTAGAATTGAACCTTAACGTTCTCTCTTTCCTGCCCGCTGCCCACTTCGAAAAGCGGCTTTTTATCAAAGTGGAAAATACCTGCAATGATAGAGCTCGGAAATACCTCTCTTTTGGTGTTGTATGTCTTAACGATCGCGTTATAGTATTTTCTCGAATTGGCGATCTCTTCTTCCATGCGCCTTAGCTCTCCCTGAAGCTCTAAAAAGTTTGTATTGGCTTTCAGATCAGGATAAGCTTCTGCCACCGCAAACAGCGTTTTAAGCATACCTTGCAGCGCATTTTCGCCTTCGACCCGGCCTTCCATTGTGGTGGCTGAAGCCGCCATATTGCGCGCCGCAATGACTTTTTCCAGCGTTTCTTTTTCGTGGCTGGCATAACCTTTTACCGTTTCAACAAGATTCGGGATCAGGTCGTATCTCTTTTTGAGATACACGTCCATCGTTGAAAACGCTTCCTCAATGCTGTTTTTCAGCTTGATAAAACCATTATAGGAAGCGATGACCCATATAATGAGAATGAGCAGTATACCACCGATAATAGCAAAAACCATATCGCACACTCCTTAAATAAATTGTTTCCTGCATTTTACCACAACGACTGTGATTTAAACACCACACCCGTTAAACAATGATTTAAACGTCCATACTTATCAGCTTGCGCACCGAACCTTTGCTGATGCTTTGCCAGAACAGTACCGACAGCCCCACTGCCATCACAGCCACGTACAACACAGTGACAATCAAATTAAAGCCCACCACCAAAGGAGGAATAATAATCACAGCTGCCAATATTGTACCAATAAGCATATGAAGCATAACGTTAACATTCTGCTTGATGGCCTGCTGCTCGTTCATCCATGATAGCTTTGGCTTGGATACATCGATCACGAGCCCGACAAACGAGGTTGCTACCGTTATGCCGATACCCAGCAGCAGTGCAATCACAGCCTCCAAAATACCGACGCCCAAAACCACAGCGACCGCATTCATCAGCACAATCCCGACAGCCGACAGCAATATGCCTGAAAACGCTTTTGCTCCCAACTGCTTTTTCATGCTGACCGGTATATACTTGGCGAAATAAAGCGACTGGCCTTCCCGCGATATCGCCGTGCTTGTAATACCGTTCGCAGAGGCGATGAATCCACTGATACCTGCCATCACCGCTACGATCGAAGCGCTGTCCGCCGTTTCGAGCATTGCCATAATCTGACTCGTTGATTGCTGGTTACTCGCAAAAAGCATAATGACGATTATGATCGGCCACATAAAATTAATCAGGACACAGTTTAAAAACGCAATGGGTGAGCGTACAAGCAGCCGCAGCTCTTTCACCACATAAGCCCTGGATACCGGTGTGGAAACGGTCACCCTCTCCATCTCCTCGCTGGACAGCTTCTTGCGCCTTGCCGCCGCTTCCGTCACGCCCGCGAGGCCCTTGAAGTAAAGCAGCTGGCCCAGTCCTAAGAAAATAGCTATAGCGGCAACGACACATGCCGCAAAAAGCAGCAGGCTTAACAGGCCAGAGACAGACTCGCTATTAATCAGCGCGTCAGACGCAAACCGGATACCCGGGAAAATATTGCCCAATGTATCAACAAAGGAATTTGGCCCGGTGGTTGCATTAATTAGTTGCTCTGCGTTGATGTTGGCAACCGATGTCTGCATAAGCACGTTTAAACCGATTCCCGCACCAATTCCGATGATACCGCCTACAAAGTTGAACACCTGCTTATTCTTTCCGAACCTTGTAAAGCGCATCACCAGCATGATGATAACCGATGAAATCACAAGCGCGATAATGGGCAGCAGTGCAAAAACCAAAACAGCATATACAATAAACAGCACATCGGCACCGCTTCTTATAGCATATGCGACCAGCATCGGCACAAGAATGAATGACTCAAATATATATTCATAGATGACCAGCGTTAATAATTTCGCGCCCAATATCTGATACGGCCTAAAGGGAAGCGCAAGCAGCATGGATACATCGTCTGCATGATACATCACCGATACCACATAGAATATACCGAAGAAGAAGATTACGACAGATGCGGCACCAAACGCAAGAGGAACAATGGCATCCTGGGCACCAACAGTTGAAAGCACTTCATATATCCCAAACGTCGCAAGACCAATTGAGAAGGCAAAGCTTAAAAACGCAAATCCTAGGATCAGCCCCAGCCACCAGCGGCGTTTACTCTTTTTATCTGAGGAGCCGCCGCTTTTAAGCAGTACCTTAGCTAAAATTAATATTTTATGCATTCTGCGTCATCTCCAAAAACATTTTTTCCAGCGACTCGTTACTGTTCTTTTTCATATCCTGCATACTGCCCGCATAGAGGATATGCCCCGAACCAATCACTGCCACCTTATCACAGACCTTTTCCGCCACTTCCAACACATGTGTCGAGAAAAATACTGTGCTGCCCTTATCGGCATGTTCACGCATCATGGTTTTTAATTCGAAAGCGGATTTAGGATCAAGGCCTGTCATGGGTTCGTCGAGTATCCAGACTCTGGGCTGGTGCAGCAGCGCACCCATAATCACGATCTTCTGGCGCATGCCGTGGGAGTAGCTTTGTATTTTGTCACCCAGCGCATTGCTCATCTCAAAGCGTTCCGCCAGCTCATTGATCGTTTTTTTGCGGTCTTTTGAATCCACACCGTAAATATCGGCCATAAAAGCAAGATATTCGATACCTTTAAGCCTTAGAAACACGTTGGGGTCATCGGGCACAAAACCGATACTCTTTTTTGCACCCAGCGCATCGGTGCGCGTGTCGTGCCCGTCGACGCGAATCGTGCCGCTGTCCGGCTGGATAATACCCGAAATCAGCTTGATTGTTGTCGTCTTACCTGCGCCGTTGGGCCCTAAGAATCCGTATATACACCCGGATTCCACAGTCAGAGACATGTTGTCGACAGCCTTCACCCTGCCGCCGTAAGTCTTTGATACTCCGATAATTTCTATCATATGAGACCTCCGTTATAAAGTATTTAATACTTAAACACCGCAAAGACAATGACCACGTTTTCATAGTATCCTATTGATACTTGCGGTAGTTTTAACTACTTTTGCCCTTAGTGTATACCCTCCACCTGGTAGAAAGTCAATATCCGTGCTGAAAATCTTACTAAAGAATCACTGCTTGATTATAAAAGGTTATTCACGGAAAGATCTACATATCGTGTGCCACTGCTGTGCTGATCTCAATGGTGTTTTTACCATGTTCTTTTGCCAGATACATCGACGCATCCGCCTGAGCAATCAATTGCTGCAGGCTTTGTCCGCTTTGCATGAGCGCGATACCAAAGCTGCAGGAGATATCGATTCTCGCGCTGAATTCATATTCGGAAATGGCATTCTTGATATCGTTGGCCAGCTCTTTGGCCTCCTGTGAATCGGCACAAGGCAGCAACAAAATAAACTCATCACCGCCCCAGCGTACACAAACATCGTTGGGCCTTAGTTTAGCACGCAATATCTGCGCTGTTTCATAGAGCACGGTGTCTCCCACAATATGTCCGTGCATATCATTGATTTGTTTTAAGTTATCCACGTCGAGCAGCACAAGACAAAGCGGCAGATTGTCCTTTTGACAGCAGGTCAGCCACTTTTGGGCTTCCTCCTCGAGCCTAATGCGGTTGCCTATTTTGGTCAGAGGATCGGTGGCATAGATACGCTCCAGCTCCGTTTTGGCCACATACTCCCTGTACTGCGTACGAAGCAGATACATTGAAAAAGTGGCGCACACCACAATCTCAAGAATAAGATAAACTGCGCCGGCGGCAAACTGACTGAGGCCGATTACCGGAATACTCATAGCGGAGTGAGTTAAGAATCCGGCTGCACCAATGAGTGACACGGCAACCATGTTGATCCACGAATTCGGTACTAAAAAAACGACGATCACAATTGTCATAACGCCAAGTAATTGAATAAGAAAGTCTTGGGCCGGGTAAAGCTGAAAAACGTAAAGAAATACGATGATAGCAGCGATTTCAAACATGGAAATTGTCATAGAACGTACGGTAGACTTTTTTAGCTTGCCGCACCAAAAAACAAAGCTGAAGAGTGATAGTGAATAAAGAACACGGAACAAGATAAGCGGCCAAACTGTTATGCCGCCTAGATTGACAAGATCAGGAATCAGCAGGAGCAGATTGAAGAGCGCAGTAATAATCGAAAAAGCTCTGACCACGGGCAGGGAAGATGTAAGCCGGTATTCTTCAAATGCAGCCACTGCCTTCCCCTTTAACAAAAACTTCATCTTCATTTCCTTGAACGATTCATGTATTGATCCATATGGCAATACTTGTTTACTTATTTTATAGCAAAAAGTACTTAATGTAAACACATGTTATTTGCGGAATTCCCTGGTTCCGAGTATGCTGTCGGCCACATAGAGCCCGTGTGCTGCCGCATGGGACAATGAGCGCGTGAATCCCGCCCCGTCTCCCACGGCATATATATCCGTACAGCCTTTTAACGCAAAATCTTCGGAAGCCGGACGTGCGGAATAATATTTGCATTCAATGCCATAGAGCAGTGTATCGTGGTTCGCTGTACCGGGCGCGATGCCGTCCAGCGCGTGCAATGTTTCCAGTATATTATCAAGCTGCCTTTTGGGCATACACAAGCTCAAATCCCCCGGTACAACATCCAGCGTTGGCGGTGTAGTCGATGCCTTCAGTCTCGCGGCATCACTCCGCCGTCCGGCCTCAAGATCCCCAAGCCGCTGGACGAGCACGCTGCCGCCGCTGATGAGGTTTGCCAGCGAAGCCACGTAACGCGCATATTCAATCGGGTCTTTAAACGGCTGTGTGAATTTAATTGTTGAAAGCAGAGCGAAATTTGAATTGGCTGTTTTTTTATCCTCGCCCTTATAAGAATGGCCGTTCACAGTCAGAACACCGCCGGTATTCTCCATGACGACATTGCCGCGTTCGTTGAAACAGAACATTCTCGTCACATCACCGTAGCGCTTGCTGCGATACCAAATCTTCGGCTCATAGATTTTCTTGGAAAAATGCTCCCATACCATGGCGGGAAGCTCCACGCGCACACCGATATCCACTTGATTATTGGTCATCTCGATATCGTTTTTACGGCACCATCCGGCGAACTCCCGGCTGCCCACACGGCCCACCGCAAAAATAATGATATCCGCAGTTATATCCCCATCAGGCGTATGCAGCATATGCGTATCCTTATCCACATCCAGCACTTCGGTGCGCGTCAATATTTCCACGCGCTGTGCCACATCAGCGATCATACGCAGCATTGTCTCATAGTTCGCATCCGTGCCAAGATGCTTAAGCTCTGCCTGCTGCATATGCAGGTCGTGCTTAAGGCACAGCTTTTTAAGTTCATTATCCGGCATGTATCTGTCAGTAGGCGCTCCGAACTCAACAAGCAGCTTGTCCGCCTGTTCAATATAGCCAATGACCGTGGCAGGGTCTAAATAATCGGTCAGCCAGCCGCCGTATTCGGTAGAAATCACATATTTACCGTCGCTGAAAGCCCCCGCGCCCGCCATGCCCTCCATGATTGCGCAGTGCTTGCAGTAAAGGCAATTGCTTAGTTTTTGGTTGATCATAGGACAGCGGCGCGCATCCAGCGCAGCTCCCTTTTCAATCAGCACAATATTTAAAGACGGACATCCCGTTGACAGCCTGTGCGCAGCCATAAGACCGCTGATACCGCCGCCGACAATTGCCACATCATACCGTTCTCTTTTACTTTTCATAAAAAACCTTCCCTGTAATAATACCGAGCCAAAAGTCATTATACCATTAATATAAACCATATAATAGCCTTTTGCATACGAAAAGGGCCTTTCCCGTGGGAGAAAGGCCTCCTTTTTTTCAATTTTACCATTCCTTTTGGATACGGGCGATGGAAACCTCGTATGCAACACGCAATGTTTTTTGTCCCGAATCCTCAACCTTCTCGTACTGGCGCGATTGCACACGCCCAAAAACCGTCACCTTGTCACCCACCTCGAACCCTGCGGCAAAACGGGCGTTTCTTCCCCACACGATGCAGGGTATATAGTCCGATTTGTTGTATGCACGGTTCACCGCAATCAGCATATCCGTGATCTCACGTCCGAACGGTGTCACACGGAACACCGGCGGCTTGCACACAAAGCCCTTAAGCTCAATTTCATTAAAAGGCGTCGCGCTCTCTCCGATATCCCGCGCAAACACCGTTAAGTATAGCCGGACTTTTCCATCCACGAGTTTGTTGTATGAACGCAGCTGCCCCTTCACATAAACCGATGCGCCGTCACAAAGCGGATGCTTGGCAAGCAGCCGCTCTGAAACAGTCACCGGGATCACATCCGTCTTATCACTGAGCCGGCCGCATTCGAGATAAAAAGTATAGAATGCCTCTCCGTATATCTTATGCGACAGCTCAAGGCCCTTGCATTTGCCCGCAATGCTGACGCTGTTTGTCGAATCCGTCATGTTTCATCCTCGAATCACGCTTAATCTTCAAAGTGCCTCTGTGTACCGGATTTATCTACGATATAGTCCCCGTCAAGCATTAGGTCGGAAACGGTCACGATTTTAAACCCCTGTTCACGCAAGCCCAGTATAATGGCGCTTAATGCCTCGGGTGTTTGCGCCATGTTGTTCTGGAACATGATGATATCGCCGTTTTCCACCGTATTAAGAACACCGTCCGCAAGCTTGACAGTGTCATACCCTTTCCAATCCTTCGAGTCGAGGCTCCACTTGACAGGTATATACCCCTCGTTCTCCAACGTGGTAATACTGGCCGTATCGTAAGCGCCATAGGGTATACGGATGACGCGTGTATCATAGCCTGTTTTGTTGAATATCAGCTTTGCCGCGTCCGATGCATCCGTCAATATTTCATCCGCCGTCATATCGGTGTAGCGCATATGATTCATGGAGTGGCTGGCGATCTCATGGCCACCCTGCATCATGGCATCCAGTGCCTCAGGATGTTCATTGACCCAAAGCCCCATCACAAAGAAGGTTGCCTTCACGCTTTCTTTTTTCAAGGCTTCGAGTATCTGGGGGGTAAAGTCCTCGTCGCCAAACGCCGTATCGAAAGTCAGCGCAACGGCTTTTTCATCCGTGGCTACCCGGCAAATCGGCATCATTTCGGACATGGATGCGGCTGGTGCAGCATCGCCCACGGCCACCTGCATATAGATAATGGCGCCGACAATCAACAGCAGAAATACGGCTGCACGTATGATAGTACTTTTTTTAACGACGAATATGCGCATAACAACACCGCCTTAAGATAACGAATTAGATATAATAAATAGTATTGTGACGCAGCGGCAAATATGCCAGAAGGTGAGAAATTCAGGTTCTAAGGGGCTCAAACGTCAAAACAACCGCTATCGCTGCATGCCCTAAAATACCTATTCAAAAATAGCCGGATAACGATTGACAACGTAAAAATGATAAATATGTTTCATCACAGCACGCTTTACTTTCCGACCGATCGTGGCTTATAATGATTTTTGTGAATATACAAAGGAAGGAGGAATGGAATGGCAACCCATAGAATAAGCGCGCAAAAAAGCATCGCCCTCATTGCCCATGATAACCGCAAGCGGGATCTGATCAACTGGGTCGAAAAGAACGAGAACGTGTTAAAGCGTCACTTTCTCTGCGGCACCGGCACAACTGCCAAGATGGTATCAGCCCAAACCGGACTGCCTGTGAAAGCATATCGCAGCGGCCCGCTTGGAGGTGACCAAAAAATAGGTGCGCTCATAGCGGACCTTGCCGTGGATTTTCTGATTTTCTTTTGGGATCCGTTGACAACACAGCCGCACGACCCCGACGTGAAAGCGCTGCTGCGTATCGCGGTTCTGTACAACATCCCCGTGGCGATGAATCAGGCAACTGCAGATTTTCTGCTGTCATCCACACTGATGGAACAGGATTATGACCGCGATCTTATTGATTATGAAGGCAGGATTGGATCCTAAAAAGCCTAAAAGAAGCCTTCATAAGAGAAGGTTTTTTTATTTATTCAATACCCCGCGGATACAAGCAAGGTTAAGCTCGTCAGCTCAGAGGTCAGTTGGGAAACCATGAGTCTAAAGCATACGATTTTAAACCCTGAGCCCGAAATAAACCAAGAATGTATCCACACAAACGTTTATCACTAAATGTGCTTTTCAAGGCGACAGCGGTACAGCTGTTCTTCACGCAGAAAATCCTGCTTCTCCTCATCCGTTTCCGGCTCAAGGCTTGGCACCAAAACGCGGCCTCCATCTTTGCCCATAGCGACAAAAGTGAACATGGCCACATTAGTCACAATGACCGCACCGGTGGCAAGATTCTCGGCGGTAGCTGTGATCTTGACCTTCATAGATGTTTTGCCGACCCATACGAGCTTGGCCTCAACCATGACCATCTCTCCTTGACGAATCGGGTGCTTGAATTCCAGCGCATCAACAGCCACGGTCGCCACCTGCGCCCCCGAGTGCCGCATACAGGCGAGTGCTCCCGCAATATCCATGCGGTGCATGAGCTCTCCGCCCAGCAGATTGCCGAGAAGATTCGTCATACCGGGCAGTACAAGTTCCGTTATCACCACTTTGGTTTCTTCAGGTGTTTTTCCCATAGTCATCCTTTCGGGCATTTCTTAGCTGCCATAAAATATTAATCTCAACTTATCGCAAATCCTGACTTTTCGCAAGAACAACAGCTATTGGGGCCATAAAAAGGCCGCCTTTCGGCAGCCTTCTCATTGGTTTATTTAAGCCTTACTCTTCGTTCTTTGGCTCGTCTTTTTTCTCGGGCATCTTGTCCGCAGGCTTTTTGTCACCCGGCAGCAATCCCTTGCGGGTTAGGTTCACACGGCCCTGTTTGTCGATTTCGGTAACGCGCACAAGTATCTCATCACCGATATTGACCACGTCTTCCACCTTGTTCACATGCTCATTGGAGAGCTTGGAAATGTGCACCAGACCATCCTTACCCGGAGCCAGCTCCACAAACGCACCGAAGTTCATGATACGAACGACCTTACCTAAATAGACATTGCCGACTTCGACATCCTTGACGATGGCTTCGATGGCCGCTTTGGCTTTGTCTGCCGCCGCTTCGTCTGCCGAAAGAATGAACACGCGACCATCGTCTTCCAGATCGATCTTAACGCCCGTATCGGCAATGATCTTGTTGATAACCTTGCCGCCGCTGCCAATGACCTCGCGGATCTTCTCGGGGTCAATCGTGAACTGGTAAATGCGCGGTGCATATTTTGAGAGGTTCTCTCTCGGCGCAGGCATCACGGCTTCCATCTTGTCGAGTATGAACATACGGCCTGCATTGGCCTGGGCAAGCGCGCGGGTTAAGATTTCTTCATTAATACCTTTGATCTTGATATCCATTTGAATTGCGGTTATACCCTTACGCGTACCCGCAACCTTAAAGTCCATATCGCCGAAGAAATCTTCAAGACCCTGAATATCGGTCAGTATGGCGATATTGCCTGTCTCATCGTCTTTGATAAGCCCCATGGCGACGCCGGCAACCGGCGCTTTGAGCGGAACGCCCGCATCCATCAGAGACAGCGTGCTCGCGCAAATGCTCGCCTGAGAGGTCGAGCCGTTGGAGCTGATACACTCAGAGACCGTACGGATCGCATACGGGAATTCTTCCTCACTCGGAAGCACGGGTATCAGTGCCCGTTCGGCCAACGCACCGTGTCCGGTTTCGCGGCGGCTCGTGCTGCGCATCGGTCTTGCTTCGCCTGTCGAATACGGCGGCATATTATAATGATGCATATAGCGTTTGAATTCCTGGTCAGAAAGGCCGTCCAACCGCTGTGCTTCACTCACAGAACCCAATGTTGTCAGCGTAAGCGCCTGCGTTTCACCGCGCGTGAAAACCGCGCTGCCGTGTGTACGTGCAAACAGGCCGGTTTCGCACCAGATCGGGCGAATCTCATCAAAAGCACGCCCGTCCGGACGAATACCCTTGTTGATGATCCTGTCGCGCACTAGCTCCTTGCGAAGCGAATAAAGGACATTCTCGATATCGGCTTCACGGCCCGGATATTCCTCCGCAAAATGCGTCTTTACCTCAGCAACAACTTCTTCTGTGCGCTCCTCGCGTACTTTTCTTTCTGTGGTGTCGATGCTGTATGCAATTTTTTCTTTTGCGTAAGCCTTTACCTTTTCTTCGAACTCTGCCTCGACCAAAATCAACGGAGCGTCGGTCTTTTCCTTGCCCACTTCCTTGGCGATATTCTCAATAAAGGCAACAACCTTTTTAATTTCCTCATGCGCGAGCAGTATCGCATCAAGCATCTGCTTCTCGGTAATCTCGTTGGCTCCCGCTTCCACCATCATCACGGCATCCTTCGTGCCCGCGACCGTTAAGTCAAGCACGCTCTTCTCGCGTTGCGCGGAATCGGGATTGAGTATATATTCGCCGTCTACCATACCCACAGTGACGGCACCGGTCGGCCCCATAAACGGAATATCGGATATCGACAACGCCACGGACGAACCGATCATACCGAATACGCCCGGCGGAATGTCCTGATCCACACTCATGACGGTGCAGACGACCTGAACATCGTTGTAATAGCCTTTGGGGAACAGCGGTCTGATCGGTCTGTCGATCAAACGCGATGTCAGTATCGCTTTTTCACTGGGCCTTCCTTCACGCTTGATAAATCCGCCCGGAATCTTTCCCACTGAATACATCTTTTCTTCAAAATCAACACTGAGCGGGAAAAAGTCGATTCCGTCTCTTGGGTTTTTTGAAGCCGTTGCGGTGACGAGCACAGCCGTATCGCCGCACCGGATCATGCATGTTCCGCCTGCCTGCTGGGCATACTTGCCCGTTTCCACCGTCAGCGTTCTTCCGGCGTAATCCATTTCAAATTTTCTGTGTTCCATTCTTCTCTCCTTCTCCTTACCAGACATTACGCATGCCCCATGCGCATGCCCCATGCTTTAAGCATGTTTTTTGAACAAATAATAGAGCGGTTACCCGCTCTATTATTTGTTATTTTCTTAAGTTCAAACCTTTAAGCACTTCTCTGTACCGCTCAATGTCTTTTTTCTTAAGATAGTTCAGCAACCCTCTTCTTTTACCGACCATTTTCAAAAGTCCTCTTCTTGAATGATGATCCTTGCTATGGATCTTCAGATGCTCAATCAGATGATTGATCCGTTCGGTAAGCAGTGCAATCTGAACTTCCGGTGATCCCGTGTCACCTTCACTCAAGGCATATTTGCTGATAATCCCAGCCTTTGTTTCCTTATCCATTTTTTCCTCCTGTTTTTGGCAACCCCGTAAACAATGTAAAGCGTCGGATACTCGCCAAACATTGTAAACGGTTAAAATCAGAAAACATCATAACATAAGCGGCTACATTTGTAAACATCGGCTTTATTGCTGGTTGTTTATCTTTTGCATAATATTATTCTTTTGCAAATAGAAATATTTTTATGCATATAAATGCAGTATTCGGTATATTAATTACAATTTTTTCTTCCATAAAATACTGTAATTTCATAGGTGCAAAATATATATACAATCATATTCATTCCATATCCATTGTGCTATAATAACTCATTGGGAGACCAATATGTAATTAAGGAGACTGTATGGCTAGCAAACTTACGTTTAAGGGCGGCATCCATCCTCTTAAGGCTATTCATCACGGCAAGCATTTGTCTGACAAACGTCCGATAGAAAAGTGCAGTGTACCCGAAGAGATTATACTGCCTCTTTCACAGCACATCGGGGCCCCTTCCACGCCTGTAGTCAAGGTCGGCGATCATGTGGATATGGGACAGATGGTTGCTGAAGCAAGCGGGTACGTGAGCGTACCGTGCTTTTCCAGTGTATCCGGTACCGTCAAAGCGATAGAACCGCGTCCGCATATATCCGGAAGGCCCAGCATGTCTATTGTCATTCAGAACGATTTTGATGACAAGCTTTTTGAAGGTATCAAGAGCCCGGTCAAGCTGTCTGATCTTTCACCGCAGCAGATCGTTGATATTATCAAGGGCGCAGGTATCGTGGGCATGGGCGGAGCAGCTTTTCCGGTGCACGTGAAGCTTTCACCGCCGCCGGAGAAGAAAATCGATACGCTTATCGTCAACGGCGCGGAATGCGAACCTTATCTCACCGCCGATCATCGCGTTATGCTCGAGCATCCGGGAGAAGTCATCCGCGGCCTCGAAGCCTGTATGAAGGCATTGGGCGTTGAAAAAGCCTATATTGCTATCGAAGACAACAAGCAGGACGCGATTGATGCCATCAAAAATGCAGCCCGCGGCAAAAACATCCATGTACTGACGATGCGCGTTAAGTATCCGCAGGGTGCTGAGAGACAGCTGATTTATGCGGTAACCAAAAGGCAGGTGCCGTCGGGTGGTCTGCCTATGGATGTGGGGGCTGTGGTTTTAAACGCAGGCTCTGTGTACCAGATCTGCCTTGCGATTGAAAAAGGTTTGCCGCTTTATGAGCGTATCGTCACGGTCACCGGCTGCGTGAATACCCCGTCGAACCTGCTTGTCCGTTTGGGCACGCCGATCTCCTATGTGATCGCGCAAGTCGGTGGTTTTTCGGGCAAAATCGAAAAGCTCATCGCAGGAGGCCCAATGATGGGCATCTCGCAGCACAATTTGGACGCGCCTGTTATCAAAGGCACATCGGGGTTGCTGGCACTGGATACCGGTATGGTCCGCAGCGCGGAGGAATCCGCCTGCATCCGCTGCGGCAAGTGCGTGCATGTTTGCCCCATGGGTCTGCTGCCATATTTACTGAGCGATTATTCCGAACACGACCGCTTTGAAGACGCAGAAAAGAACCATGCGCTGGACTGCATGGAATGCGGCAGCTGTTCATATGTATGCCCGGCCAACCGGCACCTTGTACAAGGCATACGCCTCGCCAAGTCTCAGATTATGCTGAGCCGCAAAAAGGCGAACTGACCTGACTTTAATTCATTTCGGAGGTGTATATGGATCAGTATATTATGTCTTCGTCGCCGCATGTGCGCTCCAGCGAAACGACAGGACGCATCATGCGCGATGTCATCATCGCGCTGCTGCCCGCAACGGCGATAGGCGTTTATATTTTTGGGCTTAATGCGCTTTTGACAGTGCTTATCTGTGTGGTCTCGGCCATACTTGCCGAAGCAATATTGCAAAAGCTTATGCATAAAAAAGTAACTGTGAGTGACGGCAGCGCAGCTGTGACAGGCCTGCTGCTGGCGCTCAATCTGCCGCCCGCCGTGCCTTGGTGGATACCTGTGCTGGGTGGAGTGTTTGCGATAGCCATCGTCAAGCAATGTTTTGGCGGTCTGGGCCACAACTTTTTGAACCCCGCGCTGGCAGCACGTGCCTTTCTTATGGTGTCTTGGCCGACGTTTATGACCACATGGACGATTCCCTCTTCGGCTACGGTTGTTGATGCCGTTTCCACGTCCACGCCGCTGGCCGCGCTGAAAATGGGCGAACCATTAAGCCCATACCTCGATATGGCTATCGGCAACATCGGCGGCTGTATCGGTGAAACAAGCGCATTCGCGCTGCTGCTCGGCGGTTTGTATCTGATCGCGCGACGCGTGATAGATCCGCGTATTCCTTTGGTTTATATCGGTACGGTCGCGCTGTTCACTTGGATCGCAGGGCCTTCCGGGTTGTTTACGGGTGATGCGCTATACCATATTCTCGCAGGCGGACTCATGCTGGGTGCTTTCTACATGGCGACGGATTACACCACCTCGCCCATGAGCGGCAGCGGTAAAATGGTGTTTGCGGCGGGCTGCGGTATACTGACCAGCGTGATTCGCATATGGGGCGGCTATCCTGAAGGCGTGTCGTACTCCATACTTTTCATGAATCTGACGGTGCCGCTGATCGACAAGGCATTCCGGCCAAAACGGTTTGGGGGTGCGGTGAAATGAAAAAAATCGTGAGTATCACATTAAAGCTACTCATCATTACGGTCATCTCCGCAATTGCGCTGGGTGCCGTCAACTATATCACAAAAGAACCGATTGCAGAGCAGCTGGCTTTGGCTGCCGACGAAGCGCGTCAGACCGCATTTCCGGCAGCAGCAGGTTTTGAAGAGTTAAACGTGGAAATCCCCGAGGATTACGCGATAATAAAGAACGTTTATAACGCACTGGATGCCGACGGCAACGTGATTGGTATTACAGCCTCTATGATTACAAAAGGCTTTAATTCGGGTATGCATCTGACTGTCGGTATCGGCGCAGACGGCCTGATACAAGGTGTCGTAGTCGGTGACAACACCGAAACGCCGGGGCTGGGCGCCAAAGCCACAGAGGACTGGTTTCAGGAGCAGTATCTGAGCAAAACAAGCCCGTTGACCGTGGTCAAGGCCAGTCCGGGAGACAATGAGATTCAGGCCATTACGAGTGCAACAATCACAACCAAGGGCGTGACGGAAGCGGTTAACACGGCGTCACAATTCTACACTGAAATCGTTGGAGGTGCACAATGAAGCATAAAACAAAGCCGCTCTCCGTTTTGGGCAACGGCTTATTCAATGAAAACCCGACATTTCGGCTGATGCTGGGCATGTGCCCGACACTCGCGATCACAACAGCGGCCGTCAACGGCATCGGTATGGGTTTTGCGGCCACGTTTGTGCTTATCGGCTCCAACGTCGTGATATCCATGCTGCGCAACTTTGTGCCGTCGAAGGTGCGTATACCCGCGTTTGTCGTGATCATTGCGGCGTTCGTCACTATCGTCCAGCTGCTGCTGAAAGCATTCGTACCCGACCTGGACAAGGCGCTGGGTCTTTATATTCCGCTTATCGTGGTGAACTGCATCATACTGGCGCGTGCTGAAGCTTTTGCTTATAAGAATACCGTTTGGGCGTCATTCCTTGACGGCCTTGGTATGGGGCTCGGGTTTACCGGCGCTCTCATCATCATGGCGTCGATACGTGAAATATTCGGTAACGGAACTATATTCGGCGCATCTCTGTTTGGCGATAATTTTGCACCCGCATTGTTTATGGTCAGCCCGTCGGGCGGTTTCATCACGCTGGGCCTGTTAATCGGTCTTATCAACAAGCTGCTGATGAACAAGAAAAAGAAAGGAGCACATTAAACGATGGAAGGTTTTAGCGGTATACTGCTGATATTATTGAGCTCGATACTCGTCAATAACTTTGTGCTCTCAAAGATTCTCGGTATCTGTCCGTTTCTCGGCGTATCCAAAAGAGTGGAAACGGCGATGGGTATGGGTTTTGCAGTCACGTTCGTGATGGCGCTTGCATCGGTGATCTCGTATCTCGTTCACTATTATATACTGATGCCTTTTGGGCTTGAATATCTTCAAACCATCTCGTTTATACTTGTTATTGCGGCGTTGGTTCAGCTCGTTGAGATGGCGCTTCAGAAGCTTGTTCCCTCGCTTTATCAGGCACTTGGGGTCTACCTGCCGCTGATCACCACCAACTGTGCGGTGCTCGGCGTGGCGATACTCAACATCGACGAAGGCTACAATCTGCTGCAAACGCTCGTCAACGGTATCGGCGGCGCGCTCGGGTTCATGCTGGCTATCGTGCTTTTTGCGGGTATACGTGAAAAGATGGAGCTTGCGCCCATCCCCGAGCCATTAAAGGACTTCCCCATTGCGCTGATATCTTCCGGACTGATGTCATTCGCTTTCCTTGGGTTCCAAGGGCTCGTTTAACGGAGGACAACATTTATGTTTAATGAAATTATCTGGCCGGTGGTCGCACTCGGTGGTTTGGGATTGATACTGGGCTTAGGTCTTGCCATCGCCTCAAAGCTGCTCGCAGTCGAGTCCGATCCGAATATTGAACTGGTGCGCGATCTGCTGCCGGGCGCCAACTGCGGCGGCTGCGGTTTCCCGGGCTGCGACGGTTTTGCCAAGGCGGTTTGCGCAGGAGAAACGCAGGTGTCTAAGTGCGTCGCGCTCTCCAGCGACAAACTCAACGAAATCAGCAGTTTGCTGGGTGTGGATGCGCAGGCTGCCGAAAAGATGGTGGCCCGCGTACTGTGCCAGGGCGACAGCCAAAATTGTGTGTCACAGTTTAAATACTCGGGTATTTCCGATTGCCGTGCGGCGGCGATGCTGGCAGGCGGCCCATCCGCATGCGCTTTCGGCTGCGTAGGGCTTTTAACCTGTGCAAAGGTGTGCCCGTTCGGCGCGATCACATTGAGCAGCAAGGGTATTGCAACTGTCAATGAGGATATATGTTCGGGTTGCGGCCAGTGTGCTGAGGCGTGTCCGAAGAACGGTATCGTCATCATGCCCAAGAAGAACAACGTTTATATTTGCTGCCGGACCACAGAAAAAGGTAAGGCTGTGGCGGCGATATGCAAAACGGGCTGTATCTCGTGCAGCCTATGTACCAAGAAATGTCCCGAGGGCGCGATCGTGATGAAGGACAATTTGCCTGTGATCGATTACGACAAGTGCACGGGCTGCGGCGTGTGTGTCTCCGTTTGCCCCAAAGGTACGATTGCAATGACTGACAAAGGAGAAGACGCCTGTACGGCGGTGAACAGCTGACAATGACGATTTTTAACGGTGGGCGGCGCGTGATACTCGCGTCTGCCTCGCCGAGACGTAAAGAACTGCTTTCCTATATAATCTCCGATTTTGATGTGATCCCCAGCGGTATTGACGAGGTGGCAACGGGTACGCCTGCGCAGCAGGTGGAGACGTTAGCCACGGATAAGGCGGTGGATATTACCCGGATACATCCTGACGCGCTGGTGATCGGTGCGGATACGTTGGTGGCTCTGGGCGGCCGGCTGCTGGGAAAGCCCACCGACGCAGATGATGCGTTTCGTATGCTGAAAATGCTCTCCGGCCGCGTTCACCATGTTTACACGGGCATTGCTGTTGTTTTAGATGGGCATATGCACACGGCTGTCGAATGCACGCGTGTGCAATTTGCGCGGATGTCCGATTCTGAAATCCGCGAGTACATTGCCACAGGTGAACCGCTGGACAAGGCGGGTGCGTACGGTATACAGGGCTACGGCGGTAAGTTTATCCGCGGTGTCGTCGGTGATTATTACAACGTGATGGGTTTGCCTTTGAACCGCCTGTACGAGATTTTGAAGAAGCTTTGATATTCTAGTGGAGACGTTATCTGGAGGCGCTGCCTCCAGACCTCCGCCAAAGGGCCAGCTCTTTGGAAACTAAAATTATTTCATTTAATGATATAGTAACATAACTTCTTTTATATGATCAGGAATTACCAGATGCTTGTAGGGGATATTTGTCTTAATATAAAGCATTTCATTTAAATTACTTTTAAAATATACTTACACTGACTTACCGCAACAATTTCTATATTTAATACCAGACTCGCAAACACAAAATTGATTTTTGTTTTGAGGTTGATTAAATCTATTAATATAAGCTAAGTTTAGTAATACTTCTTGTTCAGAAATGGGCTTACATATCATTTTTTCTAACGAATAAAGCCTGGCTTATTTTCAGAATATATATTTATACAAAAATTTATTATTGTGTCTGTTATGTTAGTTGGAGTCACAAGGTATTCTTGAGCTTCAGTTTGATTCATATTATCCCTTCTTTGTTTATTATTATATATTTGTAACCAATAACGTAATCATATTATAACATATCTATCCATCAATATTTTTTTCCGCCAAAGCCGTAGGTTTTGGCGAAATGGGATTCTTAAGGGGCTGTGCCCCTTAAGCGGTGGTTTGGAGGCAGAGCCTCCGATAAATCCCATCAATCTAAGAACTATATTGTCATACTCTCCATACATGGTACAATAAGTTAAATAAATACCATTAACAGGGAGAGCTTGTCATGTCGACTGCGGTCATCTACCATTCGGTTTCGGGAAACACAAAAAAGGTGGCGAATGCCATCGCGGAAGCTGCCGGATGCAGCGCACAGCCGGTCAAGGAATATCCGCTGGATGCCAAGGCTGATATGCTGTTCATCGGAGGGGCTATATACGGCGGTAAGCTCGATGCAGTAATGGATTCGTTTTTGCAGTCGCTCACGCCCGAAAAAGTGAAGCGCGCCGTGCTGTTTACCACATGTATAAAGGACGCGAAAGCGTTGGGGCTTATGAAAGAGCTGCTGCAAAAGCAGGGCGTTGCGGTAGACAGCGAGAGCTTCACCTGCAAGGGCAAGTTTTTGTTCCTGAACCTCGGCCACCCCAACAAGGCCGAATTGGCTGAAGCGCAGGCGTTTGCGAAAGAAATCGTAGGTAAATAAATAACGCGCATTGGCAATAACTACATTCCTGTGTTTTGCGGTTGTTTTCTTCATGGCCGTTTTTCCGCCAAAATTGAAGCTTTGGCGGAGAAGGGATTCTTAAGGGGCCATGCCCCTTAAGCTGTGGTGTGGAGGTGGGACCTCCAAGTACTCCCCCCTTACTTTACCTCGGGTATCAGAATATCCGACAGCTTTTCCAGCGGTATCGCGAACTCTGGCTCTCCCGCCGCGCCCGGCCCGATGCTGTACCGCGGGAAAACAATCACGAGCGAATCATCCGTCAGGTAATACCAACCGTCTGAAACGATTCCCGTGAACTCATATGCCTCTTCCCCCAGCGTCGCATTCATCGCTGTGATTTCATTGTTAATGACCTTTTTGTAGTCCGTCTCCTTCACGAACAAATCACCTAAAGACGGCTGTATGGCTTTTTCTAAGTTAACCATGTTGATAAACATAGAATCCGTGCCCATGTTCGCGCCACCCGTATACGTGCTGATATCAATGGATATGGACAACACAACGCCATCGTTTCGCATCACGGTATACCCTGCCGTAAACTCATAACTGCCATGCCTGCCGTAATGCTTCATATCGTCCTGCCATAGTGTCTCAATGGTATGCGCTTTGGTCTGCAGCGTGTCGTATATATCTTTATTTATTTGAGTCTGAGCCTTTTTATCCTCCATCCCCGCAATCACAGGGTATGATATGCCCACACGAATAGACGCATTGCTATACGAGTTCTGATGCCCCGTCACGCTGATGGGCGATACGAATGTGGCTGTGGGCGTTTCGGCTGGCGCTTCGATTGTATGGACAGCGGCCTGCGTACAGCCCGCAGACAACAATGCGGCAAGTACCACGAAAAGAATTGCCGTTAAAACATTTCTTGTCTTCATTCTTTCGTCCCCCGTCGGCAAACTGAAACAGACAGATTCGCCTAAAGAAGTATATGTTTCCCTGCCCATGCAAAGACGAGAGGAAGCGGCTAATTTATATACGGAAACAACAAAAAACCGCGCTGCCGCGGTCTTTCATTATATGCCTATTGGGTTTACTCTTTAGCCCTGAATACTAGCGTTATGCAATAGATAAGAGCATCATTCCGCATTCGCACCAAACGTGATAGACTCTACCGTACCTTCGCTGCCAAGGTGGAAATGAACGCCCCAATATACGCTGCCCAATACGACCGCCACCTCACTGCTGTCGTCGGGATTCATCATATCGCTATACGCTGCCCGAATCTCATCGGGACTGCTGCCAATGCCGATACCCTTCGCAGTTTTTCCGCTGAAAGGCTCAGTGACAGACACTCTTTCGACCGTATATTCTCCTTTTTCTTCCGTGGCACTTACCTGCAAACTGATACCCTTGCTCTCATAAGAAACTGACCGATGCCAATCGCCGTCGTATCCTTGGTATTGCGCCTTCTCTTCTTTTTCGGGTTGCCCTAAGAGTGTCACTATTTCTGTTAAGGGTGTACCAATCACTATCGGCCCGACCTGAAAATCAAGATCATATTCGCCGATTACTTCTCCCTCCATCGTGATGACGATCTCATAGTCTTCTCCAAATGGGCTTACAGAGGGTTCCTGCTCGTTCGCAGCAGCTGTTTCGTTCGATTGCATCTCGTCTGTTGCAGCAGTTCTGTCCCCAGCGGGCGATGGGATTGCTTCGGGCATCGTAGCCTCAGATGGTTGGTTACATCCCACAGCACAGAAAATCAGTATGCCCGATAGGATCATAACCAAGATATGGCTGGCCAATGTTTTCATCTTTTTATCTCCACACATACATCCATTTTTTATTATTATAGCTATTTTGTTACAGGTTTTCAACCATAAAAATACCGGGTTTAATAGTACGAAAACCCGGTAACAAGCGCTTTTCTTATTAATATGCTTTTTCCAATCATAACTGTAATAATTGTCGGCTAGTGAATACCCATACACGATAAACCCAAGGACTCAGGTTGCTTACTTAACCTCGGGTATCAGTATCCGGGTTAGGTTCTCCAATGGTATGATAAACTCGGGTTCGCCGACCACCCCCGCTGCGATTTCGTACCGCGGGAACATGATGACCAGCGAAGTGTCGGTCAGATAATACCACTGCGTGGGCGATACTGTTTCAAAGTTCACCGATTCGGCCATAAAGTCATCGTTTTGAATAATCGTATTAATCTCGTTGTTGATCGCAGTCGTATAATCCGCCCCTGCCGTGAATAAATCGGCCAGAGTTGGCTGCACCGCGTCCTTCATATTGATTACATTGATAAACATTGAGTCCGACCCCGTGTTTGCGCCACCCGTATACGTGCTTATGCTGATCTGTATAGACAGTACAACGCCGTCGTTTCGTTGAACCCTATATATAGCCGATATATCATATAGAGGATGCTGACCTTGAAGTTGAGTATCTTCCTTTGACTTTTCCTCAACGCTCTTTGCCATATCCGAAAGAGTTTCATATATTTCTTTGTTAATACTTCTCTGTACGGACTGATCTTTCATGCCCGATATTTCGGGGCAAACCATGCTTACATTCACATCACCATTGCTGTATACAATCTCTCTCTCAGAGATGACTGGCGCACCGGGTACAGGTTCTTCGGCAGGCTCAGCCGTATGTGTCACAACAGGCGTGGGCGTGGCTGTGGGCAGCGGAGTAGCTGGTGCTGTTGGTTCATCGGTTGCAGTGGCTGATGCTTGGGGCGTCGTCTCAGGCATAGTCATTTGGGTCTGCACGCTCGCTGGCTGTGCACATCCTGAAAAAAACGCTGCCATAACAACGACGAAAACCATTGCAACATTGTATCTCAATTTCATATCGATACCTTCCATTATCATACATTATTTGTTACAAACTTATGTCGATTTATTACGGTTATTATACAATGGCCCTCGCTGCAAATCAATTATGCAGGCAAAATAAAAGGAACGGTGTTCTTAGCACCGTCCCTTAGATCTTGTAAGCTTCTTAAATGGCCGTGACAGGCACGCAAATATCCACCATCATCTTGCCGTTCTTATCACACTCACTGCCGTTATAACGCTCGAATGAAGGCTCTGCGGCAGGCTGATAGCCGCTTTGCGGCAGCCATTCGCTGTACATATAGGCCCACGCGTCGCTATATTCACTGGTTCCCAGCTCAAACCGGCCAACCGCATACGTACCTTCGTTAATCGTCATTTCTCCGATTTCGCCGGACACCGAGACATCGTCTGCAATGGGTACGCAGATGCTCAATCTCAGCTTCTGCTCCTCCGTGACCGCTGGGTCATCGTGATAGATGATATACGTGGTGGATACGTCAATACCTCTGGGTCCCGTCCATGCAAAGAACCGCTTATACAGGTTCTCAAACAGCTCGCCGTCGCCCGCGTACGGCCCCACATAGCGCAGGTACGCAACACGCATCTTCTCAATTTTTTCAATCTTAACTTCAGGATTCATGGCAAACCTCCATTTTTTGTTGCCATTATATCCGTTTGATAGGGAACATGCTTTCCCGTCGTTGCGGAGCAGTTGACTTAAGCTGCTCTGTGCTTGACCCTTATTGCTTTTTCGGAATTCCGACGGCGCACATCCAAAACGTTTTCTGAAAGCACGAGAAAACACGGCGGGCGACGAGAATCCGCAATCCGCCCCGATCTGCGTAACGCTATCGTATGGGTGGATGCACAGCAGCGTGGCGGCACGTTCCAAGCGAAGACGCTGTATGAAACAGAACAGCGTTTCACCGGTTAATGCGGCAAAAATCCTGTGGAAATGAAACTCGGAGAAACCCGCCACACCGGCCAGCTCGGCAAGCGTCATTTCTTCCCCGATATGCTGCTCGATATAGTCGTAGACCTTGTTGATGCGTACGATATACTCGTTGGCCTGGTTCAAATTCAAGCGTTATGTCCTCCAATTTTATCTTTCTCATAATATACCATAACAGTGAATGCATTCACAATACATGCCAAACCGCGCAAAACGGCAGTCCGTAATGGACTGCCGTGAATCTTTAGCTTCAATATGAATACTGATTAACTTAAAAAGTTTATTCGGCTAAAAACATCGCAGCGCCCTTGCATATGGCCGCGGCAAGTTTGCTTTGATAGTCGTCACGCATCAGACTCGCTTCTTCCGTAGCGTTGCTTAAATATCCGCATTCCACGAGCACACACGGCTGGTTTCCGCTTTTTAATATATACAGGCTATCGCTGCGGGCGTTGCCGTCTGTACCCAGCGTATCGTTAAGTGATTTCATGATCTCATCAGCCAGCTCTTTGCCCTGTGTTGAACCGGGCATAAACAGCACCAGCGGGCCTTGAGTTGATGGGTCGGTATGAGAATTCATATGAATGCTGATCACAATATCCGATCCGCTCTCCTCAATGATACGGCGGCGCTCAGCCATATCCTCATCCTTTGTTTCTGCAATGGCGTTTTCATCGCTGCGGGTCATGATGATCTGCGCCCCCAAGCCTTCCAGCTCGTTTTTTAAATGCTGGGCCACCTTAAGATTAAGCTCATCCTCGCGCACTCCCGTAGCGCCCATTGTACCCGGGTCGAACCCGCCATGCCCGGCATCTATCACGATACATTTACCTTCAAGTGCATTTGCGGACAGATCCATGCCCTGAGGTCCTGCAAGGGCATTTTCAGGCTGAGCCTGCGTTTCTTCAGTCAGCGCGTATTGCACAAGCAATACCACAAGCGCCGCTACGCAGCCAATCGTCACAAGTGTTAAACCAAGTTTCTTTACATTCAGCCGATACCTGCGCCTGCGGGGCGGGTCAATTTCCATCTGTTGTCTTGTGTTATTCATCGGTCATCCATCCTTACTAGACAATCTACCAACACCAACCACGCCTGAGAAGAAATTGAATATGATAGTGTTATTCTATCTTGTAAATCGTTTCATGACAAGAAAAACAATCCCACCTCAAATTAAATGTATAAAAACAACCTATATAGGCACAATTATAACATTACATAATGTGGAGGTTGTCTATGTTATCCTTTTTAACGCCGTGCCTCGGGATCGATCTGGGTACAGCGAACACGCTTGTCTATATGAAGGGCAAGGGCATCATACTGCGCGAACCCTCTGTGGTGGCAATGAAGAACAACAAGAAAGACATACTTGCGGTGGGCGAGGAAGCAAAAAAAATGATTGGACGCACGCCGGGCGGTATTTTAGCTGTCAGACCGCTTAAAGACGGCGTTATAGCAGACTATAACACGACGGAGATCATGCTTAAATATTTCATCAACAAGGCTATTCCGCAGGGGCTTATCAAACGCAGTCCGCGCATCGTGATCTGCATACCATGCGGAATCACCGAAGTTGAAAAGCGCGCTGTAGAAGAAGCGGTAAAATCGGCAGGAGCCCGGGAAGTGTACCTGCTCGACGAACCCATGGCTGCTGCAATCGGTGCAGGGCTCAATGTCCATCAGGCCAAGGGCTGTATGGTTGTGGATGTAGGCGGCGGCACCAGCGAAGTCGCCATTATATCACTTGGCGGTATTGTAACGGCACGCAGCCTGCGAATTGGCGGTAACCATATGGATGAAGCCATATTGAAGCATGTCAAAAAGAATCATGGTATGGTCATCGGCGAAAGCACGGCGGAACAAATCAAAATGACACTGGGATGTGTTGTCGAGCAAGGCAAAGAACAGACTATGGATGTTCGCGGGCGTGATATTTCATCGGGACTGCCCAAATCGATCGCAGTGGATTCGGCCAGCATACGCAGCGCGCTGATGGAACCCGTGCAGAGTATTATTGACGCAATAAAAGGTGTTCTGGAACAAACGCCGCCTGAACTGGCAGCCGATATTATCAACGAGGGCATCGTATTAACCGGCGGCGGCAGCTTATTGCAGGGCTTTAACCGTCTGGTCGCCAAAGCAACGGGAATGCCCGTACGGCGTTCGGAGCACCCGCTTGATGCCGTGGCAACAGGTGCAGGACTGGCGCTTGAAAGCATGGAAGCTTCCACTTATGAACATGAGCTGACCACCGAACCTACACAGTAAGCTTTCTCCTCATAGCGCGGCAAAAGCCTTAATATGGCCCGCCGCGCATTTTTGTTTTTATAAGCCCCTGTGGAAGCGTCTCAAGGCGATATCCTTTTTCGCGCAGACCTTCCACGAATGCATCCAGTGTTTTATCCGTATGTTATCCGCCTCAATGATTGCGCGTGTCTGGCTTAAAACAGACAGCCTTCTGTTCAGTTTCGATATGGCTCACAAGACGACCCCTTTTGCTTAAGGCCTTAGCATCTCCATTCCGACTAAACGGGCTTGCCTCCTTTTTACACCTCAGTTTGCTATGACCCTGACGGCAAACCAAGTTAACCATTCCATAATCTATCGGTAAAATTATTAATTTCCGTAGTTTCCATATATTCTGGATAACGTTAAAGTTATTTTTCCCCTAATTGATATTTTGCCGAAAATAAGAAGCGAAAACCAAATGTATTTACCCCCAGACGCTTTCTTTATACCCCTTTTTAGTTGACCATTGGGGTAAAAAAATATATAATATTTAAGATTGTGAACAGACTACATTTTAGGCTGTTTTCATGGCTCCAGTTTGGATTTAACACGTTTAGTACATGATTTTAATCATTTAAGGAGGATAAATATGGCTACAAAACAAACGATTGATGGCAATACCGCCGCTGCTCATGTCGCGTATGCGTTTTCTGACGTCGGCGCAATTTACCCCATCACACCTTCATCGCCCATGGCAGAAGTCTGCGACGAATGGGCGGCTCATGATAGAAGAAATATCTTCGGTCAGAAAATGAGGATTGCTGAAATGCAGTCCGAAGCCGGTGCGGCCGGCGCGGTTCACGGCTCTTTGGTGACAGGTGCGTTTACTTCCACCTTCACAGCTTCTCAGGGCCTGCTGCTGATGATCCCCAACATGTACAAGATCGCGGGTGAGCTGCTTCCTTGCGTTTTCCATGTTACGGCAAGAAGTTTGGCAGCGCATGCGCTCTCCATCTTCGGTGATCACAGCGACGTCATGGCAACACGCCAGACAGGTTTTGCTATGCTGGCATCATGCAGCGTGCAAGAAGTTATGGACTTAGCAGCTGTGGCACATCTGTCCACACTGAAGGCCAAGGTGCCCTTCCTGCATTTCTTCGATGGCTTCCGTACATCTCACGAAGTGCAAAAGATTGACTCGCTTGATTATGAGACACTGGCAGAACTGGCCGACAAAGAAGCCATTGCCGATTTCAGAATGCGTGCAATGAACCCGGAACATCCCCATCTGCAGGGCACAGCCCAGAATCCCGATATCTACTTCCAGAACAGAGAAGCTGCGAATAAGTATTATGATGCCACACCCGCCATCGTAGAGCAGGTGATGGACGAATTCTACAAAGCTTTCGGCAGAAAATATGGCTTATTCGATTATGTAGGCGCACCCGATGCCGAAGAAATCATCGTGCTCATGGGCAGCGGTGCAGAAGCAACAGAAGAAGCCATCAACTATTTGAACGCAAACGGATACAAAGTCGGCGCCATCAAAGTCCGTCTGTTCCGTCCGTTCAGCGCCAAGCATTTCCTCTCCGTGCTGCCTGCCAGCGTAAAGAAGATTTGCGTGCTTGACAGAACAAAAGAACCCGGTGCTGCCGGTGAACCTCTTTATCAGGATGTTATCACCGTTCTCGCCGAAAACGGCAAGAATATTAAGGTGATCGGCGGCCGTTATGGTCTGTCGTCAAAAGAGTTCACACCGTCAATGGTCAAAGCCGTATTCGACAACCTGAAGGGCGAAATGAAAAACCACTTCACCGTGGGTATCAACGACGATGTGACGCACTTGAGCCTTGATTATTCTGATAGGATCGACGCTGCGCCCGCAGGTACATACCGCTGCAAGTTCTACGGTCTGGGCAGCGACGGTACTGTCGGTGCCAACAAAAACTCAATCAAAATCATTGGCGACCACACTGATATGTACGCGCAAGGCTATTTCAGCTACGACTCCAAAAAGTCCGGCGGTCTGACCGTATCGCACCTGCGTTTCGGCAAGAGCAAAATCCAGTCTACATACCTTATTGACGTGGCGGATTTCGTAGCCTGCCACAACCCGTCTTATGTGACGCGTTACGACATGTTGTCCGACTTAAAGGAAGGCGGCATATTCCTGCTGAACTCCCGGTGGACAACGCTTGAGGATCTTGAGAGAGAGCTTCCCGCGCAGGTTAAGAATATCATTGCGAAAAAGAAGATCAAATTCTACAACATCGATGCGATCGATATCGCTGAAAAAGCGGGTATGGGCGGCCGTATCAACACCGTCATGCAGGCCGCATTCTTCAAAGTAGCCGGTATCATTCCCGAAGCGGAAGCGATCGACTACATGAAGCAAGCTGTTAAGAAGACCTATGGCAAGAAGGGCGACAAGATCGTCAATATGAACAACACCGCCATTGATATGGGTGCGGAAGGTCTTGAAGAAGTTAATTACCCGGCAAGCTGGGCTGACACCTTAGAAGGTGCTGCTGTGGCTCAGGCTCCGAAAGATGCCGGAGAGTTCTTTGCCAAGGTTCTGTATCCGATTATCGAGCAAAAGGGCGACGAGCTTCCGGTTTCGGCGTTCGATCCGCGCGGCTTCTTCCCGACAGGCACCACGCAGTTCGAAAAACGCGGCATCGCGGTGAACGTGCCCAAGTGGATCCCTGAGAACTGTATCATGTGTAACCAGTGCTCATTCATCTGCCCGCATGCTGTCATCCGTCCTTTCCTTGCGAAAGAGGAAGACCTCAAAGATGCACCGGAAACCTATATCACAAAGGATGCGCGCGGCAAAGAGATCGCAGGATACAAATACAGAATGCAGGTTTCGCCGTTGGATTGCACCGGTTGCGGAAACTGCGCTGATATCTGCCCCGCAAAAGAAAAAGCGCTTGTTATGACACCTCTTGCTGAAGAGCTTGTTAAAGAAGGACCGAATTGGGATTTCGCTGTCAACCTCAAACAGCCGGATATTCAGGTTAACAAATCGACAGTTATCGGATCTCAGTTCATTCGTCCGTTGTTTGAGTTCTCGGGCGCTTGCGCAGGCTGCGGTGAAACACCTTATGTCAAACTGGTCACACAGCTCTTCGGAGACCGTATGATTATAGCAAATGCCACTGGTTGCTCGTCCATTTACAGCGGCAACACCCCCACCTGCCCCTACACGAAAAATGAGGATGGTCATGGGCCGGCTTGGGCAAACTCGCTGTTCGAAGACAATGCCGAATTCGGCTTCGGTATGAATCTGGGTATTGTCCAGCGCCGTTCTATGCTTAAAGACACGGTGCGTGAATTGCTTGAGATAACCAGCGGTGACTTAAAAGAGACACTGGCCGGATGGCTCGAAAACGCCAACAAGGGTGATGAGTCTAAAGTCTATGCAGCAAAAGTGAAAGCTCTGCTGCCCGATGCCATTGCAAAAGCAACCGGTAAGGAAAAAGAGCTGCTCACCATCGTGGAAAACAACGATGATCTGCTCGTTAAGAAGTCTATCTGGATCATCGGCGGTGACGGTTGGGCTTACGACATCGGTTACGGCGGTCTCGATCACGTGATGGCTATGGGCGAGGATGTCAACATACTCGTTCTCGATACCGAAGTTTACTCCAACACAGGCGGTCAGGCCAGCAAAGCGACCCCGACGGGTTCTGTGGCGAAGTTTGCGGCAGCCGGCAAGCGCACGAAGAAGAAAGACCTTGGTGCCATCGCTATGACCTACGGCTACGTGTATGTCGCTCAGACATGCATGGGCGCTAACCATTCACAGCTGATCAAGGCCATGCTCGAAGCCGAAAGCTATGACGGTCCTTCGCTGATCATCGCTTATGCGCCGTGTATCAACCACGGTATCAATATGGGCAAGACACAGGCCGAGATGAAACTCGCAGTGGACGCTGGTTATTGGCACCTTTACAGGTACAACCCGATGCTTAAGGAGCAGGGCAAGAACCCGTTCACACTGGACAGCAAGGAGCCTACCGGCAGCTATCAGGACTTCATCCGCAGCGAGATCCGTTACAAATCTCTGCAGAAGCTGTTCCCCGAAGTGGCCGAGGATCTGTTTGTGGAAGCTGAAGAGCAAGCCAAGGAACGCTACAACTTCTACAAGAAAATGGCCGAAGGCTGATTACCTCTCAAACAAAAAGACGAAAGGGCTGTCTTACACAGAGACAGCTCTTTTTTAATTAAGTCCGTAGACAGTAGCATAAACTTACTTTTTCTGATAAAATGAAGGAAGCTATTTTGGGAGGTATGATAATGGCGTCAATAGATCTTCAAAGGCTGGAGCTTTTTGCGGATAATGCACAAACAATAAAGAAAGAATTTATCTGGCAGCACGCCATGATCAAGCGACTGGCCGCCCTGCTTTATACAGCCCAGAATAAAGCCATTGATATTCCTGCCATTCAAGAATGCTACGCGCTTATCAAAATAAATACGGGTTTGTTTTCGACGTTCCGCGGTAACACTGCAATGACGATTGCGACGCTTCTTTCACTGAGCGAAAACCCGGACGAGCGGTTTTCGGATACGCTTAAGGCCTATGAAGTCATGAAACAGCAGCGTTTTGGAGCGTGCGACTATCTTGTTATTGCCGCTTATCAGATTGCGGCTAACGCTTCGAGAGATGAATACGCAGAAAAGATTCGAAGAATGCGTGCGTTTTATGACAGTATGAAAGATATGCACCGTTTCCTCACGGGACAAGATGACTATATTTTCTCGGCGATGCTGGCGCTTTCGGATATTGACATTCGAGACGGTGTCAGAAATATGGAGAGGTATTTTGAGATTCTACGCCCTGAGTTTCATTCGGGCATGGGTGTTCAGGCACTCACACAAGTATTGGTGTTGGGCGGAAGCGACACGGGTATAGAAACACGCGTTTTAGATTTGCGCAATGCGTTGAAAAACCGCGGACTGAAACTCAATCATGCCTTACACGATTTCGTCGCTTGGCGTGTTGGCCTTGCTACCTCTTGATACAGGCGATATTGCCGATCAAATTGAAAAAACAAGCGAGCTTCTGCGCTGTAAGCAAGGCTTTGGAATTTGGTCTGTCACAAAACAAGAACTGTTATTGCTGTCTGTCGGTCTCGTATCACTAAGCACAGTCGATCAGGTCAACATTTTAAATACAGCGCTTTCAACCAGTATAACCAACATCATCATTGCGCAGCAAGCGGCTATAATCGCCGCTTCTGCTGCGGCATCAGCCTCCGCAGCCGCAGCCTCTTCGTGATAGAAGATATCGCCAATATCTATAATATAGCGATGCAATAGAAATTAAGGACTAGCGGTATCAATCATCGCTTGCTGGTGAATACAAAGGGGACCTGCCGTCAATCTCTCAACCGAGAACCGCTTCACGTCGGCCGGTCTCCCAATTAATACAAACCGTACGCGTGCGTGACATCCTGCACAAAAATGATTCCCTTTCCGGGGTCGTCGATCTTTAGTTCATCACGAATGCTCTGAACGATTTTATCAGTGCTTTCCGCTTCCGAGATAATCAGAACAACTTCCTTCTGCGGCTCAATCTCCATTGCAAAAAGCTTACTGGTTTCATGGATGCCCGCGCCCCGTCCATTGATGATTGTTCCGCCGCGTGAGCCTGCCTTTTCAGCCGCCTCAACAACACTTTCGGCGTTTCCTTTTTCCACAATTGTATAAATCGCTTGATACATAACCTCTTCCACACCTTTTTCCGTATTAATTCCGCATTGAAAGCGGCTGATACCATAAACCTGAGCAATCGGCGATAGATATGCAATGCCATGGTTCTTCTTACTAAAATGAAACTCGTTGTTGAGATCGTTTATAACTTTATGCGCGACGCTCGTTTCACTGACCATAGTCACAATTTCTTTATGAGTATCTTTAATCTCAAAAAATTCCAACATACGGTTTTTAATTGTTCCTCTTCCCATGACCATCGTGCCGCCAGTAATACCGAAACTCTTTGCCATATTCAAAACCTTACTACCGCTTCCGGCATTAACAATAACAACTATCGATGAAAATATCGAGCACCTTGTCTTCATTGACTACTTACTCCTTTTCTTTGACTTTCTCTGGTATATAAGTCCCAATATCTGAAGCGTAATAATCGGTGTCAAAGCAATCAAAGCAATGATACCAAAACCGTCTACCAACACATTGGCACTCGCCGTCCCGTCTGCTGCGCCTTGCGCAAAAGCCAGAATAAATGTTGCCGTCATAGGCCCTGTTGCCACGCCGCCCGCATCAAATGCGATACCTACAAACAATTTCGGGCCAAAAACAGCAAGCGCCAAAGATATAATATATCCCGGCAGCAAAATATGCCATAGACTTAATTCCGGAATAAGTACACGCATCATAGAAAGCATAACCGCCAGCCCGACACCGATACACAAGGCCGAAAAGACAAAAGCACGTTTGACAGAGCCGCTTGTCACGTCTTCAATCTGGTCAGCAAGGACATGAACAGCCGGCTCGGCCAGAACTGTCACCAGCCCCAATACAAAACCAACGCCCACTAAAAGCACAGGGTTGTTCATTGTTGCTATATTATAACCCATCATAGCACCAACATCCATAAACCCTGCATTAACTCCCGTCATAAACAGCATGAGGCCGAGGTATGTATATGCTAAGCCAAATAGTATTTTACGGGTCTCATGTTTGTGCAGCTTCAGCTTTACGAATTGAAACACCAGAAAAATAGCAACCAGCGGTGCCAAAGCAAAGGCCGTTTCTTTTATCGAATGAGGCAGCTGCCTTATAAATGGCGCTATTACCGACAGCGATTCCTGTGCTGATGCTTGGGTGTTGCCAACAACCTCCTCCTGCCCCGTTATAATGCTCATGACCATCACCGCAATGATCGCGCCTGTAGACGCTATTGCCACAAGTCCAAAGCTGTCTTTTTCAGCACCTTTGCTGTCCCTTTTCATCGCCGTCACGCCCAGTGCAAGCGCGAGAATAAAAGGAACAGTTAATGCGCCTGTTGTCGCACCCGAGGCATCAAACGAAATGGCTAAGAAAGCCGGAGAAGTAAATAGTGACAAAACCAGAATAATCGAATATAAAACAATCAGAATAATATACAAAGGTATTCCATATAGTATTCTGCCTAGGCCGGCTGCAAGCATCACTGCAATACCTATGGATACGACAATAACGATCGTGATTTGCGGAATCGTTCCGGCAGTCACAGAATCCACCTGATTGGCCAGTATGTGCAGATCAGGCTCGGCAACTGATATGAAAAAACCTAAGAATAAGCCCCCCAATATCACAAATAACAGCTTGTTGGGTTTTGTAATGAGCTTGCCCAAGTGGTCGCCCACCTGTGCAACACCAATATCTATACCAAATAAAAATATTGATAGCCCTATGATGATAAACACGGTTCCTATCAAAAATCTAATCAGGAAAATCGGCTCAATCGGAGACACAAAGAAATTTAAAAGAAGTACGATGACAGCAATCGGAAGTACTGCAAAGCAGACCTCCTTGATTTTATTTACGAACTCATTCAACTTCGCGGCTCCTTTCTTAAAATTCTTTTAAACTATATTATCAATATTATAACTTCAATTTTAGAAATGACTGATAATAATTAAATAACTTTATCTTATCTTAACATATAATTTGGAGGCCGTGCAAATCATGCACACCCTTTTCATAGTTTGTTCACCATTATAAAAATCTCATCGCTCAAACATAAGGATTTTTTTACATTATCCTCGTTTAATAGTATTGACCCAACCGATATCTAATGATTAATAGGCGCAATATAGATAAGCATAAAATGCATTAATTCTGCCGCTAAGCATAGCATTTTTGCAATGTGACATTTAATATATGCGATATTTGTTCTAAGCTTTTTTTGTTTTAGCAGACCGTCTCTTTATGGTGGCGCGCGTAATGAAAAAGATACTGCTGGGCAATCCCAGCGTTACTCCCGAATGTGGCATCCACGAATTGTCTTAAATCCTTATCATTTTTTCCAGTGTAGCCATACACACCGCAGATCACGCGCCGCATCCAGACATCTGCGGGGAAAGCTTCCATAAAACCCATGCCATACAAAGCGACACAGTCCGCCACTTTAAGCCCAACACCGGGCAGAGCTGTCAGCGCCGCGCGCGCCTGTTCATATGGCATTTTCGCAACAGATTCCAGGTTAAAGCCGTCGCATACCATCTTCGCCGTCCCAATTATAAAATCCGCCCGATAACCTGCACCGCATGCCTTTAAATCTTCCGGCTTCAGCGCTGCCAGCTCCTCAGGTGTCGGAAAATCAAAGTTTTCTCCAATCGGCTTTCCATATTTATGACAAATCGTTTCGATGATGCGCGTAATACGCCCCACATTGTTATTGGCCGATATGATAAAAGATATCAGTGTTTCAAACAGCGGCTGCCTCATGACGCGAAGTCCGCTGGCGTACGATATTCCCTCACTCAGAAAAGGGTCTTTTGCAAAGCTCGCCTGTATGGCACCATAGTCACGGTCCAAATCAAAATACCGGATAAACTCGTTTACAGCATTTTTATCCACACCGCAGAGCGTTAATTTTGCACCGTTTTGTTCCGCATATACGCTGCGTCCCAGTGCAACTCCGCTAAAGCCGTTGCCTTTTTGCTTCCAGCGGAAGGCCTGCCCGCAGCATAGGCACTGTTCGAGCGAAAAATATGGGATGTTATTAAAAGTAACGCTTTTATTACCGTATTGTATATTCATATAATGGATTTTTTACAAGCCTTCTGCAATATCGTATATCAACCGCTGTGTATCGTCCCATCCAAGACATGCATCGGTGATGGACTTACCGTATATGTGTTCACCGATACATTGGTTTCCTTCTTCGATATAGCTTTCAATCATAAGCCCTTTAATCATATTGGCAAGCAGCCTGTCATATTTGCGGCTCATCATGACTTCGCGCGCGATCCTTGGCTGCTCAAAAAACCGCTTCATGGAATTGGCGTGGTTTGTATCCACCAATATGGCAGGGTTTTTAAGCTTCTGCTCGCTATAGCTTTGGGCAAAAAGATAAAGATCCTCATAATGATAATTGGGGATACTGCGGCCGTCGGGGCTTACCGCACCGCGCAGTATCGCATGTGTATATGGATTGCCCGAGGTCTTTACTTCCCACCCGTTATAAATAAAGGTGTGGCCCATCTGCGCAGCTTTAATGGAATTGAGCACTACAGAAAGATCGCCGCTAGTCGGATTTTTCATACCGACCGGCGTACTCACGCCGCTTGCCGTGAGCCTGTGCTGCTGGTTTTCCACCGATCTTGCACCAACAGCGTTATAAGCCAATACGTCCGCCAGATACACATAGTTCTCCGGATAAAGCATCTCGTCCGCGGCAGGCATGTGAAACTGAGACAGCGCTTTAATATGCAGCTTGCGTATTGCCTTGATGCCTTCATACAGATCCGGCTTATTGCTGGGGTCGGGCTGGTGGACCATGCCCTTGTAGCCTTCGCCCGTGGTTCTTGGCTTGTTTGTATAAATTCTCGGTATGATAAGTATTTGGCCACTTACCTGTTCCTGAACTTTGGCAAGCCGCTCTATATAATCGCATACGGAATCCTCATGGTCGGCGCTGCACGGGCCGATCACAAGTATAAACCTTGAATCCTTGCTTTCAAATACGTTTTTAATATCCTGATCCCGTTGTGCTTTAATCTTTTTTAAGTGTTCAGGGAACGGTATCTGCTCTATGATCTGCTCGGCAGTCGGTATGTGTTTGATTCGCTCTATATTCATATGTTTCCTCTGTTTCGAATGCACTTACAATCTATGCATAGTTAAAAATCATTATAGCATGTTTTACATGCATGTACACCCTGCTCCATAAGTGTTATTCATTAAAACCCACTTTACAAAAATTGCTTATCGGAAATTTACAAAACAAAACAGGCCCTGCTCATGCAAAGCCTGCTTAAAATTGCATAATAGTTTGTCAGCTGGGATACACGCTGACCTGTTTTTTATCACGGCCCTTGCGCTCAAACTTGACGTTACCGTCAATCAGCGAAAATAATGTATCGTCTCCGCCGATATCAACATTATTACCGGGGTAGAATTTGGTTCCCCGCTGGCGCACGAGTATGTTACCCGCAAGCACAAACTGACCGTCGCCGCGTTTGACGCCGAGGCGTTTGCTCTCGCTGTCCCGACCGTTTCTGGAACTGCCTACACCTTTCTTATGTGCCATTAAAATTGCACCTCGCTTTCCTTAAGGGATTTTCCTACTCCGCCGCTTCTTCTTTTTCCTTGGCTGTGGCAATGCTCGTAATCTTTATCTTTGTGAACGGCTGCCTGTGGCCTTGCTTTTTGCGGAAATTTCTCTTGGGCTTATACTTAAACGTGACAATCTTTTTCTCTTTGCCATGTTCAATCACTTTGGCTTTCACCTTTGCGCCTTTGACGATGGGTGTACCGATCTGAATGTTATCTCCATCCGCTACAACCAGCGCATCAAAGCTGACCTGTTTGCCGGGTTCGCTGTCCAGTTTTTCAACAAAAACAATGTCACCCTTGGCCGCTTTATACTGCTTCCCGCCTGTCTCAAAAATTGCGTACATGCTGCTTACCTCCTCTTCCCAGTCTCGCCGTGATGGTATCCGGGTAATCCGGCATTTAAGCACCATTTTCGTGCGGCTCAGTAAAAAATAATATCACAAACACTTAAAACTGTCAACAAAACACCTTGGCTTTGCCCAACAGCTTTTCACGTTCCTTCTGCGACGCAATCTCGATAACCTTATAGTCCGCAATGTGCATCGCCTCGGTCGACATGATATAGAACTTAACACCGTCAACCTTGGGTAGTATGGGTGTTTCCGATTCGTTCTTGCTTTCGATATATTTGGCTACGAGCGGGCTCACCTCGATCAGATATTCCTTAATATCCGTGTTCGCCGTTTGACGCTGTATCATACGCCGTATATTCATGGCTGTTGTTTCTTCGCTGTCCACAAGACCGCTGCCGCCGCAGTAGGGGCAGGTACGCTTGACAATGCTGGAGAGCTTTCGCCTTACCTTTTTTCGCGTCATCTCAACAAGCCCCAGTCCCGTAATGCCCAGAACGTTTGTCTTGGTCCGGTCTTTAGCCAGCGCATCTTCGAGCGCGCTCACAACCTTTTGCTTGTTGCCTTCCACTTCCATATCGATAAAATCGATAACGATGATACCGCTGATATCGCGCAGGCGCAGTTGGCGGGCAATCTCCTTAGCGGCTTCAATATTCACCTCGAGTATCGTTTCCTGCAGATTGTTGTCGCCCACAAACTTGCCCGTATTCACGTCAATGACCGTCAGCGCCTCAGTCTCGTCGATGATGATATAGGCACCGTTTTTCATCCAGACCTTTTTTTCAAGCGCCTTGTCAATACGCGCCTGAATACCGTAGTCATCGAATATGCTCACGCCCGTTGTATAAAGACGCACCCTGTCTTTGATATAAGGTGCAATGATATTCGCAACTGCAACCACCTTATCGTAATAGTCCCTGTCGTTAATCACGAATTCGGAAACATCGGCAGTAAACATATCACGCACAGTGCGGAAAATCAAAGATTCCTCGGCATGCAGCAGCCTTGGCGCTCGAATCACCTCGCTGCGGCTTAAAATGCGCTGCCAGAGTCTTTCCAGAAAACGAATCTCACCTGCGAAATCCTCCGCTGTTTTGCCCACAGCGGCTGTCCTGACAATAACGCCCATGTCCTTGGGCTTGATTTTTTCGAGTATGTCTTTTAAACGTGTGCGTTCCAGCTCGTCTTCAATACGCCGTGACACACCCACATGGTTCACTGTGGGCATCAGAACCATCATACGTCCGGGCAGCGTGACATGCGTGGTAATACGGGCTCCCTTTGTACCGCCGGGCTGTTTTAAAACCTGGACAACGATTTCCTGCCCCTCTTTAACCATCTCTTCGATCTTTTTAGGCCTAAGATTCACGCTCTCCGACTTTGCGTCAAACTCGAAATCCGATGTATCGGCGAGTATATCACCGGCATAAAGAAAGGCGTTACGTTCCAGCCCAATGTCTACAAAGGCTGCCTGCATACCCGGCAGCACATTGGCCACACGTCCCTTGTAGATATTGCCTACAAGCCGCTCTTTCCCCCGGCGCTCAACATGAATCTCAACGAGCTTGTCGTCTTCGAGCAGTGCGATTCTAGCCTCTAAGGCATTGATATCCGCAACGATTTTTTTATTCATGCAAAACTCCAAACATATTAAAAAATTATTCTAAGCGGGCCAATCGTCCCGCGTATTCACACTGCAAATGCGGATAAAAGATCGACTGCTGTACCATCCTTAAGCGTATAGAGCGCCGTTCTTTTCAGCTGCCCCCCCAGCGGCCCTGTTTCCTTTTCAATCACATCCAGCAATATGCTTGGCTTTAGCGTCTGCGTCGGTGATGCCATAAGCCGCATATTGAGGCTGCCTTGCGTTACTTCCAAAGATACAATCATAGCGCGTATGTCGATTTCCTTTTCCACGCCGCCCGATACTTTAATGCCCTTCACTTCACTGCGGCTTAAAATGCTTTCCACACAGCTTTCTACTAACTCAACTTTCTGATGCGCAAGCGGAATTGTATATTCGGCCTCGCAAAGCGCAGCCATCAGCTTGGGCGCATTATCTTTAAGCCGCACTGCCCGTTTTGCCAAAAGGCCCGGCGGCAGCGCACGCGCGATATCCATCAAAAACTGATCGGGCGTGATGTGTTGCGCCACAACCATCTCTACACATTCGCAATCGCTCTCTATACCCAGCGAGAGCGCCGATGCAAACGAAACGATATAATGCGGGTTAAACCCTTCCGACAGCTTGACAGGCAATCCGGAACGCCTTATAGCGCGTGAAAACGCACGCTGCAAGTCAAGATGCGAAATGTATTTGGCACTGCCGGTTTTGGAGAACTCTAATCCTATTCTCATACGCACAACCCCGCTTCCTTAAGCCCGCAGCCTGTGCAGCCATTGCGGCAGTCCGGCGTTGTAGATGCTGCATCCGCCTTTTGCTTCTCTTCCCATAGATAGTCTTTGCTCAGTCCCGTATCGATCATATCCCATGGCAGGGTCTCGTTTTTGCCTCTCTCGCGTGCCGCATAAAAGGCTGGATCAATCCCGGTACTCTCAAAAGCGCTGAGCCATTTATTAAAGTCGAAAAGCTCTTTCCAGCTGTCAAAACGGCAGCCCAGTCGGTAAGCGTTTTCCAACACCACCGATGTCCGTCTGTCTCCGCGCGCAAAAACGGCCTCCAGCATACTTAGGCGCGCATCGTGCCAGTTGAACTTGACACCCTTCACAGACCGAAGCGCGTCTTTCAGCCGCCGCTGCTTATCCTCGAATACGGCAACATCGTCCTGCGCGGCCCACTGAAACGGTGTATGAGGCTTGGGTACGAAGCACGATACGCTGACTGTCAGCTTAAAGCCGCCGCCGCGCCGCTCTTTGGGCACCTCGTAATAAATGCTGCGTATCCTGGCCGCCATATCGGCAATGCCCAGCACATCCTCCATTGTCTCACCGGGCAGCCCCATCATAAAATAGAGCTTGACACCGTTAGCGCCCGTTTCAAAGGCTTCCCGGACCGCGTCATAGATATCCTTCTCTGTGATGTTTTTATTGATAATATCCCGCAGGCGCTGCGTTCCTGCCTCGGGCGCAAAAGTGAGCCCTGTGTTTCTGACTTCTTTAAGACGCTGCGCATATTCGCCTTCATATGAATCAACGCGAAGCGACGGCACTGCCAATGAAACGCCTGTTCCTTTAAAATCGTCCGATAATGTGCACACAAGACGCGCCACTTGTGAATAATCGCCTGTGGACAATGAACAAAGCGAGACTTCTTCGTGTCCTGTCCGGGCGATATTGCGTTTGGCCTGGCTTATCAGTGTATCCGCGCTTCTTTCGCGCACAGGCCGATAGATAAATCCTGCCTGACAAAACCGACAGCCGCGTGTGCAGCCGCGCATCACTTCGAGAGTCACGCGATCGTGAACAACACTGAGATACGGGACAATAGGCGACTCCGGAAAATAGCCCGCATCGAAATCCTCGAGTATGCGTTTGCGTATACGCGCCGGTGCACCGTTCTTTGCGATTATGCTTTCTATAGTACCATCCGCATGATAAGCAATGTCATACAGCGATGGCACATACAAGCCCTCAATTGTCGCAGCACGTCTTAGGAACTCAATTCTTGTATTATTTTCTTTTTTGCTGGTACGGAAAAGATCAATAAGCTCGGTTAATACCTCTTCACCTTCACCGACCGCGAATATGTCGATAAAATCGGCCAAAGGCTCCGGATTATAAACACAGCCGCCGCCCGCTACAACAATAGGGGCATCTTCGCCGCGGTCTTTCGCATGCAGCGGTATGCGCCCCAGCTCCAGCATAGCCAGCACATTGGTATAGCACATTTCATAAGATAGGCTGATACCAATCATATCAAATTCATTAAGCGCCGTTTTTGTCTCCAACGTATAGAGCGGCAAATCAGCGTTTCTTAATTCTTGCTCCATATCCGGCCAAGGCGAAAAGCACCGCTCTGCATACACACCATCCATGCGGTTCAGCAAATGATAGAGTATGCTGGTTCCTAAATGCGACATTCCCACTTCATATACATCGGGAAAACAAAATGCGAAACGCACCTTTGCGTTTTTTTCGTCCTTTTTGACTTCGCCAAGCTCGCCGCCCGTATAGCGCGCAGGCTTGCCGACGTTCATCAATATCTCTTCAAGTTTGTCAATATTAATCATGCATGATCCTTAATGTCTGCTATTTTACACTAAATCTTATTATATCACGTTTTTGCAAATACAGGCAATGTATCTTTATAGACACTTTCGTCAATGTTTGTAGGACTACAATACATATTGGACACTGAACCTTGAAAATAAAAGATGCAGGAGCTGGCTCACGGGGTATTGTTGAGTTGAACAGACAAAACACTACCGAAAGGAGCCATTCCTGCATGAACAAC
>JAEZKQ010000018.1 GCA_023436115.1 Bacillota bacterium | reverse complement strand
TACATGGTCGTGAAAAAATTAAAAAGTTCTTTGAGAATGAATTTGCACAAGCCAAGATGGTTTGTATCGTGGAAAATATGTTTGAGGATGGGCAGTGGGCGATTATGGAATGGCGCGATCCCCTAGGACTACGAGGTTGCGGTTTTTTTCAGGTTGTAAATGATAAAATTATTTTTCAGCGTGGCTATTGGGATAAGCTATCTTTTCTCAAGCAGCATGGATTGCCGATTGAATAACACATTATGAGCAAAATGGCCAGTAGTTATATGACACTTCAACCTGCCCATTATCCATATAACCCTGCCTTACGGCACGATCTCAAAAACAGTCCCGCGGTTATAATCCGTTACATTCATAGACCCGTAAGCGCCTAAATACAGCTTCGTCTGTTCCATGTTCGTTCCCAAGCTCGTGTAAAACGCGGATTGGTTCCCGAAGGAATAGCGCACGTCAATTTCACTGAAATCGTTGAGACGGCAGTCTGTCTTTGCCCGGGTATATGCCAAAACACCTCTCACCGCAGACTGTGAGCTGCGTTCATTATGGCGGGCAAAATCGGTGAACACCACACTGCCCGTTAAACCGGGGATTTCATTGCCTATATACGGCTGAACGCCCGTGAGCGCCGTGGCATCGAACTTGTCGGGCCGGGGGTCTCTATGAAAGTAGCTGATTAAAGGCGAAAGCCGCTGAACCGACGTTTTCACCGCTTCGCTGTAATAGGCGATCGTTTCTTGCATCAAAGCAGGGTCGTCAGAGCAGCCGCTTAAGACCGTGGTCGGGAAAGCGCCTTCCCAGCCGCGCCAGCCAAGGTTGATAAAATCATCCGCAGCGGATAAAGACGCGCGGGTCAGCTGAGTCACGGGTATGGGCCTATAATGGACGAAAGAGAATATCGACTCGACCAGATCTTGCCCGACATTTCCCACAAGCTTTAAATACCTGTCATAAAGCCTTTGAAACGCTATGCCGGGTATGTTGCGTACCCCTTTGGCAATCACCGTCAGCGTTTCCTGAACAGGCATGGGAAGCTCGTTAAAGCGTGTGACGACGGGGGGATTATGGATCAATGTGTCCTTATCCGCATCGATCTCAATGATTTTCCCGGCGATCTCCATATCGTCCTGGCTCAAATTAAACGGGTCAAAGCCGGAGCCGCCGTCTCCCGTCGTTAATACAAGCTTTCCCGTTTCGGGCGAAAAGTTCAGGCTGTTGACGCCGTTATGGTTGAGGAAAGGCCGCCTTATATTGAGCAGTGTGCGCCGCTTCGCCAGCCGTTCGTTCGACTGCAAAACCCATTCTTCTACAGTATCAATGTGATCATACTGCTTTTCTCTGTTTAACCACTTGAGGTTCAGGGTTTTCGGGTCACATGGGTCAGGCCTGAAAGAACGCGATAGTGCGCCCGGGCCTTGCGTTCCCGCGACTGAATAATGGATGTAAAACAATCCGTTGTCATAGAATTTGGGATGAAAGGCCAGCCCCAGCAATCCCCGTTCGTCATATCCGCCGGAAGCGCCCAGCTTTATAACTTGCGGGCGAATATCCAAAAACGCTTTAGCACTGTCGTTTTCTATGTAAAATACCTCCCCGACTTGCGTCGCTATAAACAGTCTTTCCGCTGTGTCGCCCGGAAGCACCGCTGTTTTCAAAACGGTAGGTAAATTGATATTGCCGACAATGGGGCGTAAGCCGACTTTCACTTTTATCACTGACTATATTCTCCTAAAGCTATTGTATTCTTCCATAACGATATGATGAGAACTGCTTTATTAGTACATTGGGGCCGGGGCGAATAAAAAAACCAAAACGGAGTAAGGCATTCCATTTTGGTTTATACGTTATTCTTTGCCTGATTAATAATATGACAAGGCTACATATCGCCGCTGAATACGGATGTTGCTCCCCGCATCGCATGAACATGCCCTTGGGCATAATCGGTATCCCCGTCGTATTGGTGGTAATGTCCGTCTCCTGTGTCTTTTTCACGGCTGGTCTGAATCCTGTATTCGTGCAGATGGCGGTCGTTATATGTCGTATCTCCCATTAACAGATGGGTATGCCCCGGAAAATCGGGGCTTGGGCTCGTTTCGCCCCTGTAACGGTGTATATGGCCGTCGTCATACGAGGTTTCTCCCATATAATAATGAGTATGCATTCTTTGCGTCAATTCATATCACCCCTTTTAAATATACTACGCACATGGCGTTTGAGCTGTTCCAATCATACCGGTTAATCAATTCTCATCTGTTAACATATATGGTGCAACATGAATAAGGTATATTGTAAAGGAGTGTGAGAGATGGCTGCAACGACCGACTTAACTGATAAAACCTTTGAGCAGACCATAAGAACAAATGCCCCTGTACTTATCGACTTTTGGGGAGATGACTGTATACCATGCAAAATGATGAAGCCTATTGTGGATGGTATTCGGTCTAAGTACAAAGGGAAGATGTTTGTTTATAATGCGCATATCAATAGCTGCTCGAGGGTTATCGAGCAGTATCATATAAAGAGTTTACCGACATTGATCTTGCTTAAGGAAGGGAAACTTGTGGATAAATTTACAGGCTTCATCCGCGAGGATATGCTTTGCCGAAGGTTAGAAAGTTATATAAATTAACTGTCCTTTTAAATAAGACGAGTGAGGCCTGTTTCAAAACAGGCTTTTCACTTGCCCGTCATAGACTGTCGTTAAGCAGACTTGCCCAAAAACTTATAGCGTGCACATCATATTATTGACCTTACGGCCTCAATTGCGAAAATACAGATGAGATCATCAAGGCATAATGACCAAGGAATATCAGCATGATGGCTTAATGCGATTTATCACCTTTATTCGTTTTCTTGCGTGTATAAACAGGCACTCCGGACATCTGGGATTCAACGGATATCAGATCGTCTTTGGTTGTGCCTTCAGACGAGGAAATCACTTTTCTTTCGCCTTTATAACCGAATTCTTTGGCGACCTCGCTCCCAAAGTTTGGTGTTCCCGGCTTCACGCGAGGGAATACCGGTCTCTCTTTATCATTGCTCATAGCCTGAGTTACCTCCGTTCTAATACTATTCTGCCCCGAAAACGCGCTTTTGCTTACGCGCTTAATATACACTTTATTCCTTTCCTCGAGCTTCTAAGAGACGATAAAAATAACGGCTGGCTGATGATTCAGCACTGGGATGGTTTGGACAACTTGAAGAAGGCTTCAAAGAAAATGTTTGAAGAGCCGCAGACTAAAACGTTTCGCGATGCGCTCAGCACGCAAAGCGTAAAAATCAGCGTCTATCCGCAGCTCAAAACGCGGAAAACATCATAACAAACAAAAAGGGAACCGCTCACGGTTCCCTTTTCTGCTAGTTAATCCTATTTCCCGTAATAAGCCTTTTTATAAATGTCCGCAAGCTCCGCAACGAGCGGGTAGCGCGGGTTGGCCGTTGTGCACTGATCCTCAAACGCACGCTCCGACAGTTCGGGCAGCTTGGCTAAGAACGCTTTTTCGTTAACGCCGCAATCTGCGATGGTCATCGGTATCCCGAGGTCCTGCATGAGCTTTCTGACTTCTCGTATGAGCGCCGCGATCTGCTCTTCTTTGGTTGCACCGCCGAAGCCCAAATACCGGGCGATTTGCGCATAGCGTTCGTCGGCCACGAACTTGCCGTATTTGGGGAATATCGCGAACTTGGTGGGCATCTGCGCATTATACCCGATCACGTGCGGCAGCAGTATCGCGTTGGCGCGTCCGTGGGGGATATGGTATTCACCGCCCAGCTTGTGCGCCAGAGAATGGTTAATACCCAAAAACGCGTTGGTAAACGCCATGCCTGCGATGCACGACGCATTATGCATCTTTTCACGCGCCACTGTATCGCTTGGGTCGTTGAAGGAGCGCCGCAGATACTTGAACACCAGCTCGATGGCTTTGATCGCAAGGCCGTTGGTATAGTCTGATGCGAGTATCGACACATACGCTTCAATCGCGTGGGTCAGTACGTCCATGCCGGTGTCTGCCGTGATAGCCTTGGGCATTGTGCGTACGAACTGCGGGTCGATGATCGCGACATCCGGCGTAAGCTCGTAGTCGGCCAGCGGATACTTGGTGTTTCCGTCGCTCTTGTCGGTAATGACAGAGAACGATGTCACCTCGCTGCCTGTGCCCGATGTGGTGGGGATCGCCACCAGCTGTGCCTTTTGGCCGAGGTTCGGGAACAGGAACGCGCGCTTACGAATATCTAAAAACTTGAGCCGCAGGCCTTCAAAGTCTGTTTCGGGGTGCTCGTAGAACAGCCACATGCCCTTTGCCGCGTCGATGGCGCTGCCGCCGCCCAGTGCAATGATGACATCCGGTTTGAATCGGTTCATCTCTTCTACGCCGCGCATGATGGTCTCCACTGACGGGTCGGGCTCCACATCAGCGAATATTTCGCTGTGGCAGTAATGTTCGCGCTTTCTTAGGTAATACAGCACCTTGTCGATATAGCCCAGCTTCACCATCGTGGGGTCGGTCACGATAAACGCGCGGCTGATATTCGGCATCGACTCCAAATATTGTACGGAGTTGTTCTCAAAGTAGATCTTCGGCGGTATCTTGAACCACTGCATATTGACCCTCCTCTGCGCAATGCGCTTCTTATTGACAAGGTTGACAGACGAGATGTTGGATGTGGTCGAATTACGGCCAAACGATCCGCACCCGAGTGTCAGAGACGGGGTATTCGTGTTGTAAATATCGCCGATGGCGCCTTGCGAAGAGGGCGAGTTGACGATCACGCGGCCCACCTTCATGGCTTCGCCGTAAGCGCGGCTTAAGGCTTCGTCGTTGCAGTGTATCACAGCGCTATGTCCCAAGCCGCCCAGCTCCAGCATCTTGTTTGCGTATTCAAAGCCCTGTTTTTCATCCTTCGCCACAAAATAAGCCAGCACGGGGGAGAGCTTTTCCAAGGAGAGCGGGTAAGCGATATCCGGCTTGGGCAGCTTCGTGATCAGTATCTTGGTGTCCGTGGGCACTTTGAGACCCGCTTTATCCGCGATCCAATAAGCGCTCTTGCCCACAACGTCCGGGTTGACCGCCATTTTTGTTGTGTTGATCACATAAGCGGTAAGCTTCGCCGTGTCTTCCTCATTCAAGAATACACAGCCCAGCTTTTTCATTGTCGCTTCAAACGCCGCTGTGATATCCTTGTGGACGATCGCCGCCTGCTCAGACGCGCAGATCATGCCGTTGTCGAATGTTTTGGAAATCACGAGGTCGGTGCAGGCGCGCTCTATATCGACGTCGTTATGAATGTAGCACGGTACATTGCCGGGGCCCACGCCCAGAGCCGGTTTGCCCGCGCTGTAAGCGCTTCTCACCATGCCGCTGCCGCCTGTTGCCAATATCATCGAGACGTTTGTGTGGTTCATGAGCGCGCTGGTCGCCTCAATGGAGGGTGTTTCGATCCACTGTATCAGATGCTTGGGTCCGCCGGCTTTCACAGCGGCATCGCGCAGCACGCGGGCTGATTCCACAGAGCATTTTTGGGCGGACGGATGGAACGCGAATATGATCGGGTTGCGCGTTTTTGCCGCAATCAGCGCCTTAAACATCGTTGTGGATGTGGGGTTGGTCACGGGCGTAACGCCTGCGATGATGCCCACGGGCTCCGCAACTTCCACGAAACCTTCCAGCTCGCTTTCGTCCACGATGCCGACGGTTTTTTGATCCTTGATGCTGTGCCAGATATATTCGGTTGCAAACATATTTTTAATGACCTTGTCTTCAAAAACACCGCGCCCCGTTTCATCCACAGCCATCTTGGCAAGCCGCATGTGGTTGTCGAGCCCGGCCAGTGTCATGGCATGCACCATTCCGTCAATCTGCTTTTGATCCATTGCCATATAAGCTTTTAAGGCTTCACCGGCATTCTTGACCAGAACGTCGATCATGGCGGCCAGGTCTTCCGTTTTCTTTTCCTGATTAGCCATTGCTATATTCTCCTCATATAAATTTTTATCTTAAACCCATATTGTCGGGCTTAATTTTTCCAAATTACAGGGCCGCTATTCGGCGGCTTCAAATTGTGAATCATTTCACAATTTGAGTATAAAAGATTGTGAAAAGAATGTCAATATAAAATTACCGATTTCTTGGTATTTTTTTCGGCCTTTTTTTGTGGTAAGGATAAGAGTATTGACGGATAACGGTTGTTAGCCATATAATAGCTATAAAGATAACAAACGTTAGCCAAAAAGGAGATGGGCAAGACAAATGAGCGACATCACCACGAAACAAAAGATAAGCAGCGTTGCTATCGAGCTTTTTGCGCAGAAAGGATATAAGGATGTGTCCATGCGCGAAATTGCCAGGGAGGTAGGCATAAAGGCCAGCTCGCTTTATAAGCACTATGCAAATAAAGAAGCGATACTTCTGGGTATATTCGATCTGTTTAAAGAAATGATGAGCCAGACCGAGTTTCCGCGGGAGCAGGTGATTGCTTATGTACGCTCTGTTTCCCCTGAAGCATATTTAAACGAGGCGTTTAAGCAGTTTAAGCAGGTCATGTGGGCACCGGTTACGGTCAAAATCGCCAAGATCATCACCATGGAACAGCGCAGGAACCGAGCCGTATGTGATTTTTTCCTTCAGGAGCTTATTGAAAAGCCCAACAGAATCATGAAAGACGTGTTTGATACAATGCTGGAAAACGGCAAGATAGCCGATATCGATACGGCGGCGGCTGCACATGAATACAATGCCTATATTGTGTATCTGTACTTTGAGCAGAATTTTCTCAAAGAGAGTTTGAGCCTCAGCGAGATCGACGAAAAAATGAAACGGCATAACGCGTTTTTCGCGCGGTATGTTTTAAAGGAGAATAAGGGATGAAAGTACTGGCGATTATGGGGAGCCCAAAGAAGAAAGGCAATACATTCCGGGTTGTGGAGCGAGTTAAAGAACAACTTATAAAAATGGACGGCAGCATCGTATTTGAGTTCCTTTTTCTGAAGGACTGCGACATAAAGATGTGTACGGGCTGCTTTACCTGCTTTGCCCAAGGGGAAGACAGATGCCCGCTGAAAGATGATTTGTCCATGATAAAACAGAAAATGCAAGCAGCGGACGGCATACTTTTTGCCGCGCCGACCTACGCGATGGGCGTGCCCGGTATCATGAAAAACTTCATTGACAGAATGGCTTATACGCTGCACCGCCCGTGCTTTTATGATAAGGCGTTTATGGCGGTGTCGACCGTGGGCGGTATTATGGGCATGAAGCAGGCGCTGGAGCAGCTTGCGCTGCTGTCCGCAGGCGGGAAAAAGACGATAAAGCTGGGCGTGCCCATGCCGCCGATTGCCATGAGAGGGCTTAAGAAAAAGGCCCAAAAGTCGGTTCAAAAAGCGGCCAAAGCTTTTTACGGCGCGATGCAAAATCAGAAAAGAAAAGCGCCGGGACTGGGAGACTGGGCTTATTTTCACGCTTTTAAAAAGATGACGGCGTTTGATTCATATAAAACGGCGTGCCCCGCGGATTATGCCTACTATCAGCAGCGATCGGAATACTTCTACGCCATCAAGGGACACTATCTGCGCCGCGTGCTCGGGAGGGTGTTTGGAGGCCTGATGGGCTTTGGTATTAAGCTGATGGTTTTAAAAGAGTCCAAAACCGCACAAGAAATACCGGCTGCCGGGGTAGATGCCACTTGAAATCTGCACAATATAACCAAAAATAACTAAAATGAATAAATTGTTAATTATGAGAGGACAAGGCAGGTCTGTATTGAGGAAAAAGAGCATATCTTGTATAATGGCAATGTTATCATAAATTATACAAGCCCTTGGGGCAGGAAGGTTTAAAAATGAGAAAAGTAAGTAAAGTGCTTGGTATCGTAGGCGGCGTGTTGTCGCTGGTGATGGGGGTGTTGTGCATATTGGGCGGTGTGCTGCTGATGACATTTGGTTCCGGTATTATGACGGACATAATACAGCATTTCAGCAAAATAAATACGTTTGATACACCGGGCTTTATATTCGATTTTTCGGCGCAGATCAGCGGCGTTGTCATGATCTTTGTGGGCTTTTTTTCCGCGGCCAGCGGCGTGCTCGGCCTGATCGGCGGCACGATGGTTCTCAAAAACAATGTGACGGCGGGTGTGCTGATGATCGTTGCGGCGGGTATCGGTCTGCTGCTGTCGGGCGGATGGATCGCTACCATACTGCTGATACTGGGCGGTATCTTTGCACTTGTGAAAGAAAAACAGCCGCAGGCTCCCCCTTTCAATACACCGGGTGCTTAATGTCTACTGACCTATAAGAATTATCTGTTATTAAGAAAGAGAAATGCCCGGTGCTTTAGTGCCGGGCATTTTTATCTTCCGATTTTGTTTTGCCCCTTATACTAAGGCTTCTTATTGTGACGAAGCGATTTTTTCATAGGCCTCCAACATATTGCCGATACGTTCGCGGCTATTTCGCATTACCGCTGCCCATTCATTCAGGGCGCCGCGACCTTCGTCTGTGATGCCGTAAACGCGCCGCTGCGGGCCTTGCCCTCCGCTTTCCCAATGAGAACGCACCCATGCGGCCTGTTCCATAGTGCGCAGTGTACGGTAAAGCGTGCTGATATTGAGCTCTTCGTTTGTAAAGCCGAAACTTTTGAGCTTATCAGCCAAACAATAGCCGTGGCAATCCTCATTATTTTCACAGAGCAATATGAGCAGACAAGCCTCCATGAAACGCTGCATGGGGTAGCCAAATTGTTTTCCCGTAAGCATGATAGCCTCCTTAATACGCAGCAACTATATGCAATATGTATATAGTATACTGGAACATATTAGCCTAAAAAGCGGCAATCGTTATAAGATGCCGATAAAAAAGATGAAGAAAAAAGCTGGATTTATTGATGAGGAAGTCCACTAACATGCAAAAGAAACGCTTGTTAAAGGTGGGCGCCGTTGTTTTTAATTACATCAGCGTACCACCGGGCGCTGTCCTTTAGTAGTCGGCGTTGCGTGCGATAATCCACATAAATGAGGCCAAAACGCTCGTCGTAGCCGTTGTGCCATTCGAAATTATCTGTGAGGCACCAGTGCAGATAGCCCAAAACTGGGACACCGTCATCTAAAGCAGCGCTGAGCGCTTTTAAGTAGCGGTGCAGAAAATCGACACGGTCGGCATCATGTACCTGTCCATCCAGAAAAATGCGGTCGTTGCAGGACTGTCCGTTTTCGGTGATCATCACGGGCAGCTTGTAGCGGTTGTATATCCATCGGGGGCCAAAACGCAGCACTTCGGGTGTAACGGGCCATTTCATGGCTGTGCGGGGGAAACCGGCGTATTTTTGGATATCGTCGCCTTGTGCATCCACCGGACGGCCGTTATAGATATTAAGACCTATATAATCCACTCGCTGACGGATGATCTCCCAGTCTGCCTGAGAAACTCCCGACGCGAACGCTGCCAGGCCGGGTATATCGCTTTGCGGATAGCAGCCCAGCAGCGTTGGGTCAAGGAAGAGATGATGGGAGAAGAGCCAGTCAGGCCCAGATAAAACGAATGTGGAACGCTGTGCCGCCTCACAAAGCGCGGGCGTGTCGTTTTCCGGATAGCAAAGACGTCCGGTCGTGGCTGTGGCGATTTGAACCGGGCCGCTGCTGTTTTCGCGCAGCGCGCGTATAGACAATCCGGTTGCCAGCAGTACGTTGTGAATACATTTAAATTGATCGGTAAGAGGCAGCTTGTATCCGGGCGCATGAAGCCCGCGCTCATAACCCAAACTGACAATGCACTCTGGCTCGTTGATGGGAATATAATTTTTAACGCGTCCGTCAAAGTGCCGCGCGATGAGCTTCGAATATTCCTCAAAAGCATATGCCGTTTCGCGGCTGAGCCAGCCGCCGCGTTCATGCAGCGCCACCGGCAGATCCCAATGGAACAGCGTGAGTATAGGCTCAATACCGTTTTCCAGCAGCGAATCGACAAGCGCGTCGTAAAAGGCAAAGCCCCGCTCGTTTACAGTGCCGCGCCCCAAGGGCAATATTCGCGACCAACTGACCGAGAAACGGTAAGACTTGAGACCGATACGCTTCATGAGCGCGACATCCTCCGGCCAGCGGTGATATGTATCGGACGAGACTTCTCCAGTATCCTCACCGGCGATCGCGCCCTGTATACAGCAAAAATCGTCCCAAATGCTGCGTCCTTTTCCATCCGCGTCGAATGCGCCTTCCGTTTGATAAGCCGAGCTTGCCGCTCCCCATTTAAAATCCCTGGGAAAAGCCATTGCTGCTGCCTCCGTTTTGCGATTAAAGCGTTACATTTACTGTATACTGTTTTTTGCCTGGTACAAACGGTACGATATTGCCTTGTACCGCTTCGCCGTCAACCGACATCTTAAGCTGTTTGCTGCCGGTATTTTGCACATGGATCACGTATTCGGCGCCTCGGAACGTGCGCCATACGGTATAGCTGTCTATCTCGGCAGGGACGCACGGATTAATTCTTAGGCCATTATAGTCGGGGGAGATGCCCAATATAGCCTGGCTGATATTGACGAACGACCATGCGGCCGTACCCGTCAGCCAGCTGTTTTTGGCTTCGCCATAACGCGCGGCATCGCGCCCCGCGATCATCTGACTGTAAACGTAGGGCTCTGTCCGGTGGATATCACTGAATTCTTCGACATAGGCGGGACAGGTGCGACGGTAGACATCAAAAGCTTCCTCGGCATGCCCCAGCTTTGTTTCCGCGATGCTCACCCAAGGGTTATTGTGGCAGAATACCGCACCGTTTTCCTTGTATGACGGCGGGTAGCTTGTGATTTCACCCAGCTCCTTGTGATACCGAGTGTAGCAGGGGGATAACAGCTCGATGCCGAAGTTGTTGAGCAGACGGCTGCGCACCGATTTAAGCGCGCGCTCTGCCAAACCTTCCTCAATACCGATGCCGGCCATCACGCAAAAGCCCTGAGGTTCGATAAATATCTGGCCTTCTTCGCATTCATGGCTGCCCACCTTGTTTTCAAACGCGTCATAAGCGCGAAGGAACCATTCGCCGTCCCAGCCATGCTTCAGCACAGCCTGGCGAATGCTTTCTACGTCCGCCATGACGGAATCCGCTTCCTCGGCAGAGCCAAAATGACGGCACAGGTCGGCGTATTCTGTCGCATATTTTACAAAAATGCCTGCAATGAGAACGCTTTCGGCTTTACCGCTCTCAAAATTGGCAACGGTCTGAAAGCTTTCGCCGGGTTTCTCGGAAAAGCAGTTTAAGTTGAGGCAATCGTTCCAATCCGCCCGACCGATCAGTGGCAGACCATGCGGACCGCGGTTTGAGACGATGTAGCCGATACTGCGGCGCAGATGTTCAAAAAGAGTCTGCTCGCTGCCCGGCTTATTATCAAACGGCACCATTTCGTTTAGTATGCTGCTGTCGCCTGTTTCGCGGATATAGGCGGCGGTACAGGCCACGAGCCAGAGCGGATCGTCATTGAAGCCTGTGCCCACATCGGTATTGCCGCGCTTGGTGAGCGGCTGGTATTGGTGATAGGTACTGCCGTCTTCAAACTGTACGGCGGCGATATCCAATATACGCTCGCGCGCACGCTCGGGAACGAGGTGAACGAAGCCGAGCAGATCCTGACAGCTGTCACGAAAGCCCATGCCGCGCCCTACGCCGCTTTCAAAATAGCTTGCGCTGCGGCTCAGATTAAATGTGATCATGCATTGATACTGATTCCATATATTCACCATACGGTTGAGCTTTTCGTTGGGGCTGCTGATGCGGAAACTGCTAAGCAGACCGTCCCAATAGGCTGCAAGCGCGTCCAAAGCCGCTTTGACCTTGGCCGGCTCATCATAACGACCGAGCAGCTCCTTAGCGGGCTTTTTGTTGATAACGCCTTTACTTTCCCACTTTTCATCATAGGGTACCTCGGTGTAACCTAAGACAAATATCAATGTCTTTTCTTCGCCCGGCTCAAGCGTTATGTCTATGCGGTGGCTGGCAATGGGCGCCCATCCGTTCGCATTGGTGCCGCCGCTTTGGCCCATCTGTACCATTTTGGGCGATTCCCAAGAGCCAAACCGGCCTAAGAAAGATTCGCGGTCGGTATCAAAGCCGTCGATTGGCGCGTTGACGCTGTAATAGGCGTAATGGTTGCGGCGCTCGCGGAATTCGGATTTGTGGTATATCGTGCTGCCGTCTATCTCGACCTCGCCGATGCTCAAATTACGCTGGAAATTCTGCGAATCGTCCACTGTATCCCAAAGACACCATTCAACCGCACTGAAAACCTGAAAAGATTTCTTAGCATCACCCATATTCTTCAAGTTAAGCTGATTGATCTCACAGGTATCGTTTAAAGGCACGAAACAGGTCAGCTTTGCGGAAAGCTGATTCTTTGTGCCTTCAATAACCGTATAATTGAGACCATGACGGCAACGGTAAGTGTCCAGCGGGGTTTTACAGGGCAGAAAGCCGGGATTCCACATTAAGCCTTCATCTTTAATATAATAGTGGCGCCCATCCTGATCATACGGCACATTGTTATAGCGATAGCGTGTGAGACGGCGCAATTTGGCATCGCGATAAAAACAATATCCTCCGCCGGTATTCGATATCAGACTGAAAAAGTCACGGTTTCCCAGATAATTAATCCAGGGAAGGGGGGTCACGGGTGTTTCGATCACATATTCTTTCTCTTTATCGTCAAAATAACCATATTTCATTGTGAAGGTCTCCTGTGCTTGTAGTATTATGTAGATACGATAACGATTTCGCAATCTTGGCTCTATTTTATACCATCACACAGCAAAAAGTAAAGATATTTATAATTAATACTTATAATATAAATATTATATCCATAATAATCCTAAAATAGGCGTAATAATACGATTATTTGCGGGAAAAGCCTATTGACTTTACACGAAATGATGCTATATAATAAGCATGCGAAAACGATTAAGGACATATAAGTCATTTCGCGAAGCATATATATTGATGATTGCAGCAAAATCGTATATAATTCAAGAAGAAATCGTTTTCGGGGAGTATTGTATCAAATGGTTACAATCAAGGATATATCTAAAAAGTGCGGTGTCTCGTCCGCTACAGTCAGCAAAGCGCTCAACGGCTATTCGGATATCGGTGAAGAAACGGCCGAGTATGTGCGCAGCGTCGCCAAAGAGATGGGGTATCTGCCCAATGCAACAGCTCGGGCCCTCAAGACAAATCGTTCCAATAACTTAGGTGTGTTATTTGTCGATCAGACCCAGAGCGGTCTGACTCACGCATATTTTTCGTCAGTGCTGAACAGTTTCAAGGTGGAAGCGGAAAGCCGTGGATTCGACATTACATTCATAAGCAAGAATATCGGCCAGTTCAGCATGAGTTACTATGAACATTGCAAATACCGTAATTGCGACGGTGTGGTGATTGCCTGTGTGAACTTTAAAGATCCGGATGTCATCAAGCTTGTCAGCAGCGAAATTCCGACGGTGACGATCGATCATGTTTTTGATAACAGAACGGCGATTCTTTCAGACAACGTGGAATGTATTTGCCAGATGGTGCGATATCTTTATGACTGCGGTCACAGGCGCATTGCGTATATACACGGTGAAGACACCTCGGTCACGCAAAAACGTCTGGCAAGTTTTCATAAAACCTGCAGAGAACTGGGCATCGACCCGCCGGATGAATACATAAAGCCTGCCATTTACCATGATCCCAAGGCAAGCGGACTGGCGACGCGTGAGCTGCTGGCCCTGCCGTCACGGCCCACCTGCATCATGTATCCCGATGATTTTTCTTTCATCGGCGGCATGAACGAGATTGAACGTCATGGACTGGAGATACCGGGTGATATCAGCGTTGTGGGACACGACGGCATCTACCTTTCGCAGGTGCTGCGCCCCAAGCTGACAACACTCAAACAGGATACCGACGCTTTGGGACGTCAAGCGGCTGCCAAGCTGATTGAAGCCGTGGTGTCGCCCAAAACATTTATTCCTCAGCAGCTTATCGTGCCTACCCACATTATCGAAGGCGGATCGGTCAAAAAGCTGCCTCACAGTATTAGCGCAGTGAATGGATGATCACAGTTCTCATAGAACTGGAACAATAGACTTTTAAAATTTGGCATATGCTTAAAAAGTGTATGCAATAAAAAAAGGAGGAAAAATATGAGAACTTTGAAAACGCTGATCGTTAGCATTCTTGCTTTGATCATGATGGTCTCCCTGGTTGCTTGTGCTCCGGCTACTGTAGAAGATAAGCCGTCCACGGAGCCTACGGAAGCTACAGGAGAGAGCCAAGCCCCTGAAGAAGAACCATCTGAAGCACCGGTTGTTGAGGATACCGGAAAGGTGCTCAACATTTACGCCTGGAATACAGAGTTCCAGGACAGATTTAAGACATTCTTCGAAGAAGCCGGCTTGATCCCTGAAGGCGTGACTGTCAACTGGGTCATCACCCCGAGCGCCGATGGTGCTTATCAGCAGAAACTTGACGAAGCACTGCTTGCACAGGAAACAGCTGCTGCGGACGACAAGGTTGACCTTTTCCTTATCGAAGCTGACTATGCGCTCAAGTATGTGAACAGTGACTTTTCTGCAGACGTTTACAATACAATCGGTCTGACGGAAGAGGATACGGCCGGAATGTATCAGTACACGAAGGATATCTGCACAGACAGCAACGGTGCGCTTAAAGGTGTATCGTGGCAGGCTTGCCCGGGCGGCTTGATCTATCGCCGTTCCATAGCTAAAGACGTTCTTGGTACAGATGATCCGGCTGAAGTTCAGAAAGCCCTTGATTCATGGGATAAGTTTGACGCTGTTGCGGCACAGGCCAAGGGAAAAGGCTATTTAATGACCTCTTGCTACGTTGCTAATTACCGTGTGTTCTCCAACAACACATCGGCTCCGTGGGTCAATGAGAACGACGAAGTCGTTATTGATCCGGCGATCACAAAGTGGCTCGAGCAAGCGAAAACCTACGTCGATAAGGGATACACACTTCCCTATGAAGAAGTCTTTTTACCGGAATCTATGGCTGAAGCAGCAGAAGATGGCAAGGCAATGTGCTACTTCGGACCCGGCTGGTTCTTCGATTTCTGCCTGAAGCCGGCTGCACTGGCTGATCCTGAAGGTGAAGAGAAAGTGGGCAACGGCAGCTTTGGCGATTGGGCCATCGTGAAGGGACCTCAGGGCTTCTTCTGGGGCGGCACATGGCTGTGCGCGGCGACCGGTTCTGACAATATGAACCTCGTCAAAGACATCATGAAGACGCTGACCTGCGATAAGGAGACCCTTGTGAAGATTACTAATCAGTATGGTGACTTCACAAACAACGTTGATGCGATGACAGAGCTTGCGGGCGACTCGAGCTTCGGCTCCGCGTTCCTTGGCGGTCAGAACTTCCTCTCGGTGCTGCTTGACAGCGCGCAGAGCATCAGCATGAAAAATAGCACACAGTATGACCAGTTGCTCAACGAACCTTTGCAAAAAGCTATGAAGGATTATATGTTGGGTAGTATCACACTCGAAAAAGCATGGAAGAACTACTACAAGGGTGTTAAGGAGACCTATCCCAACCTGAAAGTACCTGCATAAAAATTTGTTGGAAAATTATCGCGGCAGAGTAATGGCTTTGCCGCGATAATTATATCAATATTGACTATAAGAGATGAGGTAGTTAATATGTTTAGCAAAGGGAGAGCAAAGCAAGTTAAGTCTGTCAGTTACGCAAAATGGGGCTATATTTTTATCGCTCCTTTCCTTATTGCATTTACAGTTTTTCAGTTAATACCATTGTTATCAACAATATACAACAGTTTTTTTGAGAATTATTTCGTAGGTCTTCAGCAAATTGGCCCGAATTTTGTTGGGCTAGACAATTACGTGAAATTGCTAAGTGAAGGTGAACTGGTCAATTCTGCGTTAAATACATTGATTATTTGGATTATGGGTTTCTTACCCCAGATCGTAATATCATTACTATTGGCCGTTTGGTTCACCAGTTATCGCTTGAAATTAAAGGGTCAGCGTTTTTTTAAAACGGTTTTATACTTGCCGAATCTCATTATGGCATCGGCATTTTCAATGTTATTTTTTATGTTGTTTTCGCCTGAAGGGCCTATAAATCAGATACTTGCCAGTAGCGGAGTGATCGACCAAGCGATCATGTTTTTTGATATTCCTATTACAAACCGAGCCATTATTGCTTTTATGAATTTCCTTATGTGGTTCGGAAATACCATGATACTTCTGATGGCAGGTATTATGGGTATCGAACAGAGCTTATTTGAATCAGCTGAGATCGACGGCGCGAGACCGCTTCAGGTGTTTTTCAAGGTTACCCTGCCGTTGCTGGCCCCCATACTGGCGTACGTTATCATCACGTCCATGATCGGCGGTATTCAGCTGTTTGATATACCGCAGGTTTTAACCTCGGGCCAAGGCTCACCTGACAGAACAGCAATGACACTTATTATGTATTTGAACAGGCTCTTAGCAAGTAAAGATGTAGGCTTGGCGGGGGCTGTGTCTGTGCTCATATTCATTGTGACTGCGATACTCAGTATATTCGTTTATCGCTCACTGATGAAAAATTATAAAGTGGAGACAAAAACAAAAAAGTTTAAGGCTAAGTCGTTTAATAGCGTTCAGAACAAGGAGGCACAGGTATGAATCAAATAGCAAGGAAAACGCATTCTTTTGTAACACTGAGTAGAATTATCTGCTATACCGTGCTCGTTTTGTTATCAGTGCTCTGTCTGTTTTCGTTCTATTTTCTTCTGGTCAATGCATCCCGTCCGCATGCATCAATCATTACAGGGTTTTCGTTTTTACCGGGAGATTATTTTTTCAAAAATCTTCAGAATTTGTTCGCTGATGCCGAAAACATACCGATACTTCGTGGATTGCTCAACAGCCTGATTGTTTCAAGTAGCACGGCGTTGCTTACAACTTACTTTTCTGCCTTAACGGCATATGGTATCCATGCTTACAACTTTAAGTTTAAAAGAGCAGCCTTTATTACCATTATGATCATTATGATGATTCCAACACAGGTCTCAGCTCTTGGGTTTGTTTCGCTTATCAGAGATATGGGGATGATGGATTCATTTTATCCTCTCATTCTCCCCTCTATTGCAGCACCAATCGTGTTTTATTACATGAAATCATATATGGAGAGCGTATTGCCATTGGAGATTGTGGAAGCGGCACGTGTGGACGGCTCAAACGAATTCAGGACTTTCAATCGAATTGTTTTACCGATTATTAAGCCAGCTATCGCGGTTCAGGCCATATTCTCTTTTGTCACGAGCTGGAACAATTTTTTCACGCCGTCCCTAATAATCAACTCGGCCCAGAATAAAACAGTACCAATATTGATTTTCCAGCTGCGAAGCGCCAACTTTATGAAGTTCGACTTGGGTCAAGTCTATATTATGATCTTTGTTTCTATTATTCCCCTGCTGATTATATACATCATCCTTTCTAAATACATAATCAAGGGGCTGACATTAGGAAGTGTGAAAGGGTAATAAGACAACCAACATTCTCTATATCTCCCATAGGGAGAGAGGACTGACGAAACTAAGTAGCTTCCTGCGGCTCCACTTACACCGCTTGAAGCTAGTTAAAAAGGAGGCAAGAATCTTCCGCAGGGGCTTGCGGTGCAGCAGTGTGGAGACCTGTTGTAAAGCTGCCGCATCATTATCGGGCGGCGGCGAGCTGCGCAGTTAGCGGATGCTGTGCGCGGTAAAGCCTTATACTATGGCCAAAGTTACACTTAAAAGCATCAAGAAGGTCTACGACAAAAATGTCACAGCGGTGGACGACTTTAATCTTTGCATCGACGACAAAGAGTTCGTTGTGCTCGTGGGACCGTCCGGCTGCGGCAAATCCACCACGCTTCGTATGGTGGCAGGTCTTGAGGAGA
>JAEZKQ010000031.1 GCA_023436115.1 Bacillota bacterium | reverse complement strand
AGTGGCAAAAGAGGCAAAGGCACTAAAGGCTTGAACAAATGTGAAAGCCAGCGTCTTTAGGCGCTGGCCGGTAACATGGGCTTATGGCCCTTGTGCAAACCACCCGTTGGACGGGTGGTTATGTTTTCTCTTGTTTTTAACAAGCAAAGTGGCTTAAAGGCACTTTTCCATATCAATGACTTTATCCACACACTCATCAAGCATACCGAGCTCACTTAATGCCTGCGCAATCGAATATCTCAGCCGGAAATCTTTTGTACACAGCAGTGCCGTTTTTAATTGATCTAAGCTGATGCCCGCTTTCGTTGCGCTTGTGGGTGCCCCGAAACTCTCGAAATTTACAATAAAATCACGATAATCGGGCAGTATCCGGCAGCTTTCAATATATGAATCATGGTAAGACACCAATGCATCGATACGTCTTTCCTGCTCAGACCAATCTATATACCAGTCCTTATTTTTTTCCATTGCCTCTTCGCCGGCCCCGGATGGATAACAGCTAAGTATATAGTCCCTCTTCTGCTCTTTTGTGAAGCGCGCCGCCTTGATTCTCTCTTTGTCAATACATGACAGATCGGTATGACTCAGCATTTTATGAAACAAAAGTGAATACACAAACCCTATCCCGACGCAGATTCCATGTGAAGGCGGCTCGTTTCCGCCATATGCCGCATGCATCATGTCCCAATAATGCGCCATATTATGCTCAACTGATGCCACAGGCCGGGTGGTCTTAACAATTAATACGGTTAAACCGGCGAGTATCAAAGATTCGATAAGCGCTTCCATGCCTTTTTCCGTTCGGTCTTTTATTTCACCGATATTGGCATGGCATTGATTCAGCGCGGTTAACAGCAGCTCTTCGCATAACGGACAAAGCGCCTCACCAATCACCGCATTTCCCAGCTTCCAATCCACAAGAACGTTGAACTTTGCCAGCATATCGCCAACGCCTGATGCTTGCATAAGAAGTGGTGCCGTCGCAAGAATTTCCGGATCAAACATCAACAGCCGCGCTGATTTACCATACAGGCTTATCTTCATGTTATCGATCATCATTGACGATGTGATCGACGTATAACCATCCATTGAGGACGCTGTTCCGAAAACCGCAAAAGGCTTCTCAGTTAGAAACGCACTGCGCCTTGTCAGATCAGTAATCACACCCGAACCCACGGATAGTAAAAAATCTGTATCGCTGTCGACCATCGAACAAATATAGTCTGCCATATCGGGTGTGGGTTCAATTTTTTCGCCCGGCAGTATGCACATTTGGGGCTTAAAACCCGCTTCTTTAAGCCTTTGTTCCACCTTAGCGGCGGCTACCTTATATGTCACGCTGTCCGCAACAATCACCAGGTTGTTTCCGAGTCCGCTTTTTATGATGCAGGCCGCACATGTATCGATCAGCCCGGATTGGATGTATATATCCATTTTGGGCATGTTATGGTCATAGAAGCAGCTGCAGCTTAAGTTTTCAAGCTTTAATTGTCCGTCTTCCCTTGTGATTACGAAATGATCCATGTCCTATCCTTTGTTACTAATCTTCAATTTCAGACAGCCACATATCCGATTCCGCATCCGAAGGCATACGCCAATCGCCGCGCGGTGATAGAGACACGCTGCCCACTTTGGGGCCATCGGGCATACAGGAACGCTTGAATTGTGAAGCTATGAAACGTTTATAGAACTGTTTTAGCTGCTCCCTGATCTGCGCTTCCGTATAATCCTGAAAAGCATATTTCGCAAGCAAAAGTATTTTCTTGGGTGCCATCTGGAAACGCAATACATAATACATGAAAAAGTCGTTAAGATCATAAGGCCCGATCTGCTTTTGCGTATCCTGCCGTTCATTCCCTTCATCGGGCGGCAGCAGCTCCGGCGACGGCGGTATTGCCACGATCTCTTGAGCGATTTCACTCAGCATATCATCTCTGCGCGACACATAAAGCACGATCTCCTTGATGAGTGTTTTGGCAACGCCTGCGTTCACGCCGTACATCGAAATCTGATCACCCGCATAGGTGCAAAAGCCCAGTGCCAACTCCGAAAGATCACCCGTGCCCACAACGAGGCCGCCTTGCTGGTTCGCTAGATCCATCAGAATCTGAGTCCGCTCTCTCGCCTGTGCGTTTTCATAAGTCACGTCAGCCTCGCCGCCATGACCTAAGTCCTCCAGATGTAAGCGCGCCGCATCCACGATGCTGATCTCCCGCAGCGTGGCTCCTGTTGCCTTCACAAGACGACGTGCTAAGTCCTGGGTGGCATCGGTGCTTCCAAAACCGGGCATAACCACACCAACCACAGCATCTCTTTTTAGCCCCGCCCGCACCGCCGCTTCGCTTGCAACCATTAAGGCCAGCGCACTGTCGAGCCCGCCGGATACGCCGATAACCATACTCCTTGATTTTGTATGGCGTAAACGCCGCTCAAGCGCCGTTACCTGAATATTGAAAACCTCATCACAGCGTTCATCACGGGCATTACTGTCTTGGGGTACAAAAGGCATTTTGTCAATTTTACGATATACCGGCTCGGTTTCTCGCGCATTAAAGGACACATAACGAAAAGTGTGTTCAGGTGCTTTTGTCATAAACGTATTTTTTAATATCCTGTCATGTGACAGCCGATGCAGATCAATTTCAGTGATAGTCATATGGGGCTCAAAAGAAAAGCGCTTTGACGATTCAAGAAGATAGCCGTTTTCCGCGATAACGGCGTGCCCGCCAAACACCGCATCGGTAGTAGACTCACCGGGGCCTGCTGATACATAGATATATCCCCCCATATATCGGCCCGACTGGTGTTTGATCATTTCGGCGCGGTATTCACTTTTCCCCGCGAGTTCATTGCTTGCCGATATATTGACAAATATCGACGCACCCGACATAGCCTGATAAGCGTGCGGCGGGAACGGAACCCAGAGATCCTCACAGAGTTCAACCCCCATTACAAGAGAGGGAACATGTCCGCATTCGAAAAGTATATCCGTTCCGAAAGGCACCGTTTGGCCTGCCAGGTGTATCGTTTTGCCAATGACATCTATACCCGATGTAAACCAACGCTGTTCATAATATTCGCTGTAGTTTGGCAGGTATGTCTTGGGCACAACGCCCAGCAGCTGCCCCGACTGAAACACGACTGCCGTATTATAAAGCTTGTCGTTTGCATAAACGGGCATGCCCACAACGGACAGAACATTTGTCTGTTTTGTTTCTTCCACCAAGTCTGATAAAACTCTTTCGCTTTGTTCCAGCAGGCTCCGCTGGCGGAAAAGATCTCCTAAAGTATATGACGTAATGCAAAGCTCTGGGAATGCCACAATGGAAGCACCCTTTTGGTCTGCTTCTATGACCATATTGGCTATGCATTCTTTATTCTTTTTTAAGTTGCCAACGGCCACTGTCGGTACGGCTGCGGCAACCCTAATGAGTCCGCTGTTCATTTGTCCTCCGTTTTAGAGATTAATAGTTGTATTATTCTTCTAGCTGTTCGTAATTAATCAAATTCCATTTCTGAGTTAACGCGGCTAAAGTACCGTCTGTTTGCATTTGGGTGATCACATCGCTGGCTACGTCAACAAAGTAGCCAAGAGACTTCCTTACACACACGCGATAGTCGTTTGGCATAAACCGTTCAGGTAGGATCAGCATACCCGTTACTCCAAAAAGCTTAAGATTCGTTTCACTGGCACATACACCGTCCACATAACCATCACGAAGAGCAGCCACAGCTTCGGGATACGACGCGTACACTTTCACTTTGGCTTCTATTTCGAGTATTTTTAAATACTCGTCCATGAGCATTAAGTCTTCATTCTCGTCACTTTCCTGTGCATGCATTGTTCCTTGAACAACCGCAATGGTACCCCCGGAAAGTTTATTGACACCGGTTACCTTATCCTGCATCACCAAAAATGCAGACCCCTCTGAGAAATATGATGTCGTATAGACGACTCCGCTCTCATTCATATCTACAGCCGCGCCCAGAGCAATATCGATATCGCCCCGGCGAAGAAAGGCTGGGCGTGTTTCAGAGTTGATGTTCACATAATTGACAATAATGTCATCACCAAAAAGGCGGTGCACAATCTCGTTTGCAATGTCCACCTCGAAGCCCTCATAGATACCTGTTTCTTCGTTATATGTGCAAAGTTTGCTGATATCGCCTCGAAGCCCGATATTGATAACTCCCGCATCGGCAATTGCGTTGATGCTGTTTTGTTTCCGGGTCTCATATCCTGTAGCCGAAACAATTAAATAGACGACCGCAATCAACAGCAATGCGGCCGATATCGCAATGATAATCCTTAAATGTTTTTGCTTGAGCAGCAGCAAGCGTTTTCTTCTGTACCTCAATATGGTTACCTCTGCTTGCCATTAAAATACGGGGAAGGTGAAAGCCCTCCCCCGCACCTTTGGCATATTCCTTCGTCCAATTGGTTAAGCCCCCCTCTACACGTTGCAAATCAACGGCGTTCGGCCGAAGGAATACGCTTTTTCCGCGGTTTTCTTTTTTGCTTCTCAACCGCTGTATGTACAAATGACTATATGCCGAATTGTACAACATATGGTATACGAATGCAATACTATCTACCAAAAATATGTATTCCTGACCAAATCATTATTCAAGAGGCTTCGTTATTATTTAGCTATTGTACGTTTTTACCCGCGCTTATGCAGAAAACCAAATGTTGTGGCTATTCGCCGTCCTCGGTTTCTGCCTCATCGTCATGCGGAACGAGCGCAGCAGATACCACATGCGTCTCCTCATCCACATTCATCAGCTTTACGCCTTGCGTATCACGTCCGAACACAGAAATCTCGCTGACACGTGTTCGTATGATAATACCCGCATCACTGATAAGCATGATATCCTCGCTGCCATCTACGATACCAATGGCACACATATCACCTGTCTTTTCTGTGACCTTTAGTGTTTTTATGCCAATACCCGCACGCTTTTGTATTTTGTATTCAGAGACAGGCGTGCGCTTACCATAGCCGTTTTCGGAAATAACGAGGACTTCGCTGTCTGGCCTGACAATACCCATGCCAACGACACTGTCGCCCTCACGCAGCGCAACCGCTCTTACACCCATTGCTGTGCGGCCCATATCCCGAACGTCCTCTTCATTGAACATAACCGACATACCCTTAGCCGTACCGACAATGAGCTCATCATGGCCGCTGGTTTCACGCACACTGATGAGTTCGTCTCCATCTCGCAAGCCTACTGCGATCAGGCCACTCTGACGAATGTTTTTAAACGCGCTCACAGATGTCTTTTTAATAAAGCCGTTCTTGGTGACAATCACGAGCATCGTATCATCAGAAAAGTCATTGATCGGGAACACGGCGGAAACCTTCTCTCCCGCATCCAATGAGAGCAGGTTGACAATTGCCATACCTTTGGCCGTGCGTCCTGTTTCCGGAAGCTCATAGCATTTGCGGCGGTAAACCTTACCCATGTTTGTGAAGAACAGAAGATGGCTGTGTGTGGATGTGACCATGACACGCTCGGCAAAATCTTCTTCGCGTGTGGACAGACCTGTGACACCCTTACCGCCACGCTTCTGCGTACGGTAAGCATCGCTGCGAATTCGCTTCACATATCCGTAATGCGTGAGCGTCACCACCATTTCCTCTTCCTGTATGAGCTCATCCAGATCGATATCATCCGCACTGTATGTGATTTCCGTGCGCCGCGCATCCGCATACTTATCTCTGATCTCCAGCATTTCCTCTTTGATAATATCCAACACCATCTGCGGCGTTTCCAGTATCTGCTGCAAATAAGCAATGCGTTCGATCAGCTTTTCATATTCGCCTTGAATCTTATCGCGTTCCAAACCGGTCAAACGCTGCAAACGCATATCAAGTATAGCTTGCGCCTGCTTATCGGAGAGGCCAAAACGCGTCATGAGGCCGTCCCTTGCGGTCGGCACATCGGGAGATTTTTTGATCAGCTCGACAACTTCGTCGATATTATCAAGCGCAATAATCAGACCTTCTAGTATATGAGCGCGGGCCTGTGCTTTTTCCAGCTCATATCGGGTACGGCGGACAATCACATCCTTCTGGTGCTCAAGATAATGGAAAATCAGCTCTTTAAGGCTTAGCACTTTGGGCTCGCCGTCCACAAGCGCCAGCATAATCACGCCAAATGTATCTTGCATCTGTGTATGCTTATAAAGCCGGTTTAATATCACATTGGCGTTCACGTCGCGCTTGAGCTCGATCACGATGCGCATACCCCGCTTGTCGCTCTCGTCACGGATATCGGATATTCCCTCTATGTGCTTGTCCTGCACAAGCTCCGCAATGCGTGTGATGAGCGCCGCTTTATTCACCTGATAAGGAATTTCGTTTACAATGATACGCTGGCGCCCCGCCTTGAACTCTTCGATCTCGGCTTTGGCACGCACGCATATCTTACCGCGGCCTGTATGATACGCCTGTGTGATTCCCGCTGTACCGATCACGATACCGCCCGTCGGGAAATCCGGCCCCTTGATAAACTGCATGAGGTCTTCCACGCCCGCGTCCGGATTATCGATCAGATGCACGGTGGCATTGATGGTCTCCGCCAGATTATGCGGCGGAATGTTTGTGGCCATACCCACAGCAATACCGCCTGTACCGTTGACAAGCAGATTCGGGAATTTAGAGGGCAGCACAGAGGGCTGCATCAATGTCTCATCGAAGTTCGGATAAAAATCGACTGTGTCTTTTTCAAGATCACGAAGCAGTTCCATGGCGATGGGAGAAAGCCGCGCTTCGGTGTAACGCATCGCAGCCGGAGAATCACCGTCGACGCTGCCGAAGTTTCCATGACCGCTCACCAAAAGATGACGTGTGGAAAAATCCTGCGCCATGCGCACCATGGATAAATAAACCGCGCTGTCACCGTGCGGATGGTATTTACCCAGCACGTCGCCCACGATACGCGCACTCTTACGGAACGGCTTATCGGGCGTATTGCCCAGCTCACTCATCGAATACAATATTCGCCGGTGAACAGGCTTTAAACCATCGCGCACATCGGGCAGCGCGCGGTTGATAATAACCGCCATCGCGTATGATATGAACGATGTCTTCATTTCTTTTTCTATGTCAATTGGTTGTACGGATTTTCTGTTTTCGTCCAATGTATTCACCCCTTAAATATCAAGATTCATCACGAGCTTGGCGTTTTGCTCAATAAACTCGCGTCTTGGTTCTACCGCATCGCCCATAAGTATGGTGAATATCTCTTCCGCTTCGATGGCATTTTCAAGCGACACCCTTAAAAGTGTGCGGTTTTCGGGGTCCATCGTTGTTTCCCAAAGCTGCTCGGGGTTCATTTCTCCAAGGCCTTTGTAACGCTGTATGGTGATGCCCTCACGTCCGATCTCATTCAGATACTTTTCCAGCGCGTCATCGCTATAAATATATTTTTCAGTCTTATTCTTGGCAACCTTATATAGCGGCGGCTGCGCGATATATACATGGCCCGCCTCAATCAGCTCTTTCATATAACGGTAAAAGAATGTGAGCAGCAATATACGGATATGGCTTCCGTCCACGTCTGCATCGGTCATGCATATAATGCGGTTGTATCGAAGCTTAGATACATCAAACTCTTCGCCGATACCCGCACCAAAAGCCGTCGCCATGGTGCGAATTTCTGCGTTGGCCAGCGCTTTGTCCTGCCTCGTCTTCTCCACGTTTAATATCTTTCCGCGAAGCGGCAAAATCGCCTGAAAACGGCGGTCTCTACCCTGCTTAGCACTGCCGCCCGCGCTGTCTCCCTCAACGAGAAATATCTCGCATTTTGACGCGTCGCGTTCACTGCAATCAGCCAGCTTGCCGGGCAGCGCCGCGCTTTCCAGAGCCGATTTTCGGCGCGTAAGCTCACGAGCTTTTCTGGCGGCTTCTCTGGCATGCCGCGCAACCAAGCATTTGCTGACAATTTCCTTGGCCGTCGAGGGATTTTCCTCTAAGAAGGCTTTTAACTCCTGGGCCAGCGCACTATCTACCAACGGTCTCACTTCGCTGTTGCCCAGCTTAGTCTTTGTCTGCCCCTCAAACTGCGGTTCGCATATTTTGACGCTGATAACGGCTGTTAGCCCTTCGCGGATATCCTCACCCGACAGGTTCTCTTCCTTCTCTTTTATCATGCCAAAACGCCGCGCATAGTCGTTGATCACGCGCGTAAGACCCGACTTAAAGCCCATCAGATGCGTACCGCCCTCGTGGGTCGGTATGTTGTTGGCATAGGTGAAAATGTTTTCGTTGTAAGACTCGTTGTATTGCATGGCGATTTCCACGGTCGTCGTGTCCTTTTCAGAACAAAAATAAATTGGTTCCTGATGCAGCGTCGCCTTGTTTTTATTGAGGTATTTAACAAACGAGATGATACCACCCTCAAAGCAGTAATCATAGTTTTGACCTTTGCGCTCGTCGGTTAAAACGATACGGACTCCGCGGTTTAAAAACGCAAGCTCGCGCATACGCGCACGCAGCGTGTCAAAAACAAAATCAACGGTTTCAAATATTTCCTCATCAGGCCAAAACTGAATTGATGTACCCGTTTCGTCCGTCTCACCGATAATGCGGATATCGCCTTGCGGCTCACCGCGCAGAAAGACCATCTCATGAATTTTTCCGTCACGACGGATTTGTGCAACCAGCTTTTTGGATAGCGCGTTCACAACAGAAACACCCACGCCATGTAGCCCGCCCGAAACCTTATAGCCTTCGCCGCCGAATTTACCGCCGGCATGCAGCATCGTTAATGCCACTTCAAGAGATGATTTGCCCACCTTGGGGTGAATATCCACAGGAATACCGCGTCCGTTATCAAGAATCAGGGCACTGCCGTCACTTTTGAGTATCACTTCGATTTTGTCACAATAACCGGCCATGGCCTCATCAACCGAGTTATCTACCACTTCATAGACGAGATGATGAAGACCACGCTCATCGGTTGAGCCGATATACATACCAGGTCTTTTGCGCACAGGTTCCAAGCCTTCGAGAACCTGTATCTGCGAGGCGTCATAGTGCTGTTCATTTGTGTTGTTTGACATGACTCTCTCCTTTTCAAAAATCTATAAAAAACTTTTATAATCTTGAACGTTTATAAAGCGTAGCGGAGGATATAGGCGAATAGTAGATAAAATATTTTTCAAGGAACTGAGCTACAACCACAGATTTAATGTTGTATTCCTCGAGATAGATTTGGTGAGCACTGTCGCCAAGCTTTTTTAAAAAGTTGTGTGTATCGTCGTTTGTCATAGCCTCTTTATAATCGAGTATTAAAATAACATCTTTCATGGGTACCATGGCATCCTTGCCGATATGGAGCATAATCGTCCTCCGTCCTCTCATCATGCAAATCTACAATAATATATATATTATAGACTAAATTTGAACGAATTAAAAGAGACTTTTGACCAAGATTCACAATTTCGCCATATGTAAAACACGAACATTCCGCGACATGATGTTGCACAGCGGATAAAATGCAGATATACTGTTTATAGAGTATTTGACAGATTGATAATTGGCTTAAAACAAGGAGAATACAGCATTATGTCGCACGTTAAGCGGATTTACGTAGAAAAAAGAGACGGTTATAATACCGCAGCCAATAAAGCGCTTGCCGATTTTAGAGGCACACTTGGCAAGAAAAAACTAAATAATGTTCGGATTTTAATTCGTTATGATATAGAAGGTATGGATGAAAGCAGCTTTAGCGCTGCCGTGAATATGGTCTTTGCGGAGCCCGCCGTTGATACCGTTTATTACGACCGTTTTGATTTCAACAAAGAGGATTCGGTGTTTGCGGTGGAATACCTGCCGGGTCAATATGACCAACGCGCCGACAATGCCGCGCAGTGCTGCGAGCTTGCTGTCAGATGCAGCCGTCCCACAATTCGCTGTGCCGCAGTTTACGTGCTCTCGGGTATCGATCAAGACGATGTGGACGATATAAAAAAATACGTCATCAACCCTGTGGAATCCCGAGAGGCCTCATTTGAGCTGCCTGAAACGCTGGCGGAAACGCTGCCCGAACCGCCTGATGTGCCTGTTCTTGAAGGGTTCTGCAAGCTGAATAACAAAGAACTGCATGATATGCTGAGCGAGTATGCGCTTGCAATGAGCTATGACGATCTGAAATTCGTTCAGGAATACTTTCGTGATGAAGAGCATAGAGACCCCACATTGGCTGAGCTGCGCGTGATCGATACCTATTGGTCGGATCACTGCCGTCATACCACTTTTTTGACACGATTGGAGAACGTCACATTCGACGAAACCGCTTCTTTGGCCAATGATATTTATAATGAATACTTAAAAGCACGCAAAGCTGTTTACGGTGACAAGCAAAAAGATATCTGTCTCATGGACTTAGCCACGCTTTATGCCAAAGAAGCCAAGAAACAAGGGCTTATGACAGATTTCGATGAATCGGACGAAATCAATGCTTGCTCAATACGCCAGAAGGTCACCATCGACGGACAGCCGCGTGATTACCTGATCATGTTTAAAAACGAGACACATAACCACCCCACTGAAATCGAGCCGTATGGCGGCGCAGCTACATGTCTTGGCGGAGCGATACGCGATCCGCTGTCGGGCCGTTCATATGTGTATCACGCGATGCGCGTTACAGGCAGCGGTGATCCGCGTGAGCGTATCAGCGATACGATGCCTGGCAAGCTGCCGCAAAGAAAAATAAGCCGCGGTGCGGCCGAAGGCTATTCCTCATACGGCAACCAGATTGGTTTGGCAACGGGTCTGGTGGATGAGATTTATCACCCGGGATATAAGGCCAAACGCATGGAAATCGGCGCAGTCGTGGGAACGGCGCCTGTGGAAAACGTGGTGCGCCAAACACCGCAGCCCGGCGATTATATATTGCTTCTGGGCGGCGCCACCGGAAGAGACGGCTGCGGCGGTGCGACGGGTTCATCCAAGGCGCACGACACACAGTCGATCGATGTTTGCGGCGCGGAGGTGCAAAAAGGTAATCCTTTGACCGAGCGCAAGCTGCAGCGGCTATTTAGAAACAGTGAATTTTCCCGTCGTATCAAACGTTGCAACGACTTTGGTGCAGGCGGCGTTTGCGTCGCTATCGGTGAGCTTTCCGATGGTGTACGTGTGAACCTCGACCTGGTACGCAAAAAATACGAGGGACTATCCGGGCTTGAGCTGGCAATTTCCGAAAGCCAGGAACGTATGGCTGTCGTGATAGACCCCAAAGATTTGGACGCGGTACTCTCTTTGGCAGCACAGGAGAATCTGCACGCTTCGAAAGTGGCTGAGGTGACAGACGCTGGACGCATGGAGCTGCTTTGGCGCGGCAAGCCTATTGTCTCCATCTCCCGCGCGTTTCTCAATACAAACGGTGCAACGGCAACCGCCAATGCATATGTGACCGATTTAAATACAGCTAATATTTTTGACGAACCCTTTGATGGCAGCCTGACCGAACGGCTCATTGCCATGATGAGTGACCTCAACATATGCTCCAAAAAAGGCCTCATCGAGATGTTCGACTCAACGATCGGCGCATCCACTGTTACAATGCCTTTAGGCGGTGCACAGCAAACCACGCCCATACAGGCGATGGCCGCCAAAGTCGCGGCAGATGGCGAATGCGACACGGCAACACTGTTCTCGTATGGTTTTGATCCGTATTTGATGGAAAGAAATCCGCTGTTGGGCGCGGTTTATTCCGTTGTGCTCTCACTGGCCAAGCTAACGGCCACAGGCGGCGATGCTTCGCGTGCGTGGCTCACATTTCAGGAATACTTTGAGCGTATGCGCAGTGAAGCCAGCTGGGGCAAACCACTTGCGGCGCTGCTGGGCGCATGGTGGGCGCAGCGCAACTTAGGCACACCGGCCATTGGCGGCAAGGATTCTATGTCGGGTACATTCGAGGATATACACGTTCCCCCGACGCTCGTGTCGTTCGCGCTGTGCACACAAGATGCACAATATGTGGTTTCTCCTGAATTCAAAAACGCTGGCAGTAAAATCTATCGCGCGCGTGTCAAACGGGGCGCAGACGGTATGCCCGACTTTAGCAGCATAAAAGACGTTTATGCTAAGGTTTTAGGCGGCATCCGCAGCGGAAAGATCACAGCGGCATGCGCGGTGGAACGGGGCGGTGTACTGGCCGCAGTTACAAAGATGGCCTTAGGCAACGGGATTGGTGCATCCCTAAGCCAATGCGACCTTAAAATACTCACACAAAAAGATTACGGCGATATCATACTGGAAGGTGACGGTCTTGATTTTGAACTCCTCGGACAAACAGGCGGAAGCCGTATATCGGTAGGCAAAGAATCCGTTTCGCTTAGCGATTTGCATGCCGCTTATGAAGAGCCCCTAAAGGGCGTCTTTCCGATCACCGCTCAGGCGCAAGGCCAAGTGCCGGACAAGCTTTATACCGCGCAATCTATCCACATCTATACCGGAGAGCGTGGAAAGCCGCGGGTCATCATCCCTGTTTTTCCGGGCACTAACTGCGAATATGATTCGGCTGCTGCATTTAACCGTGCAGGCGGCACTGCTGAAACTTTCGTTATCCGCAACCTGTCGGCCTCGGATATCGAATACAGCATGGCCGAGCTGGCAAAGCGCATCAACGCCAGCCAGATACTCATGTTCCCTGGCGGCTTCTCAGGTGCAGACGAACCGGACGGTTCGGGCAAGTTCATTGCGGCGCTTTTCCGTGAACCGCGCGTGAAAGCGGCGGTGGAAAGTCTTCTTAGCCGTGATGGTTTGATTTTAGGTATCTGTAACGGTTTCCAGGCGCTTATTAAGCTGGGTCTTGTGCCATATGGTGAGATACGCGATATGCACCCCGGCAGCCCGACGCTCACGTTTAACCACATCGGACGGCATGTTTCTAAGGTCGTGCGCACGCGCATTGCATCCAACGCTTCGCCTTGGCTCTCGCTTTGCCAGCCGGGTGATATTCATTCAATAGCCGTTTCTCATGGCGAGGGGCGTTTTGCGGCGCTGACCGAGGAAGCCATGGCACTGTATGACGCGGGGCAGATCGCCACGCAGTATGTGGACGAAGCGGGTAAACCCACAATGGGAGAAGGCAATCCCAACGGGTCGCTGCTGGCGGTGGAAGGGTTGCTCTCTCCTGACGGACGCGTTTTTGGCAAAATGGGGCACAGCGAGCGCTACACCGCTCACACACTTAAAAATGTGCCTGGAGAAAAGGATCAGCGCATATTCGAAAGCGGCGTGAAATATTTCTTATAGCCGGCTGTCTAAAATAAACGCTTAAGGAATTCATCCCTTAAGAATACCTTTTATAAAATGCCCTGCAACGGGCATTTCTGATTCTCTTTCTTTTAGAATTGATTTATCCACAACGGAGTTCGTCATGTGGATAACTTTTTTAATGCGAACAAAAAAGGCGAGGTTTCCCCCGCCTTTAATTATATCCTCTTAGACACCGTCCGGTTCGATGAGGCCTAAGTCCCCGTCGTGCCGCTGATAAAGCACATTGATCTCATTTGTTATGGCATTGCGGAACACGAAGAACTGATGGCCCAAAAGCTCCATCTGCATTTTCGCTTCCTCAATATCCATAGGCTTGACGACGAACCTTTTGGTTCTCACAACCACAGGCATCTTTTCATCCGCGTAGTCTAAATCATCCGCGGAAAATGCCCCTTCATGCAGGCGCTTTTTAAGAGCCGTACGGTGCTTGTGAATCTGTTTTTCCAGCTTTTTGATTACGCCGTCCACAGACGCGTACATATCCCCCGTTGCTTCCTCGCCACGGAGGACGATCCCATCGAAAGGAATGGTCACCTCCACAATATGTCTCGATTTTTGAATCGACATGGTTATGTGCGCCTCGGTGTCCTCGTCAAAATACTTCTGAAGTTTGGACACCTTTTTTGTGACGAGATCCTTTAAATAATCGGACACTTCCATGCCCTTTCCCGCTATGCTGACGCGCATAATTCTGCCCCCCTTTCTATGTGTTAATATATCCCAACCTTTTTGGGATAAATGCTTACTATTATTTTACCTCCATTTGGGTACTCATAAACAACAGCTTATATTAATTAGTATTCTGCGGCGCTGTTTATTTTTCCTTGCTGTTTTTAAAATGATACATTTTGGACATAGTTTGTCCTTAATTTTGAAACGAAAATGCGTTTTTGAGTAAATTAAAAGCCGTGCACCCGGAAATCGACACGACATTACAAGAGGTATAACGGTAGGTTGCTCGGAGCAGACTGATCCGAGGCACACGGGCAGATCCGCTTACTGCTGCTCCCGTCAGGGCCTGACAGGGTTCACGGGTGTCCGTTGCACGGGGCCCACTCGTCAACGCCCCTTACCGCTTCCATACCTTACAATATCGTGCCTCAAACCGGGGATCAAACCCTGCTGTAGCGGATTGCAGGTTCAGGGCACCGCTAGCTCCCCGTCTGGCACGGCAAACTTATTAGTTCTATTATTGTTATTTATTCCGGCTTCCTATTCAAAGTATGTTTGCCGGACGATACATTCGCTGCGCTCAGGGCCCACGCCAATCATGCCAACCGGCGTACCCGTTTCGCTTTCGATAAACTCAATATATTCTCTGGCTGCCTTGGGCAGCTCGTCGTAGCTTCTGACATGCGAAATATCATCGCTCCAGCCTTCAAAGTCCTTATAAATGGGCTTTGCCTTGGCGAGATCGTCTAAAGAGGCCGGATAGTCTTTTGTAACTTTTCCATCGATCTCGTAACCCACGCAAATACGTACCTTGTCAAAACCGCCCAAAGTATCCATTCTGGACAATGCGATTGACGTAATTCCGCTTACACGTACCGAAAAACCGACGATAACAAGATCGAGCCAGCCACAGCGCCGCGGCCGTCCCGTCGTCGCGCCATATTCGTGGCCTTTCTCGCGTATTCTTTCTCCCGTCTCATCAAACAGCTCGGTCACAAACGGGCCCTTGCCCACACGCGTCGTATACGATTTGACCACGCCAACAACCTCATTCAATACCGCAGGGGGAAGACCCGTACCCACGCTTACGCCGCCCGAAATAGGATGCGAAGACGTCACAAACGGGTAGGTCCCAAAATCGATATCCAACAGCATGCCCTGCGCGCCTTCAAACAGCATTTTGCTTCCCTTGGCGTAGTGCTCATGACAAAGGCTTATGGTGTCGCAGATGTATGGCTTTAACCGTTCCTTATAACCCATGAAAGCCTTTAAAATGGTGTCATAGTCCATTGCAGCCTGGCCGTATATCTTGGTGATAATTTCATTCTTCTGATCCAACACCTTGCGCAGCTTTTCCGAAAAGCTGTCCGATAAAAGATCGCACATTCTTAAACCACAACGCGCGGCTTTATCAGTATAGCATGGCCCGATGCCCCTTTTTGTCGTACCGATCTGCGCATCACCCGCGCCGTCCTCACTGAGGCCGTCGAGCAGCTTATGATAAGGCATCACCATATGGGCTCTGTCGGAGATTTTTAGGTTATCCAGTGAGAGCCCCTGTTTTTGAAGCATATCCATCTCTTCAATGAGGCCGCCCGGATCAACCACCACGCCGTTGCCGATTATGCAAAGCTTGCCTTCATGCAGCGAACCTGCGGGAATCAGATGCAGCGTATACTTCACGCCGTCTACAATGATGGTATGGCCGGCGTTGTTTCCGCCCTGATAGCGGACAACCATATCGGCCTCGCTGGCCAGATAGTCAACAAAACGTCCTTTACCCTCGTCTCCCCACTGTGCACCAAAAACTGAAATGCCCGGCATCTGCTCACTCCTGATATCTAAAGATGATAAAAGCGGGCGCTTTCGCTTCCCCGCTTAAGTCCTACGCTATCGTATCAAAAAATACTTCATGCGTCAACTTAATTCCACATGAATATAAGAACGAACTGTAAAATTTTATTTGTCAATTATTACAAAATACCTGACGTTTTTCTACAATATCATACTTGTCAAAATCAAATGCGTCTTTAAACTTCGCTGCCGATTCCTTACCAGCCTGCTTGAATGAATCATAGTCATTAAAGAAATACATGGTGTCCTGCACATAATCATAGAAGAAAAAGTATAGGTCTTCATCCACAGGCTTACCAATGGCTGCGGCCAGGCTTTCATCATCCAGCGCGCATATCGGGCCCGGCGGTAAACCGCGTACCTGATATGTGTTATAATCGCTCTTGACTTTGATATCTTCGCTTGTGAGATATGGCCGCTGATAGCCCAGCGCATATTCAACCGTCACACAGCTTCTAAGCTTGTCGCCCTCGCTAATCCGGTTTAAAAAAACGGCTGCTGCCTGTGGCTCAAACTCATCGCCGATACATTCCCACTCGACAATGGATGCCAGTGCAAGCTGCTCGTTTGGCTTCAGATCGTTGGTCGAGGTGCTCATGGCAGATATGGCCGCATACCGCTGCTCAGCCTGACTTATCCATATATTGACATAATCCTCGAGTGTCTCACCGTTTATCTGATAGCTCCCGGGAATGATGATCCCCTCCATACGTCGAAAACCCGACAAGCTATCGGATATCAAATCACTTTTGGCCGTGGCAAGCACATCCTTAACCTGCTGCTCTGAAAGCGAAAATACATTGCAAAGACGCGGAATGATTTCCTTCTCCAATGTATCCGCCTCTTTGACAATGATCGTTTTCGTGACATCCGTCTGCAGCTCGTCAGCAGCTGTCGGATGGGTCGGTTCATCTGGAGGTGTGGTTGCAATCAAATCAGGAACCGTTGACTGAGACGGCCTCATGGTCTGCGTTTGCAACGGTGTATGAGTCACTTGTGTATCAGCGGATACCGGCGTAGCGCAGGCGGAAAAAACCAAACTTACGCATATTATTAAAAAAACAACCGCCTGTTTCATGACTGTTCCCCCTCCTGCTTTTTAAGCTATTATAACATTGTGATCCGTCCGTCACAAGGATATGTCGCTTTATGTTTGGTCTGTTATTTTTTGCATTGTGTCGTTTATCATATCTTCAGACATCAGCCCTATCGCGCCGTATACAACACGTCCTTGCGCATCGAACATAATCTGCGTCGGGTATGCGTTAATACCAAAGTCACGGACGAGCTGCCCCGCATCATCAAACAGCACAACGAGATTTTCATAGCCGAATTCGTTATACCACTTGGTAAAATCTTCGCGGCTCATTTCTCCATCCATTGACGGCATTACCACACTGAGCACAGTAAAGTCTTTGGATTGGGCAGTCAGTGTATCCAAGCTTTCTAACGACGATGTACAGACACCGCACCATGATGTCCACACCCTTAAGTAAATCGGCTTACCTTCATAATCTGACAGCTTATGAACATTACCGTCTAAGTCCTCAAATTCAAATTCATAAGCCGCATTTTCGGTTTCGGTCTCCTGCTTTTGCGAACTTTCTGGTGCTGCGGTGTGTTCAACTGTCGTATTATCAGGAGTCCCATTTGCATCCGGTTTGGTGTCCGGCTGGTTCTGACATGCTGCCAATGCTAACACAAGCAGAATCATAACCGTTATATTAAGCACTTTTTTCATTTTCAATCTCCTTCTAAAAGTTTTTTATCAGTGTTGTGATAAGCAAGTACATGCCCATTGCCACAATGATAAGGCCGCCTATGATCTTAATCAGCTTCATATGTTTATAAATGCTTTTTATTTTACTCACCAGAATATCTGAAAATACTGCGGCTATAAAAAACGGTATCACAAACCCCAATGAATAGACCAGCAGCGTCACCACTGCTACCAATATCCCCTGCGGCGTCACATACAACAGTAAACTGCCCAGTGATAATCCCACGCATGGCGTCCAACCAAAGCTGTAGGTAAAGCCCAATATAAATGCGCCTATCATTCCTTTCCTTGGTTTTAATTCAAAACGCTTTTCCCGCATAAGAAACGGTATCTGAAAGGCGCCTGTTTGATAAACACCGAATATAATCACAATGACGCTGCAAACGAGCATAAACCAAAGCGAATTGATGAATTGACCTAACGCGCCGAAAGCAAGACCCAATATCGCAAACGTAATTGCCACACCCAGTGCAAATGCCGTCACACGCAATATTGGTAATGTATATAGCTGTACCCGGCCAATCTTGACCGATTGACTATGTTCTGCAATTCCGCCGACCAATGTTGATAGAAATACCGGAATGACAGGCAGTATGCAGGGAGAAAAGAAAGCTGTGAGTCCTACCAGAAAAGCTCCTCCTAAATCGGCAACAGACATAACTATCCTCCTTTTATCAAGTATACCCCAAAATTCAGCCGCAAGTCTTTTATCTCATCATACATGGATACCGGATAAAAGGACAGTAGCAAAGTCACATTATAGATTGTATCTATACAAATACGGTTTGTTCTAGTAAAATATCTATATTAATTCTTTTGGAGCACACATGTATTACATCATTTTCAATCCTACCGCAGGTGCCGGCCGGTCATATAAAGCGATGCAGGCTGTTGAGCAACATTTAAAAGAGCGAAATATTGAATACTTGATTGATGAAACTCAGTACAAACAACATGCCGTAACTTTGGCACGGGAGGCTGTGGGTAAAGGATATCAGGGGATTATTTCTGTCGGCGGAGATGGAACTCTTTTAGAGATCGCTGGCGAATTACAGGGTACACACGAAACACTGGGCATTATCCCTGCAGGGACCGGTAATGATTTTCGCCAGGCCGTCAACATCTCCAAGGATGCTGTCCAAGCGCTGGATACGATATTGGACGGCTATAGCAAATATGTTGATATCGGTTTTCTTGGTGACGACAGGCCTTTTCTCAATGTCGCGGGTACCGGTTTTGATGTAGAGGTTATCTATAATACTGAAAAGGTGCGGCGTCTCTTCACGGGTGGTTTTGCTTATTTGCTGGGTATCATTATGTCGATATTCAGGTATAAAAACATTACTATTGATATTACTGTCAACGGGAAAACAATTCGTAAAACCGTACTGCTCATTGCCGTGGCAAACGGGCAATGCTATGGCGGAGGTCTTAATGTCGCTCCACAGTCCAGCGTTAATGATGGGCTATTTAATATTTTAATAATTAATAAAGTCCCAAGATGGCGGATTCTTTTTGAACTGCCAAAGCTAAAAAAAGGACAGATCGATAATATAGCTTGGGCAGAACAGTTGACATGCAGTGAAATAACCATAGCATGTGATACCCTACAGCGCTTTAATGTTGACGGCGAAGTCTATGGACAAACGCCATCAAGATTATATATCAAACCATCTGCACTGCGTGTTTTTTGCCCGCGATCTTAATGAGTTCATCAAGTACTGACCTTCAAAAGCGGCCATTCTTTGGTCGTTTTTCTTTTCTTATGCCTTGTGTTATAATGCCATTATAATCCGCACAAGAGAGGTGCCCGCGTGTATTTAAGTAAGAAAACAAAGAAAAAACGTCTACCGCGCAAAACTGTCATGTTTTTAGGCGCAATCGCCATTGCCTCCATCGTCTTGCTTACCGGTTTAATCGTTATCCTGACAAAGGGCAGGGAACTTAAAGATACACTTGTTCAAATGCCATTTGGAGCCGATAGCGAATATTTTACGGTTGGTGAAACAATCGTTTATTCGGATGCGGAACTGTTAACATGTGTTGATGCATCTCAAAAATTAGTCTGGAAACTTAAGCTGTTTACCAGCGGCCTTAGTTTTACCGCAAACGATGATCTGATCGCCGCGACCGGTCAAGGTGTTGTACAGGTTCTTAACGCAAAAGGCAATCATCTCTTTTCCACTCAGTTAAACGGCGAGATTAAATCCGCGCGCGTTGGCAAAGATATGATTGCGGCTTTTGTTCTGCAGCAGGCCGACAATGAAACCCCGGCTTATATTGTTGTTTTTAATCTTACGGGTGAAGCATTATTTCGATTGGATGTAACGAACCGTTATGTGCTGGATTACGGTTTTGACGAAAAAAGTGACGCACTTTATGTACTCGAACTTGATGTATCGGGAGGTGTGCCGGTATCCCGAATTTCTACTTATCGACCCGACACCCAAGCGATCACCTTTATTAAAGAGTTCAAAGACCAGCTTGTCAGCAGCTTATACTGGATTGGAGACAGCATCTACGCAATCGGGACAAATCAGCTGACAATGTACGAATCAATTAACTCCAGCAACAAACAGGTCATGGTGTATGGTTGGGTACTCGAAGATGTCTGCTGCTCAAGCGAGCCAAAGTTTATCTATGTCCCATTAAACAACACCGGTACATATGATATTGCCCGCGTCATACGCTCTGCCGGCAGCGAAATTACCATCAATCTGCCCCCCGGAGTCTTTAAGATACTGCACCAGGGAGAGAAGATATATTGCTTTGCAAACAACCAGATTTTCGTATATACTGGTGAAGGCAAATATCTAAGAACCTATGATCTGCCGTATGCGATTGATGGTGTCGAGAGAGCGATTAAAAACCATGTTTATATTAAGTCTGGTAAATCGGTAACGCTGATGCCGCTGCCATAAAGGCTGCTGTATCTGGAGGTTGAATAATGAATTTGATTAGCCTTTGCTTGATCGTGATTATATTGATAATGATATTGGAGGGCATACACCGCGGTTTTTTAAGGTCTGCCCTTAACCTTGGTGTGTTCTTTCTCTCTGTTATTACATCCTATTTGTTTTATCCTGTTGTCTCCACTGCAGTAAAGGCCAATAAATCTATTTTTGATTATTTGATCTATTACACAGAAGGCGCCGAAAAAATTACGACCTATGAAAGCTCTCAGCTCCTTGTCGACAATCTGACAAATTCGCAGCTCGACAGCATTCTGACGTCATCAAATACTTCCGAGCCTTTTACTTCCCTGATTCGTCAGAATGTTGAAGCGAAAGCTTTCGCGTCCGACGGGCTGACAACGATCGGTGAATACTTCAACATGACCATTGTCTCGGCTGTGCTAAACATCCTCTCTTTTCTCGCGGTGTTCTTATTAGCCCGTATCATTTTTGCATTCGTATTAGGGTCGATAGATTACACAGTACAATTTCCCGAGCTTCGTCAATACGACCGAACAACGGGTGCTCTTTTTGGGGCATTGCACGGTTTTCTTGTATGCTTCTTAATTGTGACCGTTATCCCTATCGTGTTATTGATTTTACCGGTCGATAAAATTTCAGAATATTTTCAAACATCTAATATCGGAATGTTTTTCTTTAACAACAACTTTTATTTACATCTGATACGCGGCGTTATTTAGACCAGGCTGTTTACCGTCATAATAAAAAGTTTCACGTGAAACAAAAGATTAATGTTTCACGTGAAACTTTTTTAATAGACTTATTTGCTTGTCATTAGAAAATCAAAAAGAGAATTGAGCTGCTCTTGATTGTAATAGGCCAGTATAATCTTACCGCGTTTTAAGTCTCCGGAAATCTGAACCCGCGTACCCAGTGCTGCCGTCAAATTCTTCTCCGCTTCTTCTATTTCGGGTTTTGTATCTGCCTTCTTATTATCCTGTTTTAGCGTGTTCAATGCTTTAACGAGTTCCTCCGTCGCACGAACAGACAATCCTTGCGATACAATTTTCATAGCTAAGCGATGTTTATCTTCATCGCGCTCCAATGCGACAAGGCACCGTGCATGTCCTGACGATAAGTCTCCCGCTATGACCATTGATCTTACGCTTTCCGGCAAAGACAATAAGCGCAATGTATTGGCAACAGCACTTCTAGATTTACCAAGCCGGCTGGACAACTCATCCTGTGTCAACTTATGCTCATCCATCAAAAGGCGCATTGCCTGAGCTTCTTCAATCGGGTTTAAATCTTCTCTCTGGAGGTTTTCAACAAGTGATACCTCCATAAGCTCAGTTCTGGAACACTCTTTGATGACGACAGGAACTTCTTTTAAACCCGCAAGCCTAGCCGCCCGGTACCGTCTTTCTCCGGCAATAATCGTATAGCGTGAACCATTCTGCTGAACAATGATAGGCTGAACAATACCGTATGTACTGATGGATTGCGCAAGCTCTTCAAGTCTGTCGCTGTCAAAATGTTTCCGAGGCTGTTCAGCATTTGGATCAATATCATTCACACTGACCATCTTAAGTCCGGCGACTCTTTCTTCGCTGTTTTGCGGGCCTTCGCCGATCAGAGCCCCAAGACCTTTTCCAAGCCGTTGCTGCGGCTGCTTCATGATGCATCCCCTCCGTTATATTCGATAACTTCACTGGCCAAATCGATATAACACTGAGAGCCCAGGCAGGTGGCATCATAACGAATAATCGGTAAACCAAAACTCGGGGCTTCGCCAAGCCGGACGTTTCTGGGTATAATCGTTTTGTAAACCTTATTTTTAAAATACTTTTTGACTTCCTCCACAACTTGTATAGATAAGTTTGTCCTTCCGTCAAACATAGTAAGAACCACGCCTTCTACCTCAATGCTCGGATTTAAATTTGACCGTACAAGTTTTATTGTATTCATCAATTGTGATAAGCCTTCCAAAGCATAATACTCACATTGAATAGGCACGAGTATTTTATCTGATGCTGTTAATGCATTAATTGTTATCAAGCCAAGTGACGGGGGGCAATCCATAAATATATAGTCATAGCTGTCACGGATATTCTTTAGAGCATTCTTAAGTATTTGCTCTCTGGCCATGCGCGATACCATTTCCACCTCAGCACCGACAAGATCAATGTTGGCCGGAATAATGTCAAGTGTATCAATCATTGTTTTCTTTATGACTTGACGCGCATCTATATTGTTAATTAATATGTCGTATACGGAAGTCTTCAATTCGCTTTTTTCAATTCCCAGTCCGCTTGTGGAATTCCCCTGCGGGTCGATATCAATAAGCAAAACTTTCTTCCCTTTATCTGCAATACATGCACTAAGGTTTACCGCTGTTGTTGTTTTACCAACGCCGCCCTTTTGGTTGGCAATGGCAATAATTTTAGACATATAATCAGTCCCCCTGAAATTCATTATTTTCATTATAAAACAAAAAACATATATTTGAAAGGGCACCCTACATGAATTTATTTATGAATAACCACATACATCCATTCCACAAGAAATATTTAGCCATAATTCGTTTACATCTCATCTCTTGCCGCAAAAAAAATGGTATGATATATTTTATCGGACGATTGCCAGACATTATGTTAATAATATTCATTTTAAATATTATTTGTCAGTCAGTCTTTCAAATAATAGCGCAATCTTTTTGATTATGGGTCCTATTTATTTACAGTATGCAGTCATACTAAGAAAAGCAATGGGTATACTTGATATAGCTCAAAGGGATATTAACGTTATAGATAGTTCAAAGATATCTAAAGAAAGGAGAGACAAATGGATCATAAAATACTTGTTGTAGGAGATTCACTTTCAAAGGGTGTTATACTCGATGAAGAGAAAAAGAAATATGTACTTCTTAAAGACTGTTTTTTTAACCTTCTTTCAGAAAACGTAAATGCCGAAATGATAAATGCCTCTCGTTTTGGCTCAACTGTTGTTCAGGGTCAAAAAGTCTTACAATCAAAAATGGAAAAGCACAATCCTGATATTGTCGTGATTGAATTTGGGGGCAACGACTGCGATTTTTTATGGGATAATATCGCGCAGGATCCTATGCAGGATCATATACCCAAAACACCATTAGACGTATTTGAAAAAAGTCTGAATGACATGATCGACTATGTCCAGCAAAATGGGAAAAAAGTTGTTCTCACAACGTTACCGCCGCTTTACGCCGACAGCTATTTCAAATGGTTTACCAACTGCGATAAAGAAAAAGGTCTCAATATATTAAAATGGCTCAAAGATGTTTGGCGAATTTATTGGTGGCAGGAAAGGTACTCAAACTGCGTGCAATACATATCCCGGGTGCGTCATGTCACGTGCATTGATGTACGCCGTGCTTTTTTGAAATGCAGAGAGTTCTTTGATTTCATCTGTTCAGACGGCATACATCCTAATGAAGCCGGTCATAAGCTGATTTTTGAAGCTGTTATGGGTTTTATAAGGGAAAACGCATCATATTTATTACCGGTTCAGGTCTAAATCATTTATTCGAAAAAGCGACAATAAATAACGATATTCCAATTGAACAAAGGCAGCGCTATTCTGCTTTTGTTCAATAATCCTATTTCGCTTAAGTCTATTTATGCAGAAGTGAGTTTCAAACCTAAAATTCCAATCAATATCAAAGCAAGAAATGAGATTCTTATTAAATTAACCGGTTCATGGAAAAGAATAATACCCAACAATACAGTGCCTAAAGCGCCAATTCCTGTCCAAACAGCATACGCAGTTCCCATCGGAAGCGTTTTCGTCGCGAGAGACAGTAAATAAAAGCTAACGATCATACCCCCTATGGTAATTAAAGACGGATATAACCGAGTGAACCCTTGTGAATACTTAAGACCTATTGCCCAAACGATCTCAAATATCCCTGCAATAAATAAATAGACCCATGCCATATCTTGTAGCCTCCCAAAAAAATAAACCGGAAAGATATCTTTTGATATCTCCCAGGCTTTTATCCTTCCGTGTGCACAGTTGTTATGACTGTGTGTTTTCTCTTGGTCGCAGACCAGCGTAATGCTGCGGAACCCTAGAAAACTTTATATGTGTAATTAGAACTCCATTATAATCAGCTCTTCTGCTTAAGTCAAATATCTAAATTTAGAAACAAAGGTTCAATGAACTACTCGCTTAATCATAGAAATGTTACAAATAACTGTATTCAGATTTTACTTATATATGGTATACTGTCATTATGAAATTAACGAAAAAACAATTGATATGGTTTGCTGTATTACTTTTTATCATTATTGCAGCAACGATACTTTATTTTATCGGCAAAGAAAACGGTTGGTTTACTGTTTTTGAGTCAAAGGAAAGCTTCCAGCAATATGTTGCATCATTTGGAGCTTGGGCCCCTCTTGCCTTCTTCGTTCTGCAGTTTATTCAAGTCATCATTTCTCCGATTCCCGGCAGCGTGACCACGCTGGCGGGAGGTGTTCTTTTTGGTTTTTTTTACGGCTTTCTTTTATCAATGGCTGCTGTTTTTTTAGGATCCCTGGCAGCATTTCTTCTTGGTAAAAAATTTGGACGTCCTCTCGTTGAACGATTAGCAGGAAAAAAGATCGTCGATAAGTATTTGAGCTCCGTCTCGTCACGCCAGCGTGTATTATTAATTTTTATGTTTTTGCTGCCCTTTTTTCCGGATGATATCTTGTGTTTGATTGCCGGCTTATCCGCATTAAGTCTACCCGCTTTTGCCTTAATCGTACTGATCACCCGCCCCTGGGGTCTTATCTTTTCTGCTTTAGTCGGTTCAGGTTTTGTTTCACTGCCGATTTGGGGCTGGATTATTATTGCGGTTGTGGGTTTCGCGGCACTATTTTTAGCAACAAAATACGCTCCCCTTATTGAGGAGCGTGTCCATTCTTGGTTAACAAATACATTTCTTAAAAAGAAAACTTAATTGACATTATTTGTTTTAACCGGCAATACAAGATATAGATAACTCTCGCCTGAAAGCGGATGAATCACGCACGGGCTTATGCTGGTATTGAACTCCATCACAATTTCTTCATCCAAAACCTCTTTAAGAACATCGAGCAGATAACGCGCATTAAACGCTATATTCAAATTCTTACCCGTTTGTTTAATATCTATTTCCTCACGGGCTTTTCCGATCTCAGAATCCGATGTAATTGTGAGAATACCGCTTTCAATCTGCAGGTTAACAAGATTTGTTTTGGATTGTCTGGCCATAATACTCGTGCGCTCAAGACCACCAAACATATTTTGCCTGCTAACAATCACTCGTGTCATATATTCGGCAGGTAATATATTTTTATACTTAACATAATCGCCTTGCAGAACACGGGTAACGATCTCAATGTTATCGCATACGATACCCACAAGATTTTCACGTGTGTACAGCTTAATGGTTGTCTCATCCTCAGGAATAATGCGTGCGATCTCTCTCATCGATTTTGAGGGCACAACGACCTCTTTCTCAGTATGCTCTGCACTTATGTTTTCTTTTCGTACAGCAAGCCTATAACCGTCAAGAGCGACCATTTTCACATTGTTTTCTGACATCTCCAGAAGTATTCCTGTGAGTATTGGTTTTTCTTCACTTGCTGCTGTTGCAAAAACCGTTTGATCGATCATACTGACAAGCTGTTTCGAATAAAGGCTGATACCGCCAACCGCATCAAATTGAGGAAATTCAGGATATTGTTCTGCACTCATATAACAAAGCGTGGTCTTTGAGTGCCCGCATTCTAATACGACGTTACTTCCTTCGGTGTATATACTGAGCTCACACGCATCGAACTTTGCAAGCAATTCACAAAAAAGCTTTGCCGGTAAAACGATATCACCACTTTCTATCACATTTGCTTCTATTTTAGATTTAATCGACAGTGTTCCATCACTTCCGTAAAAAGTCAATGTATTATCAGCAGCTGAAATACGTATTCCCTCGAGCAAATAGATCGGAGATTTAACGGCAACTGCTTTTGAAGCTGTATTCACATTTTTCTGCAGTTCGTTTTTATCACAAATTATCCTCATATGAACTCCTTATTTTGATTATTAGCACTAAGACGGTTCCATTTGTTAATTAAATAGTATTAGTAGCAGTAGTGCATGTTGATAATGTGGATATCCTGTTTATGCCCATATCATCTCATAAAAGTCCGTCTTAATCCTTTTTGTAGGTTGGTATTTTGGGTGTAAGAATCGTTAATGGAATAGGGATAAAAGTTTCTTTAATAAAACGTCAAATAAAAAGTATAAACATTCTATCCACCTATTCTTTCAGCTTCGTGACGAAATCATCCACAAGCGTTTTTGTTTCGATGTTCGTTTGAATTTCCCTTTCTATTTTCTCATAGGCATGTTTGACCGTAGTGTGATCATTCTTCCCGTAAATCTCCGCAATCGCTTTATATGATAAATCCATGAGTCTGCGCGTGAGATACATGGCGACCTGCCTTGGATAAGCCACGCTTTGGTTCTTTTTATTGCTTGTGATCTCATCTTCGGAAATATCATAATACTCACAAACCGTTTGAAGTATGAGCTTAGAAGATATTTTCTTTGTATTTGTGGTCAGAAAATCACGTATTGCTATTTCAGCCTCCACGAGATTCGGTGTTCTTCCGTTCAGTACAGTATACGCGATGATCTTTTTTAAAGCACCTTCTAAAGAACGAATGTTGGAAGATACCTTTGTTGCAATCAAATCAAGTATTTCGTTGCTGACCTCACATTTAAGTGAACCTTTAGACGTGATATCCTTTGCCTTTTTCATGAGAATCGCCAACTTGGTTTCATAGTTTGGCGGTTGTATATCTGCAATGAGTCCTCCCTCAAAACGTGATTGAAGACGTTCCTCAAGGCGTGCAATTTCCTTTGGGGGTTTATCCGACGAAAGAATAATTTGTTTATTATTTTCATGCAGATCGTTGAATGTATGGAAAAATTCTTCCTGTGTACTTTCTTTTCCTGCTATAAACTGAATATCGTCAATTAGGAGTACATCGGCCTTACGGTAACGCTTACGGAATTCCTCGGTTTTCGATGTCCGGATGGCGTTTATCAAGTCATTTAGAAACGGCTCACTTTTCACAAACATCACAGTCGCGTTACTATCACGCTGAGTAATATAGTTTGCGATAGCCTGCATCAGGTGTGTTTTACCAAGACCTGTTTTACCGTATATAAAAAGAGGGTTGTATGTAAAGCCGGGGTTTTCCGCAACCGCGCGGGCCGCAGCATGCGCAAACTCATTGGAACTGCCTACCACGAAGGTATCAAAAGTAAAGTAGGGATTGAGCGTGGTTCGCGTGGCATTTGCGCCTTCATTAGAGGCTGCATTTTCGTTATGGCTGATAACGGGCTGTCTTAAACGAGAAGCCTCTTCTGTATCTAAAAAAAATACGTCGATTTCCAGCCCATAATCGAACGCATCGGCTGCGTCGTTCATTGCGCTGACAATCAAGTTTTTATAGCTTTTTTCTACGAGTTCTTTGTGTATTGGATTAAGTGTCTGAAAATAGAATGCTGAATCCACATTTTTAACAGGAGAAAGCGTTTTAATCCACGTATCGTAGCGAACGCTTGCTAGCTCCTGTTTAAGTATTTCTAACGCTTTTTCCCATATGAGTAAAAATGTGTCCACCAGCATACCTCGGTTATTTTAATATCACAGAACGCTGCAACGTTATAATTAATAAAAAGACAATAGTATGTTCTATTCATCCACAAACCTATCCACAATTGTGGATAAATCTATCCTATATGATGCAAACTATATTCTATCACAATCGCCACGAGGTCTCAATAAGCAAAGTTTGAAAAAATGATGTGCCATTGTCAATATTTAACCTGCATTTATCATATCAATTATAAAACATGTTATTCTGAAGAGTATGATGATAAATACTCTAAATAGATAACAGGATATATGTTAAATGAGACTGTGATAAAGAAACATCACAAATATGGAGTCGTTTATGTATTGTATCAAATGCGGACACAAAAACAATGATAATTCGCAATTTTGTATAAAGTGTGGGCAGCCGCTGTTGACGAATATGCCTCCCGGTGAATTGCATAAAAAATATCCGCAAAGACCAAAAAAGTGGATGGCAATGATAATCTCAGTCTTCGCCCTTACGCTGGCTGTGCTGTTATTAATCTTGATACTTCCCACAAACCTTGTGGCCGGCAGATGGTATGCTAAAAATGGTATGGAACTGATTATGCTTAAAAACGGTAAAGGTATGGCAGTGATGGATCAGTCAAGCGAGGCGCAAAGAGAACATTTTATGTATGCGATTGAATACGAAGAACCGGGGTATATTGAAGGTGAAATTTACAAAAAAGATAACGGCGAGAGTACTTTTTATCTTTACGACGCAATACTCGAATTTGACGGTAAATACTTTTATCGTCAGAAGCCTATTGATATACTAAAGTGATAAGAACAAACGGATATCTATTCTGATGAAGATGCTGTGCAGCATCTTTTTTATGTCATGCTCTAAGGTCAGCAGGTTAAATAAAAATCAAGTGACTTTTGTTTACGCACTATAAAACAATTGACAAAAAGGGACGACCCCTCTAATGTGTTCTATATGCACATAAAAGGAAAAAACTTTATCATAAATGGAGTTAAAACAGTATGTATCAGAAGACACTTGTATTATTAATTCTTGCCGTTTTTCTGTTAGCCGGGTGCGCCGCCACACCGGAGGTTGTTGTCAGCACACAAACGCCCACGGCCTCGGAGACACCGACGCCGACTCCCGAACCGACACTGTTGCCCACACCGACGCCTGAACCGACGCCGTCGCCGACACCTGATCCATATTTTACTGAAAAGGAAGAGGTGATGGCCGACATTGACAACGGCCACTGGCTGTACCGTTCTCCTTCTCTGTATGTGGAGGTGAATCGCTACACAAATGACATTCCTCAAACATATCTTGTTGCTGAAGTTCGTATGAAAGATATGGAAAAGGATCGTGGCGGTTTTTCCAGGCCAGAACGTCCGGGCGGTAAGTCTATTGAATTATTTAAGATTGCCCAACATTACAAGGCGGTCATTGCGGTGAACGGAGATTTCCTCGATCACCATCCCGAAGACCCCAAAGGTGTCATTATCCGCGACGGTATTGTTTTTGTGGATGACGATGAAAACGATACGCTGGCGTTTTACCCGGATGGCACAATGAGAGCTATCTCACCGGGAGAAAAAACAGCAGATCAGTTGCTTGCGGATGGTGTGCAAAATGCGTTCTCATTCGGCCCCACGCTTATCAAAGACGGTATCATACAGTCCGGTTTGATGGATTATAGAATATCCGACAGAAAACCCCGTAATGCTGTGGGTATGATAGAGCCCTATCACTTTATTCTGGTACTGGTGGAAGGCCGAAGCAGAAGAAGCGAAGGCATGACGTTTGAAGAGCTGGCTGAGCTTTTCGACTCATACGACTGTGAAGTGGCATACAATCTTGACGGCGGACAATCGGCGACGATGGCATTTATGGGCGAGCATATTAACGAGTACAAGGGTTCGCTTCTCGGACAGCGCCCCGTACCGGACGCACTGATGTTTGGATATTCTGAATTGGTGGGCGCTGAGGAAGATTAAAGACTTGTCTTTGATATAAAAGCGTAAGTGGTGCATTTTAAGGGATGTAACGCTTACGCTTTTTGGATTACCGCTAGTTCAAGGCAAGAAAAATCAGAAGATTCGGCGGGCAAGGGAGAAATTCCGGTCGTAATATTCTGTGAGCGTGCTGATACGCACACAAGCGCTGCTGGAACTGGCATGGATAAATTGATTATTGCCGATATAAATCCCTGTATGATTGATACGCGAACCACCGTCAGAAGTGAAAAAAAGTATATCACCCGGAACCAACGCACCCCGATCGGTAATTTTTACCCAGCTTTCAACTTTGGAAAAACCGTCGGCACTGTAACGCGTTGTGCGCACGCCCATATACTTAAGCACGTAATAGATAAAGCCGGAGCAATCAAATGAGCTGGGGCCTTCAGTCGCATAGACATAAGGTTTTCCCAATTGCTTGCTGGCAAATGATATCATATCCTCCGTCGTCGCCGAAGACTTTGATGAAGCGCTTTCACCCGCAACTCTGTCTTTTCCGTCCCATGCGGGTGCCTTTTGTGAGAATAACAGGTCTCGTGTATTCTGGCCGGCAATGGCATCGACGGACAGTCCGTTTTGCGCCTGAAATTCTTTAAGTGCATGAATGGTTACGGTGCCAAAGTAACCGGTTACTTTTCCTTCAAAGTAACCGAGTTTTTTTAGGTATTCTTGCAGCATGGAGACATCGCTGCCTCTGTCGCCGGGATAGAGACAGAAAGATTTCGCCTTCTCGGAGCTTAACAGGTTCATTGTCTCGGGGCCGGCAATGCCGTCAACGGTAATGCCGTTATTTGTTTGAAACCGCATCACGGCTTTTTGCGTGACTGGGCCGTAATATCCAGTAATGGTCGAATAATGATAATACCCCAGGTTTTTAAGACGCTGTTGTATTTGAGATACTGCCTCACCTTTATCGCCCGGCCCCGGATAGTCGGCATCGCGGTCGCGTTGATTTGTGGATACGATCCGATCGGGAGAAATTTTGAAATCATCGCCCATAATCGATTTAAGCGTCAGTGGGCCTGCTTTACCGTCGACAACCAGATCATTTGCGGTCTGGTAATCCATGACGGCCTGCTGAGTAACCGTTCCATAATAACCTGTGGTTTTTTGGGAGAAGTAACCCAGATCTTTGAGTTTATTTTGAATAGTCAAAACATAATCATCTTTATCGCCGAGCTTAAGTATCTCATAACGCTCTGCGGCCAGTGCCAAGACAGGGAAGAACATCAAAAACAGCACTGCCAATACCATCAGCAGCGCCAAAACTTTGTTGAGTTGACGTATCGTTGCCCTTATCATATCCACAATTATAATAGAACATGTGTATAAAGACAATTTCACTTAATGCTTGCCAGAGGTGAAAATGAACAATTTGAGAAGATTATTACGGAAATATTACGGTTATATTAAATCAAGGTGCGTATTTTAGCGATTTACAGCGTTTTTCAAAATAAACTTCACAAACCAGACGTTTTACTCGCTTTATCACCGAAGATATACCCGAGATTTCACATAGTTATACACACTATCCACAGGTTATACACATTTATCGCACAGTATCAACAATTAACGTAAATGGCTTTGCTTCGTCTGAGACAGTGAGACAACCGTCAAGCATACACAATGCGGACTCTAGACGTTTCTCATCATTAGCATGTATTTCGATAAGCGCGTCGCCGACCTCCACATGCTGGCCGATACGTTTTTTGACGATAAAGCCAACGGCTGGGTCTATGACATCTTCCTTTTTGGCGCGGCCAGCGCCGAGCAATCCGGCTGCTTGTCCAAGCCCCCGGCAGTTGACGGCGCTCAATACACCTTTCTTTCTTGCATAAACTGTTTCAATGATATGAGCCCGCGGCATAAGAGAAGTATCTTTAACGACGCGGGAGTCTCCGCCCTGCGCGGAAATGATTTCAGATAGCTTGCTAAGTGCGCGTCCGGAGGTGAGCGCATCATGCAGCATAGAATCGGCCGCCGTTTCGTCCGGTACGGCTCCGGCCAAACACAACATGTGCGCCGCCAGCGCCATAGATACGGTAAGAAGGTCGCCGCCGACATGCCCGCTTAGCACCTCAATCGCCTCAATCACCTCGAGCGCGTTTCCGACAGCCGTTCCCAGCGGTTGGCTCATATCACTGATGATGGCGGCAGTTTTTCGCCCTGCGCTTTGCCCGATATGCACCATTGTCTGCGCCAGCTTCAGCGCATCGTTCTTGTCTGTCATAAAAGCGCCGTTTCCTGTTTTTACATCGAGCATAATGATTTGGGCTCCCGAGGCCAGTTTTTTGCTCATGATACTGCTGGCAATAAGCGGTATGCTCTCCACAGTGGCCGTCACATCGCGCAGCGCGTAAAGCATTTTGTCCGCCGGGCAAAGAGAGAGCGTTTGACCCATGACCGCCGCGCCGAAACGCTGTACCTGTGATAAAAAGGCATCCATGCTGAGGGATATATTCATACCGGGTATGGATTCCAGCTTATCTAGCGTTCCGCCTGTATGTCCGAGCCCACGTCCGGACATTTTGGCCACTTTTAGTCCGCAGGCACAGACAAGAGGCACAACGATAAGCGTGGTGGTGTCTGCCACACCGCCTGTGGAATGCTTATCGGCCACATTGCCCAGTATAGAAAGATCGGCCATGTCACCTGAAGCGGCCATGGCCTGAGTGAGAATGACAGTTTCTTCATCGTCCAAACCGCGGATAAAAGCGGCCATCATGAGAGCTGCAGCCTGATAGTCGGGAATTTGACCGGAAACATAACCGCTGATGAAGAATTCAATATCTTCGCGTGACAGCTTTCTCCCATCACGCTTCTTGGCGATAATGTCATACATTCTCATTAAGTTTCATCCTTTCATCCCGAAAGATACGCGCATCCATTGGACACACTTTGTCTATGACGGGTGCAAAGCTCATATGAGCCAATATATCTTTCTCGATATCGATACCCGGCGCGACTTCTTTAAGGATAAGGCCTTTTTCCGACAGTGAAAAAACGGCACGCTCAGTAATATAGAGTACTTTCTGACCGTTATGCAGCGCATTTTTTGCGCTGAATGTGATTTGCTCCACATCTTCGATAAACTTACGGACACTGCCTTCACTTATTATGTGAAGCTGTCCGTTTTTACAGTCAACTTCTAAACCCTTGGCTGTAAAAGTGCCGCAAAATATCACTTTTTTTGCCGATTGTGTAATACCGATAAACCCGCCGCAGCCTGCGATACGCGGACCGAATTTGGACACATTGATATTTCCGAATCTGTCAGCCTGCGCGAGCCCCAAAAATGCAAGGTCGATACCGCCGCCCTGATAGAAATCGAACTGTGTATACTGTTCGAAAACTGCTTCCGGATTGGTCACACAGCCAAAATCCAGTCCCCCTGACGGCAAACCGCCTACAGGGCCCGCCTCCACGGTTAACGTGAATGAATCGGCAATGCCTTCTTCGGCAGCCACGGAAGCGGCACCCTCCGGTACGCCGATTCCTAAGTTGACCACAGCCCCGGCGGCGAGCTCAAGCGCTGCGCGCCGGGCTATAATCTTGCGCTCGTCAAGAAGCATCGATTTATGGGCATGGGGTGAAGCCAGCGTTTCGCCCGAATAGGCCGGGTTATAACAGTGCATTGCCGATTGGCTTTGGGATTCGTCATGAGTTGCTACCACGACGCCGTCAACACAGATGCCGGGTATTTTCACACTGTGCGGATGCAGGCGCTGTTCGCTTAAGCGTTCCACCTGAACATATACCTTGCCGCCTGAGTTGTGCGCCGCCTGTGCCATGGCCGTGGCTTCGCAGAAGACCGCTTCTTTTTCCATGGAAATGTTGCCGCGCAGATCAGATGTGGTACCGCGCAGCAATGCGTAATCGATGGGAAAGCAGCGATAATACAGATATTCTTGTCCGTCAAGCTCAATCAACGAAACGAGATCCTCTGTGGTGATGCTGTTGACCTTGCCGCCTGACAATCGGGGGTCAACAAAGGTATTCAACCCGATGCGCGTGATATGCCCGGGACGTTTAGCGGCGATATCGCGCATCAGCATGGATATCACATCCTGTGGGAAATTATAGCCCTGGGCTTTCTCTTCGATGACGAGCTTTTGTACCTTGGGCATCAGATTCCAGTGTCCCGCGATCACACGGGATACGAGTCCCTCGTGAGCAAGGCGGTTAAAGCCGCGCACCGAGCCATCGCCTACGCTGCTTGCGTTGATAATCGTGAGATTTTTAGGCTCCCCCGTTTCCAAAAATCTTTGTTCTATGGCGGCACAGATCTCATCTGCCACACAGGCTTGTATAAATCCGTTGGCTGCCAGCGTTTTGCCGTTTTCAATACTGTCAGCAATCTGTTTTGCCGATAATCGTTGCATACATGTCCTTTCTGTTTAGCAATGATGCTAAATTATTAGCTTTGTTTATTGACAGTTTCCGTTTTCATAGTCGCTGCGCAGCAGGCCATAGCAGTTGACATCCTGAACAACGCCCATGCGGATATGATGTTCACGCAGGCATCCTTCCAGCTGAAAGCCGTTTTTTTCGAGGACACGCTGTGAAGCAATATTGGGCGCGAAACAGCGGGAATATATCTTTTGTACATGCAGCATGGAAAATGCATAAGCGATGGCCATGCCGGCTGCGGCGGTCATGATGTTTTGGTTCCAATACGCCTGGCCAAGCCAATATCCCAGCTCAGCGCGCTCATGCTCGGCTTCGTGCACCAGCCCGATAACACCCATCACGTTACCATCACCGACTATCGCAAAAACGTGTTCACATTCATGCAGCTCTACATAGTCCAGCCAGGTTGTGGCATGATCGATTGTATAGGGATAAGGCAGATTGGCTGTCATCTGTGCAATGGCTGGGTTGTTTGCGAGCTTTGCGACAATAGGAATATCGTCGCGATCAATACAGCGGATGGTAATATCCATAATATATACTCTCCTGTTATGATGATTTATCATATCACAATTTTAAAACTGGGAAAATAGGGCTGATAGCTTTTAGGCTTTTTATTCCTATGAGGTTGCGGCTTGTAACATCGAGAAGTATAATACTGGTATCAAAGACTTTGGAGGCTCACATGGAATTTACAAAGATGCACGGTCTCGGAAACGATTTTTTGATATTTGAAGACGACGGAAAAGAAAGAGACTGGAATGCGCTTGCTGCAAAACTATGCCAAAGGCGGCTCAGTGTGGGCGCAGACGGCATTATGATTGTGATGCCCTCCCAAATAGCGGATATCCGAATGAGGATCATCAATGCGGACGGCAGCGAAGCCGAAATGTGCGGAAACGGCATACGGTGTTTCGCTAAATATATCTATGAACGTGGTATTGTGAAAAAAACAGATATGGCCGTGGAAACATTGGCCGGCGTGATTCGTCCTCGCCTGGTGGTGGAAGACGGAAAAGTTGCTGATGTGAGCGTCGATATGGGCAGCCCGGTATTTGAACGCGAGAATATACCCATGGCGGGCGAAGGCAGTGCGTTTGATGTACCACTGGAAGCGGCAGGTCAAACGATTGTAATTTCCGCATTGCTCATGGGTGTGCCCCACGCTGTGGTTCTGACGGAAGATATTGAAGGGCTTGATACGGTGGATTTGGGGCCTGCTATCGAAAAGCACAGCTTATTCCCCAGAAAAATCAACGTTAACTTCGTACAGATAATGGACAGAGGTAATATACGCATACTGACATGGGAACGCGGCGCCGGTTTTACACTGGCTTGCGGTACGGGCTCTTGCGCGAGCGTGGTGGCGCTGCATAAAAAGGGGCTTATTGATGCCACGGCTACGGTGCATCTCACTACGGGACGACTGGTTATCGAGCTTCTTGAAGACGGCAGGGTCATCATGGCAGGGCCGGCAGAAGAAATCTACACGGCGGCGCTTAGCGAATGAAGCTGCCGGAAAGCTTAAAGCTTATATCCAATATATTTGCCGCTCAGGGCGTTGAGCTTTATCTTGTGGGCGGGTTTGTCCGTAATATCGTCCTTGGGATACCCGGGGGCGATTTTGATATCTGTTCAAGCGTACATCCCGACATAGCGGCACAGATTGCCCGAGATGCAGGGCTGACGGTGATCGAGAAAGCGCTTTCTTTAGGTACCATTGAGATCAGAATGAAAATGGGCGGTGAATGGCACGCGTTTGAACATACCACTTGGCGCAAGGATTACTATCCGCCGGGCGGGGAGCATCGTCCCTACCGCGTCGCGTTTACCACGGATATCCGGCAAGATGCTCAGCGCCGCGATTTTAGCATGAATGCGCTTTATATGCATATCGCAACGGAAGAAATCATTGACCCCACAGGCCGGGGCCTCAACAGTATAAAAGAAAAGCGGTTGGAAGCCGCGGCTGATGAAGCAGATATCACGATTCAGGATGACGGACTTCGTATCATGCGCATGGCCCGTTTTGCATCAGAACTGGGTTTTGGTGTTTCCGATGAGTTGCTTAGCAGCGCCGCACGGCACGCTGCGGTTTTGGGTGATATTTCGGCGGAGCGAAAATTCTCGGAACTCAAAAAAATCATCATGGCGGATACCAAATACCCGTCTTTACCGCAGACCGGCCCAATCATAGGGTTAAAACTGCTGCGGCAGACTGGCGCGATAAAATATATACTGCCACGGCTATGGAAGGGCAGCGGCGTTAAACAGTCCCCGCAATATCATGCGTATGATGTGCTGGATCATGGTCTTTACACCTGTTCGGCGGCACCTGCCATTTGGGAGCTGCGGTTGGCGGGGCTGCTGCATGATATCGGCAAGCCCGAGGCTTTGCGCCAAGGCGGCAATATGTACGGACACGAGATCATCGGCGAAAGACTTGCCCGTGAGGAACTCAGTGCACTGAAGTCAGACAACAATACAAAAAACAAAGTGCTGCCGCTTATTCGCCAGCATATGTTTGATCTGGAAGGCAAGGCGAAGCCAAAAATAATACGACGCAGGGCTGTTATGATGGGTAAAGAAGGTTTTGAAATGCTGATAGCGCTGCGTCGTGCGGATGTTGCCGGATCTGGAAAGAGAGTGGATAAAATCCTGTCCGCTGATCATTGGCAAACAGAACTTACACGTATGATCGATCAGCATGTCCCATGGCGTGTTAAGGATCTTTGCATAACGGGCGATGATATTGCACGGAACCTACATATAAAGCCCTCTCCCGTTATTGGACAAATTCTTGAAGCGCTCTACAAGGAATGCGTGGTCAGCCCGGGTATGAACAACACGGAAACGCTCATACGCCGATCGCGCTTGCTTGCGCAAAGCATATTAAAGTAATATGACAGATGTTGCGAAACCATGAATGCTATCTATTGAATTAACAAACGTGTCGTAGTATGATGAATCGATGAAGGTATGGGGGATTTGGGGGAAAACAGATGAACAGGTATCGGCGCAGAAATGCACCGTCGTTTGAAAATAACGAATATATTGGCGCTTATGCGAACATCTCCTTCGACATTGTGAGTGAATCAGAATTGGGGCCGGAGACGCTTCGCTTTGAAACAAAACTGCATTATATTGAAAAAGGCGAAGGAGAGCCGTTGCTGCTTTTGCATGGCATCGGCCAATCTCTTTATACTTGGCGCAACACAATCGATTTTTTTGCAAACGAGGGCTATCGTGTGATTGCGCCCGATATGGTGGGCTTTGGATACAGCGGCCACCTGAATATTTACTATACGATTGAAGAAAATGCATTGGTCATTAATGCGTTGATGGATGCGCTTGGCGTTAAAAAAGCCCACATCATTGGCTTTTCCACAGCCGCTTTGTCCGCGCTTTCTTTTGCGGCTACAAAACCTAAAAGAGTTAACAAGCTTGTACTCATATCACCCGGCGGTCCTAATGAAAACTATCCGTTTTTGTTGAGGTTTTTAACCACGCGTTTGGGCGCCTTTGCTTTTAAGTATATATTCAGCGAAGCCACGGTACGCAACGTACTGAGTAACTATTATTTTGATTGCACACAGCTCACCGACGAAGTTGTTCGGGGCTATTTTGAGCCGCTGCGCAACAGGGAAACAAAAGAAACACTCGTGCGCTGCATGCTGCATTTTGACGACACGCTTATACGTTCGCAGCTCAAGGGCATACCGCATCAGATACTGGTTTTTTCAGGTATGGACGATAAACTTCACGATGAAGAAACGACAAGACTTTATACCACACCTTTGCAGCATAAAAGCCATATTCGTATCCGCAATTGTGCACATTTTGTGCATGAAGAGAAAAGTGAACGTTTTAATAGTGAGACCTTGGCATTTTTAAAGGAAGAAAAAGAGAACGCGATTGAACTTGAAGTTTGGCCTATTGTTGAATAATACATAATATTTGTTATAATAAGTATACACCGGAAAAAATCCGCTTGGAGGAAATGAAAGTGTTTAATGGAATCAGGGACAGGCTCAGAAGGATGCGCAGAAGAAGAAATATGCGTATGCGTCCGGGCCGCGGACGGCGCCGGGTTTCACGTTTTCGTGTATCCGGTATCGGGCCGATGCTTAAAATAGGCGGTTTGGCTGTTGGTGTCGTTGGGTTTATTCTTTTGATTATATTCGTTATTGTGCCGTTGTTTGGCGGAAATAGTGCCGGTCCGGCGGTCACAGAAACAGCTTCTGCGACACCTGTACCCACGTCGACCCCGATGGCCAGAAGTGACATGTCTGATCTGGATGAAGAACTGACGATTGAAAACCTCTCGATTAACGATCCTTTTGTTTTTGGGCGCGAGGTGGTGTTCTCAACCGGAAAAAAGGACGAAGTCTCTCCCGAAATTAAACAAATTGCTCTTTTTGATATGGATGCCAAGACAACGACTGTTGTTGAGGATATTACCGCAAGCTATGCCACGCTTTTTGAGCCCAAAATGAACGACAAATACATCGTCTATCTCGACTGCAAATCCGCATACGGCGGTGCCGTATGCGGATTTGACCGCGAGACGGGCGAAAAATTCGTGATGCGTGAGTATTTATACGGAAAGCCGAAGGTTTCTTTGTCTGGTGAGTATGCGCTGTGGCTTCAGCAAACCGGCAAAGGCACGGACAGGTTATATTTATATCATCTGCCCTCACGTGAAACCGCGGAGATTGAGATATTTGTGAATACACCGTTTTCCGTCAGCGCGCCTCACATGTCTGATGACGCGATTGTTTATGTTCAGCCCTACGGTGAGAGCCAGGTGCTCGAGGGTTCATCCGCGTCGACAGAGGCAGAAATCTGTGTGATACCGCTAAAAGAGGGCGCAGATGCGCAGCGTATACTTTTCCGCCCGGGTGTTCCCGTTTTCGATCCTATGATAGACGGAGATAATATCGTATTTATCGACACCAACCGCGATGAGAAAGCCCGCCTGCTGTTGTGCACGAAGCAGGGAGATACTTATTCTCAGCCGACTCAAATTGCGGAGGGTGTGGTCAATTACGCTGTGGGCGACGGTTATGTGGCTTATACCAAGGACGAAGGCATCTATCTTTACTATTTTGCCGATAAGAGCACAGGCAGGCTCACATCTGAGAGCACGCGGTCTTTTCTGGCAAGCGCAAACGGCAAGGATGTGGTCTGGTACGACATTACCGCGCTGGGCGGCGCGAACGTGGTGTTCCACGCACTGGTACCGTAAAAGCAAATGGTTTAATTCGGAGCAGTTCAATAAAGAGGTTTATGTTTGCAGCAGACAGCATAGCAAAAAGCTATGTTGTCTGTTTTTGGATTAGTTCAAATTTTGGACAGAGTTATGATTTATTTTCACTTTTGTTTAGGGATCATTATAAGTTGGAATTAAACCTGAAATTTGAGCCAGGGGCGAAAGGAACCGAGCCGTTTTTGCTCAATGATAGTATGGAACCTGAGACGATTGAAGTCGATTCGAGTGTATTCTTTGTTGTGAATATGAAAATTTCGATAGAGATTAATGAAAAGTTAATGGAATACATTAAGCCGATAGATGGACATTATTTTGATTTTTACACTTGTGACGTGAAGTAATGTTTATACTGGAAGGCGTTATGCCTTGATGGGAAAGCATTAAAGGAAGAAAATATAATGTAAGCAAAAAAGGCAAGAATCAATTACTCTTGCCTTTTTAATTTAAGTTTCTTATACAAATTGAAGTAAGCATATTGCCCCAGCGCCGCCAGCATAAACGCAAGCGCCACACAAATAAAGTAGACATGCCACGGCGCCACAAATTTATGCAGGAAAGTCACGGCGACGGATGTATTGAATATGAATGCGGCAATTTTTCCAAACGTATTGGCAGGGGCCACAATATCTTTGAAATAAAGATATATACCGCCGCATATCATTAACACTTCTTTGACAAGAATAATCACAAGCACAAACCAAGGCAGAACGCTTGTGGCCGTAAAAGCGATAACCGCAAAAACGGACATCAGTTTGTCGGCAAGAGGATCAAGTAAAATGCCTGCTTCGGTCACGAGATGCTGCTTGCGTGCAATATAGCCGTCCAGCAGATCGGTAGCGCAGGCCACGATATAAGTGATTAATGCGGGTATCATCAGATCAAAATAGATCAAAATCGTTGAGACAGGAACCAACGCGAAACGAAAAAGAGTGATCACATTGGGCGTATTCAGTGGAATTCTGCTCATAGCCTCTCCCCCATTAGGCATTATTAAGCGGCTATCAGCAGTGATTGCCGCACAGTATGCGTTTTATTATACCAGACAGCGCGGCAATTGCATACCATTTCGTTAATCGATCGGCTTGCCATGAGCAAGCAGGTATTTTTCAGCCTCACCGCTCCAGAAACCGCCGTGTTCTTTGGTGATTTCGCCGAGCTTTCTAATAAAGGGGTCGCTGCTGTTTTCAAAATCATCAATGGCTGTTAATGGCATGGACACATGCGTGTATATAAGCTTTTTACCGCCCGGAATATTCGGCAGATTAAGCGTGGCATCAATAACGGCATCCAGCCCGCCTACATGCGTGATCATCGCAGTCGGATTGATTATACCGCGTGCCATCATGTCCAGAGATTCCCGCATGTCATTGTTGTTACCGCCGGATGTGCCCACGATATGAGTTGATGCATAATGAACATTATAAAAGTTCATCATTGCGGAGAATTTGGAGTCGATAGGTCCCGCAAAGAAATTGAGGCAGCCGTCACGCCCAAGCAGCGCATCGCCTTGCTCAATAACAGGTTTGACAGGGGCCATCACGAGGACATCATCAAAGCCATGTCCGTTTGTGAGGGCAAGAATCTCCTCAATTTTCCCCGGTGCTTTGGTGTTTACATAATGAAGCCGTACGCCCATGCGCGACGCTTCCTCTGGTGTATAAATACGAGCGGCACGCGCCAGCCTTGCATCGTCTATATCTGTAACAACGAGCAGTGATGGTCTGCGGTCGCAGTGAAGCGCGTAATCAATAGAGCCAAGGCCCATTGGCCCCACGCCCGCAAGTATTGCCATATTGCCGCCTTGTTTGATGCCCATATCGTGGATATACTCGCCGGGACGTGTGTGATAAAACGCATGGAAAGTTCCGATAATGCAGCTCATGGGCTCGGCCAAAGAGCCGTAGAAGAAAACATCGGAATCATATTTTAGAAGGCAATCCTGCGTCATGGCTTCCTGCGGTATCACCACATAGGTCGCATCTCCGCCGATGAACCTATAAGAGTAGCCGGGCGCATCCAAACTGCCTTTGTAATTAAACGCAGGCTGAATGGAAAACTTATCCCCTGCCGAGAAACGGTCTTTCCATTTTGCTCCGACTTCAATAATCTCGCCGCAAAATTCATGACCAATAATCGTGGGATTCTGAGCCACGTCATTCGGAATGCGCTTATGCGCCGCGCCTTGCTCAGCCGCTTTATAAGAAGACATACACAAGCTGTCGGAGACGACCTTTGCCAATATCTCGTCTTCCGTAATCGGCGGAAGCTCAAACGTTTCCAGCCTCAGATCCTCTTTCCCATAAATTCTGACTGCTTTTGTTTTCATAGAATCCTCCTGTATCGTCATGAATTAATCTATACCACGGTGACATCGGTGCTCTGGCGTATTCTATCTAACACAACGCTGTCAATACGGCTGTCTGTGATAAACTCGTCGATATCTTCCCATTTGGCAAACTCGATCACCGCTTGTGTTGTTGCTTTATCCGCATCACCCAATACGATGACGCGATTACCCGCGTTGATCATGGCTCGCTTAAGCTCAGCTTCGGGGAAATTCTCGACACATGGCCCGGGCCTGTCGTAAAAACCGCTGGTTCCCAAAATAGCGAGATCCACACGAATTTCGGAAAGGCTTCTTAAAGCCCATGCGCCCACAAGCGAGTTGCTGTTATGCCGTATCATGCCGCCCAACAGATAAGTGGTAATGCCGAAATCATCGAGCAGCTGCGCAGCCCTTAAGCCGTTGGTGAACACGCGCAAGTCCTTTTTGATGGCGAGAGCACGTGCCAGCGCATAGACGGTCGAGCCGGCATCAAGAATCAGCGACATACCGTTTTCAATACGTTCCAAAGCTTTTGCAGCGATACGGTTTTTCTCTTCTAAGTTTTTAGATGTCTTCTCCTTAAAGCTGGGTTCAAAGGGCGTATTGGCGCTGACAGCACCGCCGTATGTTTTTTTGGCCACGCCTTTTTGCTCAAGATAAATAAAATCCTTGCGAATGGTTTCTGACGAGACGGAAAAAAGATCGGCCATCTCGGCGGCTTTTACGCTGCCCTCGGCGATCAGCTTTTTTTCTATATAATCTCGTCTTTCCTGCGTCAAATGATCACTCATGATTTGTCCTTAAAATAAAATCGCAATAGAGAACAACAAAAACCAACCAATAGCAATTATATACTTGGTCTTGATTTGTGTCAAGCGAGCCGCAACAAAAGCAATGGTTGTATTAATACGAAGTAAATTATATAATATATACAATTGTTGATAAAATTGAGGTAAAAACTTATGTATATGCAGTATGATGTCAATATCATATCACTGCTTGTTTTGGCCGTTGTTTTATTCAACAATGTCAAAAATGGAGGAGAAAATACGAATCGGCCGCGTTTGTTCCGTCTGCTTGTTATCTGCGACATGCTGCTGCTCGCTTTGGATGCTCTTATACTGATTATTTCAGAGTATAAAGGCCCTGCCGTTCATACCGCCCTGTGGATTCTGCAAGGTTTGTTTTTTTTCTTTTGCTCGCTATTTTGTTTATTCTGGGCATTTTTCTGCACGAACAGGCACGGCCGCCGGATAAAACCGCGCGGCTTTTTTGTTCTGAATTTACCGCTTTTGGTGCTCACGGTGTTTTTGGTGCTGAATATTTGGGATCCTGTCGTGTACGGGTTTACAGAAGCAAATACTTATTTTCGAGGCTCCTACTTTCATGTAACGAGTGCCGCTACATATATTTATGTGATCTATTCATTGATGCTGACAGTGCGGAATAAACATAATCTTGAACGCAGGGAATACTATCCTTATCTGATTGTACCTATATTGCCCATTGCGTTCGGCATTTTGCAACTAATATTTTTTATAAACGTGCAAATAGTGTGGCCAAGTGTCGCCGTCGGGCTCCTTCTGATGCAGCTTTATGCACTGGATGAGAAGATGAGTATTGACCATCTGACGGGGCTCTATAACAGAAAACACTTGGACAACTATGTTAAGGACATACTGGAGAGCAGCAATACAAGTTTTGCAGCATTGATGCTCGATATTGACAACTTTAAAGTAATCAACGATAATTTTGGTCATGTGCAGGGTGACAGGGCGATTGTATCCGCTTCTATTTTGCTCAAAAGAAGCGTGAGAAGGGGAGACTTTGTGGCGCGGTATGGCGGCGACGAGTTTATGATTATTCTTGATCGGTGCAGTCCGGCTACATTGGAACATGTCATTAACAGAATAAAGGAGAATGTGGCACGGTACAATAAAGAAAATCGGATACCCTACAGGCTTGATTTTAGTATCGGTTGCAAGATTTTTTCGGACACGCGAGGGCTTACCACAAAAGATGTGTTTGCAAAGATCGATGAATTAATGTATAAAAATAAGCAGGGCAAAGAAGACAACTGTCGGTAATAAGCACGGAACAACAATTTGGTAAATTCATAAAGAAAGAGACAGCATATGCAGTACAAAACAGATTTACAGATCGCCCGTGAGGCGGAATTGGTACCAATTTCTCAGATCGCACAGGATGCGGGAATACTTGAAAACGAGCTTATCCCTTTTGGTAATAAAAAGGCCAAGATCTCGCTTTCCGTACTTAATCGGATAAAAGGACAGAGAGATGCCAAACTGATACTGGTCTCGGCCATTAACCCCACTCCGGCAGGCGAAGGTAAAACCACGGTGTCAATCGGCTTGGCAGACGCTTTGAAAAAAACTGGACAGCGCGTGTGTCTGGCGCTGCGCGAACCATCGCTAGGGCCTGTTTTTGGTATAAAGGGTGGTGCGGCCGGGGGCGGCTATGCTCAAGTGATTCCCATGGAGGACATAAATCTGCATTTCACGGGAGACCTTCATGCGATAACAGCGGCGAATAATTTACTCTGCGCGCTTGTTGATAATCATATACAGCACGGTAACGCGTTGGGCATCGATCCGCGGCGTATTGTTATTAAAAGGTGCATGGATATTAACGACCGCCAGCTGCGGTTTATCACATGCGGCCTGGGCGGACGCACCAACGGTATGCCGCGGGAGGACAGCTTTGATATCACAGCCGCGTCAGAAGTGATGGCGGTGCTTTGTCTTGCGAGTGACCTGCATGATTTGAAGGATCGCTTGTCTCGTATTAAAGTGGCTTATACATTTGATGAACAGCCTGTTACGGCAGAGGATTTAAAGGCAGCCGGCGCGATGGCCGTGCTGCTGAAAGATGCAATAAAGCCGAATCTTGTCCAGACGCTGGAACACACGCCGTGTTTGATGCATGGCGGTCCGTTTGCGAACATCGCTCATGGCTGCAACAGCTATATCGCTACCAATATGGCGATGCATCTGGCCGACTATGTGGTTACCGAAGCGGGCTTCGGTGCCGATCTGGGTGCGGAAAAGTTCTTGGATATCAAATGCCGTCAGACTGGGCTTTGGCCGGATGCCGTTGTGATCGTGGCAACCATCCGCGCGCTCAAATCGCATGGCGGAAAAACAAAAGAAGAACTGGGGCAGCCTGATGAAGCCGCGCTCATACGCGGTATGCAAAATCTTGATAAGCATATTGAGAATTTAAAAGATTTCTATGGATTACCCGTGGCTGTGGCGATCAATCAGTTTGTGACGGATACGCCGCAGGAAATCGCTCTGGTTCAGGAGCTCTGTAAGGCCAAAGGCGTGAATGCGGTGACCACGCAGGTTTGGGAAAAAGGCGGTGATGGCGGTATTGCGCTGGCCGAAGAGGTGGTGCGTATTGCACAAAAAAGTAAGCCGACTCATCCGTATGAGCTTTGTGACGATATTCCCACAAAAATAGAAAAGCTGGCCAAGACAATATACGGTGCGAGCGAGGTGCATTACTCCGCGGGTGTGTTTAAATCGATTGAGGCGCTTACAAAGAACGGCTATGCACAGCTGCCCATATGCATCGCGAAAACGCAGTATTCGCTTTCTCATGATCCCAAGCTGACAGGGCGGCCCGGCGGGTTTATATTTACAGTGCGTAATATCAAAGTTTCCGCAGGTGCGGGCTTTATAGTTGTATTGGCGGGCGATATGATGACAATGCCGGGGCTGCCAAAAAGCCCGGCGGCCGAACAAATCACCATTAACGATGAAGGCCGTATTAACGGGTTGTCGTAATCCAGGCAAGTCTTCATGGTGAGAAAAAAATAATTTATATTCTTTATGAACAATAAGATTATTTAGCTTGAATTCTTAGTATTGTGATATAATAACGTCGCAATACTATTTTTTTGGTAATATAAGGAGTCGGTTATGGCAAAAAAGAACGTGGTTATCCTGCTGGTGATCTTTGTCATCATTGCGGGCGCTGCCGTTGGGGCTATCTTTTTTTTAAGAAGACCAACCCCTGACATACTGCCTGCAGCATCGCCTCTCACAATGTCCTATGTAATTTCAGCAGAGGACAATATCATCTGAGAATAATGAAAAAAACGGCTTATCGCTTCAAGTGATAGGCCGTTTTTTTATTCGAATTTTAATAAGTTTTCTATTTGTCATCAAGCCGTTTTAAGCTTAAGTCTAGCCTGCGCAAAGTTTCTTCTTTGCCTAGCAGGCATGCGGCCTCCACTGCCCCGCCCGGTGTGACTTCTGTGCCAGTGATGGCAATGCGAAGCGGCCAAAGCAGCTGGCCGTTTTTAACACCAAGCCGCTCCACCAGCGTGCCGAGCGCGTTCTTCAGAGATTCAAGTGAATAATCGCTTAAGCTTTCAAGCAGTATTCTTGCTTCTTTGAGGACCGGAAGTGCGGCCTGTGCGTCCGTTTTCATACGCTTATGAGTAAACAGTTCAAGATCGTACTCGGGCATTTGCTTAAGAAATGAAAGCTTGCCGGGTATTTCGTCCAAACGCTCGAGCCGTGGCTGTATCATCTCGGCAATGAGATCCAAATCAAACGCGGTGACGCCAGCTTCTTCGAAATAAGGCATGGCCGTGGCAATAAAATCGTCCCGAGATAATGCGCGAATATACTGGGCGTTCATCCATGTAAGCTTATCCACATCGAATATCGCGGATGATTTGGACAAGCCTTCGATGGAAAAAGCCTGAATCAGCTCGTCCAGCGTGAATATCTCCTGATCCGTACCCGGACTCCATCCCAGCAGCGCGATATAGTTGATTAATGCTTCCTTGAGATATCCCTTTTTGATAAAGTCGTCGAAAGACGCATCGCCGTGTCTTTTGGAGAGCTTTCGCTGCTTATCCTTCATGACAACAGGCAGATGAATATACGTGGGTATTTCCCAGCCCAATGCGCGGTATAGGTGGTTATACTTCGGTGTGGACGATAGGTATTCCACTCCGCGTATCACGTGTGTGACACCCATCAGATGGTCATCCACCACATTGGCGAGATTATAGGTGGGCATGCCGTCGGCCTTGAGGAGCACGTTGTCGTCGAGATCGGCATTGGGAACCGTGATATCGCCGAATACGGCATCGGTGTAAGTGGTATCTCCGGTTCGCGGAATATTCTGACGAATCACATATGGCTCACCTGCGTCAAGACGGCGCTGTATCTCTTCGGGAGACAGAGAAAGGCAGGTCTTGCCGTAGGTATAAGCCTCTCCTCTGGCTTCGGCCTGAGTGCGCTGCTCCGCAAGCTGTTCTTTGGTGCAGAAGCACCGATAGGCCGCGCCGCATGCCACAAGCATCTCGGCATGCTGTTTATAAATTTCAGCGCGTTCGCTTTGAATATATGGGCCGTATGGGCCGCCCAAATCGGGACCTTCATCATAGTTAAGCCCTGTCTGGCGCAGTGTGGAATAGATCACATCTTTTGCGCCTTCCACCTCACGTTCGGTATCGGTATCCTCAATGCGAAGGATAAAGATGCCGTCGTGCTTTCTGGCGAAAAGCCATGCGTAAAGAGCGGTACGCAATCCGCCGATATGAAGATAGCCCGTGGGGCTGGGTGCAAAACGTGTTCGAATCTGATTCATAAACACAGCAATGCGGCCGCATCGGGCCGCATTAGTCTCCTTTCAAGGTATAGGGAGGCTTTTTAAGCCTTGTAGCTGTCCTTTAGATTAACGATAAGGTTAAACACCAGATGGCCTGGTTTGCTGTCGCTGTCCACACAAAAATATCCCTGCCGCAGGAACTGAAAACGTTCACCGACCGTTACGTTTGCGCCCGCTTCTTCAATGAGCGCATTCGGCAGAACTTTGAGTGAATCGGCGTTGAGCCGGTCCGTAAAATCGCCGTCGCCTTCATTGAGCAGATAGTCATACAGACGGACTTCACAAGGCACTGCGCTTGCGGCATCCACCCAGTGCAGCGTGCCTTTAATCTTGCGTCCTGCCGTGGGGCCGCCTGTCTTGGAATCGGGATCGCATGTGCAGCGAAGCTCGGTGATATTGCCGTTCTCATCTTTAATGACGCTTTCGCATTTGATGATATAAGCGTCTTTCAGTCGCACCTCTTTGCCTGGCGCCAGACGGAAAAACTTGCCCGGTGGATCTTCCATAAAATCACTGCGTTCAATATAAATTTCGCGAGAGAATTTCACGTTGCGCAAACCGGCCTCGTCGTTCTTGGGAAGATTTTCAGAAGTAACGGTCTCACCCGCTCCCTCGTAATTTTCAATAATGACCTTTAAAGGATCGAGCACGGCCATACGGCGCGGCGCTATCACTCCCAAGTGCTCACGCACACAATGCTCAAGCAGGCCGGCATCTACCTCGCTGTTGGATTTAGCCACACCGATACGTTCGCAGAAATCGCGTATAGCTTCAGGCGTATAGCCACGGCGGCGCAGACCCGATATCGTTGGCATGCGCGGGTCGTCCCAGCCCGAGACAAAGCTTTCATCAACGAGCTTCTTTAAATAGCGTTTGCTCATGATGGTACGCGTTAAATTGAGCCGTGCGAATTCGTACTGGTGTGGTGCGGGGTCGCATTCGCAGTTTTTAACCACCCAGTCGTACAGCGGCCGGTGATCCTCGAATTCGAGCGTGCAAATGCTGTGCGTAATGCCCTCGTGCGCATCGCCCAACGGATGGGCATAGTCGTACATCGGGTAAATGAGCCATTTGTCGCCGGTCCTGTGATGCGTGGCCCGCAGTATCCGGTATATAATAGGATCGCGCATGTTAAGATTCGGACTTGCCATATCGATCTTGGCGCGCAGGACTTTCTCGCCGTCTTTATATTTGCCGTCCCGCATTTCAAGGAACAGTCTCTTGTTCTCCTCAATGCTGCGATCCCGATACGGGCTATTTTTACCGGGCTGTGTCAATGTGCCGCGGTACTCTCTTATTTCATCAGCCGTTAGATCGCAGACATACGCAAGGCCTTTGTTGATGAGCTTTAACGCACATTCAAACATAAAATCAAAATAGTCTGAGGCATAGAATATATCAGCGGGTGTAAACCCCAGCCACTCGACATCACGCCGGATGCTCTGTATATATTCGTCATCCTCTTTGACGGGATTGGTATCGTCATAGCGCAGATTGCATTGGCCGCCATACTTCATGGCTGTACCGAAATTCAGACAGATGGACTTTGCATGTCCGATATGCAGATAACCATTCGGCTCGGGCGGAAAGCGCGTCAGTACATGATCTACGCGTCCTGACTCCAGATCACCGTCAATGATTTCTTCTATAAAATTCCTGGCCTTGGATTCTGTCATATATTTTCCTCCACGGGTACGCACTTTCTAAAAAACAGGTGAATTGGACAAGCCCGGCTTAAACACCGGGCTTGTTTTTGCCCTTTTGTATGTCTTTATATTTCTTGGCTGCGGCAACCAGCTCGCGGAAGAGCGGATGAGAGCGGATAGGACGCGATTTGAATTCGGGGTGGAACTGCACACCCACAAACCAAGGATGATCCGCGATTTCCATAATCTCCACCAAGCCATGATCCGGGTTTACACCCGCTACACGCATGCCCGCGTTTGTCATCTCTTCAAAATAAACGTTGTTGAACTCGTAACGGTGGCGGTGGCGCTCATTGATTTCGTCAGTCTGATAGGCATCATATGCCAAGGAACCTTTTTTCAGACTGCATTTATAACTGCCCAGCCGCATTGTACCGCCCATATCGGTAATGTTTTTCTGTTCCGGCATCAGGTCGATAAACGGATAAGGCGTATCCGAGCAATGCTCCGTGGAGTTGGCTTCCCTGTGCCCGAGTACATTGCGTGCAAACTCGATAATAGCCAGCTGCATGCCAAGGCAAATACCAAAGAACGGTACTTTATTTTCTCGGCAATACTGTATCGCTTTAATTTTTCCTTCTATGCCCCTGTCACCGAAACCGCCGGGCACGATAACACCGTCAGCGTCTTTGAGAAGTTTTGCCGCTGAGTCGTCCGACTCTTCCAGATCAACGGCATTGATCCAAAGTATCTGCACATCCAGCTTGTTTGCTATGCCGGCGTGCGTTAAAGATTCTGCGATGCTCAAATAAGCATCGTGCAGCTCGATGTACTTGCCGACGATGGCAATGGTCACCTTTTCTTTTTTCTGTTTTTGTATGCGGACAATGTTTTCCCATTCCGGAATATCGGAGGGTGTACACGGAAGGCCAAGACGTTCGCAAACGAGCGTGTCCAGCTTCTCATTGCGCAGCATGATGGGTACTTCATACAGCGTTTCGGCATCTAGGTTCTGTACCACGCAGGCGGGACTTACATTGCAAAACAGCGCAATTTTACGCTTAATGTCGTCAGTGATTTCCACTTCCGTACGGCAGACGATGATATCCGGCTCAATACCGATTGTGCGCAGCTCTTTCACGCTATGCTGTGTGGGTTTCGTTTTCAGCTCCCCCACTTTATGCAGATAGGGCATCAGCGTAACGTGGATATACATGCAGTTTTCCTCGCCGACCTCCCATTTGATTTGGCGGATGGTTTCAAGGAACGGCTGCGATTCGATATCGCCCACTGTGCCGCCGATTTCGGTGATGACGATGTCGGGCTTTTCTTTGCTGGCGACGCTGAATATACGCGCCTTGATTTCGTCGGTAATATGCGGTATTACCTGAACGGTTCCGCCAAGGTAGTCTCCGCGGCGTTCCTTGGAAATAACCTTCCAGTACACCTTTCCTGTCGTCACGTTAGAATCGGCAAAAGAATTTTCGTCGGTAAAACGTTCGTAATGGCCGATATCAAGGTCGGTCTCTGCGCCGTCATCGGTCACAAAAACTTCACCATGCTGAAAAGGACTCATTGTGCCCGGATCGACGTTGATGTATGGATCGCATTTTTGCAGCGACACCTTGAGTCCACGGCTTTTTAGCAACAGTCCCAAAGATGCGGCGGTAATTCCTTTACCGAGCGACGATACGACGCCTCCGGTAACAAATATAAACTTTGTTGACATTAACCCCTCCCAATTAAATAAAAGAAATAACGTTTATAGATACTCCATCACAATAATACGCGTACGCTTTTTAAGCGAAGCCTTATCGATTTTGATATAACACTTACCAAGGTGCGAAACATCATATTCACGGCCTGCAGCTTCTAAAAAATCATTTAGAGGCGCGATATCAAGTGTAGTAGCCGATGTTTTAAAATGCATCGGTATAATGATATTGGGCTTTACCATCTCACAGATTTTAAGCGCTTCGCAAGCATCAATCGTATAATTGCCGCCAACAGGAATTAAAAGAATTTCTGTTCCCTTAAGCTTGCCTATTGTCTCATTATCGGGAATACAGCCCAAATCGCCCATGTGGCACAGTCTCATGCCGTTTATGGTGATCATAAAGCAGATGTTTTCCCCACGCAAAGCGCCCTGCTCTTTATCGTGGCAGGTTTTTATGCCCTCAATGGTCAGATCTCCGAATGTATAAACCCCAGCCTCTCTCACAAGTGTATAATCCCCTTTTACGTGAGAAAGGTCGCTATGATCATGATGTTTATGGCTAATCACAACAATGTCGGCTTCCACATCCAGCGGTGCATAACCGATCTGATCCCCGTATGGATCGAAAAGTATACGGGTTCCGTTCTTTAGGGTTACTTTAAAGCAGGAGTGCCCCAGCCAATCAATAGTCATTCAATATCACCTCTGTTCCGTATAATATCTAATTTACGCAGTCTTTCATTCTTTTAAACGAAAGATCGATTGTATTGATGCTCGACAAGCTTCCCATATTGAGTTCATACTCAAAGAGCAGTGAACCTTCATTTTCACTTAGCTTGCTTTCAACACGAAGCGCGTATATATAAAGGCTCATCATGCCGCTTGGCGTACTCAAATCTCTTTTATAAACACGCCCGGGTGAAATAATCATCTGCATGCCGTCTTCGCCGCTTCGCTGCAGCGTAACGCTGTCATCATTGATCAAAAGTGAGGTGGTACAGCCGTCTGTGCCCGTGAGTATACTCTCATCATATTCGATAAGAAACCCCTGCGGATCCTTTTTAAGGCGGCCTTCCGTGATTAATTCAATGAGCTCGTTTGTATCGCCTTCACGCTGCGTGCCTTTTATTGTCAGTAAAACCCGCTGCATGCGAAGCCTCCTTACAAATTCTTAAGTATTATAGCACAAACCAATTCCCATAATAAATAGTTAAAAAATATTGCCTATAAAAAAATTAATATTGACATATACAGTCGGGCGATATACACTCGCACTATATAGTTAAACTTTATAATGTGAATAAGGAAGTGACCCTTTGAACTTAAATAGATTTCTGCCGCTGTCTGAAACAACTTATTACATATTGCTGTCGCTGCTGAGCCCCAATCATGGGTATGCGATAATGCAAAACGTTGAAAACTTAAGCGAGGGAAAAGTCAGAATCGCGGCGGGTACGCTTTATGGCGCGTTAGAAAACCTGCTTAAGCAAAAGATAATCGCTCAGGTAGGCAGCCTTGATACCCGAAGAAAAGTCTATACACTCACGCCGGCAGGAAAAGAAGTTTTACAAATGGAATATCAGCGGCTTACGCATTTGGTCAGTATCAGCCGTCAGCTTTTTAATCAAGAGGAGATGTCAATATGATGTTAAAGCAGTATAAGTGGTTTTTCGACTTTGCAAAAGAAGAAAGATGGTTATCCGAAATGTCTGAAAAAGGATACAAATTGCTTTGCGTGAATTGCTCGGGGAGATATACCTTTCAAAAGGTTGATGCAAAAAAAGAAAATTACAGAATTGATTACCGTATTTTTAAAAATAACAAAGATTTTGAGGATTACATCTGTATTTTTGAGGACAGCGGCTGGAAGCATATAGCCGGGAACAAAAGCTCGGGGACTCAGTATTTTATGCAAGCCAAGCAAGACGCCTCAAACGATATATTCTCTGATTCTGCATCAAAAGCCGGCAGATACAAACGGCTTAGCGCGATGTGGCTTTCTTTGGTCACAGCGTTTATACCGCTGCTTGTCGTCATTGTGATGACGAACCAGTATAAGCTTTCTGCTTTTACAAATCCAAAGGAGCTTTATTTGACACCCGGACTTTGGGAGATGAGCGGGATACAATTTTGGCGCGCTTTTCTGTTTGAGACGCCGTTTGCTATAGGCCGGGGTTTTATGTGGCTGATTTTTCTTATTATTATCGTGTTCTATATGGCTGCATATATCAAAACGAGGCGACAGTACCGCCGCTCCCTAAGGGGTTTAATATAGTTGGATTAAGCTGCCCTCCGATGCGGGTTTAGCAGCTAAATCATAGTAGTTTTTTCTCAACATTTATGTAATTAGATACGATGATAAACGAATAAAATTGCGCTGAACAAAGCCTTCTTCAATGAGGGCTTTTTAAATTCTAGGAAAGTCGTATAAATAAATGATTTGTGGTCATAATTGATAGCGCATATATATGACATTGTGATAAAAGGATAAATGTATGACCACTTCAAAAGAAGACCTAAGCCAAAAAAGCAATTCCATGCGGCGCAATATAAAGATCTCTATCATTGCTTTTGTGATGGCGATCGTCCTGCTGCTAAGCGCATGTTCACAAGCCCCGTTTCGATTGCACATTATCGCCAATTCTGATACGGATGACGATCAGCAAATCAAATTGATGGTGCGAGACGCTGTGCTCGATCTCACGTCAGAGGATATGTTAGCTTGTACAAATTCGCAGGATGCTCAGGAATATATTGAAAATAACCTTGAGATAATAGAGAAGACGGCAAATGAAACACTGACTGAAAACGGTTTGGATTATTCGGCTCATGCGGAAGTGGGAACGTTCCATTTCCCGGAAAAGACATACCAGGATGTGACGTATCCCGAAGGGGACTATCAGGCACTTCGGGTCACGCTGGGAGAAGGCAAAGGTCATAACTGGTGGTGTGTGATGTTTCCGCCTCTTTGTATTACCGAGATGGACACACTGGAGGAGCAAGACGTGGAGTACACATCATTCTTTGCAGAGCTTATCAGCAGCATGTTTGAATAATATGCCGATCTATTCGCATCAAGGAGTTTAGGGACATGAGGAAGCTAAGAAAACCGCTTGCATTGCTGCTTGCATTGCTTGCGGTTTTGTTTTGCAGCTGTGCCGCCGTTCCTGCGGCATCCTATAAGGTGGGCTCCAGCGGCGAGGCCGTGCGGGAGATTCAGCAGCGCCTAAAAGACTGGGGCTACTACAAAGGGGACGTGGATGGTAAGTATGGTACAGGGACGAAAAATGCGGTGATTTGGTTCCAGAGAAAGCATGGTATTACGGTGGACGGCATTGTGGGCGCTCAAACGGCCGAAAAGCTGGGTGTGGCGGCACCAAAAGGAAGCACAAGCGGCGGTGGTGGTAACAGCAACGATACCTATCTGCTGGCACGTCTTGTCTACGGCGAAGCGAGAGGTGAGACATATAAAGGCAAGGTGGCTGTGGCAGCTGTGGTTTTGAACCGTGTGGAAAGCTCTCTTTTCCCCAACAGCGTTGCCAAGGTGATCTATCAAAGCGGTGCGTTCTCAGTGGTGGATGACGGGCAGATCAATTTAACACCCGATGCGGATGCCATTAGCGCCGCTAAGGATGCCATGAACGGTTGGGATCCATCGGGCGGAGCTTTGTTTTACTATAACCCGGCTAAAACGAGCAACAAATATATACGGTCAAGACCAGTCATCGTCACGATAGGCGATCACGTCTTTTGTAAGTAAGGAGTAAAAAGATGAAGAAAACGTACAGAATCATAGCGGCTGTGGCTGCAGGTGTATTAATCGTAGGGCTCACAATAACCACTATCGTTTTTCACGACCAGAAGAAGTCGCTGCAGAACCAAATCAGCGGCTATTATTCCAAAGCGTTTGAGCAATTGCTGACCGACGTGACAAGTCTTGAAACAAAGCTGTACAAACTGGAAGCATCGAGCGGAATCAATCAACATGCTATGCTGCTGATGGATGTTTGGCGGCAGGCAGGTGATACGGAGAGCGCAATTTCAGCACTGCCGGTCTCTTACGCGAGCACGTCTACACTGACCCAATTTATGAACCGTACGAGTGATTATTGTCGTTCACTTTCACGCAAGGTTGCCGGGGGTGAAGATCTGTCAGCCGATGATTTTAAACAAATACGTCAGTTGGCGGCATCATGCGGTCAGATTTATAGCAAGCTGGAAGGACTATGGCAGCAGGGCTATCCGAGCGAGATCGACCTATCGCAGCAAGTATTCATGGCCGAGGATATTGGTGAGGGCAATATTGATTTTACCAATCAGGAATTTCCGCGTCTGATGTATGACGGGCCATTTTCAGAGAGTACAGAGGGTAAACAGCCGCAGGGGCTAGGAACCGTGACGGTCACACGCGAGCAGGCGGCACAAACGGCGGCCGATTTTCTGGGAATTGATGCGTCGGCATTATCGGATGCGGGTGAAGAAAATGGTACAATCAGCTGCTTTAGCTTTATCGGCGAACAAAACGGAAAGGCGTTCACAATCAATATAAGCAAGCAAGGCGGTAAAGTACTCTGGTATATATCTGAAAACGGCGGCGGTATTTCCGCTGTACCCACGAATGAAAAGTATGAACAGCTATCAAATGCCGCAAAGCAATATTTGTTGGATAAGGGCTATGGAGAAAGCGCAGCAAGCTATGCTCAGTTTTATAATGGTATGGCAGTTATCAATTTGGCCCCGGTGGAAAACGGTATCGTGCTTTACCCCGATTTGATTAAGGTTTGGGTTGACATCTCCACGGGCCAGGTGATTGGGCTAGATACATTTAATTATCTGATGGCGCACAAGCCGCGCTCGCTCCCCGAGCCCGCGCTTGATAAAGACCAGGCAAAAGAGAAGCTTACCAGTGATATTAATGTGCAGAGTGTACGTCTTGCGCTGATACCTATGGAGACAAACGAAGAGAAGGTTTGCTGGGAGTTCACCGGCAGTATGAACGGTCAGGACTTTATCATTTATATCAATGCCCAAACCGGTATAGAAGAGGATATACTCATGATACAGCACGTCAACGATGGCACGCTTGTCATGTAAAGGCTATCGATAATCTTCCCGCCAGCCCATAGCCAGTTCAGCCTGAGTGTGCGCCGTTCCCGGGAATAAAGGTAAGCGATGAGGCAGCCGCCCGAGAATGACGCTATTGCAGGTGCAAACGATGGTAATCATGGGCTGTGCAATCCTGACAACGTTCGTTGGCATACCCGTTATGCTGCGCTCATATATAAGGGCCGCTTTTGGTTTGTATAGCGGTCCTTGACTTTGCTTGAAACGGTGTGGCTGCTATTCTAAATCTTTCACAAACAGAACCTGTCCGTCGAGCATATAAAACGTAAATTTTGCGCCATCCTTTTGCGAGGCGATATAGTCCACAAAGTCTTGGCCTAAATATTGTGAAGAAATAGCTCGACTGGACAGATACGTGCCGCTTACTGTGATGGTATCCACCTGCTCAACTTTATTTCTGACGTCTTTTTCGTTCATATTACCGGGCCGGTCGTGATAGTCCAGCCAATCGATTGACAATTCACAGCCTTGACGCACCAGCTTGGCACCCCATATAAGAACGGGAACCGGTTCGGGTTTGTTTTCGGAGGCAATAATTTTATCCAGCATATCAATGGCGTTGCTGATATCGAATGTGATGGTTGTTTCCGGAATATTTGTTACTGTGGCTGATGCCAGTTCGGCAGAACCACATCCGGCAGGTATGAGAAACAAGGCAAGGCAAAGACAAAGATAAATGAATTTGGACATCTTTTTCATCAAAGATTATTCCTTTCATATAAAAAAGAGAGAGCATTTGTTGCTCTGCCTTTATGCCTCTCTCTTTGCGATCATATCCTTTGTTTTCATGAGTCTGATTAAGTTTCCGCGCTCATTTTCATCAAGCTTCATGCGTATAAAGCGTATCGTCTCCTCCAGCTGCGGAATCATGACGTATTCCAGTGCATTGACTCGCCGTCTGGTTTTTTCGATCTCATCGGCCAGCATGTTGCATGTCTTTTCGAGCTCAGCCAGTTCTACCATCTGCGGCAGCACACTCGCCAGCTTGGTCGTGGCATCGTCGAGCTCGGCCGATGTAAACAGCAGTCCGTATGGAAAAAAGGAACGGTCTTGCTTCTTTTCGCTGTAGCTGATCTTGGGAACGTCTACGCTCATGATGTTGGCGCGTGACACCTGAAGCTCGACCTCACGCACGGGATACAGCAGCGCTTCATCCATCGTTTCTTTGCTCATGGCCACGCGTGCCAATACAAACCCGGCCAGCGCCGCACTGAGCGCCGCTTCGACTTCTTCACGCAGTGCCCGGTTACGCCGTATCAGCAGCATAAACTGACGTACCATCTCGTCGCGTTTATCTTTAAGCAGCTTATGTCCCCGTGTGGCGACGACCAAGCGTTTTTTCAGCTTGGTCAGCTCCATACGCGTGGGATTCACTCTCATTAAGGCCATGTGTTATTCCTCGTCAGCTGGCAGATATTTTTCGATATATTCGTCTTTTATGCGCTTAAGCTCGGCTTTTGGCAGTATCTTAAGCAGCTTCCACCCCAGATCCAGCGTTTCCTCTATTGTGCGGTTGGTCTCATACCCTTGGGAGACATATTCCTTTTCAAACGCATCCGCAAACTTGGCATAAAGCTTGTCCACATCAGAAAGCGCGGCTTCACCAAGTATGACAGATAGCTCCTTTGCATCCTTTCCTCTGGCATAGGCCGCAAAAAGCTGGTTCATGGTATCCGCATGATCTTCACGTGTTTTGCCCTTTCCGATACCCTTATCCTTTAAACGGGATAGCGACGGCAGCACGTCGATAGGAGGCGTTAAGCCCTTGCGCAGCAGTTCACGTGACAGTATAATCTGGCCTTCCGTGATGTAGCCCGTTAAGTCGGGAATGGGATGCGTCTTATCGTCCTCCGGCATGGAGAGTATGGGTATCTGCGTGACGGAGCCGGCACGTCCTTTAATACGTCCTGCGCGCTCGTACATCGTTGCAAGGTCAGTGTAGAGGTAGCCGGGATATCCGCGGCGGCCCGGTACTTCTTTTCTCGCGGCGGATACCTCACGCAATGCTTCGGCATAGTTGGTGATATCCGTGATGATGACGAGCACATGCAGCCCTTTTTCATAGGCCAGATATTCGGCAGCGGTCAGCGCCATACGCGGCGTGGATATACGCTCGATGGCGGGGTCGTCCGCTAAATTGATAAACAATACGGTGCGGTCAATTGCACCCGTGCGTTTAAAGTCGCTGATGAAGAAATCGGCTTCCTCGAAAGTGATACCGACGGCAGCAAAAACAACCGCGAAGTTAGACTCGCTGCCCGGCACTCTGGCCTGACGGGCAATCTGTGCCGCCAGATTCGCATGGGGTAAACCGCTTCCTGAGAACACAGGGAGCTTTTGTCCGCGAACGAGCGTATTAAGGCCGTCTATCGCCGAAATACCGGTTTGTATAAACTCTTCGGGATAGTCACGCGCTGCCGGGTTGATCGGCGCGCCGTTGATATCCATGCGTTTTTCGGGGATAATAGCGGGGCCATTGTCGATGGGTTCGCCCATGCCGTCGAAAACACGGCCCATCATGTCATAAGACACGGCCAGCTCAATGCTGCGGCCTAAAAAACGCGCCTTAGATGTGGCAATTTTAAGGCCTTGAGAGCTTTCGAAAAGCTGAACGAGCGCCTTGTCCGCGTTGATCTCCAGCACTTTTCCGCGCCTGATTTCGCCGTTTTGCTGAACGATTTCGACAAGTTCGTCATATTTTACACCGCTGACACCCTCCACAAGCATGAGCGGGCCGACAACCTCGCTGATCGTGCGGTATTCCTTAAGCAATATCGATCCCACCTTCCTCATAAAGCGCGCTCATTTGCGATTCCAAATTCTGCGCGATTGCCGCAAAATGTTCGGCAAAATCTTTTTCGGCAACATATTTCGCGCGGCCGATTTCTTCTCTGACGGGTAACGCTGATATCTTTGAGAGCGGCGCACCTGCGCTTATGGCCTTTTCACCCAGCTCGCCCCATTTAATGATCAGCCCCAAAAGACCGAATTGTTTTTCCAAAGATGTATATGTATCGGTTTCGTGGAACGCGTTTTGATGCAGATAGTCTTCGCGTATGCTGCGGGCGGTTTCCAGCTTCAGGCGGTCTTTGAGTGAAAGTGCATCCACACCCACAAGACGGACGATTTCCTCCAATTCCGCTTCTTCCTGCAAAAGCTGCATTGTCTTTGAACGCAGTTCCACCCATTCATGCGAGACATTGGCATCGAACCAGTCCGATAAGCGGTCGACATAAAGCGAGTATGATGAAAGCCAGTCGATCGCCGGGAAATGGCGCTTGTAAGCAAGCTGAGCGGATAGCCCCCAGAACACTTTAACGATACGAAGCGTGGCTTGAGAAACAGGCTCGGAAATATCACCGCCCGGCGGTGATACCGCGCCGATGGCCGTAATCGCGCCGATGCGCCCGTCGCTGCCCAGCGCCTTAACAATACCGGCACGCTCATAGAAGCCTGCCAGACGTGAGGACAGGTAAGCCGGATAGCCTTCGTCGCCCGGCATTTCTTCGAGCCGGCCCGACATTTCGCGCAGCGCTTCGGCCCAGCGCGAGGTTGAATCGGCCATAATTGCCACTTTATATCCCATATCGCGGAAATACTCCGCAATCGTAATACCTGTATAGATCGAGGCTTCACGGGCCGCCACGGGCATGTCTGAGGTGTTGGCGATCAGCACTGTGCGCTTCATAAGGGGTTCGCCGCTGCGCGGATCTTTGAGCTCGGGGAACTCCATGAGCACGTCAGTCATTTCGTTGCCGCGCTCGCCGCAGCCCACGTAGACGATGATATCCGCATCGGCCCACTTTGCAAGCTGATGCTGAACAACGGTTTTGCCGCTGCCGAAAGGACCCGGTACCGCAGCGACGCCGCCCTTTGCGACGGGGAACAATGTATCAATAACGCGCTGTCCGGTAATCATGGGCTCTGTGGGCGGCAGTTTCTCCGCATACGGACGTCCGCGCCGGACAGGCCAGCGCTGAAGCATCGTGATATCCACCAAATTACCTTTATCGTCTTTTAACTTTGCTATAGGTTCGGTGATTGTCGCTTCACCGTTAAACAGCCATTCCAATGTACCGCTTAAGCCCTGCGGCACCATGATATAGTGCTTGACGAGCGTGGTTTCCTGCACATAACCTAAGAAGTCACCCGTAGAAAGCACATCACCCTGCTTGGCGACGGGTACGAATGTCCACTTTTTATTGTAATCCAAAGCAGAAAGGCTCACGCCGCGGCTGATGCGGTCTCCCGTGGCTTCTCTGATTTTATCAAGCGGACGCTGTATGCCATCAAATATCGACTCAATAAGCCCGGGTGCAAGCTCTACAGAGAGCGGGCTGCCCGTTGGGGTCACAGGTTCACCAGGCCCCAATCCGCTTGTCTCCTCGTAGACCTGTATTGAGGCCATGTCGCCCCGAAGTTCTATGATTTCGCCGATAAGCTGCTGGCTGGAGACCCTGACAACATCATACATTTCGCTTTCGCCAAGACCGCTTGCGACGATAAGCGGGCCGGAAACCTTGACTATTCTGCCTTCCATAAGCATATCCTTCCTGTCGTGATATCTATACTGCACAATAAATGTGCTTGGTTATTCCTCTTTAAAAAGTATATCGGCACCGATCGCCTTTTCCACATTGGCATGAATGCCCTGCATGCCGAATCCCGTTGTGCCCCGGTTACCGGGTATAGGGATGATCGCCGGAAAGGGTGACGTTTTATAACGATCGATCGTTTCAGCAGCAGCATCGGCAGCCTGTTCGGTAATAAAGATGATGGCATACCCGCCCACAGCAAGGCGGTTCAGTACGCGCGTCACCTCGTCACCCGTTGCGGGGTAAACGTCGATTCCAAGCGTTTTAAAACCGATAATGCTGTCCAGATCGCCTACAACGCCAATCTTGTTCATTGTTTCATCCTTTAATAGAGTTCTTTGAGTCTTTTAGAGACAACATCGGGATCGATTCCTCCCTGTTTTGCCGTCATCACCATGCGCACGGCCGACGCTTCATGTTGCTTGGCTATGTAATAACCCATGAGCGGTCCGATACCGAACATATCATAGCGTTGTTCTTTAAGAAGGCTCAAGAGATAATCGTCACGGGCTTTTTCCATCATATAGAGGCTTCCGGTCTTTAGGTAATCATCGAACGCTGCAGCCAGTATATCGGAATATTCGTCTTTAGCTGCGGCTTTGAGAAAACCGTCATTCGGCACCTCAAAGGCATTGAGCAGAGTGCGCTTGTCAATCCGTCCGCCTTTAAGAAAAGCACGTTCAAAAGTTTCCCTGGGCTCACCCGACGCACGCACACGCAGCATGGCAATGATGTTGCTAAGATCGAAATATGCCGTGAAATAGCGCGTTACCAGCGGATTATTCATTTTTTCGACAAGTGCGGAGACTTCCTTGGCATAGGCGCGATCCAGCGCGACACCAATAATTGACGCGTCTGTGGTTATGATAAACTGCTTGTCGATATAGGCAAGTGCGTCCTTCATGGTTTCGGGAAGCTCGAAGTAGTTGTTTTCCGCAATCGCGCGCCGCAGTGTTTCCACATTAATATTACCGGGAAGAAGGTCTATACCTTCAAGGCTCATACCGCGCATAAACAGCTTAATAATCACCTTTAAGTTATAATAATCCCTGTGTGCGCGGATAATTTGCGTAAATACGTCACTGGGCGATAACGCCAGCAAAAGCGCATCTGCCTCGTCCAGCTCTTTTTGTATCATGGCTTCAAAATCGCTGCCGGAAACAGACTGTCCATAGCCAAATTCAACAAGCTGGCGCATGGCAGCATCGTAATCCTTGGCTTCGATGAGCCGCCCCAGTTTTTCTTTTGTGATCAGCCTTGGCTCCAGCGCTTTCACACGGGCCGAAGCAAAGGGATAACTACTTTGTGTTTCAGACATGTTTCATCCTATCACTGTTTGTTGTCAAACAAGACGGCTGCCACTTCCGTCTCGCTTTGCTGCCAAGCTTCATTGAGCAGCGCTTCCAAAGAGACGTCAATTTCCAGGCCGCCGTCTACATAGATAAAGCCGCCAGAAAAATCACGTCTTTCATCAAGCAGCGTTAGGCTGCCTTTGCCGTATTTTTCTTTGAGCGCAGTGTTGACATCCGCGATAAATGCGTTGTCGATGCGTGTTTCGTTTTTGGAAATAATGATTCCGCCCTGCCCGCCTACGGCGCAGCTGAGCAATCGCTGCTTTAAAAGAGCCAGATAATCATCGCTGCTGAGCGCCATTAACTTTTGCATTGCGAGCGCTTTGGCTTCTCCCATAATCTCCTGCTTGGCGGACAGAAGCTGCTTTCTGTACTCGAGGTCATAAACGGCCGCCAAACGCTTTTTATTTTCGCTGATGGAAGCTACGGCCATCCGGTCGATCTCGGCCGTACGCTTTTCGATATCGCGGGAGAGCTTCTCGCGCATGGCTTGCTTTTTTTCTTCAGACTCACTTAAATACATGTCAGCGTCGCGTCTGGCGTCACCAAGTATTTTTTCAATGAGTTTTTCCGCTCCGGCCATTATATCACGCCTTTCATTAAGCGGCTTTGCCGAGAAGAATGATGAGCATGGATATCAGCAACGCAAAAACAGCGTATGTTTCAACCATCAGAGGCATCATCATAGCCTTACCCTGTTCATCCGGGTGCTTGCATAAGAGACCGACACCTGCAACAGCGGCCTTGCCTTGCGCGATGGCAGAAAAGAGTTCCACGAAACCGCCCGGTACAGCACCGAAGAAATACAGCCAGCCCTGTGCTGCCGAAATTGGCTCTGCAAGAGGGGTAATAACACCGTTGTTGATGAGTATTAAAAAGCCGATAAGCAAGCCATAAACACCCTGCGTTCCGGGGAGAAGCTGAAGCACGAGTGCCTGACCAAATCTGTCAGGGTTCTCCGCGGTGAAGCCGGCGGATGCCTGTGCAACAAGGTTCATGGCTCGAGCCGAGCCGATACCTGCCATTGTGGCGGCAAGAACGGCACCTGCCGTCGATATAATCATACCGGTGTATTCGCCCAAAAAGTTCAAATCCATACTATTTCCTCCGTATCGTTTTAAGTCATATCGTTAATATTGTTAGAAATTCTTTCCAAAATGGTTGTTTATTCGTCTTCGAGCCTGTAATTTTTCGTTTTTATACTCAGCGGGGCAAAAGCATGCCCGCCGCCCTCATAGAATCTTGAATAAAACTCAATGAACTGCAGCCTTGCGGTATGGACAAAAGCGCCAAGCGAATTGATACCAATGTTGAAAACATGTCCAATGATCAGTACGATGGAACCGAGAATATATCCCACCACGTTGCCGAAAAACAACGAGGCGATCGTGTTGAATACCATTGAGATAACGCCCGTGGCAAGACCCATACCAAACAGTCGGCAGTAAGAGAGAATGTCGCTGATATACCCCGTTGCACCATAGACACCCGAGAAGCCTCCGATGAGCTTGCGGAAAATCCCTTTTCGATCCCGCCCGTTGGTGAGAAAAACGATAGCGAGACCGGCCAGCGCCAAGTATGTGCCAACCGAGCCGATCGTACCGCCGATAGCCACCATAGCTGCGCCTGCCAATACCATGATCCAGGATACTTTATCAAATATGGCATCCCATACTTTACCGCGCTTTATACTGATATAAGCACCCACGATCAGGCCGGCGATGATATGGAAGACACCAACACCCAGACAAAGCACCAGCAGCGTCATGGCGTCGTTAATCGGATTGATAATCGCCGGAACACCTTCGATGCTGAATATTGACCCAAAAAACAAGCCCCAAAGTGCGGTAGAAACGCCGCAGATCATGATAATCGTTGTGACCTTGCGGAACATGCCGGTGGGTTTCTTTAGCTTTAAGACGATATATGCGCCAATAGTCAGTATAACGCCGTAAGCAAAGTCGCCGATCATCATGCCGAATAACAAAAAGTAAAAGAACGACATGATAAAGTTCGGATCGAAGCCTCTTGAGGAAGGTATTGAGTACATATCCGTCACTGCCTCAAAAGGAACAATAAGCTTCGCGTTTTTTATGGCTGTCGGCGGGTCTTCATCTTCCGTCGGGTCTCTAAATGAGATGTAGGCTTCGGGTGCAGCCGAGAGCACTGCGGTTTCAACACGGCTTTGATCGTCGCCGATGATCCAACCTTCAAGCGCAAAAGCAACCCCTGTTTCACCAATCTGCTCCACACATCGCTCACGCTCGATTTCGTTGTTTAAATAGTCTTCCAGCGCTGTTAATAAGTCTTTGTGCTGAACAAAACGCCGGGCATTATTCTCATGCTCGCGCGATTCTTCATCGAGAGAGAGCAATTCGTTTTCGCAGTCGTGTATAATATCGCCCGGAGTACCAAAAAGGTCTTTGGTGTAAGCCTCGATAAAACCGGCAACTTTTAGCTCGCCGATGAGTTTCTCCTCCACAGATTTATGCATGACAACGAATACGGTGATTCCATCTTTTTGCTCATCGACCGTCTCGAAATAGGCTGTGTCCTCATAGTGAGATATGATCTGCTCGTAATCCTCTTTTCCGTTGGGAGGAATGATGCCAAGAACACTCACCGTGTAACGGCTTTCTCCCACGCTTTCCAAAGGCGCATTGAAGCGGGAATACGGTGAAAGCTGATGAATACGGTTTTTCACTCTTTGGCGACGTGATTTTAACGCGTTCATATCATCCGACAATTGTTTGATGCTTTGTATGACGCTGTCTGCTTCTTTGAATCGTTCAGGCGTCTGTTTGAGGTCAGAGCGTGATATCGCCGGTTTGGGCGTCAGAAAAGAGGGCTTGTCCTCATTATAAGGACGAATAATGTTCATGGCCTCGCGCACCGCGGATAACTTCTCTTCAAGATAGGACAGATTCTGAGGCGCGCGCGCGGTATCAAGGTCGTCTTGTTGATAAGAAACGACCTCCACGGCACCAAGCTCCTGCAAAACTTTGAGCAGCGTGTCCCGGTTATCTTTATGCGCGATGAGCACCAATTTTTTCATGCTCAGAATTGCCATATTATCTGAGTATCCTCTCTAAACATATATCGGCGGCCTGTTCCAAATGCTGCCTGGCGTTGCTTTTTAGAGTTTCACAGTCTTTTAGACGCTGAGCCTGCTGTGCGTCAAGCTCGGCCTTGGCGGCTTCACGCCCTGCGTCTACCTTTATTAAACTGTTATGCCGTGCCTTAGCCAGCTCCTCGTTTTCCATTGCGGCATTTTCTTGTGCAGCCAATTTTAGCGCGTCTTTTGCGGTTTGCGCGGCATTTCTTCTGATTTCCTGTGCTTCTTCTTCTGCGGCTTTAATGTCGGACAATACGTCAATGGCCATGCTAATGCCCCCTTTATTTGGTGCCGAACAGTCTGTCACCTGCATCACCAAGACCCGGAATAATGTAGCCATGGTTGTTAAGCTTCTCATCAACCGCAGCGACAAATATATCCACATCACTGTGTGCCTTTTGAACCGCCTCAATACCTTCCGGAGCGGCAATCAGGCAGACAAGCTTGATATTCTTGACACCACGTTCTTTTAGCAGTTGTATGGCTCCGTTTGCGCTTCCGCCGGTAGCCAGCATAGGATCAACAATAATCAGGTCGCGCTCGGAAGCGTCGGTGGGCAGTTTACAGTAATATTCAACAGGCTGAAGCGTCTCAGGATCTCTGTATAAGCCAATATGTCCAACCTTTGCAGCCGGAACCAATGACAATATACCGTTAACCATGCCAAGTCCGGCGCGAAGTATGGGAACGATGCCGATCGTCTTGCCGGAAATCACTTTTGTTTTGGCTTTGGCAACAGGCGTTTCAATTTCGACTTCTTTAAGGGGCAAGTCCCTTGTGACCTCATAGCCCATAAGCATGGCGATCTCTTCCACGAGAAGACGAAAATCTCTTGTACCTGTTTGTTTATCTCTAATCAGCGATACTTTATGCTGAATGAGAGGATGATCCATAACGACTAGCTTGCCCATTTTTACCTCCGTTGTTTAACCGATAATAATAAAAAGAGAAACGCTTAGCGCTTCTCCAAATTCATAATTTTTTCCACTCGTAAATTGTGGCGCAGCTCAGTGCTAAAGTCGGTGCAAAGGAATGCATCGACAAGCTCAAGCGCAAGACCCGGGCCAACGACCCGCGCTCCTAGTGCCATCACATTTGCGTTGTTATGAGCCCGCGCCATTTTAGCGGAATAGACATCCCCCAACAGCGCGCAGCGAATACCATGGATTTTATTAGCTGATATGGAAATGCCGATGCCTGTGCCGCATATCAAAATACCAAAGTCAGCTTCGCCGGTAAGTACCGCATCACAGACAGGCGGTGCATAATCCGGATAATCTGTCGGATTGTTGTCGTATGCGCCCATATCCAAAGATTTAATATCTTTTTGTTTTAAGTGCTCGATGATGACGGACTTAAGCTCAATTCCGCCATGATCAGACCCTATAGCGATGGTCATAAAAGTCCTTCCTTATGCCTTGTCTGTGCTGCTATGACTTAAAACACCTACACACAATATCTTGTCCCTCGCTAAAGGATATCAAACAACCTAAAAAAAATCAACATTAAATAGATGCCAGTTGGCAAGAAGAAAGAGAGCAGAAAAAGATATTTCAAGTTCTATTGACCTTCTGCCTGGTAGAAGGTATAAAATAGTCTCAAGGTTGGGGGGAATTAACAGGTGAAGATTAATGAAGTTGAAAAAGTCGTAGGTATCACAAAGAGAAATATCCGTTTTTATGAAAACGAGGGCTTGTTAAAGCCTGGGAGAAACAACGCAAACGGTTACAGAGAATATAAGCAGAGTGATGTGTCTGATCTGCAAAAAATAAAACTGTTCCGTAAGCTCGCAATACCTATCGAAGAGATTCAGAAAATGCAAGGCGGGATTCTGACAACAGGTGATGCATTGAGGCGGCATTTGATTAAATTGGAACGCGACAGCAAAAATTTAGAGCAGATTAAGCTTTTATGTGCACAGATAGCAAAAGATGATGAGTCTATCGAAACAATAGATCCCCTGCCTTATTTGCAAAGAATAGAGCAGATGGAAAAGGAGGGAACACGTTTTATGAGCATATCAAAAGACAGAAAGAAAAGGATTTCCACAATTGTCGCGGCATGTGTTGTTATTGCATTTATGTCCTTGGTTCTCGCCCTTTTGATAAGGGCTGTTATTGCTGAACACATGCCTGTGTTGGTTGCTGTTTTGATACTGACATTCCCCACAGCCGTTATCATCGGCGTGGCGTTGGCTCTCAGGCAAAGAATGAAAGAATTAAAGGAGGGCGAAGAAGATGCTGCTGCTAAATATTGATTATATACCCGGAAAGGACATTGAGCCGCTGGGTATCGTGAAGGGAAGCGTGGTTAAATGCAAGCACTTTGGCAAGGATTTTATGGCTGGTATGAAAACACTGGTGGGCGGTGAGATCAAGAGCTACACGGATATGCTTAACGAGGCGCGACAGATTGCCACGAAGCGCATGGTCGATGAAGCGCAGGCGCTGGGTGCGGAGGGCATTATCAACATAAGGTATTCATCGGCATCGGTCATGCAGGGGGCAGCCGAAGTCATTGTTTACGGCACGGCAGTTAAAATCAAATAGCTTTACAAATTCATTTCATATCATTATAAGGAGTATAACAATGAAGAAAGTCTCTACTGGAAAACGGATCATCATTTTTCTCTTGCTGACGTTTGCCCTCACATATGCTTTTGAAATTTTCGTGATCGGCAACATGCTTCATTCACCTTTGGCTGGCTTGCTGATATCGGCGGTCATGTTTATTCCGGCTATTGGTGTCGTACTCACACGCGTCATCACAAAAGAAGGCTTTAAAGACGCATGGATACTACCCAACTTTAAAGGCCATATCCGGTTTTATATAGCAGCTTGGCTGCTGCCCGCGGCGTTGATTGTCGTAGGGGGCGTGCTTTACTTTCTGATCTATCCCGACAAATTTGATCCCAATATGGGCAATATGGCCCAGCAATTTGCCGCAGTGGGTTTAAATCTTGATACGGATACACTCAGAATAACGCTGATAGGACAGATTTTACTGGGCATATTGATATCCCCTGTACTCAATATATTCACAACCACAGGGGAGGAATGGGGCTGGCGAGGGTATCTTGTTCCCAAGCTTTCTGAAAAGCTTTCTATCATCCCGACGGTTTTCATTAGCGGTGTGATTTGGGGATTGTGGCATGCGCCGCTGACAGTGATTATAGGCCATAACTATGGCTTTGGTTATATAGGATATCCTTATATGGGTATATTAGCCATGTGTGTGTTTTGTATTGCCATGGGGACGCTGTTCTCGTATGTCTCGCTTAGAACACGAAGCTGTCTGCCCGCGGCGATCGCGCATGGTTCGCTTAACGGCCTTGCTGCCTCCGCTATTTACTTTATGCCCGGAGCTGACGCGGCCAATCCGTTTGTTGGGCCGATGCCCACCGGTATTATCGGAGGCGTGGGTTTTGTAATTGCAATGATCGTTTGCATTTTACTCATGGTGAGGCACCAAAAGCGCGGTACATTAATAGCACCGCCCAAAGCGCTTAAAACAGCTGTGTCTGCGGATGCCGCCGAGCAGGAGAAAATAGCGGCATCATAAAAGAATTGATTAGGGAGTCTCCCGGCGCTTATGATGCCGGGGGGCTTTACTTTTATTGTAACGATGTTTATACTATAAACGTTATTTTAAAAGCCGAATAGAATGATAATTTTGTTCTGCGGTGAACAGGAGCAGTGTAGCTTTGCGTAGCGCATATGATATCGTCATTAAAATAGGCTCGATGGCGCTGATACGCCATGAGGACGGCGATCTTGATTATAATATTTTTTCAAGGCTCGGCGGTTCGCTGCGGCCCGGAATGCTGCTTGTCAGCTCGGGCGCGACGGAAATTGGCCGAATCGACTACATCAAAAGAAACGGCCATGAGCTGGACGGCGACGAAGAAGACATCAAAACAGATTACGCCGCTCAAGGCCAGGCGATACTCATGGAAAACTACCGTCAGTTTATCAGTCCGAGCTATTCCGTACGGCAGGTGCTTGTGGAACACAGCCATTTTAACGATGCCGAGAAAAGGGAACATATACACAGGCTTTTAAGCCGGGCGCCGCAGCAGGGTGCAATCCCAATCATCAACTATAACGACCCGGTGTCCAGCGAAGAGAACCGCAAAATGGAGCTTAAGAAAATTGGCAACGGCGGCCGTGAGGTTGTGGAATGTGTGGACAACGACGAAACAGCGGCGGTGGTAGCCATGCTTGTGCAAGCGAAAACGCTTGTCATTTTAACCTCGGTAGACGGTATCTACGCTGACCCAAAAGACCAGTCTACGTTGATTCGCGAGATTTCGGCCAATTCACCCGATGAACTTGAAACCCGCGTTGCAGACGTGATAGGCTGCTGCAAAGGGGCTTCCAGAGCAGGTGCTCAAGGGGCCGGCGCAAAGCTTAAGTATTCATTAGGGCCCGCCAAGGCAGGCACGCATGTTTATATAGCGCGAGCCAGCAACCGGATTGCCGATATACTTTCGGGCAAAGCAGACAGCACGCATATTTACGTAAAATAGGAGGATAAAACGGGAGATGATCAGCTCCCGTTTTTTTAATCTGTAAAAAAAGCATCATTTCCGCAGTGTATACACGCTAATTTTATATTATTGCTCATATATAAGCAAAATGATAAAATAACGGCGATATGAACGATAAACAGGAACGATTTACTTATCATTTTATATTCTCGGCAACACTGCTGCTCTGCGCTTATATAATTCTTTATCGCGTGCTGAATCAGGGCATATTGTCTCATAGCGTTTATGATTCTTTTTCACGGCAGGCCCAGGTGTGGTGGCAGGGACAAGCCAATCTGCCAGAAAACGTAACATGGCTGGAGCTCGCCGTTTACAATGATAAGTATTACGTGAGTTTTCCTCCCTTCCCCAGCGTCATCCAATTTTTGCTTTATCCTATATTCGGTCTCAATACGCCCGATAACCTTGTGAATACGCTGTTTGCTTTCGGGTCGTTTGTGCTTATTTACCGTTATATGATGCGGCGCGGCCATGGCGGGCTGATGGCATCGATTGTCGCGCTGCTGCTTACGCTTGGTTCCAATCTTTTTTATATATCGCTGACGGGCTGGGTGTGGTTCTCCGCGCAGACGCAAGGATTCTTCTTTTCCGTGCTTGCTGTCTATTTCATAGACAGCCGCAATAAAAGAGCATGGTATTTCTCATTTCTTTGCCTTGGTATCGCTTTTGCGTGCCGGCCTATGAACATTGTCTATGCGCCGCTGCTGTTATACCTTTTATATCAAAACATAGGCGGCTCGGATAGAATGGGAACGTTTGTTCGATGTATCAAGTACGTGCTGCCTCTTGCGGCCGTGGGCATAAGTGCTGCTGTTTATAACTATGTGCGCTTTGGCAGCATTTTTGAATTTGGACATAATTATCTGCCCGAGTTTTTAAATACGCCGCAGTTCGCTTTGGAATATGTCCCGGGCAATTTTTTAGAGATATTGAAGCTGCCCGGCTTGCAATGGGGCAGCTTTTGGCCGATGTTTAACGGTACGCTGTTCTTTCTCGTGAATCCGGCCTTTGTCCTGCTGGCTGTTCGGCTGGCGCAGCGGCAGCAGGATGCCAAGAGCATTGGCTATATGCTTTGTTTGCTCGTTCACCTGCTGTTTCTGCTGTCGCACAAGACAATGGGCGGCTGGCAGTTTGGCTGCCGATATCTGGTGGATATGCTGCCTTTCATGCTGTTGATTATAGGGGAACAAAAAGAAGTCAATATTATAAAGCAGCGTACGCAAGCCTTGCTGCCATTCGTACTTGTGGCTGTGGGTATCATCGTCAACATATGGGGAGCGGTATGGTATTATACGACCTTTACACCATATCCGTCCTATTAGGAGAACAAAATGTATTTAAAAAGCCTAATGCTAAAAAGCTTCCGCAGCTATGAGAGTCTGCTGGTAGGGTTTTCAGACGGTATCAATATATTGCAGGGCAGAAACGCCGCCGGTAAGACGAATGTGCTGGAAGCGATCGGCTTTTTAAGCATGGGCAAGTCTTTTCGCACACAAAAGGAGTCCGAATGCATACGTGAAGGCGCGCAAACGGCGTATATCAAGGGCGGAATCGTCAAGAAAGAGGGACAGCTTTCTGTTGAAGCGCTGCTTTCACTGCTGGAAAAAAAGAGCCTTAAAATAAACGCGCAGCCCGTAAAAAAGATGGGCGAACTTTTCGGTAACTTTATCGCGGTGGTGTTTTCGCCCGAAGACTTAAAGGTTTTAAAGGAATCGCCGTCGCTGCGCCGCCGATTTATCGATATGGAGATATCAAAGCTTAGACCCGCTTATTTTTATGAGCTTCAGGAATATACAAAGGCCCTCGCGCAGAAAAATGCACTGCTTAAATCTCGCATGGCTGAAAACCAGCTTAAAAAGCTCGTCAGTATATTCAATGAACAGCTCTGCGCTCACGGTGCACGCATTATCACAGCACGACAGGCTTTTCTGCAGCGGCTGGATGAGTTGAGCCGTACTATTCATCAAGACGTTGCGGGCGGTGAGACACTGAGTCTTAGGTATCGATGCAGTGTTACGGCGAATGATATACAAAAAGCGCTGTATGAAAAGATGGATAAATCACTGCCCAGTGAAATCGAGCAGGGCTTTTGCCTGTATGGCCCTCACCGTGAGGATATCGCTGTGTCATTGAATGGCAGTGAGATCAAGGCCTATTCGTCTCAAGGGCAGATACGTACTGCGATGCTGTCAATGAAGCTGGCGACATTTGAGATTGCGCGCGCAGATTTTGGTGAAAATCCGGTGCTTTTGCTGGACGATGTTTTTTCAGAGCTGGACACGGTGCGCCAAAATGCGCTGCTGGAGCGTGTCCGCGGGGCACAATGCTTCATCACCACCGCCGTGCCGTTAAAGTGCGCCCATGCGTCATGCTATACGGTGGCAAACGGCAGCGTCAAATCAGTATCGTCATAAAAAAGCCGATGCAAAACCCCAGAAGCGCACTAAGCACTCTGTTTTTTCCCGCAGACGGTATGAGCTCTTTAATGGATATATAGAGCATGGCGCCCGCCGCAAACGATATACAAAACGCGATCATTTCCTCGGAAATGCTCCCTACCGCCGTACCGATCAATGCGCCTGCTGTGGTCGGCACGCCTGTAAGAAGTGTAAAGAGCACCACGCGCCACCCCGGAACACCCGACATGCGCAGCGGCAGACCGACAGCAGCACCTTCGGGTATATTATGCACCAGCATAAGCAGCGAAAAAGAAATCGCCATCTGTTGGCTTTCGACAAGGGACGAGCCGACGGCCAGACCTTCGGGCAGGTCGTGCAGCGCAATACCGATTAATACGAGTATTCCTGTGGAATAGAGCGTGCGCTCGTGATCATGAACGATTAGCGGAGACACCAATGCGAAAAAAATACCGCCTGCCACGGCACCGCCGCACATGATATAAAGACCGCCAAGCATCGCGCTTTGCAGCAGCATATCGAAGAATACAACGGCGATCATTAAGCCGCCGGCGAACGCCAGAAAGGGACGCGGTTCGGTCACCCGCTTGCCGATCAGCAGCGCCAGAATGCCTCCCAGAGCTGTACCCACCGCCCCGACGATGCTCCCAAGAATCGCGCTTATCAGATACATGCAATACCTCTTTAAAAGATCTATCTTTTTATGTATACGCGACGTAGGCGGCGGTATGAAGAACATTGCCGGGGAAATGGAATGTACGGGCAAGTCAGAGACACGCCTAAATCATTGCAATAAAAAAGCGGTATACACGCATACCGCCATAAAGCTTAGTCTTTGAATAAGTCCCTTCGAAACGCTACGCCCTGCCAAACAGCTTGGCCTTATGTTTGTTAAGAACGAAGAACAATGGCATGCCCAGCGCATAACACGCAATGGCCTGCCCGGCCCCCACATACAGCGCAGAGATCCAGAAAGGCAGTTCGGCCAAATAATAAAGCAGTGCACCGATCACAAAAGCGTTGACCGCCACACTGGGCAGCGGCAGCAGCCATTTGTTTTTGATAAAGTATGTCAAAGCGGCGGCAGCCAGAGTGGCAAAAGAGCCGAATAAAACATCAAATATGCCAAGAAAGCTGAATATGTTGGCGAGCAGGCAGCCGATGAACAAGCCGGGAATGGCTGCGGGTGTGAAAAAGGGAAGGACACATAGCGCTTCAGAGACGCGCATCTGCAGCTGTCCGAAGCTTAGCGGCGCAATGGCCATTGTGAGTGCAAAATAGAGTGCCGCGATGATACCGGCCTCAGCCATGAAACGCGGAGTGAGCCGTTTTGTGTTCATTTCATTTTCAACAGATGCCCATCGCATCTGTCCAGACCTTATGGTCTGGCCTCCTAGTTTTAATTATGGACAGGATGGTTTCGAACTGTCCGACAGGCTTTTGCCTGACCGATGCATTGTACCACAGATAAAAAAAAGCGGCAACCGATGGGTTGCCGCTTATGCTTTAATGGGTTAGCCCACAACAATGTTCGCAATGCGCCCGGGGACGATGATCATTTTACGTATCGTCTTGCCTTCAAACAAAGCCGTGAGTTCAGGCGTCTGCATAATCTGCTTCTCGATATCTTCCTTGGTCGCGTCTGAGGGCACGTTGAACTTGCCGCGCACCTTGCCGTTGATTTGAAGCGGCATCTCAATGGTATCCAGCACGAGCGCGCTTTCGTCGCAAACAGGGTACGGCGCGTTGAATACCGAATACTCCTCGCCCAGCATCTCCCAAAGCTCTTCGGCGAAGTGCGGCGCAAACGGCGCGATGAGCCGAACCATCGTGCTGGCTGCATCGGCGCAAACCGCTTCATCGGGCGATGCATCCAGGTATTTACCCAGCGCGTTGGTGAACTCCATAAGCCGCGCAATGGCTGTATTGAACGAGAATATCTCGATATCGGCCGACACATGCTTAATGGCATAGTTTTGCGCATAGAGTATTTCTTTTTTGCCTTCGTCGCTGCTGGCCTTTACATCTTTGAGCCGCAGCACGGTGCGCTCTACGCGCTCTAAGAAGCGGTGAACCGCTTTTAAGCCATCCACGTTCCACGGGCCGCCCTCAATGTACGAGAAGCCAAAGCCAAGGTATGTGCGCAGCACATCGCTGCCGTATTTTTGTATGTATTCATCGGGCGATATCACGTTACCGCGCGACTTGCTCATGCGCTGTCCGTCCGGCCCTAAGATCACGCCTTGGTGGACAAGCCGCTTGAACGGTTCGTCAAAATTCACATACCCCATGTCGTGAAGCGCCATAGTGAAGAAACGTGCATAAAGAAGATGCATGCATGCGTGCTCCGCACCGCCCACATAGGTATCCACAGGCAGCATTTTGTTGATCCAGTCGGTGTCAAACGCGGCCTTGTCGTTCTTGTTGTCCGGGTAGCGCAGGAAATACCACGACGAGCACACAAACGTATCCATGGTATCCGCGTCGCGGACAGCTTTGCCGCCGCATTTGGGACACGTGGTGTGCATAAACGTTTTGGATTTGAGCAGCGGCGATGTGCCGTCGGGCGTAAAGTCCACGTCGTAAGGCAGCGTCACAGGCAGCTGGTCTTCGGGTACGGGCACTTCTCCGCATTCTTCACAGTACACGATAGGAATGGGGGTGCCCCAGTAACGCTGGCGCGATATCAGCCAGTCGCGCAGACGGTAGTTAACCTTAAAATCACCCTGTCCCTTCGTTTTCAGCTTTTCAAGTATCGCTTTTTTGCCTTCTTCCACAGGCAGACCACTGAATTCCTCACTGTTCACAAGAATGCCGTATTCGGTGTAAGGCAGCGTATCGTCCTCGCCCTCACGGCCTTTGATCACGCGTTCGATGGGCAGATTGTATTTCTGAGCGAATTCGAAATCTCTTTCATCGTGTGCGGGAACGGCCATCACAGCGCCTGTGCCATATGTGGCCAGTACATAATCCGCCGCGTAAACGGGGATACGCCGTCCGTTGACAGGGTTGATCGCATAAGCGCCCGTGAAAACGCCTGTTTTTTCACGTGTGGTGGAAAGACGGTCGATTTCGCTGGCACGCGCGGCATAGGCGATATAATCTTCAACCGCTTGACGCTGCTCATCGGTCGTGATCTTGAGCGTGAGCGGATGCTCGGGAGCGAGTACCGCATAAGTACAGCCATAGAGCGTATCGGCGCGCGTGGTGAATACGGTGAAGCTCTCGCCGTTTTCCAGCGCAAACGTGATCTCGCCGCCGGTTGATTTGCCGATCCAGTTGCGCTGCATCATCTTTGTCTTATCAGGCCAGTCGAGGTTGTCCAGATTTTGCAGAAGACGTTCGGCATAGTCGGTGATTTTAAAGAACCATTGCGTTAAGTTCTTGCGTACCACGGGTGTATGGCAGCGTTCGCAGCCACCGTCCACCACCTGCTCGTTGGCAAGTACGGTATTGCAGCCTTCACACCAGTTTACGGGCGCTTCCTTGCGATAAGCAAGGCCTTTTTTATAAAGCTGCAGAAAGCACCACTGCGTCCATCTATAGTAGTCTGGAAGGCATGTTTTAATTTCATAGTCCCAGTCGAACATGGCACCCATGGCCTGCAATTGTTTTTCCATGGTCTCGATGTTTGTGAGCGTGGAGTCTTCGGGATGTATGCCCGTTTTGATCGCATAATTTTCGGCGGGAAGGCCAAATGCGTCAAAACCCATTGGCTGAAATATTTCAAATCCCTTCATGCGCATATACCGCGCGTAGGAATCGGTTAAGCCGTAGTTATACCAGTGGCCCAAGTGAAGCCGCGCGCCGGACGGATAAGAGAACATTTCAAGAATGTATTTCTTTTTGTCCACGCGAGACTTATCAAAGCTGTACAGCTTTGTCTGCTCCCATTTGCTTTGCCATTTTTTTTCGACTTGCAACAAATCCATTTGTTTTTCTCCTCAGCTGTTTCGCTTCGAACATTATTATATATATCGACAAAAAAATCAAGCACTATACCTGTAGAGGTGCTTGGCCGAATCATGGTCACAAATAGACCATTCTAAAACACAACCGATGGGAGATGCCTACCCCACAATCGTTGCGCTCGCCATCGCGCTGGCGCCTTCGCCGGTGCCTTCAAACCCCATGCCCTCGGTGGTGGTGGCTTTAACGCTCACGGAAACAGCGTCAATTTGCAGCGTCTGTGCAATGCGTTGTCGCATCTCGTCAATATACGGACGTAGCTTGGGCCGCTCCAGGGTCACGGTCGCATCGATGTTGACGACAGAGAAGCCTTTCTCGGTCAGTATATCGCGGGTTTTTGAGAGAAGCTCAAGGCTGCTTGCGTCCTTATATTCGTCTGTGCAAGGGAAATGCAGGCCGATATCGCCCGCCGCCGCTGCACCCAGCAGCGCGTCCATAATGGCATGGAGGAGCACATCCGCGTCGCTGTGACCCAGCAGGCCGTGTGTATGCGGTACTTTAACGCCGCCCAGTATCAAAGGCCGCCCCGTTACCAGGCGATGCGCATCGTAGCCTATTCCTGTGCGCACGGTCTCGCCTGCGATCACACGCCCCAATAAGATGTCCTCCTGTGTGGTAATCTTGATATTATCGTACCCCGCTTCCACAAAACTAATGTGAACGCCCAAACGTTCTACAAGGCTGCACTCGTCCGTACCCATAAAGCCATCTTCAGCAGCTTTTTCATGAGCTTGTTTAAGCAGCGAAAAGCGGAATACCTGAGGTGTCTGAATGTTTACAAGACGGCTTCTGTCCACCGTTCCTGTAATCATATCCCCTTCAATCGTTTTAATCGTATCGCGTGTTCTCACGCCTGCCGCAGCGGCTCCCGTTTCACGTGCTTTTTCCACGCATGTACAAACAACTTCAGGGTCTACAAAGCAGCGGGCGCCGTCGTGCACGGCGACGATTTTCGCATCTTCAATAGCACTAAGCGCGTTTCCCACAGAGTATTGGCGTTCGCTGCCGCCTTCGACGAGCGTATAAGGTGTATTAAGTATGCGCTGTGCTGCCTGTTGTGTTTGGTCTTTGTCTCCTTCCCGATAGACGAGAATGATATGGTCAAAGCAGCCGCTTTTCTGAAAAGCATCCAATGCGCGTTCCAGAACCGTCATAGAGCCAATCCGCATGATCATTTTGTTTTGCCCCATGCGCCGCGCGCTGCCCGCAGCGAGCACGATGCCCACTGTTTCAGCCATTTTTGGTTTCCTCAAGTATTTCGTACATATCGCCGGCAGCTTCCTTGCGTACTGTCTCGGACAGATCTAGCACCTTGACCTTGAGCGTGCTTGAACCGAAACGGATTTCTAGCACGTCGCCGATTTTAAGCTCTTTGCCTGCTTTGGCCACATTGCCGTTTACGAATACGCGCTGCTTATCGCACGCTTCACTCGCCACTGTGCGACGTTTAATAATCCGGGACACTTTTAAGAATTTATCAAGCCTCATATATAGACCTCGTTTTTGTTTTATTATAGCAGAAAAAATTAAATGGATAAAAGTATTATCAGACACAAATGAAAAAAGCGCGAGGGATCTTAGTGCGCTTTTTTCAAATATATATAAATTGCTGGCTGCCAAATTGATCACTTTGTGTATACCGACATTATAAAAAACGATCATGAACAATATGTTAACGCAGCTTTGATTTTTTGTTAATTAATCGGTCAAATCCTTCCCCATAATCAGCCTGTCCTCACCGGCACCGTATTCATCGCGTGAGCTGTCTATCACCGTGAAGCCCAGCTTTTCACGGTAAACGGAGAGGGCTGTAAAGTTGGCGGGGTCTACCGTGAGGCGCACCTTTAATATGCCATACTGCTTGATGTGTGAAAGCGCGTATTCCAGCAGCGCCGTGCCCACGTTCTGTCCGCGAAAATCAGGCAGCACTGCGACGCTCATGAGATATGCCGTATCAATATTGTTCATGTCACGCATAAAATAGGCACAGGCAATCGCATCGCCGTCTTCATCTGTGGCTGCATAGACCTTGCCGTAGCGCAAAATCGGCACAATCACATATTCGTTGAGCGCGCCGTCGCCAAATGCCTCTTGTTCGATCTCCAATATGTTGACTATTAGATTGGGATCTGGTTTTTCTAATACGTTAAATGTAATCGTCATCATTTTCCTCCATCTATTCTCCGAAAAGAATTCACTTATTCCTGCCGTAATAACGCGGATAGCTGCTGTACGCCCGCATATTCGGCCGCATAGGCTTCACGTCCCGGCAGATCCTTTTTGCCAATCAGCGAGTCGGCTTGAAAACTAAACGCTTCATTATCACTGATGATAATATGATCCACAAGCTCGATATCCAGTATAGCAAGCGCATTTAATATGCATTGTGTCGTGTCGATATCAGCTTTTGATGGCGTGACATTGCCGCCCGGATGGTTATGCGCGATCAGTGCCTTAACGGCATGATGCCTCAGCGCTGCGGCGGCCAAACGGCTGACATATACCGGGGACTCTTTAACGCTGCCTTCCGACAGCTGCTCAAAATGTATCACCCGGTTTTGTGTGCTAAGCCAAATCACATAAAACTGCTCGTAAGGCTTACCGAAAAGCAGCGTACGCACATAATCACATGCATCTTTAATACAGCGTACCACGTATTTTTTACCCATTTTACTGCGTTCATAAGCACGGAACGCCTCGGGCAGCATTGTGAGAAATGCTGCTGCCTTGGGCCCGATACCTTTCACTTGGGCCAAATCCTTGGGATCTGCTTCGAGAACGCCCGACAGAGACCCGAAGGTTTTAATTAACCGGTGAGCGGTTAAATTGGTATCCACGCGCGGCAGCGCGTAAAACAGCAGGAACTCGAGTATCTCGTGCTCCGCGAAGCTTTCAAAACCCTTGCTTATAAAACGCTCTGTGAGCCGCTCCCTGTGTCCCTCGTGCATACCGCCTCCAGTTGCATTCAGTTAAGAGCATCCCTTGCAGCTGCTGCAGCTTCCGCCGCTGCATCCGCCGCCGCCCTTGCCGCCGCCGAAATAACATTTTCCCTGATAATGACGCATGGTGTTTTGTGATGCGCATTTGGGGCAGGGCGGCTTTTTGTCGGCCGAGGTGAGCTCTTCAAATATATGTTTGCAATCTTCACAGATGAATTTTAGTAGGGGCATAGCGCCTTCTCCTTAAAGCATCTTTTTACGCCAGAGTATGTACATGGTAATTCCCGCACCGAGCAGCGCAAGCCCGGTTAATGTCCAAAAGCCAAAGGGCGTACCCTCAAAAGGTACCGGCACGTTCATACCCCAAAGGCTGGCCAGCAGCGTGGGGACTGCGATAATGATCGTTACAGCGGCTAAGAACTTCATGACGTTATTAAGGCTGTTGGAAATAATAGAGGCAAATGTGCTCATCGTTCCCGTTAAAATGCTCCGGTATATGGTGGACATTTCCATAGCCTGTTTGTTTTCAATAATAACATCTTCGAGCAGGTCGGTATCTTCTGGATATTGCTTAAGCATACCCGGCTTAAGCAGCTTTTCCAGTACGACTTCGTTCGACTTTAAGGACGTTGAGAAGAAAACGAGCGATTTTTCCAGTTTGAGCATGCCCATAAGTTCACTGTTACGCATGTTTTTGCGCAACGCGTTTTCAACTTGTGTGGTGGCCTTGTCGATTTGTCTCAGATATTGCAAAAACTTAGTGCTCGATTTAAAAAGAAGCTGTAGAATAAAACGCGTTTTTTTGCACGTATCAAAGCCGCGTACACGATTCTCTAAGAAGTCGTCAATGATCGTTGTTTCTTCCAGACACACGGTTATGACCATATTATCCAGCAGGACAATACCTAAAGGTATCGTGCTGTACATAAACGAAGTTCCCTCCGGCTGCACCACAGGGATGTCCACAAGTATCAGAGTCTGATTGTCTTCTCTTTCAATACGAGGCGTCTCCTCTTCGTCGAGTGCGGCCTGTAAAAAATCCAGCTGGGCACCCGACTCCTGGCCAATCTGTTCCAGCTCAGAGCGTGTAGGATTCAGCAAATGTACCCAGATGCCGTCGCCGCATAAGTTCTGCTCTTTTAAAAGTCCGTCTATTGTTTTGTTATACTGTATCACTGGCAAGCACCGCCTTTCTTTTTGGCGGAGCGCATCCTATGCCTGCCTTTCGGTATGCACGCCGCCGGATTGGATGTGTTTTAATGTAGGGTCCGCGTCCACGCATACCACCTCCTTGAGAAACGCAGCTATCCGCCGCCTTTTAGCGGACGGAATCAATCGTAAAAAAGGACAAAAAGCTTTAAATTTGCTATTGCGCCAAAAACATTATAACACTTAAGACAAATAAATCAATCACGCGCCACATTGCTCATTATCTTTTACAAATACGCAACAATTGGGTTTATGCGCTATATCGGAGTTTGACTTTGCACACGCTGTCATCTTATAATTCGGATTAAGGCGGCGGGTCTGTGGTTGAAAGTCGATGCCAGTCGCGGGCAAAACGACCCACGTAAACCGGCAAAAAGCCGGTGAGCATGGCGCGGTTTAGGAGTCAGTCCGGCCGGAAGCAGTTCCGAGAGGCAAAGTCGTGGGGAGGCTATAGAGCCTTATGAGCAAAATGCCCAGCCGGCGGATGTGGGGTAAAAGACCAGGTCAGCCGCCGCCCATTAATAATCTTGGCTTTCTCCTATTTAAGACTATTATCGAAATATCTGGAACGAAACGCAGCTGTTATGCTTCATTTTCTTCTTCTGTTACATATAATTAATATTATTTATCATTGTCCTAAAAGAAAACTCTCATGTATAATAAATATCGTAAGTATATTTTGTTGGGTTGGGGAGTGGAAGAATGTACGAAATCAAAAAGCTTAATAAAAAATCGAGGCATATAAAAAAGTTCATTAATCTTGAGTTCAAACTGTACAAGGGAGATGAAAATTGGGTGGCTCCTCTTAAGTCTGACACAAAAAAGATGCTTAAAGGCAAGGAGAACCCGCTTTTCGAAAACGGTGATCAGGCGTTTTTTATGGTATTCAAAGACAAAAAGCCAGTCGGCCGGGTGCTTGTGGGTATCGATGAGGAATTAAACCGTATCCGTGGTTTTAAGCAGGGCTTTTTCTCAATGTTTGAATGCATTGATGATCTTGCCGCATGCAAAGCGCTGCTGGACGCGTCCTGCACTTGGCTGTCTGAAAAAGGCATGGAGCGTGTGATCGGCCCGCTGTCACCTTCCAACGGTGACGATCGCAAGGGCTTTGTGGTCATGGGTGGTGACGGTCCCCCGGTGCTCCTCAACGCTCATACCAAGGATTATTACCCGGAGCTGATTGAAAAGTATGGTTTTACCAAGAATGACGATCATTACGCCTATCTGTTTAATCCCGAAGATTTTGATATAGAGCGGCACGAGAAGGCGGTGGAATACGCCAAGAAAAAAGGCGGATTTCGCGTCGATAAGCTCAATGTGAAAGATATCGTGAATGAAGCCAAGGCGATTAAGCAAATACTTGACAACAGCGTGCCTGAGGAATGGGATTATTTGGTCACGCCTTCACTTGAAGCGGTGATCGATGAGTTTAAAAGCCTTGTGCAGTTTTATGACGGGCACTACTGCTATATCGCACGTAAGGGCGACAAGCCCATCGGTTTTATGGTGGCTCTGCCTGATTATAACCAGGTATTAAAGCGTATGAAGGGTAAGATATTGCCTATCGGCTGGGCGAAGTATCTTTATTACAAACGCAAAATCACAGGTGCCAGAGCCATTGTCCAGATGGTGGATCGGAATTACCATAATATGGGCGTCAATTACGCTATGTACTATGAAGCGTATAAGGACTGGCAGGAAACGCGGCTTCGTTATATCGAAGCGTCCTGTATCGACGAAAGCAATCTGTCCTCGCGCCTGAGCGTGGAGCGTGTGGGCGGGCGGCATTATCGCACATACAGAACATATAAGCTAGATCTGAAATAAAAATTAAAGCGGCTGGCTTTTGATTTTTGAAAACCTGCGCGGATAAACGTTCAGCGTGGGTTTTTGTTTTTGTATCAGTAATATGGCTCCGCGCCCCACGGGATACTGACTGGCCAGTATGCATCCAAGCGTATTCATCGCGGATGTTGCGGCAGTAAGCTCCTGTTCAAAGCTTTCCCCCTTCCAGGCAGCCAGCGTTCCTCCTATACGCAGCAAAGGTATGGAAAGCTCCAGCAGCATGGGCAAAGAGGCAACCGCACGTGACACCACAACATCGAAGCTGCCGCGTAAGTCTGTTTGTGCCAGTTCTTCGGCACGGTCACACAGAACTGTCGCAGCCATAGACATAACGTCACGTGTCTTTTTTATAAAGTCGGTTTTTTTACCCGAAGCGTCCAGCAGCCAAAGCTGTATATCGTTGCGCAGCAGCTTGAGGGGAACGCCCGGGAAGCCCGCGCCCGTACCAATATCGATCACACGGCAGCCTTTGGGCATGTCAAAGACAGCGCAAAGCGCCATTGCATCTGCAAAATGCTGCTCTGCAGCCTGGGCTGCGTCTGTAATGCGCGTTAAGTTCAGGTGCTGATTGGCTTCATTCACATGTTCAAAATATTCATTGCAGCGGCCTAGCAGAGCCGCGTCGTGCGAGATGCCTAATAAGGTTAATTTTTCAGACAGTGTCTGCTCAAATAGCGTCATAAATTCTCCTCGTGTTTCATCATTTCAATACCCTTTTCACGCGCGCTGTAAACCCCGCAAAGCTGAAAATTACCCTTGACGCGCTGTGCAACATGCTGTGCGTCATCAAGATTGGCAAACGGTGCAAACATGCTGCTGCCCGAACCGCTCATCAGCGCCTTGGTAGCCCCCGCCGCCATCAGCGCGTTTGCCGCGCGCAGAATTTCCGGGGCAATACCCAAAGCCGCGATACCCAGTGCGTTTCCGGCATAGCGGATAAACAGGTCAAAATCACCCTTGGCCAGTGCGTATTCCACCGTATCAATATGCAGCGGTGCCGATTGCTTGTATCTGCGGTAGGCTTCCGCGGTGGATACACCCGCATAGGGCTTGACGACCACATAATGCAGTTGGTTTGCAGGTAATATGGGCTTTAGCTTCTCACCGATACCGCGGGCGCGTGCCGTACCTCCTTTGAGTGCAAAAGGCACGTCCGCACCGATCTGAACACCCAAAGCGGCTAAAGCATCGGCGCTAAGCTGTGTGTTGTAAAGCGCATTGAGCCCGATCAGCACAGCGGCCGCGTCTGCGCTGGCGCCGCCAAGACCGGCTTCTAATGGGATGCGTTTTTGAATATGTATTTTTGCGCCGGGTATTCCCGTAAGCTCTGCAAACAAGCACGCTGCGGTGTACGCGGTGTTGTGCTGCATATCTTCGCCTTCCCTGTTCATTTCAACCGTGATGTTGTCTGCCTTCTCGATTGTTACCGTATCATGAAGCGATATGCTTTGCATAATACCGTCCAGCTCGTGATAGCCGTCCGGCCGTTTCCCTGTGATATCCAGAGACAGGTTGAGTTTTGCGTATGCCTTAAGCTCAATCATTGTTTTCTCCATTTAGCTTATCGTATGCCCAGCACGCATGTGTGCGCACGGGCTCGTCTTCGCTTTGAGCCAGAGTCCAAAGTGCTGCCAGTAATTGTCGCTGTGAGGTATTGGCCGCGTAAAGCGCCGCCTGAGAGATGAGCCGTCCGCGCCGTGCCATATTCGGCCCCACAAGCTCGCGTATCGCAGCGGTTTGGGACCCGTCCAGCAGTGAGTCCAGCGCAAATACATAAGGTTTATCTCTATCCGCACAATTGAGGGGACACGCGCTTTGGCACTTCTCACAGCCCAGAAGCTGATAGACACTGCCGCGCAAGTCTTCGGGCACAGATGTGTTAATGTGAAAGCGCAGGCATTTTTGCATATCGGTGACGCCACTCGACGGGCACGCACGCTCACATGCGCCGCAGTGAAGACAGGCAGAGAGGCTTTGCGGATACGTGTCGGGTTCAAAAGCGTTTGTGAGCACCGTTTGTATGCACACAAAGGAGCCGAATTCCGGGTGATAATAAAACCCGTTGTCACCGACGAAGCCGCCAGCGCGCAGCGCTGCGGCTCTTGCGGGCAGCGCTGTGGTGTGCAGCGCTTCGCCGCCTTTTGATATAAGATATGCCGCAACATCGCGCGCCGCATGATACGAACGGTGCGACGCGATGTAATAAGACGAAAGAGCCATAGAACCTTCGGGAGCGGGACAAGAAGGATAATAGCGCATATAAAGGACGATGATGCATGTGGCGCTGCTGAGCAGTGTACGTGGGTCTATCACCTTATCTTTTGTAAATGCGAGTATTTCGCCGGCATCAGCAAACCGTATATCGCAAAAGCCTTTGCTCAAGGCAAACTGTTTTATATCTTGCTTTGTTGTTCCCATACAGAAAATTATTGCATATGCAGACTCAAATAACAATTCGAAATTCAAAAATTCTTGCGCGGGGCGGGGCACTGATATATAATTGAATGTAGCTGTGATTCAATTAACCGGTAAAGGATAATGAAATGATGAAAAAAACAAAGAAATTTGATTTATTAATATTGGTCGTTTGCCTGCTTTTGCTTGTCAGCGCTTGCAGCAAGGCCGATCCTATTGTTACAGATGTCGGTTCTTTTGAATACTCACAGGAATTTATGCCGAGTATCGATGATGCTGTCGCCGCAGAAGGCAACACGCTGTTGGTGGTCTATTTAACGCCTGCGAGCGGTACGGATTTGGATCTTGATGCAGCACAGGATTATTTTTTCAGCGGAACAAAGGCGATACTGGCCAATGAAACATACGACTTAAAATGTATCGCGTATGAACAGGTCAACAATGCTTATGTGCGTCTTGGCCTTGTTTTTGAGGTAAAGGACAATGGTTATACTGACTCGGCCGAGCAGCCTGTTGTGCAGCTTGTTCTCCCCTCAGTACAAAAGTAAGGTTATAAACGATTAAAGTGCAGTCGTTAACGTCGCGTGCTTCGGGTTGCTTGAACAGATCTGGCCAAGCAGCCTTTTTTATATCCTCGTATGTTATCCGCATATGGATACGATTATCGGGCAAGTTATGACGGCCTGGGAAGATTATCTTTTTTCGGTTGATGGGAAGATGTTGGAAATTTCGAATTTAGTGTTTGAAGCAGGCAGAAAAGCAATGTATAATTAATCTAAGTGTAGTCAATTTATGTGAGGAGAGCTTTAGTGGATAAAGGTACAAAAGGAAAACCTTCAATTACTGTTGTTTTACATTGGCTTTTGCGTGTGCTGCAGGGCGCGCTGATAGGTGCCGGTGCCATATTACCGGGTATCAGCGGCGGCGTGCTATGTGTTATATTTGGTATCTATCAGCCCATGATGTCATTGCTTGCACATCCTGTGAGAACTTTTAAGAAAAATGTGAAGCTGCTGCTTCCGGTTTTAATAGGCTGCCTGCTCGGTTTTTTGGGACTGGCCCGGCTTGTGGAATGGCTGTTTAAGGCTTCTTCGAATCTTGCAATTTGGCTTTTTATCGGTTTGATTGTGGGAATGATTCCCTCGTTATTCAAAGAAGCCGGAAAAGAAGGCCGGTCTATGAATGCTTGGATTGCGTTTGCTGTCAGTCTTATCATGATTCTGGCAATATTAGTTTTCCTTGAAAACGCAGTGGTTCTTAACATACGGCCGAATATCTGGTGGTATTTGGTTTGCGGGCTGCTTTGGGGTATCAGTATGGTTGTACCTGGTCTTAGCTCATCCTCATTTATCATTTTTCTTGGCTTGTATGAATCAATGGTGGCCGGAATTGCGGATTTATCCATGCAGGTGATTATCCCTATTATGGTTGGCGTTGTTTTGCTGGTGCTCGTGAGCGCGCGCCCGATAAACTATTTATTTAAAAAGCACTACACTGTCGCTTACCACATGGTGCTTGGGTTTGTCTTTGCCTCCACTGTGATCATTATTCCGCGCCAATATGAGGGGATCGGCGATATCCTGCAATGTGCGGGATGTTTTATGGTGGGCTTTGCTATTGCCTGGCTAATAGATAAAGCAGGCCAAAAGCTTCAGGCAAAGGAAACGGATATAACCGCTGTTTTTCATGAATAGCGGATGCAGCTTCGTTGAATAGAAGACATGCATTTTGGAAATAAACGAAAATGTTTTACAGCAGGGCTTAATATATGGTATAGTGAAAGAAATAAAAGACCCTTATCAAGAGCGGTGGAGGGACGGGCCCTGTGAAACCCGGCAACCGGACTAACGTCAAGGTGCCAATTCCCGATAGATGAGGTTGAAAAGATTTTTTCAGGCCTCGCAAATGCGGGGTTTTTTATTTAAAATTTATTTTAGGAGTTTAGATATGAGAAGGCTTTTTACTTCGGAATCGGTTACAGAGGGGCATCCCGACAAGATTTGTGACCAAATCAGCGACAGCGTACTGGATGCGATACTTGAGCAAGACAATAACGCGCATGTGGCATGCGAAACAGCCGTAAACACCGGTTTCGTACTGGTGATGGGCGAGATCACCACAGACTGCTATGTGGATATTCCAAAAATAGTCCGCAGCACGGTTCTGGATATCGGTTTTACACGCGCCAAGTTCGGATTCGACGGCAACACCTGCGGTGTTATCACCAGCATCGGGGAGCAGTCGGGTGATATTGCGATGGGTGTGAATAAAGCAGATCAGGGCGCGGGCGATCAAGGCATGATGTTTGGGTTTGCATGCCGCGAAACGCAGGAGCTGATGCCGCTGCCCATTACGCTGGCGCACCGGCTTTCCAGGCAGCTCGCGGCGGTGAGAAAGAATGGGACGCTTGGCTATCTGCGTCCGGATGGCAAATCACAGGTGACGGTGGAGTATGACGGCAATACACCGGTGCGTGTGGATGCCGTGGTGGTTTCTTCGCAGCATGCCGAGGATATAACGCAGGAGCAGATACGCGAGGATATCATCGAGCATGTGATAAAGGCCGTGATTCCGCCTGAACTGCTCGATAAAAACACAAAGTATTTCGTGAACCCGACAGGGCGTTTTGTCATCGGCGGGCCTGCGGGCGATTCGGGGCTGACAGGCCGCAAGATCATCGTGGATACTTACGGCGGCTACGCGCGCCATGGCGGCGGAGCGTTTTCGGGCAAGGACCCTTCCAAGGTGGACAGAAGCGCAGCCTATGCCATGCGCCATATTGCCAAAAACGTGGTGGCGGCGGGGCTGGCCGAGCGGTGCGAGCTGGAGGTAGCGTATGCCATCGGTGTGGCACAGCCTGTCTCCATCTATGCGGATACGTTTGGCACAGGCGTGATGGACGATGAGAAGCTGGCAACACGTATCATGAACGCGATTGATCTTCGCCCGGCGGCCATTATCGAGCGGCTGGGGCTGCGCGCGCCGATATACCGCCAGACGGCCTCCTATGGCCATTTTGGACGTACTGATTTGGATTTGCCGTGGGAGCGGCTGGACATCGTGGATAAGCTGAGCTAACCGGATGACCTTTTAAGATTTGCATTTTAACAGTATTAAGACGGTATGGCGACTGGCTATGCCGTCTTGTGTATTCATGTCTTATGAAAGAGAAGAGTAAAATGAAATACTTCCATGTTGATGTGTTTTCGGACAAGCCGCTTAGCGGGAACGGCCTCACAGTCGTTTTCCCGGAAAATCCATTGAGCGCAGAACAGATGCTTTCCATTGCCCGGGAATTCCGACAGTTTGAAACAATATTCATATTTGAAAAAGATGCAAACGGTGCTTATCCGGTGCGAATCTTTACTATGGATGAGGAGCTTATGTTTGCGGGGCATCCTATCGTGGGGGCTGGTGCGGTGCTGCACCGCCTGTTTCATCCTTTAGAAAACGCAATTGATATTTGCTTAGACCTGTCCGGCCGGACTGTCATGGTAAGCTCATCGGTGCGAAACAGGGCTTACAGTGTCACGATGAACCAAGGAATACCTAAGTTTATAAGGCAAGTGGAAAAGAGCCATCATGGTGACATTGCCAAAGCGCTGGGGCTGGATTTTGGCGATATCCATGAGACTTGGCCCGTTGAGGTGGTGTCCACGGGGCTGCCTTATTTACTCGTGCCGTTAAAGCAGGGCATTTCCCGGGCAAGAATCAGCACCAGCGGATTTGAGAGCTTTTTGAGCCGTTTTGGCGCAAAGTTCGTCTATGTGTTTGATGCCGTTTCTTTGGAGTGCAGGACATGGGATAACCAAGGCACCACGGAGGATGTGGCCACGGGCAGCGCGGCCGGGCCGCTGTGTGCTTATCTTGTGAACAACGGCTTTGCCAAACGAAATGAGATCATCAGTATCCATCAGGGCCGCTATGTTCACCGTCCAAGCGTGATTAAAACATGGACGAGTGATACAAAGGAGATATTTATACAGGGAGACGTCGCGTTTTTTGCGGCGGGTGAGCTTAAAGTCGGTTAATGTGACTCAATTGCATAAAATTCCTCACAGCCCACACAAAACACGCTTCATGTGATACAATGACCTCATCATACATGCGATTTATTAGAGGCTTTATGACGAGTATTGAGGGCACGGTACTTGAAATCAATTTCCGAAATGACGAGAACGGCTGGACGGTGATGTCGATCGATTTTAACGGCGAGCTCACCACAGCTGTCGGCTGTCTGCCGCACATCCACGAGGGTGAATTTGTGCGGCTGTTCGGCGCGTGGACGGAGCATCGGCTTTATGGCCGCCAGTTTACAGTTAAGTCAGTGGAAACGCGGCTGCCCAATACGGTTGAGTCTATTCGCATGTTCTTAGCCAGCGGCCTTATTAAAGGCGTGGGCGACGCGTTGGCCGGACGCATCGTGGATGTCTTCGGAGAAAGCACGTTTGACGTAATCGAAAACAGCCCTGAGTTCTTGGCTGAAGTGAAGGGTATCAGCAAAAAGCTTGCTGCAAGCATATCCGAAAGTTTTATGGAGCATGTGAGCGTGAAGCAGATCATTATTGATCTGCAAAACCTAGGGCTTTCCGTACGGCAGGCTTTTCGCGCCTTCGAGCGGTATGGCGCGGCGGCACCCGTGCTGATTCAGGAGAACCCTTACCGCATGATCGATGACATTGCGGGCATCGGCTTTGAACGCGCCGATAAAATTGCGGGTAATATCGGCATTGACAAGGCATCGGAATACCGTATCGATATGGGAATCAAGCACGAATTGCTGACGGCCATGAATGACGGGCATACATGTCTGCCGCGTCCGGAGCTGCTACGCCGTGCCTCGAAAATGCTGGGTGTAGATGAAGCGCTTGTGGATACACGGGTGAGCGCGCTTACGCTCGACGAAGAGATTGCACAAAAGTTCATCAACAACACGCCCGCCGTGTTCCATATGGCAGCATATATTGCCGAAAGTGACGTGGCGCGGCGGTTATTTGTACTTTCGCGCTGTGCCCCGCGTATTGCGCTGCCTGACCCTGCTGAAGCTTATACGCGTTATTTAGGGGATATCGTTTTGTCCGAAGAGCAGGAACGCGCTGTGCTTATGGCGCTTTCGAGTCAGGCGACGGTAATCACAGGCGGGCCGGGTACCGGTAAAACCACGATCACCAAAGCCATTATTTCAATATTTGAACAATGCGGCATCACCACCGTGCTCTGCGCGCCCACAGGCCGCGCGGCCAAGCGCATCGAGCAGTCCACAGGCCGTGAGGCCAAAACGATTCACCGTTTGCTTGAATACGGTGCGGGCATGGACGAAGAGTTTGACAATGCCGCACGTTTTATCCGCAACGAGGACAACCCTTTGGAGGCCGAGGCCGTGATTGTGGATGAAGCGTCGATGATCGATATATTTCTGATGCGCGCCCTGCTGCGCGCGCTGTCTGAGGGCACGCGGCTTATCATCGTCGGTGACGCGGATCAGCTCCCTTCGGTGGGCCCGGGTAATGTACTGCGCGATATCATCAAAAGCGGCGCGTTTCCGATTATGCAGCTTACGCGTTTTTATCGTCAGAAGGAAGGCGGAAGCATTGTGGAGAATGCACACCGTGTGAACCGGGGCGAGCCTCCGGAGTTCTATCTGACGGGTGATTTTCTGTTTATACCCGAAAGTGAACCGGACGATGTGATCGTGCGGCTTAAAAAGCTGATCACCGAGGGTGAATTACCTGGGAAATACGATATACTCGAGGAGACGCAAATACTCTGTCCCGTTAAAAAAGGCATATTGGGTGTTCATAATATTAATTATGAGCTTCGGGAGCTGCTGAATCCGCGATTGGCTTCGCGCCCCGAAGTGCAGGTGAGCGATACCATATTCCGCCAAGGCGACAAGGTCATGCAGACCAAGAACAACTATGAGATGGAATGGTTCTATGCCGACAATACAAAGTTCCATCATAAAGGCGTGGGTGTGTTCAACGGGGATTTGGGGCAAATCATAATGATCGATAACGATACGAAAGAAGCGGTCATTCGTTTTGACGGCAACCGTGATGCCATATACACGTTTGCGGAATTAGAGCAGCTTGAGCATGCATACGCGGTGACGGTGCACAAATCGCAGGGCAGCGAGTTTCCCGTGGTGATTATACCCCTGATGGCGGGTGGAGGGCGGTTCTTATCGCGCAACCTGCTTTATACGGCGCTGACCCGGGCGATGGAAAAGGTAATTATCATCGGGCAAAAGAGCACGGTGGAGTATATGGTGGCGAATAACCGCATACGCGGCCGCTACACCACGCTGGATCATGAGTTAAAGGATTATATTGAGGTTCTGGGGGCGATTTGATGTCGATACGACAGCTCTTTTCGGCGCTTTGGACAACACTTTTTCCGTATGTACCCAAATGTGTGGGCTGCGGCATAGAGAAAGGTGTGGCGGCATATCTTTGCCCGTCTTGCGCTGGCGAACTGACAGGCCTTGAAGTCGGCGCTGCCAATACAGCGGGGTTACACTCATGTTCGGTATACCGTTATGACGGTCTTGCGGCGCGTATCGTCAGAAGCTACAAATATGCGGGCAACCGCTGGCTATGCGCGTTTATGAGCGAGGCGATGACGCAGGTGCTGTTTAGGCATCAGATCAGGTTTGACTGCGTGTGCCACGTACCGCTGCATAGGAAGAAGCGACGTAAGCGCGGATTCGACCAAGCGGCGTTGCTGGCACAGGGTATTGCCAATCTGACGGGAAAGCCCTATATTGATGCTTTAAAGCGTATACGCCATACTCCGTCACAAACGAAGCTTAACGCCAAACAGCGCAAGGACAATATAGCCGGCGCGTTTGTGGCGACAGAAAAAGCAAAAGGGCGCGTGCTGCTCATCGATGATGTGCTGACCACGGGGGCAACGGCGGCAGAATGCGCAGCAGTTCTTCAAGCAGCGGGGGCCCAAAGCGTGACAGTGCTTACATTCACACAGGCAACCAACGTATAATTTTCGGTTCAGCCGATACGATATTTAATAAAGCAAAGGAAGAAGTAGCATGGAATTTGCAAAAAGACTTGATAATGTGACTGGCAGCGCCATCCGCGCCATATTCGCGCTGATCGGACAGCCCGGCATGATTTCGTTTGCGGGCGGCAACCCCGCGCCCGAAAGCTTTCCCAAAGAGGAGATCGCTGCGATCGCCCAGGAACTGATACGTGAAAAGGGCAGCCACATCCTCCAATACGGCGGCACACCGGGCATTTCGCGCCTGAAAGAAACGGTTATTGAAATGGTCGGCAAGCGTGGTATCAGCGCTAAGCCGGAGGAGGTTATTATTACGTCTGGTGCGACGCAGGGGATAGGCCTCGCGGCCAAAACGCTTGTGAACCCCGGTGATGTGATACTCGCCGAATCGCCCACATTTATCGGCGCTCTGCAAACGTTTCTTACCTATCAGGCACAAATCAAGGGCGTTGAGATGGACGACGAAGGCATGAACATGGACGATCTGGAAAAGAAATTGAAGCAGTACCGTCCCAAATTCGTGTACACGATACCCACATTCCAGAACCCCACGGGACGCACGATGTCTTTGGAAAGACGCAAAAAGATGGCCGAGCTGTGCGCACTGCACGGGGTTATCATACTGGAGGACGACCCGTATTGTGACCTTCGCTATTCGGGGCAGCCGGTGCCGCCTATCAAGAGCCTGAGCGAAGCCGGAAACGTGATTTATCTGTTGAGCTTTTCCAAGATCATTTCGCCGGGGCTGCGTGTGGGCGCGGCCGTAGCTGATCCGCGTATTATCGAAAAGTATAATATCGCTAAGCAGGGAGAAGACCTGCATACGGCTAATCTGTCTCAGGAGATCGTGGAAGCTTATATGCACTCGGGCAAGGCCGAGGCGCATATAGAGACCATCTGCGCGCAATACCGTGAGAAACGCGACGCAATGATAGCGAAGTTGCAAGGTTTCCCAAAAGGTATCAGCTATACAAAAACGGACGGCGGTTTGTTTATTTGGGTGACGCTGCCTGAAAGCATGAATGCGACAAAAATGTTTAAGCAGTGTGTGGACGCAGGCGTGGCGTATGTACCGGGCACGCATTTCTTCCCCCAAGGCGGCCACGACAATACGCTGCGGCTCAATTTTTCGATGGCCTCTTTCGAGCAGATCGACAAGGGCATGGATATACTAAAAGGCGTGATCGAAAAGAGCATGTAAAACCAAACTAACATTCATTAAAGATTAAAGACGGGTTAATTTTGCCCGTCTTTTTGGCTTCACTGGATAAGCCATTTAATTGATCGTGATGGCTGCACTGCCTCTTTTATGCCCTGTCTCTACATATCGGTGGGCATCCGCCATCTGCTCCAGAGTGAACTGCCTACCGATCACAGCCTTTAGCTTACCGCTTTCAATCAGCGAACCCAGAAAAAGCAAATCCTCTCTTTTTTCTGCGGGTTTTCTTAATCCCGTTGCGGCAAAAACGGCCCGCTTGTCTTTAGATTTGGACGTTACTATCATGGACAGCATCACACCCGCCGACGGTACGGTGGTCAGATAAACACCGTTTGGGGCAAGTGCGTTTTTACACTTGCTAAATGTGCTTTTTCCAACCGCGTCGAAAATCATGTCATAACGCTCATCCGTCTTTGTAAAATCCCCTTTGGTATAATCGATCACACGATCGGCGCCCAGAGCTTTTATGAATTCTGTGTTTGCCGGGCCGCATACGGCGGTGACATGCGCGTCAAAGGATTTTGCAAGCTGCACTGCGTACACCCCCACACCGCCAGACGCGCCGTTGATAAGAATTCTATGCCCTTTTCTAATCTTGCCATTGTCTCTTAAAAAAGGCAGCGCCGTGAGAGAGCCTTCGCTGATAGCGGCAGCCTCCTCAAAAGAAATGTTTTTTGGTTTCAACGCAATGGCTTCATCTTGGTTCAATACGATATACTGTGCGTTGGTGCCAAAGGAAGTGCCTGAGCTGCCATAGACGTCGTCGCCTGCTTGAAATAGCGATACGTTCTTGCCCACGGCTTCTATTGTTCCCGCAAACACATCACCCGGGATTTGCCTGGGCCGAGTCAAACCGGTAAAAAAGCGGGATATGAAAGGTTTTCCCTTTCTGAATGCGCAATCAGGGTCTGCCGCAGCCGTCGCTTTAATGCGGATCAATATTTGATTGTCATTTGGACAAGGCTTTTGTACATCCTGAATCTGTATCGCGTCGGGAGGCCCGTATTTGGTTATTTTAACAGCTTTCATATTCATTCTCCTCAGATATATTAATCACGACTTTGCCGCGCGCGTGCCCTGCGCTCAAATAATTTAGCGCCTTGGCCGCTTCGCTTAGCGGATAACGTCTGTCAATCACGGGCTTTATTCGGCCCTCTGAAACGAGTCCTAATAGCAGTGACAGATCGTCTTGGCTCGGCTTTGCGGCCAGCATCCGTATCTTTTTACCGCCAATTGATAGAAACGGCCCGAAAACCATAGTGCTAAAAATCTGTCGTAGCGCGCCGCCTAGGACAACACAAATACCTTTTTATTTTAGAACGCGTTTGTAAGCAGATAGAAGGTTTGAACCATTTGCCGCCACGACAAGATCATACTGTTCCTTGCGAGTATCAAAACGCACTTTTGTATAATCGATCACTTTATCTGCCCCGATCGACTTAATCATATCCACATTCTTTGGGCCGCACACAGCGGTGACTCGTGCGCCAAAGTGCTTGGCAAGTTGAACCGCATACGTACCCACGCCGCCTCCCGCTCCGATAATCAGCACATTTTGCCCGGGAGATACTTGGCCTTTGTCCCGCAGCGCCTGCAAAGCCGTGATTGCTGCGACAGGAACGGCTGCCGCGTCTTCAAACGATACCGCATCCGGTATTTTGACAAGCACGCTCTCGGGGACAGCTACGAACTCTGCAAAACCACCCATGCCGCAGCCTGATAGATCGCCAACCACATCATCACCCGGGCGGAATGAACGGACATTTTGACCTACCGATTCTACACACCCCGCGATATCAGCGCCCATAATTGTATTGTTCTTGGTAATGCCCATTTTAATGGAGCGATAGTCCAGCGCATTCACAGAGGACATATGGATTTTGACCAGTACTTCGTTTTCTCTTGCAACCGGTTTTTGTATCTCGCGAAGAACGAGAACATCAGCAGCCCCTTTTTCATAGACAGCTGCCTTCATTTTGTTTCTCCTTTCACCTCATAGTCAAAGACTTCGCCGATGGGCACTCCGAATGCGTCCGCGATGCGAAACGCGAGCTCCAGCGAGGGCGAATACTTCCCCGCTTCCACCGCGATGATGGTTTGTCTGGAAGCCCCGGCTTTTTCGGCCAACTCCTGTTGTGTCATTTCACCCGCAAAAAAGCGTAGTTTTCGAATGTTGTTGGTGATTTCAATCTTCTTAGGCATTTTTAACGCCCTTTCTGTAGTAATACAAGCTCACAAAGCCTTCAAGCAAAGACCCAAAGCTGCATGAGATAAAAACAATATTGAGCATCACAGCAGGGGCAAAGTCTAAAACGATTGAGACCAGCCCCGCGACAAAACCGATGCCTGCGATGACAAAGCTGACCTTAGAAGATTTAAGCTCAATCAGTTTATCCATTTCATCCTCCGCAGTACATGCTTCCATCGTTTTGCCGACTTTCTTATCATCTCTCTCTTTAACGGCAATGGAGATGGCAAGCAGAATGTGAAAAATAATTTGAATCACAATCGTAGCCGCCACACCAATGCCGATAAAGACCAGCATGGTGATTGCCCAGAATTTTAAATCATCTAAGACGGCAGGGTTTGCCTGATACTGGCTCAGTGCGTAAATGCAATAAGCCGCCAGAACCAATACGCCTGATATTAAGCTGGCTATTGTGCGTTTTTCCTGATAAGACATGAGATTTCACTCCTTAATTTTTATATTGTCTATAATATCATACTCAAAGTAACACGAATAAGACACAATGTCAAATTAATATTACATTTGCGGATAAAAACTTCAAGTTTGTTCCCGGAATGTTTTATCGTTGCGCCGTGAGTTTTTCCGCATTATACTTATAGGCATGAAAAAGATAACGCTTTGCGCCATTAATGCACGGTATTCCCACAGCAGTCTGGCTTTGCTGTGCCTAAAGCATGCGGCTGTTGATCCGGATATCGTAACAACCGCGGAATACAACATCAACGATTCTCCTGCGGCCATTGCTGAAGAGATTATAAAAGAGAAGCCCGATGTGGCCGGTTTTTCATGCTATATATGGAACATCGAGCACGTCATAAAAGTGGCATCTGTTGTAAAAAAGGTGCTGCCGCATTGCGTTATACTGCTGGGAGGGCCTGAGGTTTCTTATGACTGCAAGGCGCTCATGCAGCGATGGCCGTTTGTGGACATCATCATTAGCGGTGCGGGTGAAATTCCGTTTGCGAAACTGACAGCCAGTTTGTCTTCAGACTGCGGAATTGAAGCGACACCGTCCGCGTTCATACGTACACAGCAAGGCATCATAGAAACCGCGAAAGCCGAGCCCTACGATTTTGCCAGTCAACCTTTTTTGTATCATGATCTATCCGCTTTTGAGAATCGTATGATCTATTATGAAACCAGCCGCGGCTGTCCGTTTCGCTGCGCTTACTGTATGTCGGCGGGAGAACGGCTGTCCTTTTTGCCCACCAGGCGTGTGGCCGAAGAGTTGGAATTGTTTATGAAGGCCAATGTGCGGCAGGTAAAGCTTGTCGACAGAACGTTTAACCATCCCGACAGCCGTGCCCGGGAAATATGGCATGCTCTTATTGCCCTCAAACAAAAGTATCCGCAGAGCATGACCAATTTTCATTTTGAGGTTTCCGCCAGCCTACTGAGTGAAGAAACCATTGCGCTATTGAGGCAGGCGCCGCAAGGACTGATACAGCTGGAAATCGGTATACAGTCTACACATGATGAGACGCTTATCGCAGTGCGCCGCGCGCATGACACACAAAAGCTGCTCCAAAACACACGCGCTCTTTGCCAAAAAGGGAATCTTCGTGTATATATAGACCTCATTGCGGGGCTGCCATATGAGTCTGTCGAATCGTTCGCCTGTTCTTTTAACGATGCATACAGCCTTAGCGCGGACAGGCTCCAGTTGGGATTTTTAAAGCTGCTTCCGGGCTCGCATCTGCGGGCCGAAGCAGAAAAATACGGTATTGTCTTTACCCCGCATGCGCCATATGAAGTGCTGAAGACAAACACCATGTCCTATGAACATTTGCGCCATCTGCACCGTATGGAGCAGGTGTTGGACGTGCTCTATAACCAGCGTCAAGCCATAAAAACACTTGAACAATTGATACCAAGCTTCGAATCCGCCTATGACTTTTTTGACAGTTTCACTGGCTACTTAACAGAGGATGATTTCTTTTCACGTCCGCAACCAAAACAAGCGATATTTGAGAAGCTGTTAGATTTCGGTGAAAAATTGACGGATAAAGATAAACTCAATGAAGCACTTGCTTTCGATTGGCTCTGCCTGCAAAAGCCAAATGTCTGGCCGAATGGCATATCTGTCCCGCAGTACAACAGTATGCGTGAATTCTGTTCCCATAAGGATAGCATCACGCGTTATTTACCGCATTACAGCACATTGCGCTGGCGTGATATTGAGCGGCGTTGTCTGATCGTTTCTTTTGAAACCATTTTTGATTCACCTGTACTTGCGCTCTTTGACTACGGCAAGGCTAGAGACGACGCAGGTTTTGTGCAAATTGTCGGCTAAAAACAAAGAGAGGCGTTATATGACGCCTCCCAAAAAATATATGAAAAAATGTTTGAAGCTGATTAAAACTCAAAACAGTGCTTGGGATGGTTATAAACGCCGCCGTTTTGAGCATCTGGTGATACCAATAGCCAGCACAGCCAAAGGCACAACCACTGCGACGAAAGCGATACACAGCGTGCTTTCTATTCCCGAGGAAATGGAAAGCCTATACGCAGCGTCTGAGGCCGAATAGATAGTTCGCGGCTTGATAGAACCGATTTGCATATTATCATTCAGACTGCTGAGCGTACTTAAAAACAGCCGCGAATTGCCCATATGATTGTAGCCCTTTTCCGTCGCCACGATGGATGACGAACCAAAAACCGCAATGGCGGAGCTGCCCTTGTGCGCCACCGCGCCAATGACGAATGGGCCTCTCTCGTCTTCAGGCGCTTTGCTGAATGTGAAATAGCTGTCCTGCGGCGTTTTTGCGTAGCTTGTCTTATCGGCTTCAAGCAGCACATTGATTTTGACATCGGGCATTGGCGTCAAATCAAGAGAACAGACATACGAAAGAACGGGGCTAAGATTTGCGTCAGCGAGCGGCTGCGTCACGGGGCTTGGCAGACCCAGCGATGGTATCAGACTTGTCCGTGACATAAACGTTTTGGAAGGATCTCCGCCCACGATCATATTACGCCTGACAGTGATGCCATAATCCGATAAGATCTCTGCAAAGTTCGGGAGCGCCGTATTATTGAAAGACAGTGCCCCTGTTTGCTCATCGAAAGTGACGCTGTCCATTAAAAATATGGCTTTACCGCCTTGCTCCAGAAATGACGAGATTTTATCAAACTCATCTGCAAGGATATCCTGCTTGGGGCTTATCACGATCAGTGTATCGCTTTGTGGGTCAAGATGACCTTCTTCTGTTGAAAGTGTATATGCCCGGGTTTCATAGAACAGAGAATTAAGGTCTGTCTGTAAAGCGGCAACAGGCGCTTTTTCTCCTTGTCCGCCTAAAAAAACAGCAGTCATGGTTCTATTCTTCTGAATATAATCAACGGCCGATGTGATTTTTTGCTCGGCCCTGAAATACTTGTAGTCGGTAACCATTGTACCGGTTTCATTATAGTATGGGGCTGACGTAAAGTATAGGTCATCGGCGGATAATACCTTATACCGTTGTGGCGCAATACCCGATAAACCGTCATTATCCGAAATAATGACAGAGTCAGTGCTGATGCCTGTTTGCTCAGGATCATATAGCTGAGTAAATCCGGGATGGACAGACGGGTCGACCATCTTATAAGAGATAAGCGGCGACGTAGACGCATAACGCTGCAGTAATTCCGTGATACGTATATCGCTTGGCTGCGGCCTGCCGATATAATAAAGATATATATTCCGGTCAAGTCCTGACAGTATCGTTTTTGTTTCATCTGTCAGCGCCGTATACTGCTCGGCGGAAATATCCGCGCGCAAACCATAGGCGTTTTCCAGCAATACAGCACCTGTATTGACGGCCAGTGTCAGAACTGTGGCCGCGGCGACAATCGCTGTGGCGCAATACGCGTGTCGGCGGCGGTGTGAACATGGTTTTGCCGGTGTACAGTCTTTTTTCATAAGCACCGACCTTTCGACCATTTTCTATGTTCCATCATTCGCACTGTCATGAAAAGGAGCATAAAGGTCACACTTAAAAAGTAAAGAATAGCCGCAGGGCTTATAAAACCCTTCATAAAGTATAGTTCGTTACTGATTGGCGTTAATTTAGACAATATCATATGTGCTGACGGATTGACGATATGCGGCAGCAACTCGTCAAACAACAGTATAAAAAGCATAACCGCTAGTGTGGTAAAACCTGCTACGAGAGTTTTTCTCATCAGTGAAGAGATGAACAAACCCGCAGCAATCAGAGTAGCACCAAAAAGAACAAGCCCCAGATAGCCTGTGAAAACCTCGGGCCATGACGGTGTCCCCAGAGCGGATAATAACAGCGGAAAAAGCAGCGTGATAGAAAGCGCAATGAAAAAAACAGTCAGCGCCGCAAAATATTTGCCCATCACAATGGAGCGGGTTTTTATCGGAGCTGTGATAATCAGCCGGTCTGTTTTCGACTCGTGTTCCGTTGCAATCAGCTTCATTGTCAGCAACGGCGTGAGTATAAGTATCGCATACGACAGCGCGTTGATCACAGGCATAAAATCCGTTTCTTTATCAAGTATATTACGGGATGAGAACCACAAACCGCCTATAAGCAGAAACGATGATAAAAATATGTAGCACGGAAGTGTGTTTAGATATACTTTCATTTCTTTTTTGTATATCGCGCTCATGGGGCACCCTCCCCGCTTCGCGCTGCCAATTCGGAGAAGAGTTCTTCAAGCGTCACAGACATTGGTTTTAATTCTAAAAGCACGATGTTCGCATCGGCGGAGGCTCTGAATATATCAGCCCGCAAATCTCTTTTGAAGGATTCCACAATGAAGTCGCAGGTTCCTGTTTCCATGCAGCCTACATATTCAATATTGTCGGCACCCTTAACGTCGTTTAATAATGCCGCTGCCGTGGAACGGCTGGCAGCAAGCCGCACACAGACGCGCTTTTTACCGCCGCCCGTGTTGGTCATATTATCGAGCCTGTCTTCTGCAACAATCTTTCCGGCGCGCATAATCATAATCTTCTCGCACAGATCCTGAGCATCTCCTATCGCAGACGTTGCGACAATCAGCGTTCTTGATTTGCTGACATTCGCTATAGCACTGCGCATCTGCATTTTTTGCACAGGCTCCAACCCCAAAGTTGGCTCGTCGCAGATGAGGATATCTGTATTGCCGCATAGCGCGCCAGCCAGCGCTGTACGCCGCTTTTCCCCTAAAGACAGATTGCTTATCAAACGGTCAATATGCTCGCTTATCTTGCATTGCTCGGCTGCCTGAGCGGCTGTTGTCTCACGATTTGTTTTGGGAACTCGGCGCAGGCTGCAAATGTGGTTTAAATACTCATCCACCGTCATATCGTTATAAAGAGGCGATACCTGTGGCAGATATCCGATGGCTTTCTTGGCGTCAAGCGGGTTTTTAAGCATATCAAAACCATTGACAGTGATTGAGCCGTGTGTACACGACACATACCCGGTCAATAGGTTCATGAGTGTTGTCTTGCCCGCGCCGCTGCGGCCTAAAAAGGCGACATGTTCGCCTTTGTTAATGGTAAACGAGGCGTTCTGTACGGCGTGAACAGGGCCGAATTTCTTCGTAACGTCGCTCACCGCGATCACCTTTAAGCATCCTCCCAACAGGAAAGCCTTTATTTTGCTGCTTTTAATCACCCCGATTATATCAAAACATATCTGGGGGGTATGTGAATATTCTGTGAATTTAGCCAGTCTGTGCGTACTGTGAACGGAATATTCTTAAGAGTTTAACTATATATTTATTAAAGAGAACGATCGTCAAAAAGAGAGGGAAACAGTATGAAAATTAAAAAAGCGTCTATAAAAACAGAAACGGCCTGTCAGCCCCGCTTAAGCGAGAGCCTCGTTGAAGGAAGGCTGTCTTTGCCTTCCGATAAAACAGAAATCGATCGCATTTTGTTTATACAGGGCCGGATTCATGTGAATGCGGAACCGACAGACGGTAAAGTCTTCATGGACGGCAGCGTGGTATTCAGCGTTGTCTATATCGGTATAGACGGCAACGTTGACGCGTTTGAAGCGACATCGCCGTTCCGCCATTCCGAAGAGCTTGCCGGGGCGGGTGCTGGCATGACATTATCGGCCAAAGGCAGCGTGAAGGATGTGAACTTCTCACTCGAAGACGAAAGGACAGTCTATGTTAAGGGCATCGTATCTGTCAATCTTCGGGGTAGTATGGCAATAAGCCGCGAAGCCGTGACGGGTGCCGAGCCTGATTTTCAAGTCAGAATGGGAAAACGGCGTTTGAAGGTAACAAAAGACCAGCGGCGCGACACGATGATGCTGCGCGAAGATGTCCGGCTGCCGCAATCACTGCCCATTGCCGAGAAGATTTTAAGCACGGATGCTTATGCTGTGGTGCGCAGCGTACATACCGAGGAGTTAAAAATGGTGGTGGAAGGTGATATAAAGCTCAGTGTGCTCTATCTTTCCGCCGACAAAAATGCACCGATTCAGCAATTTAACGATTCGATTCCTTTTGGCCAGATCATATCATCCGAAGGTATGGCCCCCAGCGACATGGTGTCGGCGGATGTGAACCTTAGCGATTTAAATGTGAACGTTGCCGAAGAAGCCGGGGATATACTGCGTGTATCCGTAAAGCTAAACATCATGTGTGCCGCGCGTGCCGACAACGATGTTGAATATCTGGAAGACGCATACTCCCTTAAAAATAGGCTCGAATTAAAATATGATGAGCAGATGTGCCGTCATCTGGTGCTTTCGGGATGCACCAAGGCTATTGCCCGCAGTGCGATAATGATTCCGGCTTCAGAGCCCAGTGTTGCCCGCATTATCTGCCTGAAAGCATCCCCGTCTATCGCCGCCGTAAGGCCGGGGCCTGACCGCGTGTATATTGAGGGACTTATGATGTTTACACTGTGCTACTCCTCGTCTGAAGGTATGTGGAGCTATTCGGGTGAAACACCGTTTGAAGCTGAAGCGCAGATGGACGGCATTATGCCGGATCAGCAGGTGGAAGTGAATGCTGAAGTTGAGTATTGCACATTTGAAGGTATGGGCCGCGATATCAGTGTGAAATTTATGATGGATGTGGAAATCAGGGCATTTGCTGAAAGCCGTATGCGGCTGGTATCAGACATGAATGAGTCCGAGGAACCGGTGATGCATAATCAAGGGATCACCATCTATTTTGCTGATGGCGACGAAACCACATGGGATATTGCCAAACGCTACGCCACGACCCTCGATATGGTCAGAAAGTTTAATCCTGAGATCGGCGAAACGGTGCAGCCCGGCCAGAAAATACTGATTATGAGCTAGCAGCCTAAGAAAATCAGCCTGTAAGGAAACGGTAATGGGCTACTAAATGATATCGTGCTATGTTGGTCGAAGATTTTTATAAAAACGCCGACCTGTTTAGGCGGCGTTTTAGCATTCACAAATTGATTGATGTATTGTTTAAAACGGATCGGATTCCGACTGGTGCGCGAGCTCCGCAAACCGCGTCTGGTCGCCGCGCCAGCCTACGTTGATTTCGCCCGTGGGCCCGCTTCTTTGCTTGGCCACAATGATCTGAGATACATTATCCGCTTCTTTGTTGTAATAGCTTTCACGGTGCAGGAACAGCACGACGTCCGCGTCCTGCTCGATACTGCCCGATTCACGTAAGTCGGAGAGCATGGGGCGCTTGGAATCGCGTTTTTCGCTGGCACGGCTTAATTGCGAAAGCAATATAACCGGCAGGCCTACTTCCTTTGCCATAATCTTTAAGCTGCGCGTCATACCCGAAATTTCCTGCTGTCGGTTCTCACGTCTGTCCTTGCCAGACATAAGCTGCAAATAGTCGATCACGATAAGCCCGAGGCCCTTTTCCTTCTTGAGCCGCCGCGCTTTGGCCAGCATCTCCATCGCGGTAATAGTAGGAGAATCGTCAATAAATATTGGCGCTTTACCCAAAACGTTCACAGCGGCAGCCAGCCTGTCAAAGTCGTCGTAAGTTAAGCCGCCAACACGCGTTTTCTGACTGTCCACCAGCGCTTCGCTGCACATCATACGCATGGCCAGCTGCTCTCGGGACATTTCCAAAGAGAAAATAGCGACGGGAATATCCAGCTTAACGGCGGCATGCTGAGCGATATTGATGGCAAAGCTCGTTTTGCCCATACCGGGACGGCCCGCCACGATGATGAGCTGAGATTTCTGCAAACCCGAAAGCATTTTGTCCAGCTGCTTAAATCCGGTGGGTATACCCAGCAAGCCTGTTTCGCTGTTCATTGATTCGCTGATGGACGTATATCCTTCCAGCAGCGCCTGCTTGATGTGGGTTAAGGAATCGCGCTGGCGTTTCACGGCAATATTATAAATAAGGTCTCCCGCGCGGTTGACAATATCGGCCACTTCTTCTTCGGAGTTTGTGGCATCCTGGATAATCGTTTGTCCGGCGTTTATCAGAGCGCGGAGTACCGATTTTTGCTCAACGATGTCGATATAATAGCCGACATTGGACGCACTGGGAACGCTGCCCGCAAGGTCGGCGATATAGACCATTTCATCAGGATCGGAGAGCTGACCTTTGCGCTCCAGCTTGTCCACAACCGTAACGGTATCAATGGGCATACCTGTTTCGCAAAGCTCACACATCGTTTCAAAGATCTGCTGATGGCGGCGCGCATAGAAATCTCCGGCGTGCAGACGTTCAATGGCAGTATAAACAGCCCTTGTGTCTAAAAACATACTCCCAAGGACGCTGCGCTCCGCTTCTTGATTGTTGGGCGGCATATAAGCCGCCTCTGCCACTTTCTGCTCCATAAACCTAAATCGTTACTCTGCTGCCTGAACGCTGACGATGATTTCCGCGCTGATGCCGGCAAACACCTTAACGGTCAGCTTGGTTTCTCCCAGTTCTTTGATCGGGTCACCCATCACGATACGCTTCTTGTCTATTTCAATGCCATGCTGCGCGAGTATGGCATCGCTGATCTCCTTTACGGTAATTGAACCGAACAGCCGTCCATTATCACCGCATTTTGCTTTTACAACAACATTAAGACCGTTTAAACGCTTTGCCGATTCCTCCGCAGACAGCCTCTCCAGCATACGGCGTTTTTCATTGGCCTGCTGCTGCTGTTTGGCGACGTTAAGGTTAACGGCCGAGGCTTCCTTGGCTATGCCCTTGGGGAAAAGAAAATTACGCGCATAACCGTCGCTGACGTTCACAATATCACCGGCATAGCCAGTGCCCTTAAGATCCTTAATCAATATCACTTTCATGTTATTCAAACCTCTTTCACATATTTTTTTATCTGCGCTTTAAGCTTTTTATAAGCTGTGTCGATATCCATGTCGCTTAATTTGACGGCTGCGATGGTGGCGTGGCCTCCCCCGCCCATGCTTTCGAGTATCAGCTGAACATTCACATCACCGAGTGAGCGCCCGCTGATAAGCACGTGATCTTCCACATGGCTTAGGACGAAGGACGCTTTAACCCCGCGTATGGTGAGCAGAGAATCCGCTGCTTGCGCCGCGATTAATGACGCTTTGTCTACTCCGTTGGGACAGATGGCAACGGCAATACCGTTTTCAAGTATTTTCGCGTTGCGGACGATATCTGTCTTGGCCGTATAGGTGGCAAGATCGTCTTGAACGAGCAATCTTGTCACCGTCGTGTCGGCACCATGGCGGCGAAGATAAGATGCGGCTTCGAATGTCCGTACACCTGTATTAAACGAAAAGCCCTTGGTGTCCAGTGTAATGCCGCAAAGCAGCGCCTCAAGGTCGATAGGAAGCGGCTTTAAGGCATCATCGAAATATTGCATCACTTCCGTCACAAGCTCACAGGCTGAGGATGCATACGGGTCGTGGTAAAAAAGCGTGGCTTTTTCTATGGTAGAGGTGCCGCGTATATGGTGATCGATGACCACAACGGTTTCGGCCATTTCCAGCAATCCGGGGGAGACCGTAAAACCGGCCAGCTGCGTATCGACCACCACGAGCATACTTGTGGGGCTGATGCGCATCACGGCCTCCTGGCCTGTGATTAAACTGGACGCGTACACGTCGGAGGTGCGCAGCTTGTCCAACAGCAGCTCAATGGACGGGTTCGGGCCTTCCATGATGATCTGCGCTTTTTTACCCACATGACGGGCGCAGGCGCAAATACCCAGTGCAGCGCCCATACAATCCAGATCAGGAACCTCGTGGCCCATGACATACACATCACTGCATTGCTCCATCAGGTTGCGCAGCGCATGGCTGATCATGCGTGCTTTGACTTTGCTTCGGCGGAAACCCGATTTGGTTGTGCCTCCGTAGAATATAAAGCGGTCGCCCTGCTTGATCACAGCCTGGTCGCCGCCGCGCCCCAATGCAAGCTCCAGCGCTTTCACAGCGTACTCGCCCGATTGCTCGGGGTTTTCGCCCACCCCTACGGCCACAGAAAGTGTCGGAGACAAGGGCGTTTTGATCTGGCGGACTTCGTCGAGTATGCCAAACTTAGAGGAACGCAGTGTGGACAGGAAGCGCCGTTCGAAAATACACAGGTAACGTCCGCGGTCTGTGCGTAAAAAGTGAGCCGAGAGGCTTTTGGCAAGCCCGGATAGGCGCCGCTCTACAGCTGCCACAGTTTCAGACAGCTCAGATTGAGCCAGTTTCGCAGCTAGCTCCTCATAGTTGTCGATTTGTATATGGCACACAACGGGCAAGAAGCTTTGATAAAGCTTTTTTGCTTCCACGGTGTTTTCAATATCCACAAGCCTGTACAGCAGATACTCCTGATTTCCATGCCAAACCGTAGATAATTCTTTTTTATAAGGTTTTCCGTTGATAAGTATCTTCTTATCCTTGTCCGGTATGCTGATACCGGTGATCATGCTGCTGATATTGCGCAGTGCACCAAAACCGGCAATACTGCGAAAGGCAAGATTGGCCCATTTAATTTGCCCGTTCAGCGTCGTGAGTACAGTCGGTATGGCCATCGTGTTTAAATAAGTTGGAAGCTCTTCTTGTTCAAAGAGTGCTTTAATGACAAGACGCTGCCATTGAATTTTTCTCAATATACCGTAACGCACATACAACAACACTGCTGCGAAACCAAAGATCGCAGCAAATATGCCCAAAAGTGTCGTGTGAACAAACGCAATCACAACGGCCGAGGCCACGGCGAGCACAAAGCATACGAGATCTGTTGTGAGAAAACGAACTTTGCTTTTCACAAGATGGTACCGCCTTCCGTGTCCAAACGTTTACGCAGGTTTGAAATGTTCTCAAACATACCGACAATAATAAGGACGAAGCTGCTTCCCAACAGCAGCACGATGACCGCATGCAGCAGGACACGAACGCCGGTGCCCAGGTGCTGCTTTTTGTAGATATAATCAAGGAAGCTTAACCCTTGAACGATAAATACAATGCCGTACGCGTTGTATATCGTTAATTTAAGGATATCAAACGATGCCCATCCATAGCTTTCCCCAACGACGGCAAACAGATACGAGATCAAAAAAGCAAGCCATACTCTGGGAGGTAAACACATATCGCTGAAGGCCGGGACAGGAACGACATCCGCATGCCTTTTTTTCGCTATGGCGCGGGGAATAACGTAACTCAGAAGTCCCATCAGCAATGAGAAGACAATTATATAGCTGACAAGACTATAGTTCAGAAATTCTCTGACCATCTCCTGCATTTTGATGATGGCCTCTGAGGCAGACGTCGCATCCACAGCCGCTTGAGTGACGGCTCCTGTGAGTATATCGATATATCGGGTTACTTGATAAAACATTTTGACAAAAGGGCCGCCTAATGTATTAAGCACATGGCCCATCGTGTCAGCAGCATAGTCGATGGGATTCTTCTGTGTAAAAAGCCATAAAACGCCGATAGCTGCGGCCACACCGGCCAAAGCGGCGCCGCTGGTGAATATGACACTATGGCGCATACGCAGCCGTTTTCTGATCACGATACCCGCCGCAAAGCTGACAGGAAGGAATGCCGCTGCAAGCAGCGCGATATATGCAGGGTGAAGCAATGCACCGGCTGCAAAGCACAATACGGCAGCAATACCGCCCATTGTGCCACACATAGCGATTGTATAACTTAAAACAAAGGGAACCATAATCGCAGCAGGAGGAAAAAACAAACTGAGTAACAGCAATACCTCTGCGATAAGAAACCCAAGACCTGCATTTTTATAACCGTCTCTTTTTATCTTGTCCAAAACCCCTTGAATTCCCGCTTTCAAAATGTCTCTTTAAAAGAGATAGATCACCATATCCGGTCTCCAGCATGTGAGAGCCTTCAATACCGGTGTCCGCTTTTTGTATCACATCTTCATCCAGCTCCGCAAATGAAATACCGCACCGCCTTGCAAGCACATAGGCGAGGAGTACGGCACCTCCAAGCGCGTCCATCAGTTCTTTTCGCCCATTTGGCGAAAGGGACGCTCTTAGCACATCTGCCGATTCGCTGATAAACTCGGCTTTTAAAACTTCGATCATTTTCGCATTAGAGGCCACGCCAGAAGATTGATGCATAAAAAATGTACCACCCTTGCATGTATATTTACCCCAATTAAACCCCTATTGCAGTGTCTTTATTCTAGCTGTTTCCTACCTAATAGTCAATGCCGCACAGATGAAAGAGCGGGGGCATGAGTATTCGTATAAATAAAAAACCGCACGCTGCTTAAATGCAAAACGTGCGGTACTGTGCTTTTTTAAGCGCTCCTGTCCATGATCAATTTATCCGCCATGAGGGCGATAAATTCGCCGTTTGTCGGTTTGTCTTTATTTGTATAGATGTTGTAGCCCAGAAATGAATTAATGTTTTCAATCTTTCCTCTCGACCAAGCCACTTCGATGGCATGACGAATGGCACGTTCTACCTTGCTTGGGCTTGTTTCAAACGGTTCGGCAATGCCGGGATAAAGCTTCTTAGTAATAGAATTGATAAGATCGGGATTTTTGACGACCATTTTAATGGCTTCCCGCAGAAAATGATAGCCCTTGATATGCGCAGGTATGCCGATTGATAAGAACACTGCGGTTATTTTTTCGTCTAGTGTTCTGGAACGCACCGGTGTCGGCGTTCGCCTCGTGGTAATGACACGGCTGCCAAACATGTCCTGCAAGCGCTTATATAATATATCCTTGTTAAAAGGCTTTATCATATAATATTTCGCCCCCAGATCACAAGCCAGCTTGACCATCTTTTCGTTGCCAACGGCCGAAACGACGATTGTGGCGGGCATGGTTTCAAACTCAGACGTATTCAGTCTCTCCAAAAGTGAGAGCCCGTCCGCTTCGGGCATAATCATGTCCACGATAAGTGCGTCTGGCGATACTTCTTTTATGATTCCGACCGCCTCTATAGGATTGTTGCAAGACCCCACTACCTCTACGTCATTCTTTGTGCTGAAAAATTTGGTTAACATTTCGTTTAGCTGTACATTGTCCTCGATGATGAGAAGTTTGATTTTCCTGTCCATTGATGAATCTCCTTTCGTTTTGTGTATTCAAGAACCAACCCTTTGCCCTCAAAAAAATGACGTAATGTGTCGAAACGTACCAACATAAGAAATATATGTTAGCACATAAAATATATTAGCACGCCTAGTTTTATTTGACAATAAAATTTGATTAAAGTTATATACAAAAAAAATTAAATTTCTTAGGAAATGGTTTTTTCGCTTTTGTTCGAGTCATAACGACAATAGTCGCGTTTTTAGGATGCTGTTTGCGCGTCTGCAGTGTCTAATGAGGATAACCTGCAGACGCGCAGCCGGCATCAGAGTGCATCAGCGTTGCTCCGTGCGCCTTCCTTTAGCCATTCGCTTAAGCCGGTCAAGCTTTCCAAGTCCTTTGTTTCCAGTGTTTTTGTCTTTAGGCTTAAAAGCTGGTCAAACAGCGATGCAGCCTTGAGACTTTTCTCCATCTCCTTTTTCAGCCGGGCGTGCAAAGCTGCGTTTTCCTTTTTGATAGATTCGTTCTGAACGCTCATCTGCCGCAGTTCCTCATCGGCTCGCGCTTGGACGACAGCCAGGCCGGCCACCTTTGCAAGACCTTTGAAAAAGCTTTTCACGTCGACATCCGAGGCCATCAGCGCTTTAACGACACTTTCAGGTATGTATTTGCTTTCTTTGCCGACAGGCACCATCGGACGCTGTGTCTCATAGGGGCTTAAATACTTCTCATTGTCTCTGTCCATATCTGCCATAACCTTATCCACAAGCGGACGACCGTTTTTGATCAGGCTTCTGTACTTGTTTTGATACCTGAGCATCAACGTTTTGTCTCCGCCTGCAAGCCTTAAGCTTGCGCCCCTGATTGATTCACCCTTCGCTCCCGATGCCAACAGCGTCCGCAGCAGCGTGTAGATTTCCTCTTTGGTAAAAGGTGTGAAAGTCGTCGGTTTTTGCTCGATTTCTCCGGTTTCTTTCACCTTCATATAGTAGTAGTTTCTTACGCTGTTGGGTTTACGCCCCGTTTTTTGGGCCACGGTTTCAAAAACACGCTTGAGCGGCGCACCGATTTTTTGTGCTTTTTTTACCTCGTCCCAAAGCATCAGCTTTTCTTCGTCTTTCCAGCCTGTACGGAGTGCGATTTCAAAGCTGTGCAGCCCTGCTTCATTATTCATGTCCATGGTTCCTAACCCCTTATCATAGATTTTGATGCATATTATTCTCTTATACCATGCGTTTTATTCCGTATTTTAACAAAAAATATAAAAAGCAAACGACCGACTCAGTTTGCTTTTGTACCCTTTTTTTCATTTGTATATAGTTATGCGCCGCTATGCGCTGTTAGAATTGTGTATCAGCACAGCGCTGACTGAATATATATATTGTACAAGGGGGGCGCTATGGAAGATAAGACCATTAAACTATTATATATCAATTCCAAGGTGCACGCGCTGATCAGTATTAATCAAGCGCCTGCGGGAGAAACGGGCATGGGTGCCGTGACACAGCCTATTGCGGCCAATTCGTCATTCTTTTTAACAATGCTGCCGCTGGAGAACGACGCGAATTTTGTATACCTGCCCTATACGCGGCGGGTATCTATTGCGTCAAAAGGGGCAGTGTTTGACAACGACGGACTGATTGATTTATGCATATGGCCCGACAATATTATAGAACTGACGCTGTACCCGGAAATGGTGTATAAGAACGATGAGCTGGAGCTGCACCCCACTGTGCTCTCACCTTTTGATTTTTACATAAGCGGGGAAAAGCATACAGCATTTATCTATAATGAGGCATGCTCTAGCTTTGTGGTGGAGCACGCGGGAACCAATCGGTTAAAGTTTGTATCACCGCTTTCATTTTTTGCCGCTACAGCCGATATCGGGTTTACCAAGTTTGGCGAATTTCCTGTGCTTTACGTGTCCGGCAAGACCACTGACGGTGAGAATTATATCTACGCGGCTCATATATTGCCGCAGTTTGGTACGGATATATGCACTGTCTGCGAGAGTCACAGTGTCGAAAGGGATGCAATTCATATCGTTGCGGGAGGAGATTACCGCCAGGAAAAAACGCGATGGGAAAAAAGTGGTGATTGCCTTGCGCCCGTCTCGGTCGAGCTGGGCTGGTTCACCTGTGCAGCGCGCAACGCGACATCGACAGCGGATATTTGCGCCAGCTTGCTGGAGGCAGTAAAGGCGGGAAAACCGGATCTGGCGATGGCCTGCCTGACACCTTCGCTCGCGGAGGGCCTTTCGTTTGCTGATTTAAAAGAATTCTTCGGGGATTTTGTTTCTTTTACGCAGACAATATCGCCAGCATGCGGGCAAAACGGCATTGCTTTAAAATACTCGGTGGGGAAGAACATCTATGTAGCGCGCGAGTTTTGCATTGAGACAAGGCAATCCGGCGGCGCTCTTTTCATTGATAATATTCGTGAGCCTTAATATCCGCATGCATTCAGCAACAAAGCGTGCCTCTCAGCCATATGCAGGAAAAAAATATATTTTGTCGAATATGAGACTTAAAGTTATAAGGAGGCAAGACTATGAGGATTGAGCATGTGGCTGTATGGACAAATCAGCTGGAAACCATGAAGGATTTCTATGTCAAATACTTCGGCGGCGTGGCAGGGGAAAAGTATGTATCCAAAGAGCATAAAGGCGGCCGTTTTGAGTCGTACTTTTTAACGATGGGTACCGGCGCAAGGCTGGAGATTATGCAGGAGAGCACTGTCACACAAAAAGCGCCGTATCCGATGATCGGCTTTTCCCATATTGCTTTTCAGATGGACACCCCTGAGGCCGTGATGGCGCTGGCACAGCGGTTTAAAAACGACGGTCTGAAAATGGCCGGAGAGCCAAGGCGCACCGGAGATGGCTACTTTGAAGCCAGCGTGCTTGATCCCGATGGTAACATTGTAGAAATCACCACGTTACCCGAAGAATAGGCTTAAGGAAGAGGATATAATGGATACAAAATCGATCGCTTTGGAATAAGAATGACATAACAGTTTATATAAAAAGTGTCTTTGAAAGGCGCTTTTTCTTGTATGATATAATAAACACTGCCGGATTGAGGTAACAAGCTTGACCATTCCGCTGATCCCCGCAAAAACCATCGTTTCCGGGTATTCGAAAAACGGCTGGTTCGGTACGAACTACAATATGAACATTTATAAGGGATGCTGCCATGGCTGTATTTATTGCGACAGCCGCAGCGAGTGCTACCGCGTAGAAGACTTTGATACAGTCAGAGCCAAAGAAAATGCGCTTTTTGTGATTCGGTGTGATTTGGAATCTAAACGAAAGGCCGGTATCGTGATGACGGGTGCCATGAGCGACCCGTATAATCCGTTTGAGAAGGAGAATGTACTCACGCGAGGAGCCCTTGAACTGCTTGACTGCTTTGGTTTTGGTGCGGGCATTATCACAAAATCCAGCCTTGTCTGCCGCGATGCGGATTTGCTGCAAAAGATAAAATCGCATTCGCCTGCGTTTGTGAATGTGACTGTCACCACGGCGGATGACGGCCTCTGCGCGAAAATTGAACGGTATGTCTGTCCGACAAGTACGCGGATGGCGACTGTGAAGAGTCTTTCGGCTATGGGTATCATATGCGGCATACTGCTGATGCCTGTATTGCCGTTTATCAATGATACCGCAGGGAATATCAGTCAGATCGTGCGTATGGCAGCCGATGCGGGGGCCAAGTGGGTTTATGCAGGTGAATGGGGCTTCGGTGTCACACTGCGCCGGAATCAACGCGATTATTTCTATAAGCAGCTGGATGTGTTTTTTCCATGCATCAGCAGCAAATATATTGTCGAGTACGGCGAGAGGTATGAATGCATTTCGCCAAACAGCACTCAGTTGCTTAATATGTTTCAATCGGAATGTGAGAAATACGGGTTGCTGTACCGTATGAAGGATATTGAGGCGCTGATCAGATGCGGGTATCAAAACGAGCAAATGTCTTTCTTATAGGCAGATAAAAGGAGAAAAATTGTATAAAAAAGACCTTTGCGCTGCAGCAAAGGCCTTTGCGATGTACCCTATTATAGCGTCTTGATCCAGCCGAATTCGTCCTTCTCGCGGCCATACTGAATGCCGGTGAGTTTATCGTACAGCTTAGAAGTCAGCTCACCCATGTTGCCGCCGGATATCACGATATCCTTGCCTTCCCATGTCATGCCGCCCACGGGGCTGACCACGGCAGCTGTGCCCGTACCGAAGACCTCTTCGAGCCCGCCGGATTCATTTTCGGCAAATATGTCGCCGATTGCCAGACGTTCCTCGCGCACATTGATTCCAAACTCCTCTTTAGCAAGGCGGATAATGGAATCGCGCGTGATGCCCGGCAGAATACTGCCCAGAAGCGGTGCGGTATAAAGCTCTCCGCGGATCTTAAAGAAGATATTCATGGAGCCCACTTCTTCGACATACTTTTTCTCAACGCCATCCAGCCAAAGCACCTGCGAGTAGCCCCGTTTATGCGCCAATTCGCCCGCCACAAGGCTCGCCGCGTAGTTTCCGCCAGTTTTAACAAAGCCTGTACCGCCCACAACAGAACGAACGTATTCGTCTTCTACGTAGATATTGACGGGCTTAAGACCCGAGGCGTAATAAGCGCCCACCGGAGAAAGTATGATATAGAAAATGTATTCCTTACCGGCACTGACGCCGAGGAACGGGTCTGTCGCAATGATCGTGGGACGGATGTAAAGCGATGTACCCTCGGAACGCGGCACCCAGTCCTGCTCGATGCGTATAAGCTCATACAGCGCTTCCAGCGCAAAATCCACATCGATCTCGGGTATGCAAAGTCGGCGCGCAGATACGTTCATACGTTTGAAATTATCCCACGGACGGAAAAGATTGATGCCCCGTTCTGTGCGATAAGCCTTCAATCCTTCGAATATCGTCTGACTGTAATGAAAAACATTGCAGGCCGGTGACAGTGAAAAGTTTTCAAAGGGACGAATCTGAGCATCATGCCAACCTTTGCCTTCCGCGTAGCGGACAGTGAGCATATGATCGGTGAAAATCTTACCAAAACCGAGCTTTGATTCATCCTCCGGTTTTGGCTTTAAGCTTTGTGCCCTCAATACCTCTAGTTTCATGATGCAATTCTCCTTCTATATTTATATAACACGCATATTTTTTAAGTATTTTATACCGCGAAGGCATGTTAGTCAACACTGTGACTATTAAGCACTGATAGGTAAACGCAACATTTTATAAATGTCTTGAAGCCTGACTGCTTAAGCAAACGGCCTTTTACATATCATCTCTTTGCAAATCATATCTTTACTGATATAATAACATCGCGAAAATATGAAAGGAAAATTTTATGAGCATATTGGAATCTATCGCCCTTGGAATTATTCAGGGCATAACAGAATTTTTGCCGATATCCAGCAGTGGTCATCTCATATTGTTTCAAAAAATTTTTGGTATATCGGAGCCGCAGCTTTTTTTTGATACGATGGTGCATTTGGGAACACTTTTTGCAGTTACGGTTGTGATGTGGCAAAGTATTGTCGCCATATTTAAAGATTTCTTTTCCAAGTATACTCTGTACTTAATCACTGCGGTCATTCCTGCGGGTGCTATCGGATTTTTCTTTCAGAACTTTTTCGAGGAACACTCCTTTTCCGGCATGTTGCTAGGATATGAGTTTTTATTGACCGCGTTCTTGCTCATACTGTCCGAGATTATCTCAGCCCGTAACCGGAGAAAACGCGAAATGAATATGGGTATCGCGTTATTTATCGGCGGTATGCAAGCCCTTGGCATATTTGGAGCCGTTTCGCGGTCCGGAGCAACAATTGCTGGCGGATTGATGTCCGGCATAGACAGAACAAAGGCGGCGACTTTTTCTTTCCTAATATCAATACCGATCATACTCGGTTCAGTATTAAAACAGGGTTATGATGTGGTTACGGAATCTGGCATAAGTAACATCGATTGGTTGCCTGTTATTCTAGGCACCGTCTGTGCAGCGATATCAGGCTATTTTGCCGTCAAATTCATGCTTGCGCTGATATCCAAAAAGCGTCTTTACGGCTTTGCTATTTATGTGGCTGCTTTGGGTGTTTTCGTTTTAATTGATCAGTATCTGCTAAAAGTGATTAACTGGGCATAATATACTAAAAAAGGAGGCCCATAATGCTTGATTTCTCTTTTGAGCCATATCGGCATGAAATGATCGAAGTTCTTAAAAACTTCCTTAAAATAGAAAGCGTCAAGAGCGCGAGCCAACCCAATATGCCCTATGGCAAAGGTATTTTCGACGCGCTGATGTTTGTGCAAAGCACTGCCGAGAGAATGGACTTGGAATGTGTGAATCTTTTTGGGCATATGGCCTATGTGGACTACGGCGATGGCGATGAGATGCTGGGGATACTCACGCATATCGACGTTGTACCAAAGGGCGAGGGCTGGACGATGGATGCGTTTGGAGGTATCGAGAAGGACGGTAAAATTTTCGGCCGCGGCGCAATTGATAACAAAGGGCCTTCTATCGCGGCGCTATATGCCTTAAAAGCATTAAGTGATAACTGCGTACAGCTTAACAAAAAGGTCAGGCTTATTTTTGGTGCCGATGAGGAGTCAGGTTGGGCGGATATGGATTTTTATAAACAACATGAACCTTCGCCCGACATTGCGTTTTCCCCGGATGGTGAATATCCGGTTATTAATGCAGAAAAGGGTTTATTGCATGTGGAACTGAGCATGCAAGCAGATGAGCAACAGAGCGGCATATTTGTTAAAAGCTTTACCGCAGGGACGCGAATCAATGTGGTACCCAATAAAGCGGAGTGTCTGCTGAGCGCACCCTTTGCCATAATACAAAAGAGTCTTGAAAATTACTCTTGCCCCCTCAACGCACAATTGACATGTGAGGATGCGGGCGATGGGTTTGTGCGTATTTTGGCAGCTGGTAAAAGCGCTCATGGCTCGCGGCCGGAAAAGGGTATCAATGCGGCAGCGTCACTGCTTCACTACTTGGGGACTCTTGCATTATCACCGGGCAGTATCGGCCAGGCTGTATATACGCTCGCAAGCAAAATCGGGACCTACTATAATGGTGAACCGGTCGAGCTTAATCTTGAGGATGAGGTATCGGGCAAATTAACGTTTAATCTTGGTACGCTAAATATTAAAGATGGAGTATTAACGGCGGGTATTGATATCCGTTATCCGATTTCTTTTAGACGTTCGTTGATCGAGGAAAAGCTAAATAAACATTTTGACGCTTTTCAAATACGTATTCCGCATAGCCTCGATGCGCATTTTGTTCCTGAGGACAGCGCACTCATTACCAAATTAAAAGAAGCATATACTGAAATAACGGGTGAAAAAGCGTATTGTATATCCATTGGCGGCGCGACATATGCCCGCGCCTTTGAGAATGCGGTTACATTTGGGCCGTTATTTCCGGGAGAGCCCGGCGTTGAGCATGGCCCCGATGAATACATTGAAATCGATACGTTGATGAAAAACGCTCAGATTATTGCAAATGCGATTATCAAGATTTGTGAGTAAAAGCCTTTGAGATTTTGGGGAAAAATTAAAATTGAAGATATTATGAAAGCCGACGTGACGCTGGATGAGAAGGATTTTGCCGGTGCCGTGTCGGCCATTTGCGATAAGCTTGACCTATCAAAACCTATCATTTGTGCCAAGCATCATTCTGAGATCAAATCTTTTTCCAGGACAGTTTTTTATCCTGATGATTTTGTGGAAAGCGTTGATTTTGACACATTCGAGATAGAATTAATTGGAAAGAATAAAAAGAACGAAAATTTGATAACTCTTTCGTGTTTTGCGGATAATAAACACGAAAGGAGTTGATTTGCTTGAATATCGTTGCAATGATACTGGTCATAATCGGCGCCATAAACTGGGGCCTAATCGGGTTTTTCCAGTTCGATCTCATCGCTGCAATTTTTGGTGGGCAGACTGCCATAATCTCCAGAATTATTTATGCGCTGGTGGGCCTTGCCGGATTGTGGTGTATTATGCTGGTTCCCAGGGTCAAACACAGAGAAAAATAAAAAAAGAGCTTTATATTTAAAAGCGGCTTAAGCGGGCCGCTTTTTTAGTATGATAAATATAATTCCCAGGAAATAAAAAGAGCCGCATAGGTCTTACCTATTGGCTCCTTAATGGTTTTGCATGAAGTTTATTAACCTTTCAAATAATATTTGATCTTCTACTGCAGTTTATACACTTGTCCCAACAATGAAATAGAGTCCTACAAACAGCAATATTGTGCCCGCGGCAATAATCTTATTCATATTTCTATCCTTTCTTTCGTTGACTGTACCTCAAAAAGCAAACCTTTGAGGGAGCTGTTTATAACGAATTTTCTTATCTCTATAATCGGTGTTTTTTATTGTATGTAAACAGGCAAACGGCTTATTTAACAGAGGCTTCATTGAATATTCTTATTGGTAATATTTGTGCAACATTTATTCGCTGGTTTTAAAACAAATTGCACAACAAAGGGAGTCTGGTTTATAATAGCCCTATTACACGAGAGGAACGCATCTAAGCTGCTTATTTATATGATAAACTCAAAAATTAAAGGCATATGGAGGATGACAGATTGATTTCCAAGTATGAAGTATTGGATACCATTAAAATGATCGATACCGAAAATCTTGACGTTCGCACGATCACGATGGGTATCTCCCTGCGGGACTGTATATCATCTGACGCAAAGATCTGTTGTGATAATATCAAAAAAAAGATATACGACAAGGCAAAAAATCTTGTACGTGTGGGCGATGATATCGCCCGGGAGTTTGGGGTGCCGATTGTCAACAAACGAATCTCGGTATCGCCGATTTCAGAAATTGCAGCTTGCAGTTCATTAAACGACTACACAGTCTTTGCAAAAGCCCTGGACGAAGCCGCAGCTGATACGGGAGTTAACTTTATTGGCGGATTTGGGGCGTTGGTGCACAAGGGCGAGACAAAGAGCGATACGGTACTCATTGATTCTCTGCCGTCCGCACTTGCTTCCACACAGCGTGTGTGCGCATTTATAAACGTGGCCAGTACACGCAGCGGCATCAATATGGATGCTGTGGCAAAAATGGGCCGTATTATTAAGAAAACAGCGGAAATGACAGCGGCTCAGGGTGGCATCGGGTGCGCAAAATTCGTTGTGTTTGCCAACGCCATCGAGGACAATCCATTTATGGCGGGCGCTTTCTGCGGTTCTGGTGAGCCTGAATGTGCCATCAACGTAGGTGTCAGCGGGCCCGGCGTGGTGAAGGCAGCTCTTGAAAAGGTAAAGGGTGAGAGCTTTGATGTGGTGGCCGAGGTGGTTAAGAAAACGGCGTTCCGTATTACGCGCGTCGGCCAACTGGTGGCGAAAGAAGCCTCCGAGCGCTTGGGCGTACCGTTTGGCATTGTGGACTTATCACTTGCGCCAACACCGGCTATTGGTGACAGCGTGGCGAGGATATTGGAAGAGATTGGCGTAGACGTTTGCGGTATGCACGGCACAACGGCGGCATTGGCGTTGCTTAACGATGCAGTAAAAAAGGGCGGTGTGATGGCGTCATCACAGGTGGGCGGTCTTTCGGGCGCGTTTATACCGGTCAGCGAAGATGAAGGCATGATTGAGGCGGTCAGTAAAGGGGCGCTGTCACTTGATAAGCTGGAGGCGATGACAGCGGTATGCTCAGTCGGACTGGATATGGTGGCGGTGCCGGGTGAGACACCAGACAGCGTGATATCCGCGATTATTGCCGATGAGGCAGCTATTGGTGTTATTAATTCAAAAACAACTGGTGTACGTATTATCCCCGTGCCGGACGCGAAGGTTGGGGAGTGCGTTGAATACGGTGGTTTATTAGGCCGTGTTGTGGTCATGGATGCAGGACAAAGCGGGTCAAGCCGCCTGATTGAGCGCGGCGGACGTATTCCGGCACCTCTGCAGGGTATACGAAACTGACATTGACTTTTGATATTTTTGTTTGTAAAATGACAGGGTGCGTGTTTTGACATGTACCCTATCATATGCATCTATAGCAGTAGGATAGAGGGCCCGCCTCCTAACCCGATGCGATATGAGGCAAAAATCGAATAATATGTTCCCGTAGCTCAGGCGGATAGAGCGGTCGCCTCCTAAGGCGGAGGACGTACAGGCGCTTTTGAAAACCGAATAACCTTCATGCACCTATAGCTCAGTAGGATAGAGCGAACGCCTCCTAAGCGTGAGGGGTTCCGACGCCTGGGATGCATAAAAACCGAATAAACTTTGCATAAGTTCCCGTAGCTCAGTAGGATAGAGCGTTCGCCTCCTAACCCGATGCGTTATGGGGCAAAAATCGAATAATATGTTCCCGTAGCTCAGGCGGATAGAGCGGTCGCCTCCTAAGCGGAAGACCGTTCATATCCTATACTGCATAGGATACATAAAAAATGAATAATCATACCAACTTGCGCCTGTAGCTCAGGGGATAGAGCATTCGCCTCCTAAGCGAAGGGTCGGACGTTCAAATCGTCTCAGGCGCGCCATAGAGCCATTTTGACCAACGAATGGCTCTTTTTCTTTTGACTCTTCCAAATTATCGCTCTGCATATCTCTATGCATAATTGCTAATTGGAATCGAACCAGTTACGCCTTTTTGCTAATAGAATTTGCCTTTTTGCTAATAGCGAAAATTTCTTATTGCTATGCGTTCTGCGCCTGAATCAGTTGCGCGAGTGTCAAAGCAAGTTCGGGCGATTGCTGTAGCTGTGCAATCAATCCATTTAGATCAATTTCCGGCTTGCCGGGTTCGGGCGGCCTTACGCTATGTAAATCTGGCTGTGCATAAAATTCAGCTTCAAATTTTTGTGCGTTGATTTTACGGTCATCATCCAATATATGCGCATAGACTTTGGTTATCATGTCTATCTCTGCATGACCCGTATCGCCCTGTGTCGCCTTTAAATCGCCGTGATTGAGTTTCAACTTATAGGTTGTGCTGGAATGCCGCAACGAGTGAAAAACCACGTTTGGAAGCCCTGCTTTGTCTTTCAATGCCTTGAACGATTTCAGCAATACACGCCCTTCACACGGTCGCCCGTTTGTCAATGCTACAACAAGGTTATAATCCTCATACTCTTCACCCAGAAACGCTTTTAGCTCATCCTGTGCCGTTTTCCATTTTCGGAGTATATGTGCTACTGTCTTTGGCAGCCATACCTTACGCACGCTGGAATCCGTCTTGGGTTTTTTTAGGACAATGCGTGTTGAGGTGTTAGGCATAAGCGGTTGAAATATCTTGATGATATCCTTTTTATCCAATGCTTCTATTGCCCGCTTTGAACAGCGCATAAGTTCTTTGTTTATAAAAATATATGCGTTGTCTGTGGCAATATCATCATCAGATATATGGACGTTATCCCATGTCAGCCCTAAAATCTCACCCTCGCGCATTGAACAGGCAAACGCCAGATTCATCGCTATGTACAACTTGCTGTCCTCGCAAGCATCCAGCGCGTTGCGGATATTCTCGGCAGTCCATATGTCGCGGGGCGTGTACTTGACCCTTTTCACCGTCACCAGTTCAAAGGGATTCCTTTTGATCATGTCCCAACGTACAGCTTGCTTAAACGCACATTTCAGCAGCTTATGAATGCGCTCAATGTTGATATCGGTGACATATTCCGTCTGCGGTTTGCGTCCGTTTCGCAAAACTGATTTGGTCTTTTTCAGCTTCTTATAGTATGAATCGATCACTTTGGGAGTGACATCCTGCACCAGCATTTTCCCGATAGCAGGATTGATATAGTTACCAATCAACCCCACGCTTGAATCATAGGTTGAGACGCTCCAATGCTGTTCGCCATACAGCGAAACAAAATCGTAAAGCATACCTTCTACCGTCTGATCACTGGGCGCAATGAATGTGCCGTCCAGCAAATCATTCTCCACCTGTGCTTTTCGCTTTAAAGCTTCTTTGTGCGTGTTCCACGTTTCCCACTTTTGTTTCTTTTCGCCGTTTTCGTCAATATAGTTGTACACAACTGCATATTTTGTTTTTCTTTTTATAATGGTTGCCATTCTATAATCTCCTTTGTTTAAGCGTCTTGATCTAACCACGTGTCAAAAGACTTTTTGGAGATACGAATAGCCTTACCAACTTTTACGATACGGAAGCAATCGGATTTCACTAGGCCATATGCGGCAGCCTTACCAATCTCTAAGATTGCCGCTATTTCATCAACTGTATATGTCCTTTTTTCTGGATTGCTTTCCTGTGCGCCGTTCATTATTTCGCACCCCCTTCATGAGCAACGCATTAATGACATTATATCATTGCGCGCCGTATTTTTCAGTAAAATTTGCTTAATTTTAATATGGCTTTTCGCCTGTATCTGATTGGAATATTTCATCAATAATTTTTTGCTCTGACGGGGAAACGTCCTCCCATTCAGCCGCGCCGAATAAATAAGCCCGTGTTTCATATTCCCGGCGCGTACCATCCGGCAGGAAGTAAATAACTTTGTGTATGCGACGTATAAAAGCATCCCAAACGCTACGCTGATATAGCCACTCTTGGTGATATTGTTCTCGTAGGTCTAAATTACTGATGATGAAAACGCGCTCATAACAGGCTTGCTTGTTCGCATATCGCGCCGGGAGCGTCAGCGGATAACCGTCAAGATAATTATTCATATCCTGTATGCGGAAATTGCTATTAAATTCATCAAACAGCATCACATTTTCCCCGGCGTAACCGTCAAATGGGTGCTTGTAATTATTTACTTGGTACACGTTGGAATATCCGTAGCTATCCATGACATAGCGCGTTTTTCCTATGCCCGTCACGCCCCATATATAAATGGTTTCCAGATTGCGCCATTTGTCGCGGTATTCTTCCACTACTAAATCCTGCCGAACTTGCTCTAAGGCAGTGCGAAAGCGCATTAAATGTGTTTGTGAGCGAATAACATCCATTGCGCTGTGACCATCCTCAAGCATGGATAGGGCAACATCCCAATCGGTACGCTGTCCAGGGCTTTCCATCGGAAGCTCTCCCCATTCCTCAAACGTTCCAGATATTGAAGTATCTACCTTGCCATCCTCTGCCCATTTGCCGGATTTTTGAACGTACTCCCGGTTTTCCGCGGAGGTGCCGCGAGCAGCGTCAATATGCGCCGCGGGGAAGTATCCCTTTACGGTCGAAAAACGGATTGCGGCACGCTTCGCCTTAAAAAATATATGGGTGTGCGGGGTTTGCTCCTGCAAGCCTTGCTCGTCCGCCATACACCAGTAAAGCAAGTTCATCTTTTCCAGTTCGGCGCGGATTCTTTCATGCGTCCATTCTTCGGCGGGATTGTTGATTGTAAGTAAATATTTTCGGTGGCGAGTGTCCTTTTTCACAATATTTCATCCTTTACTTAAAATATTATTTTGATATAATTTCTAATAGAAGATTTTACAAACCATTAATGCAGCACCTAAAAGGAGGATAAAAAACGGCCTATGAAGGTAAACGTTGATACTATTTCCGCTCTGGTTGAGCGAAATAAAAACGATAAAGAAATATTGGATTTTATTTACTGTATCTTGATGGACTTTGAAGCCTACCATCGAGCTGTATTTGAAATGGAGTGTAAAGCCATGCTGTTTAATCGCGGTGCTTTAGCGCATGAAGAATACCAAGATATGATTACTACCGCAGACAAGAGTCGAACATCAGCACATAATAATCTTCTTGGGATGGTTAACGCTCTCAATCGCCTTGCCGACCAAAATGGCCTTTTGCCGTTCTATGATGGTACAGTATCGGAAGAACGCCCCTACCGCCGGGAAGTGGCAACCGCTGTATTTGACTATATCCAAGGTATCATCGAAAGTCGGTAATTTTACAAAATCGCGGTACAGGGCACAGGGGTTGTCAGGGTAATACTAACCCGACAACCCCGCGCCGCCGCCTTTCGCGTCGCACAGCGGCGGCGCGGGAGTCTGCCGGATCACTTCAACGCATTGTCGCACAACTCACGCATTTTAGCTTCATTACGAACCGTTGCGACTTTTACAAAATGCAACTGTGAACCCTGTAACAAGATAACGCCCTCGCCGCGCCCAAATATGCGTCCCCTGACTTCGCTTATGAAATCCGGCAATAGCATTTCATAAATGGACTTCACAGCTGAGCCGAGCACAACTACTATTCCATAATTCAGGCGTGAGCCAATAGGGAACGCGATAGCGTCCGGCCTTTGGAGCGAGCAGATGAACCGCACAGATTTTGAACGCCCCATAAGTAGAATCTCACTAACCATGTTCATGACGGAAGCCGCTTTTTTCTTGTCCTCATTCACCAATGCTAAAATATTTGCCATATATTCATCCCATAGTAGTGTAATCGGGTAGGTGTTCGTATCTTCACCCGATATACGGGAATTAAGGCGGCTATACACAGCGCTAAGGGCTTGCAATGTGTTTTTATAGGAATAATAACGCGAGCATTCGCGGAGGTATGAGAATGCGTCCTCGCCCTTATAATCAGCAAAATAATACTCGCCGCGCGATTCAGCTTCAATTAATTTTGCTAATATTGTTTCCTCGTAGTACGATTTGCCGCAGCCGCTCATGCCGCAGATAATCATATGGCTGTTGGTTTTGGGCGATATATCGGTGACTATGGGGATTTTCTTCCCATAGTCCACCCAAGCGTCAAGATCATAGCCAAGCGTCAGCGTATTCCGTGTGTTATCGCTATTCATCATACAAAGCGCCCCGTCTCGGCTTACTTGCGCCTTTTCTAGCCTTAAATGCGATAACACTCCAATCATCGCCGCCATTCCCGATATCACCGATGATGGTGATGTTTAACGCGCTCTCTACCGCTTCCCGCCGCTCTTGCCAGCGTTCCCTTGGGATTCCGCGTGAAATAAACTCATATTCAATATAGCCCTGCTTAGGGTATGGTATATACAAGATATTTTCGGGCTGTGGTATCGTTTCTTTTTCCGGCAATATAGCTCTCGGCAGATTTTTTCTTATCTGTAGCTGCGTATAGCGACAAGTGCCAAGTGAGGCTGTTAAGATGAATAGCACGGCCAGCGAGGAAAGCATCAAAACAATATGCCAAACGAGGTCAAACGATAAATGAGAAAGCATGTTTTTCAGCGTGAAATCGTGAACAAGATCGCTTATGAGCGATTTGTCTGCGAATTTCCAATACAGGATGACACAGGCAATCACGTAGCCTAATATAACCAACCCTTTCCATGTAGTGAAAATCTGACGAAAAAACGACTTAAATTTTTTGGGAAAGTTTTTAATTTTTCGCATACTAAAACTGCTCCTTTACAAAGTATTTGTGATTTTCTGCCGCAAAACTCAACAACAGCAGTACGGCGGCATGCCGCATAAGACATACCGCCGCGCCGTCTGCAATCAAGCCTTAACAGCTTTGATGCTGTCAACCTTGCCGCGATTGTTATAAAAAACCTCGATAAGGTCTCCGATTTTTACACTTGGAATTTCCATATCTGCGCGGATAAATATCTTATCTGTCTGTTCGCCGGTCACGCCGTCGGCTTGGTAGGTTGTGAAGAGCTGCACGCCTTGGACTTGATTTCCATCATTTGACTTGAAGTCCAGTTTTCTGAATCCATGAATTTTGTGTTGCATGTTTTTACCTTCTTTCTGTTAAATAAAAATTTCCGCATTTGCGGAGTGATATATATAAAGCCTTGCGGCATTGCTTTTGAAATATTGGTATTTTTAATGCCTTACACTATATAGGTCACTTCAAGAGCAAAAGTTGATGGGCAATTTGAAAAGATTTTTGCGAAATGAAAAACCACCTTTCGAATTATCCGAAAGATGGCTTAATCTCTCTGCTATATAGGGCATTTAGAGAGGGTTTGTTGACGGTCAAGCCGCCAACAATTTCTCCATTTTCCTTAAAACCCTGTTCAGACGGTGGGAGATCGCCGATTTGCTAACACCCTCGCGCCGCGCGATTTCCGTTGCCGGAACCTCTAAGAAGTATATCTGATAAATTAACCGCCTTTGTTCAGGCATTAATTGTTCGATAGCGCAGCGGAGGTTGGCATCGCGTTCCCTGCGCTCCACTTCCGCTGGAACAGGCTGTAAAATGCGATTCTTAGCGCGTATACAAGTTGCATCTAAAAACTTAACATTGTGGCGGCTTGACTTTCTGTTGTTGTTGTATTCCAGTCTGTCCAAATCTCTTAAAACTGCCTCCCATTCTTCCGATACATCGATTTGCTCCGTAGTACAGTCAACAGAATAATATGCGTACATCATGTCCACTTTCGTGGACGCGCGCGTTCACTTTAACTCCTGATTTCTTATTTACAACCGGCCGTGTTGCATGGCCTTAGTAAACCACATATTAAAAATCGAGGCATTTTTCGCTGAAATATAAAAAACCCCCTGTTAAAGGGAGTTCCACAGATCATCATTTTCAAAAAGGCGATAAAATCGGGCTAACTTTGTATTTCGCTGAATTTGAAATAATTAAAAAAATCTCAACATATCATTTTTTTGTGATACGTAATGATTATTTATTGTTTTTTGCGGGGCTGATATTGTCCTCTTTCGAGTTCGCCTAATAAATCCTTGCCATTTACCCCAAGCTCCTTTAATATGGCGTTGCATGCTTCGATGTCCTTGCCCTTATGTTCTTCAATCAAATAAATATAGGCTCTATCCAAGCGATTGTTTATATTAAATCTCATGCCGCAGGATTCCAGTATATACTCCGTGGAATGGACATCTAACCCAAACCCTATACTGATTGATATTACGAACCTCTTTAGTATAATGCCGCCTGGTTTATCCAAGTTGTTGAACAGATTTCTGTTCAATCCCGTTAATTCCTCGGCTTTCTTTGCGTCAATGTTCATTTTAGCCATAATCCCTAAGACTACTTGCCCATAGGTTTTTTGTGCGTCAGAAGTTAATTGATATTTCTTCTCAAACTCTGCTTTTTGTTGTTCTGTCAAAATAGGTTCTTCGCTGACGTATTTAGCATCCATCTCTAATTCTCCTGTACCACATGTTTATACTTATGCTTTTTCCTGCGTATCATCAGATTTCATATTCTCCAAAGCAAATTCACACGCTTGAAGAACGAATCCCGAAAAAGTAATATCATGGCCTTGAATTGCTTTTTCTATTTGCTCTATCAATTTGAGTGGGAATCTAATGGTTTTATTTTCAGTTTCTTTCCGGTTAGTTTTAATCTGAAATTGTATTTTGAACACCTACCTTTCAGATTAATTGTATTGCGGATAGCGTTATAACGAAGCATTGCTGTTGGCAAGGCAATTTGCATTGCATTTAGGTAATGCGAATGTTATCATATATATTAACGGCAATTATTAACAGCAATGCGCAAGGAGTAAGCCTATGCAAAAGCAAGAATGTGTAGAGTTGATCAAATCTTTCATTGTGGAGAAGCTGGATGGTGATATACGGAAATTCCATGATTATGATTTAGACCAGTTAGAAAATGATAAGATGTATGGCGCATATGACCCAGACAATTCAAAGATTGCAAATGCAATATATGTTGTATTGTGGGGCGATACAGTGCCGAGTCTTACATTTAATAATTTGGGTGGGGAAATATATCGAGGCGATACCATGAATTCATTTAATACGCTGATGGGGCGATTGAATGAAGATGGTACAAGCTTCTTAGGGATTCAGAAGTATACCCATGATTCAAATACCATAGATTTGGCAAAGATGTACCATCAAAAATACCATACATTAGGGAATTTGATAATACTCCCAAACAAAAGGCTTGAATCAGAAAATAAAACTTTAAACACGCTCAGAGGTGGCGGTTATTGGTTTGATTATTTTGACCTTTTCCTATCAGATATAAAAGATTTAATCACAGATACAAGTACAAACAATATAGATGATAGATTAAAAGAATTAGTGAAAATCAACAGCAATTTTTTTGATTGTTTTCGGGGAACAGAGGGATTTAAAGATTTCTGCAAAACTTTCTATTTGGATAAATATATTGATTATGAATCGTTAAATGTTCGAGAGGTATTTTCGCCACATGCTCGCCATTGGGGTACTAAATTCAGTGAAAAAGAATATAAACAAAATGTAGCTTCATATATTACAAAAGCAACGGAAATTATTGATTATCGTTGTGGTCGTATGATTGAGGATATAGAAAAAGAAATTATAAAATATGACCCAACTTATATAGCATCTTCTACTTTTATGGTATCCCCCAAAGCAGAAAAGCAGCAATCACAGACAAACGAAAAGAAGACGAACCCCGCCCATAATAAAATGCAGTTATTCATCCTTGACAAAACAGAATCATTTATTAGCTGGTTGAAAGAATCTCCATTAAAAAGCATTAGTCTAATATTGGTTGTTTTTACAATAGCATTCTGCGGTGGCGGTACTATTTATTCATTTATACAATATATAAAATTAGGAGGATATAATTCTTCATTATCTCCCTTCGATAAGCCACAAACTCCTTTTGATTTCTATGCTAATCATTTAATCCCAATTATACTTTTGCTTTTAGCATGTTCAATATTAACTTTATTTGCTTCATATATAAAAAAGAATAAAGGAATTAGAAAAATACTAATGCTTCTGACAAATATAATAACTATTATACTTGTTATGACCCCTATGCTGATTGTTTTATTTACATATGACGTATGGTTAAAAAATACCGATGATTTTTATAGTTTGTATAAATATTTAACTAGCGGCGGCACCATTAATTTTGGAACAGGCATATTAATCTATATAATTGCGTTTTTTGTATGTTTTATACTGCCCTATATTTTAGTGATTTTTAATAAAGAACTTAGAACATATTTAAAGTATTGGTTTTTAACTTTTTTAATAACATTATTAGGGATGCCTTTGGCCATTTCTTTAATCTTTGGCCTTACGGAAAGCACACTAGGGTTCATTATTTTGTGTGTAATTGCAGGAACGATTATTTTACGTTTTATGTGGTTTGGCGTAAGCAAAGTATTGCAAGGATATAGAAGCAGATGTCCCTCATGCAAAAAATGGTATGCAATGGTAACAGATCAAAAGGAGTTTTTGGGTCAAGAGCGTATCTCAATTCACGTGAGTAATAAATCAGAAACTGTAGATAGGGATGGTAATGTTAGTACAACTTATTCAAAACAATATATTCCAGGAATAAGGGAAACTTATAGAGTAACTTGCGTTTGCAAACATTGCGGGAACAAAGAAATTTTTATAGAAACAAACGATAAAAAGAGTGTATAAACCTGAAATAAAATACACCGGAAGGAAGTTTTAAGGAAAAAATGAAGAACAATCGCAGGCAACGGAATATTATTATTTTAATCAGCGCCGTTTTATTGATTGCATTAATTGGGTTTATTATCTTTAGTGCTGTAAATAATGCTGTGAATACCAACCGTCACAATGATGGTACAACGATTATCAAGGATAATGTTTCGGTTATCACCGACGATATGGATAAAGGGAATCAACCTATTAAAGTTACTGATGATGAGTTGGTATTTAACACTGACCCCGGATATGCTAAAGGCGAAGTAATTGTTGCGGGGATAATTAATACTGCCCCTTCGGGATTTATTCGTAAAGTCGTTGAAACGACCAAAGAGGGCAATCAATATATTGTGAAAACAGAATATGGAGTTCTAACAGACGTATTCGAAAAAGCACACATCGTGAAGACCTTCGCGTTGACCGATAATGGCGCCGTGGAAATCGATCCTAACAGCATTAACAAGTTAGAAACAGCATCAGCTACACAAGGCGACCCAAGATTCGCTTATATTGCATGTCGCGTTTCAAACACCAATGTTGGACAAGCTAATGCATTATCACTTTTGGACAATGATACAGAATATCAATTTGCTGCGGAATTTAATAATGATTTGACGGGAGAAATATCGGTTGAAGGTGAAGTTGGTTTCAGCGTTTGGGTAGAAGTCGAAATAGATATTAATTTTGAAAACGTCGTTTTTGGAATTGTTGCTCATAATGCAGTGGGGGGAGAATTCTCTATCGATTGTGATGCTGAAGCAAATAAGAATTTCGAAAAAGATATCTTTAGCACACCTTTACCCAATTTTCAATTTTTTATCGGATTCATTCCAGTCGTAATAACCAATGAACTTAAAGCCAGTATTGAAGGACAAGCAGGTATTGAAGGATCATTCAGTACGAATTTTGAGTTGAAAGCGCAGAATTCACGAGGCTTTAGATATACAAGCGAGTTAAATAAAACCGATGAAATCAAAGAAGACGATTTCAGCTCAGATGGCCTAAAATGGAATACTCAAGCAAACGCAAAGGGAGGTTTATCTGTAGGCGTTTATTTGCATCTAATTACAAAACTATATGATTGTGTAGGTGCAGATATTTCTGCAGGGATTGAAGGAAGTGCCGAGGGCGAAGTCAGGGTCAGTACAGAAACAAGTCCTGATGGCTTGAATTATGCGGGGAGTTTGGATTTGGCGATTGGGCCGAAAATACGGGGTGATATTGTGGTAACCATACCAATCATTGATGAAAAGTTAGCCGAAATGCCTATATTCACTGCTGAGCTTGAACCATTCTGGAAAAAACATTGGGAATTTGGTACGGATGAAGAAACTGATATGCAACAAGTTATTACTTTCCCCGATAAAAACTTTGAAGCAGCAGTAAGGGAGGCCATTAATAAACCCACAGGTGATATTACCTATGCCGATGTATCAGGAATTACCCAGTTAGACGTAAGCGGAGAGTTCGGCGGCAGCGATCAACCGCATGTTTATAGCAACATAAAAAGCCTTTCGGGTATTGAATACTTTACCGCATTGGAATGGCTTGATTGCAATACTGCCCAGCTGACCGAGTTGGATTTGAGTAACAATACCGCGCTGACATATCTCGATTGTCGGAACAATTCATTAATCAAACTGAACATAAGCAAAAATACCAATCTAACAGAACTTTATTGCTACATGAACCAACTGACCGAGTTGGATTTGAGCAATAACCCTGCACTGATAAAGCTCGATTGTCAAGAGAACAACCTAACCAAACTGGATGTGAGCAAAAATATTACGCTGGATTCTATTGATTGTGGGTATAATCGACTCACTGAGTTGGACGTGAGCAACAATACTTCGCTGACATACATTGGTTGTGATATCGAGTACTCTAGTGACTGGTCTAGTTATTCTCCCATTATAAATATTATTGGTCTTGACGAGAGCAGAACTTTTATTGGGCCTCCACAAGGTTAATAGTATATAAGAAAAGTGCCGGATAGGCCAGCGAAGAAAAACACAAGGCAATATGACGAGAATAATAGTAAAGGGCTTGCGGATAAGTGCGCCGCAAGCCCTTGTTCCTATTGTAATGGGGCAAACGCCCTCGCGGAGCCCCGATATACCCTAGCATAAACTAACTTATTTCAATTCTGGCAACCCAAGTTCTTTCAAAAATTGATTGTGTTTTTCCTTAGCTTCATTTATGTCTTTTTCAATGCTGGCTAAATCTTTATGCACCTCCGAAAGATCAACAATTTCTTCTTCCGCTGCAGTACTAACATATCTTGAAATATTCAGGTTGAAACCATTTTTTTCGATTTCTTCCATAGATACACGTCGAGAATACTTTTTATCATCTTCTTTACGGAATTTATATGTTTCGACGATTTTATCTATATGTTCAGGCAATAGAATATTTTGACGTTTCCCTTTTTCGTAATACTCACTTGCGTTGATAAACAGTACATCATCAAATTTCTTGCATTTTTTCAGCACAAGTATACAAACGGGAATACCAGTAGAGAAAAAGAGATTTGCTGGTAATCCTATTATGGTGTCAATATTGTCGTCTTTGAGCAGCTTTGTTCTTATCTTTTCCTCTGCACCGCCACGGAATAAAACACCATGAGGTAAAATTATTGCCATGGTGCCATTGTCGCTTAAAAAATGAAAACCATGCAGCAGAAAGGCAAAATCGGCAGCTGATTTTGGCGCAAGACCGTAGTTTTTAAAGCGAAAATCTTCTGCAAGCGTATCATTTGGTTCCCAGCGGTAACTAAATGGCGGATTTGCTACAACTGCATCACACTCCAATTTCTTAGCGGGGTTCATCTCATTCAAAATATTCCAGTCATTCAATAGCGAATCTCCATGGAATATTTGGAACTCAGTATCTTTAAATCCATGAAGAAGCATGTTCATACGAGCAAGGTTGTAAGTCGTGATATTCTTTTCTTGTCCATATATCTGACCAATACTATTTGGCTCAAGTTGTTTTTTAACGTTAATTAGGAGTGAGCCAGAGCCGCAAGCAAAATCTAGCAAATTATTAATATATTTTTTTTTGCCTTTGCTCGGATCTTGACTATCAAGTATAACGATGCGAGAAAGGATAGTTGAAATCTGCTGGGGAGTGTAGAATTCCCCAGCTTTTTTCCCTGAGCCCGCTGCAAACTGGCCAATTAAGTATTCGTAAGCATTGCCCAACAGATCAGTTTCGTTAGAAAACTCAGAAAGCCCCTCGGCGATTTCTGTTATAATTGAACACAGCATTGTATTGCGAGTTTCATAATTTCTTCCAAGCTTATCAGAGTCGAGATTGACCTCAGAGAATAGACCACGAAATGCGCTATCAAAGGATTCGTTTTCAATATACTTAAATCCCTTTTGCAGGGTTTTTAACAAATCGCTGCTTTGTGTTCTCGCCAACTCATATATATTGCTCCATAAATAATTCGGTTGAATGACATAGTGAACTTTGCGGCGCATTTGCTTTTCGAATGTTGCCACATCGTCCTTGTTTTTTGCATACCAAACCGCAAGTGGTGTCACCTTCCTATTCTCTTTTGGCTTGAGATAATCATGTTCTCCCAATTTTTTAGCGAACTCATTTAGAAAAGCTGCTCCTGGAATACTATTGAATTTTGCAGTATCCTTTTCCTCACTCTGCATTGTATCAACAGTAGCATTAATTATATCAGCTTCGCATTGCAAATAATCGCTGCCAAGTTCTTTTTTTGCGGCTTCCTCGTAATTGTCAGAGAGGTAGCGCAGAAAGAGGAAGGATAGCATGTAATCACGGAAATCATCTGCGTTCATAGCTCCGCGCAGTTTATCAGCAATCCCCCACAGGGTTGCCCCTAATTGTTTTTGTTGTGTATCATTCATCATTACCACCACCTACATGTAATACAAAATTATATTTGTTTTGCAATCTATCAAACACATCTATGAAAAGTTTTTCGTTATCGGGAACTAATTCTTTAGCCTCATATCGAAAAACAGATTTATGTGACAATGTATTTACTATTCGAGCTATATCATCCGTGTCCTCTACCCCAATTTGTTCAAGCACATACGATATTCGTCCAACACCAAGGAAGGATGCAACATTTTCTAATACCTGTCTCAAAATTGCAAAATGATAAGCATATAGTTCCTCGTCGTTTATTGCAAGCCGTAACATTTGCAGCAACTCAAGATGATAAAGAAAAACATCTTTTTTGCAATCCAACAATAATAATTCGTTTGAAGAGTTTTTTAATATATGCATTTGAGTGGATCTTTTATACGAAGATGCTTTTTCGCCTTTTGTCAACCAATCTGAAAGAATAGAAAAGAGCCCAACATGATGGGTTGTAATGATGATTTTTCTATTCTCATAATGATCGTCAATCAAATCCATTATTGTTGATGCTGTAACAAAGATGTTATGGTCATCTAAGCTTGAAACGGGATCATCAATAAAGAAATGACTTTTTTGTTCACCTGTCCAGCCTTGAACATCAAACATCGTGAGAAACAGGCACCAAATAAAAATCTGTTGCTCTCCGCGAGAAATTTTTATAGCTTCCGGTTGTTCTTCGTTTTCAGTTTGAGGATAAAAACTAATTGAGCTAATTCCAAGCGATGTATTGGTATGATAATTAAACTTAAAATCGAACTTCGGCTTATATGCAGTAAGCTTTTCACGAAGCTTGTCTTCGTCCAGCGAGGAGTGATATTGATTCAAGCTGGAATATATGACATTCAACTTAATTGGAGAACCTGTATTCTCCGTGTCATTATCCCAAACAAATAAATCTTCACTATAGGCATTATAATAAACACCGGAATGATTCCCGCCGTTCGATTCTTTTGTATTATTTTTGTACTCAACAGAAAGTCGGGTTTTGCCTGTTCCGTTAAAGGCAAACACTAAAATAATATTTTTTCTTGATTCAACAAGTTGCCTTGCTAAATCCTTTACATTTTCATCCGAGATAATACTCATTCTCCCACCTCATCAATGGATGGGAATAGCCCTTGCATTAACCCTTTTTTGTGTATCTTCAAAGCTTTAATTTTCTCTTCCTGTGCAGTAATAACTTCGTCTGCATTAGAGAGGCAATCGGCTATTTTTTGTTGTTCCTTAAGTTTAGGCATACATATAGGCATATCTGTAATCATTGACATTCTAACAGAGTCTACAGAGTTTTTTGCACTTAACTGCATTACACGTTTTTGAAAATTTTCAGAAAAATATTGATATACAAATTTTCCTATAACCGAATTTTTGAAATCGTAAATGCAATAAACTCTTTGATGAAAATCAAACTTTCCAACAATATAGTGAAAGTTTTTCCCGACTCCTACACCATCTCCGGATGTTAAAATAGCCTCGCAATCGAATGTGTATGTATCAATTTTTTCTACAGTTTGTGAACGTACAAAAAACGGATACTCCCCATTATCTACCTTATTTTGAGTATCTTTATTTCCTGTTGTTACTTTCGCAAAATCTTTAATTTGACATAATGCCCACTCACCGCAATCCCTAAACTCGGGAAATCTCCATTCGGGCAGAGTTTTTCCTTCGGCAGGAAATAACTTCTGCATTAAACCCTTTTTATGTAGCTTAAGAGCAGCAAGCTTTTTATCCTCTGCGGCGATAAGGCTATCAAGGGAAGATAAGCAGTCAGCAATTTTTTGTTGTTCTTTTCCAGAAGGATAAGGAAGAGGCATACTCATAAAGTTCTCTGTTGATATACTGATTCTATCGTGCCTCGCTCCGGTATTTGAAACAGTTTTTAAATAACTATTCCAAAGATTAGTTTTGAAATATTGCTCATAAAAATCATTTCGCGGGTTATTGAATCGAAATACTGTATACAACGGAGACATTATCCCTTTTCCTATTTTATTTTTAGAAATAGGGCCTACCGGTGCAGAAGTAGAAATACGAGGGTTATAAACGTAATCTCCCTCATCAATTACAAAATAGTTGTCAATGTTGCTTTGTGTTACAATTTCTCTTTCAAAATACTCACTTTGATCTACAACGCCATCAATAGCGGAATTTGTAAGAATTCGAGTTATAGAACGCTCTTTATTTTTATTTGTTATTTTAACAGCAAGTGAGTGTAGAGAAGATACTTTCCACTCTCCACTTGAGCTAAACTCCTGAAATCTCAATTTCGGTACTAAAGCCGTTTTACCCTTCTTACTCATATGCTTTTAACCCCACAATCTCACGTCCGTTTGCAGCTTTTTTCAGCAGCGGAATTAAGTCTTCCATCAGCTCCAATTCTTTTTTTGTCCTATCTCTCCAGCCGAGGCCAAGAGGTTCTAAAAGGTCACTTAACTTCTCGCCATCAAAAATCATACGCTTCATAATTTTATCGGCAAAGGCCTGCAATGAAGTCGGTTCAATCCCGTGCTGATTTGCAACCGCAGCTAGTTCTTCAACTGATTTTTCGAACTTAAATTTCTGATAGCCCTCTCGTATGGATTTTTCATCCAATCCTTTACCGGCTTCCAACGTGTCGATATATTCTTCTATATCTTCTCGTTCGTCTATCAAGTTAGAAGTAGAAGATATAAGACCAATCAACTCTTGTTTTGTCATCTTCACTTTCTTGGGATCATCGGGCTGTGTGTATTTTGAAATCAGCGACATAATATAATCATAGTCAATAATAGCAGAGGAAAACAGAATAAACTCAAAATCGAGTTGTTCAATCTCCGGTGCTTTATTCGTAATATCTTTACCTTGCTGTTCCTTTAATCTTTGCGCCGTCTCAATATAAGCTCCACGGAATGCACGCAAAGTGTCCTCAGGCAACAATTCATCAATGATTGCAGCTTGCTCTTCTTTTATATCGGTGTATTGGTCAAGCTGCGTTTTAAGCCGCTGAACCTCTTTGAATTTATCAATAAATTCTGCTCGTGCGGTATCACCTTTTAAATTGCTTACTTCTTCCGGCTTACATTCCAATCCCTGTGACTTCATAAACTTTTCAAGCTCAGCTACAGCGTTATCTAACTTTTTAATCACAGTAGGAGCCGGATCAACTAACCAAATTTCTTTTACTTTTTCACTGTTTTCTTTGCCGGAAAACAGCTTGATAGCGGCGTCAACTTCATTTTCAAGCCCTCTAAAGTCAATAATGTTACCATATGGTTTTGTAGGATTAAGCACACGGTTTGTTCTCGAAAAAGCTTGAATTAAGCCATGCTGCTTTAAGTTTTTATCAACATATAGTGTATTTAAATATTTAGAGTCAAATCCCGTTAACAACATGTCCACAACAATAGTGATATCAATTTTATTTTTATGCGGATAATCTGTGTTCGTGTATTGTTGGTCTTTAATGCGTTTTTGCACATCCTGATAATACAAGTCAAATTCATTAATGCTATGGCTTGTGCCATATTGCTGGGTGTAGTCGTCAATAATGGCTCTCAGTGCAGCTTTTTTCTTTTCGGGTTCCTTCTCATTGTCGGCCTTTTCTTGCATAAGGTCTTCTTGAAGCTGTTTTACATCTTTATTGCCCTCAGCCGGGGGAGAAAAAACACAGGCAATATTTAAAAGATTGAATTCTTTATCTCCACTATTCTTGAATTCTTCTTGCAAAGTTTTAAACAGCTCAAAATACTCGATTGCATCATTAATCGAGGCCGTTGCAAAAATCGCATTATATCTTCTGTTATATGTTGCTGCATCATGTTTTGATAAGATTGCTTCAACTACCGCCTTTTTATATTCCTTCGAATCTACTTTGGCAGCTTTCTTATCATCTTCCGGTTTGAAATAATCGATATGAAAACGCAACACATTACCATCGTCAATCGCATTTGTTATGGTGTAGGCATGAAGCTCCTGTTGAAAGACATCTTTTGTTGTTCTGTAGGAACCCACGGTGCCGTCAATCTGCTTGTATGTAGAGTTTTGTTCGAAAATCGGTGTTCCGGTAAAACCGAAAAGCTGTGCCTTCGGGAAAAAAGTCTTGATTGCATCGTGGTTGTCTCCAAACTGAGAACGATGGCATTCGTCAAAAATGATTGTCATTCTCTTGTTCCTAAGCTTCTCTAATCTTTCTTTAAACGTGGGTTCGCCTTTTTTCTTTTTCTCTTGGTTACGTTTGCTATCCTCATCAAGTGCTAATCCGAGTTTTTGAATAGTAGTCACGATCACCTTATCTTTGTAGTCATCAGAAGTAAGGCGTCTAACCAAACTTTCGGTATTTGTGTTTTCCTCAACGCAGCCCTCTTGGAATTTATTAAACTCTAAGCGTGTTTGCCTATCAAGGTCTTTTCTATCCACGACAAATAAACACTTTTCAATTTCAGGATTGTCCTTCAAAAGTGTAGATGCTTTAAACGAAGTGAGAGTTTTTCCACTTCCAGTAGTATGCCAAATGTACCCGTTGCCGCGATTTTGTTCTATGCAATCCATAATCGCCTTCACGGCATAAATCTGGTAAGGACGCATAATCATCAGTTTTTGTTCACTTACAACAAGAACCATATATCGGCTAATTAACTGCCCCAGGGTACATTTAAGTAAAAATCTATTTGCAAAGTCATACAGATTACTTATTTTTTTATTTTCCTCATCTGCAAACTCATATATCGGTAAAAACCTTTCATCTGCATCAAAACAAAAATGCTCTGTTGAGTTGTTGGCAAAATAATAGGTTTTGGTTTCATTGCTTACGATAAAAAGCTGCATAAAACAAAGAAGCGAGTTGGCGTATCCATTGCCTTGATCATTTTTATAATCTACAATCTGCTCCATTGCTCTTTTGGGTGTTATTTGTAAGGTCTTTAACTCAACCTGAACAACAGGAACACCGTTAATGAGTATAATAACATCATAACGATGGCTGCTATTGTCTGTATTTATGCGCAACTGATTTATCACTTCAAAGTCATTTTTACACCAGTTCTTAATGTTTACAAGAGTATATTGTAGCGGAGTATCATCATCGCGTTTAAACGTATTGATTTCTCGTAGTATTTTGGCAGCGGCAAACACATCCGGAGTGATAATACTTTCCTTAAGGCGTGTAAATTCAGAATCACTCAATTTTACGCGGTTCAATCTTTCAAAATGCTCTCTAAAATTAGCTTCAAGGGAAACTTTGTCCCGAATATCTTCCCTATATGTGTATTTTAAATCTTGTAATTTTTGAATAAAGCCTAATTCAATTTGCTTTTCAGATTTCATATATAAATCTCCTCATATTATAGAATAGTAATTTCTAACCCCTTTTTCAAGGACTGCGTATCTATTTTGCTTTTATAAGCAGCTCAATCTGTTCAGATCTTACATTTCTATTTTTACAAAGCTCAATTAAGCATGAAGAGCAATTTGCTTTGGTTTTATATGGTTATTCTCCTATTGATTCACCGATGTAAATTCAACGTGAAGTTCACGAACAAGTCCCATTTAAACGTACAGTTTTAATTACTTCGCTTAACTCCATTTAGCATTACCTCGTTATAATATACCAATAACCTTAATACATTATGGCATAAGCTATAGCATTTAGCAAAAGAATATTGACCTATAGTAATAGATTTCAGCTAAGCGTTTGCTAAGCACACCTCAAGATATTATCCCCAATCGCAAGATATTGCATGATGCTATACAACAAATAGGTTGTCAAAAACCCGCATAGCAATGCGGGTTTGAGGGTGTTACATGATGCCATAAGATATATCGTAAAAATTGGTTCGGCTTTCTCCTAAGCGACAGGCCGCGCGTTCGAGTCGCGCCGGGAACGCCAGAAACCCCGTTGTGAAGCCACTTTCGGGGTTTTTTTGTATCCACAAAAGTATCAATTTTTTGACCTGATCCCCAAAAACTTCGTCAATAGGAATGTTAGTCACAATATGATAAGATACAGAAAATAGGAGTGATTAACATGAAGAAGCGGTTTACAGAGGAACAGATCATCAGGGTTTTGAAAGAACACGAGGGTGGGAAAAGAGCTGCCGACATCGTCCGTGAGCACGGGATTTCCGAGCAGACATTTTACCGTTGGAAGAGCAAATTCGGCGGTATGGATGTCAGTGAAGCCAAACGGCTAAGGCAACTGGAAGAAGAAAACCGGAGACTTAAGGAGATGGTCGCCGACCTATCTTTGGATAATAAGATTCTGAAGGACGTGATCTCAAAAAACGTCTAAAGCCTGCCGCTGAGCGCGAAATAGCAACGTTGATACAAGGTCAATATGACATCAGTGAGCGTAGAGCGTGCAGGCTGATTGGCATCAGCCAAAATAGCAAACGATATATCCCGGCGGATAATGGCGAAGATAAAATGATTACTGAGCGTCTCGTTGCGATGTCTGCACGTTGGAAGCGATACGGGTATAGAAGGCTGCATATCATGCTGCAGCGTGAAGGTATCAAGATTAATCATAAAAGGACGTACCGGCTGTATAAAGCCGCTGGCCTAGCACTTAAAAAGAGGAGTAAAAAGAAAAACTACGAAAAGAGAGGCATGCCGGATAGGGCAATAGCGGAAGCAAATGCCCGGTGGTCAATGGATTTTGTCACTGATAGGACACGCTACGGGTCAAATATTCGAGTGCTGACCGTCATTGATGAAGTCACCAGAGAATGTCTTGCGTTGGAGGTGGACAGTTCCATCACCGGTCGGAAAGTCACCGCCGTGCTAAACAGGATTGCCATATTCCGAGGGATGCCACAGGAGATCCTCACAGACAACGGCTCTGAATTTACAAGTAACGTGATGAACGCATGGGCTTACGACCATAAGGTAGATCATATATTTATTGATCCAGGCAAGCCAATGCAGAATGGCTACATAGAAAGCTTTAACGGAAAGTTCCGGGCAGAGTGTCTAGATCAGCACTGGTTCAGAAACCTATCCGAAGCGAAGGAAATCATCAAAGACTGGCGGCTGGAGGTACAACCACATTCGGCCACACATGTCATTGGATAACCTGACGCCAGCTGAATATGCGCTAAAGATTTCAGGTGATTCCTAACATTCTGAATGTGCGAAAACAGGGGGCAGGTCACACTATTTGTCGTTTTATACCAGGAGACTGTACTTTCGTACATTGTGACAAACCCATTATATGAATACAATATATTATATGAAGTTATATGTGGATGATGACGATTATTGCATCTTTTTAATGCGCTGAAAATTGTTTTTTTAATGCCTGTTCCACTATGGAGGTTACCATGAGAAATAAGCTCACACTCCTATTTTTCGCCATTATATTTTTCTTTCTATGTTTGCCTTCTTCTCTGACTGCTCTGGCGGATGATGGATACACCTATATCGATGAAAACGGCGACACCCAAACAACCGGAGCGTTGACCGTTACCCCCATTCTTGCCAGTACCGCCACGTTATCCAATGGTTGGTACGTGGTTAACGCCGACGTAATACGAACAGGCACCATCACGGTAAGCGGCGACGCAAAATTGATTCTGGTTGATGGCAAGACACTCAAAGTGACCGCAAGCAGTGACAATGCAGGCATCGTCGTCACCGGTTCCAATCGCCTGACCATTTATGGGCAGGCGGGTGGTACGGGTACCCTGGATTCCACCGGAAGTAATTATTGTGCTGGCATCGGCAGCGCAAAGCATAACACAGCGGGAACCATTACTATCAACGGTGGAACGGTGAAGGCCTATGGCGGACGCGAAGCTGCCGCCATAGGCAGCGGGTCTTTTTGCAACGGTGGAACCATCACCATCAACGGCGGCACGGTGAATGCCTCCGGCGGGGACGACGGCTCAGGCATCGGCAGTGGATGGCTAAATGACGATGGCGGTACCATTACTATCAACGGCGGTACAGTGAATGCCCAAGGCAACAGTGCTGGCGCAGGCATTGGTAGCGGGTATTTTGGCGACGGTGGTACCATCACCATCAACGATGGCAAGGTGAATGCCACAGGCGGGTACTACGGCGCGGGCATTGGCGGCGGTGATAAAGGCGATGGCGGAAATATCACCATCAAGGGCGGTACAATCAAGGCGACGGGCGGCGACTACGCTTCGGGCATCGGCGGCGGCAATGGCGGCGCAGGCGGCAATATCACCATCAGCGGCGGCACAGTGACGGCCGCGGGCTCGGGGAGTGCTGACTGGGGCGGCGCGGGCATTGGCGGCGGCCTCAGCGGCGATGGTGGTAATATCACCATCAGCGGCGGCATCATTACAGCTACTGGCAGAAGATGCGGCGCCGGTATCGGCGGCAGTGCCAATGGCAGCGCCGGTATCATTACAATCAGCGGCGGTATAGTGACGGCCAAAGGCGACGACTACGCTACAGGCGGGAGTCCGGGCATCGGTTCCTATGGCAACGGCGCTGTGATTCTGTCGGGCGGTGTGGTGTTCGCGCAGGCAGGGCCGGGAGCAAACGATGTCGGCAAAGGGGCCAACTCAGAGGCGGTTGTTACGCTGGAAATGACCAACACGGCAGCGTTGTTTCTTAGGAACAACAGCTGTGTCACCCCCACCACAACCACACATACGCATCATACTGTCTCCGGACATATTGCAGATAAGGCGGCTTATGGCATACCGGTGCCATGGAGCGGCAATTTTGGTGCGTACCTGCGGCTGTATACGCATTCTTACAATGCGAATAACGGGAGCGGTACGGCACCTTCGCCAGTCACCCAGCACATCGGTACAAGCGTATCTGTGGCATACCGTGGCTCATTAAATCGCACTGGCTATACATTCTCCGGCTGGAACACGGCAGCGAACAAAGAGGGCACCGGCTATAGCGTGGGCAGCACGTTAACTCTTCTCGACGATACAACGCTATACGCGGTGTGGAAGCCGTACACCTACAAAATCAGCTACAACGCTAACGGCGGCACAGGCAGCACCGCTTCAAGCATCCACACCTACGATGAGGCAAAGCCTCTTACGCCTAATGGGTTTACAAAGACAGGTTACACCTTTGTGGGTTGGGCAACTGAGGCGGGTGGAACAGTCGTCTATACCAATGGGCAAAGCGTGACCAACCTGTCGTCGATAGACGGTATAATCGTGACGCTGTATGCCATATGGAGGCCGAACTCCTACACCGTTCAGTACGATGCCAACGGCGGGACGGGCAGCACTGCCCTCAGCAGCCATACCTACGATGCTGCGAAAACGCTGACAGCCAACGGCTTCACCCGAGTGGGATATACTTTTGCGGGCTGGGCAACCAGTGAGGGCGGTACAGCCGTCTATGCGGATGAGGAGAGCGTATCAAACCTTGCGTCAGGGGCCGGCGCGGTGGTGACGCTTTATGCGGTCTGGACGCCGCACACCTATACGGTCAATTACGATGCCAACGGCGGCTCGGGCAGCACTGCCCTCAGCAGCCATACCTATGATGCTGCGAAAACGCTGACGGCAAACGGGTTCACTCGAGTGGGATATACTTTCGCGGGCTGGGCAACCGAGGTGGACGGCACAGCTGTGTATACAGATAAAATGAGCGTATCAAACCTTGCGTCGGAGGACGGCGCGACGGTGACGCTATACGCGACTTGGACGCCGCACACCTACACGGTCAGTTACGATGACAACGGCGGGACGGGCAGCACTGCCCCCAGCACCCACACCTACGACGAGGCAAAAACATTGACGGCTAACGGCTTTGCACGGACTGGCTACACGTTTGCGGGCTGGGCAACCAGTGCGGGCGGAGCAGCCATCTATACGGATGAAGACAGCGTATTAAACCTCACACCGGAAGACGGCGTGTCGGTAACGCTGTACGCCGTGTGGACGGCCAACATCTACACGATCGACTATAACGCCAACGGCGGCTCTGGCCGCACCGCCCCCAGCAGCCACACCTACGACGAGGCAAAAACGCTTACGGCCAACGGCTTTGCACGGACTGGCTACACTTTTATGGGCTGGGCGACCAGTGCCTATGGCACAGCCGTCTATACGGATGAAGAGAGCGTGAGTAATCTTGCGTCGGTAAACGGTACGAGGGTGACGCTGTACGCCGTGTGGACCCCGCACACCTACACGGTCAACTACGATGCCAACGGCGGCACGGGCCGCACCGATTCGAGCAGTTATACCTACGACGAGGCAAAAACGCTCACGGCCAACGGCTTTGCACGGACGGGCTATACCTTTTCGGGCTGGGCAACCAGTGCGGGCGGTACGGCCCTGTATTCCGACGAACAGAGCGTATCAAACCTCACACCGGAAGACAGCGGTGCGGTGACGCTGTACGCCGTGTGGAGGGCTAACACCTACACAGTCAAGTATAATGCCAACGGCGGCTCGGGCAGGACCGCTTCGAGCCGCCACGCCTATGACGAGGCAAAAAGGCTCACGGCCAACGTTTTTGCAAAGACGGGCTACACCTTTATGGGCTGGGCAACCGAGACGGCCGGTGAGGTCGTTTATACGGATGGACAGAGCGTATCAAACCTTACATCGGAGGATGGCGCGGCGTTGACACTGTACGCCGTGTGGAGGGCTAATACCTACACGGTCAAATATGATGCCAACGGCGGATCGGGTAGGACCGCTTCGAGCAGCCACACCTACGATGCTGCAAAAACGCTGACGACCAACGGCTTTGCACGGCAGGGCTATACCTTTGCGGGTTGGGCAGCCAGTGCACGCGGTACGGCCCTGTATTCCGACGGACAGAGCGCATCAAACCTCACACAGGAAGACGGCGGTGTGGTAACACTATACGCTGTGTGGACACCGCACACCTACACGGTCAGCTATGACGCCAACGGTGGCATGGGCAACGTCGCCTCAAGCCGTCATACCTATGGCGTAGCGAAAGCGTTGACGGCCAACGGCTTTGCAAAGACGGGCTACACATTTGTGGGCTGGGCAGACGATGCGGACGGCGCGGTCATCTATTCGGACGGACAGAGCGTATCAAACCTCACATCGGAGGATGGCGCGGCGTTGACACTGTACGCCGTGTGGAGGGCTAATACCTACACGGTCAACTATGATGCCAACGGCGGCTCGGGCAATACCGCTTCGAGCCGTCACACCTATGACGAGGCAAAAACGCTCACGGCCAACGGCTTTACACGGACGGGCTATACCTTTGCGGGTTGGGCAACCAGTTCTAAGGGCGCAACCATCTACAAAAATGAAGAGAGTGTGTTAAACCTTACAGCCGAGAACGACGAAACGCTGACACTATACGCTGTGTGGAAGGGCAACTCCTATACCGTGAATTACGACTCCAACGGTGGCACGGGCAACGTTGCCTCAAGCCGCCATACCTATGGTGTAGCGAAAGCGCTGACAGCCAACGACTTTTATCGGACGGGCTACACATTTGCGGGCTGGGCAAACGATGAGGACGGCGCGGTCATCTATTCGGACGGACAGAGCGTATCAAACCTCACATCAGTGAACGGCACGACGGTGACGCTATACGCCGTATGGATGCCTGTCTATTCGCTGTCGGTAGCAAGCGGCACAGGCAGCGGTTCCTATAAAGCGGGAACATGGGTATTCATCACAGCGGAAGCAGCGCCGTCCGGCAAGGTTTTTGACAGATGGATAAGCAGTGGTGGCGGCACGTTTGAAGACGCCAGCAATGCCAGCACGACGTTTATGATGCCAGACCATGACGTGACCTTGACGGCTACATACAAAGATGCTCATGTGATACCCAACCCAGTGTCTAACGCGACTGTGACGCTAAAGCCTCGTTCCATACAGGCGGATGAGTCAACGGGCATTATCATTGCCACCATCAATATTGATGATTTGCCCAAAGGCACAGCGTCAATTCAGCTCCCGTCCGGAGAGATTATACAAATCGATATGAATGCGGGCACATTTAAACTGCAAATTAGTCAGGACGATTTGCAGGGAGATGGAAGCCTTGTTATTCTTGCTCTGGATAAAGAAAATATACCGTTGGGCAATTACCACATTGATTTATCAGATGATGTCTGGCAGGCTGGCTCAGCCGACAGCGGAGACGGCATCATTTCTGTGCTTGTTTGGATCGCGGCGGGTGTTTTGGTCATTGGTGTTATGTCAGTGGTTATGGTGAGGCGGAATAAGAAGGTGAAGCGGTTCTCTAAATAATTTCTTTTGTTTATTTATTAAGAATATTTTTTGTAGAAGGCAACGCCCAATAAGAAACCGGGCGTTCTTAAAGAGGCCATAGCCCCCCCTGCGAAGCGGCGGCACTGGAATGATCGAGAATTTGACGAAGCTATCATATTCCGCGAATGTAACCGGAGCCTGTATGAAAGATTCTTAAGACAACTGCTGGTAGAGCCATACATAAAGATCTATTCTTAACCGTTCAGTGAAGGGAAAGACTCGTGGTATGACTGAGCATGGGGAATGTAACTATGACGTCCCCCAAATGGGAAAACGCAACTCACATCCCCAAAACGTAACTTACCTGTCAATCCATTGAACAGCAAATAAGCAGGGTTTATACTCCCCAATGATAACAGACAGAAAGGGAGTAACAACTATGCTCGGAATAATCACATTACTTATCGTCCTGAGTGCACAAATCGGATTTCTTATTTTCACAATTGCGACAAAGGATCGTCAGACGAAGGTGAGACACATCATGCGGATGACCGCCTTCGGCATATTTTCCATACTTTTGGTGGCAGGTATCTATTGGTGGAGCTTCCGATGGACGGGCTTGTTCATCCTGCTTGGTATTCTGGCAGCTATCAGTACCATGTATTTTATAAGGAAACCCAAAGCCGAAAAAGAATATAAAACTTTTAAAGCGGTGCTTTCCTGCATAAGCGGGTGTGTATTGCTTACATTCTGCATTCTGCCCGGTATACTGTTTCCTCAATTCAAGCCGGTTGCGCCTACAGGTTCCTATGCTGTGGAAACAGCAAGTGTTACCCTTTTGGACGCATCCCGCGTGGAACCCTTTTCCGAAACGGGAGAGAACAGAAAGCTGACGATTCAGTTCTGGTATCCTGCTGTTCAGAAAAGTTCCGAGAAATTTCCGCTTGCTGTATTCTCACACGGTGCATTTGGTTATCGCGGCAGCAATCTTTCAACGTTTGAAGACTTGGCCAGCAACGGGTATGTGGTATGCAGTATCGATCACAGCTATCACGCCTTCTTTGCACAACATACGGACAGTAGCACCACACTGGTTAATATGGATTTTCTCAACGATGCTGTGAATATCACGAATGATGACTATGACAAAAAGACAACCTATACCAAGACGCATGAATGGCTAAATCTGCGCACCGACGATATCAATTTTGTGCTGGATAAGATTCTCAACGATGCAGATGAAGATATACCTGAATCTGTCCGGTCAATTATGAGTGCTGAAGAAGTTGGACTCTTCGGACACTCGCTCGGCGGGGCTGCGGCGGCGCAGTTGGGGCGGGAACGCTCGGATGTGGACGCTGTCATCGTCATCGACGGCACAATGATTGGTGAAGAGACTGGTTTTGTAAATGAGCAGGCCATTCTAAACGCGGAGCCGTATCCTGTTCCCTTGCTGAACCTGTACAACGACAGCCACTATGAGGAGGCCCGCGAGGCGGGAACGGCCTATAACAATCTCTCCGCCAGTGCGAACGCGAAAGAGGCTTATGACGTGGTGGTTCGGGGCGCCGGACACTTAAACTTTACAGACCTTCCGCTTTTTTCGCCAGAGTTGGCGCGCATGCTCGGCACCGGGGATGTAGATAGCCGGTATTGCATAGAAACGATGAATCAAGTCGTATTGGATTTCTTCAACTATGCGCTTAAGGATTCCGGGCCGCTTCATTTGCAAACTGAATACTAATAGCCATACGCGGGAAAGTCAGATAAGGAGACCTCACCGCGTTGCCTTCTATAGACTGTTTGGATAACTTGAACACACTATCAGGAATACGCTATAATAGTTCTGGGGTTTCGGTTCTGCTCTGCCTTGCATTACTTTAATAACCGGCAGGCTACCTGTTTCCCACAAGGTATACCCCTGCAAAAGAAATTGGATTGCGGAGAGTACAATAAAGCTGATTTTGAAGGTGCGCATTGAAAGTTTCGGTTAAACAGATAAGTGTCGACAAGGAAGAATGGGCGATTATCCATTGTTATGAGATCACTGAAAATGTAAGAAACATTGTCAAGTTTATAAAGTCAACGGGTGTGACACTTGCGGGGTATATTGACGAAAGAGCAAGTCAGATTCCCCTGCAAGACATCTGCTTTGTGGAATCGGTTGATAACAAGGTATTTGCTTATACAGCGAAAAAAGTATATGAGCTAAAATGCAAGCTTTACGAGTTTGCAACGTTGTATGAAAACAGAAGGTTTTTCAGGTGCTCAAAATCCTTCGTAATCAACCTGATGAAAATTGATAATGTACGACCTATTTTGAATGGGCGGTTTTTGGCAACGCTGTTCAACGGTGAGGAAGTCATCATCTCCCGCCAATACGTGCCGGAGTTAAAAAAACAATTGTTGGGTGGGGAAATATGAGTTTTAAGCATTTTTTGAAGCGATGCCTGATGGAATACTTTATAATTACGACTTGCGTGACGATGGCAATCGCAATCTTGGGTCTGTCGATGGATCCGGCCGCCAAGTTTGGCTATGAATCTTATTTTTCACCTCTTATTTTTGGGCTTGTTAGCCTCGTGCCTTCTTTTGCAACCTACTCACGCAGGGAATTGTCTTTTCGTCAGGCGCTTTTACGCAAGGTGCTCCACGTCATCATGCTCGAGGTGTTGTTGATTGTTTTTGGATTTTGGGCTGGTATAATACATGGCACGGCAGACGCATCATTTTATGGTCTAACGGTTTTTATCGTTTATATGGCGGTCAACCTGATAAGCTGGAAGATAGATAAAAAAGATGCCACAGAAATTAATAAAACACTCAAGTCCTTGCAAGGAAGAAGCTAACATAACCGAAATGTGTTATTTATTTGAGGGACAGAAAGCTGAAGTATATTGAAATAAACGATAAAATCTATCGGTTATTTTGACGTAGACTGGGTTCCTATGCTATTCTTTTTACGTGCTTCGTTAAAGAAACCGTCGCGTTATGGAGGTGCCATATTGAAAGATAATATCAAGCTAACAAAGCTCGCAAAGTGCGCTGGCTGCGGAGCAAAGGTGGGGGCCGGGGTTCTCGCCCAGCTTCTGGAGGATATTAAAGTCCATACTGATCCAAACCTGCTGGTCGGGTTTGAGCGCAGCGATGACGCTTCGGTTTATAAGATCAATGACGATCTGGCGCTGGTTCAAACGGTCGATTTCTTTCCGCCGATTGCGGATGATCCGTATACATTTGGCGCAATAGCCGCTACGAACGCATTATCGGATATCTATGCAATGGGAGGAGAACCCAAACTGGCGCTTAATATCATGGCCGTACCCGAAGACATGCCGAAAGAAACGGTACACGAGATTCTGCGGGGTGGCTACGACAAGGTGTATGAAGCGGGTGCATTGATAACGGGCGGGCACAGCATTTATGACGAAGAGCCCAAATACGGACTGGCAGTGACGGGGTTTGTGCATCCGGATAAGGTGCTGACCAATTCCGGCGCGAAGCCGGGAGATGTGCTGCTGCTTACGAAGCCAGTTGGCATTGGCGTGCTGACATCCGCGATGAAGGCTCAGTTGGTCAGTGAAGAAACCGAGCAGTTTGCGTTTAAGATGATGACAACGCTGAATAAATCCGCAAGAGATGAGATGATCAAATACGATATTCATGCCTGTACCGATGTCACCGGATTTGGCCTGATGGGTCACCTGCTGGAAATGGCACAGGGCAGTAACGTTGAGATTCATGTGGATGTCAATGGCATTGACATGATTCCCGAAGCACTGGAGCTTGCCCGTATGGGCGTGCTTCCCGCGGGCATGTACCGCAATCGCAGCTTCGCTGAGGCTTCTGTGGAACTTGGAGACATCCCGCTGTATAAGGCCGATCTGCTGTTTGACCCGCAGACATCCGGTGGGCTTGTGATTTGCGTAAGCCCGAAAGATGCTGATACACTGTTTGAGGAACTCAAGGTATGTGTTCCGTCCGTGCAGCGCATTGGCAGGGTTTGCTCGTATAACGGTGGCAAACGAATTTTTTTGGAGTGATAAGATGAACTATAACTTAAAACAGCTGGAGGCTTTCGCTGCCGTTGTCGAATTCGGCAGCTTCACCGCCGCCGCGGAAAAACTGTATCTGGCGCAGTCAACCATCAGCGGGCATGTATCCGCACTGGAGAAAGATATCGGGGTACCATTGATTGTGCGCTCGGGAAAGCGGAAGATTATCTTGACGGAGGAGGGGCGTCGCGTTTATGCTCATGCAAAGACAATACTCCAAAGCTGCGACCAGCTATCTCGGGAGCTTGAGGAGAAAACATCGCAGGAACTGGTGTTGGCTGCTTCGACGATCCCGATGAGTTATCTGCTGCCGGGGCTGATGGCGGGTTTTGCTCAGGAAATGCCGCAATGCCGATTTACGCTGCGCGGCGGAGACAGCGCGCTCGTCCATGAACTGATACTGGACGGTGATGCACAGATCGGTTTTGTGGGTGCGGTGATGAACCGGAAGGAGCTTGTATATGATCTGCTCCGCGAAGACAAGCTGGTGCTGCTGACCCCGGATAGTGATAAATACAGGGCGCTGCAAAGTGCGGGGGCTTCCGGTAATGCGCTGCTATCCGATCCGCTGATCTTCCGTGAGCTGGGATCGGGCACACAGCAGGCCGTGGACAAATTTCTCTGCGAAAACAGTATACGTACAGAGGATATCCATGTTGTCGCACGTGTGGATAACAACGACGCTATTTTACGCACCGTGGCACAAGGGCTTGGTGTCGCGATTGTATCCGAATTGGCGGCAAGGATGGCGCAGAATGTGATCTGCTTTCCGCTTGAAGGAAAGAGCACGGTGCGCTGCCTTTTTATGATTATACCCAAAGACCGCAGGCTGACCAACACAGCACGCGCGTTTCGCGAATACATATTGAATCAATCAAAAAAATCATAACAAATCAATACGTTTTAATCGATAATACCGATAGAATCTATTGTTCTATCTGATATTTGTATTGGCGTTTTTAAGTATAGGTTTTTATAATTATCTTAAGAGGGTCTGATGAAATACATTGGCATTGATATCGGATCGACCTGCGCCAAAACGACAGTCATAGATGAAAGCCGGAAACTTCTGCTGCAATTCGTACAGCCCACCGGCTGGAGCAGCGTGGATACGTCGGAGGCGATCCGTCTGAAACTGTTTGAAAAGGGAATAGACGCGAAGCAGACTGCCTGCGTGGCTACCGGATATGGTCGTGCAGCGGTTCCCTATGCGGACAAAACATTAACGGAGATTACCTGCCATGCTAAAGGGGCCTGCGAGATTTTTTCTTGCCGGCATATGACAGTGATTGATATCGGGGGCCAGGATACCAAGATCATCAGCATTGAAGGCGGCGTGGTGAAGGACTTTATCATGAATGATAAATGCTCGGCGGGCACAGGCCGCTTTCTGGAAGTGATGGCCAACACGCTGGCTGTGGGCCCGCATGAGTTGAGTGCACTTGCGGCCAAGGGCGCCAACACGTCCATCAGCTCCATGTGTACGGTTTTCGCCGAATCCGAGGTCATCAGTCTGATCGGACGGGGAGAAAAGAAGGAAAATATCGCGTTTGCGGTGGTGGATTCTATTGTGCAGAAGGTGGCTTCGCAGGCCAAAAGGCTGCTTGGCAGCGCGGGTATCGTTTGCTTGACAGGTGGTTTATGCGACAGCGCTTATATCGTCGGCGCACTGTCCGCTGCGCTGCGAACACAGGTAATATCCAACGAACAAGGAAGATATGCGGGGGCCATTGGCGCGGCGCTGTGTGCCATGAAAGAACGCAAAGATATCGGGATGGAAAATCTATCGGCATCCATAATTGAAGTATGAAACATTGGGAGGAAATACAAATGGCGAAGGTCATTGTGAATGTGTTGGGTGAGCAGTGCCCGATACCGGTCGTCAAAGCGACCAAGGCGCTGGGCGAAATGAAAGAGGCCGGTGTATTGGAAGTGCATGTGGATAACGAAATCGCCGTACAGAATGTGATGCGACTGGCCATGGGCAAGGGCTTTAAAGCAAAAAGCGAAAAGCTGGAAGACAAGCACTTCATTATCACGATGGAGGTTTCCGCGTTGCCCGAAGCGAAAGTGGCAGAACCTAAGGCCGAGTGTCTCCCTGATATCAGAGGCAATACAGTGGTGGCTATCGATACCGCCGCCATGGGCCGCGGTGACGACGAACTGGGCAAAACGCTGATGAAAGGGTTTATCTACGCGCTGTCCCAGTTGGAAGAGCTGCCGAAGACGATCATATTTTACAACGGCGGCGCAAGCATCCCCATAGAAGGGTCGGTCAGCGTCGAAGACCTTAAAAGCATGGAAGCACAGGGCGTAGAAATTATGACATGCGGCACCTGCCTGAACTTTTACGGCCTGACGGATAAGCTGGCGGTAGGACAGGTCGCCAATATGTACACCATCGTTGAGAAGCTAAGCGGCGCAGGTAAGGTCATCAAGCCATGATTTATCTCGACAACGCGGCGACGACACTGCGCAAGCCGCCGCAGGTGATTGAAGCTGTCGTACGCGCGATGAACGCAATGGGAAACGCGGCGCGCGGGACGCACGCCAGCAGTCTTGATGCTGCGCGGACCGTTTATCAAGCGCGCGTCAAGCTGGCAAAGCTGCTCGGCTGCAAGCGTGCCGATCATGTGGTTTTCACATGCAACGCCACGGAGGCGCTGAACATCGCCATCGGCGGCACAATCAATCCCGGCAATCATGTCATCACAACGGATCTGGAGCATAACTCTGTCTTAAGGCCGCTGTACCGTCTGGAGGCGGAGCGGCAGGTAGAGCTGAGCTTTGCGGCTGCGGACAAAAACGGGAATATTGATTATGCGGATTTTGAAAAGTTGATACAGCCCAACACACAGGCTATCGTATGCACGCATGCATCAAACCTGACAGGCAATATCATAGACGTGGCTCGTGTGGGACAGATAGCAAAAAAACTCGGACTGTTGTTCGTGGTGGACGCGTCCCAAACGGCGGGCTGTGTCCCGATTGACCTGGAAGCTATGGGCATCGATATACTCTGCTATACCGGGCATAAGGCTATGATGGGCCCACAGGGCACCGGAGGTATGTGCATTCGTGAAGGCGTTACTATTCGCCCATGGAAGGTGGGCGGCACGGGTATGCAGACCCACAGCAAAACCCAGCCGGATGCGTTTCCGGCGTTGTTGGAGGCGGGTACGCTCAATGGGCACGGCATTGCAGGCCTTTCAGCGGCAGTGGATTATATCAACGCGGTGGGCATAGAATCCATCCGGGAGAAAGAAGAGTGTCTCACACGCCGCTTTTATAACGGCGTCTCCGGTATAAACGGTGTGACCGTATACGGTGACTATACGGGGCAACATGCGCCGATAGTGGCGCTGAACATACGGGATTACGATTCCGGTGCGGTGGCTGATGAGCTGTCTGAGACCTATGGTATCGCGGTTCGTCCCGGCGCTCACTGTGCGCCCCGTATGCATCAGGCGCTGGGCACAACGCAGCAGGGAGCGGTTCGGTTCAGCTTCGGGTGGTTTACCGAAGCCGAGGATGTGGACGTGGCAGTGCGTGCCGTGAAGGAGCTTGCCGGATGAGGATGAAGCAGCTTAAGTTGATCGTGACGTTTCATACGACCACTTCCGCCATGGCGATGGAGAAGGTCTGCATGGAGAAAGGTGTTCCCGGAAGACTGATTCCTGTCCCAAGAGAGATAACCGCAGGCTGCGGCATGTCGTGGTGTGCGCCGGTGGATGCGCGGCTTGCCATTGAAACGGCGGGAAAAGATGCAGATATTGAAACAGACGGCTGGTACGAAATTATGCTTTGACAGGCATGACAGTGAAACATATATGTGAGGAGAATGGGTTTATGTCAGATTACGTACAGATGTGGAAAGATCTCGGAATGGATTTAGAAAACCATGACTTGCTGTGTCAGGTGCTGCCGACAGCTGTGGGCGATGTATTCCTGACGCAGGAAAATCGCCCGACGGGTATGGATTTCTGGGATCTCGTGATCTCCGAAGTTCACGGCATTCGGCCGGCGGAGCTTATTGAAGCGCAAAAGCAAGGACGCAAGGTCTTCGGCACTTTCTGCGTGTATGTGCCGGACGAAGTGGTGATCGCGGCGAACGGTATCGTGACAGGCCTTTGCGGCGGTTCTCAGTTTTGGGTGCCCGCTGGCGAAGCGGTGCTGCCCAAGAGCACATGCTCGTTAATTAAGGCATCTGTGGGCGCAAGGCTGGGCAAGACATGTCCGTTTTTCCGTATTGCGGATATGTATGTAGGCGAAACCACCTGCGACGGCAAGAAAAAGGCGTACGAGATACTGGGCGAGGATGTGCCGATGCACATTATGGATGTGCCGCAAATGAAACGAGATAAAGACATCCAGAGCTGGAAGGATGAGATCGCGGAGTTCGCGAAGGTAGTCCAGGAGTTCACCGGCAACGAAATCACAGCCGAGAAACTGGGCAGCGCCATCAAGATCATCAACGAAAAGCGCAAGGCGATCCAGCGGGTATATGACGCGCGCAAATCCGAGTGCCTGCCAATTTCCGGCCGAGACGCGTTGCTGATGATACAGATCGCGTTCTTTGACGATCCCGAACGCTGTGCAAAGATGTGCAATCGGCTGGCCGATGAGCTTGAACAGCGTATTAAGGATGGTGTCAGCGTTGTGCCTCAAGGAACCAAGCGGATACTCGTTACCGGAACGCCGCTCGCGGTGCCCAACTGGAAGCTGCACAACATCATTGAGACCAGCGGCGGCGCTGTCGTCTGCGAAGAGATGTGCACCGGCACCCGCTATTTCGAAAATCTGGTGGACGAAACGAAGGTCACGCTGGAAGAGCAGTTCATGGCTTTATCCCAACGCTATATGAAGACCAACTGTGCCTGCTTCACGCCCAACACCGGCAGAATAGACGATATACTGCGCATGGTCAAAGAGTATAAGGCGGATGGCGTTATCGACTGCAGTCTGAAGTTCTGCTGTCTTTATGACACCGAAAAGTATTTGGTTTCCCGGGCGCTCAAGGATGCCGGTGTGCCTGTGCTCAGTCTGGAAACGGATTACACCGATACCGATGCCGAACAGCTGCGCACACGAATCGGCGCGTTCATTGAGATGCTTAATGACTGAGACCGATGTCAGATACTACATACTGTTTGCCAACTACACACACGGCATGTCGCTGCACGAGCTGATGCTGGCGGACGGGATACCTCACCGGATCGCGCCTGCGCCCCGGTCGATTCAGGGCGAGCTATCCTGCGGTATGTCGCTGCTGGTGAACCCTGAGCACATCGAGGCGGCGAGAGCCTGCATTGAACGGCACGGCGCGCCGCATCACGGTATAGTGCCACTGACCGGGCAGATCGTTTCCCGGCGGGATCGATACTGTTGAGGGCAAGTGAGCGCGATCGAAGCAGGTTATAACCAATATAATGATACAAGAGGGCTTTGAAAAACGAAGCCCTCTTGCAATTCATAGTGGTTTAAACAGGCGATTTGCAGAAAGTAACATAAGCTTGATGCCGTACACTTTTATTCCATTATCGACCATTAATGTTATTTGACGACTAGGTTAATTTCTATTATAATCGATGTATTAAAAAGAACCGTCATAGGTTTCTATGAAAGGCTTTTTGTTCTTACGAAAGGAAGTAGTAAAATGAAAGAGCCTTTTATTTTTTTACGCTCTGAAATAACCAGGGAGAATGCATATACTTTAATGTCTTGGTTACGAGATGACGAGGTAACAAGATACTTAAGTGATACAAGCGATGTCTCTTCCAATATTGAGCAAGTGGTCGATAGGATAAATATGCCTGTGTTAACTCACCTTTTTAACCAAAACGGCAGATTTTATATCGCTTATAATAAAATTAATGTGCCGGTTGGCTTTGTTCGGCTTGTCGTCAGGGATACGGAAACGGAAATTGTAATCGTCATAGGAGATCGTAGCAACTGGGGCAGAGGATTAGGCAGCAATACAATTCAAGAAAGTCTCAAAATTGCTTTTTTTGAGTTAAGATCACAACGTGTTGTAGCCAAAATCCATAAAGAAAACAGGCGGTCAATCAGGGCATTTATTAATGGGGGATTTAAGCTTAAACATGAATCTTCTACAATGCTAAGCTTTTCAATAACTATGGAGGAATACTTTGATATCATAAAGAAGCGCGCTGCTGCCCCCAGTCTCATTTACATCACAGAAATTGACAGGGATAGGCTCAAAAAGCTCATCAATGATGAGTTAAAAAACGGTGCTGACGAACGGACGGTAAAAGACCTGGAACATGAGATTATCAGAGCAAAGGTCGTCCAGCCGCAGCAACTTCCGGAAAATGTCGTTACTATGAATTCAAGGGCATTATTAAGCCTTAACGACGAAGAAACAGAGGTGTCTTTAGTGTACCCCCATGCTTCAGACTGGGCAAAAAGACAGTTGTCTGTATTGTCTCCCATTGGGACCGCTATTCTTGGGTGTAGTGAAGAGAATAGTATTCAATGGAATACCCCCGATGGCATTGCACACATCAAAATCAGAAAGCTCTTATACCAGCCGGAAGCTGCGGGTCATTATCACTTATAAGAGAGCTTCTTGGTCGAAATCGGTTTCATGTAATAAGTTTATCTATACGAATGCTGCTAAAAGAGCGCAAAACCGGTTGGTTTAATGCTTTGATACGAGAACCGAAAACGAGCTAAGAACAGGTAAAAATAGTATTAGTATTTAACATTAAATTTGGTTTGCATAAACAGGGGATTTTTAATGAAACTAACTGCATGGCGAAAAAATTTCTGTTGTTTTATATACTCTTAATTCCTTTGATGGTCATTCTTCTGACCAGTCATCCTAATCCGGAAATAGCTCCGGAAAGCAATTCAAACATTGATACTGCCGTATCGGAAGCACCGGCTGCCTTGCGGGAACGTGATGTTGAATCTGGTAATACGATAAAAAGTGATGACCTAAGTAGCGATGATACTCAACCGCATAGTTTAGACGTATCGGCCAAAGAAACAGAAAAAAAGAAGCAGGGGGCAATTATCGCATTTACATTCGACGATGGCTATATTTCCGATTACGAGCTGGCGTTTCCGATCCTGAGAGAGTACGGAATCAGCGGTACGTCTTATATCATCCCCAAGTATCCAGATGACGTAACGCCATATGCGCTGTCCTGGGATCAGATTAGAGAAATGGCGGATTACGGGTGGGCTTTCGGCTGCCATACATACGCGCATACCGATCTCAAAAAAATGACACCTCAAGAAATTCAAAAGAGCATGGAGATGGTCAACGCCGCTTTTGTCCGGCAGGGTCTGGGTGAGCCCAAGATTCATGCTTTCCCGTTTGGAAGCTATAACCAGCAAGCAATTGACGCGATAAAGCCCTATCGTATCCAAATGCGAAAAGCTTATTACGAGACAAAACTCATCGATCTAAGCGATGTCGATCCATATCAAATTGATTCGGTCAGTGCTGATATGCGCAGCGAAAAGCGTCTTAAAAGAACATAAGGATGTGGTCGATAGGGCGTGCAGGGAAAATGGTGTCATCGTATTTCGTTGCCATTGCCTGTATAAATCAGAGGTTGGCGATATGGGCGATTGGCCGGTACAAACCGACTCGCGCTTGTTTAAACGGCTCGTGGAATACTGTGTGGAAAAGGGATGCAAATTCGTCACGATGACGCAGCTTATCGAGTTGTATTCATAGCAAACTCGGGTTATGATTGTTCTTTTAATTGCCGATTCAGAAACCAACTCTTAACCACGACTATACTTGTTATGTTATGCAAATCAAAATTATTCTTGGGAATATGGAAATATAAGATACACAAATAGTATTTTTTTTGTTATACTTAACAGGAATTATGGGCTAAAATGTGTTTGCACTTATTTTTTAATGGAGGATTTACAATGGAAGAACAGAACTATCAGAATGCCCCAAGTCCGGCTCCAAGTGCTCCGCAAAACAACGGCATGGCCATCGCTGGAATGGTCCTTGGCATATGCTCCGTCATTTTTGTGTTCATTTTTTGGATAATCGGTATTATCTTGGCGGTTGTCGGCTTAATCCTTAGCATTATGGCAAGAAAACAGACTCCGTCGGGCATGGCTACAGCTGGTCTCGTATTGAATATCGTGGCGCTGGCCATATGTGCAGTCGTCGTATTGGCCTGCACAGCCTGCTTGGCTTCGGTCACACCGTATATCAATTATTAAGCGTTTGTAACGGGAAAGGACGATACGTTCTTTCCCTATTTTTTTCTGTTCAAAAAGCGGCAGCTTCCAGGTACTACGTTTCACGGAAAGGATAAACCATGCTACCAACGATCACTGTATTCGGGCTTGCGATTCCTATGTATGGGCCTCTCATATTGATTGGCTGTATATTAGGCTTGATGATAGCTGTCTATCGGCCAGTCAAGCACGATCTGCCGCGGCAGGATATCTTTTTTTCTGCCTTATACGCGCTGGTCGGCGCGGTTATCGGTGCAAAGCTGTTGTACCTCGCGATATCGCTGCCAACGCTGATTGCGGCTCACGGGCCGTCCGGCTGGACACTGGACGAAATCACAGCGCTTTTTACGCATGGCTTTGCGTTTTACGGCGGACTTATCGGCGCGGTTGGCGGCGTTTATATCTACAGCAAACAGTTCCGTTTACCGACCTGGCACCTCTTGGATAGCCTCATACCGTCCGTTCCGCTGATCCATGCCATCGGCCGTATCGGATGTTTTTGCGCGGGTTGCTGTTATGGCATGCATGCAGATCCACCCTGGGGCGTGTATTTTCGGGCCGATTCCGTTGCGCCGTTAAACGTTTCGTTGTTTCCCGTGCAGCTGCTGGAAGCTGCGCTCAACTTTATATTGTTCGCAGTATTATACCGCTTTTCGCGTAAACCACGGGCAGACAGGCAGATCACCGGCCTGTATATTGCCTGTTATGGTATCATGCGTTTTATTCTGGAATTTTTTCGCGGTGACGCAGACAGAGGCATGTTGCTTACACTGTCCACGTCACAATGGATCAGCCTGGCCTTTGTTCCGCTGGGGCTCTACTGGCTTCTGAAAACCAAGAAAAGGCAAGAGTCTGTCGATACAAGCAATTAAACACATATTTTATGATGCCTGAATTCGCGCAAATAACGCTTCAAAGTCCGCCTTGGAAAACACCTTCGGAACAGGATATATCGGGTTGGCTTCATCAAACGCGCGCTGTGCCATCTGTGGTATATCATCTGTCTGAATCTCGCTGAATTGTTTTTGTATATTCATACGCTCACTGAACCATTTGACCGCTTCAATAAAAGCTATAGCCTTTTGCCGATGATTCTCCCCGGTGATTCCTATCAAATCTGCAAGCTCTGCCAATGGCCTGAAAACCGACTCTTTGTAGTATTCCAGAACATACGGCAAAACAACGGCATTGGCCAGCCCATGTGGAATACCGTAAAATCCCCCCAACGCATGGGCAATGGCATGAACGTTACCCACATAGGCACGCGTAAACGCAATGCCAGCATAATAAGAGGCTTTTTGCATGTTTGCACGCGCTACGATGTTGGTTCCGTTCGTATAGGCTTCAAACAGATTGTCAAATATCAGCTTTACAGCCTGCTTACTGAGCTGCTTTGTTTCTCGTGTGTTGGCTCTTCCGATATAGGCTTCAACCGCGTGGGTTAAGGCATCCATTCCCGTCGTCGAAGTGATGTGCGGCGGAAGCTTGAGCATAAGGGAGGGGTCGAGCACGGCATAGCGCGGTATCAGCGCATTATCCATAAGGGCATATTTTTGATGCGTTTCGGGGTCTGAGACAACGGCGGCGAGCGTGACCTCGCTGCCTGTACCGGCCGTTGTAGGGATTGCAACGAGCGGGGGCAGTTTTCTTCCGACTTTCAATAAGCCCTTCATTTCGGGAATGCTCTTGCCGGGTCTGGCGACGCGCGCACCGACACCTTTGGCACAATCAATGGGAGAACCGCCGCCAAAAGCTATGATAGCTTGGTGATTGTACGCTTTATATAGCTGCAAAGCTTCCTCAATGTTTCTGGTGGTGGGATTTGGAACAGTCTTGTCGTATACGGTATAATTGAAGCCTTTAGCGTCCAGCTCTCTAAGCAGGCCATTCATCAATCCAATTGACATGATGCCTCTATCAGTCACGATCAGTACACTCGTTAGCCCTTTGGTTATAAGAAACTCAGGCATTTTGGAGAGACTGTTTTCCCCTTCCAGCAGTTCGGGCTTGTGCCACGGTAGAAAATAAGCGGCTGCTCTCATAACCGTTTGAAAAATACGATATAAAAGAATACGCATATGATTTTTCCTCCCAAAATGGCCGTTTTTGGCTCACATAAAGACAAATTTAATGTTAATATAGCATATTATAGAATGTATGTCATATAGCGCTGTTTCATTGATAGGATATAAACCATACTTGCATTCTTGCGATTTATAAGCATATACTAAGGACAAGAACATCTATATTCATATGTCGATTGTCAAATCATAAAGCGAGGTTACCAACAATGATCACATTTGCTCTGGTTACCGGTGGTTTGTTTATGATCGATATCATTCTGCATCTGGTCGCTATCGTAAAAGATAAAGAAATGCTGCGCCGTGTGACGAAGATCCTCTTAATGCCCCTGCTGGCACTCGTCTTTATTCTTGTTTGGGGCGCATCAAGGGCTTTGGACTTAACGCCGTGGTTAATCACCGCGGCTATGCTGATGGGGTGCATTGGTGACACCTGTCTTGTCAATCATCATCACCCTGTCGGGTTTCCGCTGGGTCTTGTTGCCTTTTCGGCCGGGCATGTGCTTTATCTGCTGCAAATGTTTCCGCTGCTGAGTGTGCCCGCGTGGTGGATGGTCGCGCTGATCGTTATGGTCTATGGGGTGGGAGTGGCCGTTACGTTTACAAAACTGTCGCCTTTTCTTCCGAAACGGCTTTGGGCTCTTTGCCTGTTTTATATGGTGTTGCTCAGCGGATTAAGTGCGGTGGCGGCAGTCGGTGTGTTGGCAAATTTTCAAATCGGTTCGAATATCGTGTTCGTTGGTACGCTTTTGTTTATGCTTTCAGATACAACGCTCTCTTTTGAAATATTTCGGGGGGAGACAAAATGGGGCAATCTAAAGGTTATGGTCACGTACATAGCCGCACAGATATTCCTCGCAGTCGGATTCTTTTTATGGGTTACGTAATACAATTATAAAAAGGTTTATGCGAATGTTTAGGACATCACAGGTGGCAAAGTTAATCGGGGTTCATCCAAACACCGTTCGTTTGTATGAGGAACTGGGGTTTATCACGGCGCCTGAAAGAGAAAAAAATGGATATCGTATTTATACCAGTCTGCAAATTGGTCAGATGAAGCTCGCGCGTTTGGCACTTCAGGGTGAGATATTGCAGAATGGATTGCGCAAACACGTTTATAAAATTATAGATGCGTCGGGTAAAGGACATTTTGATTCTGCTATCACGCTGACAGAGCAATACCGTCAGCGGATTAAGGCCGAAATAAAATGCGCAGAGGATGCCATAGAGGTGGTGAATGGGCTGCTGGCAGGCAGCTTGAACAAAGACCGGCCCTTACGAATGACGAGGCAGCAGACCGCAGACTATTTGCAGGTATCCATCGATACGCTTCGAAACTGGGAAATGAATGGACTGTTGACCGTAAAGAGAAAAGAAAACGGATACCGTGTTTATGATGAAAGCGATATCACTCGCCTTAAAATCATACGTGCGCTGCGGTGTGCAAACTATTCTCTCTCGGCAATTTTACGAATGCTCAGCGCTCTCCCCAAAATGGAAGACGCTGATATTAAAAAAAGTTTAAATACACCCGGCGATTCGGAAGATATCGTGTCTGTCTGCGACCGTTTACTCACATCGCTTTATAACACCGAAAATGATGCCTGCCATATGCTTGAGCTGCTTAAGGACATGCAAAAGACATTTTAAACCCTCCACTTTAACACCAGACTTGTGTGTGGTGTTATTTTTATGTCCGTAGAATATAAAGGAGGGACATGAAAAATGAATACAGTTTTGTCTGTCCGGGACTTGTGTAAATCATACGGGCAGAAGCAGGCGGTATGCGGCCTTAATATCGCTATTGAAAAAGGAGAGATTTTTGGTCTCTTAGGGGCCAACGGTGCGGGAAAGAGCACGGCGATTGAGTGCATTCTCGGAACAAAAAAATCAGATTGCGGTGAGATCAGTATATTGGGCATGAACCCGATCACACAACGAAAAGCTTTGTTTGAAAGGGTGGGTGTCCAGTTTCAGGAGTCAAAGTATCAGGATAAAATCACCGTTTCGGAAATCTGTGAGCTGACCACTTCGCTCTATAAAAGCCCACTGGATTTTAAGCAATTGCTTAAAGACTATGGACTCTTGGAGAAAACCAAGCAGCCGGTTGCAGAGCTGTCGGGCGGAGAACGCCAACGCCTTTTTGTGGTACTGGCCATGATACCTAATCCCGAACTGGTTTTTTTAGATGAACTCACAACAGGGCTTGATACCAAAGCGCGGAAGGGCGTCTGGCGTCATCTTGAGAAGCTAAAAACACAGGGCTTGTCAATTTTGCTTACCTCGCACTATATGGACGAAGTTGAAGTGCTTTGCGACAGAATCTGCATTTTAAAGCAGGGCACCGCGGTGTTCTCGGGTACGGTGGCCGAGGCTGTGGCGCAAAGTCCGCATGATAACTTAGAAGAAGCCTATCTTTGGTTTACAGAAGAGGAGGACGAATATGAAAGCCTTTAAAACAATGCTCAAGACCGAAATGAAGCTGTCGCTTCGCGGTATGGATATGGTCATATTTGCTGTTGGATTTCCCGTTGTTGTGTCAGTGATACTCGGTATTATTTATGGGAACAGCCCCGCTTATGAGGGGGCTGACTACAGCTTTTTAGCGCAGAGCTTCGGTGCGGTCGTTTCGATCGGAATCAGCGCGGCGGGATTGATGGGGCTGCCTCTGGTGCTTTCAGATTACCGCCATAAGAAGATCCTTAAGAGGTTTAAGGTAACACCTGTCAGCCCCGCGAAGCTTTTGTTTGTTCAGGTTATCGTGAACCTTATCTATTCGGTGCTGTCTCTAGCGGCTGTGTATCTGGTATCTATTTCGTTTTTCGGTATCGAACTGCGGGGCTCAGTTGTTTATTTTACAGCGGCTTATTTGCTGGTTGTGATATCGATATACAGCTTAGGCATGCTGGTAGCAGCGGTGTCACCCAACATAAAAATATCCAACGTGCTGTGCACTCTGCTTTATTTTCCCATGCTTATATTCTCGGGCGCGACACTTCCCTATGAGGTGATGCCCAAGACGATGCAGACAGTTGCTGATTTCCTGCCGCTGACACAAGGCATAAAACTGCTAAAAGGTGCGGCTTTGGGGCTGCAGCTGGATAATATCTTAATCCCCATCATCGTGATGTCTGGTTTTACTGTGATTTGCATGGGGCTGTCGGTTCGTTTCTTTAAATGGGAGTAGAAAACAAAGAAGCATAAAAATTTTGGTAGGCGCCTTAAGGTTTAAGGCGCTTACCGATCATTTCTGCTAAAAAATACTTTTGCAGGTGGAGTTTGTGGAATAATGTTGCTTTTTGTCATATAAAAACATATAATTTATGTAACGATAGCTAAATAATAAGGGCGGGGTTTGATGAAAGCTCAGCAACCCGACAATCACAAGGTTTCAAGAATTCTGGACATTGCTTTTAAAATGTTTCTGGAGAATGGATACGAAGCCACGAGTGTCCGAAGTATATGCAAAAGCGCAGGCATCGAACAGCCAACGCTTTATTACTTTTTCGATTCAAAAAAAGGTTTGTTCTTTTCAGTACTTAAAAGGGTCTGGGAGAAGCATGAACCACAAAGAAAGAAAGATCAGACAGCAACAAAAGACCTATTTCTTATTCTATACTCGATATTAAGAGATAGGATGATGTATACAGCTGCCAACCCGGATGATATCCGTTTTTTTATCCGGGTTATTTTATTTCCTCCCGCTGCACTCAAAAGTGAACTCGAATTACTGATAAACAAATTGGAAGATCAATATCGATCAATGGTTCAAAGCATTTTTGAATCCTGCAAACAGCAGAAAATGATTGTGATGAATGCAGCGGAGGCAAGCAGGGTCTATTGGAAGTTTCTAAATAATACAACGATGGATATTGTATTTTCCGATTGGAGGCCGACAGAAACCGAGCTTAAAGAATTGTGGGACCTGTTTGTTAAGTGCAGATTAAAAGGCGAGTATTAAACGGCAAAATGGCGCAAGGCAACCTTTGCTTCATCAGAAAGGCGGTAGTTGCATGACAGAGATGATAAAAAAGAACGGTAAACAGAAGATATTATTCTTATTGATTATGATCGTTGTTTCAGTCGCCGGTTTATTGTATATTTTGCAAACATGGAACAGCTTTTCCAATGAAATGGAAGAAGAAGCCATAAACATGGCTGAGACCGCCGCGTTTCTGCTTCAGACAGACCTGGTGGAAGAAATGAGTGCAAGACCGGAAGATGCAAAACTATCAGCCTATCAACAAATCAAAACCTTCTTAATTCATTTTAAAGAACGAAATGAGAATGTCCGCTTTGCCTATCTCATGGCCAGAATAGACGGCAGGCTTTATTTTTTGGTTGATTCAGAAATGGCGGGATCGGAAGACTTCTCTCCGCCCGGTCAGGAATACTATGAAGCCACATCGCAGGATATACAGCCATTCATTGACGGCCGATCTATACTGACGGATCCAACGACAGACCGATGGGGAACATGGGTTAGTGCGCTTGCGCCTATACGCAACTCTAAAACGGGGGAGACGATTGCGACCATCGGCATCGATTATGCGGCAGATTACTGGAATACACGGATCTTTCTGCGTGTGGTGAATGCGGCTATCATTGGGCTTGGCGTGGGGCTGCTGTCAGCGGCCATGCTGAGCCTTTATATGAAAAATTCAACGTTAAAGAGCTTGAGCAGCAAGCTTGCACAGAGTGAATCGTTATTTAAGACTGTATTTGAACAAGCGCCGGTCGGTATTGCCATTACGAAGGAATATGAGGTGCTTTCCAATCTGAACACAAAATATGCGCAGATTTTGGACAGGCCGAAAGAAGCACTTACATCGTTAAATTGGAAAGATATCACTCATCCGGAGGATGTTCAGGAGGACTTAGAACAGTTTAAAAGGTTTAAGAATCATGAAATTGACGGCTATACGATGGAAAAACGCTATTTAAAGCCGGATGGTTCATACGTATGGGTCAATATGGTGGTAACAGGTTTAAATTTGGATCAGGATATTACTTATAGTGGCAGTCACTTATGTATCATTCAAGATATACAGGAAAGAAAGATGGCAGAAAAAGCGCTTCGCGAGAGCGAGAGAAGTAAAGCTGTTTTGCTGTCCAATCTTCCCGGCTTGGCATACCGTTGCAAGTATGACAAGGAATGGACGATGCAATTTCTTTCTGAAGGCTGCCTTGAATTGACGGGCTATAGACCGGAATACCTTCTTGGGAACAGATATCTGTCGTTTAACGATTTAATTACACCGGAGTATAGGGACACTTTATGGAGGGAATGGGAGCGTATTCTGCCTTTGCATAGTCCTTTCCGGTATGAATATGAGATCAGAACTGCATCCGGAGAGCGAAAATGGGTGCTTGAAATGGGCCAGGGCGTATATGATGCGGAAGATAACGTGGAAGCGCTTGAAGGTATTATAGTTGATATCACAGAAACAAAGAAGCAGCTGACACAAATTCGTTATATGAATGACCATGATTTTATGACTGGCCTTTATAACAGAAAGTACTATGAAGAAGCCAAAACATCGCTGGATCAGAGTCATTCTGTGCCGGTATCGATCATTATTGCGGATATAAATGGCGTACGTATGGTAAACGATGCCTTTGGACATGCCGAAGGCGATCATATCATCCAAGTGACAGGCCATATTATACAGGGCTGCTGCCGTGAGGGCGACATCATGGCCAGAACAGGCGGCGATGAATTCAGCATCATTTTACCCGGAACAAATCGTGAGGATGCTTATGAAAGAGTGCAGATGATCAAAGCTGCTTGTGAAAAGTATAATGCCGGGATATCGGACAGGGCGCATTATATTAATTTATCCGTGGGCTTTGGAACTAAGCTTTCGCCGACGATGAGCTTGCAGGATACGGAAAAGGAAGCAGAAGAATATATGAACAAGCGAAAGCTTTTGGAGCGTAAGAGTTATCACAACGCGATACTATCTTCTGTGATGGCGACGATGTTTGCAAGAAGTCAGGAAACTGAGGAACATGCCGAAAGGATGGCGTCCTATTGCAAAATGATGGGGGAAAAGCTGGAACTGTCGCAAAAGGACATGGATGATTTGCAGCTGTTTGCTATATTACATGACATCGGTAAAGTCGGTATTGACGATAGAATATTAAACAAACCCGGAAAGCTCAGTGAAGAGGAATGGGAGACAATGAAAAAGCATCCGGAGATCGGTTTTCGCATTGCCATGTCGGCCCCGGGGCTGGAGTCAATTGCGGATTATATACTGTCGCATCATGAAAGATGGGATGGCAAAGGCTATCCGCGTGGACAAAAAGGTGAAGACATACCTATGCTGTCACGTATTTTGGCTGTTGTGGATGCATATGATGCCATGACAGAAGACCGTGTTTACAGAAAAGCGATGACCAAACAGGCAGCCATTCAAGAATTAGAGAAAAACGCGGGCACACAATTTGATCCGAAAATTGTGCAGCTTTTTATTGAAAATATTTGAGGATTATTTATGACGCTAAAAAAGGAGATCATTGATGAAAGAGAAACTCCCTGTTGTCGTTATACTCTTTTTTATTATGCTTGTATACCCGGTGGCTGCGATTGCGGCTGAACCACCTGTGGCGCCTGATTATCAACAGATGTTTGAAGAACACGGCGAGTATGAAGGAGAAAACGCCCTTTTCTCTATGTTTCATGATATGACGGCCAATGCGCAGACGGAAGAAAATCAAAAGTCCATTCTCCTTGGCGTTATTATTGCCGGTTCTGTTCTTATATTCATTTTGTTTGCGCTGACCATACTGCTTTTTGCGATCAGAAGAAAAACAAAGAAAGCCATGCGCGCGGTCGAGAATTATGCCGCACTCGTCAAGACGTTTATTGAAGCCGATGAGAACATGGTGTACTTAAAGGACGAAAATCTAAGATATGTTTTCCTTAGCAGAACTGTGGGGGAACTATATCACAAAAGTGTGGAGGAGATCGTCGGCAAGGACGATTACGAAATATCGGAAAAAGAGTTTGCTGATAAACGCAGGCAGACGGATCTTGCTGTGTTAAAAAAGAGCAGTCTGATTATAGACGAGATCGACTGGAACGGAAGGGTATATCAGACGACCAAGTTTCCGGTCAAAATGATGAATGGGGCGACGGGAGTGGGTGCCTATGTCAGGGATGTCACGAAGGAGCGGGAGGATCAAAAACGGCAGACTCAGACATCAAACCGGAACAAGATATTGGCGGATGTATTAAGCCAAAGCTTTAAAAGCACTGAGGAACAGTTGGATTATGTGCTGCACAGATGCTTGGATCTAACGGAAAGCCAATACGGATATATATACCTTTATGATGAGGATAAGAGTGAATTTACACTTAGCTCGTGGACAGAAGGAGTCATGGAAGCTTGCAGCGTGGCTGCCAAGCAAGTGAAATATCAGCATGAGGCAACAGGAATATGGGGCGAAGCGGTCCGCCAGAGAAAGGCTGTTGTGATCAACAATTTTGAAGCACCTAACCCGTTAAAAAAAGGATACCCGGCGGGTCATGTGCACTTGAATAAGTTTATGTCAATTCCGGTTATTGCAGATGGGCGGATTGTCGCTGTCGTGGGATTGGGGAATAAGAAGGATGACTACGATATAAATGATATTTATGAAACGACGTTGTTAATAAATGGTGTTTGGCATGATATTGAAAAGAGATCGGCACAGGAGAACTTGTCGTATGAGCGCAATAAATATTTGCAAACGCTGATCTCTATTGGTGACGGTGTTATGGTTGTGGACAAAGACGGTAAAATTGAAATGCTGAACCGTGTCGCTGAGAGGCTGACAGGATGGCCGCTGGAAGAGGCTCGGGGCCGGTATTATAAAGATGTATTCAGACTTTCTCATGAAAATCAGAGCAGCAGTATTGAGGATCCTATCGAAGGCGTGTTTATAACCAATGAGATTCAGGAAATGGGCAACAACGTTATATTGATATCAAAAGATGGCAGCACATATTATCTCGAGGACAGTGCAGCGCCTATCAAAGATGAAGCCGGGGAGAAGGCCGGTGTTGTACTGGTTTTCAGAGATGTGACAGAAAAGAAAGAACAGCGTAAAAAAATAGAATTCTTAAGCTTTCATGATGCATTAACGGGGCTTTACAATCGGCGCTTTTTTGAGGAAGAGCTTATACGCATCAATACAAAGAGTAATCTTCCCATATCTATTGTCATGGGTGATGTAAATGGCCTAAAATTGACGAACGATATATTCGGCCATGAGTTTGGAGATTTGCTGCTAAAAAGCGTTTCCCAGGTTTTGGGGCGCGTTTGCCGCAGTGATGACATTGTTGCGCGGTGGGGCGGGGATGAATTTGTTCTGCTGCTGCCAAAAACGACAACCGAAGAAGCACAGACTATTATTGCACGTATTAAAGATGAATTTTCCAGGGAACAGGTGAAGGCTATCAAGGGAAGCATATCTATGGGTGTTGATACAAAATATAATGAGTCAGAAAATATTTCCGTCGTACTGACCAACGCCGAACAAAATATGTATGCCGCAAAAACACTGGAGCGCGATGAAGTGAAAAACGATGTTGTCCGCATGATCATCTCGACGCTTCATGAGAACAGTGACAGAGAAAAGGAACATTCTCAGCGTGTCAGCGACTTAAGCTTAAAGCTCGGTAAAGCGATGAACCTGTCGGAAAAAAAGTTGCGTCAGCTTAAAGATGCAGCGTATTTGCATGATATAGGAAAAATCGTTCTGGACCCGCAAGTATTAAACAAAAATCATGGACTTTCCAAAGAAGAGTGGAACGAAGTAAAGAGACATCCTATTATTGGATTTAGGATACTTAACTCGTTTGATGACACATTGGATCTGGCGGAACCGGTTCTTGCACATCAGGAACGCTGGGACGGCTTAGGGTATCCCAAGGGTCTCAAAGGTGAAGAAATACCTGTGGTTGCAAGGATCATTGCCGTTGCGGAAAGCTATGACCGAATGACCCACGATTCAGAAAATAAAAAGGCGATCAATATAGAGCAGGCCATACAAGTCATGAGGGAAAATGCGGGTACCCAGTTTGATCCGCAGTTAGCTTTGATGCTCGTAGATATCATAAAAAAGGAATTTGAGAAGACATCGAACGAGTGATGCAAATAAGCACGCCGTGAAGAGGCGGCCTTTTAATCAGGCTTGGTAACTGCGTTGTAAAAACTTGATTAATACAGATTTTGTGTGGTATATTGTAAATCAAAGGATGATGGCGTTTCGTTCTTGCTGTTTTTGTATTCAATCAGTCGATATGGAAATGACCGATAAAATAAAAAAAAGAGGTATCATGTTCAGTCTTCGCCTTTTCTGGCATAAGGGGAACGTGAATGGAATCATGCGAGTATTAAAGAAAGCCTTATTGATGGGCATATCAGTGATGATGCTGTTTTCAGCCGGTTGTAGTGTCAACACATCAGCCCGGCCGGCGAGCGGCTTGTTTATCAGTGAAGTTGTCAGCTCCAATGCCAATTCTCTCGTCGATCCGGTACTGGGAAATCCGGATTGGCTTGAACTTTGCAATAGCACCGAAAGCCCTATTAATCTTTTGGATTATACGATCGCTGAATCGGCACAGAACAAGTTTGTCTTTCCTGAGATAACAATTGATCCGGGTCAGTATTTGGTGATTTATTTTTGCGAACTTGCGGATAAGACAGCAACGGATAAAATATGCACAGGGTTTAAGCTGGACAAGTCCGGTACAACCTTGACGCTTTCCGCGCCGAAAGGCAGAGTGCAAGAGCTGAAAATTCCGAGTCTTGTTACGGATATTTCATATGGTACGGATGAAGAAGGTGTCTACAAGTACTTTACCGCTCCCACGCCGGGCGCAGCCAATACCACTACCGCATTTGAATCGCTTGAGGCTATGCAAAGCGGAGAGGCCACACTGGAAATCACAGAGGTTTTTCCTAAAGCCGTATCAGACGCTGAACCCTATGCCTGGATGGAAGTTTATAATACGGGTAAAGAAGCCGTTGAGCTTTCCCGTTATTATGTGACCGATAATTTTACAGATCCCACAAAGGCACGTATGCCGCAAATGCAGTTGGGTGCCGGAGAATATGCATTGGTTAAATTCACCGGAGAAATTGGCGAAGGTCAAGCGCCCTTGAAAATCAGCAATGATGAAGCGTGTGTGGCGATTATGGACAGCTTTGGCACGGCTGTCGATTCGATAACTTGGGATGTGAATGTGATACCCGGACTGTCAGTAGGACGTTCGGAGGACGGAAGTATCGTCTATTATACGAAACCGACACCTCAGGAGAAAAATGGAACCGATTACACGACAAATATCGGTTTTACTGAGGGAACAGGCGCCATTCGTATTAACGAGATACTCGTCAATAACACATATTCCGTGATTGATGCGGACGGGGATCGCAGTCCGTGGGTAGAGCTTTACAATGCATCGGACAGCCCCGTTAATCTTAGTAACTATGCGCTTTCAGATAATAAGGATAAAATTCTTAAATGGTTTTTGCCGGATTATGAGCTTGCTCCGGACTCTTATGTTGTCATCTTCCTGTCCGGCAAAGATGTAAAAACAGACACTGAATGGCATACCAATTTCAAATTGGGCAGTTCGGACCGACAGTTGATACTGACGGATCTGCTTGCGGGTATGATACAAACCGTTCCGATCGCGGAGCAAGTGGGAAACAATATATCGCTAGGGTTTTCCGCAGACGGACAATATCTATATTACCCTCAGCCGACACCGATGGCGGCCAATGTGACGCAAGGTTTTACTCAGATCAACGCCATAGACAGCGCGGGCAGCGGGGGGCTTAAGATCAACGAAGTCGCCACGGTGAGCGCAGCGAAAAGTGGTGATCCGGATTGGGTGGAGATTTTCAATAATACATCTGATGATGTGGATTTAACAGGCTATTATCTTTCTGACAGCCGAAATGACCTGAAAAAATGGCCGATAGCCGGTATGCAAATATCTGCCGGAGACTACGGTGTGATAAACAAATACGACAACGACGGTGAGTCGGGGCGGCTCACCATTTCTTTATCCGGAGAGACAATTTATCTGATAAGTCCCCAGGGTATGGTCTTAGATCAGTTTGAGACAGGCGTGCTGCGCCCCGGGCTTTCGCGCGGCTTGACCTCTATCGATACGCAATACGTTTCCGCAGTTTTCTCTGCGCCCACACCGGGAAGCAAAAACGAAGGGGAAACGCTGAGCGGGTATTGCGCAGCACCTGCTTTTTCCGTAAACGGAGGTTATCAGTCTGCCCCCGTCACGCTTGAGATGAGCACAGCGACACAGGGTGCCGACATTTATTATACGCTCGACGGCTCGACGCCAACCCAAAATGCAACAAAATATACAGGCCCTGTTTCTTTATCCACTACACAGACGGTCAGGGCTGTGGCTGTGGCTCCGGGTAAGCTAAGCAGCGACGAAACGGTGGCCACATACTTGTTTGGCGCTAAACATTCTCTGCCGGTTGTCTGCCTGTCTATGACCGAAAGCGATCTCAACTGGGTTTTTGGGAGCACGGTTCGCAAGGATAAACGCGAGCGCGCCGGATATGTGGAATATTATGAAGCGGATGGGACTTTGGGCATCAAATTCCCTGCCGGTTTTCGTGTCGCCGGAGCGGGTACGCGTACATATCGCCAAAAATCGATCAACCTGTATCTGCGCGGCGGTTATGGTATGAGTTCCGTGACGTATCCTTTTTTCGGTGATTACGATATTAAAACATTCAAATCCCTGTCACTGCGTAACATGGGACAGGATCACGATTCGACACGACTGCGCGACGCGTATTTCCATATGGCCGTTAACGGTATGAATATCGACAATATGCAGTCTAAGTTTGCCGTTGTTTATATAAACGGAGAGTATTGGGGCTTATACGAATTTAAGGAGAATCAAAACGAAGATTACTTGGCCTCTAAACATGGGATCGACCCGGATAAGGTGGAAATGGCGCGGAACACATATGCCTTCAATGGCGGTTCCAGTGCCAATATTAATAAAGTGTTCTCTGTTGCCAAAGGGAGTACGGCCGACGCTGATAGGTTTGCTGCCTATACCGAGCTTGCCGACCCTGAGTATTTTATGGACTACCTGATCGCGGTGACGTATTTTAACAGTTCAGATTTCTATAATCAGAAATATGCCCATACCAGTGACAACGCGCTTAAATGGCGGCCGCTGTTTTATGACCTTGACTATGGCTTTAAGGGAGATAGTGCGGGTCGTTCCATATTCGGATCATTATTTAATCCCAACGGCCTTTTTGTGGGTAAAATTGATGAATTCGGTATGCAGACTTTTGTGGATACGGGGCTCTACTACGGTTTCTATGAGAATAGAGAATGGCGTGATCAGTTTGTAAAGAGATACGCTGAAGTTCTAAATACCGTACTGACAAAGGAAAAGATGCTGGCGCTTTATGATGGGATGGTCGCATCCGTTAAGGACGAAATGCCGCGTACGATCGAAAAATGGGGCAAGCCCTCGTCAATGAGCAAGTGGGAAAATGAAGTGGAAAAACTAAGGGATTGTATTGAGGAACGGCGCGAACACGCTATCGATAATTTAAAATCTTTCTTTGATCTGTCCGATGCACAAATTCGCGAATTGTTCCCCAATGGCTGAGTATCTTTAGTAACCGGTCGAGCTCATCGACGGGAGTTAATTAATGAGTGCAAAGCAAATTCATGCTGCGGCTATATTTAAAGACCATATGGTGCTTCAGCGGGATAAGGATATTTACATTTGGGGAACAGGCCAAAACGGCCTCGCCGTATGTGCTGAGCTTGCAGGAAGTAAAGAACTGCACACAAATCAAAAACGGCACGTGGAGACTCGTACTGCCGCCAATGGCAGCGGGCGGGCCGTATAGACTTCATCTTTGGGCTAACGCACCTCAATTATGTTCATGTATATTTCATAACAAGCCGTATCAAACAGGAACAATAAGCAACATATCGATACAAAAGAAGCTACAGAGACTTCCTCATACCTTCTTTGTTGCTATGAAAAACTTTTATATTGTCTCGTAGCATATTGATACCACGGTTTTAAATGGTGACTAAAAGTTAGGTGATATTGGTGACGGGGAGATTTCATGTAGCTGATGCATGGAGCATCACGCTGCATGGCATATGCAGATAGTCTGTTGCAAAGACTGTGTCTCTCAGCCATTTGTCGACGTTGTCTGCGGTCAGAATCAAGGGCATACGATCGTGATAAGGCGAAATGGATGTGTTGGCCGCCGTGGTCAATATCACATAGGAATCGGTGTGAGAAAACGTATCATAAAATCCGGCCATGTACAGCATGGGGGACTCGGGCTGGCGAAAAAGATACTTTGTTTTCTTGCGCCCCTCGTCATGCTTCCATTCAAAAAAGCCTGATGACGGGATCGCGCAGCGGCGCTTAAGCAGAGGGACACGAAACATCGCCTTCTCCAAAGCTGTTTCCGCACGCGCGTTGATGATAACGCCGCTTCCCTGCCATTTTGGAAAGCCCCACTTCATCAGCATGGCTTCGCGTTTTGTGGAGCCCGCGGTGAGCACAGGCGCGATATCGGTCGGCGCAATTTCGCCCGACTTCATAGACGACAGCATAGGCGTGTCCTTATAGCGTTCGTTCACCTCGTTGATGATTTCGCGGTATTCGAGTATTTCACCCTCCATGAGCACCAGATACCGTCCGCACATATTTATTCCCCCTTTCGCTCCGTTAACCGTAAACCGAATTTTCCTATAAAGCTCTTTAAAAGCTTAATATAGTCGGAATAATATTACAACAATATTTCATAACTCTGCGCTTTTTTCAGTGCTTATTAATTTGACGTATTACTACTTTTCATCTCTTATTGCCAAACTGCTGTATTTTAATTTGGCCGACTAACAATTCATAAATCAGAAGCCCCATACTTCAAGGTAAAATATACACTCGATCCAGCCGGTTGCTGAGCCGACTTAATATCTCATTTGTGATCGTATTGGTGCTCGATGCAATATCTTGGGCAAGGATTTCTTCCTTGCCATCTCTGCCGATAAATGTTGCAACGTCTCCGCATTTGACATCCGGAATATCGGTCACATCTGCCATAAGCTGATCCATGCATATGTTGCCTAAAATGGGTGCGCGGCGGCCATGCAGCAATACACACCCATTCCCGCCTCCAAGACTTCTGGGCAATCCATCTGCATAGCCAATGGGGAGGACAGCGATGCGTGTATTCCTTTCCACAATATGCTGACAACCATAACCAATGCTTTCTCCTGTCGCAACCTTTCTGACAAGTACAACCCTTGCTTTGAGTGATAAAACCGGCTTAAGGCCAACGCTTATTTGATTCTCCCTTATGGCACCATATAATGCCAGACCAAGACGGGCATAATCTGACTGCGTCCGGCTGCAGTTCAAAGCGCCGTAACTGCTAAGAATGTGTACTTTGGGTATTGCAATATGTTGTTTCTTAAGCTCATCCAATAAAGAAAAAAATCTCCCGATTTGTAGTTTTGTCAGATTCACATCGCGGGGCTCCATGCTGTCGGAAGCGCATAAATGAGTGAATATGCCGTTCACCTTAAAACGCTTATTGTGGAAAACTTCTGCGATTTTCTGCGCATTTTCAAAGCTCTCTCCCAACCTGTGCATACCTGTATCAACTTTGATGTGAACGTGAATCGGTTTGCCCACACCGCTGAACGCTGAAGCATAGCGCACGTTTACCACCGTCTGTGACAAGCGGTATCGGCTAAGCTCCGCAGCTCTTTGGGGATCTGTATATCCCAGAATCAGTATCTCGCCTTGAATACCGTTTTGCCGCAATTGGATGCCTTCGTCAATCGTTGCGACGGCAAAGGCGTTAATACCGATACGACTTAAGGCTCTGGAAACCTCGACATCACCATGTCCATAGGCGTTGGCCTTAACGACGGCCATGATTCTGCATTGTTCTGGTAAAAGCCTTTGCAAGATTTCGGCGTTGCGGCAGAGGTTATCAAGATTGATTTCAGCCCAAGCACGGTCTGTGCACCCTTGGCGGCCATTATTGCGCGTTGTCTTTCGATTTTGCTGATATGTGGTTAGCAGTATGGCGGCCATTATTGTGAATATTGTGACCGCTATGAAAAAGACGATACTGTTATTCACTAATATAGGTAAATTGGACAGATCCGATATGCCTCGAACAATGACAATAAACATGGGATGAAGAATATAGACGAGCGCGGATAAATGGCGCAGATTTTTTCCGGGGCGGCCGTGCCAAAGCAGCAGACTGTTAAACAGGAATATCATGCATAGCGGCAGCGTGACGTACATGCTGTCGTGGCGCTGCACACCGATAGTGTGAAGCCATAGGCCTTCTGATACCATGAGAAGCAGCGATATGCCAAGACCGGTTAAGCTTGGCTTCAAGCCGAAGCGTATGGAAGGTTTCGCGAAGAGCGCACCCAACACAAAAAATAAGGATGCAAAAAACAAGCCGTTGCGGGTATAGCTGGATAGGGTAAATACCATATCGTAAAAGGCTCTGAGGGCGGGGATTCTATCAGCAAAGCCATAGTAGCTGTCGCCGAGAAGTCCGATGACATATAGAGCGACACTGATAACGAGAGCACCATTTTGTCTGGTTGTTCGGAGCAGGCTCCATGCAACGATCGCTCCCAGCATGGCAGCGGGCAGGTACCAAAGATGATAGAACGTCCCGTCAATAAAGAGACTGCGGAGCAGGTTTGGAAACGAGGACCATTGCATCGCTGAACCATTATAGTAATTCAAGGGTAGATACAGCAATATCGCTATAATATATGTAGCGCCCGTCTTCTTAAGAAAGCGGCTTAATTGCTTGTTATCCAAGCCATCGCGAAAAAGAAAATATCCGGATGTCATGAAGAAGAAAGGCACAGCAACACGGGCTACGATTCTCGTCAGTATGAAATCGGCTGTTCCGTTTACCATACCAAACGGCGACGTATGGATGGCAACCACAAGAATGGCAGCAATAAGCCGAAACCTGTCAATGCCTGTGTGTACTGATTTATCGTTCACTGCCAATCTCCCACAAAGTCATGACAACGCCGTCCATGTTGTTCCCGGAAAGCTGATATGCCATGTGTTCCGGAACGGGTACGTCAATAACGGTATCCGCAGCCAGCGGGATAAAACCGATTTCACAACGGAGCCCATTGCCGCAAAATGCAAGCCGGCTATTCTGATAATCATGCTGCCGAATATAAATCGTATATTCTTCAAGTGTAATCTGCTTGTCCGTCATTATCCGCGAGTGGGGATATCCCACATAACGGAAGTGCCAGGGTTCGTGCGAAATATGTGTAATATGCTCGCTACCTGCCGGATAGCGCTCGACGAAACCATAATCTGCCGCCTTTTCTCGAAAGCGCTGGCAGATACCCTCATAAGGGAAATTCGGACGGATAAAGTCGATATTACCAACGTTTAAAGCCAAATCGACTGCCAGCCCGGTCTGGTGCTCGCTGCAGCCCGGGAGGGCCACATATTCGCACGTAAACCGTCTTCCGTTTTCACGCAGTGATTTGTTATATATTCGCTGCTGTTCGCGCATTGTCCGAAAACCGCTGACGATCGCAATCTCATCTGCGGAGCCTAAAGCTGCCAATGCTTTTACCAGCATTTTTGCCGCTTGGCGTTCCATCACGGCAGTCTCTTTACCGCATTCGAGCGGCACCAGATTGCCGTAGTCCGGATACGCTTTAAGCGGCCAGTCCTTGTTGACCAGAATCAGGTTGCCGTGATGGATATTGTTGTCGTGGAGCTTCAGCGTTTTCATGGCTCAACCGCCAGACTAATCAATGTATCTATAATGACCTCAAAGCTCATGCCAATACCTTTTATCATACCGGGATAGCGGCTATGGGCGGTGAATCCGGGGATGGTGTTCACCTCGTTGAAGACAATCTCTCCTTCCGGTGTCAGGAACATATCCACTCGGGCGAATCCGCGGCAGCCAAGAGCCTTATATACGACCTTTGCGGTATTTTTGATGCGCATTGCCGTGTCGGGGTGGATGCGGGCGGGCATATGGATTCTGGAGCTTTTTAGTGTGTACTTTTCGGTGTAGTCAAAGAACCCGCGAGACAGCTCGATTTCATCCACTTCTCCAACGATGAGTTTGTCGTTGCCCAGCACGGCGCAGCCCACTTCAAAGCCGTCTACACCTTGTTCAATGACGACTTTGTGGTCATGCTCAAATGCTTCTTTTACCGCATCGGGCAGCCTGTCGGGGCTCGATACTTTGGTGATTCCAAAGGAAGATCCTGCACACGCCGGCTTGACGAAGATTGGATACCGCAGGTGCGCTGTGGCGTTGAGCAGCGCATCCGATGCCGTTGGCGAATAGATGACCACCGACTGTGCAACCGGAATTCCAGCCAGCTCTGCCAGCCGGTGAGCGATGTCTTTATCCATACAAATTGCCGAGCTGAGCGTGCCGCAGCCCACGCAAGGTATTCCTGCCAACTCCAGCAGACCTTGTACTGTGCCGTCTTCACCGTTCTTACCGTGCAGCACCGGAAATGCCACGTCTATCGATGTGACGACGGCTTTGCCGTCTTTAAGAGCCACAAGCCCATGTATTGCTCTGTCGGGTGAGATGAACGCAGGAACACAAGACGAGTGATGCGTCCATGTATCATTAGATATCAACTCCACCGGGCCGGCGTATCTTTTCCAGATCCCTTGGCGGGTGATGCCCAGCATAACGATATCATATTTATCGGTTCTGATGCCTTCTATCACAGATGCGGCTGACTGCAATGACACCTCGTATTCGGTTGAGCAGCCGCCAAATAAAACCGCTATGGTTTTCTTATTCATTACATGACTCCTTTGATATAATTTCAGTCTCTTCGGGGAGTGGGTATCCAATTTCGAACATATCGGTATAGAGCAGCTGTTCCGGATGAACCTTGCCCAAGTTGTAATCGACGCAATGCCGACACACCGAAACCTTCTCAAATATCTTTCTATCCCGTTTGAAAAACAGTTTATCGCGATTTGTAATTTCATACCGATAGGGCATTGCCCGGTCTGTCAGCAGTCTTCCGTAAAGGACGGAACCTGCGAACGAGAGATCGATTTGGAATGTCAGATCCGTTTCGTTTTTCACCTTCAAGTCCAGCCACCCTTCACTCACGGTTGCATCTACGCTGTCTGGCTCATTGGCGTCAGGTGACGGAAAGTCTTTGATGCGATGGGGGTGCCGTTCGACGATATCCAAAGGCGAATGTAAAAACATCCAGAACAAAAAGTTGCTCAGGTGGCACAATCCGCCCCCCTTTACCGTAGTCAGCTGGCCATATTCCACAGAAAGCCCTTCCTTATACTGCGCGTATTGTTCCGCGTTTCTCGCCAATTGCCAAAACGAAAAGGTTTCATGCGGTCGTATCAATATGCCGTTTATGGTTTTTGCCGCCAGCTGCAGGTTAAATATTTTGTTTTCCTGATATTCCATATCAAAGCCGGTGTTCTCGTTGACCAGGTTTGTCTCACTCTTATAGGCACAGAACGGAAGCAGCTTAACCGCCTTTGTTTTCGCATAGTGGTTCCCGTCAAAATACATGTGCAGATAGAAGCAGAATTTTCGCTGTATTTTTCGGATAGGCAACAGGAACGGAAATAATTGTGTAATGCGTCTCCTTTTCAAAATCAATATACCTTTCTTATTCAATACAAAAAGCCTGTCCGGCTTTTAGCAACTTCATGTTACTGAAAACGAACAGGCTATATTGGAATTTCGGCTTATTAAAATCTTAAGAATGTATGATGAAAGGCTTATTATTCCCGAAGTATTATGGTGCCGTCTGTGTATTGGGCAGTATCACAGTAAAGACTGTTTGGTTTATGTCACTTGTGGCCGATATCCTTCCACGGTGGGCTTCAACGATCTCTTTCGCAATGGCAAGCCCAAGCCCTGCGCCGCCTGTATGGGTCGAACGGGCGGCATCCAGACGGAAAAACTTCTCGAATACCCTCTCCAGTTTTTCAGCCGGGATGGGGTCACCCTGATTGGCAAACGTGATAACAGTATTGTCATGCTCGCAAAAAGCTGTAATCGTAATGGTGGCGTTATCATAGCTGTACGCGATGGCATTCTTCAAGATATTGTTGAACACACGCGAGAGCTTATCCGCATCGCCCCAAATGATCAGATCATCCGCAGCCAATACGGTCGCTGTTTTGTTTTGTGGCGCAAGGATAGGATAAAACTCATCTGCCATCTGGCGCAGCATCAGGGCAAGGTTGATTCTGGTCTTGTTGATTTCGATATGCTGGAGATTAAACCGGGTGATTTCGAAAAACTCATCAATGAGTTGATCCAGACGGTAAGATTTCTCCAGTGTTATCCCGACATACTTGGCCTTCTGTTCGGGCGGCATATCCGGTGCTTCATTGAGAAGACTTAGATATCCGATAACGGAGGTCAGCGGCGTTTTGATATCATGAGCCAGATAGACGATCAGGTCGTTCTTGCGCTGTATCTCATCGCGGGCTGCCCGTTCGTTTTTTATGGCTGCTTGCTTGATCTGATTCATGCTGTATTCCACATCTTTTAGCAATGGGGGCAGTTGAATCGGTACGTTCTCCGGTGCTATAAGGGATCTGCTTGCTTCCACAATCGCTTCCATGTATTTGACGGTTTTGCTCCAGTAATGGTATATCACAAAGCATAGCACAACCAGCCAAATACAGATAAGCACTAACGGCGAATAATTCTCTAAGGAATTCAGGATATTGTACAGGAAGCTTGGCTGCCAGACAAATAGGCTTGCAATATATCGGGCAATATAAAAGCCCGCCACCAGAGCTAAAGCGGTCATCGCGGCGGCAATGAAACAGCGAAGCAGCATGCTTCTCATCAATGTAGATCTGAACTGAGAGCTATTTTTCAATCTTATAACCAACCCCCCATACTGTTTTTATATATTTGGGGCGCTCTGCGCTATCACCCATCTTCTCTCGGATATGCCGGATGTGTACCATAACTGTATTATTGCTGTTTGAGTAGTACTTTTCGCCCCATACCTCATGGAACAGCTCTTCCGAGCTGACGACCCGTCCGCGGTTAGACGTCAGCACCCAAAGGATGGAGAATTCTGTTGGAGTTAAAAAAAGCTTCTTCTCATTCAGCGTGCATTCATGCGTATCCCTGTCTAAAACCAACCCCGAAAATACAATGGTGTTTTCCTCTGCTAAGGGGTCCGCGGCGTTGTACTTTGTAAATCTTCGAAGCTGTGCCTTGACACGCGCTATCATTTCCAAAGGCTGAAAGGGCTTTGTAATATAGTCGTCCGCACCCAATGTGAGACCGGTGATCTTATCAATCTCTTCACTTTTTGCCGTGAGCATGATAACGGGGAAGTGATGTTTCTCACGGATACGTTGGCAGATGTTAAAGCCATTTACATCAGGAAGCATGACGTCTAATAAAGCCAGATCAATTTTTATATTATCGATACAGTTTAGCGCATCCTGGCCATTGTAAAACTTATAGACATTATAATCCTCGCTTTTGAGGTATACTTCGATTAGATCAGCGATCGTTTTTTCATCATCAACGACCAATACATTTGCAGCCATAAACTTGTCAACTCCTTGTTGCTTAAGCCCATAGTTATCGTAACATTTTATATTGATGGATTCGCAGAAAATTTCTTAGGGTTTCCTTAAGATTTCCTTAACCAGCTATCATAATAAGACGCGCTCAAATTCATACTATAGATTTCTCGAAAAGATGGCAAGCATGGAGATGCGAAAACTCTGAAGCAACCCCGGTTTATGCTTACGCTAATATGTAAATGGAGCGAAAAGCTATGGAAAGGCAGCTGCTCATCTCTTGATTATCCAAAAGTAGCGTCTTCCTTTCAGAGAATGCCGACATGATCCGAATATTATATGGCTTAAAAGTGAATTATCCCGGAAGATCAGCTTTCTATAGAAATTTCCAAATATACCGCGACTATTTTGACCTATTTAGCTTTCTTATTCCCTTATGCCCCTTTTCGTTCCATAAACCAACGGTCTTCTTCAAAGAAAAGATACGTTTGGTGACCGCGAACCATACACGTATAGCGCACGCCGATACCGCCCGCTTTGAGGCTCACCGCGCGGCACACGTCTATGATGCGGTCGATACTGTACCGCCGTGAGTTTTCCCACCAGAACGCCACGGGCTCCAGTCGTCCGTCCGGATAGAAAAGTGCCTCCACCTTCACATAAACCTTATTCTCGTTTTCGTACCGTCTTTCTATCATTTTACCATACCGTCCTTAAAAAAACCCACGGGATGGATAATATGGTCACCCTTGGGATTAATGCCGCCCAGCGGTTTATCCGCGAGTACACACGCGCGCTGTATACAAAAATGCCCGAACCGTTTACGAATCGCGTCTACGGTTTTATCGAGTGTTTCATTTTTTTGCCGTTTACGCTCGTCACTAAAAACCGACAGCTGGAACGGCGTATTTGAGGTGATCAGATCTGTGCAGCGAACACCGATGCTGCGCACAGGCCGCGGCCAGCTGTAGTTTTCGGCAAACAGCCGCATCGCCGTGTCTGCAATCTCGCCGGATATATGCGAGGGTTTTGGCAGCTTGGTTTGCCGTTCGAAGCGAAAAAGCTCGTTGTCGCGCACCGAAACGGCGACGGTGCGGCAGAGAAAGCCGTGCTCGCGCATGCGCGCACAAACGCTCTCGCAAAGCACAAACAGTGTAATCTTCACATCCTCGTTACAGGTTAAGTCCCGCGGGGTGGTCGTGCTGTTACCCACAGATTTAATCAGTGATTCCTCGCCCATCTGCATCACAGGCGAATCATCATAGCCATTCGCGAACGTATAAAGCACGTCTCCCACCTTGCCAAAAAGATTGCGCAGCAGCGGCGCGGGTGTGGCGGCGAGCTCGCCGATCGTCGTGATGCCCAGACGGTGCAGCTTTGATTTCGTGGCCCGGCCCACATAAAGCAGCTCTTCAACGGGCAGAGGCCACGCAACCGACTTAAAGTTGTCCCGGCTGATCAGCGTTGTTGCGTCCGGCTTTTTGATATCCGAACCGAGCTTGGCAAATATCTTGTTGTAGCTGACACCTACGGAGGCGGTCACGCCCAGCTCGTTTTTGATGCGCTTGCGTATCTCGTTGGCAATGAGCACCCCGTCTTCACCGCTGACATCCAGCCATGCTTCATCCAGTCCAAACGGCTCAATTCGAGACGTATAGTCAGCGTAGATTTGACGTGCAAATTTGGCATAGCGCAGATAAAGCGGATAGTTGGGCGGCAGGACGACAAGCCCCGGGCATTTTTCACGTGCCTGCCAGAGCGCTTCGCCCGTTCTGATACCTGCGGCTTTGGCAGTATAGTTTTTGGCGAGCACAATGCCATGACGAAGCTCTTCGTCGCCGCCCACCACCACCGGACGGTTGCGTATTTCGGGGCGGTGGACACACTCCACGCTTGCGTAAAAATTATTCATATCCGAATGTAATATAACGCGTTGCTCCATGATTTCTACCTCGAACATATGTTCGTATATATTATATTCAGCACGTATTAAAAATACAATAGGTAATTATTTAAAAGTTTGAGATGTTTATAAGGTGCAGGTCGCAATATAGACATTCTAAAAACTAGAGATTAATAGTATATATTTACAACACAAATAGATGAACCCCAGGAAAGTTCGCTGTACAATCACTTTTTGGGTAAGGCCAGAGATACTGGTTGCGCGTTTAAGGAGTTTGCCGCATATACACAGTCGGCGCGGCCTTCTGAATCGGAATTAAAAAATATGCTGGGTAGGTATGTGGCCGATATTCCGAGGAATATTACGAGCGGCTGATCTGCATGATGATTGCGTGCGGGATGGTGAATACCCGTGGATGCGAGGACTTTTACAAAGCAGTACAACTATGTTCACTCAACTTCTTTTGCGGACTGATGAGAAAATAGACAGAATATTTTTTTGATCAGAGGCGCCTATATGAAAAGAAAACGGAGACTGTCGCTCAAGGAAAAGTACCCGCCGTCTGTGTCATGCAGCTGCGACATATGTACGAGCTATTGTATACGTCCCGGTTGGTGGAGCGTGGAAGAAGCGGCCAGAGCCATGGAGGCAGGTCTTTTTGGCCGTATGATGCTGGAGATTTCACCGGAAGGCACCTTTGGCGTGTTGTCACCTGCGTTTAAGGGGTGCGAAGGAAAACTCGCCTTACAGGCCTGTTGGGGCAGCGGTTGTACGTTTTTAAAAAACGACTTGTGTGAGCTGTATGATTCGGGATTCGAGCCTATGGAATGCCTTTACTGCCATCATACGCGCAGTGGACTGGGTCAAAAGTGCCATGCGGATCTAGAAAAGGACTGGTATACGCCCGCCGGACAGGCGCTGGTGGTACGGTGGATGGGTAACGCATTTCGGCTCAATGGGGATGGGCTGGGAATCGCTTCTGCCATAACGTTGCTTGACGAGCGGACGCTTATGAGAGGCGAATGATTGCAAGTATCTGTCTTAACGTATAAAATAGTCTCATGTATATTGATGCCATTATCAAAACCCATGAGCCGTTTGGAGAAAAAGACGCTTATTTAAACAGCATCCCGGCAATCGGGGCATTACGCACGCTGGCGCTTAAAAAGCCCGTGACGTTTCTTGTTGGCGAAAATGGCTCCGGAAAGTCTACGCTGCTGGAAGCCGTTGCTGTGGGCTTCGGTTTTAACCCCGAGGGCGGTTCGCGCAACTTCAACTTCAATTCCGTGGAGACCCATTCGGGGCTGCATGAGGTTTTACGCTTAGTAAAGGGCAATCCGCGTCCTAAAGACGGTTTTTTTCTTCGCGCTGAGAGCTTTTATAATGTCGCATCCGAGGTAGACAGACTGGACGATGATCCAGCTCATTTGTTCCTCAATTCGTATGGCGGCAAATCGCTGCACGCACAGTCCCACGGGGAAAGCTTCCTCTCGCTGATGCTCAACAGATTTTGGGGAAACGGGCTTTATCTGCTTGATGAGCCCGAGGCAGCGTTATCCCCCTCGCGGCAGCTCACGCTGCTTTCGCGCATCCACAGCCTTGTTAAGGCGCGTTCACAGTTTATTATCGCCACGCATTCACCCATACTTATGGCCTATCCCGATGCGCAGATATTGCTGCTCGACGAGCGGGGCATAACGCCTATTACGTTTGAACAGACCGAACACTATCAGATTACGCGCAGCTTTTTGGAAAATCCCAAACGCATGCTTGATATACTCATGGATGAAGACGATTGACTAAGGTCCGCTTGTCAAAACCGTCAAGGCTTCCTTCATATTCTCTAAAACGCAAGATTGCCTTGTTGCACTCATAGATAGAATCTTTAAGGCTTATGGTCGTATAGGCGCTAAATCGCGCGCGATGACAAGTTTTAAAGCGGTGTAAAACAAAATAATAAAATTGGTATAGGGTAAGAGAAAAGGAGTATAAGCTATGAGATTTAAGGAAAAGGTCTGCATCGTGACGGGCGGGGCGAATGGTATCGGCCGCTGCATCACCGAGTCGTTTATAAGTGAGGGTGCGCGTGTGGCTGTGATTGATGCGGATGATATATCAGGCGCAAAGCTCGCGCAAAAATACGGTATAAAGCTGTTGTTTTTTCACGGGGATATAGCCCAAAAGGATGTTTTGGAGCGGTTTGCAAAAAAAGTGACCGATGCCTTTGGCGCGGTAGACTATCTGGTCAACAACGCATGCATCAGCAAAAAGGGTATACGCTCAGGCTGTTCATATGAAGATTTTAACGAAGTGCTGCGAATCGGCATCACCGCGCCATATTACCTGACGCTGCTGTTAAAGGAACATTTCGCGCCGGGTGCGGCGGTCGTCAATATATCCTCAACACGGGCGGCTATGTCTCAGCCGGATACCGAGAGCTATACGGCGGCTAAGGGCGGCATCAGCGCGCTGACGCATGCGCTTTGTGTCAGCCTGTCGGGTAAGGTGCGTGTGAACGCCATCAGTCCCGGTTGGATCGATACGGGCGATTATCAGCATGAGGACAGCTATGTGCCTCGGTATTCAAAACCCGACAAGAGCCAGCACCCGTCCAATCGCGTGGGTACACCTTTGGATATTGCCAAAATGGTGCTTTATCTTTGCTGCGAGGATGCCGGATTCATTAACGGAGAGAATATCGTGATCGACGGCGGTATGACGCGCCAGATGATCTATCACGGTGACCACGGCTGGACATTTGAAGGATAATATTAGGCCCATTACAATGTGCAGCTTAACCGAAATATTCAACAATGCCGTTGGCGATGCCATAGGCGCACTTATTCTGATATTCGTCTGCCGCCAGTAACTGATCTTCTTCGTCGTTAGTCATATGGCCCATTTCTACGTTACATACGGGAACGGTGCTCCAGTTAAAGCCCGTCTGATCACTGCGGCTTTGCAGCCCTAAATCTTTCGCACCCGTGGCATCAATAAAGCCTTTCAGTATACACTTGGCCGCGTCTTTGCTCGCATCGTTGATAGCCGCAGTGCAATCGTTGGCGGGTATCAGTACGAAAGCACCATGCTTGGAGGTATCGTCGGAACCATTGCAGTGCAGGCGCACCACGAGATCGGCCCCTGCATCGTTCATCATCACAGCGCGTGCGCTGTTGGAGATATCCACATCGTGTGATTCACGCGTCATGACCACCGCAGCACCGAGGTCAAGCAGTATTTGCTTAAGTTTAAGCCCTACTTGCAGATTTACCTTGTATTCGGCGACACCTGTGTAGCGCCCTTGTGTGCCTGAAGACACTTTCTTTTTTGTTTCGCGGGAGCCGGGCGCGACAGGCTCCGGGTCGGAATTGCTGTGCGCCTGATGTCCCGGATCAATCCCGATGATAATGCCTTTGAGCGGCCTTTCTGTTGCGTTTTGCGGCTCTGATACGCTGCCCGGTGCATGTGAAGGATCGGCGGATATGGTGGGATTGGGCGCAGGCGAAGAAGTCGGCGAAGTCGTCGGCTCTGATATCGTTTCGGGCGTGGTATCCGGCTGCGTTGTTTTAACAGGTGTCGGGCTGGGTATTGGCTCCGATGCGGATGTGGCAGGTTCCGGCGTCGCTGTAGATAAAGCGCTGCTTTCCTGCGCTTGTCCGCACGCGCCAAGCAATAGTATGAGCGCTAACAATACAGCTAAAAACTTATATTTAATCATGGTTAATTCCTTAAGCTTATCTTTTGTATCTGTTTGTGGCAGGTTTAAAGTCTACTCATTATATATCAGCCCCTTTGATTTTGCACGAAGCAGTTTCACTGCCTTATCAAAATAATATTATATAAACTATGGCACTTTTTTCGTTTTTCAAACGTCTTATTTGTATAGTTTGTTTTTATACCGCTTTTGTTTGCTAATTCCATTGCGGGCCACGCTATACAAACCCCATATTTCCTTTGCTGCGTGGCCCGCTATCTCCCTATAAAACTCTATACGGCTTTTTGTATACATGGTATCATAAGGAAAAAAAGAGGACGGAGATGCCCATGTTTGTTAAAAATGCACCTCACTTCCAGGATAGTCTGGCGGGGAAAACGGTGCTGATCACAGGAGCGGGCGGCGGGATTGGCTATGAAGCGGCAAGGGCGCTTGTCTGGATGGGTGCTAATGTGGTCATAGCCGAGATTGATACTAAAAAGGGGCAGTTCGCCGCCAATCAGATTAACGAGGAGCAAGGTACTGACCGGGCCTGTTTTTATCCGATCGACATTACATCTGAAGATGAGATAGAAAAGCTGCACGCTGATACCATCGCCAGGTACGGCTTTGTTGATGTTATATTCAATAATGCCACCGTGGCGCTTTTGGGCGCTGTCGACGAAGTGAGTATCGACGATTGGGATAAAAGCTATGCCGTCAATCTTCGGGGGCCTGTGATGCTGGCTCAAAAGTTTCTGCCTGATATGAAAAAAAGAAATGCAGGAACGATTATTTTTGTTCCATCCTCCGGTGCGGCGCCGTTTATGGGCGCTTATGAAACATTCAAAACTGCACAGGTTGAAGTGTGCAATACACTTGCCGCAGAGTTGGAGGGAACGGATATATGTGTCTTCAGCATCGGGCCAGGCCTTGTAAAAACACAGACGGCTCACAAAAGCATTGAAAAAGTGGCGGCTCAAATGAACATTTCGATAGATGCGTTTTATGAAATGAACGCGAAACATATTCTGGACGTAGAGCACGCGGGCGCGGGGTTTGCAATAGCGGTCGTTCATTCAAAGGCGTATCATGGACAGGAGGTCAGCTCCATACAGGCGTTGATGGACGCAGGACTTTATAAAAAGGATGAAGAACCCGCCACAGAAAAAGCATTGGATGCTGACGGGATTGAACCGCACATCTTGCATATCATTGAAGTTTTTGATGAGCAATACGAGGGCTGGCAGAAAAGGAATGTGTTTGAACGCCAGTGGGTATTAAGGGACTTTAAAAAGGAAGTCAAGCTATCCGCAGAACAGTTTAAGTTTGAAATAGATAGCCTAGCATCACTGCTGACCCAGCGAGATTTTAAAACGCTGAGAAGTAAAGCGGATTTACTGATGCGCTTAAAGGGGTATTACGAGCATCAATTAAAGCTGCTTCAGGGTTATGAAAGAGATCCCAAAAAGCTGGAAGAGAATTCGCTTATTATGTGCGGATGGATTGAGGAACTGGAATTGACCATTGCTAAGCTTTAACCTTACGGATTTGCCCAAAGTATAGGATCGTGGATAATAGCAGCGTTGGAGGGGGCGCTGTGATGCGCCCCTTTTTCGATATAGTCTTTAAATCTTTCTCTCTTCGCCCACCCTTGCGCTTGCCGATTTATGCAGAGTCCCTTTGTACTCCACGAGCTCGATATGACAGCCGTCGCCGATGGTGACATTGGTACCGCGCACGACTCTGGCGTATGTGTTTTCCAGTATGACTTTTTCTCCCTCAATTACATCAGATTCAAGCTTGGGGCTGTGCGTACCCAGTGTGACGATGGATAGCACATTAAATCCGTTTTTGCCGCACATGACGGTAATGTTTTCGCCGCCAATTTCACGAGCGCGGCTTGTGCTCCAGTCCAGATGGATATCCACATTTTCAGCGTTAAGCAGGCCCGTGATCTCAAAACGGCCGGTTGAGCTGAAGAATTCCGCGTTTAGATCCCCTTTGACCTTACATGAACCGCTTATCTTGACGTGCTGGGCATCAATATTGTTCATCACACCGGCGGAGCCGGATATGGATAAGCTTTCGCAATTAATGGTTTGGGAAAAGTCTGCTGCGCCTCTCACCTTTAAGCTGTCGGCTTTGATGTCGCCGCGCATTTCACCGGAGCCGTTGACAACCATTTGCTTGCAGTCGATTTTACCTATGATCTCGCCCGAACCATTGATAACAAAATCGTTGCACATGATATCCCCAGTAATTTTACCGCGTCCATATATCTTGACGGCATTATATTCACCGCCCGGAACGCTGCCATAGCCGCTGATGTTAAGATCAGAGCGCTTTGTGTGGGTCATTATTTTATTCCTCCTAAATTAGTTTCAATTTGAGTTCTTCTGTGAGCGCGCCTATATTGAGTTTGTTCACGAGGCGCATATCACGATCAAAGAACACCTGGCCCGGCGGACAGACTGCGAAACAGCCAAAGACGCCAAGCTTTCTCGTGAGTATGATTTCGAAGGGATCATTCCCCAGACGGATCATGCTGGTACGCATCAAATCCAGCACCAAACGCCCTTCATCGAGGCTGACATCTCCCGACACGAGCAGCTTATTAAACGTAAAAGCCAGCAAGGTGTCGTTAAAATCAAAGTTCTCAGCTTCGCCCCGATCTGCTATCAATATAGGCAGCACATCCGCCGTGACGATACCGCGCTGTAACAAATCGGCAGAGCTAAACACCACGTTGTCGGGAGAGGGAGAGAATACATCGGCAAGGTCATCCAGCGATACGTCTTCCTTCATGTTTTTGATCTTATCGATACGCGAAAGCACCTTGCTTCTGGGAAAAAAAGTTTCCTGCCCGGTATATGTCGATTTGCGTATAAACCAGTCTTCGGGTATGAGGCCTTTGCGTTTCCAACGGTAGAGCTGACCGTAGGATATATCTGTGAGCTCTAAAAGTTCTTTTTTGGATATCAAGTCTTCTGGCATGTGATTATCCTCCTGTGAATAAAACGTAACATAACAATGTTACGCATGTCAAGTAAACTATGGAAATTTATTAAGACTTTTTTGACAGTCTGCAATCTTTATTCTCATTTAAAATAAGAAGTATTGCCCTGAAATACGCTCTGTCGCGCTGCTCCGAAAAGCAGCCTGCCGTTTTGCAAAGTTTACAGTGTTAAAAAGACGGTTTATCCCGCCTTGCTCAATGCTGCTGGGCTGGCCGGCTCGTAAGGCCGTTAATTAAGATGTCCACAAAAAAAGACGGCGGATTATCTGCCGTCTTCTTGAATATATTTTACAGAACCTTGGCTAAGAAACTTTTCAGACGTTCGCTCTGCGGATTGTCAAACAGTATCTGAGGCTTGTTTTCCTCAATGATTTTGCCTTCATCCATGAATATGACACGCGTGCCCACTTCGCGGGCAAATCCCATTTCATGCGTCACAACCACCATGGTCATGCCGCCTAAAGCGAGAGACTTCATCACATCGAGCACCTCTCCGACCATTTCGGGGTCGAGTGCGGAGGTGGGTTCGTCAAACAGCATCACATCGGGATTCATGCACAGCGCACGCACGATTGCGATACGCTGTTTTTGACCGCCCGAGAGCTGCGAGGGATAGGCATCGGCACGGTCGGACAGCCCTACGCGTTTTAAGAGCGTCATTGCGCGCTCGCTGGCTTCCTCCTGTGACAGGCCAAGAAGCTTCACGGGCGCGATGGTCATATTTTTTAGAACCTTCATGTGCGGGAACAGGTTGAACTGCTGGAACACCATACCCATCTTCTGGCGATGAATATTGATATCCACTTTGGGGTCGGTGATGTTAACGCCCTCAAAGAATATACGCCCGCCGGTGGGAACTTCGAGCAGATTCAGGCAGCGTAAAAATGTGGATTTACCTGAGCCGGATGGTCCCACAACCACGGTAACTTCGCCCTGTGCTATTTCCGTGGTAATACCATCAAGCGCCACGAGCTTGCCAAAATGTTTTTCAAGATTTTCAACACGAATCAATACATCAGTGGTCACTGCGTCTTAGTCTCCTTTCCAAAAGTGTCACACCGCGCGAAAGCAGCATGACAATTGCGAGGTATATCAGCGCCACCGCAATGAGAGGCATAAATGCATCGAACGTGCGGCCTTGTATAATACTTCCGCCGCGCGTTAAGTCCTGTAAACCTATAAAACCAACGACTGAGGTTTCTTTAAGCAGGACGATAAATTCATTGGCCAGTGGAGGAACAACATTTTTAAAAGCCTGTGGCATGATAATATGCCACATGGTTTGGCTATAGTTAAAACCAAGACTGCGGCCTGCCTCGAACTGGCCTGGATCGATGGACATGATACCACTGCGGAATATTTCCGCAACATAAGCACCCGAATTGATGCCAAAAGCGATGACGCCTACCACTGCTTTATCTATGTCAACCGATGCAAAAACAACAAAATAAATGATCAGCAGCTGTACGACCACCGGTGTTCCTCGGATGACTGTGAGATAGAATTTGCATATGGCATTAAAAAACTTAAAACGCCCTGTTTTATCATGTGTTGATCGAATCATTGCCACGATAAAACCTAGAGTGATTCCCAGAAGCACCGCAAACAGCGTGACGATGAGTGTAATGCCCAAGCCGTCCCATAAATAGCGCCATCGGTCATCAGTGATAAAGTTATTTGTAAATTTCTTTACAATATCTGCCCACCATTCAGACATGGTTTACCTCCCTGGCTTAAGATGAAAGGGCTGCCATTATAGCAGCCCCAAAATTCAAGTCCCGCTCTGCCTTAAAAGGTATGCGCGGATTAAAACAGCTTTTGAATATTACGAAGCCGTGATGTACTTATCAATGATCGCTTTAAGCTCACCGGAGCCCTCAAGCTCAGCCAGAGCGGCGTTGATCTTTTCGAGCAATGCCGAATTGCCTTTGGCAACCGCGATGGCGTAATCTTCAAGCGCATATTCGGTTTCGAGTATTTTCAGGCCTTCATTTTGTCCAACAAAAACTTTGGCGGGTTCATTGTCGATAACAACCGCGTCCACTTTGCCCTGCAAAAGCGCCTGAACGGCATCCGCGCCCTTGCTGTAGCGATCCATCGCGCCGTCGCCAAACTCCTCTGAACAGTAGAGATCGCCTGTTGTGCTGAGCTGAACACCGATCTTCTTGCCTTTAAGGTCAGCAGGGTCGGTGATTGCTGAATCTTCTTTCACAATGATGACCTGCTTACCTGTGGCATAAGAGGTAGAGAAATCGAGGGTGACGAGCCTCTCTTCGCTTACTGTCAAGCCAGCCATACCCATATCGGCCTTGCCTGTCGGTACAGCAGCAAAGATGGAGTCAAATTCCATGTCTACGACCTTAAGTTTCAGGCCCAGCTTCTCGGCTATTTTCTCAGCGATTTCAACATCGATACCCACGATCTCATTGCCTTCATAGTATTCATAAGGCGGGAAAGCAGCGTTCGTCGCCATAACCAGCGTGCCGGCAGCTTCTTCTGTCTCCGCGGCTGTCTCATCGGTCTCTTGGGTTGTCTCGTCGGCTTTCGGCTCATCGGAAGCCTGCGGAGCGCAAGCCGCAAGTGCAAAGACCATGCAAAGTGCCAGGGTCAGTGCAGCAATTGTTTTAAATGCTTTCATGATAGGTTCCCCCAGTTTTCAAAATTAATTTGTAAGTAATTATATTATATTTGAAGGGTTAATTCAACAAATAATCAAGACTGGCTTGAAAATTAGCTTTTGGTACAATATATTGAATAGAATGATGTCAAACATTCAAAACCACCTGCTCAACTGGATCAGTAATATATAAATTAGCAGGAAGTGAAACAATGCACATAGCCAATACCATCACGATCATACGCATACCGCTTTCGCTTTGTTTACTGCTGGATTTGCAACCGGCTGCTTTTCTGGCGCTGTACGCGTTATGCGGGCTTACTGACGTGGCAGACGGCATGGTGGCGCGCAAAACCAAAACGGAGAGTAAAACGGGGGCACGGCTGGATACCATATCCGATCTGATCATGTTTGGGGTGATCTTATGGAAGCTGGCGCAAGGGGTCGTGCTGAACGATTTTCTGCCGTTTCTGCTGTTTATATGTATCATCCGTTTATCAAGCTTTTTGCTGGTTTTGTTTAAATATAAAACATTTGGTACACTGCATACCTATGCCAATAAAGCGACAGGATTGCTGCTATTTATATCCCTACCGCTTTCATTTCTGACCGGAGAAGCGGTATCTGTATGGATCGTGATATCCGCCGCGTTACTCGCTTGTGTTGAAGAACTTCTTATCCATTGTATCAATAAACAATTTCATCCTGATAGAAAACATCTATTCGACAGGGGCGTAGGCTAAGGCTTATAAAGTGCTCTTGCATCGGCAGTTGAAGGGATTTTCTTATCTATGCAGGAGTTGAAGCGTGCATGTCAAATATTAATAATATTAGTTAATAATGCGGGCAACCTTTTTCAGCATCGATAGTAAACGGTAAGGAGATAGTCATGAAGAGAAGTGAAATTAACAGCGCAATACAATGGGCGTTGGCGCTATTTGCGGAAAACAAGATCCGGCTGCCCGAGTTCGGTTATTGGAAAATGGACGATTGGAAGGCCAATAAAGACAAGCTGGAAACAATAAATAAAGTGATGCTGGGTTGGGATATCACCGACTATGGTCTGAATGATTATGAGAGGGTTGGCGGCGTGCTGTTTACGGTTCGCAACGGAGACCAGAAGGATTCGTCAATCGGTGTACCGTACGCTGAAAAATATATTTTATTGAAAGACGGGCAAAGCCTGCCTACTCATTTCCATTTTACAAAGACAGAAGATATTATCAACAGAGCCGGCGGCGTGCTTGCCATGAAGCTTTATAACGCACTGCCGGATTATGAAATTGATTATAAGACTCCTGTTGAAGTCTATTGTGACGGTATCAGCAGAATCGTGGCACCCGGAGAGCTCATCACGATTCACCCTGGCAGCAGCATTTCACTGACAAGGTTGATGTATCATAAGTTCTGGGCTCTTGAAGGCGAGGGAGACCTGATTTGCGGCGAAGTATCGTCTGTGAACGACGACAATGTCGACAATCACTTCTATGAAAAGCTTCCGCGCTTTGGTGATATTGAAGAGGACGAACCCGCACTGCTGCCGCTTTGCAATGAATATAACAAGTGGCTGTAGGATAGGTATTGCACTTTTATTTATTATCCGGCCTTCTTGTTTTTGTTATTTTCAAAAGCGCGTGATGAACCACGCGCTTTTGAAATTGTCATTATAGCTCTATTTCCCTATCGATTTTATTGAGCCTTTCCGCTAAGCTTTTTGGGCCTTTTATCATATATACGCCGTATTGAACAGTAAACGCAAGCATAAACAGCATTGCCGCCCAGCCGATAAGCGCAAATGGCATAATACCGCTGCGGCTCGACATCGAAGCTGCCTGGATTAAGTAGTCGGCCATTCCGTTTGTTAATATGAATCCCCCAAAAGCACCGCCGCATAGCCCTGAAAGCACCGCCGTGAATATAGAGACATATTGCTTGCGGCCGCGCTGCATGAAAGAAAAGACCGCATAGAGCATGGTCAATATGAAAAATGAGCAGTAGAATGCGCCCGAAACAATATAGTGGTATTCAGTCAAGTTGATGGTAAACACAGCTTGTGCCGTGGCAAGAATACCCGTTAACGCACCAAAGAAACCAAGCACAGTGGGTTTGAGTGTCGCTTCACATATGCCGTTGTAGACAAACATCGCCCCGAACAAGAGGCCGAAAAGCGCCAATGACAGGTTGAACAACAACGTAAATGAGGCAGTAAAATAGCTGCCCGAATAAAGCCCAAGCTCATTCATAAAGCTATTGAGAGGTAAGAGCCCTCCCTTATTGAAGATAGCTGCCAACACGACAGCCGTAAGCAGCAGAAAAGCACCTGCAATTCCCAATACACCAAATAACTTTTTGTATCTATCCATTATGTCCTCCTAAGAATATCACGAAATCGCCGTATTGACCGTTCCTCTAACAATCAGCAAATTATGTCTGTAAATTATGAAGATCAAGCCTGCCTGTTTATATATTCTTCGAATAGCGGTATCATTCCTGCTCGTACAACCATAGAATTACCAACATTTTATGTATTGACATAAATTTAGATGGAATAGACAGGCCATCTTTGTTCATTGCGAGAAGATTGAAATGGGTACAATCGACGTATGTTGGGAATTGTGGGCCTGAGCATATTTGCTTCAGGAATCGGTATAGCACGCGCAGAGATGTTTGTGTTATATTAAGACAAAAGAAGCGGAGGATGAGATGTTAAAGAATTTCTATTATTATATGTCTGATTCTTTGTGCCCATGGTATAATCTCGCGCTTGAGGAGCATGTGCTGCTGAATCTTCCGCCGCAGACCTGCGTCTTGTATCTTTATCAAAATGAAAATACCGTGGTGATTGGCAAGAACCAAAACGCTTGGAAGGAATGCCGCCATGCATTGCTTGAAAGTGAAGGCGGCAAGCTCGCCCGGCGCATTTCGGGCGGCGGCGCTGTTTTCCATGATAAAGGGAATCTGAATTTCTCTTTTATCGTAAGCCGTGAGGACTACGATTTGCAACGGCAGCTTGGCGTGATACTTGACGCGGTACGCTCTTTGGGTATTTCGGCGGAATTTACGGGCCGTAACGATATTCTGTCCGAAGGCGCGAAATTTTCGGGCAATGCGTTCTGTTTCAAAAAAGAAAGTGCTTTTCATCATGGGACAATACTCATCGATGCGGATATGACACGTCTGGCGCGGTACTTAAGCGTTTCTCAGGACAAGATTGTATCCAAGGGTGTGGAATCGGTGCGTGCGCGTGTCTGCAATTTAAAAGAGCGCAACACCTTAGTGACTGTGGAAAAAATGACTCACGCACTGAAACAAAGTTTTGCGAATATTTACGGGCCTTTTGAGCTTTTGGAAAACATAAATAAAGATGCTGTGGCCGCTATAGAAAAACGCAACGCGTCTTGGGAATGGCGGCTCGGATGTTCGCCCGGCTTTGATATTGAGACGGGCATGCGATTTGCCTGGGGACGGGTGGATTTTTGTTTCTCGCTAAAGGAGGGGATAGTTACAAACGCGCATGTCTATTCCGATGCTTTGGATGCGGACTTTATCGAATCGCTCCCATGTGTATTAACAGGATCTGAATTTAGTTCGGAAAGCCTTGCGGCGCGGCTATCGGCTGCAAAGGGTACCGAAGAACAGCGGCAAATGGCGCGTGATATGGCAGCATTTTTTATAGAGAAAGCGTATTAGCCCTTTTTCTTTTTGCAAAGATCACAGTAAGATTCATGGCCTTCAATAGCGCCTACACTTTGCAGAAACGATGTGCATATCGTGGGGCCAAGGAAACGGTAGCCGCGCTTCTTTAAATCGCGGCAGAGCGCATCGCCGTCATCAAAGCTGTAGACATAGCGCACGAAGCTGCCCTCATCGGGAAACTGGACGATGTGCAGCCGTGCATTATGCACCGTGGCTTCAATTTTGAGGCGGTTGCGGATAATATCGCTGTTCTGCATCAAATCTTGTGTATCTTGGTGTGTCATTGCGGCGACTTTAGCAGGATCGAAATCAAAAAAGACCTTACGAAAAGCGTCGCGCTTATAAAGCACGGTGCGCCATGAGAGTCCCGCCTGAAAGCATTCAAGGCACAGCTTTTCAAAAAGTGCTGTGTCATTTGTTTTTCTTTTGCCGAATTCTTCGTCATGATAAGCCCGCATTTTGGCATCGCTGCCGCAGGCCCAGCTGCATCTTTCCATACATTCATTCTACCATAAAACTAAAATAACTGTTAATATTTTTATGCTCATATGTTAATATGAAAAAAAACCCGGAGGGCCTATGTGAAAAACTATCTGAGTAAAAAAGCGGCCACGATCACCCCGTATCAGGCTGGCGAGCAGCCGACGGGAAATGACATTATTAAGCTGAACACCAATGAAAACCCATACCCGCCTTCTCCCAAAGCCCGCGAAGCGTTGCAAGCATTCAGCGGAGAGCGTTTGCGTCTCTATCCAAAACCCGATGGCGGCTCTTTAAAAAGTGCTGTCTCTGAGGTCTATCATCTGCCCGAAGCATTCGTATTTTGCGGCAACGGATCGGACGAGGTTTTGGGGCTTGCGTTTCAGGCTTTTTTCGACGGCGGCATCGTGTTTCCCGATATCACATATAGCTTTTATCCGGTCTGGGCGGATCTTTTTGGTATAAGCTATAAAACGGTGCCGTTGCGGGACGATTTTACCGTACCCGTGGATGAGCTTGCCGGAGGCGGTGTGGTACTTGCGAACCCCAACGCGCCCACAGGCATTGCGCTGGAACGCGGTGACATCGAGCGCATATTGCAGCGTAACGCCGAACATGTTGTGATTATCGACGAAGCCTATGCATCGTTTGGCACGGGAAGTGTGGCCGATCTTGTACCGCAATATCCGAATCTGCTTGTGGTGTCCACGCTTTCCAAATCTCACGCTCTTGCGGGTCTGCGCGTGGCGTTTGCTTTGGGGCAGCCGCATCTGATAGACGGTTTAGAGCGCATTAAAGACAGCTTCAACTCGTATCCGGTGGATATGATCGCACAGGAAGCCGCGGCGGCGGCCTTAAGAGATACCGCGTATTGCGCAAAGATGAGCGAGAGAATTATCGCAACGCGGGAGAAAACGACCAGGCGGCTCGAAGAGCTGGGCTTTACTATTCTGCCGTCTCAGGCAAACTTTGTGTTTGCATCGCACAGGGGGCTCAGCGCAGCCGCTTTAAAAGATCATCTTGCCGCAAACAACATATATGTGCGCCATTTCAACAAGCCGCGCATATATGAGTATCTGCGTATCACGATAGGGACCGACGAGCAGATGGATAAAATGATCGAGATAATCGACGGATATGTGCGTTCGACATCATGCTAGCTGCAATGTCATCAGGAGAGCTGCCTATGAAATGTGCATTGCTGGTGATTGATGTGCAAAAAGCGATATTCGAGAAGAAACAGCCGGTGTATACGCAGAATCATTTTGTTCAGAATGTCATCTCGGCCGTGGGTTTTGCAAGGCAAAACGGCATTAAGATTATATTCACCCAGCATGAGAATAAGAGTTTTCTGATGAAAGGAACGCATGGGTATCATATCATTGACGACATTGAGGTTCAGGAAAGTGATATGATACTTGAAAAAAAGCATCCAAACATTTTTTTGAATACCGGCCTTGATGATATATTGAAAGAAGCGGGCATTCAATCCGTTATCATAGCCGGGCTTATCTCCAACGGCTGTGTCAGGGATGCCTGTTTGACAGCGCATAAACATGGATATGAAGTCGTCCTGCTAAGTGATGCGCACAGTACGTTCTATAAAGACGGGATAAAGATCATAGAAGACATTAATTGCGAGATGGAAGCGGCGGGCGTGGTTGTGAGGCCAGTTGCGCAATTGCCAAAGCTGTACGGTTAAAGTGAATAAACTAAAAAAGAACGGCACGGAAAACCGCTCTTTTAAATTTAAGTTTAAAACAGTGGCGTGCTTAAATATTTCTCGCCGCGATCGGGGAAAATACACACGATAATACCTTCATCTATCTGCTCCGCCACCTTAAGCGCCGCCAGCATGGCCGCACCGGACGACATACCGCAGAAAATACCTTCTTCCTTGACAATACGGCGTACCATGTCAAAGGCCTCTTCCGAATCGATCATGATGGAAATGTCGATCATCGACGGGTTATAGATCTCGGGCACGATGGCTTCCGTCATGTTTTTAAGTCCCTGTATATAATGACCGCGGACAGGATGGGCTTCCACAATGCGTATGGCCGGATTGAGTTCCTTGAGTCGCTTGGCCGTGCCCATAAGCGTGCCCGAAGTGCCTAAGGCCGACACAAAATGCGTGATCCGTCCGTCAGTATCGCGTATCATCTCTTCGGCTGTGGTCGAATAGTGCGCAATTTTGTTATAACGGTTGGTGAACTGGTCGGGCATGAAGTATTTTTCAGGGTTCTCGGCAACAAGCGCGCGCGCCTTGCGTATGGCGCCGTCGGTGCCTTCATCCGCAGCCGTCAAGATGACCTTGCCGCCAAACGCGGTGATCATCTTCTGGCGCTCCACCGATACGGCGCTGCTCATCACGATCTCGACGTCGTAACCCTTGACCGCGCCGATCATGGCCAGTGCAATGCCTGTATTGCCCGAAGTAGGCTCGATAATGGTTTTACCCGGGCGAAGGGTGCCTTCGGCTTCGGCTTGTTCCACCATCTTTAAAGCAATACGGTCTTTTATACTGCCTGTCGGATTAGTGCCTTCGTTTTTCGCAAAGATCTCAACACCGGGTTTATTGATAAGATTATTAATTCTTACGAGCGGTGTGTTGCCGATAGTGCTTAATATATTGCTGTAAACGTTCATAAGGCATCCTCTCTGTTGATATGCAACACGATACATTATAGTTTATATGTGCAATAATGCAAGGTCTAGAGCCATTCGGGACGCGTAAAAATCTCCAGCTCTATATGCTCGGCCGGTATGTTTGGACACTGATGGTCGAACTGGGCCAAAGCTTCTTTGGTGCCGCTTATGTATCGAAGCGGAATACCCGTTAATCGGGATAGCTCCTGAACCACAGACAGCCCTTCTGTCAATTCATTTCCGGTTGTGCCGCTGCCCATATTGGCGTTGAGTATAAAACCATCGGCTTTCAGACGCGCGCTGTTTTGTATGCGTGTGAGACTTTCGGCCAGCTGCTCGGGGCTCCCCTGAAACGGACGGTTGGGATTAACCACGAACAGGACTTCTGTATTGTCACGTGCCGTATCAAAATGGTGCTTGAGGCTGCCCAGTGCCGCCGCGCCCACGGGGTCTCCGCCGCAGTCGAACACTGCATGGCCGCCCTGAAACGCTGCATAAACATCCGGCGGTAAAGCCGGGATATCCACTGCCGTGTTGGCGTAAACGGGTGAGATCACGCGGATGCCTTTGTCCTTAAGCATTTGTGCATGCTCAGAGGAACGGAAATACGGGTTCACAATATCCAAATCGACAAGCGACACATTCTCATAATGGTGCGCGAGCTTGAGCGCAATGTTCAGCGAGAGTTCCGTTTTTCCGCTGCCGTAGTTACCGAATAATACAACGATCTTTTTCATTTGTCCTCCTTAGTCTGTGGGGCGCGCATAGCGTTGCATGAGTGCCTGTGCGCACTTGATACCGTCTACCGCCGCTGAAACGATACCGCCCGCGTATCCCGCACCTTCTCCGGCAGGGAAAAGCCCTGCGACCGTCTCCGATTCGAAATTTTCATTGCGCAGTATGCGAACGGGTGACGAGGTGCGTGTTTCAACGCCAGTCAGTACAGCTTCGGGCATGGCAAAGCCTTTGAGCTTTTTGTCAAAGTGCGTAAGACCCTCCTTGAGTGCATCCGTGACGAATACAGGCAGACAGCCATGCAAATCACTTCCGATTGCCAAAGGTCGGTATGAAGGCTGCACTGCGCCGTATTTTCGAGTCGCCTTACCTGAGAAAAAATCCCCGACTGTTTGCGCAGGAGCGCCTTGCTGGCCTGCCAGCGCATATGCAGCGCGCTCGAGCTGTCTTTGAAACGCTATGCCGCCCAACGGGCCGTTGTCAAAATCATTGGGGGACACACTGACCACGACGGCACTGTTGGAGTTTTGCGCGTTGCGCGCATAGTAGCTCATACCGTTGACAGCAACACCGTCGGGTTCGGTGGCAGAGCAGATCACCTCGCCGCCGGGGCACATGCAGAATGTGTACACGCTGCGGCCGCCGGATTTGGACGCCATCCGATATTCCGCTGCGCCCAGCATGGGATGACCATATGCCGAGCCATATTGGGCTTTGTCAATGAATTCACGATGATGTTCGATGCGCACACCGACAGCGAAGGGCTTGGCGGTCATCGCCACGGATTTGCCAAGCAGCATTTCATATGTATCCCGTGCACTATGCCCGATACTGATAATCGCGGCGTGTGTTTCCACCGTTAGCCTCATACCGTTTCTTATATATGCTATGCGGCAAAGCGAGCCGTCGTCCGTAAAAATATCACATAAACGGCTTTCAAAGCTGACTTCGCCGCCTAATGATTTGATTTTCTCGATAATGCCGTCAACGGCGGTTCGGATATACTCTGTGCCTGTGTGCGGCCGCGCATCGGTGAGTATGTCGGCAGGAGCGCCGCAGTCGGCTAAAGTTTGAAGTACGTAGTCGCTTCGGGGGTCCTTAATCCGTGTGGTCAGCTTGCCGTCCGAAAAAGCGCCGGCGCCGCCCGCGCCGAAACAAACATTGCTATCCGGGTCAAGCTCACCTTTGTCACACAGCCGCTTTACATCGGCAGTGCGTTTTTGAATGTCACATCCTCGTTCAATAAGCAGCGGCTTATAGCCGTGCTGGGCCAGTGTCAGTGCCGCAAAAAGCCCGCAAGGCCCGGCGCCGATCACAACCGGACGGCCTGAAGGCTTTTGCCCGTATGTTATTTTCGGTTCCGTGTAGGGTATTTCCCTGCCCAGTTCCAGCTCCAGTGTCTGCTGACGGCGTGCATCGTGCAAGTCTATGAGCACTGTGCAGACGAGCCGCAGCGCGGACCGGCGCGCGTCTACGGACTGTCTTTTAATGCGCAGATTCGAAATCGCGCTGACGGGCAGACACAGCATGTCGGCCGATGCTCGTATGATCTCGGCATCGCCGCTGCCAAGCGGTACGCCGACACCGTTTAATAAAATGGCCATATTTCAATCCTCTCGAAACTGTAGTGGCTCTGCGTGAAAAAAGGAACGGTGAAATGCCGTCCCTTATAATATGAATGACAAGGGCGTTTAGTATACCGTGACGGTAACCGTACCTATACTTGCCGAAAAGTTTTCCTCAGAAAAGCCTTCGGGTATCTCAAACAGGACATTCAGACTATAGACACCGGGCTTAAGGCCGTCAAGATCGACAAAAGGCACAATCTCTGACCGGCTCAGCTTAGATAACCGTGACAAACCCGCCACCACGGTGACATCGACACTGCCTTGGCTGATCTTAGCTTTCAGACCGCTTGAAAGATTCTTCTTTTCAATGCCGATATTGGTATACGTTTTGGTTCGGGTAATCTCACGTATTGTAATGAAGATCTGCGCTTTTTCGGTGGTGAGCACGCTCACACCTTCGGGCAGCTGATAGTCAAGCAATACAGATTCGCTTGCGCTTTTACCGCTGACACTGTAGGGCGCAAGGCTGATACTGTTGATTCCCAGCAGCTTTCCCGCATCTCCCGCAATATCCACCGACGCAGGCAGGCATGTGATATCGGCAACTTCATAACCGGCAGCGACATAATCCTGATCAATAATGGACGACTGGACATCCACCGGAACGGTTTTCTTGGACTGCACTGTAAGATTGACGATAACGGAAGGAATATCGGTAAACAGTGTCTTATCGATGATATTGCCGTTGTTGTCCAGCAGGTCGATTTCCATGCTCTTATTATAGCCATGCGTTAAGCCATTGAGGTCTATATTGCAGACAGCGCTGGCTACATTTTTAACATCGGTATACGCGCCCGAAACCGCTACCACGGAGGGTGTGATAACGGGTTCATCGGCATGGTAACCATTGGGGACGCTGCCAATCAGATTGATATTGACCGGGACAGCTTTTGTATCATATCTATCCACATAAAATGAAACCGTTGCCGGGTTAACCACAGAAACCAAACCATTGGGCAGTGTGGCCTCAATTTTTCGGGTATACTCACCGGGGCTGTTTATTCCGCCCAAATCGACACGTGCGATAACATCCTGATCGCTTAAGGATTTTACTTCGCTCTGCCTGATTTCAACCCTTACATCGACGGTCTCCAATATTTGTGATATGTACAGGTTGTTCGCGGTCAGCTTATCCATATTTTCATAACGTATATTGATGTTATCAAGATCGCGTGTCCGTATCGGGTTCATTTCGGAAATCACATAACTCCATAAGATTACCGCGAAAAGGACGGCCATGATCTTGAGCACGAGATTATTTCTAAACAAGTTCCAAATCGTATTAAGTATGGTCTTCATGCCCATTGCGCCCCTTTCTCAGTATTCGAAGACCTCTGTATTTCGGCGTCTGCTTGATCGTATATACATCTTCCAGCAAATCCTTGATTGCTTTGGAATCAAGATAGCGTATCAGTGTGCCGTCCTGAGCAACAGAAATCACGCCTGTTTCCTCCGATACGATTAATGTCACACTGTCCGATACCTCAGAGACACCCAGCGCTGCGCGGTGCCGCGTCCCCAGATCCTGGCCGATTTGTTTATTATCGCTTAGCGGCAAAAAGCAGCCGGCGGCTTCGATAACATCTTCTCGTATAATCACCGCGCCGTCGTGCAGCGGTGAATTTGTGAAAAACAAGTTTTCCAACAGTTCAGAAGTAATGATGGCGCCGATACGCGTGCCGCTTTCAATCACATCCCGCAGCCCGGTCTTTCTTTCAAAAACAATCAGGGCACCCACGCGTTTCTTGGAAAGATTGAGAACTGCCTTTAATATATTATCGACATTTTCCTGGGCATTGCCCGATTGTGACGGAGTCAAATCGATTCCACCGCGCCCGATACGTGCAAGGGCCCGGCGTATTTCGGGATGAAAGATGATGACGATGACGATCGCGCCGGCGTTCAATACATAGTCAAGCAGCCAGGTGGTACCGACCAGATGCAGAAAGTCTGTAACCCAGGTGGCAAGCAGAATAATGCCCAGGCCTTTGAGCACCTGCATGGCGCGTGTTTTGGATGTCAGCTTAAGCAGCCAGTAGATTATGACAGCCAAAAGAACAATGTCAATGAGATCGACAATTTCGAAGTCATATAAACTGTTTATAATGGCGTTGATAATCTGTTCCAATACTGTAACACCCTTCGTTAGTATTCCACCACGAATAACAAAACTCAAGTATGTATGATTATGATATCACCATTATTTATATTATAAACGATTCTTAAAAAAAAACATACGGGGATTATCATAAAAGACAAAAAAGTTTACGAATTTCGAAATGATTGACAGGTACAACTGTTATAAGGCGTATATATATACAGGAATTATATTGACTTTGAACGGCTTGAGCGCAGCATATCAATAGCGTATAATAAGCGTATGTATACGAGTTTTATACAGCTTAAGAATGATGTCGAGAAGTGCGAAAAATGTCTTTTGCATGCCACGCGGTCAAACACGGTTTTCGGGGAGGGCAATATTTCAGCGCGGGTTATGTTCGTAGGTGAGGGGCCGGGACGAGACGAGGACGAGCTGGGCCGTCCGTTTGTGGGGCGGGCCGGGCTGCTTCTTGACAAGATGCTCGGCAGCATCGGATTAAATCGCAACGATGTTTATATCGCGAATATATTAAAGTGCCGCCCGCCGGGAAACCGCGACCCTGAACCTGAGGAGGCAGCTGCCTGTATCGGCTATCTGCGCGCGCAGGTGGCGCTGATAAAGCCGAAAATTATCGTCTGTCTGGGGCGTGTTCCGGCAAAATATATATTGGGGCAGGACATCCGTATCATGCGTGATCGCGGTGTCTGGCATGAGGTGAAGGGGTTTTCCATTATGCCCACTTACCATCCGGCCGCACTGCTGCGCAACGAGCTGCTGAAAAAAGACGCGTATAAGGATCTGCTGGAGATAAAAGCCCGGCTAGACCGGATTAACGGAGAAATTAAATGAATCATATTCAATGCATTAACGATGATATATTAAACGCCGCACAGGCTTTCGGTAAAACTAAACGGGATTTGGTTTATGGAGAGGGAGATATTAAAGCGGATGTGATGCTAGTGGGCGAGGCGCCCGGTTCGGAGGAAACAAAACTGCTTAAGCCGTTTGTGGGTAAGGCCGGCAAGAATCTGGATGAATTTTTAAACATACTCGAACTCAAACGTGAGAATATTTATATCACGAATGTGGTGAAGTTTCGCCCCTTTAAAACAAGCGCAAAAGGAACGCTATCCAACAGACCTCCCGATAAGCAGGAGCTTAGCTGTATGCTGCCGTTTTTAATGCGCGAGATAGAAGCGGTTTTGCCGCGCGTCGTTGTGACTTTGGGAAATGTTCCGCTCAAAGGGCTGCTGGATAATGCCGTAACGATCGGCACATGCCATGCTGTGCCCACGCCAGCCAGTGCGCTTTCTCACAATTTCATACTGTTTCCTCTTTATCATCCCGCGAGCCTTATTTATAACCGTTCATTAAAGTCCGTCTATGATGAAGATCTTTTAAAGCTGAAAAGCTTTCTATGCAATTTGGGACCTGTCTATCGGGACAATTAGGCTATAAACCTTCGGATATTACGAAAATGTTAAATAACGTAATATAAGCGTAACAATTAATACGGGCTCGTTTATGCTCTCAAATGCTTTCATTTAAATACCTAGATGGCGTTTGCTCTTCGGTACTGTTTTTGGTATGAATAATATGAAACAATATCATTCGACACACAAGGAGAGACATTGAAAAAACGATTGTTAAGCGTTGTGCTTGCGCTAATCATGGCGGCAGTCATATTTCCGGCTTCCACAGCGCAGGCTGCTGAGAATTATTTTGAAGAAGCGACTGTGATTTCAGACGAAGTCAATATGCGTCTCCGGCCAACGACCGATTCGCCTGTGGTGACGATTCTTCCCAAAGATGCCCGTATCGGCGTTTTCTGCGAGGAGCAGCCGGGGTGGTACCGTGTGATATTCGGCAACTACCGCGGCTATGTAAGCAGTGAATTCATCTTTCTGCCCTCAACAGATACAATGATCGGGCACGTGATGGAGGACGGGCTGCATTTGCGGCAGAACGCAAGCGAATACAGTGAGGTGATTGGCGATGTGCCTGTGGGTACGGCCGTTCAGATTATTGACATGGCGGGAGACTGGTACCGCGTGAATGTGTTGGAAACGCAAGGCTATGTGAGCAAGCAATACATTCAGCTGAGTAAGGCTAAGTCCACCACCTCATTGCTCAAACCGGGTATGGACGGCGTAGCAATTGCCGATATGCAGCGCGAGCTGTATTCCCGCGGGTTTTTTCCGGGTCCCGTCACAGGTTATTACGGTGACTTGACGCTGGTGGCGGTACAGGCGTTTCAAAAGGAAGCCGGACTTTCACAGGATGGCATCGTGGGTGAAAGCACGCTGGATATGCTTTACGGAGACAATGATATAAAATCCAACGCGGCCAAGATGGCGGGAATCGAAGGCGCGGTGCAGCTGTCTACATGGGACGAGATCAATAAGCTGTGGAAAAAGGGAACAACAGCGCTGGTCACCGATGTGAAAACCGGCTTGCAATACACAGCCTACCGGTTTGGGGGCTGGTATCATGCGGACGTTGAGCCAAAGACGGCAGAGGATACCGCTGTGATGAAACAGATTTTCGGCAGCTGGACATGGGACAGACGCCCCATTTGGGTCACGATAGACGGTGTGACATACGCGGCATCACAGCATGGCAAGCCGCATATGGTTGACGTAATAAAAGACAATGATTTTCCGGGGCATTTTTGCATACACTTTAATGACTCCAAAGTGCACGAAACAAGCAAAGAATGTCCGCGTCACCAGGCTTGCGTCGATTATGCCTATAAAAAAGCCCAGTAGCAAGGTATACATATTTCCTCCCGGCCCCAAGAGCCATGAAGGTTTTTGGGGAGCCGAAAGCAAAGGCGCTCAGCGGCGCCTTTTTTATTAAACTTAGTAAGCCTTCAAGATTTGAGTAATGTGCTCTCCACTCATAAGCGAGATATTGAACATATATAGAAACCAATAATTTTACTTATTATCAATTAATACTATAAATAACGCAAATATAAAGCCTTCGGCGATTGCCGAAGGCTTTTGTGTCTTTATGGGTTATTTGCCGAGCACTTCGATGGCCTTTTGCGCCACGTTTTCGACGGTGAAGCCAAAGGTTTCAAAAAGCTTGTTTGCGGGGCCGGAAGCGCCGAAGGTATCCAGCGCAATGATTTCGCCGTTCTTGCCCGCGTACTTGTGCCAGCCAAACGACGCGGCGGCTTCCACCACCACACGCTTGTCTTTGGCATCCGGCAGCACGCTTTGCTTGTAGGCTTCGTCCTGCTCTTCGAATACGTCCACACACGGCATGGACACGACGCGTGCAGTGATGCCCTCTTCGTAAAGCTTCGCTGCGGCCTTCATGCACAGCTCCACTTCACTGCCCGTTCCGATCAGTATCACGGCCGGGTCATCACCAAAGTCTTTGAGCACATAACCGCCTTTGAGCGCGGCTTCGCCCGTTTCTTCATAGAGCGGCAGTGTCTGTCTGGAAAGCGCAATGACGGACGGACCCTTGGCTTTGAGCGCATAGATATAAGCAGCAGCGGTCTCCTTGGAATCCGCGGGACGCCACATGTACGTGTTGGGTGTGGCGCGCATGCATGCGAGCTGTTCGATAGGCTGATGCGTCGGGCCGTCTTCCCCTACGCCGATGCTGTCGTGTGTCATCACATAAATAACGGGCAGACTCATCAGTGCGGACATGCGCACCGCGTTCTTGAGATAGTCGGTAAACACAAAGAATGTGGCCACGTAAGGGATCGTGCCGCCATGCAGCGCAAGACCATTCGCAATCGCTGCCATAGCAAACTCACGGATACCATAGTGGATGTTTTGTCCTTCATAGCTGTCCGGTCCAAAATAGGCTTTATCTTTGAGCACGGAGTTGTTGGACGGGCCTAAATCCGCGCTGCCGCCAAACAGGGCAGGCAGCCTATCAGCGAGCCGGTTGAGCATGATGCCCGAAGACTGGCGGGTTGCCAGCGGTTTATCAAACGCGTACAACGCCTTATCGGTCAGTACGCTTTCGTCAACGGGGCCAAAGTATTGGTTCCAGAGTGCCGCCATATCAGGATAGGCTTTGCAGTAAGCGTCGAACAGCGCATTCCAGTCGGCTTCCGCCTTCGCACAGCCTTTCTGAAGCTCGGCGGCAGCGGCTTTCACTTCTTCGGGGACAAAGAAGCTCTCTTCATTTTCCCAGCCCAGTGTCTTTTTGAGCAGGGCGATGTTTTCGTCTCCGAGCGGTGAACCATGGCACGAAGCTTTGCCCTGCACAGCGGGGCAGCCATAACCAATAGCGGTGTTGATGATAATGATGGACGGTTTTGAAGTTTCGGCTTTGGCGGCAGAAATGGCATCGGAAATGCTATCGATATCTTCGTTGCCGTTTTCGACGTTGAGCACCTGCCAGCCATAAGCTTCAAAGCGTTTTGCGACATCTTCATCGAAAGCAAAGTCGGTTTCGCCTTCGATTGTAATTTTGTTGCGGTCATAAAGCAGTATGAGCTTGCCAAGCTTTAGTGTGCCCGCCAGCGAGCATGCTTCGGAGGCCACACCTTCCATCAGGCAGCCGTCGCCTGAGAGAGCGTATGTATAGTGGTCAACCACTTTGTAATTATCTTTATTAAAAATGGCCGCCAGATGGGCTTCGGCCATCGCCATACCCACGGCATTCGCAATACCTTGCCCCAACGGGCCTGTCGTTGTTTCGATGCCCGCGATATGGCCGTATTCGGGATGGCCTGCTGTTTTGGAGCCAAATTGACGGAATTGTTTCAACTCTTCAAGAGATGCATCCTCATAGCCAAAAGTGTGCAGCATTGCGTAGAGCAGCATGGAACCGTGTCCGGCGGAGAGAACGAAACGGTCTCTGTCTGCCCAGGACGGGTTTTTGGGGTTGTGCTTTAAATGTTTTGCCCATAATGCATACGCCATGGGTGCTGCGCCCAGTGGAAGCCCGGGATGTCCGCTGTTTGCCTTTTGAACACCTTCCACGGCCAAAATGCGCACGGTGTTGATAAACAGCTTGTCTGTTTTATTCATAGAATCCTCCTCATCATATTATACGGTTAAGAACCGTTTGCCTCGCTGGTGACGCCTAGAAAGATTGCGCCATTTCTTCATCATTATAGTGTGTTATCAGGGAATTCACAATATAAAACTGACCATAATCACCGGATTTAACTCTTATCTGCGGCGCGAGAGCATCGAAAAACGAAGGAAGTTCAGCAGAGCAATCAGTGTGGCGGCTACATAAGTCAGCGCTGCTGCCGAAAGCATCTGTTTTGCACCAAATTGCTCTTCTTCAGTTAATATGTTTTGGGACTTAAGCGCGGCCAGCGCACGCCGGGACGCATTGAATTCCACAGGAAGCGTGATGAGCTGAAATGCAAATATTGCAAGAAAAATGTAAACCGCAATATTGATTGTATCTCTGTATCCGAGCATGATACCCAATATCAGTATCGGCCAGAGCATATAAGACGCGGCGCTGACAATCGGAGCAATGACACTGCGAAGCTGAAGCGGAAAATAACCGGTTCTGTGCTGCATGGCATGTCCGGATTCGTGAGCAGCCACCGCCACAGCTGCTATTGAACTACCTGAAAAATTGGCTTCCGATAGATTCACCGTTTTTTTACGCGGGTTGTAGTGGTCAGACAGCATACCCCCGGAAGGCGCAATCTGTATATTCTGAAGACCATTGGCAAAGAGTATGCGCGCGGCGGTTTCACGGCCTGTGATGCCGCTTCTTACAGGAATTTTAATGTATGTCTGATAAGTCCGGTTGACCTTTGACTGTGCCCATGCTGCAATGATGATACCCGGTATAACCAGAAGTATCGTCCAATCCAGATAATAATTCGATAAATAAAACATCTATACCTCCGTGATTCACTGGGCTTTTTGTGAGCCTGATATCTTTAAAGCGGCAGCTATGCGGGAAAATGATACGCGCGCTACCACACCTGTTATCGTGCCCGATACTGCACCAATAATGAGCAGAACGAAAGCATAATAGAATAAACGTGATTCACTTGTCAAAAGAACGGCCACACAGACCTGCATGATATTGTGTACACATGCGCCGATCATCGATATACCTACCAGCGAGAGCGGCTTTATCACCTTAAACGCGGCGAACATAGCGAGTATGCTCATAAGCACGCCGGGAGCGGAATATAGGAACATGCCAAGGCCACCTGTGAATAATGATGCCACAAACGCACGCAGCAAACCAACCGTGAGAGCGGCCGGCAGCGAAAAATAGCTTAACAAAAACATCGAAACGATGTTGGCAAGCCCCAGCTTAACACCGGGTATGGGCAACGGGACAAGCGCCCCCAGCATGCTTTCAACAACTGAAAGCACGAGTGATATCGCAAGCAATGCGCTGAATAGCGCCATGCGGCGGGTGGAAAGCTTATTCCGCAATGGCATCCACCCCGCTTTCACCCGACAACGTGATGGAAACTTGGTTGGGCAGACAGGCCATGCTGCTTCCCGGCGTTTTCAACCAGCCCGCATGGATGCATTCTTTGCCCGGACAGTCCGATTCCACAAACGCGATCGCGCCATCCTTCACTTCAAAATGCACATCTTTGACCCAAAAGTTTTGATTTACATCAAGCTTGACTTCCTTGACAATTTTACCGTCGGCACGAACCACGGCCGTTTGCGCGCTGCCCGTGTCTGACATCCAAAAAATACCCGCCACAGCGATCAGCACGATCATGACGAAAAGTATAATATCAGCTTTGGAGAGTATATGTTTCATTAGTCGTTATTATATTTCCCTTCAACTCGTTATGACGTAAATACTCCGACCATCGGTGAGAATACGAAGATTCCGTATATTTCGAAAAACGCAAAATCATCTGTTGGGCTTCATGATGAGCACTTTTTTTCATATTGATATTATAGTGTTTTCGAGTTAAAGCCGCAACCGTACACGCTTTGCCATTGCCTTTTGAAAGACAGTTAACTTTTAAAATAAATGTGAACAATGACGGAAGGCTGATTGACAAAGCGAGGGCAGAGGAGTATTTTAAACAAAATTAAGTAAGTGCTTACTTAAAAAGTTTCAAATTTCTAACTTGGAGGGAGGAAGAATGAAAAACACACGAAGCAATATCATGGCTGCGGCGCGGGAGCTGTTTGAGAAAAAAGGCTTCGCCGCAGCAACGACCAAGGAAATAGCCGCGCTTGCCGGTATCAGTGAGGTCACGCTGTTCCGGCACTTCAGTTCGAAAAGAGAACTGTTTGATGAAACGCTGCACAGCTGTTTGCACCCATATTCTATCGAAGAATATTTAAAGGGCGGTGTCACATATGATTTGGAGCATGATCTGAAACACATTGCGCAGGATATGATGAACACGTTTCGGCAGAATGCGCCTATGCTTCGTATGATTATGCGCGATAAGGTAAGGGATTCGGCACCAGAGAAACGTGTGAAGAATACAGAGCATGATATGAAGCATCATCTGCTTGCTTATTTTACCGCAATGAGAGATGCGGGACGGCTGGGAGCTGACCCCAACATGGCGCTCAAGTTTTTTATCACGAATATCACGGGATATTTGATGAAGGGAATATTTTTAAGTGCGTCTAATGAAGTTGATGAGGACTATTTTGATTGGATGCTTGGCCGGGTTGTGGCAGTGCTGAGCGTGCCCTCAGGGAAGGACAAAAAATGAGAAAGATTTTAAAATACTTCGGGCCGTATAAATGGCCTGTTATTATCACCGTACTGCTTACGGCCGTGCAATCATTAAGCCAGTTGTATTTGCCCAGCCTTATGTCCGACATTGTGGATAAAGGTATTGTGGGAAAAAACATTAGTTTAATTATAGAGACTGGACTTATCATGCTGGGTTTCTCATTGATCGTAACTGTCTGCACGGTGCTTGCCCGATATTACAGCGCCAAGGTAGCATCGGGTTTTTCAAGAGATTTGAGAAAAGACATATTCTCCAAAGTATCAAACTACTCTTTAAACGAGTTCGATAAAATCGGGACGGCTTCATTGATCACGCGTTCCACCAATGATGTGACTCAGATACAAAATGCCGTCACCATGATACTTTTTATGCTGCTGGCTGCGCCGATCATGGCGGTGGGTGGCGTTATCATGGCAATCAATGAAGACCCTGGTCTGTCCTGGCTCATTGTGGCTGCGATTGCATTTGTATCGTTGATTGTGCTTTTTGTGGCCATCAAAGCGCTGCCGCTTTTCAAATCACTGCAAAAAAAGATCGACAAAGTTAACCTTGTGTTGCGTGAAAATCTAACGGGTATACGCGTGATACGTGCTTTTAACAAAACGGGTTTTGAGAAAAAACGTTTTGATGTCGTGAACAAGGATTTAACGGATACATCCATTACGGTGCACCGTTGGATGGGTGCGCTTATGCCGGGTATTTTGATAGCGCTCAATCTTGCGACGGTCGCTGTGATCTGGTTTGGTGGCTTGCGTGTGGATGCGGGGGAGATACAGGTGGGCGATTTGATTGCTTTTCAGCAATATGTGATGCAGATCATGTTCGCGGTGATCATGGCCACCATGATGTTTGTGATGTTGCCGCGCGCGTCCGCTTCGGCTGAGCGCATCAATGAAATACTTGATATGAAAACGACCGTTGTTGACGAAGCAAAGACGATGCCGCAAACGGTGCTTCGCGGTCATGTTGAATTTAAAGATGTGAGCTTTTATTATCAGGGCGCGAAGGAGCCGGTGCTTTCTCACATCAGCTTTGAATCGCGGCCCGGCCAAGTCACGGCGATTATCGGCGGCACGGGCTCGGGCAAATCGACGCTTATCAAGCTGATACCGCGTTTTTACGATGTGAGTGAGGGACAGGTGCTGGTGGACGGCGTGGATGTACGCGAGTATCCTAAGGCAGCCTTGCGACAAAAAATCGGCTTTGTCCCGCAGAAAGCAAGCCTCGTGAGCGGCACGATTGCCGATAATCTGCGTTTTGGCAGGCCGGACGCTACCGAAGAGGACTTACAAAAGGCCATTGAAATCGCACAGGCTGACGAATTTATCAGCACGCTCGAAGGCGGGATCAGCGCCGAAGTGGCTCAGGACGGCATGAATTTTTCGGGCGGACAAAAGCAGCGGCTGTCCATTGCGCGCGCTTTGGTCAGACGGCCTGAGGTCTACATATTTGACGACAGTTTCTCAGCACTCGATTTTAAAACAGATGCCAAGCTGCGTCAGGCACTCTCTTCCGAGGTGAAGGATGCTTCGGTATTGATTGTGGCACAGCGCGTCAACACCGTTATGACTGCCGACAACATACTCGTGATTGATGAAGGCCGTATTGTCGGTCAGGGCACGCACCGTGAACTGATTCAAAGCTGCGAAACATATCGTGAGATCGTGGAGTCGCAGCTGTCAATGGAGGAACTGGCATGAGCAATATCCAAAATAATAGAAATCCGCGCAAGCATGGCATGCGCCCCGGTGGTTCGGGAGGGCCGGGCCATGGTATGCCCATGGAAAAAGCGAAAGATTTTAAAGCGGGCTTGAAGCGCCTAACAACGTATCTGTCCGGACATAAGGTCGCTCTCCTCATCGTGATCATCATGGCGATAGGCGGCACAGTATTCTCGATATTCGGGCCGAAGATTTTGGGAAGCGCGACAACGGAACTGTTTAAGCCCGTATCGGCGCAGGGGGCAGCCTTTGGAGAACTAAAAGAAGTGCTGCCACAGGATATTACTGCGCAGCTTGAAGCCGGGACACTGGAAATGGAACAGGCCGTGGAGCTTGCCTTGAGCACGACTGATGCACAGCAAGCCGGAAAAATCATGGCTGCCGCTCAGAAGCTTCAGGAAGCGGCAACGATGACTATCGATTTTAGCAAAATTGGCGGTATCTTACTTACGGTCATTGGGCTTTATCTTGCCAGTGCGGTATTCAATTTTATTCTTCAGTTTGTGATGGCCAAAACATCGCAGACAATTGTCTATGATATGCGCCGTCAGGTCGACGACAAGCTTTCGCGGCTGCCGCTTAAGTATTTTGACGGACGGACACATGGTGAGATACTGTCTCGTGTGACCAACGATATCGACACGGTATCGACCTCGCTTCAGCAGGGGCTGACTCAGATCATATCCGCGGTGACCACGCTGATCGGTATCACGGTGATGATGTTTACAATATCATGGATCATCACGCTGGTTTGTCTGCTGGTGCTGCCGATCAGTTTTTTTGTGACACAGATGGTTATTAAGAAGTCTCAGAAATATTTCAGAGGACGTCAGGTGGAAATCGGTCATATCAACGGCCATGTAGAAGAAATGTATGGTGCACATACCGTTGTGAAGGCTTTTGGTAAAGAAGCCGACAGCGAGGCCAAGTTCGGCGAAATCAACGAGAGACTCTATACCGTGGGCTGGAAGGCCGAGTTTATGTCGGGTATCATGATGCCGCTGATCAATTTTTTAAGCAATGTGTCTTATGTATTGGTATGCGCCATAGGCGGTATTCTCGTGATCAACGGCAATATGACGGTCGGCGGCGTGCAGGCGTTCATACAGTATTCGCGGCAATTCACTCAGCCGATCACCCAAGTCGCTCAGATTGCCAACGTGATGCAGTCTACCGTGGCGGCGGCGGAACGTGTCTTCGAGGTGCTGGACGAACCGGAGATGATACCGGATCAGCAGACAGCTCAGGTGCCGGAAGACCACGGCGCTGTTTCGTTTGAACACGTCAGCTTTGGCTATGAGCCGGATAAAACCATTATCAGCGATATGAATTTAGAGGTCGCCCCGGGAGACGTCGTGGCAATTGTGGGTCCCACGGGTGCAGGTAAAACAACGCTTGTCAATCTGCTCATGCGTTTTTATGAAATTGATGAAGGGCGTATCAGCGTTGACGGTATGGATATCAGGGATATGCCGAGAGAAACACTGCGGCAGCGCTTTGGTATGGTGCTTCAGGATACATGGCTTTTTGGCGGTACAATACGCGATAATATAGCCTATGGCCGTGAGGGTGCGACTGAAGAGGAGATATATAAAGCAGCCAAAATGGCGCATGCGGATCATTTTATTCGGACGCTTCCCGATGGTTACGATACCATACTCAATGAAGAGGCGTCGAACATCTCCTCAGGCCAGAAACAGCTGCTCACGATCGCGCGTGCGCTGCTGGCAGACCCGAGCATACTCATTCTCGACGAAGCGACGAGCAATGTGGATACGCGTACAGAGGCCTATATACAAAACGCCATGATCGCGCTGATGAGAGGCCGCACCAGCTTTGTGATCGCCCACCGTTTATCGACGATTCGCAATGCATCGACGATACTTGTGATGAATGAGGGCAAGATCATCGAACAGGGTACGCATAAGCAGCTTATGGCACGCAATGGTTTCTATGCCGATCTCTATAACAGCCAGTTTACAGGGGCGACGGCATAACGGAAAATCAAACAAAGCCGCATCTGAGAAAGACTAGGTGCGGCTTTTTTGCACAGTTCCGTGTCGATAAATTTCTATCGCTTAAATAGCCTCTCATATTCATAAGAGTTTTACTTTTAACCATGAACCATTTTGCATGACTGTATTGACGGCGGTCAGATAGGCTTGCTATCATTATGGATTGTAAACAATATGTGAAAACACTGTTTTGTTTATATTTTAGACGCAACTTTTTAGTATGATATTACCGAGGTTAGAAATGAAGCTTTGCCAGTTTGAAACCCACTGCCACACAGCCGAAACCAGTCCGTGCGGCATACTCACGGCGGTGCAGGTCGTGGATGGCATAAAGGCCGCGGGCTATGCAGGTACGTTCATCACAGATCATTTCTACGCGCGCTTTTTTGAAAGGCCGGATATGGATGGTTTGTCGTGGCGGCAAAAGGTCCGGCGTTATCTGGCGGGATACACTGCGGCGCTTCAGCGGGGCAGAGAAGTGGGGCTTAAGGTGTTGCTGGGGCTGGAGATACAGCCGGAAGGCTCACCTTATGAGTTTTTGGTTTTTGGACCGGATGAAGCATTTCTGATGGATGCCGGGCCGTTTTATAAGCAGCCTATCGCGCAGATATACCAACTGATGCATGAAAACGGATTTCTCGTTTTTCAGGCCCATCCGTTCCGGTTTGGCTTATCGCCCGAAAACCCGGCATATTTTGACGGCATTGAGATCGTCAACTCGCAGCCCAGGCACATGAGTCGTAACAAGCTTGCACTGCAGTTTGCACACGAGCACGATGTGATGGTGATTGCGGGAGGCGATATCCATATGAAAAACGATATCGGACTTAGTGGTATTATGCTGCCGGAGGGGATAGACGATTTAAATTCGTTTATCCGCTACTACAAAGAAGTCAGGAGACCCGAGCTTATTGTCACTTGCGGAACTTAATAAAAGGATGACAGTCTAAAAGGTGGTGTAACAAAATGTTTAACAGAATGTTTATCGGGCGTAACGGTCCTGATCAGCTTTCATTTGCCCTAATCATATTCTCGCTGCTCCTAAGCTTTGTGCCGTGGTCATATATGTTTATCATAACGCTCGTGATTACGGGCGTAGCATTGCTGCGTATGTTTTCGCGCAACATAGAGCAACGGCGTAAAGAGAATTTAATCTTCATGAATATGATTAATAAAATAAAATCGTGGTATTATAGGAGTAAAGTTAAAAGCCAGCAGCGCAAGCTCTATAAAATTTTCAAGTGCCCAAAATGTTCTCAAAAACTTCGGGTGCCGCGCGGCAAAGGCAAGGTATCTATAAAGTGCTCGAAATGCGGAAATAAAATGATTAGAAATACTTGATAATGCCGCGTTTAATAATATACTAAAGAGGTAATGACATGACACAGATTACAAAAGATATGACGATTTCACAGCTGCTGATGCTTGATCCCGGATGTGCAAAGGTGCTCATGGAGGCGGGAATGCACTGCATTGGCTGCCCTGCATCGGCAGGAGAGAGCATTGAAGAAGCGGGTGCCGTTCACGGTCTTGATGTAGATGAATTATTGGCAAATCTTAATGCCTATTTTCAAAATAAAAAATGAGGAGATAAACAAATGCAAAAGTATGAATGCAGTGTATGCGGTTATGTGTATGATCCCGAAATCGGCGATCCGGACAACGGTGTAGCACCCGGCACAGCTTGGGAAGATGTCCCCTCTGATTGGGTCTGCCCGCTTTGTGGCGCTTCCAAGGATATGTTTGAAGAGGCCTAATCGCCAAGGATTCGTATGCTGCCTGTAGAAATCACCAACAATGTATATTGGATAGGCGTGCAAGACCCTTCGCTGCGTGCTTTTGATGTTATCATGCGCACGCAGTGGGGTACATCCTACAACAGCTATCTCATCAAAGGAAACGATAAAACAGCCGTTATCGATGCGGTTAAAGAGGATTTTGCGGATGAGCAGATCGAGAAAATATCAGGGGTCTGTGACGCAGCTTCAATCGATTATATCATCTGCAATCACACCGAACCGGATCATAGCGGCAGTCTTTTAAAGCTATTACAGGCAGCTCCCGGCGCAGTCGTTGTGTGTTCCAAGCCGGCAAGCGTTTTTCTGCGTAATATACTCAACATTAACTTCGAATGTATCGTCGTTGAAGACGGCGATACCATTGAATTGGGCGGCAAGACGCTTAAGTTCATTGCCGCACCGTTCCTTCATTGGCCCGACTCCATTTTCACCTATGTCACACAAGATGCCGTGCTGCTATCCGGCGATGTTTTCGGATACCACTATTCGGCCGAAAATGTTTTTGACGATTTGACACCATTGTCCGAAGAGATGGATAAATCCCAAAAATATTATTTCGATGTGATTATGGGGCCGTTTAAAAGCTACGTATTGGAAGCAGTCAAAAAGGTACGGGGCCTGCATATTGATGTGATCGGCCCGTCACATGGCCCGGTTCTTCGAGAAGCGCCTTGGGGTGCCGTTGAACGGTACGAGAAATGGGCTTCAGATATTCATAAATCTAACGATCTGAAAAAGGTTTATATCGGTTATGTAACTTGTTATGGATATACGCGGCAGCTGGCACAAAGCATTGCAAAACCCATCATCAAGGCGGGATACGATGTCGAGGTCGACGATATATCGTCTGCGGACCGAGAGCTGTGTGCAGCCAAAATTCATGCGGCTGACGCGTTTGCGATCGGATCGCCCACGCTTAACCGCGATGCTCTCAGACCGGCATGGGATGTGCTTGCGTCGGTATCGGTACTGATTGCCAAGAATAAAGTGGCTGCGGCGTTTGGATCATTTGGTTGGAGCGGAGAATCAATCAAACTGCTGAGCGAAAGGCTGCGTGCCTTGGGTGCCGACGTGGTAGGCACTTGCAGCGCCAAGCTGCGTCCTGACGAAAAGGAGATTTCAGAGGCTGAGAAGCTGGGCGAAGCCATTTGTGATGCACTGGCGCAGAGGAGCAAATAGCAAGATTAAAAACGCTGGCAGGCGTTTTTTTATTTGTGACAATTATAAACGGATAATAGTAGAAGGGTCTCGCAATGGTACCGCCGGAAGGCCTCGCGTCTCCAGTTTGGTAAATCCGTATTTAACCACAAGCTCATAGCTGCATTTTCAGGCTCCACGATGGCAATGAAGTAAGCCGTATTGTTCAATAAACCATTGCCTTTGCTGCCGTATGGCACCCTTGGTTAAGGTGTTGTTGAGAAATAAAATATGTCAATTCCATTTCGTTACCAACCCTATTGTTTATTTACGATACCGTAAGACACCATGTAGTAATAATAAATATTAAATACGAGATTGACGAGAGAATATAAACGCATTATAATGTATATAATGTATATATACGGTATACTTAGAAGTTGCCAAAATGCTTATTAACGGTCAAGGGGAAAACATTTGGATATTATTATCAGCAATTCGAGTCAAAAACCGATATACGAGCAGATTACGTCCCAGATTAAGAATTTGATTGCCAGTGGTGTACTTAAGGAAGGGGATGCATTGCCGTCAATGCGTCTGCTTGCCAGAGAGCTACGAATAAGCGTTATTACAACGAAACGGGCTTATGAAGATTTGGAACGTGACGGATTCATAGAAACGGTTATGGGAAAAGGCAGCTATGTCGCCGGCCAGAATGTTGAACTTTTAAGAGAACAGCAGCTTCGCATGGCGGAACGCCATCTGCAAAGCGCCGTTGAGGTCGCAAAAAGCAGCGGAATAACGCTTAGCGAGCTGACAGAAATATTGACACTTTTATATGAGGAGGAATAAGCCATGCAGGATGTATTGCAGGTGAAGAATCTCTGCAAGGACTACGGAAGCTTTGCGCTTAAAGATGTCAGCTTTAATCTGCCCAAGGGCAGTATTATGGGCTTTATAGGCGAAAATGGTGCGGGGAAAACAACAACACTCAAACTGATTCTCAATATGATCCGCAAAGACAGCGGTGACGTTCAGATTCTTGGACGGGATCATATCGCGGATGAAAGATTGGTGAAACAAAAGCTCGGCGTCGTGCTGGACAAAAGCCATTTTCACGAGAATTTAAAGCCGGGCGATATCGCAGCTGTGATGAGGCATATATTTGAGGGGTGGGATGACGACCTCTTTTGTAAATACATAAAGCGTTTTGGCATATCCGATAGAAACACGGTTAAGCAGATGTCCAAAGGCATGAAAACGAAGCTGTCGCTGTCGGTGGCGCTGGCCCATAGGCCGCAGGTTCTGATACTTGATGAAGCGACAAGCGGCCTTGACCCTGTGGCGAGAAGTGAGATGCTCGATATATTCATGGATATCATACAGGATGAGGAGCGTGCCATACTGCTCTCCACGCACATTATCAGCGATTTGGAGAAGATTGCGGATTACGTGACACTTATACAAAACGGCCGTATTATCTTATCCAAATCAGCCGACGAACTCAAGTATGGCTATGGGCTGTTGAAGTGCGGACATAACGATTTTGCCCGGCTGGATAGTGCCGATATTGCGGGACACCGCAGGGGGCAGTTTGGCTATGAGGTTTTGATGAAGAATAAAGCAGAAGCAGAAAGAAAATATCCGGGGCTTACCATAGACCCTGCACATATTGAAGATATTATGCTGTTTTATGTAAGGAGTGATGCAATATGAAAGGGCTTATACTCAAAGACTTGTTAAATCTTCGGAAATACGGCAAAACAGTTTTTCTTATCTGTGCGTTTTATTTGATATTGATGCTGATGATGGATAGTGCAACGGTTTTCGGTGGTATGATTGTTCTCATGTTTACCATTACCTCGATTACATCGTTTGTTTACGATAGTCAATGCGGTTGGGATGTCTATGCAATGTCGCTTCCTGTTTCCAGAAAAGATATTGTTTTAAGCAAATATGTATTGTCGCTCTTTCTTGCATTTCTGGGTGGTATTTTATCACTTCTGGTGTTTTGGCTTCACGGAATCTTTGCAAGGACAGGCAACTTCTTGGAGACGTTGGCGGTATCTTATGCGTTATTTGCCGTTGCCGTTGTGTTTATTTGCATACTGTTGCCGCTGGTTTATAGGTTTGGTGTGGAGCGTTCACGTATTCTCATTATTGCCGTTGTGGCCATACCCACAGCAGTCATTATGGTTTTAAGTCAAAGCGGCACTGTCATAGAACCAGACGAAAAGCTAATTAGTCAAGTCCTCGGTTTTTCCCCGTTGGTACTGGTGGTCTGTGTGATATTGTCCTATCTGGCATCCGGTGCCATATTTAATAATAAAGAAATGTAATGACCATAGTAAAAGGCCGATATGAATTTTATCGGCCTTTTACATATGAAAAAATAGAAGGAAGAAATTAGCGTTAATGATTGATTCGACCCCGTGATTTATTAACGACCAGAATGATTACCCATGAGGCCGTTACGATAGAAAATGCTGAGATCAGCAGCCATAACCACACAGAAGGGGCGCTGCGGGGAACATCTTCATCGCTAAGTGTGACTATTGTATCGACGCTGTTCCCGGGCATCGGTTCATCTGCCAGTGCGACGGCATATATGCTTTCAGCTTTATTGGCAGAATTGCCGGGTTGAGCAGAAAAATTTTCATTGTCCGCTTCAATATTCTTCTGAGCATGATGAGTCCCTTTTGTTTTATTTGTTGTCTTGGTATTATTCGACTCATTTTCAGATGTATTGTCTCCAATAATAGGTATAACGTTACTATCCTCTAGTTGTGTATCATGGTTTGGGCTAGTTGTATGATCTACTGGATCCGGACGATATTGTGCAGTGACCACGATGTCTTCCGTAACCGCATCAAACGCTGTATCCCAGCCTGCAAATGTATACCCCGTGCGTGTGGGGGCGGTTGGTGCGGTGGCTGAACCTTTCCAGCTTACAGTTTGAACACTGAGTTCATCGCCATTATCGTTGACAAAACGGACCGTATAAGTATGAATAGCATATTGCGCTGTCACCGTGATATTATCGGTCACGTTGTCAAAAGCCGTATCCCAACCTTTAAAAATGTACCCTTCTCTTTCGGGGGCGTTGGGAGCTTCTGCGCTGTCACCATAGAGCACATCGTCTGTACCGATGACCTGGCCTTTATCATCAACGAACGTTACTGTGTAGGCGTTTTTTGTATAGCTGGCTACCGCTTTTATATTCTCTTTCACATGAGTGAGGCTGTCGGCCTCTGTTTCGTCGCTGCCGGTCAGTACCCATTGGTCAAAAGTATGACCGATGATAATTGGTGCCGTTTGAAAAACAGCCGCGCTGTCCCAATTGACTTTTTGCGTGGTTCCGATCGGGGTGGTGCCATCCTGCTCATAAAACGTCACATCATAAGTATTGATTGTCCATTTGGCAAAAAGTGTACTATTCTCTTTTATGGTGTATGGAAATGCTGCCTGATTCTCAGGTGTGCATATCTCATCGGCGAACCAACCATGAAAAGTATGCCCGTGCTTAGTGGGAATGGGAACCTCAACAATCTGCGTGCCAAAGTTCTTTGTCATACTGGAGACGTCGCTGCCGCCCATGCTATCGAATGTGACAGTGTAATCATTGATCGTATAGGTTGCGGTAGCCGTTAGATTTTCTTGTACATTTGTAAGGCTGTCCGTTTTCTCAGGATCTTCGCCGCTAAGCGACCACCCCGTGAATGTATGGCCTTCGCGCTGCGGGTCTGCCGGTTTGATTGCAGCCGTACTCCAGCCAACGGTATCTGAGCCCAGAGGGGTTCCGTCAAAGTCATAGAACTTGACGCTGTACTGATTCAGTTTAAATACAGCTGTGTAATCAACAGAGACAGTAACTTTGAGCGCCTCTATGTCTTTTTTGCTCAATACTTGGGTGCCGTTATTCCAGCCCAAAAAAGTATGGCCGTCCTTAGCGGGATCCTCCGGGGCTATGGCATATGAATCTTCGTCAACTTTTTGTGTTTCTCCGATCTGCGCTCCGCCCTCGTTAAAAAACCTTACATCATACGAAGCTAGCTCCTTAATCCACTTTGCGTATAATGTCGCATTTGCTTTAATCGTATAGGGAAAGGAAATCGCGTCGCCTGTACAGGCTTCATCGGGATACCAACCGCCGAATATATATCCGTCTTGTGATGAGGCGGGAATTTCGATTTTATCACCAAAACTTCCGGTTACGGGATTAACGGCACTGCCGCCTTGTGTATCAAATGTAATTTTGTATCCGTTGGCACCGAATATGGCCTTATAGTCTTTTATCTGCTTCGTTACAGTCACAACCGAATCCTTAAGCATTTCTTTCGATTGAGCGTCTTGCCAGCCCATGAAGAAGTAGTTCTTATTCGGTTGTGGTTCGGCAAGCATTAAATCAACCGTTTCAGTGCCATCCCCGTAAAACCGTAAGTCTGTGACTTTCCTTGGGTTTTTGAGCTCTCCATAAACATTTTTATCCAGTCTGATATAGTAGAGAGTGACTGCCAGCGCTTTTGTCGGAATTGATGCCATGAATAATATGACAAGCAAAAGAAAAACGAACGTCTTTTTCATAAAATACCCCTTTTGCGATAATAATTTCTTATCACAAAAACCCCAAACAAAATAAAAAAGCAGTAGATACTTGCAGGTTATATTCAAGCTTGAAGTAGACACCCGGCTTTGCATCCCCGATTTTCGTGCGAGTTTACCAAAACCAGTTTAGCACTAATATCACGACAAAGGCTTCGTAAGAAACCAAACGATAATTCTCATGCGGTGAAGGAATGTGTTAAAATCAGACGGTTAGCCTTTAATTATGATTATTAATTGCCATGCTATTCAATTGATGGTTTATTGTACCATTGTGATATAACCATGTCAATACAACTGTATTCATACAAATGCTGTATGCGATAAAACTGAGGGGCATCAGGCATAAAACTGAATATTATACAAAAAAGCAGACCGATGTGGTCCACCGGTCTGCTTAATCGCATATTGATCAGACTATTTCATCTGTTTTTCTGTTGCGCCTAACCAGGAATATGACAAGCCAAGCAAAAGCGCCCAGAATCACAGCGGCAACGGCGATCCACCACCAAGCAATACCGAATATCTGCCCGACCGGTACGGATTCATCTTGCAGCGTTACTTCCGTGCCGTCATCGTATGTTTTGGGGATATTCTCATCGTCGCCACTGACAGCATCGGCATTCTTCTTGTATTGCGCCGTAATGGTCAGATCGCTTGTGACATTGGTGAAAGCTTTATCCCAGCTTGTGAATTTATAGCCGGTACGGGTCGGATTCGCAGGTGCAATGGCCGCCGTGTTCCAGTTTACCGTTTGGGTGCTGAGCACTTTGCCATCGTGATCAACGAACTTCACCGTATATGTATTGATGGCATACCGCGCTGTGACAGTGAGGTCACTCGTCACATTGGCAAATGCTTTATCCCAGCCGATAAATTTGTGTCCGGTACGGGTCGGATTCGCAGGTGCGGTGGCCGCCGTGTTCCAGTTTACCGTTTGGGTGCTGAGCACGTTGCCACCGTGATCGACGAACTTCACCGTATATGTATTAATGGCATACTGCGCTGTAACCGTCAGATTGCCTGTCACGTTGGTAAACGGTTTATCCCAGCCGGTAAATGTGTAACCGTCTCTGGCCGGAACCGTGGGCGCTGTGGCATCCTCACCGTGGAGCACACCGCAGGTTCCAATGACTTTGCCGCTGTAATCCAGGAAGGTGACGGTATAGCCGTTTTTGATATAGCTTGCGACGGCCTTTAAATTCTCCTTCACATTCATAAGACTGTCTGCCTCGTCTGGGTTATCTCCGGTCAGCACCCATTTGTCGAAGGCATAACCTGCTATAGCCGGAGCTGTTTCCAGATCCGCAGCTTTGTTCCAGTCAATCTTCTGTGTGATGCCAATCTGTGTTGTGCCGTCCTGCTGGAAGAACTTCACCTCATAGGAGTTGATTTTCCATTGCGCATACAGTACCACATCTGCTTCACCTATCGACAGGTCAGCATCAGAGGCATAAGGTGTGCCACTGCCATCCGCTTCGGTATTCCAGCCTGCAAACGTATGGCCCGCCAGCGCCAGATTGCCCGTATTACCTGCCACTTTTGCGATGTCGGTGTAGTGATAAACGGTGTTGTCTACTGGGACGGTTCCGCTCGTCGCACCGTTGGCGTTGTAAGTGACAGTGCGGTCGATGGCTTCCCATTCGGCGTATAATATGACGTTGGAATCACCCATGGCAAATGTGCCGGAAGACGGGTAGCTTATGCCGCTGCCGTTGGCTGCTGTGTTCCAGCCTTCAAAGGTAAAGCCCGTTCTTTGCAGATTGCCCGAATTCTCTTTCACTGTCACGGTATCATTAATATGGTATACGTTGCTGTCTGTGGGAACCGAACCGCTTGTGGCATTATTGCTGTTATAGGTCACGGTATAGTCGATGGCTTTCCATTTGGCTTTCAAAGCTACATCAGAATAAACCTTAGTGTCAAAGTCCCATTGGTAATCGTGGCCGCATGATTTGTACCACCAGCCTTTGAATTCATAACCGGGCTTTACTGGATCTGTCGGTTGAATCACTTTATCACCGTTCTTAACAGTCTGATCCGGTACGCTTTCACCGTTGTCCGGATTGAATGTGACCGTATGTGTTTGAATCCAGTTGGCATAAAGCGTGATATCTTTAGTGACGGTATCTGTGTCAAAATTCCACCGGGAATAAACATCATGGCCGTACTGATGGCCGCTCTTATACCACCAGCCGTCAAACGCATATCCGGTTCTTTGGGGGCTGCCGGGGTTGGTGGCTTTGCCGTTTTCCGGTACAGATTGATCGGCATAATTTGGTGTGCCGTGGTTAGAATCGAATTTTACGGTATATTTAATTTCTCTCCATTCCGCGGTATAGCTTTTGTTGCCGGTTGTTCCTTTGTCAATGGTGACGGTTTTTTTCGTTCCCGAGAAATCCGGGCTGCTCCAACCTAAAAACTCAAATCCGGGTTTTGTCGGATTTTTAAGTGTGAATTTAGGGGTTTCTATCGTATAGGTTTCAGGGTTTCCGTTGACGGTTCCACCGTTGAGCGTGTATGTGATATTATACGTTAAAGGTTTGTATGTTGCTGTGTATGTCTTTGGGCCGGCTGCGGCTTCAAGCACCGGATTCCACCCGGTATGCTCATAGCCGGGGTCTGCGGTAATGCCGGGTGCGACGGGTGTTGTACCGGGATCGACACCAATCGTTTTGTCTGCAATGCCGTTGTTGTCAGTCCATTTGCCATGTGCGCCGACTTTAAAGGTAACGTTATACTGCTGAATCCACTTAGCAGTCAGCTTGACGTTTGATGAACCCATTTGGAATGACTCGCCAGCCGAATATGTTGTACCATTGTAGACCCAGCCGCCAAAGACGTAGCCTGTTTTTACCAGACCGCCAGTGTTGCCTGCAACTGTTACCTGATCCCCGGTTTTATACTTTGTATTATCGATAGGCACCGAGCCGTCAGTAGCCCCGTTTTTGTCGTATGTGACAGTAAAGCCAACAGCTTTAAATTTTGCGACTGCCTTAAAAACATTATTGCCGGGGTCTCCAGTTCCATTATTTTTTTTATAGTTGATCGATAATGTTGCAGTGTTTTTGCTTATAGAATTAACAAAGCTTTCTCCGGTCACAATCCACCCATCGAATTCATAGCCCGGATTGGGCACGGCTGTAAATTTCCAAGTATCATTACCATTGAAATCGCCGTAATTTGCGCCGGGCTCAATTAATCCCATTTCTGCATCTTGTGATGATATCTGAACTCTGTTTGCTTTGCCGTTTGAAGGGTAGCTATACGAGGCTTGCGCGGCTAACGCCGTTGTTGGCAGCAGCGCAAACACCATCAACAGAACCACCAATAGTGCAACTAATTTTTTTTTCATAAGCTCTCCTCTTTTTCTAAATATTTGTTTGCTCAATAACTTTGGCTTCAATTCTCCAAAGTCTCTTACTCCACAAAATAAAAATCGGCTGCAAGGAATCCCTTGGCAGCCGAACGATCCTAGCCGTTATTAACGGATTTAGACTTCAGGCTTTGCGTCCCCGCTTTTCAGACGGGTTTGCCTTGAATATGTATATTCGGTTTGCCGCTCGCTAAGCAGTCATCCGAAAAGTTTTTAAGGCGGTCGAGCCATGATACCCAACCCGTACCCTTTCTTCGTTAATTCAAATCCATTAAAAATGTCTTCAATTCATTGTAACATTGCTCCGCCTAACCGCAATTTCTAATTTTGTAAAAAAATGACGTATTGCATGTCGTGTTTTGATAGAAATAATCATTATTGAAATGGACTCATTTTGAGGCTTAATCAGTCATATATATAGTGAAGAAAATATTACCGGAGGGAACAATGGAAAGCATACAAAGATCGCTGTTGATGTTAAAGCCGGACGGTTCCAAGTATGCCGATCCAAAGTGTCAGGCTGCGCTTAAACTGCAATCCGTTCAGGGAGGCCTTCTCGTTGAAATGGTAGCGCTCTCTTTGCCGTCGGAAGGCTATTCGCTTTATATATTCGAAAAAAATGGTCGCGAACATTTTGTGGGGCAAGTGAGCGAAGCCCCTTTAAAAGAGCAAATTCCCGCTTTATCCATCCAGGATATTGCGGGTGCAGCTGTTGTTCAAAATGAAACGTTTGAATTTGTTCTTAAATCTCCCGGCCCAAGCTGGACCGAAGTAGCGGCAAAATTCAAGTTTACACATGCCATACCCAAAGCGACTCATAAATCTGAAGATGACATTATACAACAAAGTCAGACTGTCAATGCCGAAGAGCCCGTCAAAAATCATGATATTGTTTATGATGCGCAGGATACCTCGTCCGATATAGAAAATGATGAGCCCGATGCGCCGGACGTATGTGATTCATGTCCGCATGTGATTCGTCAGGATAAAATCAATCCTTTTCCGACTGTGTTTCCCGACAGCGAATGGGTTAAAATATCTTACCCGGGCCCCACAGGCTGGTGGCATTATATCTCGGGAAAAATACGAAACAAAGATACCGTTGTCGCGAAGGTACTTGGCGTACCTGGTGAATACGGAATGGCACCCCCGATTTGGCTGGAGGGGTTTGGGACGTACATGCGCTGTGTAACCCCAGATGCTCGGGGCTACTGGCTCATGTTTCAGGATGCAGAGACAGGAGAGGTTCTGGACATGGGTTTATCTCCACATGATGGGTGAGCACTTCGGAATAGGAAAAGCAGTACCTGCGTTTATAGCCATGCTCTTTGACAAGCACGGTAAATACCTCTGGATAAAGACCGTCGATAATGCCGCCCATTTCAATTCCGCCCCGCCGCCCATACCGTGTACGTAACGTGACGCGAACGCCCTTGCTGCCGCGCATCTGCTGTTTAATCGCATCGAGACTGTCGTTCATTTTAGCCCACCGCCTTTGATCAGATTATGAACCTATGATTCCCAAAATCTATTAACATTATCCTTTGGTCAAATCGATTCTAAGAGTATTTTGCATATTATTAACCTGAGTGTGTATAATTTTACGAGCCGAAGAAAATACAGCGGTGCATGATTACCAAAAACAAGAAGAAAGTTAGTGTATATAACCAGTGGTTTTGTGCATAAAGCTATCCCACTTATCCACATTGTTGTCCACAGTGTGTGTAAAAACGAGATTGAGAGACTATCTCGGCGATTCGAAAAATCCTGCAAAGATATAAAAATGAATATTAAATTTTCGACGAAATTTTCAATGTCACTTTCTGGTTCATAATTATTCATTGGTCAGCTAAGATCATTATGCTCTTTTAAAAAATGAAAGTTATTTTATCATCAAATTATTAAAAGCTATGGTATAATAATAGGGAGCATTCAAAACAGACGGCATCATCTTCAACAGGAGATTGGCATGAAGAAATACGATTTCGTTGTGGCAGGACACCTTTGTCTGGATATAAGCCCTGCATTTGCTTATGCACAAAGCCAAAGCATAGAAGAGCTTTTTCGTCCCGGACGCCTTGTCAATATGGATGGGGTCACCATTTCATCCGGCGGGCCCGTATCCAACACCGGTTTTGCCATGGCGCGGCTTGGGCTAAACGTGTGCCCTATGGCGAATATCGGCACAGATCAGTTCGGGACTTTGCTCGCGCAGATTGCCGATAAAGAGACAGGCGGCGGAGTTCGGCGTCAGCCTGGTGTCAGTACGTCTTATTCTATAGTGCTCTCACCCCCCGGAATAGACCGTATCATACTGCACGACCCTGCGGGGAACAATGTGTTTACTGCCGATGATATTGATTATGAAGAGGTGGCTCAGGCAACTTGTTTTCATTTTGGCTACCCGCCGCTCATGAAAAAGGTTTACGAAAATGACGGAGAGGAATTAACGCGGATTTTTTCCCGTGCCAAAGCAGTAGGCGCGGTGACTTCTCTTGATATGTCGCTGCCCGATGTCTCCAGTGAGTCGGGTCGGGTCAATTGGCCAGTTGCGCTGGAAAAGGTGCTGCCCTATGTCGATCTATTTTTGCCCAGTATTGAAGAGGCGTTGTTTATGCTGGATCGCAGCGAATATGACCGGATTCTGAAGCTTTGTGCAGGAGACGATTTTACGCGCTATCTCGATTTTGCAAAGATACGTGCGTTGGGAGAGAGAATTTTGCAAATGGGCTCTAAGCTCGCTTTTATTAAATGCGGGGCCCATGGCGTTTACATCAAAACTTCCGACAAGGAAGAAATGGCATCAATCGGCAAACCGGATTGGTCAAGACGTGAGATTTTCCAGCCAACCTACCACGTTGATAACTTTAAATCCGCATTGGCAGGCGGCGATACGACAATTGCCGGCTTTTTGTCCGCCATGATAAGGGGCTACAGCTTCGAAGATTGTGCGCGAATCGCATGCAAGACCGGCGCGCTGTGCTGCACCACACTGGATTCAATCAGCGGCATGCGTCCTATCGAACAGATATATGAACTGACACTCTCGCAGACGCTGCAGAATTCCACAGCGCTGCCTCAAGGGCACCTGCGTTTTTGCGATAAGGAGAAGATGTATACGCTATGAGCTTGAAAGAGAAACTTGGTACGGTGCTATGCCGCGTCCGCAACCCTGAAAGGGACGAAAATGAGAAGGCGTTTATGCAGAAACTCGGATTTAAGCGGTTGATTTTCTTTTTGCCTTTTCTGATTGTGGCTGCGGTCTTTATGCTGTTATCGTTAAAATAGCACTATGCTATTTATTTGTTATACAGAATATGTTATTATGTGAGGGATCAAGTATTCATGGCGGTGAAGGCAATGGAGATCAGTGAATCTGTCGAGATGTATTTAGAAGCGATACTTGAACTTGAGTCAAAGAATGACGTGGTACGCAGTGTGGATATCGCGCGTTTTTTGGGTGTAACAAAACCCAGTGTGAACCGGGCTATGAGTATTCTTAAGAAGGAAGGCTACATACAGCAGGAACCCTATGGTGATATTTTGTTCACAGAAGAAGGGCGCAATAAAGCCGAACGCATCCATGAGCTTCACCATATCATTACAGATTTTCTGGTCGATACGCTGGGAATAGATAAAAATGTAGCCGAAGCGGATGCCTGCCGTATGGAGCACGTGATATCCCCTGTCACGGTTAGCGCTATGAAGGCATATTTACATAGGAATAAAGGTGATCAGTCTTAGAAATATGCTATGTTTTAACCGTAGATTGTCCCCATTAAGCTTATTCGTACATTTCAAGGCTTTGCTGGCAGTCGCTGCAGTAGCCGCTGTTTAAGTCGTAGCAATCCTGGCACATGTAAGCATTGCATCCTCTGCAGTTTTGCATTGACCGTGATTCCACTGCTCTTTTGCATCCTGTACAGTTCATTTGTGACATAGATTTTACCTCGTATCGTTTTATTCTTAGTATGTGCTTTGGAAGCATAACCATACGTTTTTGATTGAACTTGCTATCATGAAGAAGTAAAATAATCATTTCTTTTAGCTACGGCTGTTAAATAATTATTGTCAGTATGCCGTGGCGGTGTTATAATCACTTGATGTAGCGTCTTTCTTGCTCTGCACGAAGATGCAGGGCCAACATCCGCATTTCTTTACGGGAGCGGAGAGTCCAAAAGGGAGGTAGTATATGAATAAGTACGAAAGCATGTATATTTTGAAGCCGGACTTGGATGACGAAGCGCGTAAGGCGTTAATCGAAAAGTTCTCAACCCTGGTGACAGATAACGGCGGAAAAATTGAAAAAGTCGACGAATGGGGTCAGAGAAAACTTGCCTATGAAATCGACTACATCAAAGAAGGTTACTATGTGCTCATGACTTTTGAAGCACCATCTGAGTTGCCTTTAGAGCTTGAACGTAATTACAACATCAGCGACAGTGTACTAAGATACAATGTGATTAGACTGTAAAGGCAGGTTTGTAATATGAACAGAGCGATAATAATCGGAAATCTGACCAAAGACCCGGAGCAAAGAACAACACCTCAAGGCATTTCGGTATGCACCTTTACGGTTGCTGTCAACAGAGGCTTTGGAGATAAAAAGGATGTTGATTACATTCCCGTTGTGACTTGGCGGGGTCTTGCGGACAACTGTGCCAGATTTTTGGCTAAAGGCCGTAAGGTGGGTGTATCGGGACGGATCCAGACGAGAAGCTACGAGGCGAACAACGGTGAGAGACGCTATGTGACCGAGATCGTGGCTGACGATGTGGAATTCTTGTCACCAAAGGGTGAGGGTGGTTCGCGTATGCAGGATGTGCCCCCGCCGCCGGATGATGCGGGCCTTTTCGGTGATGAACCTGACGATTTTGAGCCTCTGGATGATGAACAGATGCCTTTTTGACAAAACATAAGGAGGAGTCATGATGAACGACGATAAGTCGCAAAAGAAAATGCGGCGTGGCAAACCCAGACGTAAGATTTGTGCGTTTTGTGCTGATAAATCAAAGAACATTGACTATAAAGATGTAATGAAACTTAAACGCTTCTTAACAGAACGCGGTAAGATCCAGCCGAGACGGACATCTGGCGTTTGCGCCAAGCATCAAAGAGAGCTTGCAATGGCCATCAAACGTGCACGCATGATGGCGCTGCTGCCCTATTCGCAAGACTAGTTTGCCATATCGGCATGCATCCGGTTAAAGCCGGGTAGTCAAAAAGAATTAAAGGCAAGGGAACGCTTATGTCCCTTGCCTTTTATATTGCTGGCGTCTATTTGATTGAACATCATGGTTTCATTATTGACAAAAGCATCAGCTGTGGCTATCTATGCTTATGTTGGATTGCTTCATTCTAGCTCAAATTTGCATAATTCACACGGTTGCGGCCTTGATATTTAGCCTGATAAAGGGCGGCGTCGGCTGCGGATAAAAGCTCGTCTACCGAGTTTAAATCTTTGGTGCTGGCCACGCCCATGCTCACATAGATGGATAAAGCGCCGGCTCTGGTCTCAAACTTTGTGTGAGAGATAAGCTGGCAGCATTTATTAAACTTATGCTTGATTTCTTCTTGAGTTTTTGCTTGGGTCACAATCAGAAACTCTTCGCCGCCTATTCTGCCAATATGGTCTGAGTGCGAGAAATATTTACAGAGGAATTTTGTAAGACCACAAAGCAGCTCATCACCTGTTTGGTGTCCAAACGTATCGTTTATCAACTTAAAGTGATCTATATCACAGATTCCCGCCGCCAGAATGTCTTGAGATGACTCCGATTGGAAGAATTTTTCGCTGAGCCGCTCCAAAACAGCTCTGCGGTTAAATATCCCCGTCAGCGGATCGTGAGTGGCTTGATAGGAAAGCTTTTCTCTGCTTTCTATAAGTGCATCCTGCAATTCAACCATACGCCGTCCGACTTCAACGCGGGCCAAAAGCTCACTGGGATCAAAAGGCTTACCCAGATAATCGTTGGCCCCGGCATCAAGCCCGACAATAATATCCTTCTTATTGCTTCGGCTTGTGAGCATAATAATATATGGCGGATGCACTGTCGTTTGCTTACGGACACGCTTAACCACCTCAAGACCATCCATCTCCGGCATCATCCAGTCGAGTATGGCCAGTCTCGGAGCTCCGGGACTTAACAGCATGTTTAAAGCTTGTACGCCATTGACGGTATCCACAACATCATAACCTTGTTCTCTGAGTGTGCCGGATAGTATGAGACGGCACGTATGGCTGTCTTCAGCAATAAGAATTCGCATGTATGCTCTCCCGGTTACGATTTAAATTTTAACAGAAAAGGATTTATGGCCAATATTAAGGTAATTAATATAATTAATTGACTAATATATTTGTAACTAACCTATATTATATCAATTTTTATGAAATAAAACACTATAATTTTTGCTTTATACAAATAAAATAAAAAACAGCTACTGAGCCAGAACTTACTATACAACAATGTCTAATTTCTCCTTAAATAGTTTGTATATATATGTATTCAGAGAAAGCCTTGTCTTGAAAACCCCATTATATCGTTAATGAAGGTGAAAAATGAAATTATCTAGCAAAAGCCTTTCCGATTACAGGATTCATGTTCTATCGTCCTTTACACAGCAGATACATTCCCAAATTCTCCGCTACCCCATGAGCCGGTTCCTGCATCTTTTATTTTCAAGATTCAGTGTCCAAAATGTATTGTAATCCTACAGTGTATGGATTTGAGCCTGCCATACTTTTCTTGACAGAAGATTGATTGTCGTGTATGCTAAAGAGAATAATGGGAATTATCGGAAATAATACTTGGTTATGTGCATGCACTTTGTGTTGATCCATCCGTCATATATTAGAGACATTGGTTTCAGCTTTGGAGGCAATGCTTGAAGAAATACAACTCAGATATAAGTCGCGCTTTATCCTCATGGGGCTTTTATTCAGGGATAGCAGGCGTGGTGCTTGCTATCATCATTGGCGCGGGGGGAGATATCATATCCATACTTGAATACGTCGCGAAAGAGGGGCTGTACAACGGCTTTCACGCACAGACCCTGCTCACCGCGCTCTCGTCAGATGTGATGCTGCTCTGCGTGCCCATATTTGCAGCGCTGCCGTATACTTCGGCGTTCGTGGACGATATCAAAAGCGGCTATTTAAAAGAATATCTGCCGCGCTCCGGCCGTTGGCGCTATATCACCGGCAAGGTGACCGCGACGGCTGTTTCGGGCGCGCTTGTGATGTTTATTGGCATCATCATCGCTTATGTGCTGTTTGCGCTCGTATTCACACCGATGGAACTCAAACCCGATGAAAACATGACGCATATGATGCAGCCGCATTATTTCGCGGACATTTTGGGACGGGCCTTCGTGTTTGCGCTGTGCGGGGCGCTGTGGTCACTCGTCGGCGCGATGCTGGCCGCCGTCACCATGAGCAAATACATGGCTTATGCTTCGCCTTTCATCATTTATTACGTGCTCGTTATTCTCTCCGAGCGCTACGTCAAGGATGTCTATGTGCTGAACCCCAAGCAATGGCTTAGTGCTGGGGAGCTTTGGCCCGGCGGCTTATGGGGTATCGCGCTGCTGGTGACAATTATCGCCGTTATTGTAGCCATCGGGTACGGCATCCGTGTATCAAGGAGGCTCGGCGATGCATAGGCTCACCCAAGTTTGGACGGTTACCGTCTACAATTTTAGAGGCTGGCGCAGGAACCCGCGCATATTTATCACGTTTGCGCTCGCGTTTATTCTCTGCTTTCTGTTTTCCGACAAAGCCGTGAAATTTTCGCTCGAATACAAAACCACGATGCAGCTTGTTGAGGCGTTCGTTTGGACCTTTGGAGATTCAAACTCAATACTGCTCGCGTCCTTGCTTCTTGTGCTGTTGTTTGCGGACATGCCGTTCCTTGGGGCAGGCGTGCCGTATTATCTGTCGCGCATACGCCGCAGCACATGGCTCTGGGGGCAGATACTCTACATCTGCCTCGCGACGGCGATCTATATGCTGTTTGTGCTTGTATCCACATCGCTTGTCTGCATGGGACAAAGCTTCATTGGCAACATGTGGAGTGAAACAGCGGCGATCTTGGGCTACTCGGGAGCAGGAAAGGCGGTGGCGCTGCCCGCGCTGGTCAAAACGCTTGAAATGTCCACACCGTATGAATGTATGGGTACGATATTTTTACTGATGCTGCTGTACACGCTGCTGATGGTGTCCATCATGCTTGTTGTCAATGTGCGGCGCAGTCAGTTCTGGGGCGTAGCGAGTGTGTTCATTTTCAGCCTGTATGGTTTTTTACTCAATCCGCAGACGTTTAATACGTTTATGCGTCTTGATCAGGAGCAGATGTACATCGCGAACCTTTGGGCGGCATGGCTTTCGCCACTGCAGCACGCGACGTATCATATGCACAATTTCGGGTACGATCTGCTGCCGCGGTTGTGGATGACGTATGTCATATTCGGCGTGCTCATCATTTTGTGCTTTTTCTTCGCGTTGCGTGCGATGCGAAAGTACAACTTCAACTTCAGTGGCAATGACTAGAATAATGTTAATTGGATATACAGAATTAATGTACAGGAGGGAGACCGATTAAGAATATAAATCATTTGCTTCTTTTATTGAAGAAAAGAAGTGGAAGCGCGAGGGCAAAGCCCGCGTAATACGTTCTTAATTGTTCAATAACAATATGGATATCGCAATCAGCGTACAGCATGTATTTAAAGATTTCAAAGGTGAGCAGGTGCTCAGCGACGTGCACCATGACTTTGAGGCGGGCATGATCCACGGCATCGTGGGCAACAATGGCAGCGGTAAAACGGTGCTGATGAAATGCATCTGCGGGTTTTTGTTTCCCACGAGCGGCAAGATATTCGTGGATTACGAGCAAGTCGGAAAGGACATGGACTTTCCCGAAGACTTAGGGCTCATCATCGAAACGCCGGGCTTTTTGCCGCAGTACAGCGGCATGAAAAATTTAGAGATTCTCGCGTCGCTCAAAAACAAAATCGGGCGAAAAGATATCGCCGAGACGATACGCCGCGTGGGGCTCGACCCGGCCATGAAAAAGCCGGTGGGCAAATACTCGCTCGGAATGCGCCAGCGGCTTGGCATTGCGCAGGCGATTATGGAGTCGCCATCGCTGCTGATACTCGACGAGCCGCTGAATGGCCTTGATAAGCACGGCGTGCAGGAGATGCGCAGCCTCATCAAGGGACTGCGGGATGAAGGCCGCACGATACTGCTCGCGAGCCACAACGCGCAGGACATAAACGAGCTTTGCGACACCGTCTGCGAGATGGACGCGGGTGTGCTGACGGTGATCAGGGATTAATGAAATAGGGCGTGCTCCCATGCCCGTACGTGAAAAAGCAGGAGAACACATATGGATGAAGCCATCATTCGGGTCAAAAACCTGACGAAAATATACAAAACGCAGGATACACGCGTGAAAGCTGTCAACAGCGTCAACCTTGAAATCAAGCAGGGTGAAACGTGCGCGATCGTCGGGACATCGGGAAGTGGCAAATCCACGCTGCTGAGCCTCATCGCCGGGCTGGAGCGCCCAACGGCAGGCCATATTCTGATTGGCAGCCGCTCGATTCACGCGATGAGTGAGAGCGCACTTGTGGATTTTCGCCTGCGCAACGTCGGCTTCGTGTTTCAAAACTACAACCTGTTTGAGACAATGACTGCCGAGGAAAATGCGGCGTTCGTACTCGCCGCAAAGGGCTATCCCAAAGCAAAACGGCTAAAAATGGCCCGTGATACTCTGGGCAGCATGGGGCTCGGGCAGCATTTGAAGCACAAACCGACGCAGCTATCGGGTGGTCAGCAGCAGCGCGTGGCCATCGCACGCGCGCTTGTGGCGGCACCGAAAATTCTGTTTGCGGACGAGCCCACGGGCAACCTCGATAGCCATACCGCACAGGAGATCATGGAGCTGCTGCGTGAATCAGTCAGAAGGGACAAAACCACGCTGATGTTCGTGACGCACGACATGGAGAAGGCCGTATTTGCAGACAGGGTGATCCATATATCCGACGGAGAAATCGTACAAAATTATGAATGAAGAATTGGTTTTAGGAGAAGGAAAACGATGAATAAGCTTCGGAAGGTCTCGATAGTAGTCGCAGTGATATTGATTTTAAGTTCAGTCGGTTTAACCGCGCTTGCGGAAGGCGGCTTGCTTAAAATTGAAAGCACGGGCAAGTACAGTGATATGACGAAGTCGTATCAGGACGGCTATGCGCCCGTGCAGTCAGGAGACAGCGTGAAGGTGGTGCTGCCCCTGGCGCCAACCACGGCCGACACGCCTGCCAATATCACGGCCGCGCTGGATTTGGGCGATGCATCGGCAGCGCCGTTCGTATTCAACAATTATAACAAAACAGTTGCTTATGCAAACGGCGTCTATCTTATCGAGTTCACACTCGCGCTGAAAGCTGATCGCTTCTCAGGTAGCTATCCGATTGTATTCAACACTTCATATACGAACGCGGCGAGCGAAACGGTGGAACAGCCGTTTACCGTATATGCCACCGTAGATGGTGCCGACCCAAGCGCCACTCCGACATTAGCGCCGTCAGAAGCGCCAAGGCCGCAGCCTAAGCTCGTTGTTTCTCACTACGGCACAACCCCTGATGTGGTGAAGGCGGGAGAGACGTTTGAGGTAAAAGCGACACTCGAGAATAAAAGCACCAAATACGATGTGAAAAACATTACGGTGACATATGCGGGAGACGGAAAGAGCCTGCTCTCTGCCGACAATACAAATACGGTGTACATCGAAAAAATCAAGCACGGTGAAAGCGCGGATATTTCGTTCAACATGCTATCACGGCTAGACAGCTTGCCTGGCATACAGACGGTGACGCTGACCATCGCGTATGAAGACAGTAAAGCGACCGCGTATACGGTCACCGAGCCGCTGCTGCTGCAGGTGACACAGCCGGTGAGCCTTGAATACGACGAGCCAAAGCTGCCGCAAACGGCTAATGCCGGTGATACGCTGCCGCTGTCGTTCAGCTTGTTTAACAAAGGGCGCAGTAAGCTTTATAACGTCATGGTGAAGATCGAAGCGCCGGGGCTGCTGCCCGAAGGCAGCGCGTTTGTGGGCAATATGGAGCCCGGCACGAGCGGTACAGCGGAGCTGTATGTGTTCGTCGGAACCTTGGGCATGAGCCAGAACGAAGACGGTGATATGCAGACGGATAGCGACGCGGAAAAGTACGGCTATACGATCGGTAAAATCTCAATCAGCTATGAAGACGAATTCGGCAATCCATATGCGCAGGAGATCGAGGTCGGCATGAACATTGAGCCGCCCGTGATATCCGCGAGCGTAACCGAGGAAGAGGAAGAGCCCGTGGACACGGTGAGTCAGTGGTGGATTTCCGTGCTGATTGGTGCGGTGCTGATAGCCGCTGTGGTGACGGCATTCGTGGTGCGCAGAAAGCGCAGAATCAAAGCATTGGGAGACGGCGATGGGCTGGATTGATCTGATACGCTTCGCGGCGCTGAACTTGTGGCGCAGGCGTGCGCGCACGCTGCTGACCACGTTCGGTGTGGTGATCGGTACGGTATGCATCATACTCATGTTCGCGCTGGGGCTTTCAAGCTATAAGCAGTTTGAAGAAAACTGGCTGAACAGTACGAGTTTGACAGAGATACGCGTTCAAGGCAGTATGGGCGGTATGGGAACCGTCGCAAAGCTAAATGATAATACATTGGCTTCTTTTCTTGCAATTGACAATGTGGAGACGGGAACGCCCGTGCTCTATATGCCTGTGTATATTGATGCGGGTGATTACGAGACGAGCTATCTCAACGTGATTGCGATGGACCGCAACTATATAAAGGATAGCTTGGACTTCGTTGAAGGCGGTCTGTTCGAAGATTCGGAAATACCGCAGCTGGTGGTCGGCTATTACGCGCAAAATCAGTTTGTTAAAGACGGTGAACAGCCCGATGAAGAATCCATGTATTATATGGGCGACAGTGAAGAAGAACCTGAGATCACGATGCCGTTTGATATTGGGTCTCAGCCCATGAAGCTGTATCTTGGGTATATCCCGGATGAAAATTATATGGGTGAGGGTGCCGTTCAATCTAAGCGTTATCCCGCGGCTGTGACCGGAATACTCAAAAAAGATCAAGGCAGTGAGGGCAGCTACAGTGCGTATATGAACCTCGATGCCGCAAAAAATATACTGCGGCATAATAGAAAGCTTGCCGAACAGTGGGGCATGAGCGCAGACGGTTACAGTGAGATACGCCTGCGCGCGAAGGATATTGACTGCGTTTCCGACATTGTAGCATCACTGGGTAAAATGGGGTATGAAGCGCACAGCGAGGGATCATATGTGGAAGAAGTGCAAAAGGATCAGGCCAGCCGTCAAGCCCAGCTTGTGATGATCGGTGCCATCGCGCTGCTCGTTTCGGCCATCGGTATCGCGAACACGATGCTCACAAGCATACTCGAACGCAAGAAAGAAATCGGCATCATGAAGGTGGCAGGTCTTGCGATGAATAAAATACGCCGCATATTCCTCATTGAGGCGGCGGTGATCGGCCTTGCAGGCGGGGCGATCGGCGCGGTCATCAGCTACATTGTTGCGTTCGCGGTCAACAACGGTTCAGGCAACACAGAGGTTTTGGGCATGTATTTTCAGGAGGGCATGGTACTCTCCATTCCGCTGTGGCTCACATTCGCCGGTATTGCCGTGGCGGTGTTTGTCGGCATTGCGGCGGGCCTATACCCCGCATGGAAGGCGACGAAGCTTTCTCCGATGGAAGCGATAAGGGGAAGCTGAGAGCATATCAGAATGCTTTGAGAATTTAATATAGCGAGTTTTTGATTGCAAGTGAAACGACTTTTGGCTGTTCAAAAAAAGAGCAGTCTTTTTTTATTTCTAATCTGAAAGGAATCATCATCAAAGACCCTAATGCATATAAAAAATATAGGAAAAATATAAAATAATGATTGACGTGAGAGGAGGGATATGTTACCATCAATTTCATACAAAACATATATGAATAAAGTTTTCTGTCGGAAGCGAAAGGAGATTTCAGATGAGACACATTCTAGGCACCCCGTTGTCTGCAAATGCAGCCATTTTGACGTGTCGATGTCGAAGCATATATGCCTGAAAAAATAATAAAGCAAACAAAACAATTTAAAAGGAGTATTTAAAATGAAAAACATTAAAATAGTCGCTTTGTTATTGGTATTTGTGCTTGTGATTTCCGCTTTTGCAGCGTGTGCAGCGCCTGTTGCACCGCAAAGCACAGAATCAACCGTCGAATCGGCAGCTGCAACGGAATCGGCTTCCGTCAGCGATACAGCAACTGAAACAGAATCGGCATTGCCAGCCGAAACAACGAGAGCCATCAGAACGGGAGACAACAATTCCGAGGTTCTTCCGGCCCCGACTGATGTCACAGAGAAAGACAGCGATCAGGCGCTTTTCGATACTTATGTATACTCTGTGGAGAAGCTTCAGAAAGAGTATGACAATGTGATCGTGCTGGATGCCCGCGCACAGGAAGCTTATGACAAAGGTCATTTGCCGAATGCGGTACGCGCCACATGGCAGGAATGGTCGAATGTGGGCGTAGATCAGGCGAGCGGTGATTGGGCACATATCAAATCGTATGATGAGCTTTCCAAGATATTTGGTGATTTGGGTATCGACGGTACAAAGCCGATCGTGATTTACACCGATACACAGGTAGGCTGGGGCGAAGAGGGCCGTCAGCTTTGGACCTTGCGTGTGTTTGGTTTGACAAACACGTTTATTCTCAATGGCGGCATCAAAGCGTGGCAGGATGCCGGTGGTGAGATATCGAAGGTTGCCACAAAAATCACGCCGGTCACAGGTCCGAAAGCCAATCCCAATGAAAACCTCATTGCCGAAACGGATTATCTCGCAGCGAATCTCGATACTTTGAAGCTGCTGGATACGAGAGAAGATGCGGAATATGCAGGCCTTAAGAATTACGGTGAGAAGACAATTGGGCGTATTCCGAATTCCAAGCACATCTGGTTTAAGGACTTCTACAATGCCGACGGAACACTGCTGACCCCTGCTCAGATCAGAGCCAGAGTTGAAGCCCTTGGTTACACCACCGATGATGAAATTGTGCTGTATTGCACAGGCGGTATCCGGTCAGGATTCACAACGATTATCCTGCAGTCGGCAGGCTTTACAAAGGCGCGCAACTATAACGTGAGCTTCAGCGGCTGGGCCGGAACCGACCAGAAGATTGACAGCACGGTTCTTGATGAACTGATCGTCTACTAACAATAACTTAAAATCGGGAGCAGTAAAATGAACAAGAAGAAATTATGGACGGTATTGCGGATCGTCATTTCCCTGGGGCTTTTGGCCTTGGCCGTTGTGCTCGCGGATATTGATCAGGTGGCAAAGTCGCTGACCCATTTCAATCTTGTGTGGCTGCTCCCGGTTTTTATGTTGATACTGCTTTCTGTGCTGATCAGTGCCCTTAAATGGGGGGCTTTAATCAAAGCACAGGGAATCGGCATCAGCGTTGGTAAGCTGATAGCTTATTACAACTGCGGCCTTTTCTTTAACAACTTTTTGCCCTCCAGCATCGGCGGAGACGGCATCCGTATATATCTTGCGGGCAAAGAAGCGCAGAACACCTCAGCGGCGGCCTCCTCAGTGGTGATGGAAAGAGTGATCGCCACCATTACTTTGGCTTTGCTCGGGCTGGTGAGTTCGGCTTTTGCCAAGAGCCCTTCCAAGATTGCAGTAGTACTGCTCGCCGGGCTGCTGCTGGCGGGGATATTGCTCGCAACCGTATTAATGTCGGGTTGGGTGCCGAAACGGCTGAGAAAGAGTGACGGAAAATTCAGTCGCGGCTGGGCCCGGTTTGCCGAATCGGCAAAAGAACTGAGAAGCAAAAAGAAGGCCCTCGGGGTCTGCCTGATTGAATCTGTATTATTTCAAATGGTTGTTGCCTTTGTTGTGGGAGCTGTGATCGCAGGTCTAAACAAGCCGCAGCTGCCTTTGCCGGATCTGTTTTTGATTACGTGCGCATCTTCTGTGCTTGCGATGGTGCCGCTTGGTATAAACGGATACGGCATGAGAGAAGGAGCCTATATATTCCTGCTTCAGCCATACGGGTTCACAGCATCAAATGCGTTGACCGTTTCTGTGCTGTTTGCGATAGCTGTATCCGCTTATAGTCTGGTCGGGGGCATACAGTGGCTGTTTATCAACAAGAGAAAAAAAGAGCTTTGTAAGAGAGATGCTTCGCTTAGTCAGCTTAGAGATATTAACATACCTTAATCGGAATTTTGAATGGAGTTGTGAGTCATGAATAAGAAGTTAAAAATAGCCCTTATGATTGCTATCCCTGCCGTTTTGCTGGCGGTTTTTTTAATCCCAGAAAGCAGATCCACCATCATCGAGCTTGTCAAAGTGCTGTCGTCTGCCGATCCTGAGCCGGTCAAAGAATATATACGATCTTTTGGTGTGCTGGCCATTGTAATATCGTTCGCCTTGATGATTTTTCAATCACTGGCAGCACCATTACCCGCTTTTCTCATCACATTTGCAAATGCGGCAATTTTCGGATGGGTTGGCGGGGCAGTCCTCTCATGGACGAGTTCAATGGTCGGTGCAGCCGCGTGCTTTGGCATTGCGAAGCTTTACGGAAGAAGCGCGGTCACAAAGCTGACGGGAAAAAGTGCACTGGCCTCAGTAGACGGCTTTTTTGATAAGTACGGTTCTAAATCCATCGTGATCGCAAGGCTGCTGCCATTTATGCCTTTTGATATTGTGAGCTATGCGGCAGGTCTCACGTCTATCAAATTCTGGCCGTTTTTTATCGCGACGGGTATCGGACAACTGCCTGCAACGATCGTCTATTCTTATGCAGGAAAAATGCTGGGCGGAGGAGCCAAAACTTTTGTATACGGTCTGCTCATCGTATTTGCCCTGTTTGGGCTGACATCCATATTGCGCTCAATATATAAACAACGCAAAGCCAAAGCTAAGAGCGCTGGAAGCGCAGAGACTTCGGACAGCGCAGCGCTCGCTTCAGACAGCGCTGAAACGATAGAATAGGGGTGATTTGAATTGGGAGAGTTATTGTCACAAACATACAACTTTGAGGGTACACTGGCGAAGCATGAGGTCAGTCAAAGCCGCAATTCGATAGACACATTGCAGCTTAATATCACAAAAAAGTGCAATCAAAGATGCCGGCATTGTCACGTAAATGCCGGGCCGGACAGAAAAGAAGAGATGCCCCCATTGATCATCAACCGCATCATCAATTTGCTTGCAAACAACCAACATATAAAGACAGTGGATATAACCGGGGGTGCACCCGAGCTGAACCCGAATTTTAAGAATTTGGTCAGGCGTCTTAAAGAACTGGAACTCGATATCATTGACCGTTGTAATTTAACGATACTGCTCGAAGCGGGCCAGGAAGACACGGCAAATTTTCTGGCTGAGAACGGCGTCACAATATGTGCGTCGCTTCCCTGCTATACACAAGATAATGTCGATTTGCAAAGAGGAGCCGCTGTCTATAAAAAAAGCATTGAAGCCCTGAAAAAACTCAACGCATTAGGGTATGGCAAAGATGGCGGTGGGCTTAAGCTGCATCTGGTCTACAATCCTCTTGATGACAATTTGCCGGGAGACCAAAAAAAGCTGCAAGCGGATTACAAAGAAGCGCTGCAAAACCAGCATGGCATTGTTTTTAATGATCTTTACATCATTTCAAACATGCCAATAGGCAGATACGAGCATATGCTCACGCACGGTAAAAAGCTCAGCAGCTACAACAGTCTTCTTTGCGCCGCCTTTAATCACGAGGCTGCCGATAAAGTGATGTGCAAGAGTCAAATATCTGTTGATTATGACGGACGATTATTTGATTGTGATTTTAATATTGCCCTCAATAAGCCGATATACTCAAATAAAAATTCAGTTTGGAAAATCAATGATTTTTCCGAGATTACCGGACGAATCGCCTTTGGTCAGCATTGCTTCGCGTGTGCGGCTGGCAGCGGAAGTTCTTGTAAAGGCACATTGGTGTAAATCTAAGATATTCATAGCGGGAGACCTATTATGAAAATAGCTGAGGATTTGACACAGCTGATCGGTAACACGCCGCTGGTCAGAATCACGAAAATAAACCCGACACAAGCCGAGATCATTGCCAAGCTTGAAATGTTCAATCCGCTTTCCAGCGTGAAAGACCGAATTGGGTTCTCAATGATCGAAAGCGCGGAAAGGGAAGGAATTATAAAACCCGGTGATGTGCTGATTGAACCCACAAGCGGCAACACCGGCATCGGCCTTGCCTTTGTCAGTGCCATAAAAGGATATAAGCTGATACTCACAATGCCCGAAACCATGAGTATTGAAAGAAGAAAGATACTCCATGTGCTGGGCGCGGAAGTCGTTCTAACGGAAGCGTACGATGGCATGGATGGCGCTGTTAAAAAAGCAAATGAACTCGCGCAGACAATACCCAACGCATATATCCTGCAGCAATTCGCCAATTTGAGCAATCCCGAGATGCACAGACAAACGACTGCTCAGGAGATTTTAAGAGATACCGACGGCAGCATTGATGTTTTTGTGGCGGGAGTCGGCACAGGCGGTACGCTGACCGGGGTCGGGCAGGTGCTCAAAAAGTACAATCCGAATATCAAAGTCATCGCGGTTGAGCCTTTTAAGTCTGCCGTGTTATCCGGCGGCATTGCGGCACCTCATAAGCTGCAGGGCATCGGTGCCGGGTTTATTCCCTCGGTGCTTGATCAAAGCATAATTGACGAAATTATCACGGTAAAAGATGAAGATGCGGGTGAGATTGCAAGAGAGCTCTCCAAAAAGGAGGGGCTGCTTGTCGGCATTTCATCGGCTGCGGCGATGTGGGCGGCGCTTCAGGTCGCAAAGAGGCCGGAGTATGAAGGCAAACGGATCCTGACGGTGTTACCAGATTCAGGTGAACGATATTTAAGCACGTGGCTGTTTGATGATTTTGATTCGGAGAAGGATAATATAAAGCGCGCCGTGCAAGAGGACGAGAATTCTGAACTCCCGCCTGCAGTGGCCCTGTCTCTGCGATATTTTCGCAACGGATTGTATTGCAGCGAGGCTGTCCTTCGCGCTTTTAACGAGGTATATCGATTAGGGCTGGAGGAGAGCAATTATAAAATCGCGACGGGATTTGGTTCCGGTCTGGGGGAATCCGGCTGTGCCTGCGGTGCTGTGACAGGCGGTGTGATGGCGCTTGGCTTGATTGCGGGACGAAACAAACCCTACGAGTCTGAGAGAATGGTGTATTTGGCGGTTAACGAGCTGCATAAGCGGTTTAAGGAAAAAACGAAGGCGATATGCTGCCGTGTGCTGACCAAAAACGTGAAATGGAATTCGGCGGAGCATAA
>JAEZKQ010000001.1 GCA_023436115.1 Bacillota bacterium | reverse complement strand
CCCACATATATAATGGGATAACCTCTGGGATCAAGGCTCGGTGTCCCCTTCGTCGGGCTCCCAATATTGATAGGATGTCGTGTTTTTTTACCTGACGACAGCTCCATAAAATAAATGTTTCCGTCTGCCGAAGCAATAATCACCTCAGTAAAGCCTTCTCTGTTGCGAAATTCTTCATAAAGCGATGTCATGTTTTTTCGAGTTTCATCAGGCCATGTCACGATAAGCGGCTGTCCTGTACACGCTGATCCTCTCCACTTGTCAATGGCATCAGTCGTCTTGTCAATGTCCAGCAGCGACAATTTTTCGTCGGTAATATCCGCAATACCATACCCGGAGGCATCTCGATAGTTGTTACCGCGATATGTTGTCACACCTTTAAGGGCCGTATACTCTGCGCCTGCAGGAAAAAAGACCGATACGCTGCGTTCAAATGATTCCTGTTCTGCATCATCGGCATAGATGTGTGTTTCAAAACCAAACTTGGATGGCGTTGTATCCTCGATCGCGGCCAGTGTCAGGTTGTCTGCCAGTGTTGGTTCAGGCGTCAATTCCGGCTCCGCATTCGCGGAAGGCAGCACTGCTGACCCGTCAGGCGCGGTCATATCGACTATACTATTCGGCGGAACCTGATTACCCGGCTGATTGCCCAACGCACTCACAATTAAAAATATACCTGCGACAAGAGCTGCAATCGGCAAACAAATGATCGCATAAAACCACGTCTTGGTTTTTCTCCTGCTTTTTCGTTTTCTTGCATAATATTTCTTCATAACCTGACCCTCTCTTAAGCATTTACCACCAAACACCTAAATTCACCATAGTGACAGGTCAGTCCATCATTTAGCGTCAATCAATTGCAACAGATATTTATTAAAACGCGATTAATATTTTTTACGACTCTTCATTTTCTCGTGGGGGCAAATACACAGCGTCCTTCGTGGTATACGGCTCAAGTGCCCCTAAGAAGCTCTGCACTTCCGTATAGGTGTCGTAGCGTTTGGGGTAAACCTCAAGCAACTGTGTCTCATCCGGCATAAACAACACATAGTCACCGATGCTCTCCAAGCTGCTCTGCGCCCCGCAGTCTTTCAGTGCCGCAATCAGTCTGGCGATGCCGTCAGCCTTGTCCGGCGTTTCGGCAGTAAACGAACGCGTCATAGCTGTCACCACCGGCGGTATATCTTCTTTGTTGCCCTCCAAATATTGCAGCGCATATTCCATCGCCGCCATACCCGTCTGCCCTGTGGTCTCCACAGTTTGGGCGAGCTGCCCGTACCACACGCCTGTGAGGCCGTCCACCGTCGCGCCTACGCTCCATATACGGCCTGTCACATCGTCTCTGTCATAGTCGGCAGCCGCCTGCAGCACAACAAGCGCCGCCGCATCATCCGGCACCACAATACCATCCAGCTCACCCTCACGGTAAGCTTTGAATATATTCACCGCAGCCTTGTAAACCGTGTTCTTATCGTTGTTGCCTGCCACACTGCATACCACACCCAGCGACGTATACCGGGACAATACGCGCCGCAGCCCAATAGATCTGAGTACAGAAGCTTCGTCACTCACCACGCCCGTGATTTCGGCAATATTGCCAAATGGTCTTCCATACTCTGCTTTCATCGTTTTGACGACAGATAACCCCGTCAGCACGCCCGTCAGATAATAATCCGGCTCTATACTGCACACATAACTGCCTTTTCCGGGCGACGCTTCAATGCGGCGGCCTATTGTGATATAAGGCACGTCATGCTGTACGCATTGCGTGTCCGCCTCTGTCAGCGCGTCATCACCGCCGGGGGCAAAGATCAAAAAATCAATATCCTTATCTAGCACCTCTTCAACGGCAGCAGCCTGTCGGTGAGGTGCTGTCTGTACCAACGCGACTTGAATGCCCAATGAATCTTCATAGTTTTGGCAAAGCTTTTCAAGCTCTGAAAAAGCCGCACCCTTATCCATGCCATAGACAATGCCGATATGATATTCCTGAGCAGGTATGATACCTGCCTGCGCTAAGCCGGGCAGATAAAGGCTCGGAAAATCCGCTCTTGTGACGGCCACCGGCGGTGTGGGAACAGGTGTTATCGCTGCTTCTGCCTGAACCGCGACTGGCATTTTGGCCTGCGTTGTACATCCAAAAGCCATGAAGACAAGCAATATAACAAATATGAAGATGAACATTCTCTTTTGCATGGAATAAGCCTCCGGTATATTCGCCTTATCGTTTTCTAGAATACCACAATTAGTCAATAAAAACCATAAGCCTTAGGTTTTCTGTCTCTCTTTTCACACATTTTAGGCAATATGTTTTTGTTGCATGGGAGCCGCTGTGTTATAATACCGTTCAAGACTAACATGAAATCGGAGACTCTTGCATGAAGGCAGAAATAATCTGTATCGGAACTGAAATATTGCTTGGCGATATCGTCAATACCAACGGCACTTTCCTCGCACGGGAGCTTGCGGCTCTTGGCATCGATATGTATCATCAGTCTGTTGTGGGCGATAACGCGCAGCGCCTTAAAGACAGCCTTATTCTTGGGCTGTCCCGCTCGGATCTGGTACTGACCACAGGCGGCCTCGGCCCTACATACGACGACCTCACAAAGAAAACAATCGCGGATTATTTTGGGCTTGGTCTTGAGCTGCATGAGCCCAGCGTCAAGAAAATAGAAGACCTTTTTAAGAAACGAGAATGGATGATGACGCCCAACAACATGCTTCAGGCGTTGGTACCTGCAGGCAGCACTGTCTTTTTCAACGATATGGGGCTGGCGCCCGGCGTTGCAGTGGAGCAAGACGGTAAAATAGTCATTATGATGCCGGGTCCGCCATCGGAGATGTGTCCTATGTTTTCAAACCATATCGCTCCTTATCTTCAGAAGAAAACGGGCGGCGTGATTCGCTCCAAAACGCTGTATATATTCGGTATGGGTGAATCGCAAGTCGAGGACACTCTCAGGGAACTCATGATGACATCCACCAATCCGACGATTGCACCCTATGCCAAACAGGGCGAAGTGCAGGTTCGCGTCAGCGCTAAAGCGGCCAGCGCGGATGAAGCCGATGCCCTGATCGATCCCGTTGTGGATAATGTATGCGAAATCCTTGGTGATGTGGTGTATGGCATAGATATCTGCAGTTTGCAAAACGCGTTGGTTCAGGAACTGAATCGCAAGAAAGTAACCGCCGCAACCGCAGAAAGCTGTACCGGCGGTCTCGTTTCCGCGGCGATTACCGATATCCCAGGGGCTTCAAGTGTTTTTCAGGGCGGTGTGTGTGCATATTCCAACGAAATGAAACAGAAACTGCTGGGGGTCAGCGCAGAAACGCTGAGGACCTACGGCGCTGTTTCCGAGCAAACAGCACAAGAAATGGCTCGCGGTATTCGCAGCCTGACGGGAGCGGATATTGGCGTTGGCGTTACAGGCATCGCGGGGCCGGGCGGCGGAACAGACGACAAACCCGTGGGGCTCGTTTATATCGCTGTGGACAGCAGTGCTCATAGTCAAGTCAAAAAGCTGCTGCTATCACGCGGACACAAGGATGAGCGCGGCCTGATACGGGATATCGCCAAGCTCAACGCGCTTTCAATGATGCTGATTGCCGCACAAAAAGCATAAGTTTATCTGTTCATACACAGGCTTCTTTCATAGGGGCCTGTGTTATTTTTACCACTTTTCTTTCGATTTCTCCGCCAAGATTAAATAAATAACGCCTATGATCAAACTTAAGATGCTTAAGATGAGCAATAGCGCTCCTACATACTCAAGCATAGCTTGAAACAAACCCTCATCCCACGATAATACGCCGGAGCCAAATATTGCAGCGGCTATATAGCGGCTAATAAACAAAACAGCAGCGATCGCACAAAATCCTAAGCCAGTCCTCTCTTATTCATACTGGTTTCTTCACCTTGTCACAATTTAAAAAAAAGACGATATGAAGCTATTCATACCGTCTTATCATTTATATGTGTATTTCCTTTTAACCCTGCTTCGTTCCGCACTTGGCACAGAAGACAGCGTCGGCAGGCAGATCCGTTCCGCAGTTGACACACTTGATTCCCACAGGAGCAGCCGGTTCACTGACCGGAGGCACGGGAGCGCTTGCGGGCGGTACAGGCGCCGCATATTGCGGCTGCGGTGCGTATTGGGGTTGCGGCGCATACTGCGGCGCGGCATACTGCGGCGGCTGGGGCGCGTACTGCGGCGGAGGCGGTGCCTGATTGCCGCATGCGGGGCAAAAAGCTGCGCCGATCGGCACAAAGCTGCCGCATTTCGTGCACGGCAGGCCTACAGGCCTAGCGGCGGATGCAGCGCGCATAGAACGGAATTTTTCAGCCTTGATCAAAACAATAATAGCAATCGTCGTAAATATCAGAAAGAAAATGAACGGTGTAAATGCGAAAACGCCGCCGACAGCAAATCCCAGATATGACCGTCCAACCAGACCGATGATCCACGCGACAAGACTGCCTATGGCGATCGTTCCGCTGGAAATCACGATTGTTAAGACATCTTCTTTGATAATGGAGAGTATCAAACCTGCCCATATCAATATACTGCCAAAGCACACAAAGGGATCATAAACAGCTGTGATAAATAAGCCCAGTAAATAGAACAACCCGCCTGCCGCAAAAATAAATATACGAGCGGCCAGAAGGAACTTCAAAAAAGCAACACTGTTGAAATAATTTTTTGATGCGGCTATAAAACTTTTGTACGGAGACATGAGTGGCACCCTCCTTGAATATGATAATATCTATAAGTGATACCTATATGTAATATATTACATCATAATGGCACATATTCGCAAGCGCATTTAGCAAATTTCATAGGCCGCTAATGCGTTTCCCGGAATCATCTATGCGTGAGACCTTATTGCTTTATAACATGACATCTTGCGGCATGCCCCTGCTCATAAAGGCCTATTCCACCCTCATATTCTTTTTGCTTGGATGAGAAAACATCGCCGATACCCCGCTTCGTAAACTCATGCTTATATTTTTGCAGCAGTTCCTACCCTCTTTTGTAGTTTTGCATGAATCGTTCATTCATTGGCTCCAATCAAATGATTATATATGTTGTTATTCTGCGTCAGCCAAATAATACCTGCTTTTTGATACAGTATATGTATGAACTGTCCTCACACCGGCATAATAGTAACTATCACAGAAAAGACGAGGTGAGTTCTTATGAATGAAGAATATAACCTGGATCCACAAATCGCTCAACTTGAGTATATTCTTGAAAAGCTTGAGGATATCAAACAAAAGCTGATATTGATCAATACTCAGAATGGGAATCTCGCCCGGTATCAAACCATGAAAGCCGAAATCATTGAAAGTGGCTGGAATCAAATCTGCGAGAGATATCATCCTGATTTCAACATTGATGACCCTGCGGCCATTGAGGTGTTTACGATGTATAAGTTTGTCTATGATACCATGGACAGAAACTCATAAGACGAAATATCGCCATTTTACTTTCTCACGTGTTTGCATAACGGCTGCCAGATTATCCTTTAACTTTAGGCAAAAAGAAAAGTGCCCATGGGCGCTCAAATCAGATAAAATCTTGACCCTAAGCAGAAAGTCAAAACCGCCTTTGCTCACATCTTCCAGAAGCGCAACGCCATCTGAGTACGTTAAACAGTTAAAACACACTTTCGTTTTCTCCCGATAGTCGTTGAGCAGCTCCGAGAGCCTGCTGAGCTCTTAAATTTGATCATCACCAACTGCGATACGCATGTTTGGCCACCCCGTTGATTCATGCTTGTTCTATTTTTAAACTTCTACCATAAGCAGCGTGCATTGTGTCACTCCTTCTTGACCGTTTACAACAAAAAACACTGCCGTTCATGCACAATACGGTTTTGATAGATAAATGCTGCTATGATATTATCGTGGGGCCATGAGCAACGCGCCCCAAAATCAATTGACAGGCTATTGAAGGCAGCATAAGATATGCCGGTAGTGTAAAGGGTGCTATTCATAAGCTATGGAAGAGGGAGTCATGACAATCTGGATTCCCTGGCTGCTCGCTGGGGTTAGCACGGCAGGTTTGATGGTCATCTGGTTTGTTTCGGCTCGTCGGGAGTTGGCGCGGGCAAAGATGAGTGTGGAAAATGCCATCCGGCAGGTGAAGCTTCACGAAGACGGCTGCGCGCAAGTCTGCCACGGGCCATACGAAGCGGCCGCGGCAAATTCCCTGAGCACCAGCCGGTTGATCTACCGCGAAACAGTAAAGAACTACGAAACAGTGAGGAACAAACCTGTCAACAGGCTTCCGGCGCTACTGTTTGGCTATCGCACCATATCAAAAGGGGACAGACTATGACATACAACAACGGCGGGGGAAGCATGCATGGTTTTACCCTGCTGCCCATGGCGGCGCTGGCGGATGAGCTTGATTATGTGGCCATGTTCGCGAGATGGAAATCGCGGTTAATTTAAAAAAAGCGACAGGAATTCGGTTGATAC
>JAEZKQ010000006.1 GCA_023436115.1 Bacillota bacterium | reverse complement strand
GATTGTTACGTACGTCTTCCACCACTTGTTGCTTGAATTCTCCCGAAAATGAAGTTCCTTTTGGCATAAAAACACCCCCAAAGTTATTTCAGTATATCATACTGTCTAACTTTAGGGGTGCAGTTCATCATGATCCCTTGCTTTTTATACGAGTTTAATCTGAGGCAGCTTAGGCCACACGGCGTCCGAACAAATAGTTCCTTGCCCAATAGACGTTATCCAGAGAGCTTACCATAACTTTTCCCTGGCCGGACGAAGCATGGACAAACTGTCTATTGCCCGTGTAGATGCCCATATGGCTAATGCTGGACGACGTATCAGAACGGAAGAATATCAGGTCTCCCTTTTTCAGAGATGTTGAGCCTGTGATCTTAGCCCAGGACGACACTCCGCTATAGGCCGCTGCCGACATACGTGAGACGGAAAAGCCCGCCTTGGTCATGGCATAATAGGCCAAACCCGAACAGTCGTAAGAAGCAGGGCCGTTGCCGCCTAAGACATAAGGCTTATTCTGCTGTGTCAGCGCAATGTCTGCGATAGCGGCCGCAGACGTCGATTGCGATACGCTGAATGAATTGCCTGAGAACGCCGCCACACGTGTTAACGGGCCGGCAATGCCATCGGGACTTAATCCCGCGGCTTTCTGGAAAGCGATGACGGCTGATTTTGTGACGGGGCCGAAATATCCTGTGCCCGTGCCGCTGAAAAAGCCGAGTGCTTTGAGTTTAAGCTGAAGCGCTCGTACGGCTTCGCCCGAGCTGCCTTCTTTAAGTACCATGCTTATTGCTTTGGTGGCATACAGCTTGCTTTGCGTTGCCGGTCCTGCAATACCATCTGTATACAGACCGTTTTTACTCTGAAAACGGACCACAGCAGTTTTAGTTACCTCACCGTAGTATCCGGTTGCACCTGAATAATCCAGATAACCAAGCGCGTGCAGTCGGCTTTGCAGTTTCGAAACTTCGCTGCCCGTGCTTCCGAGCCTTAAAGTTGTACCGGCTGCCATTGCAGTCGGAACAGCTGTAAACAATACAGCAAACAAGCAAATGACCGTGACGATCAGCCGTAGATATTTTTTCTTCATCTGTCTGTTCTCCCTTCATGGCTTTTGTTTGTTGTTGTACCTTAGAAAACCATTGTAACCAAAACCACACAGACTCACAAATCGGCTGGGCGTGTGCTATCACGGATAGACCGAATACATTCTGGTATATTACAATCATGTTGCGATAATATTACGTTTTTAAGGAGGATACGCCGTTATGCTTGAATAGCCCGATCAAAAGCTGGAATACGTGGAAGATAGGACGATATAGTGGAAAAAAAAGAGACCTTACGGTCTCTTTAAATAATCAATTAATAGTTTTGTACGAAAAGTTCAAAGTAAGCTTTGGCATGTGCGCAAACGGGGCATCTGTCGGGTGCTTCCTTGCCCACGAACCGGTGTCCGCAGTTGGAGCATTTCCATTCAACCTCAGTATCACGGGCAAACACGACGCCGTTCTTTATATTTTCAACCAGTTTGTTATAGCGCTCTTCGTGTTTCTTTTCAACGCCGGCCACGCCTTCAAACAGTGCAGCGATGTCGTCAAAGCCTTCTTCTCTGGCTTCCTTGGCCATACGCGGATACATGTCGGACCATTCACCATTCTCACCTGCTGCTGCGCTCAAAAGGTTATCCATTGTGGAGCCGATTCCCGCATACAGCTTATACCAAAGCTCAGCATGCTCCTTCTCGTTGGCAGCTGTTTCGGCAAATATGTTAGAAATCTGCACATATCCTTCGCTTTTGGCCTTAGATGCGAAAAAGGTGTATTTATTACGCGCCATCGATTCGCCCGCAAAGGCCTCCATCAGATTCTGTTCCGTTTTTGTTCCCTGTAGTTTCTTCATAGCCATCCTCCATTAAAAATTATATAAAGATAATCTTATGCTTTCCATAACCCGTGCAGGTTGCAGTATTCATAAACGGTATCGATATCCTCAGCTTTGACATCAAAAGTTGCTTCGGGAGCGCCTGTCGGGTTCAGCCGTGCACACAGCCTCTGACCGTCTTTTTTGATGACTTCAATAAAGCTGATATGGTGTTCTTCGGTCATCGGGTGCGGTACACTGCCCATCTTAATCGTTGTTTTGTCGCCCTCAGCGACAATCACAGGAACATGCTTCTCTTTGCCCGTATCTTCGGTCTTGGCATCAAGCTTCGTCATCTTCTCGCCGCAGCATACAAGAGTCGGCGCGCCGGGATTCAGTATCCCCACTACATGGCCGCATACAGCACAATAGTAATAATCTCCATAGTTTGTCATCGCTCTCATACTTCCTTTCTTTATTCTTTATTGACATTCGTGGCATATGCCATAGAATGTGATATGACAGCCCTCGATCTTATGGTCGCCGCAATCGGCGCTGGATATCGCGTTGTCTTCAAGCTCCTTGGCGTTCACATCGTAGATTCTGGAACACTCATGGCAATAAAAGTGGGAGTGAATGGCCACATTTCCATCATATCTGTCGAACGCCGCACCGCAGGAGAGCCGTTGCAACTGACCCTGGCTTTCCAGTATACCCAAGTTACGGTAAACTGTACTGAGGCTTAGACTGGGGAATTTGGGCTTCATTTTTTCAAAAAGCCAGAATGCATTGGGGTGCGTGTCTGTGGAGCGCAAGAGCTCCAAAATGTATTTTCTTTGCCGTGTATTTCGTAATGATTTGCCATCAGTTTTGTTTTCGGATATCAATCCGGTCACCTCGGTTCTTATTAATAATTATTATTAATAATGGTTATTATTAAATTAGCACTTAACATTTCATTTGTCAATAATATAAAGTAAAACTTAATAATTATTATATTGGGCTACTTTCAAAATTTATTAAATGGTGGTATGTTGAAATTATATAATAATAAGGAGCTGCAGTATGAATGGCACTATAAAAAAATTATGTGCGGTACTGATGTGCGTGGTTTTTCTTTTGTCTATCAGCGGATGTACAAACCTGACAAGAGATGCTGCGGAACTCTTTGGAACGGAAACGGCGGGCGTATGGGGACAGTCTTCAACGTTACCATCCGCTATGCCCGGCGGCGAACCTGGCATCCCGGGCACATGGACGGTTATGATCTATTTGAATGGTTCAGATCTGGAAAGCTCGGGCGGAGAGGGCACAAACAGTTTGCAGGATATTCTGGATGCGCAGCTGCCGGAGAGTGTTCGTGTGCTGATCTATACGGGTGGCACTTCATATTGGCATAACGAGCTAGTGACGCCCGCTGCGAATCAAATATGGACGGTGGAGGAATCTTCCTTGACTTTGCTGGAGACGCTTGATACCAAGAGCATGGGTGACAGCGCCACGCTTGCAGAGTTTATCAACTACGGGCAAACCAATTACCCGGCAGACCGCAAGGCGCTGCTTATGTGGGATCATGGCGCAGGCAGCATCATAGGATTTGGCGCTGACGAGTTATATAACTATGACGGGTTACTGCTTAATGAGATGGCAAATGCATTTGCCGCCTCGGACAACGGACAAAAGTTTGAGCTCGTAGGGTTTGACGCGTGCCTTATGGCCAGTGTGGAGATGGCAAGCATCGCGGCGCCTTATGCCAAGTATTTGGTGGCCTCAGAAGAAGTGGAGCCCGGAAGCGGATGGGATTATGAGTATTTGTTAAATGCGCTTGGCGCCAACACAGCGATGACAGGAAAAGAGCTGGGGGTTGCCATTACCGACGGCTACTATGCACGCAACGCCGGAACAGAGATGGAGGGGATTATCACCTGCTCTGTCATTGATCTGTCAAAGATACAAGAGATTGAAGACCTGCTGGGAGCCTATGCGGCAAATCTACAGATTGTCGGACAGCCCAGCGCGGTGATGGCTTTGTCGCAGGTGCGGATTCAATCCGAAGCATATGGGTATGAGCCGGAGACCGATTCGCTGGACATGATTGATTTCTATAACTTTATTGAGCTGCAGCAGGGCGGTGCAGCCACAGCTGATTTGCTGGCGGCCATCGAGGATGCCGTGGTTTATGAGGTAAGCGGGTCACAGCGCCCCAATTCATACGGGATGTCTATTTTCTTTCCGTCAGCTTTAGCGGGGGATAGCTTTAACTACTATCTTGATATTTACAGTCAGCTGGATTTTTGCCCCGAATACAAACAATTTGTGCTAGATTTCGCGACTGAACTCAAACAGGACTCACAGGCGACGGATAATCCGCAATTTGACAGCAACTTGATTGAAGCCGCCCACAGCGATAACTACGACGAGGTGGGGTCATACTATGTGCAGCTATCCGATGAAGAAATGGAATACATGTGCTATGTCTATTGCACACTTGGCATGTACCTTGATGACGGCACGGTGGTAGACTTTGGATACGACAGCGACCTGACGATTAACTATGAAGACAACACCATTCATGATAACTTCCAAGGCAATTGGACGGGGCTGAACGGGCAATTCGTTGCTGTGTATGTCATGGATGAGACGGACGATTATGTGATCTATAATATCCCTGTGCTTTATAACGGGGAGAGGGCTGTGATCCGCGCCACATGGCTATGGGACGGAAACTACTATGTTTATAACGGCATGTACTATTCCAATGACGAATATGCCGCGCCTACTTCAAAGCTGGCCATCGTACCTCAAATCGGTGACAAGATTACGCCTATTTATTGGCCCGTTTATACGGCAGACGGCGATTATGAGACCTACTATGAGGGGACAACGTTTACGGTGGGGCCTGAGGGGCTTGTCCTTGAATGGATCACGCTGCCCAACGGCGATTACCAGTATGGGTTCATGTTCCTTGATGTTTACGGCGGTATCCACTATTCTGAGCTGATCGATTTCGAGGTTTATTGATACAGATGCAAATAAAAAAAGCTGTGAGAAACCCTCGCAGCTTTTTTCTTGTGTGCTATGAATGACGTCTGCCGCCTCGCCGTGTCAATATTTCGGAATAGATCACGGCGCGGACGAACGCATCTTTTTCCTCAAACAATTTCAAACTGCCGCCGGTTTGACTGGAAACAAGCGGCTTATCATCTACGCTGTGCTGTGGTTCATCCATATGGTATTGGCTGATCGTCACATCGGCGTATGGGCTTGAAACCGGGTCAGAGGAATAAGAGGTTTCCGTTCCCTGAGGGTATTTCGATTCAGCACTTATACTCTCTTCAAAGCGTTGGGCCGCTTGTTCGGCATTTCGCTGACGCACATCAAAATCGTTAGCGAGCATAAAAGCTTTTTGAATATCGCTCATTGTGGGGCGAGGAGGTTCTTCCTCTGAAGAGCGGTTTGGCTTTTTCTTACTCACTGCCGACACGATGGAGACGATCACCACTACGATAATGATAAATAGAATTTGCATTTCAGTTGCCTACTCTGTTTCTTTTTCGACTTTGGGACCCGCGGCGGAGGATATGGCATCGCGCATATTGGTATCTGCCATCACATTCTTCATATTATAATAGTCCATCACACCCAGATTGCCTTCCTTGAAAGCGACAGCCATCGCGCGGGGAATATCGGCTTCGGCCTCCACAACCTTTGCGCGCATTTCCTGTACAGCGGCGAGCATTTCTTGTTCTTTGGCCACAGCCATTGCACGACGCTCTTCAGCTTTTGCCTGGGCAATCTTCTTATCGGCCTGGGCCTGGTCGATCTGCAGCTGGGCACCGATGTTGCGCCCGACATCCACATCCGCGATGTCGATGGATAGTATTTCAAACGCCGTGCCCGCATCTAGCCCCTTGGCCAATACGGTCTTGGAGATCAGATCAGGATTCTCAAGAACTTCCTTATGAGTTCGCGAGCTACCGACGGTGGTGACGATACCCTCGCCTACGCGCGCAATGACGGTTTCTTCGCCCGCGCCGCCGACGAGTCTGTCGATATTGGTGCGCACTGTCACTCGGGCTTTGGCTTTAAGCTCAATACCGTCTTTGGCAATGGCAGCCACAACGGGTGTTTCGATAACCTTGGGGTTAACGCTCATTTTGACGGCAGTGAGAACGTCGCGACCGGCCAAATCAATGGCTGTCGCGCGTTTGAAATTAAGCGGTATATCCGCTTTCTGAGCGGCAATCAGCGCGTCAACAACGCGGTCGACATTACCCCCCGCGAGGTAGTGCTGTTCCAACATGTCGGTGGTCATCGCGATACCTGCCTTTATGGCCTTAATGAGAGGATTGACAATGCTGGACGGCGGTATTTTCCGCAGACGCATACCAATGAGCGACACGATCCGCAGCTTCACACCTGCAGCTCGGGCTGCAATCCACAGACGCACCGGAACAAAGCTGAAGAAGAGCACGAGAAAGATAAACGCGAGGACAATGATGACGATGATTAACCATAATTCCATAGCTTTTACTCCTTTGTTTTTTAATTTATTTGTATACGAGAACCGATAGTAAGACTTTATGATTACTGCTCAGATTTTTTGACAATGATACGGCTGCCCAGAACGTTTATCACTTCGATACGTGTGCCGCTGGGTATAAACTCACCCTCCGTAACAACATCCGCTTTTTCACCATCTAGCAGTGCTGTTCCGGCCGGTCGCAGCGGTGTCGTACTCACTCCCATCTTGCCCTTGAAGCGTGAATAATCATCTGACGCAACATAACCGGCCTCTTTATCCTCGGTATCTTTAAGAACCAGAGATGAACGGTAAAGCCAGCCGCGTTTAAAACTTCGCGCGGTGATAAGCCCCAAAAGGACGACGATTGCGCCAATAATGAGGAAAAGCAGCAGTCCTTCTTCAACAGATCTGGCTTGAAAAAAGATGCAAAGCACAAGTGCGGCTAATCCAAGACCGCCAAAAACACCAAAACCGGGGATAAACATTTCGATCAGCAGCAAGAGCATACCTGCGGCAAAAAGTACGATAGAAACGGTGTTAATCGTTTCAAACATTAACATGTGATGTCCCCTCCCCAGAAAGCATGATTATTTTTCCTATTATATATAGTATAACATAAACATCTTCGTTATACCAAAACCATTTCTGTATTGATACCGCAGTGTTTATAATATATTTACATAAATGCATGTTTTGATATATCATGTGAGATAGACTTCAGAGGGAGGTCAAAAACAATGACTGATACCGAGATAACAACCTATATAGAGGAAGAGATATCGTCATTTTTTGAAAATGATAGCTGCAATACGCTTGCGGGTCATAATCATATGAAAATATACGATACGCCGCTTATTGGTTATGCCTTGGCCGATGATCCTTGTTTTAAAGAATTTTCAAAGCCGAATATCATCGGCCCGCACTACACACCTCCGAATGAATGGCTGACCGGGGCAAAGTCCGTAATTGTATATTTTATGCCGTTTACCAAACAAATACGGGACTCTAACCGTTTACCCGGGCTGCCATCGCTCGAATGGGTATCATCACGAAAAGAAGGCGAGAGCTTTAATAATGTTGTTCGGGCTTTTTTAGTTGATTTGATGATACGGCTTGGCGGACAGGCTGCCATCCCATTAAAGGATTCACGTTTTTTTGTGGAGGGTAACACAACCAATTGGTCAGAGCGTCATGCGGCTTTCGCGGCGGGTCTTGGCACTTTCGGCTTGCATAAGGGTATTATCACGCAAAAGGGCTGTGCCGGAAGAGTCGGCAGTGTTATTACGACACTCGAATTGATTCCAACGGAGCGTTCCTATACTCAGTATTTTGATTATTGCCTGTATCTGGCGCGAGGACAATGCGGAGCGTGCATCAAACGTTGTCCGGCAGGCGCAATCAGCAAAGACGGTAAAAACAATCAGGTATGCAGTGATTATATAGAAAAGAAAGTCTGTTCACGATTCGCTTCACCAAAGGCCTGTGCCAAATGCAATGTCGGTGTACCATGTGAATACAGGAATCCGTCTGCTATTGTTCCATAGAATTGTGACGCGCAGGTCTAATTAAGGACTTGAAGGGTTAAAATGCTGTATTATGCTTGGTTGGCCGGTCTGTGTCTAGATAATGGATTGTCAGAGTTAAAGCGGGAGGTTAAATAAAAAACTTAAAAACAGACGAAAAAAACTCTTGCTTTTGCATTTTGTTTATTATATAATCTCCACGTTGCGCATAAAAAGGTGCGTAATTATTTTGCGGGTTGAAGCGGGAGGTTGCCGGTTAAAAACGCTTTCCGGGTAGTTTCCGCAGACTGCAGTCCGATAATCAGGACAACGCTCCGTGCGGCATGAAAAATGCCGCAAAAAAGAGACTATGATACACACGGCTGAGTGTATACGGGGCGCAAGCGTAAGGAGGAGAAAAATGGCGAGCCAAAAGATTAGAATCAAGCTTAAAGCGTATGACTACAACCTGATCGACCAGTCGGCCATGAAGATCGTCGACACGGCGAAGCGTACAGGCGCAAAGGTTTCAGGGCCTATTCCGCTGCCCACGCAGAAAGAGGTCATCACAATACTGCGTGCGCCGCATAAGTATAAGGATTCTCGTGAACAGTTTGAAATTAAGACACACAAGAGGCTGATCGACATACTGGAAGCCACATCTAAGACAACGGATGCTTTGATGCGGCTGGATCTGCCTTCCGGCGTGGATATAGAAATTAAGCTCTAGGGGGTGTGACGAATGAAAGCGATTTTGGGCAAAAAAGTTGGTATGACACAACTGTTTATGGAAGACGGTACGGTCGTTCCGGTAACTGTTGTGGAAGCTGGCCCGTGCGTCGTCACTCAGAAAAAGACGGTCGAAACGGACGGTTATAATGCGATACAGATTGGTTTTGGCGACATCAGAGAAAAACTCGTGTCAAAACCGCTTCAGGGACATTTTAAAAAAGCGGGCGTTGCATTAAAGCGCAGCCTTCGCGAATACCATGTGGACAATACGGATGACTTCGCACTTGGTCAGGAGATCAAGGTTGATGTTTTCGAAAAGGGCGATATCGTGGATGTGCAGGGCACAAGCAAAGGTAAGGGTTTTCAGGGTATGGTGGCACGCCATAACAAAGCCAGAGGCCCCATGACGCACGGCTCGCGCAGCAAGAGAGCGCCTGGCAGCATCGGCGCTTGCGCAGACCCTTCAAGGGTCATCAAGGGCAAGAGAATGCCGGGACATGGCGGCGCCCAGACGGTGACTGTGCAGAACATCGAAGTTGTCGGCATCGACGCGGATAAAAACGTGCTGCTTGTCAAAGGCGCTGTGCCCGGAGCAAGGGGCGGACTGCTTTCGATATCCAAGGCTGTTAAACAGAGCTAAGACAAGCATTAGAAAAGGAAGTGAAACGAATGCCCATAGTATCGGTATATAAAATGGACGGCACCGAGTCCGGCAATATGGATCTTAAAAATGAAGTGTTTGGTATAGAGGTCAACGAAGCGGTGATGCATCAGGTGGTCGTGGCTCAGATGGCCAACAAGCGCCAGGGAACGCAGAGTGCGTTAACCCGCGCAGAAGTCAGCGGCGGCGGCATTAAGCCGTGGCGGCAAAAGGGAACAGGACGCGCGCGTGCGGGTTCTTCCCGCTCTCCTGTCTGGACAAAGGGCGGTATGACATTTGCGGTGAAGCCGCGCGATTACAGCCAGAAGGTTAACAAAAAGGTGAAGAAGCTTGCCATACAGAGCGCTCTTTCTATGAAGGTGGCTGATAAGGACATCATCGTGCTGGAGGATCTTGCGCTGGATCAGCCCAAGACAAAGCTCATGGCTGGCGTGCTTAATAAGTTTGGTGTAGAAAAAGCGCTGGTTGTAACGGCAAGCAAAGACGAGACTGTGGTTCGCGCATCAAACAATATCGCGGGCATAAAGACTCTGGCGGCAGACTGTGTTAACGTGTATGATCTGATTGTGTACGATAAGCTGGTCATCACAAAGGATGCCGTTAAGAAGGTCGAGGAGGTTTTTGCGTAATGGAATCGAGAGACATCATATTAAGACCGGTATTGACGGAAAAGAGCTATGATGACATAGCTGCTAAAAAATACACATTTGTCGTCGACATCAGAGCCACAAAGGGCGATATCCGCCGTGCTGTGGAAGATGTTTTCGGCGTAAAGGTAAAGAGCGTGAACACGCTGCGTCAGATCGGTAAGCTCAAAAGACAGGGCTACCATATCGGCAGACGGCCTGAGGTCAAGAAGGCGTTCGTCACACTGACCAAGGACTCCAAGACCATCGAGTTCTTCGATTCGCTCGCGCAGTAGTACAGGAGGTAAAAGCTCATGGCGATTAAAAAATATAAACCGACATCACCGGGCCGCCGCGGCATGACGGTATCCGCATTTGAGGAAATCACATGCACAACGCCCGAAAGATCGCTTCTTGAACCCATTAAGAAAACGGCAGGAAGAAACGCGAACGGCCGTATCACAGTGCGTCACAGAGGCGGCGGTGTCAAGAGACAGTACAGGATCATCGATTTCAAGCGCAATAAAGACGGTATCCCCGCTAAGGTTGCAACGATCGAATACGATCCGAACAGGACGGCGAATATCGCGCTGCTCCATTACGCGGATGGCGAGAAAAGATATATACTTGCTCCCCATGGCATGTCTGTGGGTGACTCGATTATGTCGGGCCCCGGAGCTGACATCAAGCCGGGCAATGCACTTTTCATTAAGGACATTCCGCTGGGCACGATGATCCATAATATTGAGCTTACACCCGGTCGCGGTGGTCAGCTGGTCAGAAGCGCAGGAAATGCGGCACAGCTGATGGCTAAGGAAGGAAGCTATGCACAGGTTCGTCTCCCCTCCGGTGAAGTGCGTATGGTGCTGCTGACATCCAAGGCGACAATAGGTCAGGTAGGCAATATCGATCAGGAAAACGTGAACATAGGTAAAGCGGGCAGAAAACGCCATATGGGCATCCGTCCGACAGTGAGAGGATCTGTCATGAACCCGAACGACCATCCGCACGGCGGCGGCGAAGGCAAATCGCCTATCGGTCGTCCCGGACCGGTCACCCCGTGGGGCAAGCCGGCTCTTGGCTATAAGACAAGAAAGAAGAAGAATGCTTCCGATAAGTATATAGTCAGACGCAGAAACAAGTAACGACGGTTTAGACAGATAAGTTAAGGAGTAGTGGAATATGAGCAGATCGGTAAAAAAGGGGCCTTTCGTCAATCCCAAGCTGCTGGATAAGATAAAGCAGATGAATGAGAAAAACGAAAAGAAAGTGCTCAAAACGTGGTCCAGAGCATCGACAATATTTCCGGACATGGTGGGGCATACACTGGCCGTGCATGACGGTAAAAAGTTTGTGCCTGTGTATATGACGGAAGATATGGTGGGACACAAGCTGGGTGAGTTTGCGCCGACAAGGACATTCCGCGGGCATGCGGGCGACAAAAAGTCCGGCTCCAAGTAGTCTGACCAGGGAGGAGTATATTAATGGCAACTCGTCAGAGAGAAAAAGCTGAAAAGAGACATGAGCTCAAAGATAAAAGACCGATGGCAAAAGCGAAGTATGTTCGGATTTCGTCTACAAAAGTGAGACTGGTCATCGATCTTATCCGCGGCAAGCGCGTTGAGGAGGCGGTGGCTGTGCTCAAGAGCACACCTCAGGCGGCCAGCCCCATCGTTGAAAAAGTTTTAAACTCTGCTATCGCAAATGCGGAGAATAATAAAGGGATGTTGCGTGACGATCTGATCGTCGCGGAAGCCTTTGCAGATCAAGGGCCCACGCTGCGTCGTTTCCGCCCGCGTGCTCAGGGGCGCGCGTCGCGTATACGCAAGAGAAGCAGCCATATCACCATTATACTCGACAGTGCAGTCAAGGAGGAATCTTAAGCTATGGGTCAGAAAGTCAATCCTCATGGGATGCGCGTGGGTGTCATCAAAGACTGGAATGCGCGTTGGTTTGCAAAGAAGGGCGATTTTGCTGCGAACATTAAAGAAGACAATGTGATCAGAAAGCAGCTTAAGAAGCAGCTCTATGCGGCTGGCATCTCAAAGATCGAAACAGAAAGAGCGGCCAATAAACTGACCGTGAACATATACACCGCCAAGCCGGGCATCGTGATCGGTAAGGGCGGCCAGGGTGTCGAGATATTAAAGGGCCAGCTTTCCCGTCAGACGGGCAAAGCCGTAGTCTTAAACATCATCGAAATCAAGCGTCCTGATATCGACGCACAGTTGGTGGCTGAAAATATCGCTTCCCAGCTAGAGCGGCGCATCAGCTTCCGCCGTGCCATGAAACAGTGCATCGGCAGAGCGATGAAGGGCGGCGCGCTGGGTATCAAAGCCATGTGCTCGGGCCGTCTCGGCGGCGCTGAAATCGCACGCAGCGAGAAATATCATGATGGGTCGATTCCGCTTCAGACGATTCGGGCCGACATCGATTACGGTTTCGCAGAAGCGAACACAACATATGGCAAGATAGGCTGCAAAGTCTGGATTTATAAGGGCGAGATACTTGGCAATCCCTTAAGGGATAAGTTCAAGACGGCAGAAGGAGGCAGCAAAGATGTTAATGCCAAAAAGGGTTAAGAGAAGAAGAGTGCACCGCGGCCGTATGAAAGGCAAAGCCAATAAAGGCAACACCATCACTTACGGTCAGTATGGACTGGTTGCAACGCAGCCGGCATGGATCACAAGCAATCAGATTGAAGCGGCGCGTATTGCAATGACCCGCTATATCAAAAGAGGCGGTCAGGTTTGGATAAAGATATTCCCGCACAAACCGGTTACAGAAAAACCGGCTGAGACACGCATGGGCTCCGGTAAAGGTTCTCCGGAATACTGGGTAGCCGTGGTAAAGCCGGGTCGCGTGATGTTTGAAATCTCCGGTGTGACTGAGGATATTGCACGTGAAGCACTGCGTCTGGCGGCGCACAAGCTCCCCATTAAGTGCAAAATAGCTATCAATGAGAATTATACTGCGAGTGCATCTAAGCAGAGCGCAACGATAAATGAAACGGCTAGCGCCGCAGAAGTAGGTGGTGAGCAGGATGAAAGCTAGCAAACTGCATGAAATGACGAACGACGAATTGAGCGTTCAGCTGAAAGATTTAAAACAGGAGCTTTTTAACCTGCGTTTCCAAAATGCCACTGGGCAGCTCGGAAACGTGATGGTCATTAAAAAGACAAAGAGAGACATCGCCAGGGTCAAAACGATACTTAGAGAGCGCGAAGTGAAAAGCGCTGTCCAAAGCTAGGGAGGGTGCTTATGTCTGATAGAGGAATCCGCAAGTCGAAAGTTGGCATCGTTGTCAGCGATAAGATGGATAAAACGATTGTGGTGAAAATTGAGCGTAAGTCAAAGCATCCGCTTTATGGCAAAACCGTGAAGATCACCAAGAAGTATAAAGCTCATGACGAAGAAAACGTGGCTAAGATCGGCGATAAAGTGATGATCACAGAGACACGGCCGCTGAGCAGAGACAAGAGATGGAGACTGGTTGAGGTTGTTGAAGCCGCCAAATAGCCAGTGAGTATAAAGGGAGGCGTAAGATTATGATTCAAGCCCAGACACGCCTGAAAGTGGCGGATAATTCGGGTGCCAAAGAGATTATGTGCATCAAGGTTCTCGGCGGCTCAAAAAGAGTAACAGCCAATATTGGCGACGTCATCGTGGCGTCTGTCAAGTCGGCGACTCCCGGCGGAGTCGTCAAGAAGAAAGATGTTGTCAAGGCCGTCGTCGTGCGCAGTGTCTATGGCGTCCGGCGCAAAGATGGTTCTTATATACGGTTCGATGATAATGCGGCAGTGATAATTGACAATCAGAAACAGCCCAAGGGTACGCGTATTTTCGGGCCCGTAGCGCGGGAGCTCAGAGAGAAGGAATACATGAAGATCATCTCTCTTGCGCCCGAGGTATTATAGGAAGGCAGGATTGACATGGCAAGAATGCATATAAGAAAAGATGACAAGGTCGTTGTCATATCGGGCAAAGACAAAGGCAAGAAGGGTAAAGTTCTTGTTGCTGAACCCAAAGAGGGCAAGGTTGTCATCGAAAAGGTGAATATGGCGACAAAGCACGAAAAGCCCAAAGGACAGGGAAAGCCGGGCGGTATCGTGCATCAGGAAGCGCCGATTTATGCCAGCAAGGTCATGCTTGTCTGCGGAAAATGCGGCAAAGCCACACGTATTGCCTTTAAGCTTCTGGAAAACGGAAGCAAAGTCCGCGTGTGCAAAAAATGCGGCGAGACGTTCGACAAGTAAGGGAGGAATAACGAAAAATGCCTAGGTTAAAGGATGCGTATGTAAGCCAAGCCGTTCCTGCTTTAATGAAGAAGTTCGGCTATAAAAACGTGATGCAGGTTCCCAAACTTGAGAAGATTGTGATCAATATGGGTCTCGGCGACACGAAAGATAATCCCAAAGGGCTCGATTCCGCTGTTGCCGACCTTACGATCATTGCGGGACAAAGGCCTGTGGTTACCAAAGCGAAGAAGAGCGTGGCTAACTTTAAGGTTCGCGAAGGCATGAAGATCGGTGCGAAGGTCACACTTCGCGGAAACCGTATGTATGAATTTGCGGACAGGCTGATGAGCATTGCGCTGCCGCGCGTGAGAGACTTTCGCGGTATACCGTCTTCATCGTTTGACGGCCGTGGTAACTTTGCGCTGGGTCTTAAAGAACAGCTTGTATTTCCTGAAATCGTCTATGACAACGTGGATAAGATCCGCGGTATGGATATTGTAATGGTAACAACGGCGAAAACGGACGAGGAAGCCAGAGAGCTTTTAACGCTGCTCGGCATGCCTTTTAAGCGCTAAGTAAGCGATTTGACGGGAGGATAACCAAGTGGCTAAAAAGTCGATGATCAACAAACAGCAAAAGGGCTCGAAGTTTACAACGAGAAACTATACCCGCTGCAGTATTTGCGGACGTCCGCATGCGGTTCTTCGCAAATTCGGCATCTGCCGTATCTGTTTTAGGGAACTTGCCTACAAAGGCGAGATACCCGGCGTGAGAAAAGCGAGCTGGTAGGCTTTTGTGTTCGATAAAACAAGGAGGAAATTGACATGCCTGTAACAGATCCTGTGGCGGATATGCTGACCCGTATCCGTAATGCGATTAAAGCAAAACACGAAGTGATCGATATGCCCGCTTCCAAGATGAAGAAGGCGATTGCCGGTATTCTTCTTAAGGAAGGTTTCATAAAAGGGTATGAGTATAAAGAAGAGGGTCCGCAGGGCGTCATCCGCATCACTCTCAAATACGGTGAGAAGGATTCGTCTATTATCAACGGACTGAAGAAGATCAGCAAGCCGGGACTAAGAGTTTACGCCAATAAGGATGAACTCCCCAAAGTTCTCGGCGGCCTTGGCATAGCCATCATTTCCACGTCGAAGGGCATTATGACTGATCGTGATGCCAGAGAAAATGGCGTTGGCGGTGAAGTGCTGGCCTACGTGTGGTAAACGTTTAGGCGTCGGCTGGTCACAGCTTTGAAAATAACGCTTTTGCGGAGGAGATAAAAATGTCGAGAATCGGTAAAATGCCCATAACGATTCCCTCGGGCGTGACGGTCACAGTAGAGCCGGGAAACGTGGTGCGGGTACAAAGCAAAAAGGGCGAGCTGACGGAAAAAATACCGTCTGAAATTGAAGTTTCGGTGGAAGACGGCGTGCTTAATGTCAAACGCAGCTCGGATGAAAAAAGAGCCAGAGCGATGCACGGGCTTTCGCGTGCGCTTATCGCTAATATGGTGACGGGTTTAACGCAAGGCTTCACCAAAACACTTGAAGTCATCGGCGTAGGCTATAGAGTACAAAAGAGTGGCAATAAAATCGTACTGAATGTGGGCTATTCCCATCCTGTTGAAGTACCCGAAATAAGCGGTATCCAACTGGATGTGGAAGGAACCAACATCATTAAGGTTTCTGGCATATCAAAACAGATTGTCGGCCAGTATGCAGCGGAAATTCGCGAGATCCGTCCCCCGGAGCCATATAAGGGCAAAGGTATACGGTACCAGGGCGAAGAAGTGCTGCGCAAGGTCGGCAAGACTGGTATGTAGAGAGGTGGCTAAAAAGTGATTAACAGAAATGATAAAAACGAAATCAGAAAAGCGCGCCACTTAAGGGTACGCAACAAGATATCCGGTACAGCCGCAAGACCGAGGCTCAATGTGTTTCGCAGCACGAATCACATCTATGCTCAGATCATTGATGATGTGAAAGGTGTGACGCTTGTAAGCGCATCGTCGCTGAGCACAGATATTAAGAAGGATATCGAGGGCAAGAACAAGAAGGAAGTCGCAAAGATCGTCGGCATGGCGATTGGCAGAAAAGCGCTCGCGGGTGGTATTGAGCAGGTCGTTTTTGACCGCGGCGGATATGTCTACATGGGCAGAGTTGAGCAGCTGGCTGACGGCGCCAGAGAAGCCGGACTCAAGTTTTAAAAGGAGGTTTGTCTGGTGCAGAGGAATGATGCATTCTCTAAAGGAGATAGAAAAAACGATAAAGGCGCACCGCGCGGCGGCCGTAAGAACTTCAAAAAGGAAGAAGAGCAGGAATTTAAAGAGAAGCTCGTCTATGTCAACCGTGTCGCAAAGGTTGTCAAGGGCGGACGTAACTTCCGCTTTACGGCTCTTGTTGTTGTCGGTGATGAAAAAGGCCGTGTTGGCGCGGGTCTTGGAAAAGCAGCAGAAATACCCGATGCAATCTCCAAGGCTGTGCAAAAAGCAAAACGCAGCTTGATACAGGTTCCCATTGTGGGGACGACGATCCCCCACGAGGTCGTTGGTATATTCGGAAGAGGCCGTGTGCTGTTGTTCCCGGCATCCGAAGGTACCGGTGTTATCGCGGGCGGACCGGCAAGAGCGGTGCTCGAACTGGCAGGTGTGAAGGACATTAAGACGAAGTCTCAAGGATCCAATACCCCTGTTAACTGTGTGAAGGCCACGCTCGAAGGCTTAAAGGCGCTCAAGACAGCGGAGGAATATGCTAGGCTTCGCGGTATCAGTGTCGATCAGCTTAAATAAGGAGGTCTTTCATAATGGCAAAGAAAGCGGCAAAGATTAAGGTTCAGCTTGTGAAAAGCCCGATCGGCTATTCGAAGGATCAGAAGGCGACGCTTGATGCACTTGGTCTTCGCAAGATGAACGCAATCGCGGAGCATGACGACAACGCTTGCATACGCGGAATGATTAATAAAGTGACGCACCTTGTTCGGGTGCTGGAAGCTTAAAGGAGGCAGGTTGTGAGAATCAATGAGTTAAAGCCGGCTCCGGGCTCTAAGAAAACGAAAAAGCGCGTGGGCAGAGGCATCGGTTCCGGAATGGGTAAGACCTCCACACGCGGTCAGGGCGGCCAGTGGTCCAGAAGCGGCGGCGGTGTACGTCCCGGCTTTGAGGGCGGTCAAATGCCCCTTTCAAGAAGACTCCCCAAGAGAGGCTTCACCAATATTTTCGCCAAAGAATATGCGACTGTTAACGTAAGCGAGCTCAATCGCTTTGAAGACGGTACGGTTATTACTGCGGAATTTTTGAAAAGTGAAAAAATCATCAAAAAAACATATGACGGCTTAAAAGTACTTGGCAATGGAGATATAACCAAAAAACTTACCGTCAAGGCGGCTAAGTTCACACAGACGGCTACGGATAAGATCGTGGCTGCTGGAGGAACGGCAGAGGTGATTGAATAATGTTTAGTACGCTCCGAAACGCGTGGAAGGTCCCCGATATCAGGAAAAAGATGCTCTATACGATTTTGATGCTGATCGTCTACAGAATCGGTGCCCATGTACCGGTTCCGGGCGTTGATGCGACGTATGTGGCAAGCGAAGTGACAAAAACTGCGTTTGGTAACTTCATCGATCTGTTCGCAGGCGGTGGGCTTTCTCAGTTCTCACTGTTTGCACTCGGTATTGTGCCGTATGTCACAGCATCCATCATTATGAACCTGCTGACAATGGCGATTCCTCCATTGGAGCGGATGTCTAAAGAAGGCCCGGAAGGCCGCAAAAAGATTGCTTCGATCACGCGGTATGCGGGTGTCGGTCTGGGTCTTATTCAGGCTATCGGTATGCTGGTGATGTTTGGACCAAACGCGATTCTTAACACAGGATCGCCGATTATACTTAACTACATCACGATTGTTCTCTGCTTAACAGCCGGTACGGCGCTGATTATGTGGATCGGTGAGCATATCACCGAGAACGGTATCGGCAACGGTATTTCGCTGCTGATCTTTGTCAGCATCGTGTGCAGACTTCCTATGACGGTTTATGGTTATATTGTCGGCGTCACGGTCGGCAACACATCGGTGCTTACGCTTTTGATTGTGCTTGTAGCGGCGCTGGCTATTATCGTCGGTATCACATTCATCGATTTGGGAGAACGCCGCATTTCCGTGCAGTATGCAAAACGCGTGATCGGTCGTAAAATATACGGCGGACAGTCTACACATATTCCGATGAAGATCAACTCATCGGGCGTGCTTCCGTTGATTTTTGCGATGACGCTTGTACAGTTTCCTGAAATGATCCTGGGATTCTGGCCCGAGTCTTTAGCGAGTTACCGAGCTGTGATGGGCGCTGATAAGCCGTTATATCTTGTCTTGTTTGCGCTGCTTATCTTCTTCTTTACATTCTTCTATTCGCAGGTGACATTTAATCCTGTGGATGTATCGAAGAACCTTCAGCAAAACGGCGGATTTATACCCGGTATCCGTGCAGGCAAGCCAACATCCGATTATCTGCAGAAGATATTGGTTCGTGTCACGTTGTTTGGTGCAATATTCCTCGCGATCGTGGCAACGGTACCGACAGGTATCGCTGCAATATCAGGTTTCTCATCACCGTTTGGTGCGACAAGCCTTCTCATCATGGTCAGTGTGTCGCTGGAAACCACAAGACAGCTCGAATCTCATATGATGATGCGTCATTATAAAGGATTCTTAAAGTAGAGGTAATCATGAGACTGATGTTTGTGGGACCCCCGGGTGCCGGTAAAGGCACACAGGCGGTGAGGATAGCAGCAAAATACAACATTCCCCATATATCAACCGGCGATATGCTGCGCGAAGAGATAAAGAACAGCACGTCGCTTGGTAAGCAGGCGAAAGCCTATATTGATGCGGGTGAGCTCGTGCCTGATGAGGTTATCATCGAAATGGTCAAAGAGCGCATCAGCAAACCGGATGCGGCTGTGGGTTTTCTGCTTGACGGGTTCCCCAGAACGCGTCAGCAGGCGGAGGCCCTTGACAGGTTTGCAACACTTGATGCCGTGGTCAACATTAATGTGCCTGATGATAAGTTGATTCACCGTATATGCGGACGGCGTGTTTGCAAGGAATGCGGTGCGACTTACCACGAATCGATGTTGGAAGATTTAAAACATTGTCCCAAGTGTGCCGGATCGCTGTTTATACGCGATGATGACAAGGAAGAGATCGTTAAACAGCGCTTGAGTGTATATAAAGAAAAAACGCAGCCACTCATTGAGTATTACACAGAACGCGGAATATTGCATGATGTGGTTGGTTCCGGAGGTATCGACAATATCACCGAAGCCATTGTAGCGGTGTTGGGTAAACAATGATTACGCTAAGATCTCCCCGGGAAATTGAGTTTATGCGCGATGCCGGCAGAATAACAGCTCAGGCGCTATGCCGGGTTGGTGAGGAAGTCAGGCCCGGTATCACAACGTCGGAGCTGGATGCAATCGCAAGAAGGTTCCTTGAAAAGCAAGGGGCTGAGCCATCATTCTTAGGTTATTGCGGTTATCCGGCATCGATATGCGTATCGATTAATGATGAGATCGTGCACGGGATACCATCGGATAGGGTTATCAGATCCGGCGATATCGTGAGTATCGATCTTGGTGCAAAGTTTAGAGGGTATCACGGCGACAGCGCAAAAACGTTTGCCGCCGGAACGATCACCGAAGAAGCGGCACGTTTGATCCGGGTGACGGAGCAGTCGTTTGCCGCAGGTATGGATGCTTTTAGGGATGGCGACCGGTTATCAAGCATATCGGCCGCTGTACAGGATACAGCTGAGGCCGCCGGATTCTCGGTGGTCAGAGAACTGGTGGGGCACGGTATCGGTCGTGAAATGCATGAAGAGCCCAACGTGCCGAATTTTGTGAGCGGCAGCCGCGGCCCGAGACTGAGGGTAGGCATGGTGCTCGCGATAGAACCAATGATCAATTATGGCGGCAAAGAAACAGTGACCATGCCGGATGGCTGGACAGTGCGCACGAAAGACGGAAGTCTTAGCGCTCATTATGAGCACACTGTGGCACTGATGGACAATGGGCCTTTGATCCTCACTCAGGTGTAGGCAAGAAGGAGGATGGATATGGTTGAGTATCCCGTGGAAATCGGAAGGGTTGCCGTATCGACCGCCGGCCGTGATAAAGACAGATATTTTGTGATTACGGACATCATCGATGAACAATATGTATATATTGTGGATGGTGATCTAAGAACAAAGGATCATCCCAAAAAGAAGAAGCTTCGGCATTTAAAGCTCACTCCTTACGTGCTTGAGGGGATTGCCAGCAAGCTGAAAGGGGGCGCAAGAGTATTTGATGCAGAAATACGCAGCGCGATTCGATCGTGCAAGAGCGAGAGCGACGCTTAAAAGGGGGAAGTTATTTGTCTAAAAGCGACGTCATTGAGATGGAAGGCCGGGTTACTGAGGCTTTTCCGAATGCAGTGTTTGAAGTCGAGCTGGAGAACGGCCATAAGATTTTAGCGCATATATCGGGTAAATTGCGGATGCATTATATACGCATACTACCCGGCGATAAAGTGACTGTAGAAATATCGCCATATGACTTAAAGCGTGGACGTATAACATGGCGCGGCAAGGGCTAACATCATTAAGGAGGAAATACAAATGAAAGTCAGACCTTCGGTGAAACCGATATGTGAAAAATGCAAGATCATCAAGCGTAACGGCAAGGTAATGGTGATCTGCGTAAATCCAAAGCATAAACAAACGCAAGGATGAATGTTTGTACGGAGCGGCTGTGAGGATTTTTCCTCAATCCGTATAGCTTCTATATAACTAATTTCGGAGGTGTAATTTAGTGGCACGTATATCAGGTGTTGACCTGCCAAAGGAAAAAAGGGTTGAGATCGGCCTGACCTATATATATGGTATCGGGCTTAAGACATCCCGTGATATTTTAGCGGCGACAGGCGTTGACCCCGAAATTCGGATCAAAGACTTGTCCGAATCGGATGTCAGCAAATTGAGAGAATATATCGACAAAAACTTGAAGGTGGAAGGCGATTTAAGGCGTGATGTGACAATGAGCATCAAACGTCTGATGGAAATCGGCTGCTACAGAGGCATTCGCCACCGTAAGGGATTGCCGGTCAGAGGACAAAGCTCTAAGCAGAATGCGCGTACGAGAAAAGGCCCCAAACGGACCGCGAGCGCAAAGAGAAAGTGAGGATAGTCAATGGCTAAGCCAAAGAAAGTTGTAAAGAAGCGCAGAGAAAGAAAAAACATCGAGCGCGGTCAGGCACATATCCGTGCTTCCTTTAATAATACGCTCGTGACGATGACCGATGTTGGCGGCAACACGCTTTCATGGGCCAGCGCAGGCGGTATGGGTTTTAGAGGTTCCAGAAAAAGCACGCCTTTCGCAGCCCAGGTGGCGGCAGAAAAGGCTGCAAATGCGGCGATGGAGCATGGCCTTCGTTACGTGGATGTCTACGTGAAGGGCCCGGGTTCCGGCAGAGAAGCAGCGATTCGTGCGCTGCAGACTGCGGGTCTTGAAGTGTGTCTCATTAAAGATGTCACACCGATTCCGCATAATGGTTGCCGCCCGCCCAAACGCAGGAGAGTATAAGGAGGAAATTTAGCAATGGCAAGATATACAGGTTCCGTGTGCCGCCTATGCAGAAGGGAAGGCTGCAAGCTTTTCTTGAAAGGCGACCGGTGCTATTCCGGAAAATGCTCATATGTGAAACGCCCGGTAGCGCCCGGTGTACAGGCAAAGAGCAGAAAGAAAGTATCTGAATACGGACTGCAGCTTCGTGAAAAACAGAAAGTGAAACGGGCTTATGGTATGCTCGAATCTCAGTTCGAAAAATATTACAGCATAGCCGAGCGTATGAAAGGCAAATCGGGTGAGAATTTGCTGCAGCTGCTCGAATCGCGTCTTGACAACGTGGTATACCGTTTGGGTCTGGCTGATTCAAGGCCGCAGGCACGTCAGACTGTGCTTCATGGTCATATACTCGTTAACGGCAAGAAAGTGGATATTCCGTCTTACATCGTGTCCGTCGGTGAAGAAATCACAGTTAAGAAAAAGTCTGCCGATATGGACAGATTTAAGGAACTGCGTGAAAGCGAAGCGCGTCCGATGCCGAGCTGGCTCACAATGGACAATGCGAATCTGATAGGCAGAGTGGTCGCTGTGCCGGTAAGAGAGGATATTGACCTGACAATAGAAGAGCACCTGATCGTTGAGTATTACTCTAAGTAGCGGATATAAGCGGTTGCCCTCAAAAAACAATTCGTCTATAACAGGAGGGTTATAAATGTTAGAAATTGAAAAGCCAAACATACAGTGCGTTGAAAAGGCAAGCGACAATTCGTATGCCAAATATGTGATGGAACCGCTGGAGCGCGGTTTCGGATCGACACTGGGCAATTCTTTAAGACGTGTGCTTTTGTCCTGTCTGCCGGGTGCGGCTGTAACGCGTATCAAGCTTGACACTGTGCTTCATGAGTTCTCCACGATCAAAGGCGTCAGTGAAGATGTCGTCAATATCGTGATGAACTTAAAGGGTCTCGCTGTCAAGATGTATGTGGATGAGCCCAAGACACTGATACTTGATGTACGTGGCCCCAAAGATGTGACAGCAGCGGATATCACTATGGATGCAGACGTGGAAGTCTTAAATCCTGACATGCATATTGCCACGCTGGACAAAGACGGCAGTATATACATGGAGATCACCGTTGAAAAAGGTCGCGGCTATGTACTGGCTGACAAGAATAAGGAAAATGACATGCCGATTGGCGTGATACCTGTGGATTCGTTGTTCACACCCGTGAGAAAGGTCAACTTTACGGTTGAGAACACACGTGTCGGACAGATCACCGACTACGATAAGTTATCGTTGGAGCTTTGGACTAACGGGACGATCGCGCCGGACGAAGCGGTATCACTCGCGGCAAAAATATTAAACGAGCACTTGGTACAGTTTGTTGCGCTGACTGACCATGTGCAAAACGTAGAGATTATGGTGGAGCCCGAGGAAGACAAGAAGGAAAAGGTTCTGGAGATTACCATCGAAGAGCTTGACCTGTCTGTTCGCTCGTATAACTGCTTAAAGCGCGCCGGTATCAATACGGTTGAAGAACTCATTAAGCGCAACGAAGAAGAGATGATGAAAGTCAGGAATTTGGGGCGTAAGTCGCTCGAAGAGGTTGAGCAAAAGCTTGCCGCTCTTGGACTCTCGCTTCGGCTTGATGACTAAAGATATTACATTTTCGCCGCATGGCAGCGTGTGATCAGTGCTTGCCCGGCTTGCGGCAACGAGGAGGCTAATTATGGCTGGATACAGACACCTTAATCAACAGCAGGACCAAAGACAAGCGACGCTTCGCAATCTTGTCACGAGTCTGTTATGGTATGGCCGCATTGAGACAACGCTGGCCCGGGCCAAAGAGGCCAGAAGCATTGCTGAAAAGCTCATTACACTGGCTGTGAAAGAGCATGCAAATACCGTCAAAGTCGTTAAAGAAGTGACGGAAGGCGATGCAAAGGTCAAGCGCGAAGTTATCAATGATGCACCGTCTAAACTTGCGGCAAGACGCAAGATGATGAGTTACCTTTACAACGTGCCGGAACTCAAAAAAGAAGATGAGAGCAAGTTTGATTATAAGAACCGTACAGGTGATGTTACAAACCCGCTCATCGAGAAAATGTTCCGTGAATATGGCCCGAAATATGCCAAACGTGCACAGGACATGGGCACAGGCGGCGGCTATACACGCATAATCAAAAAAGGACCTCGTCGCGGTGACGCGGCAGAGGTGGTCATATTAGAGCTCGTATAAAGCTCTTATAATACTTTTGCTTTTGATGAAAAGGCTTTGAATTTGCATTCAGAGCCTTTTGGTGTATAATGGAGGCTATCGAGAGAAGCTAAAGCACAGCAGGCTTATCCTCAAGAAAGGTTTATTTAAGAAATGGCCATTTTGGAAATCAAGGACATCACCTACGCTTATACAAGCGAGACAAGCGTCACGCCTGCGTTATCGGGTGTCAACATGTCTGTAAAAAAGGGTGAGTTTATCGCGATTATCGGCCACAATGGCTCGGGTAAATCCACATTTGCTCGTCACGTCAACGCGCTGTTTTTACCCACATCAGGCAGCGTTATTGTGGATGGAATGGATACAAAGGAAGAAAAGAATGTGTGGGATATAAGAAAATTTGCAGGTATGGTGTTTCAAAATCCTGATAATCAGCTTGTTGCCACCATCGTAGAGGAAGACGTCGCATTCGGGCCTGAGAATATCGGTGTTCCGCCCAAGGAAATACGGGAACGGGTGGATAAAGCGCTCGAGCAGGTGAACATGAGCGCCTTCAAAGAACGCGCGCCGCATATGCTCTCCGGCGGTCAAAAACAGCGTGTGGCCATTGCAGGGGTGCTCGCGATGCACCCAGAGATTATCGTTTTTGACGAGCCGACAGCCATGCTGGATCCCGAAGGGCGCGCTGAAGTTTTAGATACCATTGCTGCGCTGAACCGCGAGGGCAAGACGATATTGCTGATTACGCATTATATGGAGGAAGCGCTTCAGGCGGACCGCGTGATCATTATGACCGGAGGGCGCATCACAAAGAGCGGGACACCACGTGACGTGTTTGCGGACGAGGAGGCGCTTCGTGAAGCGGGGCTTGCTGCGCCGCCGCATATCGCGCTGTATCATAGATTAAAAAATCAGGGAGTCAACATGGGTGAATGCCCTCTGACAATAGAAGAACTGGTGGATAAAATATGTCAATTGAGCTAGAGAACTTAACTTATACCTATATGCCGGGTACGCCGTTTGAAGCAAAAGCGGTTGATAATATCAGCATCAAGGTGGGCAACGGTGAATTCTTAGGTGTAATCGGGCATACCGGATCCGGAAAGACCACGTTGATCGGTCTTATGGCGGGGCTTTTAAAGCCCACCTCCGGGCGCGTGCTGATCGACGGCGAAGATATCGGTGCAAAGAACTACGACAGAAAAGCGCTGCGACGGCATATCGGCGTGGTGTTTCAATATCCTGAGCATCAGCTTTTTGAGGAAACAGTCTATAAGGATATTGCATATGGGCCTAAAAAAACGGGCGTACCTGAGGAAGAAATTGAGGGACGTATTCGGCATGCCATGGAGCTCATGGAGCTTAATTTTGAAGGTGTAAAGGACTTATCTCCTTTTGAGCTGTCAGGCGGCCAGAAAAGGCGTGTGGCCATTGCGGGTGTGCTGGCGGTTCGGCCTAGTGTGCTGATACTTGATGAACCCGTAGCGGGACTTGATCCTCAGGGCCGTGACCATTTGATGAAGTTGATCACGCATTTGAACAGCGAAGGCGTGACGATCATTATGATTACCCACTCAATGGATGATCTCGCCGAGTATGCACAGCGCGTCGTGGCTCTGTCTGGTGCCAAGCTGATTATGGACGATACCCCCCAAAACGTATTTCTTCGTGAAAAAGAGCTGCTGGATATCGGTCTGGATGTCCCTTATGTATCCCGAATCGCAGCAAGATTGCGGGAACGCGGTAAAGATGTACCCAATGAGGTCATACGTATTGATGAACTTGAGGCTTCCGTAAAAGCGTTGTTAGGAGGCCGTGAATGATAAAGAATGTAACACTTGGCCAATATTTCCCTGGTCATTCGATTATACACCGCCTTGACCCGCGCATTAAACTGGTTTTGGTGGTTGCGATTATTGTTCTCATTTTTATGATGGATACCGTGATTGGAAACAGCGTTGTTTTTGTGTTTCTTGTTGCTGTCATTATACTTTCGCGTGTCAATTTCAAATTTGTTCTGCGCGGAATCAAACCGCTATGGTTTGTTATTGTGCTGACGTTTATACTCAACACCTTTTTCTACTCGGGCGGAACGGAGCTGTTTTCCTGGTGGGTATTCCGTGTTTCTCAGGAAGGCTTGATGAACGCCATACGGCTAGCTGTGAGGCTGATATTCCTCATCACGGCCACCACGATGCTGACATTAACCACATCTCCTATCGCGCTGACAGACGGTATAGAAAGCCTGCTAAAGCCCCTTAAAGCTGTTAAATTTCCGGTGCATGAATTGGCGATGATGATGACGATTGCGATGCGGTTTATCCCGACACTGATCGAGGAGACAGACAAGATCATGAAGGCACAGACAGCCAGAGGCGCGGAATTTGATTCGGGCAGCATATTCAAGCGCGCGGCCGGCATGGTACCGTTGCTTGTGCCCCTGTTTGTGAGTGCATTCCGACGCGCCGACGAGCTGGCTTTTGCGATGGAATCACGCTGTTATCATGGCGGAGAGGGGCGGACACGTATGAAGGTGATGCATATGCATTTACGCGATGCCATGGCCTTGATAGTTGTCGCAGGCCTTATTGTGTTTGCCGCATTTGGCTATTAAACGGAGGGCTCATGCGCGTCAAACTGATCGTAGAATACGACGGAACAAACTATGCGGGCTGGCAGCGCCAGAAGAACGGCCTTTCAGTGCAGGAGGTACTCGAGAAGGCGTTTGAAGCCGCATCGGGAGAACGCGCAGCCATCCATGGAGCTGGGCGGACGGATGCGGGTGTCCACGCGTTGGCCCAAGTGGCTCATTTGGAAACAAACTGTACAATACCTGCAGACAAGATCAGTTTTGCTATGAACATGCATCTGCCGCCGGATATCCGTGTCAAACAGTCAGAGCAAGCGGATATGAATTTTCACGCGCGTTTCTGTGCCAAAGGGAAATCGTACCGCTATACGATTGCGAATACTGTTCACGCGCCCGCAATTGGCCGCTTTACGGCAGCACATGTGCGCGGCGTTCTTGATTTAGAAGCTATGCGCAAAGCGGCTGCTTATATTATTGGAACGCATGATTTTGCATGCTTCTGCGCCAGCGGCAGCGAGGTAAAAGACACTGTCCGGACGATATACAATATCTCAATCACAGAAGAAGAGCCGTTGATTCATATCGATGTGAGAGGCTCCGGATTCCTCTATCATATGGTACGTATTATTGCAGGCACATTGATAGAAATCGGACTGAAAAAGAGACTGCCTGAATCCATGGCGGACATTATCGCAAGTTGTGACAGAAATATGGCGGGCGTCACGGCACCTGCGAAGGGGCTTATGTTAGTGGCGGTGGAATATTGAGCAATAAAGTGAGGACTATCCATTGACAAAAAATCTTGTATTCAAATCGCTGCGAACGTTTCTTTTTGTGTTGGTCATCATATTAAGTATTGTTGTCATATTATGGAGCCTAATAGCCTTATACTCATCAGTTGGTACCACCATCGGCATGATAGCCCCCATTTTAGTCGCCCTTCTTTTAATCATCTGGGCATTATATCATCTAATTAAAAAAAAGCCGCTGATACGGCATAAGGGATGGCGCATTGCCATTACTCTTTTCGTTTGTATTGGTTTTCTCATCATGGGGATACTGGAAGCGATCATACTAAGTGCCGCCTATGCCCCACTGCCCGAGGAAGATGTCGATTATGTGATCGTGCTGGGGTGCGGAATATTTCCCAGCGGAAACCTGACATTGTCGTTGAAAAACAGGCTGGATACCGCCTATGATTATTTAATAGCGCACGAGGATACAGTATGTATTGTATCGGGCGGGCAGGGTGAGACCGAGCCATTTCCCGAGGCGGATGGTATGAAAAATTATCTGTTATCACGCGGTATCGCTGAAAAGCGCATCATTGCCGAAGACAGATCAACGAGCACCGAAGAAAATCTTATTTACTCGCTTAATATAATGAAGGCGCATAAGGGCTCAGAAAAGCCGGTTGGTATCGTCACAAATGACTTTCATATCTATCGCTCTTTGAAACGCGCGAAGCAATATGGTATCGATGCGTTTGGCATTGAAGCACCCACGCCTTGGCGCGTTTGGCTGTCGAATAACGTGCGGGAGTGTCTCGCTGTATTGGATATGTATGTTTTTGGCTGACAAGTGATGCAGCATAACTATGTATTCTAGCAAACCGAGGTGATATCTTTCCGGAGACCCGGCATCGTTGGAGGCGTGTTTTAGCCGTTGATAAACAGCGGGTCATGTGATATATTTTTCTAATGAATCAGAATAAAGAAGGCAAAGCAATGGATTATAAACAAGCGCTTGGAGAAGCCTTGGCGAAGGCATCCGGGTTAACAGCGCAAGAGATACTGCCGCTTATAGAAATACCAAATGACACAGCTATGGGAGACTACGCCTTTCCATGCTTCAGACTCGCCAAACAAATGCGCAAAGCTCCGCCTGCTATTGCGGCGGAAATCAGCGCGAATATTGATAAGACCGATTACATCGCCGATATAAAAGTGGTAGGCGCATATATCAATTTCTTTTTGGACAAGCAGCGGTTTATTGAGGAAATGCTTTTAGATGTTGAAGCCCAGGGTGATGCCTTTGGCAGCAGCAGCTTAGGAGAAGGCCGTACCGTATGTATTGACTATTCATCCATCAACATTGCAAAACCGTTTCACATCGGTCATCTGTCTACCACGGTGATCGGCAGTGCGTTATACCGTATTTACGGATTCTTGGGCTTTAAGCCGGTGGGTATCAACCATCTTGGCGACTGGGGAACACAATTTGGCAAGCTGATCGCAGCCTATAAGAAATGGGGCAGCAAAGAAGATATTGAGAAAAATGCAATCACAGCCATGCTGGAGCTGTATGTCCGTTTTCATGATGAGGCCGAAAAGGATGATAGCCTCAATGAAGAGGGGCGTGCGTGGTTTAAGAAGATTGAAGATGGCGATGCGGAAGCGCTCGAGATATTCAACTGGTTTAAGGAACTTACATTAAAAGAAGTCAGCGTGATCTATGACATGCTGGGCGTTCATTTTGACAGCTATGCTGGCGAAAGCTTTTATAACGATAAGATGCAGCCTGTTATTGACGAGCTCAAGCAAAAGAACATGCTAGAGCTTTCTGAAGGTGCTTATGTCGTTCGTTTGGGCGAAGAACTGCCGCCATGTATCGTGCTGAAATCTGACGGGGCAACGCTGTATTCCACGCGTGATCTGGCGGCCGCGTTTTACCGCAAGAACACGTACGATTTTTATAAATGCCTATACGTAGTGGCTTATCAGCAGAACCTGCACTTTAAGCAGTGGTTTAAGGTCATCGAATTGATGGGCTATGAATGGGCAAAGGATTTGGAGCATGTGGCCTTTGGTATGGTCTCGCTTGAGGATGGAACGCTGTCTACGCGCAAGGGCAAGGTCGTCTTTTTACAGGATGTCCTCAATAAGGCCATTGAAAAAACGCTTTCGATCATCGAAGAAAAATCGCCCAACCTTGATAACAAGCACGAGGTTGCCAAGACCGTGGGTGTGGGGGCTGTGGTGTTTGATACGCTCTCATCGGCACGTATTAAAGATATCACGTTCTCATTTGAACGCGTGCTGAATTTCGATGGTGAAACGGGGCCGTATGTGCAGTATACCCATGCACGCTGTGCCAGTCTGCTGCGCCGTGCCGATTTTGATTGGAAATCGGCAGAAAAGGATTATACTGCGCTTAATAACGATGAAGCGTTTGCGGCGGCCAAGCTGCTCTATGCGTTTCCCGAGACTGTCATCAAGTCATGTGAAAAGAACGAACCCTATCTGATCACACGGCACATTATTGAGCTGGCAAAGGCGATGAACCGCTTTTATTATGAGCATAGGGTTATCGACGAGGACATTGCCAAAACAGCGGCGCGTCTTGAACTGGTGGCGGGCATCAAACAGGTCATAAAAACGGGGTTATGGCTGATCGGCGTGGGTGCGCCCGACAGGATGTAGGCAAAGAGAAATAAACAACCTGGTGATTGAAACCCAGCCTCGTTAGAGCACTAATCGTCTTAACTAATGGGCGAGACGGTCTTGGTTCGCGAAGCCCACACTTTGCGGTATTGCGCAGTTTCGAGCCAATCGCGGAACAAGGCGAAGCGTACAAAAACGGAGGTTATTCGGCAAGTTAAAAGGGCGGGATAAAACCCTGCCCTTTTATTGTAAATAAAGGTGGCATATTATTGCCCGTCGTTTCTTTTTGTGAGATAATACGGGTTAGATTTGAAATATAAAAGAGGTAGTTATGCTGGACATTAGAAGAATTCGCACAGTGCCGGAAGAAGTAAAGGCGAACCTGCAAAAACGCGGTGTGACCGGTGTGGTTGAGAAGGTCGCTGCGCTCGATGAGCAGCGCAGGGCGTTGATCGTTAGAACCGAAAGTCTGAAAGCTAGGCGCAACGAGGTTTCCAAGGAAGTGCCTGCCCGAAAAAAAGCGGGGGAAGACGTAGAAGCGCTGTTTGCTGAAATGAAGCAGGTGGCTGATGATATAAAAACCATCGATACTGAATTGAACGGAATCGACGAGCAGATCAATAATATATTGCTGTCTACGCCCAACGAGCCGTATCACGATGTGCCTGTAGGCACAAGCGATGCAGACAACGTCGAAATCAGACGTTGGGGTGAGCCGCGTCAGTTCGAATTTGAGCCGCAGGCCCACTGGGACTTAGGAACATCACTGGGTATACTCGATTTTGAAACGGCCGCTAAAGTAACGGGTGCGCGTTTTGTATTCTATAAAGGATTGGGCAGCCGCTTGGAGCGCAGCCTGATCAGCTTTATGATCGATACGCATACGCTGGAAGGGCCTTATACCGAGGTTTTCCCGCCATTTATGGTAAGCCGTGCTTCCATGCAGGGGACCGGACAGCTGCCTAAGTTTGAAGAAGACGCGTTCAGCGTGAAAAACACCGATTATTTTATGATACCCACAGCTGAGGTTCCGGTCACGAATATGTACCGCGAGAGCATCATGGAAACGCTGCCTGTTTACCATACGGCATATAGTGCGTGTTTTCGGGCAGAGGCGGGAAGCGCAGGGCGTGACACACGCGGCCTTATTCGCGTCCATCAGTTCAACAAGGTGGAGCTTGTCAAATTTGTGCGCCCTGAGGAATCGGAAGCTGAGCTGCAAAGCCTTGTTAGTGATGCTGAAAAGGTGCTGCAGCGGTTAGGCCTGCCGTATCGTGTGGTGCAGCTTTGCACCGGTGATTTAGGATTCTCTTCGGCAAAGACGTACGATCTTGAGGTATGGATGCCGAGCTACGGACGTTATGTAGAAATCAGCTCCTGTTCGAATTTTCTTGATTTTCAGGCGCGCCGTGCGGGAATCAGGTACCGCGCCGACAACAAAAAGAATGAGTTTGTGCATACGCTTAATGGCAGCGGCGTTGCGATCGGCCGCACAGTTGCCGCTATATTGGAGAACTACCAGCGCTCCGACGGAACTGTGGAAGTGCCCGAAGCGCTTCGTGATGCCATGAAAACAGATGTGATTCGATAAGAGAGCCAAGGCGCTTGGCCTATAGGCTCCTGTCAGGAGGTTTTTTATATGAATTGCTTAAAATGTGGTGGAGTGAGCAAAGACGATGCCGCAGTGTGTTCAAGCTGCGGCGCAGCGCTGCAAAGTGAGAAAAAATCCGTACCGTCGAGCATGACAATTGAGCATCCTTCCCGCAAGATGATCGAAGTTGACGATACTGACGTTCGCCGGCAAATTCCCAAGGGATTACTGGCTGTCATGGTGGGTATGGGCGCGCTGCTCGTAGCCGGTGTGATATTTGTTGGTGTTCTGTTGCTCACACAGCCGAGTGCCAGAGCCACTGTCGGTCCGCCTCCGTCAGCTGCTCAAACGGCGACGGCAACGCCGGAACCGACAGAAGTTCCATCCCCGACGCCGGCTCCTAGCCCAACAGTGTCGCCGGATGAAGACGTTAGCTCACTGTTTGAAACGCCTTCGACTGGTATATTGCCGGAGTAGTCAAAGAAACAAAAAGAGCCGTGATTGGCTCTTTTTTATTTATACTGTGTTTTCAAAAGCATAGCCTGAGCAGGATCATTCATCAATCCTTAAAGTACTTTGCAGGGTCTTTATTGATGCCGTCGACGACATATTCAAAGTGCAGATGGTATGAAAGGTCGAGCTCTTTAGGTATCTCGCCGATTTTTCCAATTTGCTGGCCTGCATTGATCTTATCGCCTTCCGCAACGCTTATTTCGCCGAGACCTTGATAAACAGTGACAACCTTATTGGAATGAGAGATGGTGACCACACCGCCTTCGGCTTCATTGGCAAAAACCTCTTCGACTGTACCGGATAGCGCGGCTACAACCGGGGTATCCTTATCGGCTTCAATATCAACACCGTTGTGAGTTGCCCATAGATTCATGGATGCAAAGAAAACCAGCTCATTACCCGAAAATCCATTGATGATCTTTCCGTCCACCGGCTTTTGAAGCGAAATTGAACCGCTGCCGTTTGATCCGGTCGAGGCGCTTGGTTTGGAACTCGGAGACGGGCTGGGTGATACGCTGGCGCTGGGAGACGGACTCGCCGCGGTAAGCTCATCCTCAAGCGATGGTACATCAATCAGCGATACATCGGTACCGTTGTCTTCAGGTACATTTTCTTCAGCACGCGGCCATGCCACAAGAGCCGTAATACCCGCAGCCAGTACGCATAAAAATATCAGTACATATAGGCCTTGTTTTTGAAAAAATGTTTTAATTGACTTTTTGTTGACTCGTTTTGATAAATTGTCTTTAATGCTCTTAAAATTCATTGTTTCACACCTCCACGATTTCATCTTTCCCATCTTTGAACAAAAAAATACAAGGGCGAAAAAAATGAAAAGCATGAAGATGAGTGTATTATGTGATTATATTCTTATTGCACTGTGACACCCCGAAAGTAGTGCATTAAAATATCGATATAATTATACCCTTCCTTTGCCATGGCATTAGCCCCTGTTTGACTCATACCCACGCCATGCCCAAATCCAATTGTGGAGAAAGTAATATCTTGATCAGCGTTAATGGTAAAATTAGTTGAGTTAAGGCCGAAAATCTCACGTATCTCGCGTCCTGTAAATGTTTCATTACCGACTTCAATGCTTTGTACGCGGCCGCTCTCAAAGCGTACGATATCGCCTATGAGTTTTTGTTTATCAAAAGAAATACTGGCGCTAAAAGCTTTCATACGCCGTATAAAATCATCGCGGCTCACCGTCACCTCGCCATAGTAATGTGACGAATTTTCCTCGCCTGAGCTTTCTACGCTCACAAGATACGGCAGCGCTTTGCTGTAAACATTTTCGCTGTTTTCTGTGCGTCCTCCCGATGAAGCATGGAAAAACACCTGAATCTGTTCGCCTTCATAATAGATCATCTCTCCGCTTGTTTCTTGAACAGCCGACATGATCTTTTCAAGGTTGGTTTTAGTATCTGCTCCCCATGCGGCTGCCATTTCGTCAGCTGTCATGTAGGCCTGACAATGTGTGCTGTCCGAGCATATATCAGCGCCGCTATGCGCGCTGCAGCCGCCGTGGTTTTTCTTGTATAGTGTATAAGTGCGAGCCGCGACAGCCTGAGCCTTTAAAGCTTCTGACTCAAATGAAGCAGGCATTTCCGCAGCCACAACACCCACGACATACTCATCTAAAGGCATATCTTTTAGCGTACCGTCCAGCCATACACAGACCTCATCCGAACCACCCTTCATGCTTGTTATGCTAAATTCAATTTCAGGGACCAAGTCTTCTGGTGAATCAGCGGGCTGCTTTTTTGCAAAAAGGGCCGGAAAGATGATGATAACAAGGACAAATATGATAATGCCAACGACCACGACCCCTTCGCGCGAGAGGCGGCGGCGGTATCTACGTCTTATCGTAAAAAACACCTCCTTTCTAAGCAGTGTATGCACCGCTGAAGTGATTATGACATACGTGTAATATGCGCGCCAAGCTTAAGCAGCTTATTCTCTAATTTTTCATAGCCCCTGTCTAAATGATAAATATCGGCAATTAATGTTTCGCCTTGGGCAAGCAGCGCTGCAACACACAGCGCCGCGCCTGCGCGTAAGTCTGTTGCGATGACGTGTGCGCCGTGCAACATGCCAGTGCCCTTGATGACGGCGATATTGCCTGTTATCGTAATATCGGCTCCCATTTTCTTAAGCTCGCCGACATGTAAAAAACGGTTTTCAAACACTGTCTCACTCACAGTGCTTTTTCCTTTTGCAAGGCAGCATGCAGCTAAAAAAGGAGCCTGCATATCCGTTGGAAAACCGGGGTAGGGCGATGAGACGATATTCATAGGCTGAGCAACGCGCCCGCGCACCATAAGACCGTTTTCATAAGGAAAGATTTCTGCTCCGGCTTCGGAGAGCTTATCACATACGGGACGCAAATGTTCAGCGTTGACGCGGTTTAGGCGTACCTCACCGCCGGTGACAGCCGCCGCAAGCATCAGTGTGCCGGCCTCTATGCGATCGGGTATGGGTGTATACTCGGTACCATGCAATTCGGTAACCCCGTCTATTGTGATACAATCGTGGCCGCAAAATGAGATGCGTGCACCCATGGCATTAAGAAAGCCCGCAAGATCGGCAACCTCGGGCTCAATAGCCGCCCCGAAGATACGCGTTTGTCCTTTGGCAAGCGATGCCGCCATCATGATGTTTTCAGTGGCCCCGACTGATGGAAAATGCAAATGAATATCCGTGCCTATAAGCGGATGCCCCCAGGTATGAACATTGCCGTTAGCGGTGATAGCTTTGGCCCCCAGCATTTTAAAGCCTTGTATGTGAAGATCAATCGGTCGTGAACCAATGCGGCATCCGCCCGGCAAGGGCATTGTCACGCTGCCTTCGCGTGCGAGAAGAGGCCCCATAAAAAGTATAGATGCGCGCAAAAGCCCCATTAGATGTGCCGTCGGCGTTGTGGTGATAACGGTTTTGGTCTTAATCTTCATGGTGTCGCCGCTGATGCAGATACTTGCACCAAAAGATTTTAACAGTGAAGTCATATTCTTAACGTCGCTGATAGCGGGCACTTTTCGAATCGTGACGGTTTCTTTTGTGAGCAGGCAGGCTGCCAATATGGGTAATACGGCGTTTTTAGACGTGCTGATATCGCATTCGCCGCAAAGCACATCGCCCCCTATAATCCTAAAGCTTCCACCGGCATTGTTCTTGAAATCCGTCATGTTTTTACCTCAGCGCAATACTGTTATTATTCTGTCCGTGCGATTGAAAATCATCTATTGAAATAAATTGCAATTAAAAACATGCATAAGCCGCTCATAAAGACAAACACAACGTTTTTGTATTATAATGAAGTTATGGAACATCGTACGTTATTGAGCGGTATTTGTTATACGGTTCAAAGAAAAAAGATGAAAAACATGCGAATTCGTGTAACGGGCGATTTGCGTGTGAGCGTTTCCGCACCCTACCGTCTTGCCGAAAGCCGCATCCAAGCATTTGTCGAACAAAATGAGCCGTATATCAAAGAGCGGCTTATCGCTATTGAGAAGCAGCGGCGGCACGGCTACCCTTTAAATTATGAAAGCGGTGATACGTTCTTATATTTAGGGCAGCGCAAAAGCTTGCGCGTGATGAAAGAAAGCCGCGCATATGCCGGACTTGATAATAAAGAACTTGTGTTGTGTGTACCGCCGGGAGCAAGCGCGAAGCAGCTTTTCTCTCGCTGGATGATGCGAAATGCAAAACAAGTTTTTGCCGAGCGTTTGCAGGCGCTGCTGCCTCGCTTTAATATCAATGTCGACGACCTGCCGATTTCGGTGAGAAACATGCTCACACGGTGGGGGAGTATCAATCCCAAACGATTGACACTAAGCTTAAGCGTTCATTTGATGCGCTGCGAAACGGAACTCATAGATTATGTCATTATGCACGAGCTTTGTCATATAGCTTGCCCCAGCCATAATGCTGCTTTTTATAAAGAGCTGGAAGCCCACTGTCCGAACAGAAAAGAAATGGATAAGCGGCTTGCGGTTTACGGTCTGGTTGATTTTTAGATGGGGGAGGACATCATGTCACCAAAAAAAAGCGTTCGTAATAATATAGTATAAGCAAACTTATAAAAAGGAGCGAATGCTATGGGATGTATAGACAACGAACGTGACAGAGATCGTGATAGAGATCGTGATAGGTGTCACCGAGATAGTGTTTTAGACGAATTGGAAGACAATATTGATAATTTTGTATGTGTGACAACGTGTGGCGGTACCTTTACGGGTTTGCTGACAGGCGTATGTGACGATGCGATTAAAATTGTATGCCGCAACAGGGTCACTATTATTCGGTTGGAAGAAATTGAAGCGGTGACATTCTGTAACTGTCACTGCTGTTTCTAAGCAGATGCCTACATAGCGGCCTAACTGGCCGCTTTTGTTATGCAAAAGCAACCCCCCCCACGGGTGCTATAAAAAGGAATATTGATATAGACCGACAAGAGCCAAATGCTGCCTTAAATCCGCAAAAACCTTTTTGTTCGCTTGCTCGTTAGGCTCATAAAAGGCCTATACTCAACTTGAAGCTAGCACTGCATGTTTATTACTTGAAAGGTATGATAGCATATAGCATGCTCTACAGCCCTACAATTGGGCTATTGGGCATGTTAATAAAGAACTACTCAAGATGCTGGTTTAACGCCTCCTGATAGGGCGCGTCCTGCGTGTATTGCAACACATCGTCCGGGTAGCCCGGCAAGCGGCGCATTGTGCCGAATATGGTGAAGGACATACCTTGACCGTCGCTGAAATAAATCGTCACACCGCGCTCTACGTCCTGTTCATAGGCATCGGGTTGCATATGAACGACGTAGCTGAGCTCCACATCCGTGGCCTGGCTGTCATGATGTTCCACTGTTTCACCCTGTATGCCGGAGGCCACGGCATCAAGATAGACTTGCTTGGCAACGACGATGAGGCTACCTTTGTCCATGAGCACGTCCTCGGCCGGTACGATCTCGCCGCCCGCCATAAGCGGAATGGCATAGCCGCTGCGCTCCCACTCGTCCCGCGTGGTCAAGCTGAAGCCGATGTTGTCGCAGATGCCTTCTCCGCCAGCGGCAAAGCCCATATCCACCGGCACGTCGCCCAGCATGCTGTCAACGAATCCCCCGGTATCAAGCGTCATATTCAGCCAAAAGAAACCGGTATAGACGCCTGCAGACGATCGGTTATCGTTGGAATCCACCTTATGCAGATACAGCTCGCATTCATAGTCAGCATAATATCCATCAGTGATCTCTTGATGCCATGCGCCGGAGGCTTCAATGACATAGATGCTGGGGTCATAGAGACGGTTGTTCTTATCCTGTGTAACATGGTCGTCCGGTTGCTGCTGTATATCCGTTTCGCCCTGATCGCTGTTCTCTTCTCCTGCAGCACCTAAGAATATGTCGGGTGTTGTGCTGGGCGAAGGGGAATTGGGTTCATGCGTCTGCGCACACGCCCCGCAAAGCAATATCATCGCCAATATGAGTGCCAATAGTTTCACATGCTTCATTTTTTACGCTCCTGTTATGTCGATAAAGTGCTATTCGAGTGTGCCATTTCCCTTGGTAACCTTGATAGTGTACTCGTCCTCGTCATAAGCGAACGACACAAGTAGTATCTTCCCGTCGTCCACAGAATGAGTTCCCAATTCACCCGAACCGGGAACAACGTTCAGATCGATGGCCTGCGTCACCAGCCAGCCGCCATCCATGAGCCGGGTGACATATGCCAGCAGGTCGTCATAGACCATATCACTCGCATACGTATATTGCTTGGAGTCAATCCCGTTGTTGGTAGAGGCCGCTACACTGGTGACTTCGCGCTCACCCACAACCGAGGTGATGCTTATGATCACGTCGTCGCCCATGTCGTATTGCTCTAACTTCGCAGCGTTCGTTAATGCAGCACCGCACCCAGCCAGCAATAGTGTCAGCATCAAAAGCAGGGATATCGCGATACATATATTTTTTTTCATTTCAATCTCCTCTTACAGCATGGCTTGTTACGCCATCATCAAAAAAAGCCCGGGCCTGTTTGCGTCTCAATACAGCGGCGCGGGCAGTGGCTCACCCGACAAAATGGCTGTCAGGAACTGCTTTCTTTCTTCTACCTTGTTGTCCGCGTTATAGCAGCTGATGACCTGCCATTTCGAAGGGAAATGGAATATCCCGCGTCGTCGATCTCCTTGGCACTGCTGACAGCGGCCTCCTCTGTCGCACACTCGACCACAGAATAGAGCGTGTCCTCACCGTCCGTCTCAAAGACGGCGTAGTTTTCATCGGTGATGCGGCCTAAGCAGATTGATCTTTTCGCCCTGAATATCGCTTTCGCTTATCCCTGCTTGCCAAAGAAGGACCTGTTTGCCAAAATGACAGTACCGCTCTTTTCGAAGAGGGCCACAAGTAAGGACAGATTCGCTATGCCTTGCGAGAAGAGCCTGATGTTTTCCCTGTCATCTTCCAAGAAAGCTCAACGTCTTTTTACCGAATTTGTTGTTCGCTAACAGGTTATTAAAAAATACGAAAAAGGAATATCGATAAAAAGCGGTATTTGGTAGAAATATTGCGCACATGAAAAAACGCGAGAGATGAACGCTGCGAAGGGCCTCGGGATATTACAGAGACTTGCGATATTGGGTCGGTGTCATACCCACCTTGTCTCGGAAAACCCTGGCAAAGCTACCGCTGTATTCTACGCCGCAGGACGCAAAAGCCTGGGTGATGGAAAGGTTAGTGTCGCGCAGTGCTTCCTTCAGCCTCCTGATCTTAATATCCTGATAATAGCTATATGGTGTCATGCCGGTATGTTTTTTGAACACGCGTGCGAAGTGATATCGGCTCATGTTGGCAGCTTGGGCGATCTTCTCCATAGCAAATTCGTCCAGCCAGTGGGTCTCGATATATTGCCTGGCTTTAGCGATTTCCGGCTGACCTGAGAAGATTCGATTTGGAATGAAAACGCTGACGATATGTGTGATTATATAATTCTCATTAAATATGGGAAAATTAAGTATATCCGTGTACATGGATTGGATTGCGTAGTCAGAATTTCTGGGCGCATACCATTCTAAAAATGCGTCCAGCGGTACTTTTACATCCGGTACCCGGACGATTTCTCCCTGGAAGACTCTTTGGACATACTCCTTCAAGCCAAGTTGTTCGTTGACGATGGGGTCTTTCAGGAGATTATATTTACCAACAATCTGAGACTCATCTGAAATATTCCACATTTCTAGCGTGGCACGGTTGGAGAAGACAGCCGTGCCGTCCGGTGAGAATATCTGTATGGGAAAAGGAAACAGCTCTGCAACCTGAAACAACATTTCTTCGTTGCCGAATATGGCTTGAGAAGAAGCAAGTATTTGGTTATCTTCATTGTGGATTAGCTTTTCCAAGGAGTATCCTCCTCACTGGTCTTCAAGCATAAACACATGGTATTTGGTAGCTCGTTAGTTAAACAAATATTTAAATTAAGTTTTTCTTTTGTTTAAGACAGTATAGAGGCTAATTCTATGCAAACAAGCCTGTTTGCTTGATCCGATAGGTTTAAAAGCTGCTATGCGAATTTCTAATGAGGTCTTGCGCGCAGCAGTTTTAAATGTTAGTGCTAATGTCAAAAAGCTTATGGCGATCGATGTGATCCTCCTGCTTCATCTCCGCTTGTATCCGTCCCTTCTTAATGATGAATATTTGATCGCACATGCCTGCCAGCTCAGGGAAGTCGGAAGAAACGATGATAATACCGGCCCCTTTTCTGAGCAGCTCATTGATAATATTATAGATTTCTACCTTGCCCGCAATATCTACACCTTTTGTGGGCTCGTCGAGTATAAAAATTTCACAATTGGCATATATGTTTCGTGCTAACAATACCTTTTGTTTATTGCCTCCGCTTAAATACAATACTTTGTTTCTAATGTCGCCGGTTTTGATTCCTAATCGGTTCATGATATCGCGGCTAGCGGTCATTTCGAGGCTGGGGCTTATAAGGCGGTTTCGTTTGACACGCTTGAGCTTTTTGATTGTGATGTTCTGATAGGTTGCCATTTTAAGAAAAAGACCCTGTTCATCCCTGTTTTCAGACAAGAAGGCGATATGCTTATTGAAACCTCTATTGGTGCGCCGTTGAGGATCCTCGGGGAAGAGCACGACCTCACCTTTGGCCAGCTTGTCAAGACCGGCCACAGCCCGAAGTAAGCTGGTGCGACCGGACCCGACTAGTCCTGCGATACCCAGGAGCTCTCCTCGATGCAATACAAACGAGATATCTTCCACTAAACTGGTGGAGACATTGATCACTTCAAGTAAAGGCTCGCCCCGCCTCGTCTTAAGCTTGGGATAATGAGAAACGTAAGGTTCGCCGAGCATATCTACAACAAGATCATCTTTTGTGACCTGCTTACCGCTCAGCTGCTTGATGATATGACCGTCTTTTATGATGGAAATACGGTCAGCAATGTTTAGAGCTTCATCGATACGGTGTGTGATATAGATGATGGCGACATTCGTATGTATAAGTTCGTCTAACAGGCCAAAGATGGTTTGGCATTCTGAAAACGTAAGTGAATCCGTCAGTTCGTCGAGTATGATCACTTTGGGCTTCATGATCAATATGCGCCCGAATTCTACAAGCTTTTTTTCTGCTGCTGATAGTTTAAAAAGTGGCTTGTATGGATCGATATTGAGCTTGAGCTGCCCTAATATCGTACGGGTCACCTTCTCCATCGACCGCCAGTCTAGTAACCCCACAGAATTTCGAATCTCCTGACCCAGAAAGAGGTTCTCAATCACAGTAAGTTTGTTGAACACCATCATTTCCTGGGTACAGATCGCAATGCCATTCCGTAGGGCATCCTGGACGGAGTGCTTTTTCAAGATTTGACCTTGGAATATAATATCACCAGAGGTTGCACAATCTGCTCCGGATACAATATTAACCAAGGTACTTTTGCCAGCACCATTGCTGCCAAGCAATACATGAGTTTCAGCTGCATAGAAGTCAATGCTGATGTCATCCAATATGACATTATTGAAATACGACTTGTGTATTCCACGTAAACTCAACACTGGTTCTGAATTCACTTCGGGCTCCCTTTCACTTCTGAACTTTTGATTAAATAGGATGTAAAAATTTTAACTCCATTCTCAAAAAAATACGTTTTATACTTTTCGGGGATATTCTCATTGGTCACGACGGTTCCCGCCGATTTGAGATCCCCAATACCAATTGGTCCAGGCTTATCGAATTTTGTATAATCGGCGAGGATGATAAGCTCGCCCGCGCGCTCTCTAATCTTGTTAAAAACTGAGTATTCCTGCCAGTCGCTGACGGTGAATCCGTTTTGAAAATTGACACCGCTCACGCTCATAAAAGCTTTGGAAATATGAAAGTTCTGGAACGGTTGAATCAGCATATCCCCGGCAATATACATTCGATTGTGGACCAGCTGTCCGCTGGTAAACATCACGGTGGCGGACATGTTCTGCGACAGGCATCCGGCAACGTAAAGATTGTTGGTCAGCAGATTAATATTCTGTTTATTCTGGAGAGCACGCGCCATATAGTAGCAGGTAGATCCTTGCCCGATAAAGATCCATTCATGGTCTTGGACGAGTTCGGCGGCAATTTCGCCAATCAGCTCCTTGTCCTTATTATACTCAAAAACGCCACCCTGCAAGTCATCCTTAACCTGTTGCTGAAACAAATAGTCTTCATTGAGAACTGCGCCGCCGTGTGTTCTATGTATAAAACTTTGACGCTCCAGTTCTTCAAGGTCGCTTCGAATAGTGACAACGGAGACATTAAGCAGGCTGCTTAATGTGTTTACGCTGACTTGTCCCCGGTCCAGAATTATTTCTTTTATTTTCGTTAATCTTGTCGTTTTAAACATTATTCATTATCCAATCGGGAGCTTACTTATAGCTAATTATAACAATTATTTTAATCCCAGTAAATATTCCGGGCCAAAGTTTAGTTTTTTTTAATGTATACATGGTTTAATGTAAATGACTTGTATAAATAATAAACATAAAAAAATAAAAAAAAGAGCATGTCAAATATAATACATATAAAAAGAAAGAAAAAGAAAGCAAAACTGTTGACTATGGTTATTATTTATGATATATTGCGCTATAACAAGTATAAAAATTACTTTTATCTTATTTCTAATTTCTTAATGATTATCACTTTATCTAAAAAAAGGAGGAGTATGAACATGAAAAAGATCTTGTTGCTCGCCCTGTCAGTATTCGTGCTGATTGCCTGCTTTATGGGATGCGCGACACAACCCACGGCTGCTCCGGAGACGGAAGTGCCGAGCTCTGAACCCGCTGCGGAACCTGCAGCTGAGGAGACCTCTGAGGGCCCTGCTGTTCAGGAGCCTGCTGCCGGAAACGACCAGATATTCAGCATCAGCGGCGAGATGGTTTTAGGTGACTATCAGCCTAAGAAAACTGAGTACAATTTCTATCTGACCTACAAGCTGATCCATCCTTGGTGGGATTCGATCGAGATCGGCCTGAAGGAAGCGCAAGCTCAGTATGCCGAACGCGGCATAACGATCAACTATGAATTCACTGCGCCGGTTATGCCGGATGCTGCGGATCAGGTGAGTCGTATTGAAACGGCTGCGGGCCGTGGCTTTGACGTTATCGGTGTGGACGTGGCGGATATCAAAATTGTGACCCCGGCCATCAACAACCTCGTTGATAACGGCATTAAGGTTATGACATTCTCCAGCTCGGATGCCACAAAAGAAGATGGCTGCAAGCGTATCGCTTATGTAGGCAACACGCACAACTATCAGGACGGCGCAGATTTGGCTGAGATTCTTGCAAAAGAAATCGACTACAAAGGCCAGGTTGCTGCTCTGGGCGGCACAATTGGTGCTCCCTGCCACGAGGATCGCATAAAGGGCTTCCAGGACACGATGGCAAAATATCCGGATATCGAAGTCGTTGAGATCCAGTATGACAATGACCAGATTGAGCAGGCTGTTGTGTACACAGAAGGTTTCCTGCAGAAGTATCCTGACCTCAAGGGTATTTTCTGCAACAACATGGGTAACCCGATCGGCGCTGCACAGGCTGTTATAGATGCAGGCCGAGAAGGCGAAATCGTTTTGGTCGGTATGGACCATGACCAGCGCGCTATAGAATACTTAAGAGATGGTGTTATTACTGCTCTGGGCATTCAGGACTGCCCGATGATGGGCTTCGACACGATCCAGGTCGCCATTATGATTGCAGATGGTGTTTTCCCGGGCGACGGCACATATCCGGAGAAGACTGAAGAGAAGACAACAATTGTATATCAGGATCAGGCTCAGGAAATGCTCGATCTGCTCTACGGTGGCTGATAGAAGCTGACCCGCAATTTATTGTGGGCCGCAGGCCACGCCGGATGCGCAGCCACTTCGCCGTCATGCGAAGTGGCTGCCATTTAGGCATGGGAGAAGACAAGACGGACGCGAAACGCATTAAAACGTTCTTGGAAATGAATCAGGAGGGAATTCGTGTCAAATTATATTTTGGAAATGAGATGCATCGAAAAAGCGTTTGTGGGAACGCTTGCACTAAATAAGGTTGACTTTGCTTTGGAAAAAGGTGAAATAATGGCGCTGATCGGTGAGAATGGCGCAGGTAAGAGCACATTAATGAATGTGTTGATGGGGATTCACCGGGCGGACAGCGGTCAAATACTTCTCAATGGGGAACAGATTGAAAACAAGTCACCTTTCGATGCTCTGTTAAAAGGAATCGGCATGGTCCCGCAGGAACTCAATTTGATTCCGGATATTAGTACGGCTGAAAATATATTATTGCATAATCATCAGAAAAAGGGCATTTTTATTAACTGGGAGGACACGATTCGCCTCGCAGAACAAGAAATCAAGAAACTTTATGTGGATATTGATCCACGGACAAAGGTTAGAAATCTAAGCGCTGCATATCAGCAGCTTGTTTCGATTGCGCGCACACTGGCCGTAGGGTCAAACATCATCATCCTGGATGAGCCCACTGCATCGCTTACATCCAAGGAATCTGAACACCTGTTTGAGGTGATACGAAAGCTTAAAGACGAAGGAAAATCCATCATTATCATCACACATCATCTTGATGAAGTAGAAAGGCTGGCTGACCGTGTTTCCATTATGCGTGACGGCAAGATGGTTAAAGTTGCGAAAGTGGCCGATATCACGACGGATGAAATGATCTTCCATATGGCGAACGAAAAGGTAATTCAAAACCAAAAAACCGAACATCATTATACAGATGAAGAGCTCCTGGTAGTTGAGGACTTTTCACGAGAGCATGAATTCCGAAACGTCAATTTCTCCATCAGAAAAGGTGAGGTCTTTGGTGTTGCCGGTTTGGTTGGCGCAGGACGGACTGAGCTGTTTAACTGCATATACGGTCTCACAAAAAGGAAAACGGGAAAGTTATACTTTGAAGGTCAAGAAGTCAATATAACGTCGCCGGATAGTGCCATCAAGCACGGAATGGGGCTGGTACCTGAAGAACGCCGGAGGCTGGGGATATTCCCCGTTATGTCCGTATTTGAAAATATCATGATCCCGTCATATGATAAAATTAAAAAAGCTGGTTTAATTCGGTTTAAAAGCGCATATGCCAAGTCGAATGAACATATCCGCAAGCTGCGCATTAAAACACCGTCCAACCTGACCGATGTTCGAAGCCTTTCAGGCGGAAACCAGCAAAAGGTTATTCTGGCCAGGTGGATGGAAAAGAAGGTTAAGCTGTTAATTCTGGACGAGCCGACACGCGGTATAGACGTTCGGGCAAAATCGGAGATCTATAAGATAATCGGGGATATGGCCAAGGAAGGCGTGACCATCGTCGTGATATCCTCCGAAATTGATGAGCTTATCACGGTTTCCGACAGAATCATGGTCATGTTCAACGGCGAGGTAAAGGGTATTGTCACCCCAGACCAAGGTATTGGGCGCGAAGAAGTGTTGAAAATTGCGTTACAATAATATATAGGATATGCGACTAAGGAGGAAATTTAACATGAACGGCACTGAGGCCAGAACAGGTTCTGCCCGAAACTTTTTCGGGAAAATATTTCAGATCATTAAATCCACGCCAGGTACGGTTTTTATTGTCACCATACTGATTACTTTGATCGTGCATTTTGTTACAGGCAATTTTTATACTACTTATAATGTATCCGTTTTTCTGAGAACGGCATCCTTTACAATTATTGTCGGTCTTGCGCAGACGCTCGTACTGTTGCTCGGCGGGATCGACCTCTCGGTAGCCAGCATAGCGGGTTTTTGCAGCATGGTTTTTGCGATGCTGGTCACGCTGGCAGGGTTCGATCCCTATTTATCTCTGGTGCTTGCTTTGCTGGTGGGCCCGGTATTAGGATTCTTGAATGGCGCGATGATCTGTGGTTTGAACCTGACACCCTTTATCGCAACTTTGGCCACAAGTTCTATTTTCCGGGGTATCATCTATGTGGTGACCAAAGGCTTCCCGCTGACAGGTATACCGGAATCTGTGACGGTTATCGGCCAGGGATCACTGATTCCGCTGCTGCCTTATCCGGTACTGATCATGCTGTTCATTGCGATCGTATTGGCTGTTGTGCTGAGGTATACCTCTTTTGGACGGCATATTTATGCGGTTGGCGGCAACGAAAGCGCCGCAAAAATCGTAGGTATCCGAAACAACAGGACGAAGCTCGGCGTGTATATGATAACAGGGTTTATATCCGGCCTGGCCGGCGTACTGATGGTGCTGCGTTTGGGGTCTTCACAGGTTAATATTGGTGAAAACTGGGTGATGCCTTCCATCACGGCGGCGGTTCTGGGCGGAACGTCCATGACCGGCGGAAGCGGCAGTGTCGCAGGCACCATGGTGGGCGGTTTGTTGATGGCCACTATCTCTTACAGTATCAGCCTTCTGGGCGTTTCGTCCTATTGGGATGAAGTGGTAACGGGCGCAGTTGTCCTCATCGCCATCTCTTTAGATGCAATCAACAGAAGAAGGCAGGCCAATGCTTAATAACTCCCAAAATACAATCTGAAAGGATTAGAACGATGAAATACGCCATTTGCTATTGTTATTGGAATAAAAACTGGGAAGGGACAGACTACCCAAAATATATTGAACGGGCAAGAAAGTGCGGTTTTGACGGCCTGGAGATATTCTATGGACGCACACTTACGATGGAGCAAAGCGAAGTGGACGAGATAAAATCGGCGTGCAAAGCCAATGATGTGGAATTATACATCTCCGGCGGTTTTGGCAGAGACATGGATCTGTCTCAGCCCGATGAAGACGGCCGTAAGCTGGCGGTAAAAAAAGCAGTTGAGCTGACGCACGCCATGGGCAAGCTGGGAGCGCACAACTTCTCCGGTATTAATTATGGCGCATGGTGCAATTTCGACGCACCTGAAAATAAGGAACAGCTTTTTGAAAAGGCCGCGAAGTCCCTAAAAGAAGTGGGGAAAGTGGCGGCTGACTACGACCTGAGCTGGAACATGGAAGTGGTGAACCGTTTTGAAAGCTGCATGCTGAACACGGCCGCGGAGGCAAAAAAACTAGCTGATATGACGGATCATCCCAATATAAATATACTTCTGGATATATTTCATGGCATGATCGAAGAGGACAATCTGGGAGATGCTATTCGAATCGCAGGGAAAAAGTTAGGGCACTATCATATGGGTGCGAACAACAGGAAACTGCCAAAGCCAGGCTTTCTGCCCTGGCAGGAGGTGGCGGATGCACTGATGGAGATTGGCTATGACCGCTGCATTTCGTTCGAACCGTTGGTGCAGACGGGTGGATCGGTGGCTCTGGAAGGCGGGAATGTCTGGAGACCTATGCTGCCGCCCGATACGGACGACAAGATGATGGATGATATGAGCAGGGAGTCGCTGAAGTTTGTGAAGAGCCTTTTTAGGTGACAAATCATTAGGGCTGACCGACAATCCAAACGGCGCAAGGGGGCAAGGTTATGAGCAAGTACTTTATCGGGATCGACTCAGGAACAACGAGCATTAAAGCAGTGTTGTTTGATTTGCAGGGAAACGAATTGGGCAAGGAAGCGTATCCTCTGACTGCAATATGCCCGAGAGAAGATATGTATGAAGAGGATATGCACGAGATTTGGGACAAGGCTGTTATGTGTGTCCGAATGCTGGCTCAGCGCTTTCCTAAGGACGAAATAGCGGGGATTGGCGTGACGGCACAGGGTGATGGGCTTTGGCTTATTGATGAAGCCGGTGAGCCGGTGCGCCCTGGCATGTGCTTTTGCGATGGACGTGCGTCGGAGTTTGTGGACATGTGGGTAGAAGACGGAACGTGTGACCAACTGTTCCGTTGCACCGGCACGCGCATATTTACCGGCAACCAAAACGGTATCGTCAGATGGATGGATAAGTACGAGAAGGAGAGCCTGGACAAAAGCCGATACTTTCTGCATTTAAAGGATTATCTGTTTTATAAGCTAACGGGAAAAATTACGTCGGATGCATCCGACCAGTCGCTCATTATGCTGGATCAGATAAAGCACGACTATCTCGACCGAGCGTTTGAGCTGACCGGTATCGCAAAATACCGCCAAAAGTATCCACCGGTGCTGCCGGCCAGTGAGAACGCATTCCCGCTCAGTAAACAGGCGGCAGAACTGATGGGTCTCAGTACGGATGTGATTGTGACCAGCGGACCAATGGATGTCGCGGCATGTGCACTGGGAAGCGGCGTGATCGAGAATGGCCATTGTTGTTCCATAATCGGGACAGCCGCTCTGCATGAAATGTGTATAGATGATCCGCTAAAGGACAATATCATGGCAGGCATGACTGTTGCTCATGTAATGGAGGATAGGTGGCTTCGGCTGATGGCATCGTTGGCTGGCACGCCGAACTTGGAGTGGATGCTGGATACCATGGGACATGGTGTGCGGGAAGCCGCAAAAAAGGCGGGTCAGAGTGTTTACACATACATGGAGGAACTGGTTAAGACGGTTCCGATCGGTTCAAACGGCATCATGTATCATCCGTATATATTGTCCGGCGGAGAGCGAGCGCCGTTTACGGATTCACGCGCGCGCGGCAGCTTTACCGGTATCAGTTCCAGAAACACGTCGGCAGACATCGTCCGAGCGACATATGAAGGGGTCACGTTTGCCATGTTGGACTGCTATCAGAACATGCCGCAGGAAGTAAGGAGTGTTACGGTGTGTGGCGGCGGTGCAAATAGTGAGGCGTGGTGTCAGATGTTCGCAGACGCTCTGGGTACAAAGATCGTCACGGTAGCCGGTGAGGAACTGGGCGCACTGGGTGTTGTCATCAACAACGCGGTTGTTCAAGGGTATTATGATAGCTATAAAACAGCAGTAGACAGTATTGTAAAAGTTCGCAAAACCTATGAGCCTGATATGGCAAAGCATGACAAGTATATGCGCTATTATGAACTTTATCGCCTGACGCGCGAGCAATTATCCAAAACATGGAAGCTGCGAGCTGAACTGATTCGGGAGGACTTAAATTGATCTATCAAGAGCAACGGAACACAATTATCGATACATGCCTTATGATGGACCGAATCGGTTTTTTCCTGGGGACATGGGGTAATGTGAGCATGAGAGTTGGCGACCATATCATACTCACTCCCAGCAAAGTTAAATATGAGACAATGCTGCCAGAAGACTTGGTAGTCATCGATATGGAGGGCAATCGGGTTGAAGGAGAGAGAGTGGCAACATCTGAAAAGGAAGTTCATCGCCAGATATACTTAATGAAGCCAGAGGTGCAGGCTGTCATTCATGCGCATACGAAATGTGCAATGGCAATGTCGGTGCTGGATCTTGAAGCGGTACCGTGCCTGGTTGAGGAAATGTCACAACTTTTGGGCGGCTCGATCCCAATAACCCCGTCGTATATTCCCGCCGAGCAGCACTTTGAACTGGGATGTGCGGCAGGAGCGCATATTAGTGACAGAACCGGTCTGATACTTAGAAACCATGGCCCCGTAGCTTGCGGCCGTACCATGGACGAGGCTGTTCTGACGGTTCGCGTAATAGAAAAAGCATGCGAAATATATGCGACCGTTTTACATGAACGTAATTTGGTTATGCCTATACCGCAAAAAGCCGTTGAGTCCGAGCGTTATCGTTATCTATATAAGTATGGCAACGAGAAGACATAAAAGGATTTTGAAGCTGTACGAATATTAACGGTACACTCAGCGCAAAGAAGTTGCGGAACTTGCGAATTCGTCGATGAGAAAAACAATCAATAAACCGACTTAAATACCGATAACAAGTCGGTGCGAATTAACAAACGAACTTGAAAAAGAACTCATATAAAAGCCCCAAAATGCCTAATATGGCTTTTTGAGGCTTTTCTCATAGAGCCGCTAAACGGATTTGAACCGATGCCCCCTTCCTTGCTATGACGATGACTTGCAATCTTTGCTTATCATTCATTTTTAAGTAACGAAAAGCATCCTTTAACAGACTCAAGACTTATTGGCGCTTTTTTAGGCGGTTTAATGCAGTTATTACAGGGCTAAAGGGCCCCGTTCTGCTCAGGTCTATCAGCCCATGCGGAAATGGAATTGTGAACTAAGAGAGATTGTTTAGCTTGCCCGTTGACACAATACCATATTGACAGATTAATTACATTTCGCCTTAATTCTTTTCTAAGAATTGCATTCTCCGGTGGTAATTTATTTCCATGCTTTTAGACAAAGAAAAGGCTACTGATACTTTGTCAGCAGCCTGAGAGTATTAAACCAATATTCTGCTTTGCTTTTCTTGCTTGCGCCTGTTTTATTTTGAACAAGTGACATTTGTAATCGTTTTTGTTTCCTTTTGTCATGCATAAATAATGACATAATACAATTGTTTGGTTTGATTCCTTTTTATATGATGAGTTTACAAAATCACCTTAACAAATCTATTTGCAACCGCAGTTTAAAAAAATAAGGAGGTAATCAAATGAAAAAAATTGTGACGATTCTCTTATGCCTGACAATGATTATTGTTATGGTTGGCTGCAGTTCTACGCCCGCCGGCGTAACTGAACCTGAAGGTTCATCTCCCGCATCCCAAGAAAGCCCTGAAGCAGTATCGCCCGAAAACGCGGAAGAATCTGGTGCCCGTATATTCGGTTATACTTGCATGGATGGGACGAACCCGTTCTTTGTTGCTTTGGAAGCAGCCATCCGAGAAGTGGTCGAATCACATGGGGATACTTTGATATCTATGGACCCTGCTAACGATTCAAACACCCAAATCGACCAGATCGAAGATATGATCTCCAGAGGCGTTGAAATCATGTTTGTCAATCCCGCCGACGCTGACGGCATTATCCCCGGTCTTGACATGCTCAAAGAGGCTGGCGTGCTCACATTTGGTTTTGATACCGAGGTTGGCGACATGAGCTATTTGCTGTCTTATGCAGGTTCGGATAACTACAACGCCGGTTATGTCTGCGGCGAAGATCTTGCCAAAAAATGCCCGGATGGCGGCGATATTATCGTGCTTGATTCCCCCACAATGCAGTCTGTCACCGATAGAGTCAACGGTTTCTTAGACGCTATCAAAGAATCCGGCGTCACCTTCAACGTTGTCGGCCAGCAGGATTGCCGTGGCAACCAGCAGGAAGCTGCTAATAACGCGGAAGATTTGCTGAATGCCAATCCCGATGTGGTCGCGATTTTCGGCGGCAACGACCCTACAGCTTTAGGTGCTTATTCTGCCGCAGAAGCTGCTGGTGTTTCTCCGCTTATTTATGGCGTTGACGGTTCGCCCGATGTGAAGGCACTTCTTAAGGATACAATGATTGAAGGAACCGGCGCTCAGTCACCTGTTACAATCGGTAAAACTATTGCCGAAACGGCATATGCTTACCTTGCCGGTGAAGATGTGGAAGCTTATATTCCCATCAAAACCTTCCTTATCACAGCCGATAACGTGGACGAATTTGGTACCGATGGCTGGCAATAAGCAATAATTGCGTGAAAAGGCTTTGCTCCGCCAGCGGAGTAAAGCCTTTTATTACGGGGCCCACGAAGAGCGAAGCCTCGAGAAGCAAGCGTAATTCTACAGCCTCCAAAGATATTTACATGGGCTGTGATGAAATAGGCGGTGAAGTATATGAGCGAGAATTATTTACTCGAAATGAAGGGAATATGCAAGAAGTTTCCCGGCGTCATGGCCTTGAAAAAAGTCAATTTGCAACTGAAGTCCGGAGAAGTCCATGCGTTGGTTGGCGAAAACGGCGCAGGAAAATCGACTCTTATTAAGGTTTTGGGCGGGATCTATCACGCTGAAGAAGGCGAGATATTTATCGAAGGCAAAAAAGTTAATATGAAGGGCGTCAAGGCATCCCAAGATAATGGTGTTGCGATTATTCATCAGGAACTCGTGCTGGTTCCTCATATGACAGTTGCGGAAAACATATTTCTTGGACGCGAGGCAGGTCATAAACTCAATATCAATCGCAGAAAGATGTCTCAAGAAGCACAGGCGCTTCTTGACGCCTATGATATGAATATAAGTGCGGATTCAATGGTTAGTAAGCTGACCATTGCTCAGCGCCAGATGGTTGAGATCGTAAAGGCGATCTCATATCAGTCAAAGATTCTCGTCATGGACGAACCAACATCGTCGATCTCCGATAAAGAAGTTGGGTTCTTGTTTAAGACGATGCGAGCTTTAACTCAAAAAGGCGTCGGGATCATTTATATTACACATAAGATGAGCGAGCTGACAGAAATCTGTGACCGCGTGACGGTAATGCGCGACGGACAGACAATAGGCTCCAAAGATGTCGCCGAGTCGTCAAAGGATGAGCTCATTTCTATGATGGTGGGCCGCGAGCTGAAAAATTATTATACGAGAGAGTTTCTGATGCCGGGAGATGTGATCCTCAAATGTGAGCATCTGTCCGATGGTAAAATGGCAAAAGATGTTTCATTTGAGCTTCGCAAGGGTGAAATCATTGGCTTTGCAGGTCTCGTTGGTGCGGGAAGAAGCGAAACGATGAAAATAATCTTTGGACTAACAAAGGAGTCAAAAGGTGATATCTGGCTGAACGGAAAGAAGATAAAAATAAAAAATTCATTCTGTGCTCTCAAGCACGGTATCGCACTGGTACCGGAGGATCGTAAACTGGAAGGCCTTTATCGATCACAAAGCGTACGATTCAATTCTACCATCGAAGTCCTTGATGAATTCATGAAATATATGAAATACAGCTATAAAAAAGAGACCGAAATCACGCAGCGATATATCGATATGATGTCGACCAAAACACCCAGTCAGTATCAAAGCATTAACAATCTGTCGGGTGGTAACCAGCAAAAGGTTATGATTGGCCGGTGGCTTGCAACGAAGCCAAAAATATTGATTCTTGACGAGCCCACAAGGGGTGTGGATGTCGGTGCAAAAGCAGAAATATATTCAATCATGAATGAACTCGTTAAGCAGGGCATGTCCATTATTATGATCTCCTCTGAACTGCCTGAAATCATTAACATGAGCGACAGAGTTTACATCATGAACAGCGGAATCGTAAAAGGATGTCTTCACCATGAAGACGTCACACAGGAAAAAGTCATGCAAATGGCTGCAAAATAAGAAAGGGGGAATATAATTTGGCAGTCAGATTTAAGGATTCAGTTCTAAAGTTTTTAACAAATAATATTGGTATCATCATTGCTTTTGTGTTGATGTGCCTGTTTTTAAAATTGTTCCCGACAACCAGTGATACATTCTTAACCGAGAAAAACATTTTCAACATACTTCGCCAGAACTCGACCAATCTATTTTTGGCGACAGGCATGACTATGGTCATTATTCTCGGAGGTATCGATCTTTCAGTGGGTTCTGTGATTGCATTGGCCGGCTGTGTCTCGGCGGGCTGTGTGGTAGACCTTGGCATGAACGAAGTCGTCGGTTTCCTGATCGGTATACTGGTTGGTGCACTTATCGGCATGTTCAACGGCCTGATTATCTGCAAAACTGAAATACCTCCCTTTATTGTTACGCTGGCATCTATGAACATAGCCAAGGGCTTGGCGCTTGTTTATACACAGGGTGCTCCAATCCGTTGCATGACAGATAATTGGAAATTCCTAGGGGCTGGGTATATCGGAGCTGTTCCAACCCCCGTCTACATCATGGTTATCATCTTTATTATAGCGGCGTTGATTCTGTACAGGACGCATTTAGGGCGCCATATTTATGCGGTTGGCGGCAATACAATGGCTGCAAGGTTTTCGGGCATCAACGTGCAAAAGGTGAAATTCTTTGTCTATACCTATACCGGAGTAATGGCTGGTCTGGCCGGTGTGGTTACTGCATCCAGACTCTATTCAGGTCAGCCTACCGCAGGCGATGGCGCTGAAATGGATGCCATTGCCGCTGTTGTGGTCGGCGGCACCTCCATGAGCGGCGGTGCAGGCCGGCTTGGCGGCACATTAATCGGTGTGCTGATTATCGGTGTGCTCAACAACGGGCTTAATCTTATGGGCGTAGACTCTAACTGGCAATATATCGTTAAGGGATTTGTCATTCTATTAGCGGTGTATATTGACTTTCTTAGGAACAGAAGGGCAGAGAGATAATCTGTTTGAACAAAAACAAACCAAAGCCTGCTGCAGCTTTACCCGGCAGCAGGCCTTGGCTCCTCTTGCTGATATTTATTAATACATTAAATAAAAAAGGTTTATATGTTATAATAAATTGCTGAATAAGCGATATAAGGCGAGGGATTTATGAAGCGCTTTAAATGGACAGTCGCGATTACCGCGGTATTTTTTATGACTGTGTTATTATGCAGCTGTAAGGTGACCCATATCGGCACCCAACAAGAAACCCATGAACCGCGTTTGTTCGGAGCGACATATATGACAAGAAACAATCCTTTTTTTGATGTGCTTCATGAAGCCATTAAAGTTGTGGTGGAAAGCAACGGCGATATATTGATTTCACGTGATCCCCAGCAAGATCAGGAAAAGCAAAATGCACAAATTATTGAAATGATAAATGAGGGAATTGAGGTGTTGTTTTTAAATCCCGTTGATTGGGAAGCCGTCAAACCCGCATTGGAAGCCTGCAAAAAGGGGGGCGTCATTATCATCAATATTGATACCGTTGTTAAAGACAGAGAGTACGTAACGTCGATAATTGAAACAGATAATTATCTGGCGGGCGTACAATGCGCTCAAGATATGATGAGCCGGATAGAAAATGCCCGAATCGTCATTTTAGACAATCCCATACAAACATCAATTTCAAACCGAGTGCAGGGCTTCTTGGATACAATAAAAAATAATGAGCGTTACAAGGTGGTTTTTACCAAGTCCGGTGCCGGTGAAATCGAAGTTGCAACCAACGTCATGGGAGATTTTTTAAATCAGGGGATCGGCTTTGATGTTGTATTTGGCGGCAATGACCCATCCGCGCTTGGTGCTTTGGCAGCTTTGCAGCAAAATCATATGGATAATGCGGGTATCATGATATATGGGATCGATGGTTCTCCTGATTTTAAATCGATGCTCAATCTTGGATATGTAACCGGTACAAGCGCTCAAAGCCCTAAAACGATTGGAACAGTTGCTGCTGAGACAGCGTATTCGTATCTTGCCGGGAATAAAGTTGAGGAATATATCAGTATCCTCCCTTCTATGGTTACAAAAGAAAATTTATCGGAATATTCGATCAATGGATGGCAATAACCGTACTCAATGGAATAACAGAGTTTTACTGATTTATCGATGGGGAATTCTCTTTTTGAATTTCTTCTCGGTCGTAGCTATTAGCTTTTTCATTTTTACAACAACAAAAGAGATTCTGCGTTACTTTAATGCGCGAGAATTCCTTGATTCTGTAGAAGCTATCCCACGAGATCCGTTGGCTGTTGTTGGCATATGCGTGGTATTGATGATTTTGCTCACTGTTACGTTCATTATCCGAGAATATGTTTTCCTAAATACTAATAAATTTATCATTGGGACTCTGGTACTTGATTTTTTGTTAAGCATGTTTATCGTTTATACGTTGAATTTTAATTATAACGGTATCGTGCTCTATGTGTTTGCAAATTTGCTTAATTACATTCGCAATGGCCGGGGACGATTTGTTTTTATGGCATTTGCAATATTATTATATTTGTTAACCGACTATGATTTAATGAGCTTATATTTACCGCTTTATAATATTATGGACTATATCTCCTATTATAGCTCATCGAGTCAGCAGTACATCTACAGTATTTACAACATCGTTATTTCGTTAAATATTATTTTGTTCTTAGGATATTGTATCAGCGTTATTTATTTTCAGCGTGGCACCATTGAAGAGGTCAACTCACTATATAAAGAGCTTCAAACAGCAAATGAACAGTTGCAGGAATATGCAATGATGACAGAAAAGATGACGCAGACAAAAGAGCGCAACCGGTTGGCCAGAGAAATACATGACACCATCGGACATACACTAACCGGTATTTCCGCAGGTTTGGATGCTTGCATCGCAATCATTGAGGAGGACCCTGCCCATACAAAAAAGCAGCTGGAGATCATTTCGGAAGTCACAAGGGTAGGCATCAACGACATCCGCCGGTCAGTGAATGAGCTTCGTCCCGATGCTCTTGAAAGGCTAAGTCTCGATGTAGCCATCCGGAAAATGGTTACTGATATGAACTGCATGTCAGATACAGAAATTAACTTCAACTGTGAATTGAATCAACTTAGCTTTGATGCCGATGAGGAAAATGCTATTTACCGAGTTATTCAGGAAAGCATCACAAACGCCTTGCGGCATGGCCGCGCAAAGCAAATAGATATTAATATCAGTCGCAATGAGAACGAATTGACACTAACAATTAAAGATAACGGCATAGGCTGTAAAGATATTAAACATGGATTTGGGATTAAGCATATTATCGAACGTGTGCAGATGCTTAAGGGGACTGTGACATTTGACGGATCAGGCGGTTTTTTGGTTGAAGCAAAAATACCTATTCGATGGGGGAAAGAAGCATGATCAACGTTTTAATTGCAGACGATCAGGAATTGATACGCCATAGCTTACAAATTGTACTGAATAATCAGCCTATTATAAATGTGATTGATGTCGCAAAAGATGGCACGGAAGTTATCAGCAGCGTTCACAAGAATATACCTGACGTCATTTTAATGGACATTCGCATGCCTAAAATGGATGGTGTACAGTGCACAAAGATAATTAAAGAAACGTATCCCCAAATTAAAATTATTATTCTGACCACTTTTGATGATGACGAATATATCTATAGTGCACTTAAATATGGTGCCAGCGGATATCTGCTCAAAGGTGTATCCATGAACGATCTGACAAATGCCATCACGACTGTTCATAATGGAAGAGCCATGATAAACCCTGATATAGCAACAAAGGTACTGCGTCTGTTTTCACAGATGGCCCATTGTGATTTTTCCATTCAAGTGGGCAGCCAAGCCATTGAAACGCTGACCAAGACGGAGTGGAAAATAATATCGAAAGTAGAAGAGGGTGCCAGCAATAAAGAAATCGCAGAGTCGCTTAAACTGTCAGATGGCACCGTCCGTAATTATTTGAGTACCATCTTAAACAAATTAGACTTAAGAGACCGAACACAGCTTGCCATCTGGGCGGTTCAGACAAATGTCGGGAAGCGGATAATATAAGATGATAAATATGAGCTCAAAAGCTAAAAAATTAATATTCACTGTAATATCTGCAGCCTTACTTGTGGTGGCCGCTAAGATTGCCTCATTTCAACCCAAACAAGAAATTGTATTGGAGTTTGGTATGTTTACGGGCAGCAACTGGGATGTCGAGAACGCTAACAGCTTTATAATAATTGACGATGCTATCGAACGTTTTGAATTGGCGCATCCGGGTGTCAGGGTACAGTATTATAGCGGTGTGCTTAAGGAGGATTATTCCGAATGGCTTTCCCGAAAGCTGTTGGCTGGTGAAATGCCAGACGTCTTTATGATTCTGGGCAGTGACTATAACCAATTCTCTTCCATAGGTGTACTGAAGGATTTGGACGAAATGATATCCCGAGACGACAGCTTTGATTTGGATGGATTCTATACCAGTTCGCTGCATATTGGTTTATTCAACGGTCGCCAATATGCCCTGCCTTATGAAACAAATCCCACCTTGATGTTTGTGAATAAAACGCTGCTTGATAATGAAGGTATTGATGTACCGGGTCTTGATTGGACATGGGATGACCTGTATGAGATTTCGAAAAAGGTGATCAAAGATACCGATAACGATGGAATTATAGATCAATTCGGAACATATAACTATACTTGGCTCAATGCCGTTTTTTCAAATGGAGGCAATCTTTTTGACGAGAACGGTGAGAACTCACATTTTACAAACAATAATGTGGTAGAGGCTTTAAAGTTTGTATACGATTTAAATGAATTAAATCAGGGCCAGAAGGTTACCCAGGAGGACTTTAACAACGGAGAAGTTGTTTTTATGCCACTTACATTTGCTGAATACCGAACCTATAAGACATATCCCTATAAAATAAAAAAGTATGCCAATTTTCAATGGGACTGCATTACGCTTCCATCCGGTCCATCCGGCGAAAATACTTCTCAGGCAGATGCCCTGTTGATGGGGATTAGCGCCAATACCAATTATGAAGCATTAGCTTGGGAATTCATTAAAATGTTAACATGTGATGAGCAAACACAGACCAATATCTATCGTTATTCGCAAGGGGCATCTGTCCTGAAGTCCGTGACTGGCTCAGAGATGGTAGAAACCATTATTCAAAAGAATATGGAAGAGGGCGACACCGTTATTAGTTCTGACGTGCTGTCCCGTGTAATAAATGAGTGTGTTGTTACGCCAAAGTTTAAGAAGTATGAACAAGCCATCGGGCTTGCTGAAAATGAGATTTCAAAAATTCTCGATAGTAAGGGAGATTTTGATAGTTCGCTGAAAATCCTGCAAAGATACATTAATAAATACTTACATGAATAATACTTTACTTAATAGATCAAGTGATTAGCGATAATGCAATTTATAATTAAACGAATTGAAAACCATATCACATAATTGTTTGCTATCTCCGTGATTACAAAAGCGTAAAGCTCGGCGGTCGTTACAAGCGAACCCGAGCAAACTTTCCTATAGCTTTTTAAAATTAGCAAATAAAAAAGCCCGAAAATGCCTTTGAAAAGGTCTTTTCGAGCAATTTGATTGGAGCCGCTAAACGGATTTGAACCGTTGACCCCTTCCTTACCATGGAAGTGCTCTACCTGCTGAGCTATAGCGGCGCAAAAAATACTGCGAGTGCTATTATAATGCATCCTCGTTGCTATTTCAAGTGTTTTTATGCGTGTATCAAAAATTGCTTTTATAGCCTCTTTAGTTCTTTAGACCCGGTCGTAAACGCTGTTTCCTTGTGTATCCATCGCTACGATGAGCGGCACTTTGTCGAAGGTGATGAGTCGGACGGCCTCGGCACCAAGGTCGGCAAAAGCGATATCCTTGACTGCGGTGATATGTGAGGCAATCAATGCGCCAGCACCGCCGACAGCCGCAAAATAAACCGATTTGTTTCTCATAATGGCCATTTTTACATCTGCGGAAACCGGACCTTTGCCGATGACAAATGAAAGTCCCAGATCGTAAAGAAACGGGGCATAAGCGTTCATGCGTGACGAGGTGGTGGGCCCGCATGAATTAATAACGCGTCCTGGCATATCGGGGCAGGGGCCTGCGTAATAAATACCGCTTCCCGCAATCTCAAACGGCAGCGTTTCGCTATCTTGTATCATTTTATAAAGACGCGCATGAGCCGCATCCCGTGCTGTGTAGACTGAGCCCGATAAAGTGACGCTTTCTCCCGCACGCAGATTGAGCCTTGCCTGCTCGCTTAGCGGCGATATCAAATCGATCATAGCCTGTCCTCCTTTATAGCGTTATGCTGGCGTGTCGCGCCGCATGGCATTGGAAATTGACAGCAACAGGCAGACCTGCGATGTGGGTGGGGTACTTTGCGATATGGACAGCAAAGCAATAGTGACTGCCGCCAAAGCCCATTGCGCCGATACCCAGATAATTGATTTCCTCTAACCATTTTTGTTCCAGCTCCGCAAGAAACGGGTCGGTATTTTTACTGCCGATGTTGCGCAGCAACTGTTTTTTTGCCATAAGCGCGCATTTTTCGAACGTACCGCCAATGCCTATGCCCAGCACCACAGGCGGGCAGGGGCTTCCGCCCGCAGCTTTTACGCTGTCGATGACAAAACGCTTGATGCCTTCAAGACCATCGCTGGGTTTGAGCATGGCGATCTTGCTCATGTTTTCGCTGCCAAAGCCTTTTGGTGCAACCTTTATAGTCAGTTTATCGCCCGAAACGATGTCGTAATGAATCACGGCGGGCGTATTATCAAGCGTATTTTGACGTGAAATGGGATCGAGCACAGACTTGCGCAGATAGCCTTCGTCATAAGCCTGCCGTACACCCTCGTTGATGGCATCCTCTAAAGAACCTTCGATATGAACATCCTGCCCCAACTCGATAAAAACCACAGCCATGCCGGTATCCTGGCAATAGGGCATCTGTGTTTCCTGAGCGATATGTGCGTTGAGCGTGAGCTGCCGCAGGGCTTCTTTAGCGGGCGGACAGTCTTCTGATTTATAAGCAGCGTCGATAGTGTTTAAAACATCGCTGCCGGGCATACGGCAAGCGGATAAGAACAGCCTCCCGACCACCTGAGTGATCTCTTTGCTTTCTATAATACGCATAAAACGGTTCCTTTGCTGTAAGTTGATTCAATTATAATGGAAGAATGAGCTGATGTAAACGAGATGACAGCTTCCCAAAAGCTTTAGGAAAAGGTCAAACAAGCCATGACAGCTTAGGCCATGCGCTTCTAGCTGTTTCAAATGTAATAAAACTCTTGAAATAAGGTGCTTGATAAAGTGTATTATTGCGGTGTTATCTTTGGGGTTTGACTTGTAATATTTTCTGACGCATATATGTATAAAGCTTGTAGGTTTGTCAAACATATTGGACAGTGTATGATGCGAGATATTCGGTTGGCGATCGCCAACCGAGCGGGCGCATAGGTATCTTGTTTGAGCGGTATCGATAGACTTCAAGCTGGTGCTTGAAGT
>JAEZKQ010000029.1 GCA_023436115.1 Bacillota bacterium | reverse complement strand
CTTCATACCGTATTTCAACCACTTTCGTTCCGGTGGTCGTGAACGGGCGGCCTTGTGTCAGTTCAACCGTCTTCGAGGTATAAAAGGTGATTTTATCATTGACGTTTTTATCGACGCCTCCTTCATTTATAGCCGCGTTCAGTCCGGCGGCGTCAAAACCCTCCCCAATCCTGTATGTGCTTTTCTTAGGGTAGGACAGCATATGCACCACTGACTTTGAATCCTTTGACACAGCTTCGGTTAAAAAAGCGATTTTGGCGTTGTCAGGGGCGGAACCTGTAGATGACGAACCAATGATTTTAGTATTGCCGGCGCTGGTCTTTCCGCTCGCGCTGACGATCAGCTTTTGATTGCTGTAATCCCTGATGGTGCAGAAAGAGGAATACCTGTTGATTCTCCAGTAATGCGGCGTGCTGCTGGTTGTCGATTGTAACTGCTTTCCTTCAGCAGACCCCGGTAGCATAATATAGGTTCCGTCATAAGCGATTGAATACATCGGCCCACGGTCTTTACTGTTGCTTACAAGCTTAATGTTGAAGGGCTTATCCGGTCTATTGTCCCGAAGCTCCAGCCAGTATTGGCCGCCCGATACAGGGTAAATGTATTTGCCGGATAGTTGCAGATAATAATCGCCGTCCGGCAAAATCTCACCGTCACCTGTGATTTGTTCGAGGATGGTTACAGGTGCCTCATGTTTAGGTTGTAAAATATCCGTCTGCTGCGGATTTATCACGACTCTCCATCGCATAAACATTGGAAATTTCAATTGTAAAGGTGCCGCAATTTATTGTCTTTGTGGTACCGGCGGCCAGCACGGGCACCGGCAGCAGGGTCAGCGCCATGCACAGGGTGAGCAGGATGCTCGTAAGTTTCTTTTTCATAGGATTGTGCCTCCTGAAATTTTTGTTGGTTGAACGACATGAAATCCTTTGTTCTCAAGCACTTAATCTATCAAAGATTCACCAAAAAAACTGTCCTCTGCATGAAACATGCTATTTTTTGCATGAAACATGCGTCGAATAGCTAATTATGGTTTCGAATAACGAACAATTATGGTAAACTTATAGCGGTAAAATATAGGAATGGAGGTTGTTTATGATACAGATTGCGGTCTGTGACGACAAAATAGACGAGTTGTCCAATATGGTACAGCTTATAAACCAATACAGATCATCTAAAAACTTAAACTGCGAATACACCATCTTTCCAAACGGATTTGAGATGGTTTCAGCAATAGAAAAAGGAAAGCGGTTTGATATATACTGTCTGGATATCATTATGCCGGGCTTTACAGGTATTGATGTCGCAAAGGAAATCCGGGCTTTTGACAAAAATGCGCCGATAATGTTCTTTACATCTTCACCCGAGTTTGCTTTGGAAAGTTATTCGGTAAAGGCAATGAACTATGTTTTGAAACCCATATCGAAAGAGAAGCTATTCTTCACCTTTGACGATATACTGGAGCGTATGAAGATAGAAGAAAATAATGATGTTGTTATCGTAAAGAGTAATGAGGGAATTCAAAAAATACTGATCTCCAATTTGGTTTTTGTCGAGGTCATTGGCAGAAATGTGTTGTATCACCTGCGCTCCGGCAAGGTAATCGAATGTACGGAGCCCTTTTCTTCTGTCTGCGAGAATCTACTGAAATATGGGTGTTTTATCAAACCCCATCGCTCCTATCTTGTGAATATGCAGTATGTGGATACCATTGAAAATCATCAGGTGACCTTACAGACCCTTTCGTCTATCCCTGTTGCACAGGGTAAGGCCAGGGAGATTAAGCAACAGTATCTGGCTTATCAAATGGAGGGGGAATAATGTTAGCGACTGTCATTGAGTTCTCTCGTTATTGGTTTGCCCTGCTGTTCGGTGCAGTGGTCGCGGTCAGTATAGCCGGAATGGCGCGTACACGGAAAAATTATCTGGCTGTCGGATACTTTACCATCGTTTTATTCATTATGCAAATTGCATGCTTGCAGCACTGGGGTATGGCTGTGACGATAAAAATATATCCGCTGCTCGCCCATTTGCCGGTGGCTGTTTTTATCGTCGTGTACTTGAAGCGCCCGTGGGTGATTTCACTGACAAGTATGTTTGTTTCCTTCCTGTGCTGCCAGCCTCCCCGTTGGATTGGCACTGTTTTAGGCGAAGCTTTTGACAGCGCCTCTATAAACCATGCCGGCTTTATCGCGGGTGTGTTTCTGATGTACTTTTTCCTGCAAAAATATGTGGTGAACTCTGCCCGTCATCTGATGGATCGCTCCGTTAAATCCTGCCTGTTGTTCGGCGCCATGCCGGCTTTTTACTATGTGTTTGACTATGCCTTCATTGTTTACACCGATTTTATGTACAGCGGAGCACGCGTGGCTGTACAGTTCATGCCCTTCGTGACATCAACATTCTATTTTGTGTTTGTCCTCCTTTACTATGCTGAAACGCAAAAACAGGCAAGTATCCAAAGAGAGCGGGATATGCTGGACACGCAGTTGCGGCAGGCACAAACAGAATTTGCAACTCTGCGGCAGATGCAACAGAATGCCGCGGCCTATCGGCACGATATGCGCCACCATTTTGCTCTTTTACAGAGTCTGGCATCCGAGGAACGAATAGAGGAGATCAAAGAGTATCTACGGACTGCCCAGTCTGACATGGATGCCATCACACCCATGCGCTTTTGCGAAAACGAAACCGTCAATCTGATTTTGTCCGCTTTCGCTGCCAAAGCAAAACAATCGGGAATCCTATTGACAGTAGATGCGAAGCTGCCTGATTCGCTTCCCTACAGCGACACCGAGCTTTGTTCATTATTGTCAAACGCTTTGGAGAACGCCATGCATGCCTGTGAAAATATAGCCGACAGCAATAAACGCCATATCAAGCTGCGTATGTATTCCAGGAATAACAAACTGTGCATTGATATTCGCAACAGTTATCAGACAGAGCCGATATTCCATCATGGCCTTCCCATATCAAAAGAACAGGGGCATGGTTTCGGCACAAAAAGTATGGCTCATATCGTGGAAAAGCATGGCGGTGTATGCCAGTTTTCGGTCAAGGATGGCTGGTTTATATTTCAGGCCACTGCGTAAAAGATTGTTCTTTTTCTGCGATTGATTTTTCTTAATGTGAGAGGTTCCGGTGGGTTCACAATGGACCACACCCGGGTTCAGCAAAAAGGGCAGTACGGGTCAGGCTTGCGC
>JAEZKQ010000030.1 GCA_023436115.1 Bacillota bacterium | reverse complement strand
CGATTCAGGTTCAGTCCGCAGGTTTGACATTATCATGATTGTTCCCTAACATGAAGCACAGTGACGATTACAATTCGTTTACAACCCGATGAATACCCGTTTACGGCCTATATGGTAGAATGAAGCTATAGAAACGGAGGTATTGCTATGGCGAGGAACAGAATCTTAGTCGTAGAGGACGACGAATCCATATCAAAGGTCATTCAGAAAAACCTGACGGCGGCGGGATACGCGGTCGCCGCCTATTACGACGGGGCGGAAGCCGCAAAGGTATTGGTTTCTGATACGGATTTTGACCTGGCACTTCTCGACGTCATGCTGCCCGGCATGGACGGCTTTGAACTGATGGGCTATATGAAGCACTATGACATCCCTGTCATCTACCTGACCGCAAAAGCTGATCTGGATTCCAAGATACAGGGCTTGCGGGACGGTGCGGAGGACTATATTGTCAAGCCGTTTGAGATTCTGGAGTTGCTTGTCCGCATCGAAAAGGTATTGGAACGCACAGGCAAAATGCTGCAGGTGCTTGAAGTCGCTGGCCTTACGATTAATCTATTGGAGCGATCCGTCCGCAAAGACGGCATCGAAATCATCTTGAAGCCGATGGAATTTGATCTGCTCGTCATGCTCGCCAAAAATAAGAACATCGCGCTTTCGCGCGAGCGGCTGCTTCATGGTGTTTGGGGCGTGGATTATGTGGGCGAAACGCGCACCGTGGATGTGCATATCGGACAGCTCCGCAAGAAACTGGAACTTACTGACAGCATCAAGACCATCTCCAAGATGGGCTATCGTCTGGAGGACTGATATGAAGCTGTGGTTGAAAATATCCCTCATCGCCATCATCATGGTCACGCTGGCGACAAGCGTTTGCAGCCTGATCATGCTTTTGCGCTCCGGCCAAAGCAATCTTGACCTGGCAGTTCAGAGCGCGCTGACGGATCAGCAAACGCGCGCGGGTTCATGGAGCGCTACGATGGAGAACGCCCTCGACACCGGATACAGCGCGACAGCACAGCGCAGCCTTGCCCGTTACCTCATTGCTAAGTTCGCGGATGAGAATACGATACTGATGTCAAACGACGATTCCATCTATAACGCCACGAATATCGATCCCCGAGAATATTTACCTGATCCGGGTGAAGCGCAGCAGTACATTATACAGGACATAGGTGGCAGTTCCATTCTGATCGCAGGAAGCGATGTTCAATTCGACAGCGGCCTTCAAACCAGCGATACCCCCTATACCCTGTATATTGTGAAAGACTTAACCTCTGTGTACAGCGGCATCGAAGGGTTGTCCTATCAGTTCGCCCTTATCAATCTGGCTGTTATATTGGTTGCCGGCTTTATTATTATTCTGTTGGTTCGCTGGGTGCTGCGCCCGGTTTCAACGCTCAAACAGAGCACCGGCCTGATTGCGGCAGGCATCTATGACAAGCGCGTCGAGATTGTCGAAAACGATGAGATTGGTGATCTGGCGCGGGATTTCAATCAAATGGTGGCGGCGGTCGAGCGTCATGTCGATGAACTGCGGGACGAAGTGGACAGGCGTACCCTGTTCATGTCCGCGCTCACCCATGAGCTGAAAACACCCATGACCTCCATCTCTGGCAACGCACAGACGCTTTTGCGTACGAGAATGGACGACGACGAACGCGAGGACGCGCTGATCCGGATAGACGACGAATGCACCCGCATCGAGCGCCTCTCGCAAAAGCTCATGCAGCTCATCGTGCTCCGCCAATACGAGAGCATCCGCATGGAGGCGCACAATGTCTCCGGCCTGCTGGAGAGCGTGCGCCTTTCCTGTGCCGAGCAATTAAAACAGCGCGGCCTGACGTTGACCATTGAGAATGATATGGATATGCTTGTGATGGAAAAGGATTTGCTTTTGAGCCTGCTTCTCAACCTGATCGACAACGCAGGCAAAGCGTCCCGACCGGGAAGCATGATCGAGCTTACGGCACAGGGCAATACGATTACCGTGAAAGATTATGGCAAGGGCATCCCGCAGGACGAACTTGGCAAGATCACGCAGCCCTTCTACATGGTGGACAAGTCGCGCAGCAGGAAAGCTGGCGGCATCGGCCTCGGGCTGGCGCTTGCGGACGAGATCGCACGGCTGCACGGCGCAAAGCTGGTATTTGAAAGTGTGCTTGGCAAAGGTACAACCGTAAAGGTGGTGTTTGAGAATGATTAAGAAAAGCAAATGGAACCTGCTATATTTCGTATTGGCACTGCTTCTGCTGTTCTCGCTCGTGGCCGTGCCGAGAATCGTTATCAGCGTGATGAACGAAACCAAAGGACAGGTCATCACCGTACCAACAGAATAAATCCGGGGCTAAAAGTGCTACAGCCTTTTAGGATATAAATTACAATCCGTTTACCATCCGATGAATACTTGTTGCGTTTTCGAGCGTTATACTGGCGGCAACAATGGGAAATGAGGTTAGAGTATGAAAAAGATATTTACCATATTGCTGGCTGTCATAATGGCCTCTGCCCTTCTTGCTGGCTGTCAGGCGACACCCAAGGAGCCTGTCGTGATCAACAAGGACACGGAGCAGTTAATTGAAAAGGCAGTGGACAACGAAGATAATTTGACGCTTACCCAAATGCTTAATGCCCCGGAAAGGCTGGAACTGTCTGCGACAGACGGCAGTGGAACAGTAACCGTCAATGCGGATGCCGAAATTATCGTCCCAGACGCGGAAGGAGTATCCACCACGCGGGTGAAGAAGCGCGACTTTACGCAAGAGGAAGCCGATAGAATCGTTGAATATTTCATTGGTGACAACGAGTTTAATACCAGATATGAAGCAGGATACGACGACATGGTCGAAATGTTAATGCAATTTAAGACGGAGCTGGCTAAGGAAACCGACCCTGAAAAACGCGCGCAACTGGAGCAAAGCATCGAAAAGTTCGAGTCGGCAGGCATCATAATACCGGACGAGCCGCAGGAAGTGACGTCGGCATCAAAGATGTTTGGGCAGCGCGCAGAGGGCGGTGAGCATATAGCGGGATACGCCCGTGACGGCGACAACAACTGTTTTCTTAGTATTGTCAATAACATTGCCGAAAATGAAAACATCGTATTATATACCAAAGAGCAAAAGGGTTTTGCCACCCACGAAGGCCTATATTGGTATGAATGGCAAAAGGCCGGTGTCGAGAAGATGGGGCTTGACCCGAATGTTGTAGGGCAAATGTCGCTTTCCATCACCCAGGAAGAGGCGCAAAAAACAGCGCAAGACACTCTTACAGCATTGGGTATAGAAGATATGAAGCTTGCTGTTTGTGAAGAGGTTTGGGGCGGAATATCCCTTGAAGGCGGCATTACAGATTTGCAGGGCAGACATGCGTATCAATTGAAATATGTACGCGTCGTAAGTGGCATCCCGATTACCTATACCGATAATGAAGCAAGCGAAGATTATGTTGAAGATGAAGGTACGCCCAATGAACAGGTGATTGCAGGCTGGCCGTATGAGGATGTACATTTTATTATTGATGATACGGGTATCGTCGAATTCGTCTGGGAATCGCCTTATGAGATCGTGGAAACGGTAACGGAGCATTCGGCGGTAAAACCGTTTGAGGAAATCAGCAACGTATTTTCGAAAATGATGCTTATCACAAACGCCTATCCAGGTGAGGATGTTACCCAGACATTCAATATTTTGCGGGCAGAACTGGGGCTTATGCGCATCATGGAAAAGAACAATCCCGATACGGCACTGCTCATTCCGGTCTGGGATTTTTTCGGAGATGTTACTCATGATTATACGGATGGGAACGGAAAAAAGCAGGCAGACACAATTCATGATATGTATACCAGCCACCTCACGATCAACGCTATCGACGGTAGTGTTATTGACAGGAGGCTTGGTTATTGATGAAAAAGATATTAACCATATTGCTGTCCGTCGTTATGGCCGCCGCCTTCCTTACGGGTTGTCAGGCGACGCCGGAGAAGGAAATCGTCATCCAGAAGGATATGGAACAGATGATCGAGAAGGCTGGTGCGACTGACTCAGCGAAAACGCCGGGCATTTCTTTATTGGAGCAAACGGGCGCTCCTGAAACGCTGGTAATGGAAACTACGGAGGGCAACTTTACGCTGTCCGTGGACGCTGACGTAATCGTGCCGGATGCGGACAGTATGCCCATCATCCGCGTCAAGGCTGGCGAATTCACGCAGGAGCAGGTAACAGCGTATTGGAATGCGCTTGTGGGCGATGCCGTGCTGTGGGAACGCAAAACAGAACTGACTAAGAGCGAAATAGAGGGAATTTTGGTTTCATTGAGAAGAGCACTTGCCGAGAACGAGGACGATGCGGACTATGTGGAACGCATTCAGGATCAGATCGACTATTACGAACGGATTTATCCGTCGGCACCGGAGAATATTGAGAATACCCAGGCCGACAGCACACTAAAAAGGTTGGAAGAAACAGACGCAACCGGAAATATGCGCGGTTGGTATATGGGTGCAGGTGGAAGCAACGATAACATGAGCTTTTTTATCAAAAATCCGATGAGAAACAATTCGGGAGACATCCTCTCTCCCGCAACCATGAGCTTTGGAACGCCGGATTCCAGCCATAACTACGGGCAGGTCAATACCATCGTTGTCGATGAGAACACTGAGATTGACGAGTCGCTTAAACAATATATTAAGATCACACCCGCGCAGGCAAAGGCGCTTGTCGAGGATTTCCTCCGAGAGACGAACACGCCGATAGCTGTATACGCCATGACGCTCGAAAACGACGAGGAAACGGGTATATACGACGGCGTGATAGCACCCGCCGAACATTACGCGTACCGCATCAACTGTATCCGCATGATTGAAGGCGCGCTGCCGTGCGCAAGGATAAAGGGCGCGACAGAAGTTTGGACGGATGAACCTGCTGATACGCAGATGGAGAATGCGTATGGAATTGTTTCCGATTATGGATGTATGAAACGGTGGGAGTATGAAACGATGAGCTTTATGGTCAGCGACAAAGGCATCATTTCTATGGATTGGCGCGCACCGGTCGAATTGCTGGAAACGAAGGTAAGCGACTGCGCGCTCATGCCGTTTGCCGAAATGCAGTCGGTATTTGAGAAAATGATGTTTATTGAATACGAGGCGCAGGCCGAGCATTTGGACAACCTGACCTGCCGGATCGACGAAGTATGCCTTGAGATGATCCGCATTGTGGAGCAGGATTCTATCGAGAACGGCTTGCTCGTGCCAGTATGGAACTTCTATGGTGTGGACTTGCGGACAGATAAAGGCGAAACGACTGAAACGAGCACAAACATAGTACTCTGCGTCAACGCCATTGACGGAAGCATTATAGACACGGGAAAAGGCTATTAGGGGGCGCAACAGACGTAAAAAGACATTTATCATATTGCTTTCCGGTGTCATGGTCGCTGCCTTCCTTGTCGGCTGCCAGGCCACGCCGGAAGAGTCTATCGTTATCCAGAAGGATATGGAGCAGATGATCACCTGAATATTTGACATTCCCTTTTTTATCTCCTACCATAATAGGTATAAGATGTTGAAACATCCTATGCCTATTTACATTTTGATAATGTTTTGATGCGGCTTTGATTACAAAAAAAGCAGTATAATAAAATTTAGCAATAGTTCAAAGTGAATGGGGTAACGTATGACAAAAATATTGGTCATAGAAGATAATAAGGCAATCTCCAATCTGATCTGCATGAACCTTTCGGTGGTGGGTTATGAAGTTCAACCTTCACCTGACGGCGTTGACGCATTGAAGTTGCTGGAGAGCGGAGAGCATTTTGATTTGGCCGTCGTGGATATTATGCTGCCCGGAATCGACGGGTTCGATTTGTTATCCCCTCTAAATGATCGCAATATTCCGGTGATTTATCTGACCGCAAAGAACGATATTGAATCCAAGCTGCGCGGACTCAAGGGCGGCGCGGAGGATTACATCGTCAAGCCGTTTGAAATACTGGAGCTGCTGGTACGCATCGAGAAAGTGCTGGAGCGCCGCGGACATACCGAGCCAGTTATACGTTTGGGGAACCTTGAAATCTTCCTTGAGGAACGTGTTGTGAGGTTGAATCAGGAACCCTTATCCTTAAAGCCGAGAGAATTTGATCTGCTCGTCGTTCTCGCAAAAAACAGAAATATTGCGATGTCACGGGAAAAATTACTGGCGGAGGCATGGGGCATCAACTTCATGGGCGAAACGCGCACGGTGGACGTGCATATCAACCAGCTCCGCAGGAAAACGGGGCTTGCCATCGCTGCCGTCCCTAAAATCGGCTACCGTCTGGAGCAGGAACCATGAAAATTTCCGTCAGGCTTGCCCTTTTATCCGTCATGCTTACGGCGCTTGCCGTTATTCTCTGCTGTATGCTTCTGCTTATCACAACGGCGAACAATCATATTAACAACGCCATACAAAGCGGCGTCACGGAACTGCGTATGCTGAACAATTCATTTAACGCGGAAATGGACGTCGTGGGCGACGATTACCTGTCGGAGACGGCGAAACGCAGCGTGATACTGTTCGTGTTCAGGAAATATACGGACGCGTCGGTCAGCGGCGCGCATTACATCCTGACGGATATGGAGCAGCCCCTGTACAACGATTGCCCGATAGACCCGCGCCCGCTGCTGCCCGGCTTAAAGGAGAATCACGAACAAGCCATGGAAAGCGGAATTGCTGACAATGACTCCGCGCTTTGGCCGTATGCAATAGCGGAACTGGACGGACACAGATATCTGGTTGTCGGCCATTGGAGCGCCAGCCTGGGCAACACGATAGAATTCGAGCATGAGCTTTTCATTGTACGGGACATCACCGGCGTTTATGACGGCATCACAGCGCTGGCCATCCGTTTCACGGTGATTGCGCTGATTACCATTCTTCTCAGCACCGCCCTCATGGTCTTTCTTATCCGGCGCGTTCTGCGTCCGCTTGGCGGTTTGCAGAAAAACGCCGCCGCGCTTGCGGACGGTCAATACGACAACCGTATTCAGGTAAAGGGCAAGGATGAAATCGCAACACTGTCGGTGAGCTTTAACAAAATGGCAGATGCAATCGCCGACCACATCCGGGCTTTGGAGGATACGGCGGAACAGCGCAAGCTGTTGCTCTCCGCTTTGACGCATGAGCTGAAAACGCCAATGACGGCCATTATCGGCTATTCGGAGGCGTTGATGCGCGTACATTTAAAAAAAGCGCAGCAGGAGGAATCCATCGCCTATATCAACAGCGAATGCAGACGCATCGAACGGCTGTCGCAAAAGATGATGCGGCTCATCACGCTGCATGGCGGAGAGGCGGCCAAAATCAAGCCTCAGCCCGTTAAAAACTTGTATGAAGCGGTGGATATGACGCTTCAGAGCATTGCGCGAAACGAGAATATTGAGCTTGTCTTTACTGAAAAGGGTTCGCCAATGTTTGGGATGGACATAGACATGATGGCCAGCGTGCTTATCAATCTGTTTGACAACGCCCGCAAAGCCGGTGCAAAGCATATCACGATTGCTTCGGATGGCAATACCATTTCGGTAAAGGACGACGGCGTGGGCATTCCGCAGGAGGAAATTGAAAAGATCACGCAGCCGTTCTATATGGTGGACAAGTCGCACAGCCAATCGGAAGGCGGGAGCGGCCTCGGCCTGGCGCTGTGCGACTTGATCGTCAAGGCGCATGGTGCGCACATGCATATCGAAAGCCAAGTCGGACAAGGGACGGTTATCACCATACGTTTTGAGAAATTACATTTTGATAATATATCGAAGAATACTTGATAACAGCGTTAGGATTAGGGTAAGGACATAAAAAGAAAGGTGGACTTGGCTATGAAACGAATATTGGCCGCAATATTGAGCCTTATCATTATCCTCTCGCTCGCCGCCTGCCAGCCTACGCCAGAGCAAGGTGTGGTGGCGGAAAAGGATTCGGAGCGTATGCTTGCTGAGGCACAAAAGGACACTGCAACCGCTAGCAGCAGCAATAGCTTATCCGAGCAATACGGCATACCCGAAACCTATCAGTTCGAGACGCAAGGCGCGGATGGCCTGCTGAACATTAAGGTGGATGCACAAGTGATTGTCTCGGACGGAGACCGGATGCCGATCTACCGCGTCAAAGCGGCGGAGTTTTCTCAGGACACGGTTTACGCCTTTTTTGAGGCGCTTTGCGGAGACGCGGAAATGTGGATTGACTCCGGGCAGAAAACAAAGGAGGAAATCCAGCAGCAAATCGTTAATATCAAAAAGCGCATCACCGAACTGGAAGCCGATCCGGGGGATTTATCTGAAGAGTTGGCGGAGCAGGAATTGGCGATGGCAAGGGAAACGCTTGCGAGTCTGGAAGCACAGCTTGAAACCGCGCCCGATACTATCGTGGAAGAACACTCGGATGGGACGCTGAGGGAAATATCCAGCGAACAACATTCAGGCCCCGTCCCCGGCACAGCCTTAGAGGAAGGCGTGGAGGAACCGGCAGAAACGCCTTCCACTGAAACGATCACTTATACCGGACTTACCGCCTATGAAAGATACAATCAAGGTATAAACGGTCAGGGGAGATATTTCAATATAATCAATGATATAAATCCAACTATGCATTATTCTGATTTTCGTAACCAGTCGGCGGGGGTGAATTTCAGTTCTTCCGGTTCCATTCCAATTATAGAGGATACGGATGTTGACGTGGAAATTCTGTCCAAAGTCGGCTTAAAGCCCAGCGAAGCAAGGCAAATGGTACAGGATTTGCTCGACAAGACCGGCTCAGGTATGGTAGTGGACAGCATCTACATCCAGAACGACGAGCAGAAAGGCAATTACGAGGAAGCCGCGCGCCCTGCGGAGCGATACGCATATAAGGTCTACTGCGTACGGACGGTAGACGGTTTCCCCTGTTCCTATGTGAGCGGCGGAAGCAGGCCGGAAAACGACGCGACGGCTCCCACTTGGCACTATGAATGTCTGGATTTCATGGTCAACGGCGACGGCATATTCGATATGATGTGGATGTGCCCGATCGGAGTTGCGGAAACAGTCAACGAGGATGCGCAATTAAAGCCCTTTTCGGATATCCAAGAGATTTTTGAAAAGATGATGCTCGTCAAATACGAAGCACAGGCTGAATACGGTGGAACTGAATATAGTTTTGAAATCAACCGAGTAACGCTGTCTTTACATCGGATTGTAGAACAAAACTCCAATGAGAGCGGCCTGCTGGTTCCTGCTTGGAACTTCTATGGGAAGCTAACAAAATTATCGGAAGGAAATCCTTATGGGGCAACGGAAGAAATTGGTATTAGCTTTATGACTATCAACGCCATCGACGGCAGTATCATTGATACATCAAAAGGCTATTAGGCTGATATAATAGAGCCTCTCAAAGGCAGGTGTTCCATAAATGAACGCCTGCTTTTTGTTATCCGATTCAGGTTCAATCCATAGGTTTGATATTTTCTATATTCTCTGCTCTGCTACCATCCATGAATTAATATATCCGAGGATAATGTTTACAACTAAATTACACGAATACGTCGCCTGCAAACTTGGCTTGCCATTTGCATGTGGTACAATGATCTTGGATTTATGTATTTTTGTGAAGGGAGGGCTAATGTGGCAAAGAACAGGCTTCTTGTCGTGGAAGACGATAGTGATATATCTGAGATCATTGCGATGAATCTGCAATACTCCGGGTATGAATACATAGCAATAGATGATGGCGCAAAAGCCGCGGAGTATCTGAGGGATGATCACGCCTTTGACTTGGCTGTTCTCGATATTATGCTGCCGGGGCTTGACGGCTTTGAGCTTATGGAACATATGCGTAAATATGATATTCCAGTTTTGTACCTGACCGCAAAGGCGGACGTTGGCTCAAAGATCAAGGGGCTGCGGGACGGCGCGGAGGATTACCTTGTAAAACCGTTTGAGGTGCTGGAACTGCTTGTGCGCATTGAAAAGATACTGGAGCGTACTGGTAAATTAAATAAAATACTGCGTTGCCGTGATATTGTGATAGACGTGGAAACGCGCACGATAAAAAAAGGCAGCGAGACAGTTAATTTGCAGCCTATCGAATACGATCTTTTGTTCGCTCTCATCCGGCATAAAAACTGCACTTTAAGCCGCGACCGCCTGCTTTCGGAGATTTGGGGATTTGAATATATGGGCGAAACGCGCACAGTAGACACGCATATATCCAGTCTGCGACGCAAACTCGGCCTTGCGGACGCGATCATCTCTATACCCAAGATCGGATACCGTCTGGAGGTGGATTAGCGCCATGAGATTGCGGACAAAACTCACCCTCACCGCGACAGTCATCGTCATTCTTGCCGTCTTCATCAGCACATTTCTCGTCATTACATTTACAAAACAAAATGCGATAAATGATATCACTGTTTCAGGAACTGCTGATTTCGAGGAATTCTGTAAGAGCTTTCAAAATTCAATGCTTTACGAGAGCTTGAATATGTCAGATCGTTTATCGTACAGCTATTTGCGCTTTCGGTTTTACACTATCCATGAAAGTGACGAATTCGTGCTCCAAGAGGGCGGCGCTATAATCAGTAACAACACAGGCATCGACGCTGTTAGAGCGCTTAACGCGCATAGGGTTACCAGCACGGATATCGATTATGTGGTAAACACGCTACGTCATTCGATATGTCATATCGGCGATCAGTATTATTTTATTGCGTCCACCAACTTCAATATTGACGAGCAGAAGGAATATACTCTTTCGTTGGTGCGTAATGTGACAAGCACGATGGACGATGTAAATGGTCTCGGAATAAAATGCGCCCTCGCGGGGGCGGCCGTGATCATTGCGGCAGCATTGTTGGTGTTCCTGCTTGTGCGCCGTTCCTTATTGCCTGTACGCGAGCTGGAAAAAGGGGCGGCAGAAATTTCAGACGGCAACTATGAGAGCCGTATTCCTGTCAAAGGACATGATGAAATAGCCTCTCTTGCGGAGCGGTTCAACAGGATGGCGGAAGCAATCTTCGAAAAAATTGCCGCGCTAAACGAAACGGCGGAACGCCAGCAGACGTTTATCAACGCGCTTTCGCATGAGATGAAGACCCCGGTCACCTCGGTCATGGCAAGAGCGGAAACGCTTCTTGTGCGGGATATTTCTGAGGATGATAAAAAACGCTCGCTTGAGCGCATATATAATCAGTGCGCCTGGCTGGAAAAGCTCTCAGGCAAGCTCACAGCGCTGGTCATGTTGCAGGGGCGCGTTGATGTAAAGCCGGAAAACGTCCGGGAACTGCTTGCGGCTGTAGAAGAAACCGTCATGGATGCGCTTGATGAAAAGAATATCACGCTCGCCATCGACTGCAAAATGGATACGCTGCCGGTGGATTTTGACCTGATGCGTGCCGCGCTTGCGAATCTTGTTGATAACGCGATAAAGGCAAGCGAAAGGGGTTCTATCATTGAACTTCGCGCCTACGATAACATCATCGAAGTCGAAGATCACGGCAGAGGCATACCAAAGGAAGAAATAGAGCGGATTATCCAGCCGTTCTACATGGTTGACCGCTCAAGAAGCAAAAAGACTGGCGGCAGCGGCTTGGGGCTTGCGCTTGTTGAACGCATAGCGAAGGCGCACGACGCAAAGCTCAGTATTATCAGCACGCTCGGCGAGGGAACGACTGTAAAAATCGTGTTTTCTCTCGGCAATATTGACAAATAGATTACATCTTTCTGACAACTTTTCCCGCCGGATATGGGACAATGTCTGTATCAAAAGAAAGAGGCTTTGATCATGAAAAGAACGATCACTTTGATATTAGCGGCAATAATGTTGCTTGCTCTTACAGCGTGCCAGGCTACGCCGGATGAGGAGTTTGTCGTCAAAAAGGATACGGAACGCATGGTGGAACAGGCTGCAGACCCATCAGCGGGAACAAAGGTTTCCGAGCTTAAAGTGCCTGACGGTAACTATACCTATTCAACGAGCGCTGCAGACGGAAGGCTTATCATAAACGTGGATGCACCCGTGACCGTTCCTGAATCGGGAAAGATACCCACGGCAAGAGTCTCTGAGGCTGGCTTTACCCAGGAGCAAGTGACAGGCTTCTACAACTACCTTTTCCCCGATGAACAGCCGGTGACGGGTGGTAACGTGCCCAATGTGATGACGAAGGATGAGATTCAGGAACTGATATTGACGTATAGGCAGTATCTTGCCGAGGGAACGGTGGAAGAACACACGATGTTTACCGAAGAGGAGCTTGAAGAGGAAATCGAAGCGCTGGAAGAGCAATATGAATCCGCGCCCGAAACAGCCCCGGAGCTTGATACACAAATCTCGGATGGAACAATGACGATTGAGACGACCGGGGGAGATAAGTATGCGGGGGAAGAGATATTGAAGCTTGACGCAAGCACGGAGGATAAGCACATCACTGTTTGTGTACCGCTTGATGAAAATGGAAGTTGGGAAAATTATCTTATATTCTCACGGGATGAACCCAACAGTCAGTTATCTGAGATGAATGCCGTGAGAATTGATGAAGCCAATTGGCAGGCCGCCACGGAAGGCAAGCTGACCATTACGTATGAAGATGCAAAGGCGCTCTGCGATGGCTTCTTCGACGCAGGCAACATTACGGACGTTGTTTTGAGTGATGCGTATTTGATTGACGACGAACAGACAACAGAAGGTCATGCCCATGGCCCGGAAAACTATGCCTATCAATTTAGCTACGTCAGAGCTGTGGGAGATTCTCCCGTAGGCAACATGTCCTACCTTTGCAGCGGCGGAGACGAAAATTCACTTCCGTGGATGTACGAAAGAATCATGTTTTGGGTGAATGATAACGGGATATTATATATCGACTGGGCATCTCATACAACGACAGGCGAAATCATCAACGAGGATACGGGCGTAATAAACTTTGAAGAAGCTCGAGAGATTTTTGAGACGATGATAGTGACGACATATGGCGCAAGTGAACAATGGCCGCCGGACTTAACTAATGTGAGCATCGACATAGACGGCATTGCGCTCTCGCTCGTTCGCGTCCGTGAACAGAACGCCTCTGGCAGAAACGGCATCTATACGCCGGCCTGGGTTTTTTACGGGAATGTGAAACAGGAACATGAGAACTTTATATCGTATGGGTGGGGTATCGACACCAAATCTCCCTTCACTAAATTCCCTGTGCTCATCATCAATGCCATCGACGGCAGCATCATCGATCCGACAAAAGGCTATTAAACAAATAAGCAGATAGATAAGCAGGCGTGGCCGCATGAAATGCCCATGCCTGCTTTTTAATTTGCCGTCGCTCCAATATGTAAATATTACGAATTTATTAAAATCCTCTTGACAAATAAGGCTACAAGGCGTAACCTAATAATAGTTACAATGCGTAGCCAAAGGAGAATACGGCATGAAGCAATATGAAACGATATCCGATAACGAATGGCTGGTCATGGAAATACTGTGGCGGGACGGCAAAGCGAAAAGCTCAGCGATAGCGGATGAACTCAAAGAGAGCAAGGGTTGGGCCAATGAGACGGTGCGCACCTTTCTCAAGCGGCTGATCGCCAAAGGAGTTGCCGCGGCAGATCGGGACGAGCATAACGAAAGGCTCTATTGGTACTGCGCCACCGTCTCCCGAGAGGATTATATCGCCAGCCAGACCAAAGGTCATTTGCAGCGGTATTACAGCGGTCGCCTGCCGCAATTGGTGGCCGGGCTGCTGGAAGATGAAAGCGTGAGCGATCAGGAACTCAGTGAGCTCGAAGCGATCCTCAGGCGGCACGCGCGGAAGGAGGAATAATCATGAACGGCTTGATAACCTTTTTCCAGGGCATTTTGGAGGTATCCCTCTTTGCTTCGGCCATGATCGTCGTCGTGCTGCTGATCAGAAAAATCGCAAAGGATCGGATCAACATCAAGGTTGTCTCTTTTCTCTGGCTGCTGGTGATTGCCCGCCTGTGCCTGCCGGGGATGCTGGAAAGCCCGGCACATATAGACGCGCTGTTCCCTGCCTCGGTGGAAATGCGGCAAACAGCCGAGCAACCTGTGTCTCAAAACGACGCCACCAGTTTCTATGAGAATAATACGGCTAATCATACGCTGACTGACAGTAAGGCTGCATCATCTTCGGCAGACTCCAGCCATAATCATTCCGCTGCCGGCGAGCCGCAGACGGTTGCCTTTTATGAGCAGGCGTTGGCATTTGTTAAATCCCTTGATCTATGGCTGGTCGCCACCATCGCCTGGTTGATCGGCGGCACCATCGTATTGGCGTCCGTCCTTAAGGAAAGCATCACCTTCGGCCTTCGCATACGAAGGAGCAGCCAGCCATTGGATGATGCCGAAATACTCGGTATTGTTGCTGCGCACAGGAGAGTCAATCGCTTGCGGCGGAACATCCGTGTTTCGGCCTGCTCCACCATCCAGATGCCGCTGGCCTTTGGTGTGTGGCATCCCCACATTTTGCTGCCCGCACGCATGACAGAGGAACTCGGCCGGGAGCATCTGGAGGCCATCCTGCTGCACGAGGTGTGCCATATTAAACGCAACGACATTCTGAAAAGCTATGTGTACGTGCTGGCGAAGGCGCTGCACTGGTTCAATCCCCTTGTGTGGTTAAGCCTCAGAATGATCAGAAAGGATATGGAATTTGCCTGTGACCAGCGGGTGCTTTCTCTGATGAAAACAGGACAAGAGGCTAAATACTGCGAATCGCTGCTGATGGCCACGCGCTTTATGAAGCAGCGTAGCATACCTGCGCTTGTAACATCCCTATGCGAAAGCAAATCGAATCTGAAAGAGCGAATCCTCAAGATGGTGGCTCCCCAAAAGAAATCCAGGTCGACAGTGGTAGTCTCGCTTGCACTAGCCATGATGATGCTGGTGGTCTGCTTCACGACGGCCTGCCAGCCCACGCCGGAAAGTGAAGCCGTCATAGGTAAAAACGATGATACGTTAGAATCAGCCATTCATACTGAAGCACTGCCCGGAACGACCATTGAGTATGATGAGCGTTGGACTGAGGAACTTCAGAGCGCAGATAAAGAAGTCAAAATATTGGTTGACGCGCCTGTTGAAGTGCCGAATGTTACAAATGCTTCCGTAGTGTCCGTTAAACCGCACTATTTCAACGATGAAGAAATCGTTAAGGCTGTGGAAGCACTATATGGAAATCAACAGCTTTATCAATATACTGTGGATAAAAGCGAGCTCGAAAGATACATTATTTCATTAAGAGCGGATATAGAAAGCTTAAAAAGAGACGGAACATACTCAGAATTACATATGGGATCGGGCGCAGGTGAAAAAGCGGATGATGTTGAAGGCACTATCGAATTCTATGAGGAGAAGTTGGAAAAAGTTGAACAAGAGTATAACGATACGCCGGATACGGCGGAGAAGATCAACGAGATCAAGTTGACTCGGAGTGAAGAAACCGGCGCATTAGGGTTCTACGCACAGGACGGGCAGGATATCCCCGCGACTTTTAATGCTTACAGCAATTCAGAGTCTAATATCAGTTTGATTGAATATCGTAACTGGCATGGCAATGTTTATTCCGATACTGGCGAACTACAAGCGGAAAAGTCATTAACTTTGGACATAACCGTCGTGGAGGCGCAGCAAACAGCAATTGATTTTATGAGAAGCCTGGGTATGGAGGATGTTTCGGTATTATCTGTCCATTGGGGAACTGCCGGCGCGGAAAAAGATTGTTATATGATCACGCTTGAGCGAATGATTGGCGGTATACCCTGCCATACGATAACCGAACACACCGGAACTATGGCGTTTGGTGTGGATGGTGCAGAATACCGTGAACCGTGGAACCCGGAAGAAATCGAGTTTATGATAGACGATACCGGCATTATCGGTTTTAAGTGGGAAAACCCGCCTGAAATCGGAGAAACCATTAACAGTAATGTCGCATTGTTATCATATGATGAGATAAAGGGTATTGCGTCTGCACAATTACCGCGTTTATTTACTGAAGAAGACCTTATAGGGCGAGGATATAGGGATTTATTAGAGGTTAGCATCAACCGCGTGACTCTTGGAATGATGCGGGTTGCCAAGAAGGACTCAACCAGTGAATATTACTACCTGCCGGTATGGGATTTTTTAGGTGACTATGGCTCCTCTGATAGTACAAAAATATCGCTCCTGACGCTTAATGCCATTGATGGCAGCGTCATCGACCGGGGATTAGGTTATTGATTTTGTCATAACAAGCAGGCATGAGAGCGTATGGAAAATGTCCTTGCCTGCTTTTCTTTTGCCCCAAAAAGCAGCCCAAATTACAAGTTGCTTACATTTTGATGAATACTTGTTGTGCAGTCACAGACTACGATATGTGTAACAGGAGGAACGGCGTATGAAAAGCACAATCGCTTCAAATATCAAGCAAGCCATTCTCAGCCGTGGCTTTTTCATCGGCGTGATCGGTATTGTGCTGGTCGTTTTCCTTTCCTCCACGGAAAGCATCATTGGGGCGTTCCGCGCGGACGCACTGCAAGCGAACGGTTTCCACGCGACGCTGGTTCTCTCGGCGCTGTCCGCAGAAGGCATGACGCTGGCACTGCCTATTCTCTGCGCCCTGCCTTATACCGCTTCCTTTGTAGACGACATCAAAAGCGGCTTTATCAAGCAGTATCTGCACCGCACCACGGTTAAAGATTACATTTTCGGCAAGCTCGCCGCCTGCGCCCTATCGGGCGGGCTGACGCTGGTAGTCGGGATACTGCTCGCCTATGGCATATCGGCATTGGCGTTTACACCGATGGAAGCCGCGCTCGCGGAGGGTGAAATGGCGCAGCCGTATTTCGCAGAACTTTTGACTCGCTCGCTGCTGTTCTTTTGTTCCGGCGCGTTCTGGTCGGTACTCGGCATGACCTTCGCTACGCTGACCAACAGCAAGTATATGGCGTATGCATCGCCATTTATTCTGTACTACGTGCTCATCATCTTAAACGAGCGGTACTTTGACGCCCTGTATGTACTGTATCCAAAAGAATGGCTCAATCCTTCGGATTTTTGGGTGATGGGCATTTTCGGAGTGATCCTGCTTCTGCTGGAGCTGTCGTTTATCGTCTCGCTCGCGTTTGGTTTTGCCGCTGGAAGGAGAATTCGGCAGATATGAAAATGATCAAACAAGCCCTTTCCGTGGCGGCGTATAATTTCCGCCAATGGAATAAAAATCCCCGCGTATTCATTACGTTCGCACTGGCGTTCATCCTGTGCTTTCTGCTTTCGGACAAAGCGGTCAAGTTCGCGCGGGAATATGAAACCACCATGCAGATCGTGGAAGCGTTCGTCTGGACGTTCGGGGATTCCAACTCCATCCTGCTTTCGTCGCTGCTGCTGTTGCTGCTGTTCGCGGACATGCCGTTTCTCTCGGCTGGTACGCCGTATTACCTTTCGCGCATTGACCGCAAGACCTGGGTGACGGGACAGGCCATATACATCATCGGCGCGACAAGCCTCTACCTTGTGTTCATCCTTGCGTCAACTTCGCTCGTCTGTATGACGCAATCCTTTGTGGGCAATATGTGGTCTGAAACGGCGGCGATACTCGGTTACTCCGGCGCGGGCAAGGCGGTAGCGCTGCCGGCACTGGTGAAGACATTGGAGATGAGCACGCCATATGCGTGCATGGGAACGATCTTCCTGCTCATGCTGCTCTACACGCTGCTTATGGCGTTCATTATGCTCGCCTTCAATATCTATAAGGGGCAGCTTGCGGGCGTGATCAGCGTATTCGCATTCAGCTTATATGGGTTCCTGTTAAATCCCCAAACGCTGAAAACCATATTCCAGCTCCCCGATGAGCTTGTCTACAAAGCAAACGTCGCAGTTGGCTGGCTGTCGCCACTGAACCATGCGACTTACCATATGCACAATTTCGGGTATGACCTGCTGCCGCGATTGTGGATGACCTATGCGATATTCGGCGTGCTGATCGCGTTGTGTTTTTTCCTGACATTGCTGGCGGTGCGCCGGTACAACTTTAACTTTACAGGAACGGAGAATGTATAAATGGATGTAGCCATCAGCGTGCAGGACGTATATAAACGCTTCGGTGAAGATACGGTGCTGACCGGCGTTTCTCACGACTTTGAAGAAGGCAAAATACATGGCATCGTGGGCAATAACGGCAGTGGCAAGACTGTACTCATGAAGTGCATCTGCGGGTTTCTTATTCCGACGAAAGGAAAAATACTTGTCCGTTATAAACAGGTCGGGAAGGATTGCGATTTCCCCGAAGATATCGGCATCATCATTGAAACGCCGGGCTTTCTGCCGAACGCTTCGGGAATGAAGAACCTCCAGATACTTGCCTCGCTTCAAAAGAAAATTAGCGACGATATCATCAGGCAAACCATACGGCGCGTGGGACTTGACCCCGACATGAAAAAGCCGGTGGGTAAATACTCGCTCGGTATGCGCCAAAGGCTTGGAATCGCGCAAGCCATCATGGAGAACCCCTCCATATTGATATTGGACGAGCCGCTCAACGGTCTCGATAAAAGCGGAGTGAAGCATATGCGCGGTCTGATCAAAGGGCTGCGGGAACAAGGCAAGACGATTATCCTCGCCAGCCATAACCAGGCGGACATCGATGAGCTTTGCGATACGGTCTGCGAAATGGACGCAGGGATATTGACGGTGGTGAGGATATGAGCGAAATCATCAGGCTTGAAAACGTCATCAAAATGCTTACCGGCAACCGGCGGGCAATCAACGGCGTCAGCCTTGCCATTCAGGAAAAAGAGCGCGTGACCATTTGTGGCGCGTCCGGCAGCGGCAAAACCACGCTGACACGGTTGATTGCGGGCATGGAGCGCCCGAACAGCGGCAAGGTGTTTGTACTGGACAAGGCCGTGCATGATATGGATGCGGACACGGCGGCGGTTTTCCGAAGCCGACATATAGGGCTGATCGCAAGGCATCCCGCGTTTATGGAAAGCCTGACGGTGCTGGAAAATGTGGCACTGCCGCTTATGATTCGGGGCATACCGCTCGCGCAAAGAGAGAAAACGGCGCAAGAACAGCTAAAAACCCTTGGGCTTGCGCATACCGTAAATGCGCGTCCGACGCAGCTTTCGATACTGGAAGCAAAGCTGGCGTCCATTGCGCGGGCGCTCATCGCGCAGCCGCAGATTCTGCTGCTGGACGATGCTGCGGCCGGCCTGCCCGAAAGGGATGTAGAACAGATCAAAGGCATACTGTACGCGCTGTCACAGTTCGGGGAGTGTGTCATACTTGAATTTTCAGGAGAAAAAAACGGGCTGATATGCGCTGACAGAACGATGAACCTTGAGCGCGGAAAGATACAGGAGGAAACAGTGCAATGAAAAGATTATGCGTTTTACTTGCTGTGATACTCATGCTGGTATTGATATGGCCTGCGGCTGCGCTGGCTGAAGGCGAGCCGACGCCAACCCCTACTGTGGAACCTACCGAATCACCTACGGAGCTTGTTGCGGCGGTAAACCTTGATATTGATAACACGCATGCCTATGACGGCATGGATAAGGCTTATAAGGATGGATATACCCCGGACGTGAAAGACGGGATTGCAACGGTGGTGCTCCCTCTGATTGCAGACGGCGAAATAAAGGACAACGCTATTACGGTTACACCTAACCTTGGAGATACGGCATCATCCCCATTTGTTTACAGGAATTATCAGAAGACTGTGTACTTACAGGATAATGCCGTGGCCGGGGGCGGTACGGTTCCTTCGTACTTAGTACGCTTTGATCTTTCACTTGCTTCGGGTAGAGTCAACGGCGTTTACCCCGTGACCATCGACGTGCAGGCGCAGACCCCGGACGGCAGCTCCGTACAAAAGAGCTTCACCTGTTATGTGACCATCACGGACGGCAAAGACCCGAACGCCACAACGCCTACACCGGAGCCGGAAAAGCCTACGTCACAGCCTAAGATCATCATCAGCGGATACAGCGTTAACCCTTCGCCTGCCATAGCTGGCGAGGAATTCACGGTGTCTATCACATTGAAAAATACCAGCGAAACGAAATCCGTGCAGAACATGGTCGTGACGGCATCCTGCGAATCTCCGAATTTCTCGCTGCAAAACGACAGCGACACCTTTTATATAGGCAAGCTCGGCAAGGGCAAAACGACGGAAATCGAACTGAAATACAAGACCGACCTCGAAACGCCCGCACAGCGGTACAACATCACGCTGGCCATCGGATATGACAATACCGACGCCACGCCGCTGACTTCAACCGGAACCGTCGCCGTACAGGTCAGCCAGCCGCTGCGCGTGGAGATGGAAATACCGCAGATCGCGCCCGAGGTCAATGCCGGAGACACGCTGCCCCTTACATTCCAAGTGATGAACATGGGGCGTAGCAAGGTATATAACGTCCGCTGTGAGCTTTCTGCGCCCGGCCTGATCCCTTCGGGTACGGCGTTTATCGGCAACATGGAACCCGGAACCGCCATGCCGGGAGAGATGGACGTGTTCATCGGAACCAAGAATATGACAGAAGGATATGAAGGTGAGGATAAATACGGGTATACGAACGGCGTTATCACGCTCATTTACGAGGACGAAGCCGGACAGCAATACACCAAGGATGTCGAATTCTCCACGACCATCAATCCGCCGGTGATCGTGGCGGCTTCCACGGAGCCGGCAGAAGAACCGGAAAAGGCCGGGCAATGGTGGGTATCTATCGTAATCGGTGCTGTTGCTATTGGAGGATTGGCAGCGTTCCTGGTTATTCGGACTAAGCGCAAGGTGAAGGACAATGAAGATATTTGATCTGACAAGGCTGACTGTTAAAAACCTCAAAGGCCGATGGGCTGTGCTGCCGGTTATCGGCTTTGCCGTCGCCGCCTTTTGCCTGTGCTTTTCAGGCGCGATATTGACCACTGTACAGGAAGAAAAATCGCAGCCGTATGAGCTGGTATTGTCAGCGCAGGGTAACGCGGGCGTTACGGACAGTATGATTGCCGATATAATGAAAATCGCGGACGTTAAAGCCGCCACGTCTATTCTGCAAGTTCCTATAGTGATTCAGACAGGCGAATATACCGCGCAGCTCACGCTCACAGGCATGGATACAGGCTATCTCGACGGCGCTTATAAGCAGGGCAGCATGTTCCCCGCTGACAGCGTTATGCCTTATATCGTGCTAAATGAAGCCGCGTGTAAACAGTTTGCGAAAGAAGAGAAGGACGCTGGCAAAGAGACGCCCGACATCGATTGGCTGAACGCAGGTTATTCGCTCAGTATAGGCGAGGGAAGCCGCAACGTAACGTCAAAGGTTTGCGGCATACTCTCGGACGGTGATGAAAAGAATGCGGAGCCCGCTGCTTATGTCAGCCTGTCTGTTGCCAAAGAGCTGTTACGAGAAAGTAACCAGCCGACAACGGCACAGGCCTCATGGGTACGCATTACAAATATCGGATGTGCTGACGCCATGTCAAAGCAGATTGCGGCGCTTGGCCTTAATGTGACTAATTCTAACGAGCAAATGCAGACAGAATGGGACGCAGAAATGAAAGAGATGGTCTACCTGATTGTAATCGCAGCTTTTTGTCTAATAAGCGCTTCCCTGATGTTAGCCGCTAACCGGGCAGTCATGTTAGAGAGGCAAAAACAAGCGTTTGAGATGCTCCGATGGTTAGGCATGAAAGACCGTAGCATCTCCCGGTTATTTCTGCTTCATGCTCTTATTGTCTCTGTTCTTGGAGCATTAATCGGCCTTGTAGTAAGTTTATCACTTCCGTCATTTTTACCGCCCGAATTAAAAGGGACTTCGAGCTATACGCTGTCCATCCCTTTTCTCGCCGCAGCCGGCAGTTTTGGCGTGTGTATTCTTTTAGCCGCTATTCCGGCCTGTTTTGTAAAAGCGCGTCCACCATCGTCTTGATTATATTGATTTCTCGGTCGTCAAGACGGCGGATCGCCCTGAATAAAGTCGCCAATTTTGGATTGGTATGCTCGCTTTGAGGATAGAAAATTTCGTCGGGGGATATCTCTAATGCGTATATCAATTTCTGCAAAACACTATAACTCGGATTTCCTCCTTCATGCTCTATTGCATAGATATGTCGTTCCCCCACTCCAATCTGTTCGGAAAGCTTCGATCGCGAGAGAGCCTTTCTTAACCTTGCCGCTTCAACCATCTCGCCAAGTAGTTCAACTTCATTATGCACTGTCACTTCACCTCCTTGTATAGTTTGCACTGAATACACAAATTTTGAAAGGTTGTGATACTACAAAATTTCATTGCTATATAGTGCATAACACGAGAGCTTAACCGTAGTCTGTTCTACGGAAAAATATAAAGCTCGCTATAAAACTGAAAAAGACAGCTTGTGCCCAAAGCCGGGAAAACCTCGTTTTTGGTCGCTTATATTAAAGTTACGCCTTTTTCAGATCAAAGCGATTTTTGAGGGTCGTCTATATGTTTGGTTTACGATGTAAAATCAAATCCCCTCAAAAATGCAAGGCAACTTTATCAAAAAAAGCCTTGTCAACATTTTAGGGATAGTACGGCATTGGAATGAAGTAAAAACTCAATATGATATTGCATTATATAGCGAGAAGATAATTCTTAAGGATACAAGCGCCCAAGGTAGATATGCCAAGGGCGTTTTTGTTATATATCCCGCCTTTCCCCGTATAAGATCGCCTCCGTTTCTTCTTGGTTTCTATCTGCAAAATCAAGATTTCACGGAGGTTTACAAATGAAAACAATTAATCTAAGAGACTTTTACTCGTCGATATATTCTGTCGATTTTCTATTCAATGTGCCAGATGAAGTAGCTGAACTGCTATTCCTCTATAAGCGGTTGGAAGAGGTACAACGGCGGCTGATCTATAAGCACAAGGCATATTATTCACTTGACAGGAATGACGGCATCGAAAACGAAGCCATCCGGCTCGCGCCATCAGTGCATGAGATATTCGAGCAGAAAATGATGCAACAGGAATTGTACGCTGCTATTCGGGCTTTACCCGACAAGCAGTTTAAGCGCCTGTATGCTCATTTCTTTCTTGATATGAGTTGTTCTCACATCGCGCAGCTTGAGCATGTCGATGCAAGCTCAGTCCGAAAGTCAGTAAGCCGGGCGTTAAGGCAGCTTAAAAAAAGAATTGATCTTTTTTAAGTTACCCCGCCCTGTTTTACTCGTTTTTGTTCACGGTTATTGAAGGGACAATTTATCCTTCAGAGGTTCTTTGAAAACTGAATATAAGTCTATCCGGTACGTTCCCCGCATGTCCCGAGAAGGGAAAGCCAAGTTTACAGGTACGCCATGACCGCTTTATGCGTGAGCGATCCATACCCATGTAACAAGTAAGTGCAGGCGCATTTATGGCCACGACCACATGCGGAGGGATAATGATTACTTCCGTCCAGCCACAGACATCGCAATGGGGGCGGCTCGCAGAGACCCTGGGAGAGGTGTGATTCCTATGAGGACGCTTAGCCACCGTCCGCCGGATACGATTATAAGTACAAAGCAAAGTAACGGAGGCTATGGGTGCGCCTTATACATTCAACATCTGAAGCCAACATGAGGTGCACCCATAAATTCTATATTATTGGAGGTGTCTTCATGTTTGAAACCTATGATGATATTGTCAGCGTTTACTGCTGCGATTAGAAGGACGCAGTTGCTGAAAAATATATATTTCCCTAAAATGAACGTCATTTTTAGTGAACCTAATGTTACTACACTCATATAACGGGAGTAATGCATCATGAAAAATAAATTGATTCGTTACAGTATGCAGATCGCCATGTTGGGGCAATTGCTAGCTATGGCATTAATCACAGAAAGCGAATTCTCTCTGATTAAGAACAAATTAATGCAAGACTATGGTGTGATTTCAGATCTCACAAATTGATTTACACATTTGGCCTATAATTCATTGTTTGTTACACTATCCGTAAGAATGAACGATAAGAGGAGGACCTTGTATGCATGAAGTTGAAGTAATTAAGGCAAACCGGAAAATATCCGATCGTGCCGCTGGAAAGGCTTCAGACATATTACGTATAGCCCCCTACGCAAGAGTTAGTACGGATACAGAGGAGCAATTAAACAGCTACAAATCTCAGGTAATGTATTATACCGACCTGGTTCAGAAGCGTTCGGACTGGTCGCTAGTGGATATCTATGCTGATGAAGCGATAACCGGTACCCAGGTAACAAAGCGTGAGAATTTTCAACGTATGATAAACGACTGTATGGACGGTAAAATTGATATGGTCATTACCAAGTCTATTTCAAGATTTGCACGCAATACCCTTGATACCTTGAAATATGTCCGTATGCTGAAGGAAAGAAATATTGCCGTTTTTTTTGAAGACGAGAACATAAATACACTGACTATGGACGGCGAGCTTTTACTTGTTATATTAAGTTCTGTAGCACAACAGGAAGTTGAGAACATTTCTGCTAACGTGAAAAAAGGACTAAAAATGAAAATGAAGCGCGGCGAGCTCGTTGGCTTTGTGAGTTGTCTGGGCTATGATTATGATCCTGCAGATAAGAGTATCTCAGTAAATGAAACGGAAGCAAGGACTGTACGCCATATATTTGAACGATATACTGAAGGAGCTGGTGCTTATGTGATTGCTAAGGAATTAATGGCGTTGGGTTATAAAACAAAGTATGGAAATTCAGAATGGCATGATACAACCGTATTAGGAATCATCAAAAACGAAAAGTATAAAGGCGATGTTTTGCAGGGTAAAACTTTCACCGTTGATCCGATATCAAAAAGAAGGCTAGAAAACTACGGTGAGGAGGATCAGTATTATATAAAAAGTCATCATGAACCTATTGTCAGTGAAGAGGTTTTCGAGAAAGCACAGGAAATTTTGAAAAGGAGAGGAAGCGGACACCGTAAAGGGGTAAAGAGGGGGAGACGTGAAAAGTATAGCAGGAAATATGCATTCAGTAGTAAATTGGAATGTGCTTTTTGTGGAGGAAATCTGTCTCGTCGAAATTGGCATAGCGGTACCGACCATGAGAAGATCATCTGGCAGTGCGTAACCGCAACCAAGAAAGGCAAAAAGAATTGCCCCCCAAGCAAGGCGATTCCTGAAAAATTACTTGAAGACGCTTTTGTTGAGTCATATGGATTATTATGCGATAATAATTCTGACGTTCTCGATGAACTTGTCCAGAGGATGGAGTCAGTTCTCCGAAGCAATGATTTCAAAAATCGTCTGGCTAAGGTAGAGCATGAGATAAATGTTACTGGGCAGAAACGAGACAAATTAGTCGATATGCATTTGGATGGGATTATAGACAAAACTACCTATGAGAAAAAATATGAAGAGTTGGAGTTAATCTTAAACACCTTGTCAAGCGAGAAAGAACAGCTTAGACAATCAACTCAAGAAGAAATAGACTTTAAGAAAAGGATAGCGCACTTACGCAAAGTGTTGGAAAAGAACAAAGTATTAACGACTTTCGACCGATGTGTGTTTGAAAGCATTGTTGAAAAGATTATTATTGGTGAGTCGGATGAAAGTGGGAATGTTAATCCGTATAAGCTCACTTTCGTATACAAGACAGGATTTATTAATTCTGTGCAGAGTAAAATGTGCAAACAAATTGGAAAAAGGAGACGCGAAAATGATACTAATGATGTGCATTCCTATTCTTCGGTCGATACACGTGGAGTGCGTGGTATTGATGTCACGCACAAAAGACTGATTTTATTGAAAACCCTTATATATCAAGGCTTTCAGCACATATGGGTACAAAATCCATGGAGTGAAAATGCGATTTTATCGCTCCGCGGAAACAAGTCCATAAAGGCAGTATTTGATAGTCAAGTGGTCAGGTTGGATGAAAGTTGTCAATGAGTTTGTTCATTTGGCTGATATGAGCCTATACAAAGCAAAAAGAAATGGGAAAAACCGGATAGTAGCTGAGATGCAACCTTTTTTGGTGGAATATTTTAGTCAACTAAAACGTAAGCAGGTGGTGTTGTGAAATCCAAGAGAAGTTGTAATAATAATAGGGCATATATTATTGCTGTTATTTTATTCTTATCCTTGTTGAATCTATTTCTGCCTATCAATGGATTTGCTGCGAGCTTCGACAGTCGTGATTCTTTGATTTTGCTGGGAAATGAAAACTTGGTACCTGTTGTATACAATGATAACGGAGAAGCTAAAGGAGTAGCAGTTGATATTGCTAAGGCCATTGGGGATAGAATAGGCATTGATGTTAAAGTGCTAGCATTGAACTGGGAAGAAGCTCAAACGATGGTGCTTAACGGTGAAGCTGACGGACTTCTTCAAATTAATCCGAGTCCGGAAAGAGAAAGAATTTATGATTTCTCAGAACCTCTGCTAAAATCCGAATTTTCCATATTCGTTCAAAGCGACAATGTGACCTTAAATAGTATTGATGACCTGAGAGGCAAAAATGTCGGTGTAGAGGCTGGCGGCTATATGATCAACTTACTTCGAGTATATCAAGAGATAAACATTGTAATGATCAATGATTGGAAATCTTCCTTAAAAAACTTAGTTGCTGGAAACTTAGATGCAATTGTTGCGGACCGATGGCATGGCGAGTATGCACTTGCGCAAAGTGGGTTTAAAGGTATAAGAGTAATAGATAATCCTATCGAAACGCAGTACTCAAGAATAGCTGTCAGAAAGGGCGACACAGAAACGTTGGCTCTGATTAATTCCGGTCTTAAAGAAATAACTGAGGATGGCACTGTTGATAAAATAATGGAACAATGGCAAGGTAAGAGAGTGGTATACCTGACCGAAGATTATTTTCAGAGTTTTTACCTACGCACCGTTAGTCTCTTTTTATTACTAATAGCATTGGTTGCAATATATTTTGTAAGAAAATATCGTAAATTAAGTAAGAAGCTTGAGGCTAGCGTGAAAGAGAGAACAGAGGAACTCCATCGTGCAAATGAAATGTTAAAAGCTGCGAATTTGAAGCTTGAACGGATTTCTATGATAGACGGCCTAACCTCAATTGGAAACAGAAGAGCTTTTGACATTGCATATAATAGAACCTGGAAAATGTGTCTGCGAGAAAGAATGCCGCTAGCTCTGATTATGATAGATATTGATAACTTCAAACTTTTCAATGATACATATGGTCATCTATCAGGTGACCAAACATTGATAAGGATCGCAGAGGCTATAAAAGGTGTAATAAAAAGACCGGGTGACCTTGCAGCGCGTTACGGTGGTGAGGAATTTGCGGTAATACTCAAGAGTACCACTGCGGAGGGAGCGGCAGTTGTTGCCGAGGAAATTCGAACAAGAATTGAAGAGTTGAGAATAGAAAACAGGGAAATAAAAAATGTTATAACAGTCAGTCTTGGTGTAGCATCAGTTGTTCCTGATAATGAGATGGCACCTTATGAACTTATTGACGCTGCAGACAGAGCATTATATAAGGCAAAGGAAGATGGCCGCAACTGCGTAGAGTGCACCGCAAAATTACCAAGAGGTGAAGGCTGATACTTACGAGGAATACTAGTCAAACAGTTTCAATTATGCGGATATAGACGACATATTCCCGCTTACCGATAGTGCATAAAGTGCCGTTGATATGTTTCCAACTACCGACAATGTAAAAGACATCAAATCAGCCCGCTCTTGCACGTTGAGACGGTCGTATTGATAACAAGGACAAATAACTGATTTTGCTGAAAACCCTTATATATCAAGGCTTTCAGCACATATGGGTACGAACTCCATTGTGTGTGAAAATCATGATTTTTTTGATTCGTGGAAACAAGTCCATATAAGCGGCTTTTGATAGTCAAGTGGTCGGGCTAGATGTCAGTGTTCGCGAGTGGTCAGGTTTTTCGGGATTTTTGAGGTTGTGTGGTCAGGTTGGATGTCGGCTAAATAATGTTGTTATTGTAGCGGTAAATTGGAACTTATTGAACCGTTTTTATCAAGGTTTTAAGATTTTATATAATGAGGTGAAATAATGTATATTGAGCAAATTAGATTATATATGAATGATAACGAGTATATTAAACCCCATCCACCTGCTGACCTAAGAATGATTACCAATGCGGAAAATAGGCTTAATGTCACTTTTCCTAATGAGCTGAAAGAATTATTGTTAGAGATGGATGGGGACAATTTGTTATTGCTTTCTGTGAAGCAAATTATTGAGGATAATTTACTTGTACGAGAAACTTTATCCGAGTTCTATGAAGGTTTAGATGAATTGCTTTTTATAGGTGGAAATGGCTGTGGTGATTACTACTGCTATTCAATAATAGATGGTCAAATTAAATCGACAGAGATTGTACGGTGGGAGCATGAAGACAACACAAAGATCGTTGTCGCCCACTCATTGAAAGAAATGATTGATAGGTATTACAACAATGAAATATGATAAGCATGGGTGATGAGGATAACCTGCAATACTAAAAATTCCAATTAGCCCGTTAACCTAAACCCTAAGTCAAATTGCGTAGAGTCCCTTGCTCGTTTTTTACTTATTCGTAAACATCCACTGTCACAGCCCGATTCGAATTCCACGGTAAATTTGTCTTCGTAAACAAAGACCTTTTCAATTAACCTTCCTGACCAGTTGCTCGTACACTTGACCAAATTTGGAGTTGTAGATGTGCTTAATAAAATAGAACCACCTCTTTTGTATGGAGTGGTTTTGTGATATATGCAAACATTTACTTCCTTTTAAGCCATTGGGGTATAATCCTACTGATTGTTTCACAAGCTAATAATATATATGGAGGTATATTAATGGCTTACGATAAACTATTCGAACCAGCGCACATAGGCAATTTGAAAATCAAGAACAGACTGGTCATGTCACCAATGAATACACAGTTTTCAATAGGAGAGCCCCCTGTTCTTGGCGAAAGATATTATGAGTATTATAAAGCCAGGGCAAAAGGCGGCGTTGGGCTGATTATCACTACCCATGTCAAAGCAGAGAAAAATGTAGATACATATCCGCTAACCTATGGATATGCGACTTTGGACTCAGTAAATCAAATCAAATATTTCCACGAGATAACAGAAATAGCACACCGATACGATGCAAAAATTGCAATCGAGTTATCTCCGGGAACTGGAAGATTGGCAGATGATGCCCTTAAAGAAAAATGGCCAGTAGGGCCTTCAGAAAATGGGTTGCTGGGAAACCCCGAGATAAAAACCCGCGAATTAACAAAAGTTGAAATCGCCGAGCTGATTGAGGCTTATGGCAAGGCTGCAGGGTTAGCAAAACAGGCCGGCTTTGACATCATTTATGTTCACTTTACTGCTTACTTGGGAGATCAATTTTTATCTTCTGTATGGAACCGCAGAACCGATGAATATGGAGGAAGCCTGGAAAACCGTATGAGGTTTTTATTAGAATGTATTGAAAGTGCCAGAAAGAGTGCTGGAAGAGACTTCCCTTTGATTGTTGGCTTGGCTCTAGACCACGGTTTCCCAGGTGGACGAGAGCTTGACGAAACTATAGAGATGGCAAAAATACTCAAAGGAATAGGAATTGATACCCTTCATTTAAGACGTGGGAGCTATGACAACATGAACCTACTGATTCCAACGGAATATATGGAAGACGGAGTTTCTATTGAATATGCCAGTAAAGTTAGAGAAGAGGTAGGTATTCAGGTTATTTCCGATGGTAATATTGGAGATCCTGTTCTGGCAAATAAGCTGCTTGCGGATAATAAACTTGACTTCATCGGGCTTGCCAGGCCCTTGCTGTCTGATCCTGAATGGGTGAATAAAGCGCGTGCTGATAAGAAAGAAGATATCATTCCTTGCGTTAGATGCATGCAATGTATTAACCGGGTATTTTTTGGACAGTATGCAGCCTGCAGTGTGAATCCGGTCCTTGGCAAGGAATATTTGAGCCCTATCATTCCAACAAACAAGACCAAAGATGTCCTAGTCATCGGTGGCGGAATGGCAGGTATGCAAGCCGCGATTTTAGCCCAAGAAAAGGGGCATCGTGTCACTTTAGTAGAAAAATCCTCAGAGCTCGGAGGGCATCTACTGGAAGGGGCCATTATGGACCATAAGAAAGAGGTTAACGCTTACTGTAAGTATTTGGTGCGCAAGATCAAACACGCCAATATCGAGATAAGGTACAATACTCCGGGAACAAAGGAATTGGTCCAGGAGTTAAAGCCGGACACAGTTATCATTGCAACAGGCTCAAGCCCCATTATTCCAAATATACCCGGAATCAACAAACCCAATGTAAGAATTGCAACTACTATGCTCAAAGAGAGGGAGCAGTCAGGTAACAACATCGTTGTTGTGGGAGGGGGGCTTGTTGGATGTGAGACAGGACTCCATTTGGCAGAAAAGGGAAAGAACGTGACAATCATTGACATGCTCCCGGAAGTCGCACAGGATGTTATCTTCATGTCAAAGTTCTCACTGCTCCAGGCACTGAAGGACAAAGGGGTAAAGACTGAAGGAGGATTGGAACTGGTGGAGGTAACCGATAAAGGCGTTGTTGTTAAAGAATCCAACGGCAATACAAGAGAACTACCTTGTGATACAGTGATAATAGCGCTGGGATTTAAGGCAAATGATTCATTGTATCATCAACTTAAAAACCAAGTGGATGAAATATATAAGATAGGGGATTGTATCAAAGCGAGAAATTTCATTGATGCGACCCATGAAGCCTATCTAGTTGCCCAAGATATATAAACAATAAAATAACACATAGATGACATTTGCAGATATAAACAAACATATTAAACGGATGGAATTAAATATGATGCCGTCCGTTTTTATTAGCTGTTATTAAATAACCTCTTTGCTGTCTTTATCACTTTGGTGAAATGCGTCAATTATTCTTATGTATCCGCCAATTGGACTGACAAAAGCCTATAATAACAAAGGTTTCCCGTTGTCCTGATTACCCAAAAATGCTAACATTATAATAAAAATAAGTTGGAACTACAAATTCCAATTATTTATTAATTTTATACACAGTTTTAGTCAATAGTCAAATCAGAATTTGCAGAGGTGATAGAAATGATAGAAATGACGACATGGATAAATAGCTTTTTACAGGGCTTAAATGCGAACTTTGGAGAACGAGTGTGGTTTGTTGGGCTGCAGGGAAGTTTCGCTCGCGGTGAAGCAACCGAAGCAAGCGATATCGATGTTGTTGTAATACTCGATGAGCTATCTGCTTTGGACATTCAGTCCTATAACACTATGTTGGATACACTTTCTCATAGAGAATTAATTTGTGGTTTCCTCTCAGGAAAAAATGAAATTCTTAATTGGGAAGCATCAGATCTTTTCCAATTCTACTATGATACAAAGCCGATAAAAGGAAGCCTTGACGAACTGCTGCTGCATGTTGACGACGTTGCCGTTAGCAGAGCGATTAAAATTGGTGTATGTAATCTATACCATAGCTGTGTTCATAATATGCTGTACGAGAAAAGCGAAGAAATTCTAAGAGGTTTGTATAAATCTGCATCATTTGTTGTACAGGCAATAAGTTTTAAGCAGACAGGCCACTACATTAGCTGTATGAAAGACTTGTTAGAGGTAATAAGTTCAGAAGAAAAGAGTATCATCCAGACTTTTTTAAGTCTAAAAAATGGTGGAACGGTCGATTTTGAAAAGATGTCTGTGGCATTGTTTTATTGGTCAAAAAATTGGGTTGGCCGAAGCTGAATTATATAATAGATAAATTCCGATTTGTACAATCAGTGCTGAGCAGCTGAAAAGTTTAACCGCCCAAGTATCGGCCAACTCATCCAAAATGGTTATTAGTAGATGTCTATATAGATACTGGTTCAAGTAAGACAGGCTACGATACAGAAATTATCATTACCAGAAGCATCAGTAGATTTGGGCGAGATAAAGCAGTAATTCATGGGTGCATTGAATCAGTTAAAAATCCTCAGCGTTTGTGTTATATTTGATCAGGAACCGTTGGATACCGCTAATGCAGACTGGGACGATCTCGAGTATCGAGTCAATTGCGCAGATGCTATAGCTACACGAATGCCAGGTGATCCGCGATTATTTCTGGGGAACATTTCAAGCGGCGCAGCTTGAAAAACAGCATCGTAGCAATGTGGTAAAGGCGAAGATGGCAACCGGAGAAAAAACCAAAATTTAAACCAAAATATCTTAGCCAAATATACTATCAAGCTAAAATGAACAGTGGTGAAGCAGGAGGTTAAGCATGAAAGTTCTTGTCTTAAATGGAAGTCCTAAAGGTAAATATAGCATTACATTGCATACTTCATTGTACCTGGAAAAAAAGTATCCGGAGCATCAATTTCAGTTTCTTAATGTTGGTCAGCACATTAAAAACTATGAAAAAGAATTTTCAGCTTCGGCTGAAGCAATATTAAATGCGGATTTGATCATTTTTTCTTATCCGGTTTATACATTTATAGCGCCGAGTCAATTGCATCGCTTTATAGAACTTTTAAAAGCATATGGTATAAACTTATCCGGAAAGTTTGTTACTCAGATTACGACTTCTAAGCACTTTTATGATGTGACTGCACAAAAGTATATTCAGGAGAACTGCCAGGATCTCGGCATGAAATTTATTAAGGGACTGTCTGCAGATATGGATGATCTTCTGACTGAAAATGGACAAAAAGCTGCAAAAGAGTTTTTTGATTATGTTTTATGGAGTATGGAGCATGATGTATATGAAACAATTCCAAGGTGTCAAGCGGCTCCGGCACATCTTCCTGTTGGTTCTTATACATCGGCCCGGGATGAAAAGAGCGGCGATATAGTAATCGTTACAGATTGCGCAAAGGATGATTCTCAGCTTAATGATATGATTAGCAGATTCAGAGCCGTTCTTAATTATAAGAGCCGAATTGTTAATATTGCAGAGTATCCTTTTCGCGGGGGATGTTTAGGCTGCTTTAATTGTGCGACTACAGGAAAATGTATTTACAAGGATGGCTTTGATGATTTTCTGCGTAACAGTATTCAGACTGCAGATGCTATAATATATGCATTTTCCATCAAGGATCATTCCATGGGCTCGATTTTTAAAATGTATGATGACAGGCAGTTCTGTAATGGGCATAGAGCAGTGACTATGGGAAAGCCGACAGGATATTTGATTAGCGGAAATTACCCGTCAGAGACTAATCTGCAGATGATTATTGAAGGGCGTAGTGAGGTTGGAGGGAATTTTCTAGCAGGAGTTGCGTGTGATGAAATAAATCCGGATGCAGAAATAGATAGACTTGCTGCAAGGCTTGATTATGCTATCAGTCATGATTATATCCAGCCTATGAACTTCTATGGCGCAGGCGGAATGAAAATATTCAGAGACCTTATCTGGCTTATGCGCGGTATGATGAAAGCTGATCATAAGTTCTACAAACAACATGGATTATACGACTTCCCTCAAAAGAAAAAAGGAACGGCCTTAAAAATGTATCTTGTAGGTGCACTTATTTCTTCTCCAAAGCTGAAAGCTAAAATTGGTAACAAAATGAATGAAGGTATGATTGCACCGTACAAGAAGATTTTGGAACAGTAATGACAAATGCTTTTGTAAATGTATTCTCATTGTTAAGATTAATTTGTTATAACCAGAATATAGATACTGTACTTGCCACGATGTTGAAGAAGTTAAAATGTCCAATATAGGATTCTGTTATTTACCATTGAAGATGCCTAGGACCTGATAGATGTCAGAGAAAGGTCCTTTAATGTTGGCAATCAATAGAAAGGAGCGTAACAATATGAAACTAGAAGGAAAGCGGGTCGTCATTACCGGGGCATCCTCTGGTATTGGTCTGGAATTGCTTAAAATACTGCTGGACAAAGGCTGCACAGTTGTCGCATCTGCAAGGCAAATCGAGAAGTTGGAACTCTCACATCCAAATCTTTATCTCAGAAAATGCGATGTTTCCAAGGAGGAAGAACTGGATGGCCTATTTGCATTTTCACTGGAAATGATGGGCGGCATCGATCTTTTTATCGCAAATGCGGGTTTTGCCTATTTTGAAAAGATAGATAAGCCAGATTGGGAGCATATTGAGGCAATTATTAAAACAAATTTAGTGGGCTTTATTTATTGTGCAGAAAAGATGAAAGTGCTTAATGGAAGTAAGCCATATAACTTTGTCGTAACAGCCAGTGGAATGAGTTTACTTTCTCTCCCGGGCTACTCGCTGTACTGTGGTACAAAGGCTGCAATCAGGGGATTTGCGGATGCCTACCGCTATGAACTTGAGGAGGGACAGCATTTTCAGGTGGTTTACCCGATAGCAACCAAAACAAATTTCTTTTCCCGTGCAGGCAACAATACGCCGGTTGCATGGCCTACTCAGACCGCTGGTACAGTTGCGCGAAGAATTGTAGGGGGAATACAGAAGAACCGTAAACGAATTTTCCCCTCAAAGGTCTTCTATGCAACGAATCTGCTAAACCGAATACTGCCCTTCATTAACGTGCTTTATGTCTACATATACAACCGGAAGTTCCAAAATTGGCTGCAAGCCGGCCAGCAGAAGGGGGAGAAATAATGATGGAATCTATTGTGTCTTCATTTCCGGCTCCGTGGAGTTTACGGGGGAGAGGCTATATTCTGATCTATAAGTTTAAACGCAATTTTGTCGAGAAATACGGCAATGTACCGGATTTCCTGCAGGGACATTATGCCGGAGGTTTTGGAAGCGTTATGCTGGTTGATTATCTTCAATCTGATGCCGGACCTTACGGGGAGCTGTTGTTTATTCCAGGCAAATTCGATTTCAAAGGAAAGAGGCTTGATACAATCAGTAAAATCTACGTATCATCCTCAGAAAGCGTTGTGAACGGCAGGGCGAATTGGGGAATCCCCAAAGAGCAGGCGGAGTTCGACTTTGAAAAGCTCAACAGCCAGCAGGAACGTATCCGGGTCAGTTGTGGCGGTACTCTTGTGGCCGAGTTTGTCATTCGCACTGGTAGGCTGCTATTTCCGGTAAATACCAAATTGCTTCCTTTTCCACTTGTACAGCTACATGAAGGTAAATATTTCTATACAACCTTTTCGGGAAGTGGTAAAGGTCATTTCGCTAAAATTGAAAAATTAGAGGTCAATTCGGAGCTGTTTCCTGACATTTCAGTTTGTAAGCCGATTGCGGCAATTAGGGTAGAGCCATTCGCCATCACATTTCCAAAGGCCCTTATTGAAGACGCCTGAAGAATAATACCTGAAATGTTACTTAAGTGAGTGGAGTAATCCAACGATCTTATTCAAATAAATGTATCAAGCTATGAACGTTTTATAAATTGCAGTTTTTTTTGAATATTAAGGAGAATATAATATGATCACAATGCAATATAGAATAAACTTGCCAAATGATTATGACATGCAAATCATTAAAAAAAGAGTAGAAGATAATGGTAATAAGACAGATGGTTTTCTGGGATTGCTTTTTAAATGTTATTTAATTCAAGAAAGGAATGTGGACAGTTTTGAAAATGTTTATGCCCCCTTTTATATATGGAAAGATAGTCATGGAATGAATCAGTTCTTATTCGGAGGTTATTATGATAACATTATAAAGTCTTTCGGTTGGCAGAATATAAATATAGGTGTGCCACTTTTAATAGATTTGAAAAACGATTATATGGATTCGAAATATGTGATAGAAGAAAAACACCACGTTACTCCTCAACTATCTTTATTATCCTTTCAGGAAGGATGCGTTTCAAAACCTGCCCAAAGCGACAAAGAATTTTCAGGACAGGTATGTATATACAATCCGGATAAATGGGAATACAGCCAGTTCTATTTTTATAAAAAACGCCCGGAAGGGTTATGCAATAATAACTCTTATCAAATTTTACATATATCTAGAGGGGTATAAACCTGGATTTGAAACCCAATCTTTTTAGAAATCCGCATGAATTGGTTACAGGCTAAATCAACATTTATATCTCAAGGCACTTTGCATTATTTGCAGAGTATTCAGTTTTTAAACTTTATCTGCCGCGTACAAGCGAAAATATACCCACGGCATTTTTGACTTAAAACAATAGTGACCAGCAACCGGGAAAGTGAATTTTTGGACCGTTTGCTGGTCATTTTTTAATAACGATTATATGGAATAGCTTTTGTCATCTGGATCCGCAGGTGCTTTAAAATCGAAGTCTTTAAAGTAGCAGATATTCTGTGGTGTGTTTTGGGCATATGGAAATTCAAAGTTTTTGTATTTCACCACAGGATTACTATCTTTTCGTATTGTATCAAGGAAATCATCAGGAAGGTTTAATATTGATTTCACGACTTCACGTGGGGTCATCGCGATCCATTGAGCAAGTGATACATCAGCAAAATGACTGCTGTTAAAGACTTCGAGAAATTGCAGAGGTTCATCGCCAATGTTCTGTACATAATGAAAGCCGCCTACCGGGATATAGCCTACATCTCCAGGACCATAATTAAAAGTACGGGCTTTGGGGCCCGGCATAAATACTGTCATTCTCGCTTTGCCCTTAATATAGTATTGGAATTCGTCCTGATTAGTATGCCAATGTATCTCCCTCATAGCGCCCGGTTCTACCGTTACAAGAGCTGCTGATACAGTTTCGCAGGCAGGGAAGTTGCGATTGTCAAGAATTTGTAAGGTTCCTCCGTCGCCTTTAATTGGTTGTACGTTGCAAAGCTCATGCTTGTATGAAAAGGGAACCTTCCCCGTGGGAGAATCTACGGTTTGGGATTCTAGGGTTCCGGGATCGCCGCCGTCTGTAATATAAACCTCTTTTTTTGGAATACTTTTAAATGTTTCTTCCGGCACTCCAAAGTTTGCCGACAAGACATCCATGGGCATATGGGCAAACAATTCCGAAATAGAGAAGGTATTGTGCTCTGAATAATCTCCTTTATCAAAGAACATTAAGAACTCACATCCTTCATGGAGTCCTTGAATGCTATGAGGAATATTTTTAGGAAAAATCCAGCCTTCACCAGGATAAATATCTGCTACAAAGCTTCTTCCCATTTCATCCACAGCAGTAACACGACAGCCGCCTACCAGAAGGAAGCCCCATTCAGATTGCTGATGTGTGTGCATTTCTCTTACTCCCGGAGAGAGATTCATGTTTACAACAGCAAATGTGTCAGAAATAGGAAGCTCCCGCTTGGTAATTTCTCTTGACCATCCACCTGGTCTGAGAATCATGTTTGTATCTGAAAATGAAAATTTAAGGTTCGGTATGAGACCTTTATCTGTAGCCGGCGGAACTAACATATCAGGATTTTCTTTATCTCGACTCAGATTTCTTGGTCCTAGATCTAGTGCGCCACAGCCGTCTGAGCGTATGGGTTCTGGTTTGGGGGACTCTTTTAATTGGTCTAGTTTCTCTTGCAATCTTTTCTGTAAAAATCTCTCCATAAATAGTATAAGAAATCCTTTCTATATCAATATGACTTATTATTCTCTTGTTAATAACGATTATTCAATTTGATTGGAATCCTTTATACCAATTTCAATTAACGATAATCAGCATAAGCATTCCATACTGTTTAATAAGTTTGATAAAAAAATTGATGGAGAAAGGAGAAAACTAGGCATAAAATAATTGAAATATGTTGACATGTTTCCTAATACGTCGGCCATGCCAAGAGTGTGGTATTGATGTAAAGAGATGCAAAGTGGTAATTGTTATGAAAGCCTAAATTTAAAATTACGATGTGTTGAAACCTTAATAATAATGGTTGATGGGACAAGTCAAAGTTAATATCTAGATATTTCTGTGCCTAAAGCTTAATAATTCACCCCTTAATGCGTTGACGCTTTTGCTCGTATAGATTGCTGTCCGCTTTATCGATCATTTGCATAAGAGAAAGCTTCTCATCCCATGGCTTCAGGCACCAGCCGTAGCTGGCGTTGACTGCGTAGGGTTTATTGGAACGTTCATTGTGCAGCATACCATAGGATTGCATGGAAAACAGTATAGAGCGTATAGTCTCTTCGTCCGGAACCACACCAACGCAGACGAATTCATCGCCGCCCATGCGCGCAATTATGTCATTGGGGCGTGAGCAATGCCGCAGTATGTCCGCAATGACTTGTATGGCATCGTCTCCCGCAGCGTGGCCATACACATCGTTGATGCGCTTTAGCCCATCAAGATCAACAAAGATGACAAAAAGCATACCCTGCACATCAGCGCTCAACAGAGACTCTGCGCGCTTTTCCAGACCTCTGCGGTTCAAAACGCCGGTAAGAGGATCGTGCAGGCTTATTTTTTCGAGAGCGGCGGAATACTGCTTTAATTCGTCCTGAGCACGCAGGTTTTCGAGCGCGATACGTACATTCTTCACCCAGATACGATGCATGAAGCTGCTGGAATGGTTGAAATCAAAAGCAATATATCCAAATGTGTTTTTCTTAAAATACAGCGGTGCAAAAACAAGAGCAGTGTTATGGCTGTCCAGTGCGGGTAAAACATCCGTTGTTTTGAATTTCACATCTTCAAATATGGTATCGTTGACAATGCCCAGCATCAGCGTCATCTCGCTGGGGTAACCGGTAGAAATCTGTGTATGATTCAAAAGGCTATCTTCGTTGACGCAGAAAAACAAGTGGCGAAATGCCAGTACGCGTGCCAAAGATGTCAGTTCATTAACGATATCCCGCATGGTATATGAACCTGTCAGCAGTTCCATCATGGATGTGCTGATATTGTCGTATATACGAAGCTCGTCAATATTCAGAACAATCTCCTTCACCAATTCCCTTTCGTCCATCGGCGCTGTGTCCTTACAGCCACATGAGCCTGCCATGACGATTTGCGCGTCGTACCTGAACTCCTTCTGAACATGTTTGCCTGCATTCACATCGCATATAATTTGAACGGCGCGCCTGCCCATTTCAATCAGCGGCTGCTTGGCCGTGGTGATGCGCGGCACATGGTGCTCCGCTTCGAAGACACAGTCGTATCCGGAAATGGCAATGTCCTCCGGCACACGCAGGCCGTTTCTTGTGAGTTCGGCATACGCACCGAGCGCAATATTATCACTGGCGCATACAATAGCCTGAGGCAGATCGCTGTTATCCTGCATAAGACGGGTGATTGCCTCACGTCCGCATTCACGGCTGAAATCGCCAATGAAGACACGACTGTCGTCATATTCGATGCCATACGCCATCAGTACTTTTTTATATGTAGACAAACGGTATTTTGCATCCGGATTGTTGGGGGGGCCGGAGATGAAATTGATACGGGTGAAACCATGATCCACGATGAAATGGCGAATCAGAGCTTCCATGCAGCCGTTATCGAGTGAGTCTACGCTAAAGCAACCATCAATAGACGGACCAATGTTGATGATCGGAATATCACTCGTGGGCAGCGCTTCTCTTAAATATTCCACGGTTTCGGCAGAAGTAATGGTATTGGTGGCCACTATAATACCGCTAAAGCCATGCATGTCTGGCAGCGTAAACAGTTTCAGCTCACCTTCATTGTTTTCGTTGACAATATATCTGACATCAGACGCAAAAAAAAGCACCGAATAATCGAGTTCTTCGGCTTGGTTGGCAATGCCTTCACATATGGTATGCTGATAATAATGGCTGATACCATTGAGAAACACCGCAATTTTGGGTCTATTCGTCGCGTTGCAGTCCATTTGCCCTCGGGTGTCTGTACGACAAATCAACTCTGACATGTGGTTATTTATCCTCTTGTATTATATATAAATATTAAACATAAATACCTATATTAAAACATAAATTTTCTTATATTTAAAATCTTGTTCGATGCTTTTGCTGTGTCGCGACAGATATGAATGATACAAAGATTCAGGGAATTCGATATATGGATAAGCTGTTCAAATGGCGAATGGCAAATGCCAATATACACCGAGCAATTAGAAGATATTCCGATACAAAACATTCTTATGCATACTGCGAACCTCCCAAATGGGGAGATAAAATTGAGGTGCTATAATATTTTAAACAGCGAGTGAAATAATAGCTTTAAGAGGTGATAACAAATGACAAAGAAGAAACGGATAATAAATCCAAACATTATAGCCAATCCGGTCATTTTGCCTGATCCTAAAGATATGATTGATTCTACTGTTAAGGTCAATAAGAAGGACAGTCATAAGGTGTCGCTTGGACCGCATTCAAAATAAATAGAAAAAAAGACGAAAGTCTTAGAAATTTGCTCGCATTCTTTTGTTAGCCAACTGTTATATCAGTTGCTTTATGAATGGGGTTACATCTGCCTAATTGTCATATCCCCGGTCGATAAGGTGTTATTTTATCGGTCAAATCTTTACTGCAATTTACAGGCCATACATATATAAAGATTTTTAATGATAATCACTTTACGTTATTTATATAATAAATAACGTCGCTTATAAATAAGGCATTGTAGGTGGGCATAATGTCAATTTTAAGACGCTTGTCTTGCACTGCTGGCTGTATCATGTTATCATATCGGCGAAAAACGCAGTAAGAATATATGGATTATATGCATCTGTATTATGAAACGAGGAAATGAGTATGGCATTCCAGCCGGACAGAGGGTTTGCTTGGGAGGTTTTAAATAAGCACATCAAGCAGGAGAGCCTTATTAGGCACGCTTTAACAGTGGAGGCCGTCATGCGGCATTTTGCTAAAGTTTACGACGAAGCCAATATTGAAAAATGGGCGGTCATCGGGCTGCTCCATGATATCGATTTTGAAAAATACCCGGAGCAGCATTGCCAAAAGGTGAGGGAACTGCTTGAGCCGGAGGGCTTCCCCGAAGAATACATACGCGCTGTCGAGAGCCATGGCTATAAGCTGGTCAGCGACGTACAGCCGGTTCATATTATGGAAAAAGTGCTGTACGCGGCGGATGAACTTACAGGATTGATCGCGGCCACAGCGCTGATGCGGCCCGGTAAAAGCATATTGGATTTAGAGGTCAGCTCCGTTAAGAAAAAATGGAAGCAAAAGGGCTTTGCGGCGAATGTCAACCGCGAGGTGATAACAGATGGTGCTGCGATGCTTGGCATAGCGTTGGAAGAACTCATCGCTCAAACCATTGCCGGCATGCGTACCGTGGCTGAAGAAATAGGGCTTAAGGGAGATGTCACAGCCGCATCATAACGGTGACGATTAAGAGCTAAAGTGATACAATAAAGAATATATAGATATCTTTTCAAGGGAATATACTATTGATTTATCTGGATTACGCAGCGCATACGCCTGCTGACGAAGCGGTATTGGAAACCTACGTGCAGGTATCGCGCCAATACATAGCGAACCCGAATTCTCCATATCTCCCGGGGCAGACGGCAAAAGCACGGATGGATGAAGCATTGCAGCACATCGCATCCCTTTTGCACGTAAAAGCTGAGGAGATTATTTTCACATCCGGCGCAACCGAGTCTAACAACCTTGCCATAAAGGGTGTGACTGAGAAATATAAAAAGTACGGCAGACATATCATTTCCACGCCTCTGGAGCATTCCTCAGTGAACGGCCCGCTTGCTTATCTTAAGCAGCAGGGTTTTGAAATCGACGATTTAGAGCTTTTGCCCGACGGTAGGGTAGACTTAGACCATTTAAAATCGCTGCTGCGTACGGATACCATATTGGTTTGCGTGTGCTGGGCAGACAGCGAGATCGGTCTTGAGCAGCCTGTGGGCGAGATTGCAGGCTTGCTTGCAGACCGCCCGCATTGCTTTTTTCATACGGACGCGACACAGGCGATGGGGAAGATTCCCGTTAACTTTGATGGTGTTGACCTTGCGTCTTTCGCGCCGCATAAGTTTTATGGTCTTTGCGGCAGCGGCATACTGATACGTAAGGAAAACGTGATGTTGGAACCGCAGATGCATGGCGGCGTCAGCACAACACCGTGGCGCAGCGGCACACCCGCACTCGCGATGGCAGCGGCAACGGAAAAAGCGCTTGAGTTAGCTCTGGCGGAGCTTGAGATACGGCACAAGTATGTTTCAACCTTAAATCATCAGTTAATATCTGCACTAAGCGGTATATCCGGTATTCGTATCAACAGCACGGCGGCTTCGTTGCCGCATATCGTGAACATCAGCCTTTCGGGTATACGGTCGGAATCGGTACAGGCTGGCCTTGCAGAGCAGGATATATTTGTCGCAACGAAATCGGCTTGCTGCGCACCTGGAACAGTTTCGCGGCCTGTGTATGCGCTGACTCATGACAAAAAAGCGGCGCTTTCCACCTTGCGTATCAGCCTGAGTCACTTGACAACAGCGACTGATATCGACGCATTTTCCGAATGTCTTAAAGAAATTCTCTCAATGAACAGAGGTAACCTATGATCGACTGCCTTCAGGTGGAACGAAGCATTATAAAAAAATACAGACACGATATATGGAAGAAGTTTATATCGGCGATAGACGCGTATGAGCTGATTAAAGAAGGCGATAGAATTGCTGTTTGCATGTCGGGCGGCAAAGATTCAATGCTGATGGCCAAGTGTATGCAACAGCTTGCACGTTACAGCAAGTTTCCGTTCGATGTCGTCTATCTCGTGATGGATCCGGGCTACAACGAACTAAACAGGCGGGTGATCGAGGAAAACGCTGAATTTTTGAACCTGCCCATACAAATCTTTTCGGCACCTATATTCGATTACGTGGCAAAGCTGGATAAGTATCCATGCTATATCTGCGCGCGCATGCGGCGCGGGTATCTATACAAGCAGGCAAAGGAGCTGGGGTGCAACAAGATCGCGCTCGGCCATCACTTAGACGATGTCATCGAAACGGTGCTGATGAGCATGTTCTACAACGGAGAGTTCAGAACGATGATGCCTAAGCTGCGCAGTATGAATTGGGAGGGGATGGAGCTTATTCGTCCTATGTACCGTGTGAAGGAGAAGGATATTATCGCATGGAAAAAGTATAACGATCTACAGTTCATACAGTGCGCTTGCCGACTGACGGAAAACTGCGTGCTTGACGACGGCGGAATGGGCTCGAAGAGGCAGGAGATTAAGCAGCTTATACGAAAGCTGCGCCAGACGAACCCCAGCATCGACAACAACATATTTAACAGCATACACGATATAAATCTGGATACCGTGATCGGCAGCCATTTTAGGGGCAAAAAGCAAAGCTTTGCACAGCAGTATGCGCAAAGCCTGGCAAATACAGAATACGATGGCGATATATAGCTTTAGTTTGTTGTTTTTAAGGCCTGTTCCAACTGTTCCAGCGCTTTCTTCAGCAATGGCCGCGGACAGGCAATGTTGATACGCTGAAAACCGCTGCCTCCTTGCCCGAACATCGTACCGGCGTCGAGCCAAAGCTTCGCGCGGTGAACGATGAACTCATCCAGTGCCTTATCGTCAAGATTCAGCGCTGTACAGTCCAGCCAGACAAGATAAGTCCCTTGCGGCTCCACAAGCTTTATCCCGGGTATCCGCGTCTGCAAAAAATCGCGAAGATAAGCAAGATTCTCCGCAAGGTATACCTTGACATCTTCCAGCCAGTCCTCACCCTTTTCATATGCGGCCTTGCATGCTACAAGCCCCATAACGTTCGGTTGACTATAGCCGGAGCGGTTAATCTCTTGCCGTATTCGATTGCGTATGCTCCGGTTGGATATAATAATATTGGAAATCTGCAATCCCGCCAGGTTGAACGTTTTTGTGGGGGCAGTGCAGGTGATGGCGTTATCGGCAAACTCCGGCTTCATGGCCGCAAATATCGTATGCTCATGGCCCGGATAGATAAAGTCTGCATGTATCTCGTCGGATATCACAACCACGCCGTGTTTAACGCAGATATCGCCCATTTGGGTAAGCTCATCGCGTGTCCAAACGCGCCCGACGGGATTATGCGGGCTGCATAATATAAACAGTTTGACGTGGTGCTGCACAATTTTCTGCTCAAAATCCTCAAAATCAATTAAATAATTACTGCCGTCATACACAAGCTGATTCACGACGAGGGTACGGCGGTTCGCTTGTATGGATCCTGCGAAAGGATAATAAACCGGTTGCTGGATGAGTATGGCTTCTCCTTCTTGAGTGAGCGCACGAATGGCGGCACAAATCGCATATACCACACCGGGCGTTTTGATAAGCCAGTCTGAATGGATAGGCCAGCCGAACCGGCGGCTAAACCAACCGTGTAAAACCTTAAAATAATCATCCCGACCTTCGCTGTAGCCGAATATTCCGTGCCGACTTTTTTCTACCAAAGCCTCAACGACACACAAAGGCGTGCGAAAGTCCATATCTGCCACCCAGAGAGGAAGAAGGCCGTCCGGCTTCCCGCGCCGCAGCGCAAAGTCATATTTCAGCGAATCGGTGTCTTTGCGTTCAATAATTTCGTCAAAATCGTGTGCCATTTCAGCCCTCCATTGCCTGACGCAAATCTGCAATCAAATCGTTAACGTTTTCCAAACCGACCGAAAGACGCAGAAGCCGATCGCCTATGCCTTTGGCTTCGCGTTCTTCAAGCGGAATATCGGCATGTGTTTGCAGCATCGGATAAGTGATGAGCGATTCAACACCGCCAAGACTTTCCGCATAATGAATCACAGAGACTTTCTTAAGAATCTTATGGGCGATCTCAGCGCATTCTACCTCAAAAGAAATCATAGCGCCAAAACCGGAAGCCTGCTTTTTCGATACGGCATAACCACAGTGAGAGGGAAGGCCGGAATAATGAACAGCTTTTACACGCGGCTGATGACCAAGCCATTGCGCAATTTTCATGGCGCTTTCCTGTTGCCTTTCCATGCGCACAGCCAGCGTCTTCAGGCCGCGAATTATTAGCCAGCTGTCAAAAGGGGAGAGGCAAGCGCCCGTCGTCTTATAGATAAAACGCAGCTTTTCAGAAAGGGCAGCATCTGATACCACAAGAAATCCGGCCAGCGTATCGTTATGGCCGCCCAGATATTTTGTGCCGCTGTGCACAACAATATCTGCACCCATTTCAAGCGGCCGCTGAAAATATGGTGTGAGGAATGTATTGTCTACAATCAAAAGCAGATTATAGCGCTTTGAGATGGCGGCAGCCGCAGCGATATCTGTCACCTGCATCATGGGGTTGGTCGGTGTTTCAATAAACAGCGCTTTGGTTCGCGCCGTGATACTATCTTCGATTTGCGATAGGTCGGACGTGTTGACAAAATCGAATAAAAGCCCGTTTTTCATTGAAATATGGTGAAACAAACGGTGAGAGCCGCCATATAGGTCATCTGAGGCAATTATATGGTCACCCGGCGCAAAAAGCTCTATAAGCGCCGAGATAGCCGCCATACCAGTGGAGAAAGCCAACGCGTCCTTGCCATTTTCGAGCGCCGCCATCGTGATTTCTAGATGTTCGCGCGTCGGGTTTTGCAGACGCGAGTAATCAAATCCGGTGCTTTCACCGATGCCGGGATGCGAAAATGTCGCGGATTGAAATATAGGTACACTTAGCGCCCCTGTCGAGTCGTATTTCTTGCTGCTGCCGTGGATACAAAGCGTTTCAAAATCCATTCTATAACTCCTTATATGTAATACATCAGGTATTCATTATTGTGTTTTTCAGCCTCATGCAAAAGGTGATTCAGCGAGACTTGCTCCAACGATGATTTGACAGCGCTATCCACTGCAGTAAACACAAGTGAACGCATCGCGGTATCGATCTGCGGTGCTTTTTGTGTGACGGTGTCTTCCGTATTTTCAAACATTGAACTTTCTACGGCGAAAAGCACATGATAAACACTGATGTCCCGGGGCGGTCGAGTGAGCATATATCCGCCTTGCGCACCTTTAACCGAGGAGACAATATCTCCGCGCTTTAACAAAGATAATACTTGCTCAAGATATATTTTTGATATGCCGAGTTTTTTGGAGATATGAGTGGCTGTTATGCACTCGCCGTTTCCATATTCCTGTGCCATGTAAATCGTTGCAGCCAACGCATAGCGACCCTTGACGGATATTCTCATCTTCTAAACTCAATTCATACTATATTTATATGAATTCATTCTATGGGATATTGTCTGTATTGTCAATAGCAGACTACACAGATATTTATTAAAACATAATGCTAAGACCGTTGAAATTATCGCCTTTATGTATGACATTTAAGTAACGGGCGCTGTAATCAATGTCGATATATTTTGAGAGTCACTGCCTACCCATTTTTTTCAACCCATCAATAACACGATTCAAGTTAACCTTAATCTTTTAGCTTATCCCCATCAACAGGGCGTCCGTGGCTTGGCAAAACTAGAGATGGTTTAAGCGCTGTCAGTCGGTCAATTGAGGCTTTTGCCAAATCAAAGTCTTCCGTTAAATATGAGGGCGGGCCTGTTATATCTTCATTTTGAGTTAATACAGACCACAGCGACTCCTGTTTAACGGTTGAGATCGCATCTCCCGAAACGAGAATCCTGTCGGATTCTCTGAAGAACGACACGTGACCCGGCGAATGTCCGGGTGTAAATATCCATTTCCATTCGCCAGCAAAGGGCACAACGCCGTTCTCAGGCAACACTGCAGCAAAATGGCCGATATCAATACTACTGTGTGGAAAGCTCTCTGACATTTTTGCAACAAAACCATCGCTGGCATTGTCGTCAGGAACGGGGTAATCTTTTTGTCCCGTGATAAAGGCCAACTCTTCAGGGTGAATATAAGCAGAAACGTTCCAATAACGTGTCAGCGCTTTAAGAGAGCCGACATGGTCAAAGTGGCCGTGCGTGAGTAAGATAGCATCGGGTGGATTCTCTCCAAAGTTTACTTCTGCCGCTTCTTTAATAAAATGCTCCGAGTTTTCCAGTCCGGTATCAATCAGCAGCCAATATCCGTTATGTAAACGAATCATAAAAGCATTTACAACCCTGAAATCCAGCATGAAAATATCATCACAGATTTTTTCAGTTTTTCTGGTTAACAGCGATAAGCCTTCTACAAGTTTATTACCCATCATCCACACCTTCCTTTCGTTGTTATTTTGATTTCGTTCAAATTGAAATATTCAAACTCTCATATGATGTGAAGTATAATGGAAATAATAAACCATGATAAAAGGGAACTATTTAATATACTTTTAAAACAAAAGCCGATTTTTGAATATCCCTGAAGGCAAATCAAGGTCGTATCAAAGTTGTTATGACAACCCTAAAATATAAGCTGTCTGGAGTGTTGACATCAGTTGTTTCACTGATATGTGTCAAAGCTCATAAGCGCATTAAAGAAAAAATGAATATGTCATTACGAGTTTTCTTCTTTTATTGTTGAACTAGGTGATTCTTGCCAAACCTCAATTTTGCACGTTCTTTTAGCGGCTGAATAAGATGAAATAGCAAAATTATTATGAAGGAGGGGAGACTTTGGTGTTAAAACGACTGATCATAGCAGTACTATGTTTACTGTTGGTTTTCGCTATCGTTGGATGTGAACAAAAATCGGCCGATAAAATCGTGCTCAATGAAGTGACGCACTCGGTATTCTACGCGCCGCTGTATGCTGCGATTTCTCTGGGGTATTTTGAGGAAGAGGGGCTTCAAATTGAGCTTGTGAACGGAGGCGGCGCAGATAAGTCTATGACAGCACTCTTATCAGGTCAGGCGGATATTGGCTTAATGGGGCCTGAAGCTGCCATTTATGTGTTCAACGAAGGAAAAGAAGACAGTGCCCTTGTTTTTGGACAGCTTACCAAACGTGACGGCTCGTTTTTAGTGGGCAGAGTACCTGATGATGATTTCCAATGGAGCGATGTAAAAGGAAAAACAATCATTGGCGGAAGGGAAGGCGGCGTTCCCGAAATGACATTAGAGTACGTGCTGAGACAGAATGGCTTAGAGCCCGGTGAGGATGTTGAGGTTATCACCAACATTCAGTTCAATCTTATGGGCGGTGCCTTTGAAGGCGGAACGGGCGATTATGTCACCTTATTTGAACCCGTAGCCTCTACATTTGAAAAAGAAGGCAAAGGCTACATTCTAAGCGCAGTCGGTGAGGAAAGCGGAGAGGTTCCCTACACAGCTTTTATGGCAAAAAAGAGTTATATCGAGAAGAATCCCGACATAATCAAACGCTTTTTGAAAGCCATTTATAAAGGGCAGCAATGGATACAAAAGGCTTCCGATCGTGAGATTGCTGAAGCGATTGTGGAGTTTTTCCCAGATACAAGTGTTGATTCTCTCATTCTTGTTGCGCAATCTTACAAAAAGATTGATGCATGGATGGATACGCCTGTCATGAAAGAAGAAGCATTTAATCGGCTGCAGGATATTATGACACAGGCCGGAATATTGGAGAATACCGTGGATTTTGAAAGCGTGGTCGATACATCATTTGCTCTTGATTTAGTCGGCGCAAAATAATAAAGTACTTATACTTGAGCCTCGAAATTTATATTTTGGGGCTCAATTTTATTGTTGCGAACACATTTTGGTTCCAGAACCCATCGGAGCTATTTGAATATATTAGATTATACCGCAATAATGATGGATCATTGTAAAGGGGAGATAAAATTTTGGAGGAACTTGTTAAAGTCCAAGATATTAATAAGAATTATCATACAGCACAAGACGAGATTGCTGTAATTAAAGACCTGAATTTTTCAGTGTATAAAGGTGAGTTTTTAAGTATTGTCGGGCCAAGCGGCTGCGGCAAAACCACCGTTTTGTCGATGATTGCCGGTATGATTGAGCCGACAAAAGGAAAGATATTGATCGATGGTAAACAGGTAGACGGACATAACGATTCCGTGGCCTATATGCTTCAAAGAGATCATCTTTTTGAATGGCGAACGATTGATCAAAATATACTGCTGGGGCTGCAAGTACAAAAGAAATGTACAAAAGAAACCAAAACAAAAGCCTTGGATTTATTGGTTAAATATGGGCTCGGAGACTTTGCCCGTTATCATCCAAGACAGCTTTCCGGCGGTATGCGACAAAAGGTGGCACTTATCCGTACACTGGCAGTGGATCCTCAGATACTGCTGCTGGATGAACCATTCTCATCGCTCGATTACCAGACAAGGCTTGTTCTCTCTGATGAGATCTCAAAAATCATAAGGTTGGAGAATAAAACGGCTGTATTGGTTACCCATGATATCGCTGAAGCGATTTCCATGTCTGACAGAGTCATCGTGCTTTCACAAAGACCTGCAACCGTAAAAGCTTGTATTGATATCAGCTTGGAAACCGAGAGCTTCTCACCTATTGAAAAGAGGAAAGCGCAAGGTTTCAGTCAGTATTTTGATTTCATATGGAAGGAGCTGGCTGTCAATGCCAATTAACATAAAAAGCAAAGCATCGGTAGACTATTCAAAAGAACATATCGCTTATCTGAACCGATTAAAACGAGATCATCGGACAGTTATCGTCTTAAGAATCGGGTTGTTGATCGCCTTCATTGGGTTGTGGGAAGTGGCTGCCTCTTTGCAGTGGATAGACCCTTTTATTATGAGCTCTCCTTCAAGAATCGTGAAAACCGTTGTTTCGTTATATAATGAAGGCGAGTTGTTTATGCATATCGGTGTCACGTTATGGGAGACAGTTGCGGGCTTTACGATCGGGACGCTTTTGGGAATCGGTATCGCCATCGTATTATGGTGGTCGCCTATAGTCGCGAAAACGCTTGATCCGTATCTGGTAGTACTCAACAGCCTGCCCAAAATAGCGCTCGGGCCGGTTATCATAATCTGGGTTGGTGCCGGGGAGGGCGCTATCATTACAATGGCTCTGCTGATTTCCGTTATCGTGGCTGTATTAAGTGTGTTAAACGGGTTTTTGGAAGTCAGCGAGGAAAAAATACTGTTAATGCGGACTTTTGGTGCCACGAGAGCTCAGATACTTAGGATGGTCGTTCTTCCGGCCAGCGTTCCTTCAATCATTTCCACAATAAAGATCAACGTGGGAATGACATGGGTGGGCGTTATCGTGGGAGAGTATCTGGTATCAAAAGCGGGCCTTGGGTATTTGATCGTTTACGGGGGTCATGTTTTTAAGCTGGATCTGGTGATGGCGAGCATACTCATTCTTGCCGTTGTTGCAGCTCTCATGTATTTAGCTGTGGCATATGTGGAAAAGCGTTATATTCAAAAGCAAAAGTAACGAATAACGCTATCAGGAATAAAACTGCCGGTTTCCCGGCAGTTTTATTAACTTTTTTTAGCAAATGTGCCGCAGTTAGTATCCTCTGTGCTGTCAGCATTTTTAGGCATAACTTCAATCCGATCCGCAGTGCATTGGTCTCCATTCATGTAATAATAACATGAATCTACCTGGCATTTGATACCTGGATTCGGATGGTTCATTTTATGTGATTGCATATTTTAGTCCTCCTTTTTAATATAATCTGCCTCAAAACGCGAAAACGTATTCATAGCGTATAACCTTTCCAAGTCAGATTTATCTATATAAAGCGCTGTGTACATTTAGCGATGGCAATATTGACAACTTTACGTTGCAAAACAATTCGACATATGTTATACAACTTACTGTTATATATTTTTTCATTTTTTATGCGGAGGAAATCTTGATAAATAAAAAAATGAGCGGCAGCTTTCTTTTATTTTTAACAGCATTCATTTGGGGAGCCGCATTTGTCGCTCAAAAAATTGGCATCGTACAGATCGGTACATTTACATTCACATTCACACGTTTTTTAATAAGCGGCATTGCTTTGCTGCCTTTCGTTCTTATCAGTAGAAAGAAAAACGTCGAAAAGCGGGTTTCTGCTGAGCATAAAAGGAGCTCATTTAAAAAGCTTATCGCTGGCGGACTATTATGTGGTCTTTTTTTAGGTCTTGCGACAAACGCACAGCAGATAGGATTGAGTGGCACAACGGCAGGGAAAGCGGGTTTTATTACAGCGCTTTACATTGTTTTTGTCCCGATACTCGGCATATTCAGAAAAAAGAAGGTTACATTATCGATTTGGTTAAGCGTCATTGTGGCAACTGGGGGCTTTTATTTGCTGAGCGCAAACGAAGGCATTTCACTGGATAAAGGCAATGCGGTCGTATTGCTATCCGCAGTATTATTTGCTTTGCATATACTTATTATCGATCATTTTTCACCGCAAACAAACGGGATACAACTATCTTGCATTCAGTTTTTCACAGCTTCCGTCATCTCAGGCATACTGATGCTTATTTTTGAAACACCGGATTTTAACGCGGTACTCGCATGTTGGGTACCCATATTGTATCTGGGTGTGGTGTCCGGCGCTTTGGCCTACACGCTGCAAATATTGGGACAAAAGAATACGGATCCCACGCTGGCATCGTTAATAATGAGTACGGAATCTGTTTTTGCAGTCATAGCCGGTGTTATATTCCTCAATGAAAGTTTAACGTTGATTGAATTAGCGGGATGCACGCTTGTTTTCGCTGCTATTATCTGGTCTCAAGTCTCTTCTTCAAGGGCCAATCGTATTGAACTTAAGTGCGAAAAAAATTAAAGCATGCCAATTATGCGAATAAGTGATACAATACTGTTTTTACTTGACGAAATGATAAGAAAATGAGAATATAAATAGTGTAATTTTGCTCTGTTAATATGTTAAATTATAATTACTTATATAGGAGAGAAACATGAAGAAAATATTTGCGTTTATCTTAGTTCTGGTCATGCTTGTTGGCGTTATTGGCCTTGCCGGTTGCACACCTAACACGCAGCCTGCGGCTGATAAATCCCCGGCAACTGATAAATCCCCGGCAGTTGATGAGACTGCGGCAGCCGACGAATCGGCCGAAACCCAAGAAGAGTTCCGCGTCGGTATGGAATGCAACTATCCGCCTTTCAACTGGACACAGACAGACGACAGCAACGGAGCTATCGAGCTTTCCAGCGGCGGCTATGCCGGCGGCTATGACGTTGAGATCGCAAAAATAATCGCTGAAGGTCTTGGCAAAAAGCTTGTCATCGTGAAAACGGAATGGGACGGACTGCCTCCCGCCTTAACATCCGGCAAAATCGACGCGATTATCGCCGGTATGTCACCGACGGAAAAGCGTAAAGCGACGGTTGATTTCACAGACAACTATTACAACTCGGAATTGGTTATCGTTGTGAAAAAAGACAGCCCTTATGCCAGTGCCACAAAACTCTCAGACTTTGCCGGAGCGAAGATCACCGGACAGCTCAATACATTCCATTATACTGTGATTCCGCAGATCGAAGGCGTGAATCAGCAGACGGCTATGGAAACATTCCCGGCCATGATCGTTGCTTTGGAGTCCGGAAAAATCGACGGCTACATTTCCGAGCGTCCGGGCGCGGTATCGGCTATGGAGTCTAATCCTGATCTGACATTTGTAGAATTCGCCGAGGGCGAAGGCTTTGAAGCATCTTCGGACGATACAGCTGTGGCTGTTGCCATTAAGAAGGGTCAGGAAGAGCTTATTAGCAAAATCAATGAGATACTTGCCGGTATTTCTGAAGAGCAGCGTCAGGAACTCATGAATACAGCTGTGAAACAGCAGCCTTTACAGGGATAATAAAACAACTTTAGGGAGTTACCAATGCCGGAATCGTTTTTTGGTGGAGTCTTATACATACTTGAACAATACGGACCTTTGTTTTTGCAAGGCGCACTTTACACGATATTAATTGCCATCGCGGGTACAATTGTTGGCTTTCTTATCGGTGCTCTGGTTGCGGTCATACGCACCATTCCGATCCGGCCAAAGGATAACATTTTTAAGAAGATACTATTAAAAATAGCGCGCGGAATACTGACGGCTTATGTAGAGGTATTCCGCACGACCCCCATGATGGTTCAGGCCATGCTGATTTACTACGGGTCAGCTGAAATGTTTGGCCTTGACATGTCGCCGCTGGTAGCTGGTATTGTCGTCGTTTCGATCAATACCGGCGCTTATATGGCTGAGATTGTGCGCGGAGGAATCATCTCTGTAGACAGCGGACAAACAGAGGGCGCTCAGTCCATCGGTATGACACATTGGCAGACAATGATACATGTCATTTTACCGCAGGCACTACGCAACATCATGCCATCCATCGGTAACGAGTTTGTCATTAACATTAAGGATAGCTCTGTGCTTAGTGTCATATCCGTTTCGGAGTTGTTCTTTATCACAAAATCGGCAGCCGGTACTTTTGTACGGTTCTTTGAAGCAGCGTTTATCGCATGCGTGATCTATCTTGTGATCAACTTCACGATAACCCGTATACTTCTTATGATTGAAAAGAGAATGGACGGGCCTGCCTCGTACAATCTACGCGGATCGCAAAACATGACGGCCGAAGAGATGACTTTATTAATCAAAGCAAAAAAACAGGGGAAGAACAATGACTGACGCGGTAATTCAAATCAACCATCTTGGGAAGAATTTCGGCAACAATGAGGTTCTCAAAGATATAAACTTCAGCGTGGCGAAAGGGGAGGTCGTTTGCATTATCGGCTCCTCCGGTTCGGGTAAGTCCACGCTGCTTCGGTGCGTAAACCTTTTGGAGACGCCCACAAAGGGCGAGATACTCTATCACGGCAAAGATATTCAGCATTCTGATATGCCAATTACAAAATACCGTACACATGTAGGCATGGTGTTTCAGCAATTTAACCTGTTTAACAACATGAATGTGCTTAATAACTGCGTGGTCGGGCAGGTGAAGGTGCTGGGTAGAAAGCGCAGCGAAGCTGAAGAGCGTGCAAAGCACTTCCTTGAAAAAGTCGGCATGCTGCAATTTATCGACGCAAAGCCAAAACAGATTTCCGGCGGTCAAAAACAGCGTGTGGCTATCGCCAGGGCGTTGTCCATGGACCCTGAGGTGCTGCTGTTTGACGAACCCACGTCTGCGTTAGACCCCGAGATGGTAGGCGAGGTTCTTTCGGTTATGAAGTCTCTCGCGGGCTCGGGACTGACAATGCTGATCGTGACACATGAAATGGCATTCGCCCGGGACGTATCGAACCGTGTCTGTTTTATGGACGAAGGCGTGATCGTGGAAGAGGATACGCCCGATGTGATATTCGGTGCTCCGCGTCAGGAGCGTACCCGCAAATTCTTAACAAGAGTGCTTGGGTAAAATACCGCAAAGGATAGAGTTGACAAACCTCATTGGCACTTTGGTTAATGGGGTTTTTTAATAAGCAGATAAACTTTAAATGTTCATATTATAATTTTGCTTGAGGTTTTATATGGCATTATCTCATACGAATTTCGGTATTATGAATAAGCTCGTCGGTCCTATGGATGAAGGCGTTGCCCAAGCTATAATAAATAAAACAGACTGTTTTTTTCATCCTCAATTGAGTATTTACATTCCGACTTTCGGGCAATGTGATTATGCCATCAGGCCCAGCCACACACATCCCGCTTATTCATTTATTTATTATTTTCAGCCCATCACTAACTTTATTGTAAATGGGGAAGACGTTTCACACGATATTTCAGACGGTAAATGTCTGTCAGCCTTATCACCCGATATTCCGCATCAGGAAACAGAAGAAGACACATTCCAGAGTTATATAGCCATCTTGGTTGATAAGGAGTTTTTTGATGAAATAATATCGCAATACATTCAGCCGGTGCCGGTCTTTTATGGAGAGATTTTTACTCCGCATCCGGAGCTGCTGGGTTTGCTGCGATGCTTTATGCTTGAAGCCGGTAAAGGCGGAAACAATAATCATAATCTCCTTGATTGCCTCGTTCCCACTATAACGCACTACATTGTTCGCAGCATCATTCCGAATAAGCAGACACCTGTTCATCTATATGATCGTTTCGAGGTCGATAAAGCCATCGCCTATATGAACAGTCATTTTTCAAATAAGATAACCATAGAAATCCTTGCCGATCATGTTAATCTTTCGACAGGATATTTCACAAAGATATTTAAATCAGTAACAGGGGCGACACCAATTGATTTTCTAAATTCGATACGTTTGCAAAAAGCCCGTCATATGTTGGTTCACCATATGGACAATCTGACAGAAATCGCTCTTAAGTGTGGATTTAATACATCATCTTATTTTTCATATTGCTTTATAGAAAAATACAAAATGACGCCATCGTCATACCGCCAGATCTTTAGTAATAAGTGCAAATTTTGAAAAAACATAATAGGATTTTGAAAGAGATTGCAGCCACTCTGCTTTATCATTGAGTGAAATAATTATATTTCTGGAGGGATCAGAAATGAATGAAAAGCTCAATGATGTCTTGATGTTTGCCAATCAAAATCCATCAGGCTGGCTTGCGACCAGTGAAGATGATCAGCCGCGTGTACGAGGAATGCTCATGTGGTTTGCCGATGAGAGCGGCTTTTACTTTCATACAGGCATGTCAAAAAGCCTTTATAAGCAGATACAAGACAACCCAAAGGTGGAGGTATGCTTTGTACGAAATGCCAATGACCCTGTGAATTTTGAAACACTTCGCGTTACCGGTGTGGCCGAGATCGTTAATGACAACGAGCTATGCGAGCGTTTATTGCAGGAAAGAGCATGGCTTAAAGACAATATCGAGCGTGCCGGTGTGAATACGGAGGTCGTGATATTCCGTATCGTCAAAGGAACCGCATACATTTGGAACATGTCTTGGAATCTTAAAGAGAGGCAAGCGCCTCGTATTGAATTTTAATATTAAACCAATTCTGCAACTGTCGGCTTCAGTCCGGCAGTTTTTTATTTTAGCGATTCTCCGGTCTACTCCCGGGGTATTTATATCATAGCGATGGAAAAACTAGCGATAGAGTAATGGAAAGTGAGGGCAATCTGACATGAATGATATCATCGTTATAGGAAGCGGCCCGGCAGGAATATCTGCGGCCATATACACAGCCCGCGCAAGACTTAACACATTGATTATCAGCGAGAATAGCAGCGCATTGACAAAGGCAGATAAGATAGAAAACTATTACGGTTTTGCCGAACCGATTACCGGAGAAAAGCTGCTCAGCGATGGCATTTTGCAGGCTGAACGGGTCGGCGCTAAAATGATCAATGATCAAGTTGTCAGCATCGGTTATGAAGATGGATTCATTGTTAAAACAAAAAGTCAAGACTATCAAGCACAATGCGTTATTATGGCAACCGGCTCCAACAGAACAGCGCCGAAAATAAATGGATTCCATGATTTTGAGGGGAAAGGCATCAGTTATTGCTCGACCTGCGACGCTTTTTTCTACAAAGGCAAAGATGTTGCGGTACTGGGATGCTGTGAATATGCTCTCCATGAGGCCATGGAGCTTAAACACGTTGTCAAATCGGTTACGCTGCTGACGAATGGGGCAGCACCCATACCCGAGTTTCCCAATGATATCGCTATTATTACGAAGAAAATTACCGCCATTGAAGGCAAAGACGTGGTGGAAGGCATCAGATTTGACGACGGAACAACACTTCCTTTTGCGGGTGTTTTTGTTGCAATCGGTGTGGCCGGAAGCAGCGATCTTGCTAAAAAGCTGGGAGCCGAAACGGAAGGCTTAAAAATAAAGGTAGATGAGAATATGGCCACGTCAATACCCGGCCTATACGCCGCTGGAGATTGCACGGGCGGCATGATGCAAGTGGCAAAAGCGGTTTATGAAGGGGCAAAAGCAGGAACGCAGGCCGTCAAGTATATAAGAAGCCTCAAATCATAAAGGCTTATAAGACTTCTTATACTGGTATGGTGTCACGCCTTCATAGTTTTTAAAGATACGAATAAAGTGATTGATGTTATTGTAGCCTGACTGAAAACATACATCCGTCACCGATAGATCGGTGTGAATCAAAAGATCCTTGGCGATTGACAGCCTGTGCAAAATCAAATAGTCCTTGAACGTATATCCGGTGATGTCTTTAAAAATACGTGTCAGATAATATTTGCTGACATAATGCATGGCGGCCATTTGTTCAAGCGTTAAGTCATTTTGCGCATTGTCAGCGATGTAACGCTGAATGTCAGTCACAATATTGGCCGCTCTGCTTTTATTGTTGAGCGGGAAATAAGAGCCGAAGCAGCGGTATAAACGGATAAGCAGCTCGGTGACAAGCGACGCTAATCGTATCGTATAAAACGCTTGTTGCTGGTTTTTTTCTTTCATCATTGCGCCGAGTATCTTTTCCACGCTTTCGGCCAAATCATCGCTAAGCGCTATCACGTGGGAAAACTCGGCGGGACGCTGCACGAGTACTGAGAGCAGCAATGAATCCTTGAGCATCATATGACAAAAATTCGGCGCAAGCGATATCACATACCGCTTATAGGGCGATTTTTGTATGCTAACGGAATGTTTTTCGAGATTGCTGATAAAGATAATACAGCTTTTAGTTACGTTGTAGTTTTTATTGTCTATCTTTATACTAGCATTGCCTTCACAGACGTATATCATCTGATAGACATTATGGAAATGCGTGTTGACGACATGAAAATCCGGGGTCTCACTGTAATAAATATCAATACCGTCCCTACTTGTGTTTTCCGATCTCATATTTGATTTCCTCAAGTGCAATAAACGCTAATTTTTGTACAGCCTAATTATATATTATCGATGGATAATATTATAGAATTATTTTGGTGAGATTTTATTAAGCTTTAGATTTAGGAGAGCAGTCATGAAACAGACAGCCATCGTCACGGGCGGAAGCCGGGGAATTGGATATGCCATTGTTAAACAATTGCTTAGCGAAGGCTGCAATGTCGTCATTATGCATGCGCACTTGAATGATAAAATAAAAGAAAATTTAAAAGCGCTTCAAGGCAGCAGCTGCATAAGCGTTCAGGGAGATGTGACTAGCCCAAAAGACAGACAGCGTTGCCTGGACTTAGCGTTAGATACCTATGGTCGCGTTGATGTTTTGGTGAATAACGCTGGTGTAGCTCCGCAAGTGAGAGCGGATATTTTGGATATGACGGAAGAGAGCTTTGATGAGGTCGTATCAATTAACCTTAAAGCGACAATGTTTATGTCACAGCTGGTCGCGAAACAAATGATCGCGCAGCAGCCGCTCTCCCATAAAAAAGGAACGATCGTCAATATCACGTCGATTTCTTCAGCTGTGTCGTCTGTCAACAGGGGTGAGTATTGCGTATCCAAAGCGGGTGTATCGATGCTCACAAAGCTCTACGCCGACAGGCTTGCGCGTGAGTCGATCTATGTTTATGAGGTCAGGCCGGGTATTATCTCGACAGATATGACTGCCGGTGTAAAAGCGAAATATGACGAACTGTTTGAAAAGGGTATCTGTCCGATTACACGCTGGGGACAACCTGAAGATGTCGCCAAAGCGGTATCGATATTTTGCTCCGATTACTTGAACTACTCAACCGGAGAGGTCATCAATGTTGACGGCGGATTCCATATAAAACGGTTATAAAACTTAAAACGGGATGAACATGAACAGCATCGTTGTAAAGAATCATAGTGTAGACGTTATATCGCTCAATACCGTTATTGTGGGCGCAGGCGCTGCGGCTCTTAATGCAGCCGACAGGCTCTATTCATACGGCATCTATGACTTAGCGATTATATGTGAAGATTTGAAAATCAGCACCTCGCGAAATACCGGATCGGACAAACAAACCTACTACAAACTCGGCTTATCTGGAAATGAAAGTGACTCGGTCATGGATCTGACAAAAACACTGATGAGCGGACAATGTGTTGACGGAGATATCGCTTTAGCCGAGGCGGCCAATTCGGCGACATGCTTTTTGCGGCTTTGCGAGCTTGGCGTGCCGTTCCCGACGAACCGCTACGGTGAATATATCGGTTATAAAACAGATCATGACCCGAAACGAAGAGCCACTTCGGCAGGCCCTTTAACCTCAAAAATCATGACGGAATGTCTTGAGAAATCCGTGTTATCAAAGAACATCCCTGTCTACTCAGGGCTTCAAGTGATAGCTATATTGACCGATCAAAAGAAAGTGTATGGGCTGCTTTGTCTGAATTTGCATAAGCTTCATCAAAAGGAAAAAAGGTTTGTCGCTTTTCATTGCGAGAACGTCATATACGCGACGGGCGGGCCTGCGGGCATGTACGCCGATTCCGTTTATCCCGAAGGACAATTCGGCGCTTCTGGCATCGCATTTGAAGCCGGAGTAAGGGGGAAGAATTTGACGGAGTGGCAATATGGATTGGCCTCTGTGTCCCCGCGATGGAATGTATCGGGCACTTATATGCAGGTTCTGCCTCGGTTTATTTCTACGGATGTCGACGGCCTCGACGAGCGCGAATTCTTGTATGATGAACATTTTGATAAGGCCGATATATTAAACTATATATTTCTTAAGGGATATCAGTGGCCGTTCGATGTCAGAAAGGCCGTTAATGGATCTTCCTTGATCGACATTTTTATTTATGTCGAAAGCTGCTTAAAAGGACGCAGAGTCTTCCTGGATTACAGAAGTAATTCGGCCTATATGGATTTTGCTTTTCTGAATCCGGAGGCTAAAGAGTATCTGGATAAATCGGGCGCGCTTTTTGGAAAGCCGGTCGACAGGCTTATCCATATGAACGCTCCGGCGTATGATTTTTACTTAAGCAGGGGTATTGACCTTAAACATGACCCTTTAGAGATTGCGCTATGTGCACAGCATAACAACGGCGGTCTCTCGATTGATTGCTGGTGGCAAACCAATATCGAAGGTTTTTTTGCTGCAGGCGAAGTCTGCGCAAGCCATGGCGTTTACAGACCCGGCGGCAGCGCTCTTAATGCCGGGCAGGTGGGGTCTATGCGGGCCGCGCAATACATCTCAAAAAACAGGCATTCGCAAACATGCGATATTCAGTGTTTTGAGAATATAGTAAGAAAGCAGATGACCCGTTTGATCGAAATGTCAGAGCAGTCATTTTGTGATGCCGATAATGTGAACATTCACGTGCTGGATTCGCAAATGAGAATGAGCAAAGCGGGTGCGGCTGTTCGTAGCCTGTCTCAAATATCTAAGGCCATTGCAGAAACAAAAGATGTATTAATCAATTTTGGTCAGCGTGTAAAAATCGGTTCCGTCGATTCCCTGCCAAAGCTTTATCGGTACTACGATATTTTACTTAGTCAATACGTCTACCTGAGCGCTATGAAGGACTATTTGGAGCATGGGGGGCGCAGCCGCGGCTCGGCTTTATACTATGATGAGAAAGGAACAAAGCCCAGTGATGGGCTGCCAGAACAGTTCCGGTTTTCATTGGACGATGGCAGTATGGGCGGTATGGTGCAGGAAGTGAGCTTTGCTAATGCCGCGTGTACGTTCTGTTGGAGAGAAGTAAGGCCGATTCCTGCTGACGACGACTTTTTCGAAAACGTCTGGAAAACATACCGTGAGAACGGGAATGTTTATTAAGCTCAAGCGGTGCAAATCACGCTAACTTTTGCACACAGGCCTTTATATTTATTCGCTTGTGTATACTTTATGATAGATGCAAGATTAATATTTTTCGCTTAAAGGGATGAGGGGATCTTATGAAAAATGGGTTCAAAACAATAGATGAAATTAAGCACTACTGCGAAAATGAGAAGGTTAATATCGGTTTTTCCGAGAACAACTCGGTTTACGGTAAAAGTCACTATATTAACGGAAACAGGGTTAGTAATTCATTAGCCGTATTGCCCATGGAAGGCTGCGATGCGATTCCGGATGGATCGCCCAGCGAACTGACGTTAAAAAGATATCTAAAATTCGGTCTTGGCGGCGCGGGCATCATTTGGTGTGAAGCGGCAGCAGTGGTGAAGGAAGGCCGTGCGTCAGGACACCAGCTTTATATCAATAAAGCTAACGTGGATGCTTTCAAAAGCTTGGTCGATGAAGTTAAAGAAAAAGCCATCAAGCAAAATGGTTACGCCCCTGTTATGATACTCCAATTGACGCATTCGGGACGTTATTCCAAGCCCGAAGGCAAGCCGGCCCCCATTATCGCTGCGCATAACCCCGTAGTCGATACGAAATATAATATTTGTCCAGATAAAGAATTAATCAGCGACGATGAACTGTCTGAGCTTGAGGACACATTTGTGCAAGCCGCTATGCTGGCTCAGGCAGCCGGATTTGACGGTGTGGATATAAAGGCGAGTCATGGTTACTTACTCGGAGAGCTTTTGGGAGCTCATACGCGCGAGGGAAAATACGGGGGAGACTATGAAGGAAGAACGCGGTTTATAAAAAATGCGGTGCAAAAAATCAAGCAATCGGTACACAACAATATGATCGTGGCCAGCCGTTTAAGTATTTATGACGCGATGGATTACCCGTACGGTTTTGGAGCGGATAAGCTGACTGCCGGAAAGCCGGACATAACAGAGCCCGTTATGCTGCTCAACGATCTGTTCCAGCTCGGCGTTCGGCTGTGTGCTGTCACAATGGGAAACCCATATTACAACCCGCATATCAACAGGCCGTTTAGCATGGGGCCATATACGCCGCCTGAACTACCCGTCAAAGGTGTGGAGCGGCTCATATCTTTGGCTGCCTCCGTGAAGGAAAGTGTACCGGGCATACTTTTTATTGGCGCGGGTTATAGCTGGCTGAAGCAGTTTGCTGTTCATGCAGGTGCTTACACGCTAGAACACCATCATGCCGATATCATCGGTTTTGGCAGAATGGCATTTGCCAACCCGAATTTTGCGAACGATATACTTCATAACGGTTGTCTTGAAGCAAAACAAACATGCATCACCTGTACAAAATGTGTTGAGCTTATGCGCGATATGGTGTCCACCGGATGTGTGATCAGAGACAGATTTTATGCTGAATTATATCAGCAGCATATGAATAATAAAAGTCAGGGAGGAAACTGATATGGAATACAAACTAGAGAAAACGGCATTATTGATCGTTGACCTTCAAAATGATTTTGTGCGGGTCGGCGCTGGCATGGAAGTACCCGATGCGAGAGACACCATAAAATCAAATCAAGAGCTTATCGCTTTTGCGCGGGAAAACGACATGCCTGTGATTTATACCAAGTTTATTGCCGGGCCCAAAAAGACGCTGCTTTGGAATTGGAGTCCGCAGATTGAGCAGGTTAACGCATGCATGAGGCGTTTTAAACGTTATTATCCCGATGTCGATAAAGAGCTCGATTGTACGGATATAATCGACGAAATCTATCCGCTAGAAGACGATTATATCGTAGAAAAGTACGGCTATTCATCGTTTCACAATTCCAACCTGCTTGATGTTCTCTATAGTCTTGATAAGGATACCATCATCGTCACGGGTACAGTCACGCAGATTTGCGTGGAGGACACCGTGCATGAAGCATTCCATAACCGCCTTCATGTCCTTGTCGCCAGTGACGCGGTTTCATCGTTCTCAAAAGAACTGCACGATGCTGCTCTTAGCAATATTGATATGAAATACGGTAAGGTCATGCATTCTCGAGACATTATGAAAATGCTCAAGGGAGTTTAAAATGAGATCCAAGATTGTGACTTTCGGAGAGATCATGCTGCGCCTAAAATCCCCGGGCAATGAAAAGTTCTTTCAGTCTTCTGCATTTGAAGCGACTTTTGGCGGCGGTGAAGCCAATGTGGCTGTTTCACTTGCCAACTTTGGCATGGAAGCGGCCTTTGTGACATCGCTTCCGGCTCATGATATCGGAAAAGCTTGCGTCATGGAACTTAGAAAGTTCGGCGTTGATACATCTGGCATCATCTTCGGCGACGGAAGACTTGGCATCTATTACTTGGAAGCCGGGGCCAACCAAAGACCTTCGAATGTGGTTTATGACCGCGAGGTCTCTTCAATATCCATGTTAAAACCGGGGAGCATTGATTGGACAAAAGTATTCAGCAATGCGGGCTGGTTCCATATCACAGGTATCACGCCAGCCTTAAGCGAAACGGCGGCTCAGGTCTCGATGGAGGCTGTCAAAGCAGCAAAAGAAATGGGACTGACCGTTTCATGCGACCTAAACTACAGAGCGAAGCTATGGCAATATGGGAAAACCGCCAAGCAAGTCATGTCAGAGCTTGTTGCATACACAGACATAGTGATTGCGAATGAGGAGGATTGTCAGAAGTCTTTGGGAATAAGTGCCGATAGTCATGTTGAAGGCGGTGTTCTTGATGCGGATGTTTACCGTGTGCTAACACAGAAAGTGCTGTCGGAATATCCCAATATCAAAATGATCGCCATTACACTTCGCGAAAGCATAAGTGCTAACCATAATAATTGGTCTGCCTGCCTGAACGACAGAACGGATTTCCTGCAGAGCCGCAAATACAGCATCACTGATATTGTAGACAGAGTGGGCGGCGGAGATGCGTTTGCAGCAGGCCTCATATACGGGCTTCATGCCTACGGCGATAATAAAAGGGCTTTAGAATTCGCTGTTGGCGCAAGCTGCTTAAAGCACTCGATACCCGGTGATTTTAACAGAGTGGGCGTACAGGAAGTGGAAAAGCTCATTACTGGTGATGGTTCGGGACGAATCCAAAGATAAATGTTCTTACTGAAACGTGGGGGGGCAGCAAGAGGCTGCCCTTTTGTTATCGTAAAAAAACCACGCGCTGAGCGTGTGAATCGTCAGCCAGCTTTAGCGTTTGAAAATAGGTTTATGTTGCGTGAACATGTTTTCTATATAAAAATAACGATTGGTAACCACTATTGTTCGCAATTTTTGCTCCTGTTATCTAATAAATCATAGTTTAAATAACGTCAAATGAAGTGAAACTCACATTGGGTTTATATGCTATTGTTGTCATTATATATCAATTATGGTATCGTTGTACACAATCATATTGAAGAATTTCTGAATGGGACAGAATGTCAGTTAGTATAATGGTTCATGAACTTGGACATGCATTGGGGTTGGCAGATAGAACAACGAGTAATCAATGCATAATGGGAAAAGTAGACAGTAACGCTTTCTTTTATCCCTCTGCAAGTGATATTGCAGGTGTAGATGCAAGATGGTAATAAAAGGAGATAATAAAATGAAGAAGATAATTTTTTCTGTAATTCTCCTAAGTTTGGTTTTCGTATGTCTGGGATGCACAAACACTATGTTACAATCATCTTCTGATGATAGGGATAATATTGTAACTAAAGTTGACGATGAAATCAAAGAACAGATCTTAGAGATTTCATGCTCATATGTTTATTATGATAGCTTAGAAGACTATCTAAAGCAGACTGATCATGTTGTTGTCGCTAAGGTAAAAAAATACTTCCAGTTAAAAGAATTAACGAGAAGGAAATAAAAATGACAACGGTTGAAGATTCTTGGGAAAACTTCACCCCCTGTTGAATTGGAGATAATAACTTCAATAGCAGGAGACTTAAAAAACGAAGATAAAATCGAGTTGCGTCTAATGGGAGGATCATTTAAGGGTAAAACAGAAAAGAATATTACAGAACATATTACAGAACAATATGACTTGAAATATTTAGAGGAAGGTAAGACGTACCTATTGTTCATCAATTCAAAATTTCAAGAGGAAATGAAACTCAAATATCCCTATATACTATCATCGCCAATTTATGGTTGGATAGAAAAAATGGATGACGGTAGCATAGGGATAGATTCTCGCAATGATTTTATCGATCCGAACCTAACGTTTGATAAAGTCCTTTAAGAAATATCGGAACTAGTTAATAATTAGGCTTGTGAGCCAAAGTTATTTAAAAGAGAACAAAAAGCTTAAGGATGAAGAGTCATAACCAGTTATTACGGGGCTTCTCAACATGGAGCCCTTTTGGTTTTATCAAATTGACACATAAATTATCCAGATGTATACTATTGTACATCCCCATTTTATTAAATCCACAGTTATAGTATGAATTTTCAAGGAGCCATATTATGAATACGTCTTCCGAAATTGTCAGCCGAATGACCAATGAGGAAAAAGCATTGCTTTTATCAGGGCAGGATTTTTGGCATTTGGTTGGATTGGAAAAATACGGACTGCCGTCAATCATGGTCAGCGACGGGCCTCACGGGTTAAGAAAGCAAGCCAAAGCAAACGATAACTTGGGACTTAGCGACAGTGTGCCGTCTGTTTGTTTTCCGCCAGCCTGCACAACGGCATGCTCTTTTGACGAAAACCTCATATATGAAATGGGGCAGGCTTTGGGGGAGGAGTGTCAGGAACAAGGCATATCTGTTCTGCTTGGCCCCGGAGTCAATCAGAAACGCAGCCCGTTATGCGGCCGAAACTTTGAGTATTTCTCGGAAGATCCTTATTTGAGCGGTGTTATGGGCGCCTCGTTTGTGAATGGCGTCCAAAGCAAAAATATAGGCACAAGCCTAAAACACTTTGCTGGCAACAATCAGGAATACGCACGCAATCTCACCGACAGCATTATTGATGAAAGAGCATTGCGTGAAATCTATTTAAGAGCATTTGAAACAGTTGTGAAGAAAAGCCAGCCTTGGACGATTATGACGGCTTATAATCAGCTTAACGGTACTTATTGTTCAGAAAACAAGTGGCTGATGGAGGATGTGGCAAGAAAAGAATGGGGGTTCAAAGGCTCATTTATCACCGATTGGGGCGCAATGTGTCATGTCGTAAAGTCTTATCAGAACGGGCAGGAGCTGGAGATGCCCGGTTCATGCAAAGGAACAGATAAAATCATACTGGCTGCTCTGGAAAAAGGGGAGTTATCTCAAGAAACTCTGGATGCGCATACAACCCGCATTGTTGAGCTTATTTTAAAAAGCATAGCGGGCAGAAAACCAGGTTATCGGTGTGGCATGGCCTCACATTTAAAGCTTGCGCAGCGTATCGCGGAGGAGTCGGCCGTGCTGCTCAAGAACGAAGATATTCTGCCCTATATGCCGACAAGCCAATTCGCCGTTATCGGCAATATGGCGAAAAGGCCGCGTTATCAGGGGGCGGGCAGCAGTAAAATCAACCCGTATGAGCTGGACAACGCATACGACGCGTTTTGCTCACTAGGTCTGGATTTTGATTATGCGGATGGCTATGCCTACGAAGGTATTGAACCGGATGAAGCCATGATAAGCCAAGCTCAAAAAGCTGCGGAGGGAAAAGAAATTGTATTTGTATTTGCAGGGCTGCCGGATAGTTATGAATCGGAGGGGTTCGACCGCGATAATTTGGATATGCCGCTTTCACATAACAAGCTTATTAATGCCGTTTGTGATGTGAATGAGAATGTGGTTGTCGTTCTTCACTGCGGCAGCGCTGTTACCATGCCGTGGAAAGACAGGGTGAAGGCGATACTGCTTATGTATTTGGGCGGGTGTCAGGGTGGTAAAGCAGCGGTTAACCTCTTGCTAGGCCACGTGAATCCGTCAGGCAAGCTTGCAGAGACATTTCCATTAAAGCTCTCAGACACGCCATGTTATAAGCATTTTGCCAATGATAAATATATCGTGCAGTATCGGGAGAGCCTGTTTACAGGTTACCGATACTATGATACAGCCCATAAGGACGTTCTTTATCCCTTCGGCCATGGACTCAGCTATACGGATTTTGAATATTCATCGCTTCAGTTGAGCTGCGAGAATATCACTGATCACGATACGCTTGCTGTGAGCTTTAAGGTAAAAAACACTGGCAAACTGGCGGGGAAAGAGATAATACAGCTTTATGTATCGCACAAAAATTCTTCTGTTTTTAAGGCCGATAAGGAGCTCAAAGCGTTCACAAAGATTGCGCTTGATGCCGGCGAAGAGAAAGAAGTGTCCTTTAAACTTGATAAAGACGCTTTTAACTACTATAACGTCAATATTCATGATTGGTGCGTAGAAAGCGGCCTTTACGAAATATTGATCGGTGCGTCCAGCAGGGATATACGGCTTAAATCAAATGTGAATGTGAATGCTGTTGTTCAATGTGAAGCGCCTGATTACCGATTGCTGGCCCCATCGTATTATTCACTTCCGCATACGGATGGAACGCTGGATATACCCGAAAGTGAGTTCATCGCGCTCGTGGGCAGACCGCTTCCGTCAGTCAGAAAAGGCAAGCCGTTTCATATCAACACGCCCGTTTTCGAGCTGCAATCCACTTTTACCGGCAGAATATTTGTCAATATTGCAATATCAATGGCGATAAAAACGATGAAGGCAAATGAAGGAGACGATGTTGAAAAAATGCTTAACTCAACAGTCATGGATATGCCGCTGCGCGCTATAGGCATGACCGGGCAATTTACAAAAGACGGCGTTAACGGCCTGACCCAGATACTCAACCATCATTATATAAAAGGGCTGAGGCTTTTATTGAAAAAGAATCGCTGACCGGTTATTTTTTCTCAATCTCGCGAATATCAAACAATCTGCTCTCGGCATGGTTCTGCATGATCGGAGTGCCATAGCGATTCGTTTTGGCCTTAAAGAAAAAGTTCTTTGCGGTTTTTAAGTCGTTGAGCTTAAAGCACAATTCGGCAATGATGATGCATAGCTGTTGTTCTTGCTTCATATCGGTATTCTCTTTTTGATAGAATCCCATATAAGCATCAAGAGACTGCTTGGTCGTACCCATCTCCATAAATTCATCACTGCAATCCTGATAAATGCGGCTAAGCTTTAATAGCAGCTTTGCTGTAACCAAGCTGTGCTTTAAAAAGCATCTGGGAGCGCAAAACAAAGCCAGATAATAACCTGCAAATACAGAAAACGTGTCGATTCCGATTCCATGAGTAATAGGTGTTTCCGGCTTCATGGCTTCGAGGTCGTTGAGTAATTCAGGCTTTAATTTGTCCGGGCTGTCAAATATATCGTTCAGCGCACTGTATAAGCAATGAGGGCATGTCACCACATCGAAATAAAGCGGCTCAACATCCTTATACCGAACACGCATGTCTGGATCTGTCTGAGCAACGACCAGCTTGGACATTTTCACTTGCAGTGCTTTAAAAGTTTTTTTACAAAGCGGGCAATTATAGCTCTTTTCATACAGTTTATCGTTGATATGAAGCGGGAGTTGATAATGACCATGACCCTGCGGAAATAGTGATATTATCTTTTGTTCAGCTATTTTGGAGTCAGCCGTGCTCACTTGATCATTGTCACCAAAAGCCGTATAGGCAGACTTTGAATCGTTTGGCAAAGAAGATGGCATGACTTGCTCTTCGGTCTCGATTCTAACGTTTGATTCTTTTTCATTGCCGTCAGCCTCGGAAAGGATAATCTCATCCTGTTCTTGGAGGTCGGACATTTCTGCATTTATTTGAAAATCCGAGTCGATATCTGAACTGTTATATATATAATCTGTTTTTTTGAGTCGCCCGCAAAGTTCTTTTATCAGTTCATAAGCCATTTCCGGTTCGTTTTTTATGAAAGAAACAGCGTTATTTTTACTGATAGGCAAAGTGATCACATCAGTTAAAGCAACTGAAGCGGTGGACAGGTTTTCGTCAGAAATAAGCGCTTCTTCATTAAAGAAATCACCCGGCCCGAATGATGCAAGCATCTTTTTACCGGTATTTTGGTCAATTGAATATATGCCCACCTGACCTTTGAGTATGATATGCATATCGGTGCAATGGACTCCTGTGCTGATTACGCTGCCTTTTTTGAACTTAACTGCTTCAGAGAGTTTTTGTATAACGCTGATATTAATCAAAAAATTTGACCCCTTAATATATAATATACTTTCATCACTATACCTCCAACTCACCCCGGCATCAAGACCTTTTAAGTTAATTGCCATTTGAATTCAATACTTATATATTTATTAAGGTGTTATTTTAAGGTGTTATTTTAATTTGGTAATGATTTTCAATGATGAAAACTGTCGTTTTAAGTTTAGTGAAAAACAAAAAGAAGGATAAAATAATGTAGGAGGTGTTACGATGAAAAATAAAAAGAATCAGCAATTCGGAGATAATAAAGGAAGCAAAGGGAAAAAAGGGGCAAACGCAAAACGAACCGAAATGATAGCGGACGTGATACAGTACAAGCGTGACAGCAGCCCCAAACAAAACGGTGAGGATTTCTAAAAATCAAGGCCTTCTGCTTATCATCAGGAGGCCGCTTTTATAAGGGGCTTAATCAATGACGATTGGTGTTGTATCAGATACGCATTTGTTTTCTAAACCCCATTGTTTACCAAGTGTCATTTTTCAAGCATTTTGTACAGTCAATCATATCATCCACGCAGGAGATATTTTGGATAGAAATGTTATCACAGAGCTTGAAAGACTGGCACCTGTAACCGCTGTTGCCGGAAATCTGGATTCTGCTGATTTAAAAATAAAATTTGGGCAAAAAAAGATAATCACACTGGGCGGCTTTGAATTCGGCGTCTGCCATGGACATGATGGCGTAGGAAAAACACAAGACAGAGCGGCCAGTTGCTTCAAAAATGATCATGTCCATTGCATCATATTCGGCCATAGCCATATCCCATATTGCCAATTTCATAACGGTATTTTGTTATTCAATCCCGGTTCACCAAGCGACAAAAGAAGGAATCAATACTTTTCATTCGGACTCATTGATATCGCGGCAGTTCTTATGCCGAGGATCGTTTTTTTTGATTCAGGGGGCTCCATAATCAATTAAATCATAAGGTGCATTTCGCTGCTCTTTGAGAGGAGTGTTTGTCTTATTATACCATATAGGCTCATGATAAACCCAATCAGAATGGCATAAAATAAGCATAGCTGCACAAATACATAAAAATATGTTGAAGATTTAAAAGGATAAATGACGGATTATAATAAGACCTCTTATAAAAAAATGGATAGTGAGGTATCAGTCAATAAGCAGTCAAGAAAAAAAACAAAGCGGTGGCTGATTCGCGCTATTATATATGATTTTGTTCTGGCGGCATTTGCGCTCTACTTCTTTTCAATGTATTATTTTCTTTTGCCGCGGGATTTGTCTAAAAATGCGACAGTTTTACCAGGTTCCTTACAGTCCGGGCTCATTACGGAAGGAAAGGAAGTCAGCGAAAATCAGCTTGATCTTTTGGATTCATTACATAATATAAAATCGCCTGAATTGACCTGGAAGGAGAAATATGCCGACAAATTCACTGATGGCAATGTTGAACAGACAGACAACTCCTACAAAAGCGATAAAATTAGTATCAGCATTCAGACCGTTCAACGCGACGGAGTCACTTATTATATTGCTGATATTTATTTAGCCGATATAAAGTATTTCAAAACAGCATTTGCAAAAGATAGGTTTGGAAGCGGTATGCATGATTCCACGTTAGATATCGCACGACAAAAAAAAGCAGTGCTTGCCATAAACGGTGATTACAGCGGGACGAATTCAGGGCCTGTTGTGCGTAACGGTGTTATGTACCGGGAAGAAATTTATCAAGATTCGCTTGTCTTAAGTTATGATGGCAGTATGAACACGTATACGGCACAGACTATTGATATGGAGAAGATAAAACAGGATGGTGCATATCAGGTTTGGACATTTGGCCCGATGCTGCTGGAGAATGGAAAACCTATGGAGGAATTCAACAGCACATTAAACCCTGCCAACCCGCGTACGGCTGTGGGGTATTATGAGCCGGGCCATTACTGCTTTGTGGTGGTAGACGGCAGGCAGCCGGGTTATTCCAACGGATATACATTAAAGCAAATGTCTCAGTTGTTTTATGATATTGGATGCAAGGTGGCTTTCAACCTGGACGGCGGTCAGTCTTCGGAAATGGTGTTTCAAGGGAAGTTTGTGAACCGTCCGTATAAAGGTGGGCGGGGCACCAGCGATATACTCTACATTGCTGATGAATGAAGGAGGTTTCCATGTTTAAAAAACTGTTGCCGCATATTTGTATTATACTTTCTATCATGCTGCTCACATTTGCTGTTGTCGATCAGTTTAACCCCGGTATGAACTTTGTCGGCAATAGTTTTTTTAAGATTATTCTTTTTTTAGACGGAATTGCAGCTATCATCACATCCATATATTTAATGATCGCAAACAAAGATTCGCTTCTATAAATTTTTGGTACACATAAATTCATCAATTCTTTTATTAAATTGACATATTTGATTCCTTGCGCATATACTTATATAGAGAGTTATCTATTTCATAGAGATATATCTATATATAAGGAGATATCGTATATATGCAGTACGATTATGCCGAGTTTGTTCCTATTATGAAGGCCTTATCGGATGAAACGCGTCTTAGGATCATTGATATGATTTCGTGCGGAGAAATGTGCGCGTGTAAAATACTCGAACAATTCAGCATTACGCAGCCGACACTATCTTACCACATGAAAATACTGACCGAATGCGGTATCGTGGATGCCCGGCGAGACGGAGCATGGATGCATTACAGCCTTAATAAAGCGCGGGGGGAGGAACTCATGCGTTTTCTCACAAGGCTTTTGAATTCCAAGCATGATTGTATTTGTAACCGCTGCGAAAACAAAAATGTGGAGGGAACATTATGAGCAAGAAAAGCGGTATTGGGTTTTTTGAAAAGTATCTGACTGTCTGGGTTATTTTATGTATGGGTATCGGTGTGATCATTGGCCTCTGGCTTCCGGCGATACCGGATTTTTTAGGACAGTTTGAGTATTACAACGTGTCCATACCCGTCGCTATCCTGATTTGGCTCATGATTTACCCCATGATGCTCAAAGTTGACTTTGCTAGCATTAAAAATGTCAGTAAAAATCCAAAAGGTCTTGTCATTACTTGGGTCACAAACTGGTTGATTAAACCGTTTACAATGTTTGGCCTTGCTTACCTGTTTTTCTTTGTGATATTCGCAGCCATAATCCCGCAGGAAACGGCAAAGGATTATCTGGCGGGGGCGATACTGCTAGGTGCTGCTCCTTGTACCGCGATGGTGTTTGTCTGGAGCCATCTGACAAAGGGAAATCCCACCCATACGCTGGTGCAGGTCGCCACGAACGACCTGATCATTCTTCCCGCATTTGCGCCTATCGTCGGCCTGTTGTTTATTTGGGGCGGAGTAGGCGTACAAGGAGTGGGTATACCGTGGGCGACGCTGTTTTTGTCTGTGGCACTATTTGTTGTCATACCACTTTCGGCCGGTTGGATTTCTCGCAGCTTGATTACAAAACGAAAAGGCCTCGTATATTTCGAAAAGAAGTTTATACCCAAGTTTAGTAATGTCACAGTGATAGGACTTTTGCTGACTCTTGTTATTATATTTTCGTTTCAGGGCAGAACGATCGTGGAGCAGCCGACAGACATACTTTTGATTGCGGTGCCGCTCATCCTACAAACGTTTCTCATTTTCTTTATCGCGTATTGCTGGGGGAAGGCATGGAAATTGCCGCATAATATTGCGTCTCCGGGCGCTATGATCGGTGCCAGCAATTTCTTCGAGCTGGCTGTGGCGGTGGCTATTTCGGTTTTCGGGCTGCAATCGCCTGCAGCGCTTGCCACGATCGTCGGCGTTCTTGTGGAAGTGCCTGTCATGCTCACGCTCGTGCGTATATCCAACCGTACACAGGGTTGGTTCCCGGAAGCTGTCAATAAGGACTGATATTTTAAACTTTAAGGGGGTCTATTTTGAATATATTCAACTGGCTGAACAATCAGCTTTTAAAAATGCAATGGCTCAGTGATCTTATTAAGTGGCTTGTTCAGGATGTATTTGGGTTAAGCGTGGGGGAACGGTTAGGGGGAAGTATTCACTTCTTTCTCTACGATACGATAAAAATATTCATACTGCTGTCCGTTCTGATTTTCGTCATATCGTATATACAAAGTCACTTTCCGCCCGAGCGCACCAGAAAAATTTTGGGGCGATTTCACGGCATCGGCGCGAATACGCTGGGGGCGCTTCTTGGGACGATCACGCCTTTTTGCTCCTGTTCATCAATACCTTTATTCATCGGATTTACGAGCGCGGGGCTGCCAATTGGTGTCACATTTTCTTTTCTAATATCGTCGCCGCTTGTCGATCTGGCATCCGTTTTGCTGCTTGCGAGTATATTTAATTGGAAGATCGCGATAGCTTATGTCGTTGTGGGAATCATACTTGCAGTGGTCGGCGGCACACTCATCAGCAAATTAAAGCTGGAAAAGTATGTGGAGCCGTTTGTCTTTCAGAATGAATCGGCCCAAATCGAAAGCCCCGAGATGACACGTCGTGACCGGGCTGTTTACGCGATAGATCAGGTGTTGGCGATTATTAAGAAGGTATGGCTCTATATACTGATCGGCGTTGGTGTCGGCGCAGCCATACACAACTGGATACCGCAAGATATCATTTTGACGGTACTTGGCGGCAATACCCCGTTTCCGGTGCTGATCGCGACACTGGTTGGCGTCCCCATGTACGCGGATATATTCGGCACGCTGCCCATTGCCGAAGCACTTGTATTAAAAGGTGTGGGGTTAGGCACTGTATTGTCGTTTATGATGGCTGTCACAGCGCTTTCTTTGCCTTCTATGATACTGCTTAAAAAAGTCGTGAAGTTTAGGCTCCTCGTCATCTTTGCAGCTATCGTCATCGTGGGTATATTGATTATCGGTTATCTGTTTAATGCTTTTGGTTATTGGCTGATATAAGCTAAAATTGTGGGAGACCATATGATAAAATCCAAGGCTTCATTATTCATACGGCAAAGTTAGAAAAAGCCCTTACACTTAAAGAGATTATCGAAGATTTCATGTTATAAAAGGAGAATGTCATGGAAATTAAGGTTTTGGGAGCAGGGTGTACCACCTGCAAAAAGTTACTTGAATTAACAATGAAGGCCGTAAAGGAATTAAACGTCGATGCGAATGTTCTGTATATTACCGATATGGCCGAAATCATGAAAGCAGGTATTATGAGCACACCGGGGCTCATCATCAATGGCAAGGTGAAATCAACGGGAAGGCTGCCAAAGCAAAAAGAAATCAAACAGATGATCTCAGATGAGCTTTAAGTTAAGGTGCCATAATGATCTGTATGTTGATTTTCTTGAAAAATTCAGAAAGCCGCATTGCCATCTTTAACAAAAGTTGCGTTCAAACGATGCGGACGCGGAAGATATATTGCAGAATATTTATTAATCTTAGAGCCATATAGACAGATTAATAGATCATTCATGCTTGGTAAAAAGCTATTCTATATAGCTTTTGATTTAAATAAATCTTTCTCAGCCCAAAAGACAACAACACAGACATCAGTTCAATCATGGAATCTGTGTCAAGGCGTTGAGATCTTATGAGGCTTCATGCTTGTAGAATCAATAAAATAAGGATTAATCAGGAAAGATGCTGCTATTGATTGCATCTTTTCTGATTTCGCGTATACAATTCAGTGCTCATATTTAACTACCATATCTTATTAACACATAATTATTCAAAGAACCATAGACTTACACTAGCTATGATTCCATGTAACATATTTGAGTAGTTTAACATAGAATACAACAAGTATAGCAACAAGAGAAAGGAGCTCTAATTATGGTAGGAAACGTATATACAGAAAACCTCGTTGAACACCTTGCTAACTTTACAGGTCAAACTGTTACAATATATACAACAAGCGGCGGAGAATCAGGATGCGGTATTACAGGTGTTGTGATCATGTGTAATCCCTGTTTTGTCCGTTTGGTTACATGCATTGGACCTGCTCCCTGTTGTTCTTTGGGAAGTGCGTGTAATTCATCTCATTGTCCGTGCTTCTGTAACGGATTTCGGCCTAACAACAGATGTGGCTTCGTAAGCAATGTAGGGTCTGTTGCTGACATTCCGGTTGATAGAATTGCTGCGTTTGTTCACAATGCCGTATAATACTTTATAGCATATTGATTTATATTTCATTAAGCTCCCTTCATAGGGGGCTTTTTTATCACAAAGCAGCCAAATCAGAATAAAGATGTATTAAGCTCTGTTGTAAAAGGAGGAACCTTGTATGGGGGATGATGAAAATATATTTAAAGTGGAAATTGAGCCATGCCCCGATCAATACACTTTTGTTAAAAATATCAAACAGTACATAGGTACGACTGTCACAATTTTTACAGAGAGCGAAGGTATGGAGGGCGCTGCTGTAACGGGTATTCTTTTGGAGTGTTCAGACAGTATTGTAAGAGTATTGACAGATATCGGCTGCCCGCCGCCGCAAGTTAACAGAACATGCGAAAACCGGTTCTGCCCATTCTATAAAATATGTTTAAAACGACGCCGTGATAAAAACAGCTGTACTGTGCTGGGCTCGATTGCAGAAATTCCGATAGAGAGCATTTCTACTTTTTTTCATATCAATTTATAAATAGCAGTATTAAAAATTGAGATGATAAAAATATGGGCTGTATAAAGCCCAAAATAATAACTCTCTAAGTATGTACATTGCCAATCGCATTGTCATTGTGAGGTTATTGAAAAAATTTATATTCTGACGCTTTTAGCATTGCGCACCGAATGCGCCATTTCCGCCACAGCAGCAACACAGCAATAAGATAATAATAATCCAGCAGCAGCAGTTCCCGCCAAAACCACCACCTTCAATACCGCCAAACCCGTTGCCGCAACAACAACAGATTAACAGTATAAGAATGATACAGCAGCAGCTATTACCGCCCCAGCCGCCGAATCCAAAGCCATTTCCCATAACCAACACCTCCATAATATGATTTTAAGCCTTGATATCAGACTATACTATATTACGAAATTGAAAGAGAATTGGTGCGAGCATAGGCGAATTCGTTCTTTACAAATTACTCACGCGCTAACGATGCTTGCAAAGCTTATTCACATTACTTGAACGTTTATCAATTATTGATATTACACCGGGGCGTATCGTTGTTAACACGACGTTAAGTGCTATCTGGGAAGGTAAGACAATGCAGACCATTTCGGATGAATGAATATTGGCCAGGCAATTAATATGATCGTCCAGTTTTTATTCATTATGTCTAAGAAAGGACAAGTGTGAACATTGTATTAACACTTTACTGATTATTAATAAAAACTTGCGTAATGCATTATAAGCATCTATAATAACTAAATAACATGGTTATCTTTAACTGTAAAGATAGTTAAGTTTTTAATACTTAGATTATTAGTATAAAGGAAAATAAAAATGTACGTAGAAAAAAGACCGCAAGCCGGTAAAAAATCTGGACGAAAAAAAACAATTAAAACATTGGCAATCATCTTTTGTGTGCTTATTGTATTGCTGATTGGTTTCGGCATTTATGTCTGGATGAATTATGAAAAACTGACAGGCGATTTAGGATTTGATCCCAGTGAGATCACAGAAAATGATTTTGATGTTGATCCTGAAGCTGAAGGTTTACCTGAGGTGACTTACTCAAATGGTAATGCACCCAGCATTGCTAAGGGTGAAGGCGTTACCGATATTATGCTTGTAGGCGTTGATAACAGAGACGTCACCAAGTTTACGGGCCGCTCCGATGTATTAATGTATTTAAGAATCGACAAGAATAATAATTCGCTAAAGCTCGTTTCTATAATGAGAGATACCCTTGTGCCTATACAAGGACATGATTATAATAAAATCAATACTGCGTTTATGTACGGAAGTGCAGAGCTTGCAAAGGATACTTTATCAAAAAGTCTTGGCCTCTCTCCGGATTATTATATGGTCGTCAATTTTTATGGCATGGAAGATATCATTGATGCTCTAGGCGGTGTGGATGTCGAATTATCTAGCGCGGAGATTAAAAATTTAAACAAATCCATTGACGAGGTCAACGCTTTAGATCCCAACAACAGCGTTGAACGTGTCAAAAATTCCGGCATGCAGCATTTAAATGGCCGTCAGGCTGTGGCTTATATGAGAATTCGTAAAATCGGCGGAGATCAGGAGCGTGTTTTACGGCAGCAGCGAGTCTTATCTGGTTTGTTTAAAAAAGTAAAAGACATCGATGTTGTTGAAATTCCGGGGCTTATCGGTACACTCTCTGAATACGTTCGTACAGATATGAACGCCGGAACGATGTTAGATATAGCCACCACCGTGAAAGGGATGCAGGGCAGTGAAATTGAAAAGTTCAGATATCCTGATAAATTTCAGAATGGCCGTTATAAAAAAATGTCTGTTGTTCAGCCCGAGGATTTCGATACTGAAATCGCAAAGCTTCATGGTTTTTTGGAATAAAGCAGCCCTCATTAGCCCGCATTTGCGGGCTATTTCATTTTTATAGCAAATAGCGTCATGAAGATCGAAAATATCCTTTATAATTTATTAAGTTTTAAGAATAGTCTGTGAATTTTGAATTGAGCGGCTTGAAGCAATGGATTCAAATATGTTATAACGTTAACTGAAGAAAGAAGCTTTGCGTAAGATACACAAGGAATGGAGCATCATGAACATACTCTTTTTTTTAAAACCAAAGGGTGATATTAAATACATCTATAATCATTTCACATTACGTCAGGCGTTGGAAAAAATGAAAAACTACGGTTTCTCAGCCATTCCTGTTATCGATCACGACGGCACTTATGCAGGCACGCTCAGTGAAGGTGATTTGTTGTGGGCAATATTGAAACACAATGCTTTTACAAATCACGAAAGAGAGCAGTTTTATGTGAAGGACATCCTTAACGGACGCCAGAACGTTCCCGTCAACGTAAATGCAGCAATCGAAGATTTGCTTCTTATGGCGATGAACCAGAACTTTATTCCTGTCACTGATGACCGTGGACTTTTTATAGGCATCGTAACAAGAAGAGATGTCATGCAATATTACTATGACAAAACACATAAAGAAGATAAGGCTGTTTTCTGATTCAATTTAACATTTGATATCCTTACATAAAAATAAACTCCCGGCGCAAAATAATGACAGAGTAATTTGCAAGGGAGAGATTCCATGAAAAAGCATAATAACAGGCCAAATCCTGATAACCGCGATGACAATGTGGACAGAATCCAACGCAACATCGATATGACGATTCATAATATGGAAGCGGCAGAGGAAATGATAGCTGAAACCCCGGATGAAAAAATGAAAAAAACGCTCTCAGAAAAAAACGACAGACGAAGACAAGCGCTTGACGGTATGCGCGAAGAAATCAAGGATGAAGCAAACACAAGAAATAAACGGCATAAATGATTTAAAGAGAAACCGGCTCTTATGAACAAGCCGGTTTTTTGTTACGATAACCGCACTGTATTTTAGCTTTCGTGTTATCCAAATATATCAAGTATTATCCGTATTGTATCCAAGACTTTCAATCCTTGTAGGAACAGAATCAATACCTGCAGTTCCAACCTCAAAAATGGCATCGTTTTGAAAATATCCCTGGCCAGAGTTTGCCCTAGAGGGGTGTCTGTTAAAAACAACACCAAACCAAGCGGCGGCGACGAAAGCTCCCTCATTTAATACCCTACATAAAATATACGTCGTGAGGCATATAAAATCAGATATTGAGATGATAAAGAGTCAACGGTTTTTTTAAAGGAATATTATTTTCGTTTTAAAACATGATAATACCGTCTGATTTATTAAGCCATTAATTTAAAATGAGGTGCGAATTGAATACGACGGTATTTTTAATTATATTTGTATTCTTTACCTTAATTGAAGCATATATCATCTATCACTTTGCTAAGGAAAAGAATAAGCAATATTTAAAAGCCGTTATAACAAGCTATCTCCTCTTTTTCTTATATGTGGTCGCCCAATTCATTTTTAACATTGAAGTCCCATATCTGGTGCTCAGTCTTGTCATTATCGCATTGATCATTCAAACCTATTTTGGTTACTACAAAGATCTCTTTATGAGGTCGCATATTTTTGACAGGTATCTTCACGCCTATGGTTCTTTTGCTTATGCAATATTTTTTTATTGCTTATTAAGAGCTCTAATGAATCCTCGGGTAAGCCCTAAGATTTTCAGTGCAATTTTTGTGTTTGTTTTAGGAATCGCGGTCAGCACGATATTTGAATTGATAGAGTTTGGAATGGATAAAATGATGAAGGCTAAGACGAATATAAAAATGCAGAGAAATTTAAAGGATACAGACTTTGATCTCCTATGCAATATTATTGGATCAGCCATCGCTGCTATTGTTTCATACTATTTTGTGATTTACTAAAGAACCCATTTTTCCAATTTTAATATTCCATATGTGCTTTCAAAATGGGCATACTATTACCAGCGGCAAACACCCGCAAGAATAGGAGGTAATTTCATGTCTAGACACAAGGTAATGTCGGAAGCCCTGAAACAAGATATTGCAAAACGACTTGGTGTTGATGATATCGTAGCCAGCGAAGGATGGGGTAGTGTTTCTTCAAGGAATTGCGGTAATATTGTTCGTGAGGCGATTGAGATGGCTGAAAGGTCACGGACATAACCTCCATTTCAACCGAAGGGTCTTCAGTTATTTGAAGGCCCTTTGCTTTTCCTCTTAAAATTTGATTAAAACGGTCTTTTCTGTCGTAAATATAATTAAGATTGATATGACGGAATTGAAAACTTCCCGCATGGCAATAATGATAGTAAAAAACGCCCTGTTGCGGTTGAAATGAAAGGAAAGACTTATGTTTACTATTGTTGATGTATTTGCACGAGAAATATTAGACAGCCGTGGAAACCCGACTGTTGAGGCTCAGGTAGAGCTATCAGGAGGAACTACGGCCCATGCGGCTGTGCCTTCCGGCGCTTCAACAGGTAAATTTGAAGCTGTGGAGCTTCGCGACGGAGACACCGAAAGATATTTAGGGCGGGGCGTAAAGAAAGCGGTTGACAATGTCAATAACACCATTGCCGACCTTATCATTGGCATGGATGCGCACAGCCAGGCTGATATCGATTATGCCATGATTGCCCACGATGACACACCAAACAAATCAAATTTGGGTGCCAATGCAATGCTGGCTGTATCTTTGGCCGTTGCAAAGGCGGCTGCTATACAATCTGAAATGCCTTTATATCGATACATCGGCGGGTGTAATGCGCGAAAGCTGCCTGTTCCCATGATGAACATAATTAATGGCGGCAAGCACGCGGATAACAGTGTTGATGTTCAGGAATTTATGATTATGCCTGTAGGCGCTCAGCGATTTAAAAAAGCGCTGCAAATGAGCGCTGAAGTTTTTCATCATCTCAAACGCGTTTTAAAATCAAAGGGATACAGCACAGCGGTGGGTGATGAGGGCGGATACGCCCCTAATCTTAAATCCAATGAAGAAGCAATAGAGGTAATATTGGAAGCCATCACTTTAGCGGGTTACAAGCCTGGCGGAGACTTTTTTATCGCTATTGATGCTGCTGCGACAGAAATGTATGAAGCGGCAAAAGAGAACGGGGAAGAGGGGCAATATCTCTTCTGGAAATCGGGCATGGTCAAAACAGCGGATGAAATGGTATTGTTCTGGGAAAAGTTATGCAAGCAATACCCGATCATATCGCTCGAGGACGGCTTAGCCGAAGAAGACTGGCAGGGATGGAAATTGCTTACGCAGGAATTAGGCAGCCGTATTCAGCTAGTAGGAGACGATCTTTTTGTCACCAACACGGAGCGACTATCCAAGGGTATTAAAAACAACATTTCCAACAGCATATTGATTAAAGTGAATCAGATCGGAACACTTACTGAAACGCTGGAAGCGATCGAGATGGCGAACCGCGCGGGATATACCGCTATCGTGAGTCACCGTTCCGGCGAAACGGAAGACGTGACCATTGCTGATCTGTCGGTGGCGATGAATGCGGGGCAGATTAAGACAGGCGCGCCGTCACGCAGCGACCGTGTAGCAAAATATAATCAGTTGCTTCGCATTGAAGAGGAACTGGGTTTAACAGCCATATATCCGGGCAAAGACGCCTTTTTCAATCTGCGCTAAGCAGCTATTCTATTAAAAAAGTATAAAAAAAGAAGAGTGACTGGACTCTTCTTTTTTAATGAGTGTCTTAGAAGGTTTTGTTGCTTCCAGACATATTGCTTTCTGCATACTGTATCATTTTTTTAACCATGTTGCCGCCGACTCTGCCTGCGTCACGAGCAGCGATTTCACCGTTGTACCCTTGCTTCAAGCTGACGCCTACTTCGTTGGCCACTTCGTACTTCATGTTGTCGAGCAAATTCTTGGCCTGAGGAACCAGTGTCTGATTTGAATTGTTGTTAGCCATGTTTTTCACCTCCTTTATATCATTATTTTTCCGCGATTCAGGGAAAATACACATGTAATTAAATACTGCTTAGTTAATTATTTCTGTTACAACAATATTCCATTATTGTCTGATATTATTTATTAATCATGTTTGATTTTCGAATATAAATTTCCAATACAGATAGTTTTCCCCCAAAACGCAGATAATAATAAAGATCATTCTAAAGGAGAATAAATTCATGAAGGCAATTTGCTACGCAGGCATGAAAGATGTTGAAGTAAAACAAGTTGACGACCCTCAAATTAAAAATAGTGATGATATTATCGTTCAAGTGACATCGACCGCTATTTGCGGTTCCGATCTTCATTTGATTCACGGTATGGTTCCGAATATGCCAAAAGGTTTTATTTTGGGGCATGAAACAATGGGGATCGTTTTGGAAGCGGGCAGCGATGTTCATAAGGTCAAAAAGGGTGACCGTGTGATTGTCCCGTTTCCGGTATCATGCGGACATTGCTGGTATTGCGAGCATGGACTCTGGTCTCAATGCGACAATTCGAACGCAAACGGAGAGGTGGGGGGCATACTCGGATACAGCAATACATACGGCGGTTATGATGGCGGGCAGGCCGAGTTTCTGCGCGTTCCTTATGCAAATGTAGGGCCCACCGTTGTTCCTGAAGAACTAGACGACGAACAGGTACTGTTTTTAACAGATATCTTGCCCACATCATATTGGGGTGTTGAAAACGGCGGCGTTAAGCCCGGGGACACGGTTATCGTATTGGGATGCGGTCCCGTTGGCCTTTTGGTGATTAAATGGGCGGCTTATAAAGGTGCGGATAGAATCATCGCCGTAGATTATATTGGTTACCGACTCCGTCATGCAGCTGATTACGGCGCTGAAGTTGTTAATTTCGAAGACCATGATAACACCGGAGAATATTTGAAGGAGATCACAAACGGCGGTGCGGATGTGGTGATAGACTGTGTCGGTATGGACGGAAAAATGACGACGATTGAAACGATTGAGACGCTGCTAAAACTTCAAGGCGGCTCAAAGTCGGCCATTGAAATCGCGACTCAAGCTGTCAGAAAGGGAGGAACGGTATCGTTCGTCGGTGTATACGGAGCCAGATATAATATGTTTCCTCTCGGAGACTTTTTCGCGCGCAATATTACTTTAAAGATGGGGCAGTGCCCTGCTCATGCTTATGTAGAGCCTATACTAGGCTTGATTCGCAATGGCGAGTTTGATGCCAGAGATATCATCACGCATAGGCTCAGCCTAAGCGAAGGAGAACATGCTTATCGTATATTCGACCGAAAAGAGGACAACTGTATAAAAGTCATCCTCAAGCCATGATCGTTACTATTTAAGTGAATTGATATAAGCGGTGAGGGGTTCAAGTTTTTCATAGAAAACGACGATCAAATCACCGCTTTTTGCGTTTCCTATCGCTTGTTGAAGAGCATCAAGCTCATGCCTTGTTTTAATGATTTCCTTTTTGGGAAAGTGCTTCTTTATCAGTGCGCTATACATGATTCCGGCTACTTCGCCTTCTTTTCTGCCGCGCAGATCTTTGTCTTCTTTGATGTAGATCTTATCAAAAGCTGCCGCACAGATTTCACTCACGGCAATAATCGTCTCATCCAAACGGTCTCCTGGCATACCGATTACGCCCACCAGCCGCTTTGCTTGATATGAAGGCAGCGAATCAATAACAGCCTGATAGCCTGAAGGGTTATGGCCATAATCCAGAAGAACGGATACATCGTTCAATTCATAGAGATTGAATCGTCCGGTATTATCCACAAATCCGGTTAAGGCTGCGGCTATCATACCAGCGGGTACTTTAAGCGCATGCAGCGCCGCCACGGCAGCCAAGCTGTTTTCTATATTACAAATAATTGTCCCTTTGTTTGTAATGGGAATATCCTTTACGTTGACAATTGGTATTACAGCATCAAGCTCGCGAATGATGATCGTGCCGTTTTCCGGACAGACATATATGATTCCGCTGCCAAAAGCGTCCTTCGCCTTCGTATAATCCTTTGTAAATAGTATGACCTTTCGTTTTACGCGCTCTAATATATACGGAGTCATCGGGTCGTCTGCATTCAGCACGGCGTAGCCGTCCTTTTTGACGGCTTCCACAACCAGCGCTTTAACGAACGCCAGATCCTCAAGCGTTTTTACATCACCGACTCCCAGATGGTCGTCTGCGATGTTGGTCACAATCCCGACATCCGCTAGCTCGTATCCGAGACCTGAACGTACAATACCGCCTCGCGCTGTTTCCAGAACAGCCGCATCAACGGTTTTATTTGACAGAACGGCTTTTGCGCTGACAGGGCCGGTGTCGTCTCCCTTATGGATGCATTTTCCGTTGATATATGTCCCCGAAGTGGTTGTCATGCCCACAGAACGGCCGTGAAGGCTCAGTCCGTACGCAATCAGTCGCGTGGTGGTGGTTTTTCCATTCGTACCTGTTACAGAAACGATGGGGAAGTCGAGCACATCATCATTGGGATATATAAAATCTATGATGTCTTTTGCGACGTTCCTCGGTGTCCCTTCGCTGGGGAAAAGGTGCATACGAATGCCCGGTGCGGTATTCACTTCAACAATCACGCCGCCGTTATCATGTATGGGAACAGAAATGTCTTCAGTCACAAAGTCGATACCCGCTATGTCGATTCCCAATACAGCTGCCGCCCGGACAGCAAGCTGTGCGTTTTCGGGATGTATAATATCTGTTTTGTCTATGGCAATGCCGCCTGTACTCAGGTTACCGTTTTCTCTGAGCTTTATAATTTCTCCGCTTTTCGGAACGGAACGCGGCGATAATTGATACCTTCGGAGAAGCCTTTGGGCAACGGTATCCAAACGGATTTTTGTCAGCGGCTTTTCATGATTTTCACCGCGATTTGTGTCCTGATTAGCAATATCGATAAGCTCGTTTATTGTGTGCATGCCATCACCTATAATCGAAGCGGGCAGCCGTTCCGATACGGCACAGACCTTATCGCCCACAACAAGCACACGATAATCTTTACCTGTCACATATTTCTCAACGATAACGGAATGACTATAGCGCAACGCATCCCTGAAAGCCGCCTTAATATCGCGCTGCTTGTTAAGGTTCAGATGTACACCCTTGCCTTGATTGCCGTTATGCGGCTTCACAGCAACCGGCGTTCCAATCTCCTTAGCGGCCAGCAACGTTGATATTTCAGAAAACGCGAGCCTGCCATACGGAACGGGTATACTGTTGTCTCTGAGCAGCGTTTTGGTCAAATGCTTGTTGGACGATATATCGACAGCAATACAAGACGTCTTGTCCGTGAGAGTGGCTTGTATCGTTCTCCGGTATTTTCCGTACCCCAAATGAACCATGCTTTCAAACCCAAAGCGGCTCACGGGAATACCGCGTTTTTTTGCTTCGCTCACAATGGATGCAGTGCTTGGGCCAAGCTCCGATTCAGCAGACACCTCTTTTATATAGGCCAGTATGCCGTCAATATTCACGTTTGCGTTTTTAATAAAGCAGCCTGCAATATAAACAGCCGCCTTGCCGCATTCCAAACCACAGACCTCGTTTAAATATTCATAAATGATATTGGACTTTGACGGCTCGTCCACCATGCGTGTTTTACCGTACGAGACATCATAGCCTGCCATCGTCTGCATTTCCAATATCATGTGTTCAATCACATGGGCGAGATAGGTCCCGCTTTGGAGCTTTTCTAGAAAACCTCCTTCATAACCAAGACCGCAACGGTTAGTTTTCAGTCCCGGAAATGCTTTAATAAGCCGTTCATTAAACCCATTGATCTTGTTTGTTGGTGTATTGGCATATTTGCCTATGTCCAGGACTATTTTGATAACGGGGAAGTGACTGTATATATTTCTCCCCTTATATGTGGTGATATCAAGTATGCGCATCTTTATCTCCGGTGTTCTTCTTTAATCTTAAAACTTCTTTATTTTTCATATCAAAACCATATCCGTACGGGAGCGTATGCACTGTGACTCCGACAATGGCCAGCAATTCATTAGGGTTTAATTCCGCAACGTTTGAGCTTTTTATTGTGCTTCCGTCCATTACCGTCACAGCGTTTGCGCCGATAACTTCAAAATGGCTGTCTGGGTAAACCTTGATGGCCGTATCTTCATCGATACCGATACCTAAAACATCAGGATTTTCGGCAATACCGCAAAGCAGACGTCCAAAACGGCCCCGCTGATCAAAATGCTGGTCGATGATGCAATTATCAATAAGCCCCAGACCCGGCGCCATTTTGAGCGTACATTTGCGTGCCGGTTCATTATCATTTCCTTGTACGATCATCGTGGAGCTCATTGCTGAAGCTCCGGCGCTGGTGCCCATAATAAAGCCGCCTTTTTGATGAAGTTGTTTTAGCTCATTATTGACTTTTGTGCCGCCCAGTATACTCGTAATACGAAGCTGATCACCTCCGGTGAAGAATATACATTGAGACTTCCTAATCACTTCGCACATACTTTCACTGTTGGCATCATCTCTCGTGTCGATGTTAAGCACCTCAACTTGACCTATTCCGAGCTCGTTAAATATCGTTTTATATTGGGCTCCGGCCTCTTTGGGATATTCTGTGGCCGTGGTCACGACTGTTAACTGCTCATCTGTATCCATCATTTTAGGCGCCTGAGATAATATAAGACGGTCTCCTGATTTATCTTCGGCACCGCCGATAATCAGCAAATGCCCCTTAACAGAATCTTTCATGACGTTTCCTCAACAATCTGACGGTGGCTGACACACAGCCGTCCTTTGCAGTATAGCTTTTCTATATTGTATTGCTTATCCATGATCAAAATATCCGCATCGCTGCCTTTCTGGATCACGCCTTTTGTGGGGTAGAGCTTTAACGTTTTGGCGACGTTTTGCGTCACCAGCGCAAACATGCTGGCCGGGGGAATATTTTCATTCAGTATGCCATTTTTGATGTCTTCGAAGAACGTTTGTATTTTGATGACAGACTGCCCGTCAGAGCCGTTGGCGTCCGAGCTGATTGATACCTTATCCATATGAGCGCCGGATTCCAGCAGCATTTTTACTGCCTTTGGCACGGGTATGCCTTTTTTTTCACCGGCTGTTAAATCGATATTGCCTCCGCTTCTGCAATACGCAACCGCCTCCGAAAACAGCTCCGGATTTCTGTTCACATGTGTCGGCACAAAAATTGCTTTGGGCAGATCAGTCTTATCCAATAGCTGCGTCAAAGGCGTCAGCCTTTCTTTGCCGTCACCGATATGGATATGAACAATTCCGGCTTTTCCGCTGATTAGACCCGCAATATGCGTTTTAGCAGCCAGTTGTGCAAATTCATTAAACGTCGGCTGCGAAGAACGGTAATCAGAAATAGCGATTTCACCAGTTCCAATGATCTTATCAATCAGTATCAAATCATTCGCAATACTGCCTGTTACGGTCACAGTCGGAATGGCATAGCTGCCTGTATAGATGTATGCGGTCAGCCCCTTTGCCTCCAGTGTATTGGCTTGTGCAAGCAGGCTTTGCAGGCTTTTTGTATAGCTGTCAAAACCAAGCACACCCACAACCGTGGTCACACCCGCCATAAATATATCTTCGATAGAAATATCACCAATACGGCTGGCAGGGCCGTTTTCTCCGCCGCCGCCAATTAAATGAATATGCTGGTCAATGATACCCGGAAATGCCAGTAATCCTTCACAATGGATAACCTCGCAATAATCATAAATACGCTTAAAAAAGCCCGGGTCAGCAATCCCAGCTATCTTGTCGCCCGCTATTAAAATATCTTTAAGTCCAGCATGCGAAGGGCAAAAACAATCAAGGCCGGTCAGAACAGTAAACAAGACTTTCTCCTTTTTATTTTTTATAGTTTGATCGTTTTTTTATCGTTTTATGTTTTCATACAAAGTTTAGAACTTGAAAACGGAATCCCTGTAATTCATACTAACAGAGTTGACAAACTAACGCTTGTTCGTTATACTCAGACTAACGAATGATAGTTAAGGATATGTCATGATAGACTTGTACTTTATGGATTTATTTTCTGTATTAACCAAACCATTGGTTCTTGGAAGACGGACAGAAATATCAAGATCTGTCGTTATGCTGTGAGGTGCTGCATGAATACGAGAGAAAAGATACTCGATGAGTCATTAACGTTGTTTTCGAAAAAAGGATTTGATGCGGTATCTGTTCGTGATATTGCCAAAGCCGTAGGTATTAAGGAGAGCTCGCTCTACAATCATTTTAAGAGCAAACAAGATATATTCGATTGTATCATCAGCGAATACTCTTCGCGAGTCAACTCATTTTTTAGGAATATCAATGTTATTGATGAAAAAGCGGGGTTTACTGTTGATGAACGTACGGTGAACATGTATAAAAATACGACGACGGAACAATTTGAAGCGATCGTCTTAATAATATTTGAGCATTATTTTTGCGACGATAATATAATCAAGTTTCGCAAGATGCTGACCATAGAACAGTACCGCAGCCCGGAGCTCACCAAATTGTTTCGGGTGCATTCTTTTGAAGGCAGTCTGGAATATCAATCCCAATTATTCGCAGCTCTGATACGCGAAGGTTGTTTCATAGAAACTGACCCATATTTATTAGCTTTGGAATTCTTTTCGCCCATCTTTCTTATTTTCTATAAGTTTGATAATGATAAGGAAAGCATGGCAGAAGCCAAGGCACTGTTTATCCGTCATGTCCGTCACTTTAACCAAATATACGGCAAAAGAATTTAATTAATTATGTATTATTTCTTCTAAAGGAAGGTTATTATATGGATATTGTTGTTATTAACGGAAGCACACGCCATGGCAGCACATGGCATTGCAAAGAATTATTATTAAACTCAATAACGTCACAACAAGAAACACAAGTTACGGAGTTTACGCTGCCCAAGGATATGCCACATTTTTGCAAGGGCTGCTTCTCCTGCTTTTTTAAGGGTGAAGACAGCTGCCCGCATGCTTCCAATATAGGACCTATTGTGGAAGCTCTTGAGAATTCTGATATCATTGTGATGACTTCATCCGTGTATGCTTTGGATATCACAGGGCAGCTCAAAGCGCTTTTAGATCACTTATGTTTTATGTGGATGAGCCACAGACCCAATCCCAAGATGTTTAATAAAGTTGCTGTTACGATTGCGACAACGGCGGGCGCGGGTCTTGGGCATACCACCAAAACGATGCGCAACTCGTTTAAATATTGGTGTGTAAAACGTACCTTTTCTTTAAAATGTGCGGTCTCCGCTTCTAAGTGGGACGAAGTGACAGATAAAAGACGTCAAAAGCTTGAAACAAAAATTTCATCCACAGCAAAGCAAGTGGTTAAAGCTGTGAACAAAGCGAATAAAATCCGAACACCTTTTACTACACGCCTCTTTTTTTTACTCATGAGAGCCATGATGAAAAAGAATACATGGAATCCGAAAGACCGGAATCATTGGCTTTCAAACGGCTGGCTGGATGGCAGCATGCCCTTTTAATGTCAAGCTTATCCTTCGTATCTTAAGAGTATCGGTTGCGCTTAATAGCCATACTAACAGTGATTCAGTTGGGAAGGAATAAAGCATAGCCTCGGACAATGAAAGTCTCGATTCATAACGGTATAGTCCGCCTTTGAGGTTCAGAATTACAATATGCAAAAAGAGGCGCTGGGGCCAAACACTAAGATAACGAAGGAGCGCGAAGATGGGAAAAAGCAATAAGATGAAAAGCACGAGGAACGGCAAAATGGACGACGGGACTTTCCGGTCTAAAAAGATCAAACACGACCCGCAGGCGGAAAGCGCAAGAGCCGTTTTCGGCAAAGAAGAAAAGAAATAGTTACCTCAGGGATCTAAAAGCACCTGCTTAAATTGCGGGTGCTTTTTTAATGTCGTGATTATAGATGCGTCTATGCTATAATAAAACATGGATGTATACGTGACATGAGGAGGATAGGCATGGACATATTGATTGCCGAAGATGAACAGGACATAAGAGCGCTGCTTAAGCTTCAGCTCGAGCAGGATGGATATCACTGCCATGCCGTTTCTGATGGAAGGCAAGCGCTGGATGCCTTAAATACTCAGTCTTTCAGTCTGGCGCTCTTCGATGTAATGATGCCGGGCCTCGACGGTTTTAACCTTCTCAGAAAAATTCGTGAATCAGGAAATATGATACCCGTTATATTCCTAACCGCCCGGGGCGATGATATGGACAAAGTTCTGGGACTGGGCCTTGGCGCAGATGATTATATCGTGAAGCCATTCAGTTCGGCAGAGCTGCTGGCCAGAGTGGCCGCCGTTCTAAGAAGAAGCAAAAATTACGGCTCTCAAAGTGATAAAGAATCACACCGTATCACTTATGGCAGCTTGGTATTGGATACACAGGGCTGCTGCGCTTACTTAAATAATACGCTTATTGATCTGGGGGCTAAAGAGTATAAACTGCTTCATTTATTGATGAGCCATCCGGGGAGAGTCTACACCAAAAAACAGCTCTATGCCGCCGTGTGGGATGAGGATACCTACTATGATGATAACACCATTATGGTACATATCAGCCGTTTGAGAAACAAGCTGGAAGCCGACCCCAAAGAACCGGTTTACATAAAAACAATACGCGGCATCGGCTACAAGTTTTCTTATGAGGAAATCAAATGAGAAGCAAATTATCCAATCGCTTTTTGGCCAATTACTTTTTAATGTTCATCATCTCCACGATCATTGCCATATGTGCATTTTTACTCATGTCGTTTGCAGGGCATGTGCTGGAAAGCACGCTCAGGAAAAACAACTTCACAGCAAACAGCCTTATGCAGGATGACTTTACAAAAATCGATTCATCAGCGGTTGTAGAAAATGGCGGCGGTGTTCAGGTCATCAATGCGAAAGGAGAAATCGTATACTCCGAGGGGATCAGTGTATTTGAAAAGCCGGCACTGACGATAACTGAGCTGACCGAATTTCTCACAAAGAGCCAAAGCACGGGCATCAAGTTTAGCCACAGCGTCGCCTATAATGAAGCGGGACATTTCTGGCTCGTTGTGTCTTTCCCCACGTCCATACGTATCGATTTTGCCATCGCAAGCAATACGCAATATCCGTCTCAAGATACGCAAAGCGTCGTGACTGTCATCGTGGCAGTCGCATTATTTTACTTTTTGTTGCTCTTGGTTGTCACGTTCATCTATTCTAAGATATCATCGGTCGGAATTGTGTCGCCATTAAAACAATTGAGCCATAGTGTGCGCCGTTTTCAGGACGGCGATTATTCGATTCGTGTAGATCTGAATCTTAAAAACGAGTTTAAAGACCTTCAGGACGCATTCAATGATATGGCTGCGCGCATTGAGCAGGAAATGGCATTGAGAAAACAGTCCGAAAACAACCGCAGAAAACTCATACTCGATATTTCACACGATTTAAAAACACCGCTCTCCGGCATGATGGGATATTCGGAGCTTTGCTTCCAAAATCATAACCTCACGGACGAGCAGCGAAATGCCTACCTGAAAACGATCTACAATAACAGCGTGAAGGCAAATAATCTCATTATTGATATGTTTGAGCTTTCCAAGCTGGACAGTCCCGAATTTGAACTAAAAAAAGTTCCGATCAATATATGCGAATTTCTTCGTGAGGAGATTGCCGGGCTGATTCCGCAGCTTGAAGGTGCGGGGCTTCACTATGAATTTGAAATACCGGAAAGAGAAATTATCGCACAAGTTGACACCCGCTGCTTTGGCCGTTTGTTAGCAAACCTCACTTCCAATGCTGTCAAATATACGCCTAAGGGAACAACCGTCTATATTGGCTTGGAAGAAGCTAATGAGAATATCGTGCTTAAATTTGCAGATAACGGCGGCGGCATTCCCGAAGCACTCCGGAATGAGATTTTTAATCCGTTTGTCAGAACAGCTAGTGACAGAAGTACCGAAACTGGCGGAACAGGCCTCGGTCTGGCTATTGTCCAGAAAATCGTTCATGCACATGGAGGCAAAATTATTCTTGATACACTAGAGAGCAAAGGATGCAGGTTTACTATCACCCTTCCTAAGAAAGATTTAAGGATGACTTAAGGTTATTATCAGCGCCATGTCAGGATGCCTTGATATGCTGTATTCAAGGTGCGGGTTGGGCGCTAAATCTCTCACTGTACCAAATATAACTGTGAGGTAATATTCATGGAGACAACACAAAGTCACTTCTTAAATTGGTTCGGCGTGGTATTCTTCATCATCGTTTACAGCATTGTGCTCATTTTTATACCGTTTTATAAAAAAATGGGCAAGAAACCGGTCGGCACATACATTGCTTTTGTTATCGCTTTTGCCATTGAAATGCATGGCATACCTTTTAGCATGTATCTTATTTCCTGGGTAGTGGGGAAGAGCCTGCCGGAAGGCGTTCTCTGGGGCCACACTTTGTTTCAATCGTTTGGATACTTGGGTATGTACATCAATATCGGTCTTGCCATCATCGCTTTATTCCTGATATTAAATGGCTGGTATAACATTTACAAAAAATACTGGTCTAAAGAAAAGGGCACAGGCACACTGGTCAAAACGGGAATCTATAAGTATATCAGACATCCGCAATATACGGGGCTGCTGATGCTTTCCTTAGGCATGCTGATCGAATGGGCCACGCTGCCGCTGCTGGTTTTATTCCCCGTGATGGTGGTTTTGTATGTGAGGTTGGCGAAGCGCGAAGAGAAGGATATGCTCAGCGAGTTTGGAGGAGACTACAAAGACTATATGAAAACCACGAAAATGTTTATTCCTTTCGTGGTTTAGGTATAAACACTACCATTTAAAGAGCTGCTTTTGTTAGCTCTTTTTTGTATACAAAGCCCTCATCCTCATCATCGACATATCTATATATATTCGTTCAGCCTTCCTCGTTTGACATATGGGTATTTATGTGATATATGGCTGGCTAATGGGCACATAAGAAAAAATTACTGAACTGGTTAAATTAATTGAAACAAAAACCTGTTTTATTACGTCTAAACATTACTTAAACTAAAGTATTGCATTAAAAGGAGCTATCATGAAAAAACTCTTAGTCATACTCGTTCTAACAGCCGCTTTGTTATCAGCGGGATGTAAAAAACCAAACATACAGATTATTCAGCCCGAAATGCAGCCCGAGACGACACCGCAGCCTGAGACCACGTCTTCCGTACAAGCCGATATTGATATTGTAAACCCGAATCAAACCTACAGCTATGAACAGATGTGTGAGGACGCGCAGACGCTTGCCGATACATATCCAGAGCTTGTCACCAAATCTGTCATCGGTCAGTCCGTAGAAGGGCGTGATATATTGCTCCTCACAATCGGAAAGGGCGAGAAGAAGATCGTACTGGCGGGGGCTCATCACGCCCGTGAATATATGACGACGACATTTCTTATGGAGACAGCTGATGAATATGCGCAGGCCTATACCAGCGACAATACATACGGTAATTATGACATGAAAACACTTTTGGATACAGCCACCGTTTATATTGTACCGATGGTAAACCCCGACGGCGTGAATCTTGTACAAAATGGTGTGGAATCCGCCAAAGACCCTGAAAGTGTTAAAAACATGCGCATGCTGAAAGATGGCTATAACGAATGGAAAGCCAACATCAACGGAGTGGATCTGAACCGCCAATATCCCTGCCACTGGGATGAAAAACAGAGCAGCACTGACGTGCCCAGCAGCGAAATGTATAAGGGTACCGCTCCGGCCACAGAACCGGAGGTACAGGCCATGATGCAGCTTTGCAGCGAAAATGAATTTATTCTTGCCGCTTCATTCCATACCAAAGGTGAAGTTATCTATTGGGCGGACAGCGGCACCCAAGATGCCATTGCAGCGGGTTCTCAAATTGCGCAGGGGCTTGCCGCGGTAACGGGATATGAGCTGATGCCCGTCTCCGAAGACCCGGCCGTTTATGGCGCCGGATTTGAAAACTGGTTCCGCCAGGATTTTTCGCGTCCCGCATTCTGTGTGGAACTGACACCCGTTGGAAACGGCTCGACACCGCATAACGACGAAGAATTTTCTTCACTGATATGGGATAGAGCGAAATACCTTTGTGCGGAGCTTTTCACTCAGGCTTTGGAGCAGGAGTAAAGTCAGAACTGTATAAAATGTCTGGTATCGGTAAGCCTGTGCAGCGCGCTAACCATTTTGTCAATCTCTTGGCGGGTGTTATAGAAAGCCAAGGAAGCACGAACGGTGCTTTCCACGCCCAGACGTCTTAAAATGGGCATAGCACAATGATGGCCTGTTCGCACGGCGATGCCTTGACTGTCCATATATTTACCGATATCTTGTGTGACCATGCCATCAATCACGAAGGATATAATGCCCGTCAGCTGTTTGCCGATGAAGCGCAGTCCCGGCACGGTTTTAAGGGCAGCAATCGCATGATCTCGCAAACCATGCTCATACGCTGTAATGCTTTGCATCCCTATACGGGCCACATATTCGAGTGCGCTTCCCAGAGCAATGGCATCTGCGATATTAGCAGTTCCGGCTTCAAACCGGAGGGGAGGGGCTTTATAAGTTGAGCGCTCAAAGGTGACATCCTCAATCATGCTTCCGCCTCCTTGATATGGGGGCAAGTCTTCAAGAATTTCGGCTTTGGCATAAAGCACACCGATGCCTGTGGGCCCGAATACCTTATGCCCCGAGAAAGCATAGAAGTCGCAACCAAGCTGCTGTACATCGGCTTGGAAATGAGCAACGGCCTGCGCGCCGTCTACAAATACTTTGGCACCGTATCCGTGCGCCATTTGCGTCATTTGCGCCACCGGAGAGACGACGCCGATCGCGTTGGATGCATGCGTCACCGCGACGATCTTCGTCTTCTTGCTCAGCATATTCGCGTAATCGCTCAGCCTTATTTCCCCGCCGTCATCCACCGGGATAACCCGAAGCTTTGCGCCCGTTTTCGCGGCTGTCAGCTGCCACGGCACAATATTGGCGTGATGCTCCAAGTGTGTGACCAGTATCTCATCATTCGGGCCAAGATACTTTAAACCATACGTCTGCGCGACCAGATTCACAGCCTCTGTGGTTCCCCGTACAAATACGATCTCATTTATATTTGCAGCGTTTAAGAATGCTGCCGCTTTTTCACGCGCTTCTTCAAAAGCATCCGTCGCCCGTCTGGACAGCGTATGGGCGCCGCGATGCACATTTGAGTTTTCATGCTCATAGAAATATTTAAGCCGTTCAATCACACACCGCGGTTTTTGTGTGGTGGCTGCGTTGTCAAACCAAATGAGCGGCTTGCCATTAACGGTATCTGAAAGTATGGGGAAATCTTTTCGCACTTTGTGAAAATCAACCGTGTTACTGTGTAAAACCGGAACATCGGCAGGGGAAAACAACATGTTTTTCAAGTCAACAGCCTTATCCCATAAACACATATCACCGCCATCTTTTGAGCGAGAGGAAGAGTGCGGCTCACTGCTAAATTGCTGTTTTTGCGGCTCAACCGCATGATGGCTGTATTCTTTTTCAGCCAAGCCCCGATAAATGTCTGAATTAGCATCATCGATGTGGGAGCAGGGAATGGGATCGCTGCTCATATTATTTGCACATTCACAAAATTCCGGAAAATAAGCTTCTGATGCTGATTTTATTAATTCCAGCAGCTCAGCCTGCGGCATGATTCCGTCACTTGCCGGCAGATTGCCTATTTCATGACTATTTATAGTCATAGTAGTTTCCAACTTCGACGTTTTCAAGAACGGCTATCGCATCATCGGTGAGTATGGCCACAGAACAGTATATGGACAGCAGATAGTAACCGATGCCCTGATTATTGATACCCATGAAACGCACGGACAAGCCTCTGGATTGTTCACCGGGCAAACCTGTCTGGTATAAGCCAACCACGCCCTGATTCTCTTCGCCGCTGCGTATCAGCAATATGTTTGTTTTTCCTTTTCCGTCCGCCGGATTCTTCTGCCCGTCAATAAGCAGCTTGTCCGTCGGGACAATCGGTATGCCGCGCCATGTCATGAAAGGAGAACCGTGCATATTCACAACAACAGGCGGAACGCCGCGGCGTGTGCATTCGCGTCCAAAGGCGGCAATGGCGCGTGGATGTGCTAAAAAGAACGATGGGCGTTTCCATACCTTGGCAATCAACTCATCCAGATCGTCTGGCGAGGGTGCACCGTTTCTTGTTTGTATGCGCTGTGAGTCATCAATATTCTTAAGCAGACCGTAATCGTCACCATTTACGATAAGACTTTCCTGCTTTTCCTTGATGCTCTCCATGCCCAGTCTGAGCTGTTCCTTTATCTGGTCGTATGGCTTGCTGTATATGTCCGAAACACGCGTCTCAATCTTAATAATGGAGGAAACGGATGTCAGAATGTATTCTCTGGGCTGAGCTTCATAATCGATAAAGCCTTCGGGTATGTCATCGCTGTTAGACTGTGCGCAAAGCACATCCAACAATGTTTCACCCTTTTTTACCTTGTTTAAACGAAATATGCCCGATTCCAAAGGCTTCCAATCCAAGAATATCGTCAGCCATCGGGGTGTGATGGAAATAAACTGCGGTGCCGTTTTCTCCACATCAGCAAGCTGGTAAGCACAGCGGGCAGATAAAGCTTTCGATTGTTCGTTTTCCGGCATGAATGTTTCTCCCTGATTCGTTGATCGTTCTTTTAAATAGTTTCTCATTTGCCTTTGCTTAATATGCACTTTTTAACATACGAAAAGAGGGAAAACATGTCTTAGTATCTTGATTTAATAATGGACGCTGATTAAAAAGAATGTGATATTGCTCCTGCTCCAGCCAATATCCCAAGGCACATGGAACCTGTCGGCATTATGGCAGCTCACAAGCGGATAACCTTTTGAGTCAAGGCCTGTTACGACTGATATATGCGATACCTTACCTTTTTTTGCATAAGCGATAATATCTCCGGGGCGAAGTGAATACGCCGATTGATAAACCTCATTATACTTTCCTTTGGCAATTAAAGATGCATTGCCGCTGTAAAGCCAATAATCCTTAAAGCCCTGTGCGTTGACCCACGCACGGCTGCCTTTGCCGTTTCGGTAATTCCATGCTTTATTTTTTTTAAATCCGCCTCCTTCATGTAAGATCTGAGAAGCGAAATTGGCGCAGTCACCACCTTCCGAATTGAAATTCGTATAATCCTTGTTGTACTGATATTCTGTCTGTCCGTCCGATGCGGCGCCGCAGAACATATCGGCATATTCGACGGCCGCCAATCTTTCCGCGCTGAGCCCCGATAGATCAGGCAGCGTTTGAGAGGCAATAAAGGCCGTGATATCGCTTGTTTCATCTCCCAGCTTAATCGCATCCGACAGAGGGTCATCATACCATTCCCGGCTGATAATCCAGGAATCAGGGGCCGTGCCCGGTATCAGATCGATGGAGTGATAAGTACCCAGCCGAAACATATTCTCCTGCTGAGGATCGTCTTTATAGACATACCTGTATTCGGTTGACGCAATCACATAAAACGCATAACCTCTGCCAACTTGTTTGATGCTTCTTATATGAATTGTGCTGTTTATACCTATAAAATCAACACCCTGCTTACTTGACCAGTCATCGATATACTGGATCCTTAGTGTCTCATTTTCATATGCCCAACAGCCGTTACGCTCTTCGGTTAAAAATAAGCTTTTCAGCCGATCCGTGTCGTTATTAAAAACATACTGGTTCCTTAAGCTGAAAATTGATGAAATAATCGCATCCCAGTCTTCATTTTTTTGGGTATTTATTAAAGCCATAGAATTTTCTGAATCTAGGATTAATATTAAGGAACATAACAGCACAAGAATAGCCAACGTCAAATAAAACAGCAGCGTTGACTTTTTCACTACCTTGAAAAGCAACATACAGCTTCTCCTTTTTTGTGCTAATAAATGATTATGTCATCATTTCTTTTCTTATTCATATAAGCAGCTAAGACAGTCCCGTGCACCAATTGTCTTCAGATTCAATAAAATGAAACATGAATAACATGAAAAGGGGGGTGGAGGGATTGTTACCCAAAAAGGAATTGCAGTATCTGGCGAAAGCACTCAAGGAAACACCGGAGTATGTCCAAATGTTACAATATAGAAGAACGATTATGAAAAACCCTCGATTAGCAAAGCTGATGCTAAGTTTTGAAAGGGAAAACATGAAAGTCATGCATCATGATTTTCCCGAGGATCAAGTATCGGCTCAGATAAAAAAGATATATCATGAATATAAAGAATTTCTTGAACAAGAGGTTGTAAGGGGTTATACACAGGCAGCACAAAGCTATCAGAAAATGGTCTCCTCTTGTATTGAATACTTAAATGGCCTACTCGATACAAGCCAAACCGCAAAACCGTACTAACGTATACTTGGAAATCTTTACTTTATAGGGTTTTGTTATACAATGGCCGCCGGATGAAGGGTGAGACTTTTATACCGGCGGCCATATTTTTGTCATGTTCATTTAGCAGTCAATGTCAGTCATTATCATCATCAAATCTGTCATCATCAAATCTGTCATCATAGTCCGACATATCGTCATAGTCCGGCATCATATCCCAACTCCCAGGCATACCATACCATCCGCCCATCGAAGCGGCAGTACTTGCAAAGGGGTAAAAATCATCTCCGAACCCGCCGAAAGTACATCTGCCAAAGCGGTCGCAGCACCGGCCAAAGCGGTCACAGCACCGGCCAAACCGATCGACAAAGTAGCAACGGCTTATGGGAAAACCGACAGGGAAAAAGAAGAACCTTGGGAAGGGCCGCCGTATAGGTACCCTTCTAGGGAAACCGCCGCGGGGGAAACCACCGCGCCCGCCGCCCGGAAAACCACCTCGTGGGAAACCACCGCGTCCGCCGCCCGGAAAGCCGCCGCGTCCGCCGCCCGGAAAACCGCCGCGCCCGCCTCTCTGAGCCAACTCCATTCCATCTGGCATGTAAAAAAACTCCTTTCATCATTCCAAACAATCATATATTGTTTGCTGGTGTATACTATGAGTTTCCCTCAAAATTTGTTCTTTCACGCCAAGGAAGCAGCTGTTTTTAAACGGATGTATCCGTCTTTGTCATGCCTATGCTGGTCACATGACCCCATTTACCGCATCGGTCTCCCCAGTGAGCCACGCATTCACCGTCTGATAATATCCTTATCACCTCGCACATATTGGCGCAGTCCGTACACTCCATGCTCTGAACACGAAAATCGCGGTTTAGATTTTCGAAGCCTTTAAAGTTTGTTTCTTTACCTGATTCTTCAATTTCGTCTTTGGCAATGAGCGCCGCTCCGTATGCGCCCATCACGTCATAATATTGGGGTATGGTTATCTTCTTGCCAAGCGTTTTCTCGAACGCCGATACGATACCCACATTCGCCGCTACGCCTCCCTGAAACAATATCGGTGCGTTAATTTCTTTGCCTTTGGCAAGGTTCGTTAAATAATTGCGTACCAGTGCTTCGCATAGTCCCGCGATGATATCCTCGTTGCTATGACCAGACTGCTGCTTGCTGATCATGTCAGATTCCGCGAAAACTGCGCAGCGCCCCGCAATACGCACCGGTGATTTTGATCGAAGCGCATAGCTGCCGAATTCTTCAATGGGTATTTGCAGCCTCGATGCCTGTCGATCTAAGAACGAGCCGGTACCCGCCGCGCAAACCGTGTTCATTGCAAAATCGCAGACAACACTGTCTTGAATCAGTATGATCTTCGAATCCTGACCGCCAATTTCCAGTACTGTCTGTACGTCCGGAACCATATGGCACGCGGCCGCAGCATGAGCTGTAATTTCATTTTTGATTGCGTCTGCGCCGATAAGCACGTTGGCGAGCTGCCTGCCGCTGCCCGTTGTACCTGCAGCTCTAATGTGAACATTACCGCCAAGTTTTTTATATAGCAGAGAAAGCCCTTTTGACATGGCTTCAATCGGCCGTCCGTTCGTTCTGATATACAGCTTTTCGACAACATTATTAGACTTGTCTATAACAACAAAATTCGTGCTGACAGAGCCGACATCGACTCCAAGACTGAGCTGCGTATTCAAGCGTAGGCTCCTTTTTTCTTTCTGGCGTTCAGCATATCCAAAAACGCTTCAATTCTTGTGATATATCCCGCTTCGCCTGTCATTTCATCTATAATAAGTGTAAGCACAGGTAAATCTTTTTCTTTTTGTATCCGAGGCATGATTGCTTTCACTACGATCTCGGGCATGCATCCAAGCGGGAATATCTGTATCACACCGTCGTATGCTTTTCTCGTCGATAAGACGGCATGCCCGATGGATTCACGCGCATGACCACCCGCATTTACGGGAAGATAGCGGGACGCGGCCTTATTGACAGTCCATGAATTGATTTTCAGCGGCTTTGCCACAAGATCATGTATCCACCAGCTTGGTGTGATGAGACGGCTCGTCGATACGCCATAATCCATAAGCTTTTCTTCGATATGTAGATTGGCGAACGGCTCGATCATAGAATAGATTTCGCCGATGATTGCGAGTCTTAACGGCTTTTTATTTTTGTCTGTTTGCACCGCATCAAGCTTTTTGATGTACCGCATTAAAACAGCTTTGATGTCGGACGGACGAGAATATCGATAAGCCTCAGTCTGGCATGCACTGAGCAGCTGCCTGCATTCGCCTTTGTTAACTTCATAACCCGCAAGGTTGTACGCTTTGGCATCAACTTTGTCCGCAAGCGCAAGTATCTGCAGTGCCTGACGAAGCGCAAGCAGTTTTTGCGCTTTGTTTAACCGGCTTTCCATTGTTAATGCGCCGATTCTTTTAAAGAACTCATCCTTGCCGGTGACAGAGGGCGCATCCAGAACAATCGTGCGGACATTATGCCCAAGCTTTTTAAGCAGCTTCATCTGCAGCTCACAGTATTCACCGAAACGGCATGGGCCGCAGCTGCCCGTGATTAGAATGGTATCCGCGCCTTTGCTGATACATTCGTCATAGCAGCCCATGCATATTTTAAAGGGCAGACAAATTTCTTCGGGCGACACCGCAGCGCCGTTTTGCATAGTTTTTTTACTGACCTTATCGGGGATGACATAGGGAATATGCAAAGCTTCAAAAAAAGCTTTAGCAGCTAAGCACGTATTGCCCATGCGCGGAACGGTAACAACCATGAAGCGACCTCCTTTTGAGCATATCAGCAAAAGCCTCCAGTCGTGTGTCAAAAGCGGCTTCTCCCGTATGCTCATCCAGTTTCAGTACCATAAAGGGAAAGCTGCCTGTTTCATGTTTGATGAGATCAACCACTACGGAATCCACACCGCAAGAGAAAGCTGAAATATAAATGATACCGTCGATATCATGATTCTTGTATAAGCTGACCGCTGCACCGTAATATTCCCTCGCAAAGTACCAGAAGAGAGGTTTATATAGCTGTGCTGACTGCTCTTCAATGCTGTCTTTTTCAACACTTTCGGCGGTTTGAATCCCGATATTAAGATTGTGCAGCTTATTTATTAGATCCATGTTGATAAATCTGTCATGGATATGGTAAGTGTGCCCGATTAAAGCAACTTTTTTCGGATAAACTGTGTCGTTATATTCGATTTTGTACGTCCTTTGTTTTTCTATAGCCGTTTCAAATGCCGCTTTTATGAGCTTTTTATTTTTTGTGACAACACTGCCCGCTTTTAAGGCCCAGGTCAAAATATCATCACGATCCAATGTCAAAATCGGTGTATCAATGAGGCGGGGCAGACCCGGTAAGCTGCTGGTCATCATTTCTATAATTCCACAGAACATAGGGCAGACGGATTTTCCTTTCTCCAGGCTTAAAAAGCGAGGGGTCAGTAAATAATCACATCTGTCTTTCAACCAAAAGACATGACCGTGATAAACTTTTATTGATAGGCATGCATCATCCACACAATACTTAACACCAGCATCAAGAATGGCCTTGTTCGTATCGGGGGAAACAACAATATCTGCCCCCAATAATTCAAAAAAAGCCTCGGCAAAAATATGATATTTTGAATACAAAAGGCCTTTAGGAATACCAATCGTCATTTTTAAACTCCAATCGTTACTTTTTATATTCTTACTCTTCAAAAACAAAATATTCATTGCAGCCGTTGTCTAACGATCTTGTCTTTACCAAACGAAAAATATGTAATGAATTGAAATACCGATAATGATTTGCGTGTTAAAGGCTATGACACGATGCAAGGAGCGGTTCATACTATGCATATCAAGATAAAATGCTTAACCGGATGCTATTGTAACTAAACTTACAAAATGAGCCGATATATGAGGCCATTTATCAAACATTTGTTTACATTATCTCAATGAAAGAATATAATCGAGATGAATTAACAAGCAATAATTTCAATACTAACGTCACTAAATACCTATTGATTTCATTGGCTCAAAACATTTAGGCAAACAGGAAGGGGACATCAATGGACAATACAAATAAAACGGTGGAGCTTACGAGAAAACAAAACGCGGTTCAGTTTATCAAATTTGCACTATTTTCGGCTTCGGCAGGTATTATTCAAATTGCCAGCTTCACACTGCTGAACGAGGGAACTAAATTCGGTTATTGGCCTTGTTACCTTATTGCGCTTGTTTTATCCGTTATTTATAATTTCACGCTAAATAGAAGGTTCACGTTTAAATCTGCTGCCAATATACCTATTGCGATGATGAAAGTGTTTGGCTATTATTGCATTTTTACTCCTTTGTCTACATGGTGGGGAGACCAACTGGACTTGGCAGGTTGGAACGATTATATTGTACTTGGCGGTACAATGATTATCAATTTCGTCACAGAGTTTTTATTTACCCGGTTTGTGGTTTATCGTCATTCTATTAATACCAACACTTTGGGATTACAAGAAAGCGATGATTTAGCAAAAACATGATCTATTGAACCCAAATCCATGAAACGCAATACGTGCCACACTTTGTTAATTCAAGCATATATTCAAATGTAATATTTGCTTTCAAGCTTGTTAAAAACCTTCGGTTTTCCGCCAGTTTGCCGGTTTTGTTCGCTTCGCCTTGTTCCGCGCCTTACTCGAAACTGTGCAAAACCACATAGTGTGGGCTTCGCGGGCAAAGCCCGACTTGCCCACGAATTAATAATTATAACTTTTTTGACAGTCTGCAAGCATATATTCAGATGTAATATATGCTTTATTTATAATTTTTTGCGTGTATCAGCATGTTTATCCTTGCATTTATTGTCGATACAAGGTAATATATAGACGTGTTACGAAAACGTTTAAGTAAATCTGCGAGGGGTGTTATTATGATGCCTGAATGGCATGGGGTCTCTTATCATGGTGCTTTGACTGTTGTCGGAACAGATCTGAAAGATCAAGCCGGACGCGACGTTATTCTTCGCGGCATGAGTAGCCACGGTATGCAATGGTATCCGCATTTTGCGCGCAGAGAAAGCATCAACATCACGAAACAAGCCGGGGCCAATGTATTTAGGATCGCCATGTATACCGATGAAGGCGGTTATCTCTCTGACCACAGAGTCGAGCAGGATGTGGTTCGCGCTGTAAATGCTACATTGGCGCTGGACATGTACGCGATTATAGACTGGCATATTAACTACGATAATAATCCCATGGAACATGTGGATGAAGCCGCCATATTCTTTGACAGAATGAGCCGCCACTATAAGGATGCCCCGGGCGTCATCTATGAAATCTGCAATGAACCAAACGGACAGGACGTCACATGGGCAAACAGCGTTAAACCATATGCCGAGCGCATCATTCCCGTTATTCGAAAGCAATCGCCAAAAGCGCTTATTCTTGTCGGAAGCTCGACATGGAGTCAGGATGTGGATATCTGTGCGGCAGATCCTCTGGATTTTGATAATCTCATGTATACGTTGCATTTCTATGCCGGAACACACGGGGAAGAGTTGCGCAGCAAATGCTTAACAGCGCTTGGCATGGGTGCTCCTATATTTGCCAGTGAATGGGGAACCAGTGCGGCAGACGGCAACGGCGGCGTTTACATAAAAGAAAGTAACGAGTGGCTTGCGTTTTTGGCTCAGCACCGTTTAAGCTGGTGTAATTGGAGCCTGGCAGATCGAAATGAAACAAGCGCGGCATTGCTGCCCGGTGCGCCTATCAGTTGGAGCCAAAAGCACCTATCGCAAAGCGGGCGTTTTGTTTTTGAACGTTTAAAGGACTATCTCCCGGATTAAAGAATAATCATTCTTTCACATGCTGCGATTCGCAAGTAATAGTTAGATTCCGCAGTTTTGTGCAATTATCTTATGGTATAGCGTATGAGCAATGTTTTCTTCAGGAATGGAACCGCTTTTATAGCTCATTTCACTCAAAACCGAGGTTATTGTCGTGATATTTCGAAAAGCCCAAAGTGACGATATTGAAGATCTGATCAAAATGAGACTGGCTTATCTAACCGAAGATTTTAATGTGAACAGACCAAAAAAAGACGAGATATTCGAACAACTAAGCCGTTATTTTTCCTCACATCTTTCCCATGATTGTATCGCTTTTGTGGCTCATAACGATCATTTGGTGGTATCGACTGCTTTTCTTATCATACAGGAAAAACCAGCGAATCACAGGTTCCCGACAGGAAAAACGGGGTTGCTGCTTAATGTGTACACTTTACCGGAATACCGAAGACAGGGGATAGCCACATCTTTATTAAAAATTCTGATCAATGAAGCAAAATTTTATGATTTATCATATATAGAACTGTCAGCATCCAACCAAGGAGAACCTCTTTATCAAAAGTTCGGATTCGTACCGGAACATGCGCCCCATTATAAAAAGATGATATTACCACTGATCTGATTAATATTTCACTGTCTCTGTATTTTTGGAGGAAATATGACGACACCATGGACAAACATTATATAGTAAATAACCATACCTATTTTATATTTGTGAAGCGTTCCTCATAGGAAATTCGACAGCTATTAGAATATAAGAAACAGTCAAGCATGACGAATTTAATAGTCAACAAAAATAACAGCTTAGTCTTTTCATAATTACATTAAAAAATGAAAAGGGGTGTTAAGATGAAAAAGAGAATACGTAAGGACATTGGATTTCGAAGCTTGTCAGCCAAGATTTTGGCCGTCGTCATCACCATGTTTGTTTTGGTCGTGTCCCTTTGTGTATTTGTCACGCTAGAGCAAAATAATGAGTTTGTCAATGGACTTTTGTACAATCAAGTCGATAAAGCTTTTGACAACCTAAAGACATATCTTAACGAAATAACGCTGGAATGTGAAACCGATACGGCACTATTCTCCGGCAATACTGACTTGTCAAGAGCAATTGAGCGCAATGATTTTGCAAGTGTTTCCGAGATCATAGATGATTATAGTATTTCAAATATTGTTGCTGATAATGAGGGTAACGGATCCGATTATATTGCCATCACAAACGCGCAAGGAAAAGTTATTTTTTCATCAGTGACCAATATCAAGCTCGGTTCAGACATAAGCTCGTCAATTGAAGCGCTGCAAAAAGCTATAGAGGGCACAAGCACCTCCGGTATATATATTGATGAACAGTCAGAGATATACTGCGCAGCCTCCGCTCCTGCCTTAAATATAGATGGAGAGGTTGTAGGAGGTATTATCACCGTCAGTAAATGGAATAAAAGCGAACTGCTTGACAGCTTAAAAGAAAGATATGGCTTTGAGTTTACAATATACCTTAAAGATACCCGTTATGTGACGACCATAAAACAGGGAGAAAAGCGGGCAACGGGAACAAAGCTTGAGGCGGCGATTAATGATATAGTGCTGAAACAGCAGCAGGAGTATACCGAGAATACGCAAATTTTCGGCTCCAATTACTATGCCAAATACGCACCTCTGCTTGACAAAAACAACAAGCCGATAGGTGTCTTGTCCGCAGCCCTGCCGCTCAGCAGTATAGAGGCGAGCCGCAATAGAACGTTGAACATGTCCATTACTATATCGGCCGGTGTTTTACTGCTTGCTCTTTTAACCATATGGTTTTTTGTCAGAAAAAGCATAAGAAAACCGCTTCTATCTATCGCCAACAGTGCGGTGCAGCTGGCTAAGGGCAACATGGATATACAGCTTAATTTGAACCGCAGAGACGAGATTGGGCTGCTTGCGGATTCTTTTGAGCGCATGACCCAGGCTGTCAAATCGTTATCCGCCGATACAAATATGCTCGTGGAAGCCGCAATAGAAGGAAGACTATCAACAAGAGCGGATGCTCAGCTTCATCATGGCGACTACCGAAAAATTATAGAAGGCATAAACAGTACGCTTGATGCCGTTATTGACCCTATTCATGAAGCAGCGGAAATGCTGGCACAAATGGCACAAGGCAATCTTGACATTAATCTGGAAAAAGACTACCGTGGCGATTATGCAATTATAAAGAACGCGCTAAATGAAACTGTCAGTGCCATTAAAAACTATATCATTGAAATATCCGATGTCCTAAAGAGCATATCGCAGGGCAATCTCAATGTGGAGATTGGCTCAGAATACAAAGGGAACTTTGTCGCACTTAAGGACTCCATTAACCACATCTGTGTATCACTGAGCGGGGTTTTGTCAGAAATCAATGCCTCAGCGGAACAAGTCACATCCGGAACGCACCAGCTATCTCAGGGCAGCCAGGATATATCTCAAGGGGCTTCCTTGCAGGCCGCATCCATAGAACAGCTTAACGCATCTATTGTTCAAATAGCCGCGGCGACAAAACAAAATGCTGAGAATGCCAACCTTGCCAATAGTCTTGTCAGTACCGTCAGAGATGGCGCTTTTAATGGCAATGAACAGATGGATCTCATGCAGAAAGCCATGCAGGATATCAACGACACATCCGCTAACATATCTAAGATAATTAAAGTCATAGATGATATTGCCTTCCAAACGAACATATTGGCACTCAACGCAGCGGTAGAGGCCGCCCGAGCGGGTATTCATGGCAAAGGTTTTGCCGTTGTGGCTGATGAAGTCAGAAGTCTTGCTGCGCGAAGCGCAGCCGCAGCAAAGGAGACCGCATCACTGATAGAAGACTCCATTAATAAAACATTAGCCGGAACCAAAATTGCAAACGATACAGCATCAGCATTAAGCGATATTGTCGAAGGCGTAGAGAAAGCCGCATCTCTTGTAAGTGAGATTGCTAGGTCTTCCACAGAACAAGCCACCGGTATTGAGCAGATCAATGCGAGTATCGAACATATGTCGGCTGTCGTACAAACAAATTCTGCCACCTCTCAGGAAAGTGCTGCGGCTGCACAGGAGCTTTATAGCCAAGCGCAGATACTCAAAGACATGGTTGCAAGGTTCGTTCTTAAAATAGACTTATTTAGCGACGAACCCAAAGCTTTAAACGAATCAAATATCTATGCAGCAGATCTCATGGATTATTCTTACGCTACCAATATCACCATAGACGAAGACGATAAGTATTAAACCATCGCTTTAAAAAAGGCAGCTGTAGGCCATGATATTCATCAGCTGCCTTTTTATATGTATAAAACTTTACATTTTTTATATATGAGTATATAATTATCAATAATATATTATCGAAAGGGCGGATTATGAATACAAGCAAACAAGTAAACGTTATTTCCAGACAAACACTGCACAGATTGCCCGTATATCTTAATTATCTGAAAGGCCTGCAAAAAGATAATATGACACATATATCTGCACCGACGATAGCTAATGCCATGCGATTGAATGAAGTTCAGGTGCGCAAAGATCTGGCAGCCGTCAGTAACATCGGCGGTACACCCAAAAAAGGTTTTGTCATTGAAGAACTAATCACAAGCATCTCGGTCTACCTTGGCCATGGTAATATAAATGAAGCGGTGCTGGTCGGAACGGGACAGCTCGGCAGAGCTCTTTTATCCTATAAAGGCTTTGAAGAATATGGCATAAAAATTATGGCTGCTTTTGATATTTCTCCAACAGAAACAAGCATTGATTCTAAACCCGTTTTACACGTAAGCGAGATGGAAGACCTCTGCCAGCGGATGAATATCCATATTGGCATTATCACAGTACCGGCTGCTGCGGCGCAAAGTGTTTGCGACAGCCTGGTCAAAAGCGGGGTACTTGCGATATGGAATTTTGCACCCGTCCATCTGAATGTTCCTGAAAACATTCTCGTTCAAAACGAGAACATGGCTGTTTCTCTTGCGATACTATCCAAGCACCTAAAAAAGGTAATGATGAGCGAGACAGAAATTTGAGAAAATAATTTATAATATAGACGCAAATTGCGTTAATACCTGAGTAAATGAGGTATAAATATAGTAAAAAAGAAGAGGTGTAATTTCATATGGCATGTAATATTATGGTCGTTAAAATTGGTTCCCGCAGAGATAGATCACCGCAGGTACAGGAAGTTCTCGCAAAATTCGGCTGTTCAATTAAAGTCCGTTTGGGGCTTCACGAAACAGAGGACGTTTGCTCTGATGAGGGAATACTTGTTCTACAGCTTACCGGAGAAAAGGATGAAATGAATGATCTGGAAAAGGCTCTTAACAAAGTTCCCAGTGTCCAGGCAAAAATGGTCATTCTTGACTAATATTAATTCTGATTCTATGGCTATGATACGCCTCGTTCTATATACGGGGCGTTTATCATGTATTCCAGTTCGGTCTGGCTCTTTTTTATTATTCTTTTTCAAACACTTATACAAAAACTTGATTACCATCGTTAAAAATGGGGTAAGTAAAAATGAATAGGCGATAGTGCTTATTTTGTATTATTTCACCCGGGGGAATGACATTTTGCATATTAATCTTTATGAAATGCTGTTATGTATATCAAGCGCGGTCGATTTGATTTCATCTGAGTTATCGAACCATCATCAGCAGGTCGCTTACTTAGCATACCATATTGCAAAAAAGATGGGGCTCAAAAAAAACGTCTGCCGGCAGCTTGTTATGGCCGGAATGGTTCATGATATCGGTGTTTTGACGACACAGGAACGGCTGTTAATCATTGAACAGGAACCTGTCACTATAAACAGCCATGCTTTTCGCAGTGCAAAGCTACTCGAACAAACCCCCGTGATGTCTTCGGTTGTCGAAACGGTGCGCTATCACCATGTCCAATGGAACAACGGCCAAGGACAGACATTTTTGAATAAAAATGTACCGCTGACAAGCCATATTCTCTATATGGCAGACCGCGTGTGCGCCAAGTTCGATAAAAATAAAAATCCTATTGAACAGGTTTTTGATGTTATCGATGCAATTGCCAATGAATCCGGCTCTCGTTTCATGCCCGATGCCGTCGATGCTCTGATAAGCTTAAAGAAAACGGAGCATGTCTGGCTTGAGCTTCTTGAAGACTCTCCGCTTGACTATATCAATACAAAAGAAATGTTCGATACAAAGCTGTTGAACATCGATGAATTGCTAGACCTCACGCGTATGGTGTCTTTTATTATCGACTTTCGGAGCCATTTTACCGCCACTCACTCGGCGGGGGTGGCTGCGGTTGCGCGTAAGCTTGGCGAACTATGCGGTTTTTCTCCCAATGAGTGTAAAATGCTGCTGATAGCCGGTTATCTGCATGACTTGGGTAAGTTATCTATCCCCAATACAGTGCTCGAAAAGCCATCTTCACTCAACGATCAGGAATATAACATTATACGCGGACATACATTTCATACTTACCGTTTACTCAAAACGGTAAACGGTTTAGAAACGATTAACCAATGGGCATCTTTTCATCATGAAAAGCTCAATGGCAAAGGGTATCCGTTTCATCTTAGCAACGAGAGGATACCGTTGGGTGCAAGGATTATGGCAGTAGCCGATATTTTCACATCTTTAACGGAAGACCGGCCTTATCGCGAAAGCTTAGGCGCGGAACAGGTTGCGGGTGTTCTTCATCAAATGGTGCAAAACGGGTCTATCTGTATCAAGGTTGTTGATACGCTTGTTGAGAATCAGAATGAATTAAGGACTGTTTGTTTTGAGAGCCAGCAGCAGGAAGCTCTCATGTATCAGAACTTTTTCGCCAGCGATATTTTGACGGCTTAGAGCTCCATTACAGAATTTTATTGCATTTATCTGTAAAGCCTATATAATGGTAACCACAATATTAAGTTATTCTTCTTTGTTATAAGGAGTCCATATGATTAAAGAGTTCAAAGAGTTTATTTCAAAAGGCAATGTCATTGATTTGGCTGTCGGTGTTATCGTCGGCGGCGCCTTTGGCAAAATCGTATCGTCGCTGGTGAACGATGTGATCATGCCTTTAATCGGTATTTTGCTGGGTGGCCTTGACTTTAAAACACTGAGTTTTACTGTCGGAAAATCTACTGTTTTATACGGCAACTTTATCCAAACCATCGTTGACTTTTTCATCATTGCCCTTTGCATATTTATCATCATCAAACTGATCAATAAATTCAGAAAGAAGAAAGAGAAGGCCGAGGAAGCGCCGGTACTGCACGAGCCCACAAAAGAAGAGCTTCTTCTCACTGAAATAAGAGATTTACTCAAAAAGAAGTAACCCGGAGGTTTAAATGAATTACCCTTGGCTAGATGCATACTGCTTGTCTAAGAAAGGCGCGGTCAAAGATTATAAAATGGAATGGGAGGCAATACGGTATATGGTCGGAGGCAAGATGTTTGTCATGCAGGGCAGTGACAACAAAGGCCGTTCCATCATCACCGTGAAGCTGGAGCCTGTTTTCGGTGAGTTTTTAAGAGACCGTTATCCTGACATCACGCCCGGCTATTACATGAATAAAATGCACTGGAATTCTCTTGATCTAAACGGAACAGTGCCGGACGATGTCGTCAAGGACATGCTGGATAAATCCTATGAACTCGTCTTAAAATCTCTAAGCAAGCAGCAGCAAAATGCAATACTCGCAGGCTAGTACATAAAAGATAAGTATTGTTAGATTAGATCTTCTATTATGGGCTATGGGCCTGATATAAAAAGCATATTGCTCAATGATTATAAAGCACAGCTCCAAGGCAAAGTCCTTTTTCCTTCGTGCAAAATGCATTAGACCATTTTTGAAGAATACTTTTATGCGATGCAAAAAGTTGACATCACTAACTTGCATGAGCTCTAAGCCGTGTCGTCAATTCCCGCGAAGATGACGGCCTTTTCACAAAAAACCGATACCCCGATATATATCTCGCCATTTTAAATAGGGAAACCGGCAGCTCGACTATTAAAACAGGGGCCACGTAAGCCTTAATGACATCGCTTTTTTCATCGAAAATGCGGTCATGTTAACAAAATACACATAAAGCGGTAATGGCGCTTAAAACTAATCTGTCAATAAAAGCCGATCTCGGCTTTTATTATTCATTGGACAATACCAGCATATTGTAATGAGATTGAAAGGGGAAAGTCCATTCTATGAAACAGTACCATATAACCATTGAACCGTCTGATATTGATGCAGCGCATGATATCATTATCGCTCATATACAAAGCCTTGCCTTTCCGATCGAGTCATGGCTTGAGGATGAGCTTTTTGAATCAAAGGTCTACCGATTCATATGCGAAAACCGCTGCATAGGTTATTGCGCTGTTGCAGACGCCACACTGACATTCTTTTATGTAGAGCCCAAGTATCGCAGATATGCACCGTCGCTGCTGGAGCGGGCGGTAAGTGATTTTAACATCACACGCGTGCGAGTAATGACGCAGGACGCCGAAATTTGCACGCTGATAGCCGAATGGCACTATGACACGCAAAAAGTAGGATGTATTTTCAGCGATACAGGTCTAATTGAGCGCGAGGAGACTCTTTGCGCCGATTTTATAACTGCATTGCCCAAAGACATATCGGACATCCGCGACCTGGCCGGTGATTTTTTTGATCCGCCAAGCGGCGGCTTTGAGACGCTGGAACATCGCATTGCATGCGGAACAATATTTATGCTGAAGCAAAAGAAAACGCTGCTGGGCTGCGGCATTGTGGAAAAGCTGCGCGTCTGTCCTGACGTTGTTTCTATCGGTATGATCGTCGGCAAGGAGCACCGACAAAAAGGGGCCGCCCGAACACTGCTGCTGCGGCTTAAAGAGTGGGCGAAGAGCTCTGGGTTAACCCCCGTTGCCGGTTGCTGGTATTACAATACGCTGTCACGCAAAAGCCTTGAATCCGCCGGGTTTACTGTAACATCCATCGTCTATGACGCGATATTAAAAGGCAAGGAAAATCTGCCGCTGCGCACCGGAAACCCGCCCGGAGAACTCGTCATTAATGAGGAATGCTGTCCGAAGTAACTATTTTGCTTATTGACGCAGCTACTCCCAAATGTTACATTGAATTCACTTTAAAACACACATTAAAAAGGATGCCTATGAAGACTGACTGGAAGAAAAAAGCCGTGCGCTTTATTGCGGGGCAGACAATATCATTGTTTGGCTCGTCCTTGGTTCAATACGCCATTATGTGGCATATCACTCTGACGACAAATTCCGGTGTCATGATGATGCTTTCCATCATTTGCGGATTTCTGCCCAATTTCTTTTTATCGCCTTTTGCGGGCGTTTGGGCAGACAGGTTCAACCGCAAGACACTGATTGTACTTGCAGATGGAGTTATCGCGTCGGTGACGCTATTGTTAGCCATATTGTTTATGATGGGTATTAACGACATTTGGCTGCTTTTTGTGATATCGGCCGTGCGGTCTTTAGGTACGGGCATACAGGTTCCGGCCGTCAACGCATTAATACCTCAAATCGTTCCCGAGGATAAGCTGACGCGTGTCAATGCGGTTAACGGAACGATACAGTCTGTGATCACGCTCGTATCACCTATGGCCAGCGGTGCGCTTCTTGCCGTTGCTACAATAGATGCGATATTCTTCGTCGATGTGTTTACGGCGGCTATCGCCATATTGATTATGCTTTTCTTCCTGCATGTACCCACGCATGAAAAAGCTTCTCATCACCAGACGACTGGATACTTCTCCGATTTTAAAAGCGGTTTATCCTATATTAAGAGCCATCCGTTTGTTTTGAAATTTCTAACCTATTCAGGATTGTTTTCTTTTCTTGTTGGCCCTGCGGCATTCTTGACACCTCTGCAGGTAACACGCAGCTTTAATGGCGATGTGTGGCATCTATCGGCAATCGAAATTGCGTTTTCGGGCGGTATGGTATTTGGTGGCCTCATATTGGCCGCATGGGGGGGCTTTAAGAACAGAGTGCACACCATCATACTATCGGGCTTTTGCTTAAGCATTCTGACGGTGGCTTTGGGTGTCATACCTGAATTCTGGATCTATCTCGCTGTTATGGCGCTGATCGGGCTTGCTTTGCCGTTGCTGAACACACCTTCAACAGTTTTGCTTCAGGAGAAGGTGGAAGAATCATATATGGGAAGGGTGTTTGGCGTTTTTGGTATGATTGCCAGCGCTGTGATGCCGCTCAGCATGCTTGTTTTCGGGCCGCTTTCCGACACGGTAGCCATCGAATGGCTTCTTGTTATAACCGGTATCCTTATGTTGGTTGTGAGTGTTATCATAGCAGGCAGCAAGACGCTTATCAAAGCCGGGGAACCGCTGAAGTCTGAATGAAGCCCTTACACTCAAACCATCGGAAAGCCTCATAAATGACAAAGTAGGGTTATCGTAACTGACCGCAGCATATGACACCGTGATATCAGAGTGTCAAAAGATCTTATCATAATTCGTGGGCAAGCCCGGCTATGATTTCCTTCAAAAAGCTTCGCTTTATTGGCCCCACGGCCACGACGCCCACTCTATATGGTTTTGCGCAGTTGCGAGCGTAGCGAGGAACAAGGCAAACGTACAAAACCCGATAAACTGGCAGAAACCAAGTTTTCCGCCAAGCTAAAGCATCGAAAGATGCTTTTTTTATACCATAATATTAAAAAAACTTGACGAAACGGACAACATGTTATATTTTTTATAATTAGTTATTTAGTAAATTAGTAAATGGAGATCAGGTTATGAAAATACCCACAACGTTAAAACACAAGCCGGTCATCGTATCCGAGAACTACGAAAACATTGACGGCCGCAGAGCATACGATTCCGACACCAAGGGGCTATCCTTAGGGCTTGCGCAATGGAACGACCGCGGCAAGGTTGAGATATCCGCCAAAGTCTGGCGTTATACGGGGGAGAAGTGGTCACGGCAATCCGAAGAGCTGCCTTTGCACCGCGTGATCGATCTGGCTATATTGGTATGCCGGGCCAAGCAGCATTTTAAAGAAGCTTACAGGTTCGAAAAGCTCTACGATCCCGCGGATCCCCAACTGGATCGTATCGGCATACAGGGAGACGCTATGACTGTTTCGGTATGCACGGATAATCCTTTGATCAATGACGATTTAAAGCTGTTTCGGGATGTACTGAGCGCCGATGATGAGCTTATCGGCGAACGCCTCGCTGTGCTTTCACGGCTGTTAAAGGAGTTGGGCTATTAATGGACAAAGAGACAAGAAAAAAACTGCAGGAGCAATACTCCACGCGTAAAACGGTCGGAGGGGTTTATGCCATATGCAGCAGCGTTAGCGGCAAAAGGCTGATACTCAGCACAACGGATATGCAGGGCAGTCAAAACAGATTTGCGTTTGCGCAGCAGACCGGCGGCTGTGTGCATCCCAAGCTGCAAAGCGAATGGAAGTCTGTAGGGCCCGAGGCATTCAGTTTTGAAGTTATTGAGGAGCTTATTAAAAAAGAGGATCAGACAGACAAAGTATTTATGGAAGAAGCAGAATCGCTTTGTGACATGATAAAAGAAAGATATACGGATGAACAGCTTTACTAAAGAATGTCCCTTGTGTGCGTCTTTGTTGACAAACGAACAAATGGTGATATCCTAAATAAGGCTAACGAAATTAACTATAGTTCAGCCTAAATTCCATTACGAGGGTAGTATGAAGGTATTCGCATACAGTCACAGGGCGGATGAAACGCCTTACTTTGATAAATTCAGTAAGCAATTAAATATTGATGTCACGCTTTGCGATAAAGGTCCTGATATGAAAACCGCAAAACTGGCGGCGGGATACCCGTGTATCAGTATCATTACCACCAAAATTGACAATAAGCTGATGCAGCGTTTCTATGATTTGGGCGTGCGGTTCATTTCCACGCGCACCGTTGGTTACGATCACATCGATATTGAAAGCGCAAAACGCCTGGGTATTGGTGTTGATAATGTATCCTACTCACCTTCGAGCGTGGCCGATTATACCGTTATGCTGATACTGATGGTATTAAGAAAGATGAAAGCAATACTGCTTCGCAGCCGGTTGCAAAACTTTGCTTTAAGCGGCATTCAGGGCAGAGAGCTGCATAATATGACCGTGGGGGTAATCGGAACAGGCCGAATCGGCCAAACCGTCATCCGTCAATTAAGCGGTTTTGGATGCCGCATACTCGCTTATGATACGAAGCCCAATGCGGATGATAGGCAGGCTTTCGCCAAATATGTTCCGTTCGATATACTGCTTAAAGAGAGCGATATCATCACGCTGCATGTGCCTGCCGCACCCGACAACCGTTATTTGATTGATAAAGAAACGATCTCACAAATGAAGGACGGCGTTGTGCTTATCAACACGGCGCGCGGCGCCCTTGTGCATACGCAGGCGTTGATAGAAGGCATAGAAAGCGGTAAGATCGGCGGGGCGGCGCTGGATGTCATCGAAAACGAATCACATCTTTACTACCGGGATTTGACCGGGGAAATACTGACGCATAGGGAATTGGCCTTATTGCAATCGTATCCCAATGTGATAGTGACACCGCATACGGCTTTTTATACCGATCAGGCTGTCAGCGACATGGTCGAACGGTCTTTGCTCAGCTGTGTCAATTTTATGAACCAAACAAGATAAGCTCAGCCTGCGTTTTGTTTATCCTTGTAAAGCATCTCTATGCTTCTGTCATACGTTCTTTCACCTGACTTGGAAAAGAGGCATCCGGGGGCTTCGCCCAGACGGCGATGGTAGTCAATACATTCACAGCATTTGCCATGGCGCGAGCAGGATGTATAGGTACAGGTGCAAACAATCTTATTGTGACAAGCCATTTGTTACCTCCGCTGAGTGTTCATATTATGACTTATTATAACCAGCAGATTATATTGTGACAACCTCATGAGATTGAATTAATCATTATCCTTTTGCAGGAGAACACTGTTTTGGAAAGAATCGAAATCGTAAAGGGTGATATCACACGCATGAACGTGGACGCGATCGTTAATGCCGCCAATAATTCGTTGCTGGGCGGGGGCGGGGTAGACGGCGCGATTCACCGCGCGGCTGGGCCGCAGCTGCTTGAGGAGTGTCGTGCACTTGGTGGCTGTCAAACTGGGCAGGCAAAAGTGACTCAAGGCTACAACCTTCCATGCCGCATGATCGTGCATACCGTTGGTCCTGTTTGGCGGGGAGGCGGACATGATGAAGCCAAGCTTTTGCACGCATGCTACGTGAATTCATTGCGAGCCGCGCTAAGCAATGGCGCGAAAACGATCGCGTTTCCGGCCATCAGTACCGGTGTCTATGGTTATCCCATCGATCAGGCCACGAAGATTGCTATCAATGTCGTTGTCGGCGAATTAAAGAAATTTTCATCTTTTGAGCTCCATACAGTCTATTTCGTGTGCTTTACGGATGCGTTGGTCAAAGAGTATAATACACAGCTATCAGCCATCGGCAATTAGCAAGTATTGCTCGTCCTTACTTAAATAAATGTAAATATTTTTGCAAACTTTGTGCCTATAAAAAGGTTTATGAACATATTAAGGCGAATTACTATAAACCATCTTTAGCCACCAGATTAATCTTCTATGCTTTTGGTAATAAATATTTAACCTTTGTATTTATTGCTCGTTTTACCCAAAGGTATAAGAAGCTGAGCCAAACCGAAAAGAAAGGAGATTTTTATGAGTCTTTTTGTACCCGAGATTCAAGGAAATTTAAGAAAGCACATGGTCAAAGTGCCGGATATTATCAATGAAGTCAGCGGCATCAGGATATTCGGAAAAACGATAAAATCACTTATATTTACAACAGATGTGGCTCTTATTAAGAACTGCAATGCCAATGCTGTGATAGCCGTTTATCCGTTTACGCCTCAGCCGTTGATCACGCATGCCATTATTACCGTTTCCGATATCCCCGTTTTTTGCGGTGTGGGCGGAGGAACCACGACAGGCAAAAGGGTTGTTAACCTTGCGATGGACGCGGAATTTCAGGGAGCTATCGGTGTTGTTGTGAATGCGCCCACATCCAATGACGTATTGTTAAAACTTAAAGAACGCATCGATATTCCTATTGTTGTCACAGTCGTCTCGGAGGGGGAAGATATCGGTGAACGGATCCGCTCCGGCGCATCGATCATCAATGTTTCCGGCGCTTCCGCTTCGCCTAATATCGTAAGATGTATACGCAAGAAGTTTCCGGAGGTGCCCATTATCGCAACGGGAGGCCCGACGGACGAGTCGATCCAAAGAACGATCGAAGCCGGCGCCAATGCCATTACATATACACCGCCCACTTCTGCGGAGATATTTAAAAATCTAATGGAGAAATACCGCGGAGAAATTTAATTACATAAGCTGGAAGAAACATAAAAAAGGTTGCATAATTTTACGTATGGTGTATAATATTTTTAATTAATTACGGAAATATTACGATACAGTGACGCTAAATGTTTGCATAAGGGGTCGTTTTTTTTATGATGAATGGTTTGGTCGATTTTTTTAGGCGTATTTCAAAAGTCGCTAACAGTACTGTAAAGAGAGTGTTTACGTCTAAAAAGAATGCAAGTTCAATAAGGACCTCTTCAAGATCGGTTCAATACAAACCGTCGGCGAGTAATAACCATCGGTTTGTTTCTGTATCCTTGGGAGCCACTTCGCGTTCTTACCGCGCGAGAAGAAAAACAAGTGTATGGTGGAAAAATAAGTTCGTTATTGCAGGTGCTTGCGGCCTAGTAATTGTCGTTGCGGTGGTTTTGGCTTTTGCGCTGCCATCTCCGCAAAAGAATGCAATGGTCTCAATGGGGGATAGTATTGTATTTGAGGGTCAGGCGAATGGTTCAGCTTCTCCGGGCTCTGCCGACACGCAAGGGGCCAAAATGGCCGCCGTCGATCAATCTGAGGGCAATGTTGATTTATCAGCGCAGGGCGACATGAACGTATTAGATGCACAAACCACTGTGCCTCTTCCCACAGCCACGCCAGAGCCAGCTGTCATTCCCACCACGGCTCCTGATAAGGTTGATCTCCTGCCCGGTTGTCATGACACACGGATTATCGGTATTCAGGAACGTCTGATGGAGCTTGACTATATGGATGACGATGAACCGACGGATTATTACGGCTCCGGCACCGAGTATGCGCTTCAGCTTTTCCAAAGAAAACATTCTCTTCAGGTTGACGGAATACTGGGGGAACAAACGCTCACATTGCTTTTTGCCAAGGATGCGAAGCCGTATACAGTCAAGTTGGAAGACAGGGGCTCCGATGTAAAAGGTATTCAGGAGCGTCTTCAAGAGCTTAATTATCTAAAAGCTGGCAAAACAGGCTATTTTGGAACAGATACCGAAGCCGCAGTCAAGGCGTTTCAAAAGCGAAACGGTCTATCCGCCGACGGTAATGTCGGAGAATATACAAGAGAAGTGCTATATTCCGATAATGCGAAGCCTGCCAAATCCGGGAGTTCGGGCGGTTCTGGTGGCTCAGGTGGTTCTGGCGGTTCTGGCGGTGGTCCCATTGCAGTGGGTGATCCTGATAAAGCATCAGTTGATAAATTAATTGAAATCGCAAAATCAAAACTTGGCTGCGAGTATACACGTGCGGGCAAGGGGCCTAATGAATTTGACTGTTCCGGTTTTGTGTATTACTGTCTCAACGCAGCGGGCTACAAAATTAAGTATATGACTTCAAGCGGCTGGGCTAAATGCAATCTTCCCAAGGTGACGAAAATGCGCGATATGAAGCGCGGCGATATCATTTGCTTCAAAGGCCATGTGGGTATCTACTTGGGTGGAGGAGATATGATCGACGCGGGGTCAAGCACGGATAATGTGCGTATCTGTAAAAACATATTCAAATCATCCTACTGGACGAGAACATTCATCTGCGCACGCCGCGTTTTCTAACGGATTGATAATTGAAATGAGATGAAAACAGGCACACATTCAGCATGTGTGCCTGTTTTGATATAAGATTTATTAATTCAACTGGTTATTGCCGTTCGGCTGCACATCATCCTCGGTTATTTTCAGGCAGTTATCACCGTCCACCCATAGGCGTTCAAGTCCGTAGAACTCACGCTCCTGCTTATGGAATATGTGGATCAGTATATCGCCATAATCAAGCACGATCCACCGGCCTTCATGGTATCCTTCTATGCGAAGCATCTGTTTGCCTCGTTCAAACATAAACTTCTGGACATCGTCACACAGTGATTTTACATGCACATCGCTGCGGCCACTGGCTAAAATAAAATAGTCAGCCACGATTGTCATGTGAGAAACACTCAGCAGCCTCACATCTTCCGCTTTCTTTAAAAATAGCTGTTTGGACGCCTCCAGAACGTCTTCATTGAATTGATGCATCAAGTTTTTCAATCTCCTCCTTAAAATAATGATAAGCTTCAACACTTTTCGGGTGAAGCGTAAATCCTTTGCTCTTTACAAAACCTATAACTTGACTGAGCGCTTCGCGCATAGCCCTGTCAATATTCAAACACGCTAGCGAACGTATAGTCTCTATACCTTCAAAATCTCGGCTTGGTTCAGTAATATCAGCCAAATAAATGATTTTTTCTAACAGTGTCATACCAGCCCGCCCAGTGGTATGCCAGCGTATGGCAGAGAGTATTTCCTCATCGTTTAACCCTAGTTGCTTTTGCACCATGGCGGCGCCAAGCTTACCGTGAATCAATTCTGCATTCTGCGCTTCAATCTCATCAATATCAATATCATAAATTTCCGCATGTTTTTTTAAACCGTATTTACATTTTCCTTTGGCGACATCATGTAAAAGACCTGCAATACGAGCCTTTTGCTCATCCGCTCCATACATTTTAGCCAGTTTCACGGCTTCATTTGCTGTTCGTTGTGAATGGGCAATCCTTTTTTCGTCAATATTGTCGTCTAAGTAATTAAGTATCGTTATATCGTCCAGCATTTAATCCTCTTTACCATAAACGCGATTTTGCATCATATAATGCTCAACCTTCCGGGGAACAAGGCCGTCCTTTAATTTATTGACCGAAACAAGACTGCGTATATGAGAGGCTGAAATATCAGGACCACGCTCTTGCGCCAAATGTATTTTATGACCAAAGCGCTCATTTAACTTTTCCGCACAGTTTTTAACACTTGTATCATCCTGACCAGGTCGTAAAATACATATAAAATCCGTCAGCAGAAAAACGCGCTCGTAATTTTTCCAGCTTTGCAGCTCAAACAGTGTATCAGCGCCAATAATATAATAGTACGCCGTGTCCTTTTTGCTTCTTGAAAGCAGCTCCAGTGTATCGACGGTATATGTATAGCCTTTTCGTTCTGTTTCCAGAGTACTCAAACAGAATCTTTTTTCGTCCGCAATTGCAAGGCGTATCATTTCCAGCCGGTGGTGAACGCTTGCCATAAATTCATCACGTTTATGAGGCGCGGTACCAAGCGGCAGAAAGACAACCTCTCCAAGCAGAAACTCGTAAAGCGCAATATAGGCCATCTTTATGTGACCATTATGAATGGGATTAAACGAACCGCCCAAAATGCCAATCCGTTTTTGTTTCATGCGCACATATTCAGTTTCCAGACGAGAAAACTCCGTACAGTTTTGCATACCGGCACCTTTCAACTTTTAGTATTATACACTAGCATCAAATTTATAACAAGTTGTGCAAGTATACAAAGCCTGTTTATGGGCAACACTGCATCTAAGGAGGTGCCAAAACATGGATGCGAAACTCATGCGATATTACAGAAAAAAAACATACGGCGGCAGAACATTATTAGCCCGCATTGTCGACTTTATCATTTTTCGCCTGCTTATTGTGTTTGTTGTTTTTTTGGTACTGCTTTATTTCAGCCATTCCACAACTGTATCTTTGTTGATATCAGTTTTTATAACGGCTGCTTTAAGTATCTCGCTGATGATATTTAACAGACGAAGAGTTCGCCGGTATATTGAAAAGGACATGCAGCATATCAAGGAGAAATGCCTGCTAGAGGCACTCACGTTTATGAACAGCGATGAGTATGCAGCCTATTTAAACAAGCTTTTTGAGGGCCTAAATGATATCACAATGACGCATTCTGGCTTTTACGCAAAAAAGAACGGCAGCATTGTTTACGCTTTTCATAATCACCCGAGTGCCAAATGCAATGTATCGGATGTATTGGAAGTGCTTCGCATGTTTCATGATAAGCCGCTCATATTGATATCGCTGAGCGACTTTAGTGCCGAAGCTAAAATGCTTTGCGCCGGTGCACAATGCGATGTGACATACATTTCCGGCTTGAGTATACTCGAGCTTGCCGCTAAAAAAGAAATGCTTCCTGATGAGGAAGCCGCGGCTTTACGGGCCGAAAAGGAAATGAACGCGTCGATCGTAACACTGGATAAGGTTAAAGAATCCACATTGAGCCGGGCAAAAGTGAAACGGTATATGATATGCGGTGTTATTGTCACGATTTGGCCGCTCATAACGGGATTTCAGTTTTATTACCCAATCATTGCTGTACTCTGCTTTGTCTTGGCAATATTGGCTTATCGCAAGAGCCATGAGACCCAAGAAACTACGGATACGGGGATATCCTGACTTGACAAACATCCCTACAAATAATAAAATTGATTATGGTTCTAATATGAGAAATTACTATTATTTTCTATTTATAGATTTTCCTTATTAGCAATCTAATACGCATCGTCCGGGCATAATTTTGTAATGCAATTTATAAGATTATAATTGACGGTGCGAAGCGAATTGCAGATATACAAAATACAAATACAGGGGGTATATTTGCGTTAAAAACTTAATAAAGGAGGTGCGACATACAAACAGTGGATGCTTTGCTTATCGTACTGCCTCTGGCTGCGCTGATAATTGGCTCGTTTCTTGGATATATTTACAGAAGAAACGTTGCGGAAGCGAAAGTAGGCAGAGCGGAGGAATCCGTTAAAAGACTTGTAACCGAAGCCCAGAAAAAGGCTGAGGCTGTCAAGAAAGAAACGATACTTGAAGCCAAAGAAGAGATCCACACCTTAAGAACTGAATTCGATAGGGAAACCAAAGACAGGCGAAGCGAGATCCAAAGAATCGAGAGAAGGTTAGCCCAGCGCGAAGAAGCACTTGATAAAAAAATAGCAGGTGTTGAAGCTAAAGATGAACAGATTAACAAACGGCTAAAAGAGATTGCCAAGCGCAAGGAAGAAATCGATCAGACGTTTGCTGATCAGATCGCACAGCTGGAGAAAATATCCGGCATGACGATTGAGGAAGCCAAGGCGTTACTGCTTGAAAAAGTTGAGCAGGAAACCCGGCGTGACATGGCTGTTTATGTCAGGGAAATCGAGTATAAAGCCAAAGAAGAGGCCGACAAGAAATCCCGTGAAATAATTGCCAACGCGATTCAGAAATACGCGGCTGACCACGTGGCGGAGAATACCGTTTCGGTCGTATCGCTGCCCAACGATGAAATGAAAGGCAGAATTATCGGTCGTGAAGGGCGCAATATACGTGCTCTGGAAACAGCGACCGGTATCGATTTAATTATCGATGATACGCCGGAGGCCGTCATACTATCCGGGTTTGATCCCATTAGGAGAGAAGTGGCGAGGATCGCGCTTGAAAAGCTCATCATCGACGGCAGAATCCATCCCGCGCGTATTGAAGAAATGGTGAAAAAGGCGCGCAAAGAGGTGGATAAGGAGATCCGTGATGCCGGAGAGCAGGCCGCGTTTGACACCGGCATACATAATCTGCACCCCGAAATCATTAAGCTCCTTGGCAGGCTTAAGTATCGCACAAGCTACGGTCAGAATGTGCTCAAGCATTCATTGGAGGTGGCACATCTGGCAGCGGTGATGGCGGCAGAGCTTGGCGCCAATGTCAAGTTGGCGAAACGCGGCGGCTTGCTGCATGATATCGGTAAAGCGGTTGACCACGAGGTTGAAGGGCCTCACATCCAGATCGGCGCTGATCTGGCTAAAAAATACCGGGAAGGTAATGATGTGATCCATTGCATAATGGCGCATCACGGCGACGTTGAAGCAACCACCGTTGAGGCGGTGCTCGTCCAATCGGCAGATGCCATATCGGCAGCCCGTCCCGGTGCAAGAAGAGAAACTCTCGAAAATTATATTAAACGCTTGGAAGCTTTGGAAGAAATCGCGAATTCGTTCTCAGGCGTTGACAAGTGCTACGCCATACAGGCAGGACGTGAAGTCCGCATATTGGTGAAGCCTGAGGATGTGGACGATGCAGGCATGCATTTGATGGCCAAAGACATCGTTAAGAAAATCGAAAAGGATCTCGATTATCCGGGCCAGATCAAGGTCAATGTGATAAGAGAAACAAGATCCGTCGATTACGCAAAGTAAGGTGAAACAGAAGAGTCGGAAGATTTTCGGCTCTTCTTTCAATTTATATGCATAATTCTCATCTTGCGATTTATTCTTGTCGGGGGAGGCATGTTGTATGATTAAGATAGCGGACTCTCATTCAGATTTTCTGGCCCGAGGTGTCATTGACGACGACGAAGACCGTTTATATGACCATGCCGACTTACAGCGCATGCAGCAAGGCGGTGTTGCCTTGCAGGTTTTTGCCGTGTGGGTACCCCCTGATACGATAGATAAGCTTGCTTTGGGTTTAAAGCAGATCGATTACTATCACACATTTATTAAACAAAGTCATGGCGTGATAACCCCATGCCTGAGTACGGATTGTCTTAAACAAAATGACGGCATTCATGCTATACTGGCCATTGAGAGCGGCGAAAGCATAGACTGCAGAAATGACTATATTGCCTATGTTTATAATCAGGGCGCGCGGCTTCTTAGTCTCACATGGAACGGCGTGAATGACTATGCCAGCGGCTGCCACGAATCTGGGGGACTAAATCCAAGGGGAATAGAAGCGATTCATATTCTCAACGATCTGTGTATGGCGCTGGATGTCTCGCATTTAAACGAACAGGGCTTCTGGGAGGCACTCGATCTTTATGAGCATGCGCCTTGCGCCACACATTCGTGCGTCTATGAGTTAAACCCTGTACCCAGAAATTTAAAAAAACAGCAGATCGATTGCATTATTCAAAGGAAGGGCTATATTGGTATCAACTTTTATACTGAATTCCTCCGCGGCGGGTCTTATGCTACAATCGACGACGTGCTTGACCATATCGAATACGTGCTGGACTGCGGAGGAGAAGATGCAGTGGGTTTCGGATCGGACTTTTGCGGTATACAGTATACGCCAGAAGGCCTTATCAGCGTCGCTGATTTTCAGAAGCTGCCGCAAGCAATGATACGGCGCGGTTATTCAGACAGTCTCATATCGAAAATTTGCTATGGCAATTTTGCCTCTTTTATATTAAAATTTTTAAAACAGAAACAAGGTGTATAATGAACATGAAAAGTATTTACGAAAACCCGTTAATCACACGGTATGCTTCCAAAGAAATGTCTGAGGTTTTTTCAGACGATAATAAATTCAAAACATGGCGCAAGCTCTGGATCGCACTCGCAGAATGTGAGCAGGCGATGGGTCTTGATATCACTGACGAGCAGATTGCCGAGCTCAAAGCCTACGCGGATGACATCAACTATGATGTGGCCGAAGAGCAGGAAAGACGCGTCCGTCATGATGTGATGGCCCACGTGCACGCGTATGGCGTTCAGTGTCCCAAAGCCAAGCCCATCATCCATCTGGGTGCAACGAGCTGCGATATCGGTGACAATACGGATTTGATCGTGATATACAACGCGCTTGGGCTCGTAGAGGACAAGCTCGTCAGCGTGATCGACAACCTTTCCCGGTTTGCACTGGCCTATAAAAACCTTCCCACGCTCGGTTTTACACATTATCAGCCCGCCCAGCCCACCACAGTCGGCAAACGCGCGACTTTGTGGATGCAGGATCTGCTCATGGATCTGGAACAGATTCAACATATTAAGCAGAACTTTAGGCTGCGCGGCATCAAGGGAACGACCGGTACAGGTGCAAGCTTCTTGTCCCTTTTCGAGGGCGACACGCAAAAGGTGAAAGAGCTGGATATGATGGTCTGTGAAAAGTTAGGCTTTTCTTCAGCATATGCCGTTACTGGGCAGACTTACCCGCGCAAATTTGACACAATGATTCTAAATGCGTTGTCTCTTGTGGCGCAGAGTGCGTACAAATTCAGCAACGACCTGCGTTTGCTCCAAAACCTAAAGGAAATGGAAGAACCGTTTGAAAAGCAACAGATTGGTTCTTCCGCTATGGCTTACAAGCGCAACCCGATGCGCAGCGAACGCATGGGGGCTCTGTGCCGCTTTGTGCTGACAATGCCCGTCAACGCCGCTGTCACCGCGTCTACACAGTGGTTTGAGCGTACACTCGACGACTCGGCCAACAAGCGCCTTGTGATCCCTCAGAGCTTCCTGGCGGTAGATGCTATTTTGAACCTTTACCTGAATATCAGCGAAGGCCTTGTGGTCTATGATAAAGTGATAAATAGCCATATTAATCAGGAACTGCCCTTTATGGCCACCGAGACGATACTCATGGAAGCCGTAAAACGCGGGGGAGACAGGCAGGATCTTCATGAACGTATTCGCACGCACTCTATGACCGCCGCAGAACGCGTCAAAATGCATGGCGAGAGCAACAACTTAATTGAGCTTATCAAGGCCGATTCTGCTTTCGGTTTGTCTGCGCAGGAGATTGACGATCTGCTTGATCCGGAAAAGTTTACGGGCTGCGCCGCAAAGCAAACACAGGATTTTGTAGACGAATATGTCATGCCCTTGCTTAAACAATATGTAGGCCGTATTGGTTTAAAGGGCAGCGTCAACGTATAAATGCCCCAACAAGCTTATTGCAAGGTTTTTAAGGGAATAAAAAACGGAGCAAAGCGAACTTTGCTTTAGCAAGCATTATGCTTGAGCAGACTGTCAATAAAAATCTTTATGATAACTCGTGGGCAAATCGGGCTTTTGCCCGCGAAGCCCACACATTACGGTTTTGCGCAGTTTCGAGCGAAGCTCGGAACAAGGCGAAGCGAACAAAACCGGTAAACTGGAGGAAAACCGAAGGTTTTTCGCCAAGCTGCGTAGCGGTTGGGGCCCCGCAAAGACGACAGGCTTTGTGGGGATAAGGAGGAGCAAGGAAGCGGGCGGAGTTTTTATAAAATAAAAACGGAGCAAAGCGAACTTTGCTCCGACGTGTGGCAGGGGAGACGCGACTCGAACACGCAACCCTCGGTTTTGGAGACCGATGCTCTACCATTGAGCCACTCCCCTACAACAGACAATCGATATTATAAACAATTTACCATGTCACGTCAATAGGAGGTTTTTAAAATATGAAGGTATACACACTTGGATTTGTGGGCGCGGGAAATATGGCCGCAGCCATCATAAAAGGCGCGATTGAAAAGAAAACGCTAGAATCGCAAAATGTATTCGTTTATGATGTCGATGTGCAAAAGCTTGATGCATTATCAAAAGAAACCGATATCGGGTTAGCCGCAAGCCTTGATGAGCTATGCGCCAAGAGCGATATCATATTGCTCGCCGTGAAGCCTAATGTGTTGCCTGCGGTACTGGAAAGTATAAAACCTCTTATAGGAACAAAACCTGTTGTTTCCATCGCCGCCGGATGGAGCGCGGATATGATAAAGGGTATTATTGGCAGAGATAAAAAAGTGCTGAGGCTCATGCCAAATACACCGCTCTTGGTGGGAGAGGGCATGAGTGTTTTTGAGACACCCACAAATTTATCCGATGAAGAAGCGGCTTTTGTAGAAAACGTCTTCTCGGCTCTTGGGCAGATCGACCACGCACAAAGCAAATCCATGGACGCTGTGACAGCTGTCTCCGGAAGCGGGCCTGCCTATGTATTTATGTTTGTAGAAGCGATGGCTGATGCCGGCGTGCTGTGCGGCCTATCGCGCGCACAGGCCGTCAAGCTGGCTGCTCAAACTGTTATGGGCAGTGCCAAGATGGTGTTGGATACGGATAGTCATCCTGGTGCGCTCAAGGACGCTGTCTGTTCGCCGGGCGGTACAACGATCGAAGCCGTGAAATCATTGGAACAGGACGGTTTTAGAGGCGCTGTCATCAATGCCGTTGAACAATGCGCAAAAAAATCCCAGATGCTGGCTAGAAAATGATGAAAGAGGTTACAATATATACAGACGGTGCATGCTCTCATAATCCAGGCCCAGGCGGCTGGGCGGCTGTGCTGATCTATAAAGGCAGCGAAAAAAGAATCAGCGGTTTTGTGCCAGATACCACCAATAACCGTATGGAATTAAGCGCCGTACTGGAAGCACTAAAAGCGCTCAAAGAACCATGCATTGTGACTGTTCATACGGACAGCGCGTATATCCACAACGCGTTTGAACGCGGCTGGATCGATAAGTGGCAGGTTAACGGATGGAAAAACGCATCCAAGCAGCCGGTGGAAAACCAAGATCTCTGGAAAGCAATTTTGGGAGCGGCTAAAACGCACCGTGTCACTTATAAAAAAGTAAAGGGTCACGCAGATGATAAATACAATAACATTTGTGATGAACTCGCGCGCAAAGCCATTAAAGATAATAAATAGGGTTCATTTCTGCTCTTCTCTAACTATGCGTAAAAGGCTAGTTTTGCGCATAGTTGTTGCTATTTTGACTTAATTACGTTATAATTTCCGTAAGATCATTTTTCTTTTAAAGCAGGTTCTTTAATTATGTCTAAGCTGAGTAAAACTGAAATCAACGTTTTAAATACCGAAAAACTGCACCGCGTTTTAGGTACTCTGCCGAAGTTTTGTGTTGAGTATTTTCGAGGTATCGAATCACAGACACTTTTGTTGACACGCATCAACTATGCCTACGATCTTCGTCTGTTCTTTGGTTTTCTGGAAAATGAGCTTGGAAAAAATGTCTCGTCCATGACCGCTTCCGATCTGAATGCGATCACGCTTACAGATATCGAGCGGTTCTTGGAATATGCCCGTTTATACTTTAAGGATGATGATACAGCCGTCGAAAACGGCGAAAAAGGCATCGCGCGTAAGCTGTCTACTCTAAGGGCTTTTTTTAAATACTACTATAATAAAGAAGTTCTCGACAATAACGTGACGACACGTATTAAGACGCCTAAAATTCATGAACAGCCCATATTACGCTTAACCCACGATGAAGCACTCAAATTACTTCATGTGATTGATACCGGTGCCGGGCTGACCGATAAGCAACTTAGCTTCCATGACAAGACGCGTTTGCGCGATATGGCTATATTTGCCTTGTTTTTGACAACAGGCATACGTATCAGCGAGCTTTGTGCGCTTGATGTGAGCGATATCGATCTTGAAAGCCTTTCTTTTAAGGTGCTTCGTAAAGGCGGTAACGAAACGATACTCTATTTCAGCCGTCAGACGGCGGATACTCTTTCGAATTATATTGAACAAAGAAAAGCTAATTCCAGTTACAGCCAGAGTTCTCCCCTGTTCCTCTCCCTTCAGAACAGGCGAATGAGTGTTCGCGCCTTGCAGATGCTTGTTCAAAAATATGCACAGATCGCCGTACCGCTCAAAAATATATCGCCGCATAAGCTGCGCAGCACATACGGTACATTGCTTTATCAGGAAACAGGCGACATCTATCTTGTCGCTGATGTACTCGGACATAAGGATGTGAACACCACCAGAAAGCATTATGCGGCTATCGATGAGTCGCGAAGGAAGTTGGCTTCAAACGCCGTTGTGTTTGATTCCAAAGAAGAATAAGAACGTTTGTTTGTATTTTTGATTGACATACCCGGGTGGTTTTGTTATATTCACATTATAAAAGCTTATTTTGTGAGGTTTTTCTATGGAAGATTTAACACGACGTCAGGACGAGGTACTTGAATACTTAAAAAACTATATCAACGAGAACGGCTATGCGCCGTGTGTTCGTGATATCTGTCTGGCGTTGGATTTAAAATCGACATCCACGGCACACGCGCATCTGACCAAGCTGGAGCGCAAAGGCTATATTTCAAGAGACCCCGCAAAGCCGCGCACTATCATGATTCTGGACGGCAGCTCGCAAAAACAGCGCATGGTCGCGGTTCCCGTGGTAGGCCGTGTCGCGGCAGGTACGCCAATTACAGCTGTAGAAAACATAGAAGAATACCTCTCACTCCCCTATTCACTTCTTGGCTCAGACGATGTGTTTATACTCAATGTCTGCGGCGACAGTATGGTCGATGCGGGCATACATGATAAAGATAAAATTATCGCACAAAAACAAAGCTACGCACAAAACGGCGATATTGTGGTAGCATTGCTTGAAGATGAAGCGACTGTCAAACGATTTTTCGTGGAAGAGGGCCGCGTTCGTCTGCAGCCCGAAAACGAAAAGTACGAACCCATCTATACGCGCGAGATCGACATACTCGGTAAGGTCATCGGCGTATTGCGTATGTTCAGATAATATTCATTTCTTCCAGGGCCATCATAAGCCCAAGTTTCATATGCGCATAGGTCAATCCGCCCTGCGCGTAAACGATATACGGCGGTTTAATGGGTGCGTCAGCGGAAAGCTCAATGGACGCCCCCTGCACAAACGTACCGGCGGCCATCACGATTTTATCATCATAGCCCGGCATATCCCACGGAACGGGAACAGCCATACTGTCTATAGCCGCGGCTCTTTGTATACCCTTGGTATAAGCCAGAAGCAGCTTTTCATCATTTAGCATGATCGACTGTGTGATATCGCTTCTTGAATCATCGTGCGCGGGAAACACTTTATAGCCCAGCATTTCAAACACTTTCGCAAAAAGTATGCTGCCCTTTAATGCCTGTCCGACGGTGTGAGGCGCCATAAACAGCCCTTGAAAAAAGCTTCTGTAAGAGGCTTCATAGGAGCCCACCTCCATGCCCAGACCCGGACATGTGAGCCTGTTCTCCACAAGCTCCACAAGATCGGCGCGCCCTGCCACGTAACCGCCTGTGGGAGCGTAACCTCCGCCCGGATTTTTTATCATCGAACCCGCAATCAAGTCCGCGCCGCATTCAATAGGCTCTTCCAGTTCACAGAACTCTCCGTAGCAGTTATCGACGATAATAATGATGCGAGGAAACTGTCTTTTTATAGCCAGCACAAACTCGCGCATTTCCAGCATGGAGATAGCTTTGCGCCATTCGTAGCCACGCGAGCGCTGTATAAAAAGCGCCTTGGGGCGCTCACACGCTTTAATCACTTTTTCAACGCGTTCCAAATCAATGCTTCCGTCCGGCTTTAGGTTAACTTGTTGATAGTTGACAGCCCAGTCCATCAAAGAACCCGTATCACCGGCGCTTCTTTTGCCTATCACATTTTCCAAAGTATCATAAGGACGGCCCGTCACACTGATGAGCGTATCCAAAGGCCGCAGCACTGCGTATAAAGCCAGCGAGATGGCATGAGTACCCGACGCGATATGCGGGCTTAAAACCGCTTTTTCTGCACCGACAATACGCGCGAAAACGCAGCTTAGCGCTTCACGGCCTTCATCCGCATAACCGTAGCCCGTCGTCGGTGTAAAATGTCGGGACGCAATATTTTCCTTTTGAAACGCGTCGATAACCTTATACTGGTTACATTCTGCAGTTGATTCAATAGGTTTAAAGACATGCGAAAGCGTCCTCTCCGCTTCGCATATCAGCGATTGAGTTTTTTTGCTGATTTTTAAATTGTCGAGAATATGCATAGAGTTTATTCTTCCGGTGTTTCTTTCTGTTTTTCGGAGAATGTAAAGAATACGGCCCTTGCCGGGGAAATGGTGGACACAGCATGCTTATAGATCATTAGCTGCTTACCTTCACAGTCCAGAATAATTGTAAAATTGTCAAACCCCTTAACCGTTCCTTTGATTTGATAACCGTTTGTTAAGTGAATCGTTACAGCGACATGTTCTTTTCGAACCTGATTTAAAAATACATCCTGGAGTACAATGACTGATTTTTGCATATTAAAACCCCTTTCTTTTCACATATATCATTATATCATTAATCGTATCTTCTATACAGGGATATGAGCAAACATCAAACCATTTGATACGCTCATCCCGCTTAAACCAAGTCATCTGCCGCTTTGCAAACCGCCTGGTATTCCTCTTTATGAGAGCAATGGCTTCGTCCAACATGATCTCGTTTTTGAAGTACGATACAAGCTCTTTATACCCGATAGCCTTTAGTGCGTTTGTTTCACCAAAGCGTTCATAGATACAGCGTGTCTCATCCAAGAGACCTCGGCTTATCATATCATCTACCCGTTGTTCAATGCGCTTATAAAGCACCTCTCTTGGCATGCACAGACCGATTATGATATAAACATCATCGGTATTCGGCTGTCTGAAATCATAAGCCTGTACACCGTTCGTTTCGATCATTTCCAAACGGCGGATGATACGTCGTTTGTCGTTTCGCGCTATAATATTTGCATATTCCGGGTCTTTTTTTTCCAGTATATTATACAAGTATTCAATACTTTTGTCATCTGCAAGTTGTGTATATTTTTGTCGAACCTCTTCGTTTATGCATCCGGATCCAAAATCCAATGCATAAACAAGCGAATTGATATACAAACCCGTTCCGCCCGCGATAACAGGAACCTGTCCCTTGCTATTGATTTGCTCAATCAGGACAAATGCCGACTGTTTAAATTCCGCCACTGTATACGCTTCGTCAGGCTCAATAATATCCAGCATATAATGCTTAATGCCCTGCATTTCTTTAGCCGTCGCCTTGGCTGTCCCAACATCCATGCCTTTATAGATCTGCATGCTGTCAGCCGAGATCACACACGAATCCAGCGCTTTGGCGACCTCGACGGAGACTTTTGTTTTTCCCGAGGCCGTCGGCCCGGTGATCACAATGAACTTCCTGCTCATAAAACTCTCTTAAAGCTTTTTTCTATTTGTTTTTTTGTAATGACCGTAATCACGGGACGTCCGTGCGGGCATGTCGGGATCGCGCCTGTTTCCATAAAGCTTTCCGCCACACTTAAAAGCTCCGCTTGAGACAGCTTGTCCCCCGCTTTCACAGCGCTGCGGCAGGATGCGCGTATAATGCTTTCTCGCTTCATTATGGCATTGCCGCCATTCTGTGCGATTTCGTCCAGGGCATCGTTAATGAGTTCGGATACACCCGCGCCCGAAACACTCACCGGTACAGCGCTGACTTTATATTCAAGCATGCCAAATGACTCAATATCAAAGCCTAGCGATTGAAACAAATCAATATTCTCATCGATAAGCAGCTTTTGCGTATGTGAAACCGTCAGAACATACGGGGTCAGCAGCGGCTGGGAAGCACCGCTTTGGCTGCTTACAAATTTATCATACAATAACCGTTCGTGAGCGGCGTGCTGATCGATAATGAGCAGGTCGTCTCCTTGCTCCAACAGCACATAAGTATTTAAGAAACTGCCGATGAGTCTGTAGCTCTTGGGCGGCTTAATCGTATGAACGATATCAGCCAGCTCGTCGGCCGAATGCTCTTGGGCGGCTTCGTTGTAAGTATATGGCTCGTGTACCGTATCACGCATTTGCTCAGTCTCTTTCAGACTTACCCCTGAAAAGCCTGAGAACAGAGCCGTCTGAAACACTTCTGCAGGCGCCTGCATCTCTACATTACTGCGGATCTTTTCCGGCTGTGCGGGCATATCGATAGACACACTGCCGCGTATCTCGTTGCATGCTTGCGATACTGCTTCTTTGATCGCGTATTCCACAGCTGCTACATCGCGGAACCGCACCTGAAGCTTATTTGGATGAACGTTGACATCTACCGCACTCGCACTGAGATTAATATTGAGCGCGAAAAATGGATACTCGCCCTTAACGAGCGCTGGGCCATAAGCGCTTCTTACCATATCATGAAGCGCTGTGTTGCGCACAAAACGCCTGTTGACAAACACAGAGCCCTTTTGACGGTTTTTCATCACAGTGCCCGGCCGGGACACATAGCCGTCCACCTTAACGCCATTCGTCTCATGACAAACATAGACGATGTTGTCCATAATCGATGCACCGTATACACAATAAATTGCCGCCTTTAAATCACCGTTGCCCGGACTATGATAAACTGTTTTATCTTGAGACGTATAATGAAACGAGATTTCGGGGAACGCCAATATGCAGCGTGATACCAGATCCGATACATAGGCCGCTTCCTGCTGCTCGCTTTTTAGAAATTTAAGCCTTGCGGGCACATTGAAAAACAAATTGGAAACGGTGACTGACGTGCCGTCGGGCAGACCAGCCGGTGTAATGCCGTCGAATCTTCCGCCCGAGATACGTATCTGCGTTCCCAGTTCTGCCTGCCTTTGCTTCGTTTTCATGTCCACAACGCTGACTGCGGCGATACTGGACAGCGCTTCGCCCCGAAAGCCCTGCGTGCTGATAAACTGTAAATCCCGCTCGGTCGATATCTTGCTTGTGGCGTGTTTCTCGAATGCAAGCTCAGCATCGTCCGCGCTGATACCTTTGCCATTGTCCGATACAATGATCTGCTTGATGCCGCCACCCATGATACTAATGCTAATGGCACTGGAACCCGCGTCGATGGCATTCTCGATGAGCTCTTTGACGACGCTTAACGGTCTTTCCACCACTTCACCTGCCGCAATTTTATCAGAAACGCTTTTCGGCAGCTGCCTTATCTCCCCCATTTGCCCTCCGTCTATAACCTATGCTTGATTTCACTTAAAAGCTTAAGCGAATCCAGCGGCGTAATGTTGTCAAGATTTACTTCGGCTAACATGCGAATCAACTCGTCCCTGTCAAAAGGCTGAGACGAAGCTTTTTTGGTTCCCAACAGGCTCTCATCCTTTTCAACAAGCGATTGCATGATCGCTTTGGCTCGCTCAGTCACGTCGATAGGGACGCCCGCCAAACGGGCGACCTCGATGCCAAAGCTCTTATCCGTGCCGCCGCGTACGATTTTATGCAGGAAAATCACAGTGTCACCCATCTCCTTGACTGTGATGGAATAGTTACTAACGCCTTCCACCACACCCTCCAGCTCCGACAGCTCGTGAAAATGCGTGGCAAAGAGTGTTTTTGCCTTGATTCGGCTGCTGATAAACTCTACAACCGACCACGCAATGGAAAGCCCGTCCAGCGTACTTGTGCCGCGTCCGATTTCATCGAGGATCAATAAGCTGTTTTGCGTGGCGTTGCTTAGGATATTGGCAACCTCGTTCATTTCCACCATAAACGTGCTCTGACCCGAAGCCAGATTATCCGACGCGCCCACACGCGTGAATATCTTATCGACAATACAGATCTTTGCGCTGTCCGCAGGAACAAAGCAGCCCATATGGGCCATGAGCACAATCAGCGCCACCTGACGCATATACGTGCTCTTTCCCGCCATGTTGGGGCCCGTGAGTATCATGATACTTTCTTTATCGGAAAGCGCTGTATCGTTCTTCACGAATGACTGCTTTACAAAGCTCTCCACAACAGGGTGCCGTCCTCCTGTAATCTCTAGGTCGCCCGAGGATGTCATAACAGGACGCACATAGTTCCTCTCATAAGCAACAGCGGCGAAACTGCGCAGCACATCGATGAGGGCGATGGCATGAGCCGTGTTTTGAAAGCGTTTGATATTATCCGACAGCGTTTTTCTGATTCCCAAAAAACATTCATATTCCAGTGCAATGCACTTTTCTTCTGCTCCGATTAATTTTTCTTCCATCTCTTTGAGCTCGGGCGTAATAAATCGCTCGCAGTTTGCCAGCGTTTGTTTGCGTATATAACGGTATGGCACGAGGTCCATGTATGACTTGGTGACTTCGATATAGTACCCGAAAACCTTGTTATATCCGATCTTCAAATTTTTGATGCCCGTGCTTTGCCGTTCAGTGCTTTCCAGAGAGGCAATCCACTCTTTGCCTTGAAAAGCAGCGGCTTTGAGCTCATCGATCTGCGCTTGATAGCCTTTCTTGATGATGCCGCCATCCATGATTCCCGCAGGTGCATCCTCATCAATAGCCGATTCGAGCAATTCATAAATATCTTCCATGCAATCGAGCGAATCGTGGACACTTCTTATTAAGGATGCACCGCATCCCTGGAGCGCTGATTTTATTTGGGGCAGGCGTTGCAGCGTCTTTTTTATAGCAAGCGCGTTGCGCGCGTCCAGTGTGGCGTATGATATGCGAGAAATGAGCCGCTCCAGATCAAAAACGCCATCGAGCGCCTGCGAAATGGTATCGCTTAGCGGCAGATTGCTTTTCATCTCCTCCACCGCGTCCAGCCGTTGGTTGATATCGGCCACGCTCTGTAACGGTTCATTGATGCAGCTTTTTAGCAGCCGGGCCCCCATGGCCGTTCTCGTTTTATCGATCACGCCAAAGAGCGAACCCTTCACTTTCCCGTCACGCAGCGTTTTGGTAAGCTCCAGATTGGCTCGTGTAAACATATCGAGTGACATATAGGCGTTCTTTTCGTTCACGCGCATTGTGTTGATATGCGTCAGCGCGTTTTTCTGTGTTTCCTTTAAATAATCGATCAGCGCGCCCGCCGCGCCGACGGCGGTGCTATTTTCATCAATACCGAAACCCGTCAGGTTCGCCACAGCAAAATGAGCGCGCAGCGAATCAACAGCCGCTTCTTTTTCAAATGTAAAAGACGGATATTCACTGACATAGATATTCTGTTCTTTGATAATATTCTTAAGTTTCTCGATGATAACGGCATCTTCCGCACGATGTATGATTTCACTCGGCATAATGCGGGCCAGCTCACTCTTCACCGCAGCATAATCGTCTCCCGCGCTGGATTCACCTATGTAAAACGCGCCTGTGGAGACGTCGGCATAGGCCAGCCCCACAACATTGCCGCGCTGCACCAAGGAAAGCAAATAATTGTTCTCTGTATCGTTAAGGCTCGTATTTTCCGTGACAGTACCCGGCGTAATCACGCGGATCACGTCACGTTCCACAAGCCCCTTGCTTAAAGCCGGATCGGAAAGCTGTTCGCATATCGCCACCTTGTATCCCTTTTTGATGAGTTTATCAATGTAGCCCTGAACGCTGTGGTGCGGGACCCCGCACATGGGCGCGCGTTCCGGCAGTCCGCAGTCCCGCCCTGTCAGTACGATTTCGAGCTCGCGCGAGGCACAAAGCGCATCCTCAAAAAACATTTCATAGAAATCACCGAGTCGGTACATGAGCAGACAGTCTTTATACTTTTCCTTTAGCTCCACATATTGGCGCATCATCGGGGTCAGTTCCGGCATTGCTTTCCTCCAAGCTTTATTATTTCATTATAACATATAACCGCAATATTGTTGAAAAAACACACTGTCTCGATTATAATTTCCGTATTAATCATCGGAGAAAATAATGAAGAAGATAAGTCTTTTACTGCTCATTCTGCTTTCAATTATGCTTTTAACAGCATGTGTATCTGCCGATATATCCTATAAGCTTTCAGACGACCATACAGTCGGCCTTGATTACCGCATTATTTTTACAGATCCGTCGCAGGACGTATCCGGTTATATCAGTCAAATCGGTTCATTTTGGGCGGCTCAGGGCATGTCCATCTATGCCGATAACGATACCTCTGCATTGACCGGAGAAAAGACAATTTCCTGTGAATCCAAACAGCAGGCGGCAGACGAATTCTCAAAACTTTTTACATCAAGCGACTCTGTTTTCAGGGATGTCACGTTTATGTATACCCCAGATTTTGCGACGGACATTTATAGCTTGAAAGCCAGCATTTCTTTTGTGGATATCATACGCCAAAGCGAGATACAAGATATTCCCGCTGATCAGATTGCCGCGCTGGAACAGCGCGCACATGAAGGCACATATTCACTTTCTATTGTTCTTCCCGGTAATGTCACTGCCACGAATGCGGACAAACAGGAAGGAAACGTGTGCACCTGGAACCTGGATTACGGCGAAGAAACACAGATTTCTCTGGAAACAAAACAGGAAAACACGGCGAATCTGGAAAAACGCGATGAGCTTTTAAACAGGCAAGCGCTGGACAACACGCTGATTATAGCGGGTATCGGCGCTATCGGTCTTTGCTTAATCGTTATTATCATTTCCATAGTGGTTCGCCGTATTAAGCGCAAACGCGCATCAGAAGTCCGCGTAAAACATTTCAGATGATTGCATTCGTCCGTCCGGCCATATGACGTACAGCTTGAAATATCTATCTTCATCTGTCACTTTGTTAGTGAGTGTCGTCAGCGTGATACCCGAGAGCTGCACAGCCGTGCCCACGCGGGCTACCGGCCTTTCATCGCCGCGTATACTGCGCACCGGCAGATAGATGTTTTTGTCTTTGTCGAAGCAAACCAGCGTATAAAGCGCGTCTTGATCCTGCGTGGTTTTATTCCATGTGATTTCATAGTACGGATAGCCGTACTTCTCCATCGCCGTCATTTTTAGATTGAAGCTGGCTTTACCCAAATCTTCGGTATTGTTTTGCTTTCCGATAAATGAGTAATAATAATCACGAAGCCCGTTTATTTCATCCGCGAGCGGTATGTTGATGTTTTCCTGAGGATAAACGTTGATGATGGAAGCGTCTGCATAAGCCTTATAGTTTTTGTTCGCTTCATAGTCTTCAAGCACGTCATAGACGTCAAGATATTCTCTTGTCTGCTTTGCGCCGGGGCTGCCCATCAATTGAACATAATCCTCCGCAGCAATTTCATATAGGCTCCACATATGGTTTTCATAGTATTCGCTCTCGATATCATAGAAGACTTCACGTCCAAGGTTGTCGATTCCTCTTAATTTGTAATACTCGGACTGTTTTGCCGCTTCGTTATTCTGCAAAAAGTAATACATGGTATAATGGTGTCCGTATTCATGCGCAATGGTTCTGGCTATTTGCGAAATGTTATCGTATTTGTCCATGTCATACAGTTCGATCGTGCTCATCGTGGAATTAAAACCGTAAACAAGCGAGTCGGGAACGATGCCGGGCAGATGGAAGAAAACCGAATAGCTCTGGCGCTTTGTGACGTGTGTACCGGCGACCGCGCTGCCTGAATCAAGGCCGGATTCTTTCGGATAAATGACGACTTTGGATATCGACCTGATCTCGTCACCGTGCTCATTGCTGATCAGCTCGTTGTAAACGTCGTTCAATTTTTCGCCTGTCCATTTTTGTGAATAGCTGATAATATCAAATCCTAAAGGCGTTTCATAAACGTCAACAGCTAAAGAATTTTTTTGTTTCTCTCTTAATGAAAGCCCGGGTAACTCCGCTTCGGATCGTTTAGTGGCCTCAACACGCGAACCGGCATAGTCTGCCGATACGAGCGCTGTCATTTCCGATTTTGCGGCCATCATATTGAAAAACAAAAAGACGACCGCGCCGACAGCCACAATGAGAATGATGGTAAACAGTAAGGCGATTTTGTTTCTGTCTTTTTCCAATGCACTCCTCACGTTTTACTCCTCTTTTAGGCGCTCTCCGCGCAAAGTATGGGCCATCACCTTATCGATCTTGACCGTCACATACTTTCCGATGTCTTCGGGGCTGCCCTCAAAGTTGACCGTCTTAGATGTTCTCGTTCTGCCGCTGATCTCATTTCGTCCGCGTTTGCCTTCGCTTTCCCCCAACACCTCGACCGTGCGCCCCAAATAAGCACTGTTTCTCTGGCGCATCGATTCGCTCACCAGTGCGTTAAGGCGGACCAGCCGCTGACTGACCGTTTGCTTGTCGATATGGCCCGGCATCTCAGCCGCTTTAGTGAGGGCGCGCTTAGAATAAGCAAACGTATACGCCGCGTCATAGCCGACCTCCGAGACAAGAGAAAGCGTTTCCTCAAAATCAGTTTCAGTCTCACCCGGAAAGCCGACGATGATATCGGTGGTCACGGCCAAGTCTGGCACACGCTCTTTAAGACGCTTAATAAGAGACAGGTAATGCTCGCGCGTGTAGCCCCGGTTCATGCTTTTGAGTATACGGCTGCTGCCCGACTGCACGGGCAGATGGATATGTTCACAGAGACTTTTTAAGCTGCCATAGCAATCGATCAACTCATCCGACATATCCTTGGGGTGCGATGTCATAAAACGCACACGACTTATATCCGTTTCGCTGTCGATGCGTTTTAAAAGCTGCGGGAAAGAAACACCACTGGTTAGGTCGTTTCCGTATGAGTTCACGTTTTGCCCCAGCAGTGTGATCTCCGTAATGCCCTGCTTTGAAAGCGCCTCTATCTCTTTGATGATTTCATCGGGCTGGCGGCTTCTCTCGCGCCCTCTTACATATGGAACGATGCAGTATGTACAAAAGTTATTGCAACCGTATATGATGTTGACAAACGCGCCCGGTGTTGTGCCGCGGCGGATGGGAATATCTTCAACGATGGACGCATCTTCGTCCACATACATCGATCGCTTGCCTTCCACCAGCGAGTCGTAAAGCAGCTCTTCAAGTTTGTGTATACCGTTTGTGCCAAACACAAAATCAACGAACGGGAAACGACGCATGAGCTTTTTCGCGGCACCCTCCTGCTGCATGACACATCCCGACACGGCAATCAGCGAGCCCTTCACGTTATCCTTATGCTCTTTGAGCGCGCCCAGATTACCGTACAGCCGCGCCTCGGCATGCTGCCGCACGCAGCAAGTATTGAATATGATAAGATCGGCCTCGGCCTTTTCCGACACCGGGCAATATCCCAAGCTTTCCAGCACCCCCGCGATTTTCTCGCTTTCGTGCGTATTCATCTGACAGCCATACGTTTCTATATAGAAAGTCAGTTCGTTTTCAGCGATGATCTGTTTTAATTTCTCCTGCACCAATGCGTTAACCTTTCAATATTTGTTTGCTTTCACTAAAGTAAATCTATTATAATCACTGAGAAGTTTTTTATCAACTTTTTGATGCGCTTCAAATCGCCCAACTTGAGTTTTCTCAGTATTTATATGATAAAAGTGCGCCAATTAAAAGCTCAAAAATTATGGAGAAAAGCTGTTGACATAACCCGAAGAATACTGTATATTATACATCGTCGCGAATTTCACACGGGGTGTAGCGCAGTTTGGTAGCGCACGTGCTTTGGGAGCATGGGGCCGGGGGTTCAAGTCCCTCCACCCCGACCAGAATCACTCGTGTATAGACACCAAGGCCCCTTGGTCAAGCGGTTAAGACACCGCCCTTTCACGGCGGTAACAGGAGTTCGAGTCTCCTAGGGGTCACCATTTTGCTTAAGGTTGTGGGGCCTTAGCTCAGTTGGTTAGAGCAGTCGGCTCATAACCGATCGGTCCGGGGTTCGAGTCCCTGAGGCCCCACCAATTTAGGCCCGGTAGTTCAGATGGTTAGAACGCTAGCCTGTCACGCTAGAGGTCGAGGGTTCGAGTCCCTTCCGGGTCGCCATCAATTTTTGCCTCGGTAGCTCAGTCGGTAGAGCAAGGGACTGAAAATCCCTGTGTCGACAGTTCGATTCTGTCCTGAGGCACCATTATTTCGCTGATGTAGCTCAATCGGTAGAGCAGCTGATTTGTAATCAGCAGGTTGCGGGTTCGAGTCCCATCATCAGCTCCATGCGGAGGGATTCCCGAGCGGCCAAAGGGAGCAGACTGTAAATCTGCCGTCGACGACTTCGGTGGTTCGAATCCACCTCCCTCCACCACTTATCTGCCGTGCGAGAATGGCGGAACTGGCAGACGCGCTAGATTCAGGTTCTAGTGGGGTCACACCCGTGCAGGTTCAAGTCCTGTTTCTCGCACCAGATGAAAAGCTCGTGAAAACGGGCTTTTTTATTGTTCTCCCCCCTGCTGATTGATTATATGGATAATGCGCAGTGTTTTCTTTTATTCTTGGAAGGACCTATTGTTACGAATTTCAAATCTATTCTATAACTTTAATATATAAATCGCACCTGTAGTACTGGAGTTATAATTTTGCCAAAAGTGTAACAGAGCATTTGACAAAGTAGAAGAAGTTGCAACGTTTACGGGTGATAATCCGGATTTTAATATATTCTAGTAATTTTACTTCACTCGGCGGGAAAAAAGCCCCGGAATCATCCGAGGCAAATACTGTCATAAAGTTACTTATGTCAATCCAATAGAGCGCAAGCGACGGACTACAGTGTGGATGGGAGTTCCCTTCTGCAAAGCGTTTTTCATGGAAACAATATTATTTATCGGTTTGCGCTGTAAACAATCTTTCCGTCTTTTACGGTATACTCAACCTGATATAAATCAGATATATCCTTAAGTGGGTTTGCGCGCAGGACAACTAAATCAGCATTTTTACCCGGATCAATGCTTCCAAGCTCATCGGCAGCGCCTAAGAGTTCCGCAGCATTTAGAGTAGCGGTTCGAATGGCTTCATATTCATCCATTCCATGTTTCACAAACAACTCAAGCTCTCTGAAAAGATAGCCATGGGGAACGTATCCTGCACCACCTGCTCCCGCGTCTACTCCCGCTACAATTTTCACCCCAAACTTGATAGCGTTTTTAAAATTAACCGGAAAATATTTCTGCTTATAATTGGGCATCTCGGCATAAAACTTCATCCAGCTCGGATCTATTCCGTTCTTAATAGCTTCTCTTTGCTTTTCCAAAGCCTTTCTGCCTATGGAGTGATAGGGCTCTGGTATGGCCTCCTTCATTTCCTGTCCACTGAACAAGTCTGGGTTTTCTATTAAATCCGTCCAATGATTAAAACAGTATGCCGTGGGAACCCAGTAAACTCCGGTTTCTTTCATTCGTTTGAATACTTCCTCGTCTATCAATCCGAGCGGCGTATGCTCGATGCTGTCCACACCTGCTTCAACTGCTAGTTTAATATCCTCAGGCAGGCAGATTGAATGTGCGGATACCTTCAACCCTTCGTCATGAGCGTATTTGACGATGGCTTTTATTACCTCCGGTCTCATACTTGCGTCAAGCAGACGGGGATCGACCTTTCTTTTAATATAAAACTCACGACTCTCAGTATCATTCTCGATCAATGACATATATGTCCCCGATGTGGTGGTTTTAATAAAATCCACACCGGCTTTTTTAAGCTTTTTAATGATCTTAGGCACTTCTTGCAGATTATCTATATCAATAGACAATCCATGAGCACCAAAAATGACACTTAATAAAGACAGTAAAACAGGAGGAGCCGGAATAAATCTTTTTATACTAAAATAACCATATGGCGCCGATAATGCAGGGCCGCTTGCGAAAATACGAGGACCGATGTATTTTCCTGCGTTAACTTGATCTCTGAATTTTAAAATACTATAACCAAAAGAACCGGGCATATTTCTTATTGTTGTAACACCGGATTTCAATGTTAAAAGGGAGTGCCTCAGATACTTCTTTGTCATGGATTCCGTACTGATTCTTCCGTAATCGTCAACACCCGGATGGGCAAGATGCACATGGGCATCAATCAATCCCGGAATGATATACCGCCCTGAAAGATCTAAGACTTTTGTGTTTTCAGGAATAGATACAGATTCAGCGGAACCAATTTTATCTATCTTTCCGTCACTGCAAATAATCGTGCTGTTCTCATGAACGGTTTTCTCCAAAACATCAATAATCATTATTTCCCGCAACTATCATTAGTAAATTATTAAACTTCAATGATATTTCTCTATTTATGCTATCATCTAAAACTAGAGAATTAGTTAATCTATTTAATCCCATAAAGCTTTTCGTTATAAATTCTTCCCATTTAATTTGACTAATGTTGATATTGCGACTATCATTTAATGTATCCGTAATTGAATCATCATTAATATAAGCATAAAGCATAACTTTTATAAAATTCAAGCTCAAATCAAGATAGAATATTAAGTATGGATGCTTATCTAAAAGTATTTTAATGTATTTCTGAACTTCTTTAATTTGGTATAGTCCTCTGTGATCATCATCATAACCACTTATAAAAATTTCTACTTTTTGCATATATGATAAGGCAATTGGCCTTGTTTCCTTAAAGCCTGCTAAAATTAAATCAATATCTAAAAAGTCTAAAGTTTCAATTGATTCGCGTCTTATTTCAATCAAATTAGTCTTTTCTTTATTCGAAGGTGCAATTGTTGATTTTCCAAAATATTCAGCATTTAGTACAGAATGTGATACTAGAGAAGTACCCCAAAGAGTTTTGTCTTTTTTAAGAATTGTAGAATTTTTAGCTGATAATTTAACAAACATGGGTAATGTTTTATTAAGTTCAATCAATAGATTATTTGTCTCATGATTGTAAGACTTATCAAACACCAAGATAATAAACGCAAAGGAATTAATCATGATAATCCTAGTCGCGCATTTATAACTATCTGTATTCTTTAAGCGAAATGGACAAATTCTGAAATAGTCAATTTCATATGAATCATCGCTTAAATGGTAATAATTATTGATTTTATAGTCTAGTTCAATTAAGGAAGCATAAATCAATACTTTTGATTTAGGAATAGAATTGTCCATAATAAAATTGATTAAAGAAGAATATAAATCTGCGTCATCTTTACATTTATTAGCTCTGGCAGAATTAAAACACACTTTCAAAAGCCATCGCGACAATTTATTAAAATCATATTTGAATAATAAATCTTGTGTATTTATACTAATCTGTTTATTATAGCTTACGATTAATTCAATTGCGTAAGCATCCAATTCTGATAGTATTCCATTATTGCATTGAGAACATACATCTTTTACAACTATATCACTGTTTATAAATTTGTTTGGAGCGTGATCCATCCAAGTTTTCATTTCAGATATATTTGTTTTTTTCAGAAAAGACTCGGGTATAACATGTTCTCGCGTAAGTTTTTTTTCTTGATGGCAGTAAGCACAACGCATAATAAACCTTCTTTATATTTTCCCATATTATAACATAATCCTTTATAATTTTACATCACTTGGCAATAAAATAAAAGCCCCGGAATCATCCGAGGCCCATCGATAGGAGGAAAGCTTTTATTAAGACTCACCCAGTCCAATCCTGCTGTACTTGTCTATACGCTCCCGCATCTGCTGCGGACTAAGCTTCGCATGACCTGAGAACATGCCGCTGCTCAAATCCTTGGTGGCGGCCTTCTCATGTCCCACAAGCGCCCATGTGGTGCTTATTAGGTGCCGGTAGCGAGGTTCGGCAAGCTGCTTGCATATGAAAGACTGCCTTGGTTGGTTGATGTCTTCCCCGCTGATCTGCATAAAGCCGTATTGGTCACACAGCGCCATCACGCGCGCCAGCTGCTCTGCGGTGTTTCTGGAGGGCATGTAGGCAATCGCGTCAAAACCGATGCTCTTGCACACCTCAAATACGTCCTCCAAGTAAGCATCCTCAAACATCTGCGCCTTTTTATCGCCCGTCGGAGACGCGGCCACATCCCCTAAATAGCAGTAAGACGGTATCGCGCCCCAGCTCTTAATAGCCTTCACCACTTCTCTCACATCCGGCGATTCGTCCGTTGTGGCGTCGATATAAATACGCGATACAAAGCCGCTTTTCAATACGTTAAGCAGATCGTAATCATAGATGTCGCACTGCGTATCGGCTAAAAGCTTTTGTTGAGAGCCGCTGAGCTGTAAACCCAGCGAATCCGACAGAAAGCTTATGAGGCTTTTGCCTTTGCCCAACTTGGATATCAGCTTGTGGATCAGCGCAAACAGCATATGGCGCTCGGTGACCTCGCCCCCGTCTGCTGCGCAGGACAGCGGCAACACATCCGCGTCGTAGTCTATGGATATGTCATATGGCTGCATAATCTTATTCAGATTGGCTGTCATCGCGCGGCTGCGCTTCTCCCTCGCCGTTCGGATGCGGGCAAGGTATGCGTCAGCATTGGCGATCTGCGTATGCGGCAGGCCGTGTGCGCAGATATACCCGCTGGAAAGCTGATCGGGATTGTTGATGCGCTTGCCGCTTAGCTTTGTATTCGACCAGTCTGTTCTTATCTCGAATCCGATGGTCGTGGGTATGCCCAGTATCTCCCCCGCTTGTATAAATTCGTGTGCGCCGTTTATCGCGTCGTGGTCAATAATCCCCACAGTCGCAAGCCCGCTCATATACGCCATCCACACTGCCTTGGCAGGCGAATACGGCGAAAACGAGTAGGTGGTGTGCACATGATTGTTGGTGTATATGTCGCGCTTGGGCGCTGCTAGTTCGCCGCAGTCCAAAAGCTTTTTCAGTTCTCTAATAGCTTCTATTCTTTGCTCTGTCGTATTTGCATTCAGCTGTTCAATCAAAGTTTCTTTCATCATATTTAGTCCATCTGCTGTCCGCCTGTGACGTTAACGGCCTGCCCTGTCATATACGCGGCTTCGTCGCTGACGAGGAATGTTAACACGTTGGCGACATCGTCGTATGTGCAGCCGCGCTTGAGCGGTACTTGGTCAATGTATTTCTGTCTCACCGCTTCTTCGGATATGCCCTGATTCTTGGCGTACTGCTTAAACAGGCTGTTGACCCACAACGGCGAATCCAACAAGTTTCCCGGGCATATTGCGTTCACGCGCAGATTGAAGGGTGCGAGTTCCAGCGCAAGGCTCTGCACGAGGCCGATACCGCCGAACTTGGACGCGGCGTAGGCGCTGTTTTTAAACGAGCCTTTCTTGCCCGATTTGGAATTGATCTGTATGATGCTGCCGCCTTTGCCTTTCATGTATGGCACAGCGGCCTTCGCGACGTTGAAAAAGCCGCATAGGTTCACGTCGATAACCTTCTTCCACCTGTCCGCGTCAAATTCGTCAATCGCGCCGGATATCAGTATCGCCGCGTTAGAGACGAGTATGTCCACGCTGCCCAGCAGAGCAACGGCATCCTTCATGAACTGTTCACACGACGCAAAGCTGGTCACATCCAGTGCGAAGCCTGAACCACTATCCAGCAGCGCCGCCGTCTCTTTTGCACCCGCCAAATTCATATCCCCTACGACGACCTGTGCACCCTCGTCGGATAACCGTTTTGCCAGCGCCTGCCCCAGGCCTTGGGCCGCGCCGGTAATCACTGCTTTTTTGTCTTTAAGCCTTTGCATGCTCATTATGCCTCTCTTTATAACATTGAATTACCTTTAAAAACTTATCAAACTGTTCATCCCAGATTTCCGTATGCTCAGGATAAAAGGATTCCACATCAAACGAGTGGCATATGACATCGCGCATTTCGGCCGTGTTTTTGACCTCGCCGGCCGCCTTCGCCTGAACCATCAGATTGCCGATAGCAGTCGCTTCAGACGGGCCAGCAATCACTTCTCTGTTTAACGCATTGGCCGTCAGCTGATTTAAGAATCCGTTCTTTGAACCGCCGCCCACGATATGCATGGTATCGATACGCCCGCCTTTAAGCGTTTCCAATCCTCTGAAAGCTTCGCGATAGCTTAGTGCAAGGCTCTCATATACCGTACGCGCAATCTCGCCCTTGGTCTGCGGTACGCTTTGGCCTGTCGCTTCGCAAAAGCTTTGTATCTTCCCGGGCATATTGTCTCCGTCATAGAAGATATGGGCGTTCACGTCAATAAACGATCGATGAGCGGGAGCGGCTTTTGCCATCTGCACAATATCGTCCCAGCTTAACTTTTCGTCTTTATCCCACTGGCGTTTGCAGCTTTGAATGATCCAGAGGCCCATAATGTTTTTAAGCGGCCGAAAACCGCCGTCTACCGTACCCTCGTTTGAAAACTCGTGCTCATACACAAAGTCATTAATGATCGCGTCTTTTGATACGATACCCAGCAGCGACCATGTTCCTGATGATATAAACGCATAATTCTCACTCTTCGCAGGAACGGAGGCCACAGCGGAAGCGGTATCATGGGACCCAACGCAAAAAACGCTGGGCATGCTCTTAAGACCGGTATCAGCTATTATTTCAGGCAACACCTTGCCTTTGACCTCTCCGCACATCTGAATGCGTGCCAGTATCGAGGGGTTTATGCCGCATTTTTCAACGATCTGCTTCGACCATGTTCCGGTCTTCGCGTCTATCATTTGGGTTGTGGACGCATGCGTATATTCCGTAGAAGCCATACCGCAAAGCATATAGCCCAGCAGATCCGGCATTGTGAGCATTTGCGCGGCGATATCAAGCTGCGGGTCTTGGCTTAGCACCATATCATAAAGCTGATAAAGCGTATTGAAGTCCATGTTGGTTATGCCCGTTATATCAAAAGCAAATCGCTCTCCATACTTACGATGAAAGGCTTGCTTGCCTCTTGTTCCTCTGGGATCGCGGTATGCTCTTGGGTTGCCGATCAATTTTCCTTGTCTGTCAATAAGGCCAAAGTCCACGCCCCAGGTATCAATGCCGATACCGCTAAGTGAACCGTGATCCATTTTTGCGTACGCACGAAGGCCATCATTTATACAGGAATACAGGTACAATACGTCCCAATAATACGAGCCGCCTAATTGAACATATCCATTCTCAAAACGGGTAAGCTCCTCCAGCGTCATCCTGCGGCCGTCAAAACGGCCAAGTATTGTGCGCCCATTGCTCGCGCCCAGGTCTACCGCAATATATTCCTTCATACGACATCCCTTATATATTTGTTTTTTGAAATTGCTGATTCATCCATACATACTGGCTTAAATTGATTTTAAATAAGTGTCATTATCCCTAGCTCCGTAATCATGGCTTATATCATGTAACGTTTCGCTTTATTTGAACTGTATCACAGCCATTATGTACTGTCAACTTTTTTATATTTGTTGCGTTGCAGCATCATTTTTAATGAATATAATGCGTCAAGAATCGTTAATCATCAATAATTACGAAGACCACTGGCATTGATATACTATAAACAACGAATTCTCAAATTTTGCTTGACACTACAAATCTTAATGCTTAATATGAAATTAGAGCGTAACGTTTTGCGCTTAGAATGAATTCCAAAGGAAACTCAGTATGCCCACGATAAAAGATGTCGCCAAACATACTGGTTTGGCTTACGCGACAATATCTAAGTATTTAAATGGCGGCAATGTTTTGCCTCAGAACCGTGAAAAGATCGATTTTGCGATCAAGGAGCTTAATTTTACGGTTAATGAGTTCGCCCGTGGGCTTAAAACAAACAAATCTAATACTGTTGGCATCATTATTCCTGATATCAGCAACGTTTATGTGGCGCAGACGATACCTATTATCGTTGATGAGCTTAGAAAAAACGGTTACGCGACCATTATATGCGACTCGCGTTCCGATCATCAGCGTGAATCCGAGCTTGTGCGGTTTCTTATGGCAAAACGTGTCGATGGTATCATCAATATGCCTGTCGGCGCAGATGGTTCTCATCTTTATGCATCATTAGAAAGCGGCATCCCCGTTGTTCTTTTAGACAGAATCGTGTCCGACTGCATCGGACAGGTTGACGCTGTATTGGTCGATAATATGCGCGCGGCACAGGACGCCACATCATATCTCATACAGCAGGGTCATGCTAATATCGGTATTATCGCAGGGCCTAAAGATGTCACAACGGCAATGGACCGGCTTTCAGGATATATTTTTACACTTAAGAAAAACAACATCGAAGTTAAGGAATCACTCATAGAGCACTCTGATTTCAGCAACGAAAGCGGATACCGCGCCTGCAAAAAACTTCTCTACAACAACACTGACATGACCGCGATATTCGCAACAAATTATGACGTAACCGTCGGAGCCATGATGGCCATAAATGAATATGGACTTTCCGTTCCCGATGATCTTTCGGTCTTCGGCTTTGATGATATGCCCTTTGCAAAAGTCATAAAGCCTCACTTAAGCGTGATAGCCCAGCCGATAGGCGATATCGGCAAATACGCATCGCAGGCGCTTCTCGATCGTATGAGCGGTAAAAAGGATGAGCCTGTCAATATCACCGTGCTGAGGACGCAGACGATTTTACGCGATTCTGTGGCACCTCCCGCAAATAAGAAATAAACGAATTGATTCCGTTTCTACTAAAATATGTTATGGAAAGGCAATGAATTATGGTCAAAATAGGGATAAGGCCGTGTATTGACGGCAGAAGAAAAGGGGTCCGTGAAGGGCTCGAGAATCAAACAATGGGTATGGCGTTATCTGCTGCAAAACTCATCACAGAGAATTTAAAATATCCGAATGGTGAGCCTTTTGAAGTGATTATTGCCGACACGACGATCGGCGGCGTCAAAGAAGCCGTTGCATGCCAGGAAAAGTTTGAAAGAGAGGGCGTCGGCGTAACGCTGACCGTTTCACCCTGCTGGTGCTATGCCACCGAAGTTATGGATCAGGACCCCATGACAATTAAAGCAGTTTGGGGCTTTAACGGCACCGAGCGTCCGGGCGCTGTTTTTCTCGCAGCCGCGCTAGCTGCACATACGCAGAAAGGCCTGCCCGCTTTTGGTATCTATGGGCATGATGTCAAGGACTCAAATGATTATTCAATACCCGAAGATGTTCAGGAAAAGATACTGCGCTTCGCAAAATGCGGTATAGCGGCCAAGCTTATGCGGACAAAAAGCTATCTGCAAATCGGCTCGATGTGTATGGGTATCGCGGGCTCTATACTTAACCAAGATATGATTCAACAGTATTTTGGCATGAGAAGCGAGTCGGTTGACGAAACAGAAATTCTCCGTAGAATCGATCTGGGTATTTATGATCCCGAAGAATTTAAAAAAGCGATGGCATGGACAAAAGCCAACTGCAAAGAGGGTTTCGATAAAAATCCGTCAGACATTGCTTATTCACGCGAGGCGAAAGACGCCCAATGGGAGTTCGTTGTCAAATCAATGTTGATTATAAGAGACCTTATGGTGGGCAACCCGCGGCTTGCTGAGCTTGGATTTGTCGAAGAAAGCTGCGGCCACAACGCGATTCTTGGCGGCGTTCAGGGCCAGCGTCAATGGACGGATTACAAGCCCAATTTTGATTTTGCCGAGGCCATGCTGTGCTCTCAATTCGACTGGAACGGTATCAGAGAAGCGTTCGTGCTTGCGACTGAAAACGATGTCCTCAACGGTCTTTCAATGTTATTTGAACATCTGCTGACAAACAGGCCCGGTATATTTGCAGATGTCCGTACATATTGGAGCCCCGAAGCTGTTAAAAGAGTCACAGGCAAAGATCTCACCGGATATGCGAAGGATGGAATTATTCATTTGATTAATTCCGGCGCGGCTGCGCTCGACGGCACCGGAGCAGTATCGGATATGGATGGTAACCCGGTCATCAGACCTTTCTATGAAATGACTCAGGCTGATGCCCAAGCATGCCTTGATAAAACGGAATGGTGCCCTGCAGATCAGTTCTATTTCCGCGGAGGTGGTTTCTCCAGCCATTTTGTCGGTGGAACACGCGGCGGCATGCCTATCACGATGGCAAGGCTCAATTTTGTCCAAGGTTTAGGGCCGGTTCTGCAGCTAGCTGAAGGCTGGTCCTGCGAACTTGATGCCGATGTTTACAAAGCACTTGACCAAAGAACCGACCCCACTTGGCCGACCACATGGTTTGCGCCCAGACTGACAGGAAAAGGCGCCTTTACTGACGTTTACAGCGTGATGGCAAACTGGGGCGCAAATCACGGTGCTTTCTGCTACGGCCATATCGGCGAGGATCTTATTACTTTCGCGTCCATGATGCGCATACCCGTCAACATGCATAATGTTGATGAAAACAAAATATTCCGTCCTTCAATGTGGAGCGCTTTTGGTACAAACGATATGGAAGGGGCCGACTACCGCGCGTGTTCGGTATTGGGGCCGCTTTATAAGTAGTACAATATCCATCATAAGTCAGTCATGTGCAAAACAGGGCAACCCATCGGTTACCCTGTTTTGTTTTACTCAGATCAAACACTAGTTTTTTATGTAAATCCACGAACGGCTTCCTGTTTACATTTAAATCAATCTATTCTGATATCATCCTCCTGCATAATATCTATAATCAGAACGCTGTGCAGTGCGTGCTCCCCCTCCCACTCAACCGTTTGGCCTTTTCTACCGCCAAATATCGCCATTCCGATAGGTGAGACCACAGAAACCATGTTCTGCGAAACATCCGCTTCATCCGGAAAAACCAGTTTAACCTTTTCCTCTGCATCAATAAAGCCCAATACCACCCATGAATGAATCAATACCGTATCTTTGGGCATTTGACCTTTTTCAGTGGTATACGCATCTGACAATGCCTTATCGAGCGATAATACCAATTGCCGTGCGCCCGTCTCTCTGAGAAGATAATTTTTAATAAACTCTGTCAGTCTCGTTTTATCATCTTCTGTTATATAAATGTTTCTATGCAAAATAATCACTGCTCCGTCTATCGTCATGTTCGCCCTCAGGCAATGTATGACTATATATACGTCTTTTTCAGTGATGATATGCAAACGGTATGACGCACATTGAAAGCGGAGAAAATATTGTCTATATAAATCGAATTGAACTGATTGTATATTGCCGCCGGCCAAACCCGATATCAGCCCAAATGTCGGCTCCGGTCTCTTGAAGCAGAAATTGCATGCCGGTCTCGGATAAGAAAAAAATCTCATTATATATGTCTTTGCGCATATCATTCTGTACGCAAATATGACAATACGTATTTGATTTACCCGGTTCCTTGAGCGTAAAATAACTCCCCAGCACGATAAACGGCAGCCTGTTCACAGGGCTGCCGGGAACGACGATTTCAGAGTCGTTTACAATTTGAATGTCTTTCGCGAGCGCTTCAATTCTTTTTATGTAGTTTGTAAAGAAGGCCTGCGCTTTAAGACCGCGAGGTAATATCGCATTTTGAGATATGACCGATTGTATGTATTGGCTGTTCTCTTCAATGAAAACAATCTGGCCTATAAGTGATTCGTATGCGGATTTCTTCAAAATGGTACACATGGCTAGAACACCTTGATGGGGAATCTCGGATTGGCTTCTATGCTTTTTAACGTATACCGGCTACTCTTTCCGTCTTCTTCAAAAACGATAATATCACCGCGCTTTTTAAAAACCAATTCACTGGCAAGGGGCTCGTTGCATGGAATATGCTTTATATGCCCTGACTGGACACTATTCTCGTTTTCATCTATGGGCAGCACAACCGAGCAAACAAGGCTCTCGCCAGTATCTGGCTCACTTAAATGAAAAATACAATCGAAAAAAACGAAAGGAAGCGTATCTTCACCGTCCCCCACCTCAACATCACCCAAAAATCTCTCCATGAATTCGATATATGATTTTAAGAAATCAAGCATTTGCATGTAAACTTGATAATTAGCCGAATATGAGTTAATGATTCTGATTTTTTTGTCGTGAATAAAAACGAGATGTTTAAATAAATAATCAAATACAGGTTTTGTGACAGTGACACTCATTGGCATCCCCTTCCCCTTGTACGAAAAAACATTCCGCAAAGAGCGAAATGCTCATACCTAGCACAAATTTTACGTAATTGATACTATAATAATATCCTATACGATTAACTATCATATGTCAATACTGTATTAGCATACCATAATATAAGATATCATCCCATACATGCGAATCAACAGGGCAGAAACATAAAAACGGCCAAAATAATTCAGCCGTTTTATGCTCATATAAGTGTTTATTTGTCTACAGAAGCCATGTGCTCGATCAAGCTGAGCACTTTGTTGGAATAACCCCATTCGTTGTCGTACCAGGAAACAAGCTTGACAAAGGTCGGGCTGAGCATAATGCCTGCGCCGGCGTCGAAAATGCTGGTTCTTGCATCGCCGATAAAGTCGCTTGATACAACCTGATCCTCGGTGTAACCTAAGATTCCGGCCAGTTCGCCTTCCGCGGCAGCTTTCATAGCAGCCTTGATTTCATCATATGTAGTGGCTTTCTCAAGACGTACAGTCAAATCGACAACAGAGACGTCGGCCGTGGGCACACGGAACGCCATACCTGTCAGTTTGCCATTGAGCTTGGGAATAACTTTGCCAACCGCTTTGGCCGCGCCTGTAGACGACGGAATGATGTTGAATGCAGCGCCTCTGCCGCCTCTCCAGTCCTTCTTGGAAGGGCCGTCAACCGTCTTCTGTGTGGCTGTGGTAGCGTGAACTGTTGTCATTAAGCCTTCGATGATACCGAAGTTGTCATCAACAACCTTTGCCAAAGGCGCAAGGCAGTTGGTTGTGCATGAAGCATTGGAAACAACCTTCATATCCGATGTGTAATTATTCTGGTTGACACCCATAACGAACATCGGTGCATCGGCGGAAGGAGCCGAGATAATAACCTTTTTAGCACCGCCTGCGAAGTGAGCGCTGGCTTTTTCCGTTGTTGTGAAAACGCCTGTGGACTCAACGATGTATTCTGCACCGCATGCGCTCCACGGAATCTCTGTCGGATTCATCGCCGCATAAACAGCGATTTTTTTGCCGTTTACGACGATTGCATTGTCTGTATGTTCTACAGTACCCTGAAAACGACCGTGTACGGTATCGTATTTGAGCATATAAACCATGTACTCCGGATCAATGAAAGGATCGTTAATTCCCAAAACCTCAATGTTTGGGTTTGTAACTGCCGCACGGAAAACCAGTCTTCCGATACGTCCAAAACCATTGATACCAACCTTAATTGCCATATATATTCCTCCTTATAAAAAATAAATCTTTTTAATACTTCGTTTTATCATAATGCATATAGACGAAAATTTCAATATGCCATTCATCCATACACCATCATTTTATCCAGAAATATCATGGACATAATTGTGTTTATGCAGGATGAATCATATTCTTTCTGTCTAGAACACTGTTATCCACGCCGTACTTATTCGCCTGTCGGAATTCGAAGAATTTCTGAGCAACCTGCGGGAACAGCGCATAGGACAATATGTCTTCCTCCTGCTCCATCCAAGGCTTCACTTCTTCTCTGAGCTTTTCGATTTCAGGCGCAAGATCATCAGCGGGGCGGTGTGTGATCACTTCATCATCACCGATGCATTTTTTACGGACATCCGGATCTACCTCCGCCGGAAGCTGTCCATATTCGCCGCGCAGAAGCGCCTTGCTTTCTTTTGTGACCATTTTATAGCGTTCACCGGCTATCACGTTGAACACGGCCTGTGTGCCGACAATCTGGCTTGTGGGCGTTACAAGCGGCGGATAACCAAACTCTTCTCTTACACGTGGTACTTCTCTGAGCACCTCATCCAGCTGGTTTAGCTTGCCGGCCTTTTCCAGCTGATCCAGCAGGTTGCTGAACATACCGCCGGGAACCTGATAGAGCAGCGTATTTACGTCCACACCGAGCACACCGGGCTTAATAATACCTTCAGCTTTAAGACTCGCACTGACTTTTTTGAAATGCTCTGCTATTTCACTCAGAAGCTTGATATCGATTCCGGTGTCATATTGGGTACCCTGCAGCGTTGCAACAAGAGCTTCGGTGCAGGGCTGAGATGTGCCGTTAGCAAGCGGCGAGAGCGCACAGTCAACAATATCCGCGCCCGCTTCGATTGCTTTCAAATAAACCATATCACCTGTTCCGGTTGCATTATGCGTATGCACATGTATCGGCACTTTCACAGCTTTTTTAAGCTCTTTAACGAGTTCAAACGCCTCATAAGGAAGCAGCAGGTTCGCCATATCCTTAATGCAGATTGTATCCGCACCCATCTTTTCAAGCTCTTTAGCAAGCTTTATAAAGTAAGCGCGTGTATGAACCGGACTGATTGTATAAGAAATTGCCGGTTCGCAATGACCGCCAAATTTCTTTGTTGCCTCCATGGCCCGCTTCATGTTTCTTGTGTCGTTGAGCGCGTCAAAGATTCTGATGACATCAATGCCATTTTCGATTGCCTTTTGGACAAACATATCCACGACATCATCGGAATAGTGCCTGTAGCCAAGTATATTCTGCCCACGAAGCAGCATTTGCATCTTGGTATCCGGCATGGCTTTTTTGAGCGTGCGCAGTCTCTCCCACGGGTCTTCGTTTAAAAAGCGAAGGCAGGAATCAAACGTTGCGCCGCCCCACGTTTCCAGCGACCAATATCCAGCTTCGTTTAGAAGCTTTGTAGCCGGCAGCATATCAGACGTTTTCATACGTGTGGCCGCATGGGACTGGTGCGCGTCTCTTAATATCGTATCAGTAATATAGACTTTACCCATCTATTTAAACCTCCTATTCATTTTTAGCTATGAACAAGCGGGATATCACACCCGCCGTTCTTAAGGACTGTCCATCAACTCATAAGGCTATGCCTGTAGAATCATCGACAGTGATCAGCCAATAACAGCAAGAATATCACCGGCGTTAGCATTTGTGCCTTTCGATACTTGTACACCCAAAACTTTTCCGGTTACAGGCGCAAGTATTTCGTTCTCCATTTTCATGGCTTCAAGAATCATAAGCACATCGCCTTCTTTTACCGAATCGCCCACATGGACTCTTACATCAAGAATAGCGCCCGGCATTGGGCATTTAACCTGTGTGCCGCCAGCTACCGGAGGAACCGGAGCTGCCGCTGCGGGAGTAGCTGCCGGAGCTGCCGCGGGAGCTGGAGCCGCAACAGGAGCCGGGGCTGCTGCTGCGGGAGCTGGAGCAACTGCCGGTGCCGCAGAGCCGTTCAATTCTTCAACTTCAACATTATAGCTGGTGCCATTGACATTTATTAAAAATTTACGCATATTCATTTCCTCCAAAATTATCTTATAATCTGTTGAAAACTTGTTCAATCCGGCCTCTTACGCCCCAAACCGGTGCAATCTGGCCAGTCCGCCTAATTGACTTTATCACGATACCGTTTGAAGATGTCCCAAGGCTTAACGCCACAGCCGCGGTGATAACCGCGATAAGAGTATCATCCGACATTAAACTCTGGTCTGATTCCAACGTTACAGCAGAATCGTTTTGACCCTGCAGAACCTGAGCGGTATTCTTTTTCTTTCTTCCGAACATTTAGAATACCTCCTTGCTAATAAAGCCGGGTGCCATGTTTTTTTGGCAGCTTGCTTTCACGTTTGCCGACAGCCAGCTCCAGTGCACCCGCCAGTCTCTGGCGTGTTTCGCTGGGATATATGACTTCATCGACATATCCCATTTTTGCCGCTTCCCAAGGAGAAGCAAAAGTATGGGCATATTTATCAGCCGCCTCTTTTCTTGCTTCGATCGGATTATCGGAACCCGTGATATCTCCCTGCAAGAAAATAATGGCCGCCGCATCCGCGCTCAGGCAGGAAATCTGCGCATTAGGCCAAGCATAGACAACATCTGCCCCCAGCGCTTTTGGAGCCATAGCGACATACCCCGCACCGATGGCTTTGCCGGTTATTACGGTGAGCATGGGAACTGTCGCTTCCGCATAGGCGCGCATCAAACCGGCTCCGGCTTGTATCAAACAGCATTGTTCCTGTTCAATATCTTTCACGAATCCGGGTGTATCGGTAAACGTTATAATCGGCAGTCCAAAGGCGTTGCAAAAGCTGACGAAATTTGCGGCTTTGCCCGCGCTTTTCGCGTCAAGCTCTGTGCCCGGCGCATTCGCGACGATACCCACACTGCGTCCATTGATGCGTCCAAAGCCCGTCAGCATAGACGAGGCGTAAGCAGCTTGTACTTCAAATAAGATGCCGTTGTCCATCACAGAGCTTAACATCTCTTTAATGTCATAAGCGTCTGCATAATTTTGGATCATTCTATTCAGATCATCCGCGCAATCAGCCATCGGCGCATCCACCAGATTGTTATCAGGCAGATATGATAAAAGCTGACGCAACTTAGAAAACGTTTCTTCTTCGCTGGCAGATTTAAAATGTGCAATGCCTGTTTTTTCTGTATGAACTGCCGGGCCGCCCAAAGCATTTGCATTGGGCTCTTTTCCCATTTCGTTAAAGGCACCGGGTGCTGTGGTATAGATACCGCCCACTCCTTCCGTCATAAAGACGAAGTCGCTCATCGGTGTCAGAAACGCAGCTGTTCCCGCACATTGTCCGCAAACCACTGTCAATACCGGTACAACACCGGACAATTCCGCAAGCTTGCAAAGTATGCTGCCAAAGCCTTCTAAAGCGCCCGCGCCTTCGCCGATCCTAGCACCCATTGAATCGAGCATCGCCACAACAGGAAGTCCTGTTTTGCCCGCGAGCTCCAAAAGCTTGCATATCTTTCTTGCGTGCATGGCACCCATTGCACCTCCCAGCACTGTGTAGTCCTGAGAGAAAACATAAACACCACGTCCGTCAATCGTACCATAACCCGTTACAACACCCTCGCCCGGCGCGCTGACCTCATCAAGGCCATCTAAGACATTTGAATGCTGAACAAACGTATACGTTTCGACAAAGCTCTGTGTATCCAGTAGCTTTTCGATACGTTCTCTGGCTGTAAGTTTTGACTTTGCGTGCTGGGCGTCCTGTTGCTCCGGACCTCCGCCCAAGGAAGCAGCCTGCCTTTTCTGAGCCAGTAAGTCAAAACCATTTAGTTCGCTCATGTTGATTAACCTCCGTTTGAAATGTATAAAAAACCTCTGTATAAAAAACAGCTATTGAAAACATTCTAGCCCATTTTCGATATTCTACATAGACATCCTATTTTCCTTTATTTTTTTTAAATTGTTCATTATTTCACAAATTATTTTTTTTCCTTTTTTCTTTGTTCTGAAATGAAAATACCGAGAAGCAAAAAGTCCTTCTCGGTCATTGATCTCCAAGCGCCATTCTTTAAATCTCCCAAAGTCAAGCGTCCGATCGCTCTTCTTTGAAGATACAAAACCCGGCAACCAACGGCATCTAGCATTTTTCTTATCTGTCTGTTTTTTCCTTCATGAATCGTGATTTCTAGCTCTGTCTTATCAACCGAGCGTTTTAAAACGTTCACCTTTGCTTTTGATGTCTTCCAACCATCAATCTCCACGCCATTTTGGAGGAGATTTAAGGCATTATCGTCCAATGAGCCGACAGCAACGGCATAATATGTTTTTTCCAGTTCATGGCTCGGATGCGTGCACCTAAAAGCGAAATCACCATCATTCGTTAACAGCAGCAAACCTTCCGTATCATAGTCCAACCGTCCGACGGGAAAAACCCTTTCGTCAAAACCCTTCACAATATCAAGCACAGTCTTACGGCCCCGATCATCATGGCACGTACATAGCACGCCGGCGGGCTTGTTGAGCATCAGATAGACTTTTTTATCTTGCAGCCTAAGGGCAATGCCATCAATACAGACCGTATCCCTTTCCGTATCAATATCGATACCATGGCTGGTCACAACGCAACCGTTCACTGTGACCTTTCCGCTCTGAACCAGCGAGTCGGCTCCCCTTCTCGACGCTGCTCCGCAAGACGCAATATATTTATTTAACCTCACTTTTCCTCCCGTCTCTTACATATCCAATAACCTTGTATTCATCCAGAAATCCAGTAATTTATTTAAATTAAACTCATATGAGTTCTCTCCAATACTGTGCGGCGCTTTGAGCGCTATAGAACAAAGCCTGTTTTCCCCCAGCCACAGGTCTATCGTTCCAGCCTGCTGCCCCTTCTCGATGGGTGCTTTCAGGCTTTTTTCAATATTAACGCTCTTCTTAAGCTTCGTAAACTCATCATCGGTGAGCGGGTAATAGATATCCTCGTCGGTATAAAGAGGGAGGCTGTCTTCCATGCCTTCTTCCACTTTGACATCGCCGACATATTCGCCCGACTGCATAATGAGTTTGTTTTCATATTCTTCAAACCCATAGTTCATTATTTTAATACAGTCGTTAAACATATCAGGCGCATTTAATACGACAGTGACGAGCTGCATATTATCCCGCATGGCTGCAGCCGACAGGCACTTTCCTGCCTCCTTGGTATAACCCGTTTTGACACCGTTTCCGCCTTCATAACTCCATAAAATCTTGTTTTTGTTTTTAACAACTCTGTTCCATTCATGGCCTTCCCAAGGCAGTGTCTTATATTGCGTTTTAACGATTTCACAAAAATAATCGTTCTGCATCGCATAAGCGGATATAAGCGCAAGATCGTATGCCGTTGTGTAATGGTCATCAGCAGGCAGCCCATTGGGATTCGCAAAATGCGTGTTATATGCACCGATCTCCTGCGCCTTTTTGTTCATCATGGCCACAAAGTTTTCCACGCTGCCACCCACATGTTCGGCAATAGCCACAGCTGCATCGTTTCCGGATGCCAGCATCAAGCCAAAAAGCATATCCGAAAGGGACATCTTTTCGCCCACGGACAGCCAAATCGACGAGCCCTCTATGCCACTGGCATTCTGGCTGACTACAACCGTATCATTCACATCACCATATTCCAACGCCACAATCGCAGTCATGATTTTTGTTGTGGAAGCCATAGGCATCTTTTCATGGGCGTTTTTTTCATACAGTACGCGCCCGGTTGCGGCTTCCAACAAAACAGCCGATGAGGCCGAGATATCAATATCCACCGCCTTCGCATCATTTGCATTATAAGCAAAAATCGCGGTAAATACCAGTAAAAACGCTGTGATTCTTGAAAATAGCCGCTTCAATTTTTATTCCACCTCTTCGCTCCGGCAACGCTTGAAAGCCTCTTTGATCTCCATAATGACATGCGGCACCGTTTCCGCGATCTGCTCGACAAGATTTCTGCCATTTACAGATAACAACTGCACCTTTCCTTCATCAACAACCAAAAAGCCTATCGGATTGATACAAATACCAGAGCCCGCGCCACCTGAAAATGGATATTTGCTGTCAACCTCTCCCTGCGATCCCACATTGGCCTCACCGTATTCGCCGCCGCCCGCCACGAATCCGAAGGAAACCTTGGATATTGGAATAATTGTAGCGCCCTCAGTGGATACCACAGGATCTCCGACGATCGTGTTGACATCGACCATTTCTTTAATTTCGCTCATGGCCGTTTGCATAATATTTTCTATTGGATGCACTCTATTCACCGCCTCAGAATTTTTTTGTAGATCATAAACCCAATCATAATATTCGCCGGAGTCAGTTTGATTATGCAGTTTGCCTTTAAGATGAGAACCTGTTTTGTAAACTGGGGATTCACCTTCCATTTTACGTGCATATTCTTGTTCTTTCGCATGGAATACAATGTGCCAATAACCGCATTTAGAAATCCGCTCGCCATTGCTGTCGTAAAAGCATCGCTGATGCCAACCTCAAACTCTATGTCAATATCATAGGCCGCTTTCAAATGCAGATAAGACAACGCTGCTTTTGTATTTGTCTTTTTCTCACCTTTCGGTGTCGTAACCTTGATAAGATCGATAACAGACGTAAAAAACTTTTCACCGTCTTTTTGAATACCCTTAAGCACGAGGAAGTGCTCAGGGTCTCTTCGAAAAACAAATTCTTTACGGTAAACGGGAATGGCCAAAAGAACCGCTCTAATCTTCAGGCGATTTTGAATAAAACTCACCACAAATTTTATTTTTACCGCTACAAACAATAAAACAATGACGGCAATAATTAATACAGCGATAATAATAAAAAAACAACGCCCTTTCCTTGAAAGAATAGACGTTGTTATTATTATCTAGCTTAAGAAATTCATTCCGCTTCCTTTAGCGGCGGCAGATCATTCAGCGAATCCAACTGAAAATGGCGTAAAAACTCGTCACTCGTGACGTACAGCATAGGGTTGCCCAGCGTTTTTTTACGACCAGCCCTCTCGATGAGACCCTTTTCAATAAGAGTGGCCACAGAATAGTTGCTTTTCACACCGCGAATCTGTTCCACTTCAAAACGTGTAATGGGCTGTTTATAAGCAATGATAGCCAGTGTTTCGATCATAGATTGGGACAGCCTTGATTTACGGACCGGCTGCAGCACCTTCTCAATATGCGGCGCATACTGTGGATTGGTGCAAAGCTGCAGCTTTTCGTCTACTCTTTTGATGAAAAGGCCTGCGCCTTCTTCCTCCCGACGCTTTTTGTCATTATCGACGATAAGTTCAAGAAACTCTTTTTCTATTTCAAATGCGGCAGCTAATTCTGCGATATCAACAGCGTCTCCAGCCACAAAGAGCACACTCTCCAACGCGGCTATAATGGTCTTCTCGTTCACCCTGCGGCTTCCTCACTTTTTCTCATAATGATAATATCGTGGTAGCATTCTTCCTGCTGAATCGATACGAGATTCTTATGAATCAGATCGAGCAGCGCCAAAAACGTGACTGCGACCTCCATGCGCGTCCGCGTCTCGGTAAACAACGAAAAGAAAGATGCGCTTCCCATACGACCCAGCGCACGCAGTATATAACGTGTGCGCTCTTTGACCGTAAACATGTCCTTTTGGATTTCTACTTCTTCGACACGCTCATAGCTTGCATCCGGCAGTCTTTTAAGCACTTCCTGATATGCTTCACAGAGGCTGCTCAGCGTCATCTGCTCCAGTTCCCACTTTTCTTCACCGAAGGAGACTTCCTCCGGCAGTTTATAGTACATATCCAGAGCTGTGGTTTCGCGTTCCTTGAGCACGAGAGAAGCATCTTTATAAGCTTTATACGTTTTGAGCCGGGAAATAAGCTCTTGCTCGGGGTCTTCCTCTTCCGCTTCTTCCTCTGCAGTCTCTCCCGGCAGAATCATGCGCGACTTGATATAGACAAGCGTTGCCGCCATTTCGATAAACTCGCTGGCCCTATCCATAGACAACTTCTGCATATCAGAAATATAATCCAGATATTGCCCGGTCACTTCAGACACGAAAATCTGCTCTATATCGATTCGCGCACGCCCGATTAAGTGCAGCAATAAATCGAGAGGCCCCTCGAACTGTTCAATTTGTACTTTGTATTCAGCCATTTGCCACATCACAGAAATAACCCAAAAAACAGATTATAAAGAATCAGAACCCAGTTTAATATAAAGCCTAATGCGATCTGTATGAGGTCCGTGAAAACAAGTATGGCCAGCAGCACATAATAACCATACTGTTTGTATGCCATAAAGAAGCGCGGACTTTTTCTGGCAATAAATCCGCTGATCAGATGATGACCGTCAAGCGGCGGAATGGGTATAAGATTGAAAAAGCACAATACGATATTCATATATACGATATTAAGAATGATCGTTGTCAGTATGGGTATATCGAGTCCTGTCACGAACATTATGAAGAAAATAAGATAAAACACAAAAGACAAAATCAAATTCGTTGTGACACCGGCCAACGACACGAGTATGTTCGCTTTTTTGTAATTGTAATAATTACGTGGATTTGTCGGTACCGGCTTGCCCCAGCCAAAACCGATAAATAAGAAGGCCAAAAAGCCAAACAGGTCAATATGCTTTGTTGGATCCAGCGTGACCCTGCCCATATTCCTTGCAGTCGGGTCTCCCATCTTATCGGCCATCCACGCATGCGCAGCCTCATGGAAGGAAAGCGCAATAACCAGAGCCGGCAGCAGATATAACACCGATAAGGCAAAGGCTTCAAATTGGCCTGACAACAGCAGGCTCAAGGGGCTGTTTCTCAGAAAACTACTCATCAAATCACTCCATAAAATGATGTACTTAAGTATATCGGTAAAATGCTGCCTTTTCAACCTTTCATTATGTCGAAACTGTAAACTTGTTTACCAGAGACTATATCACCTGACTACAAAATAAGCGCACCAAAAAGGCGCGCTTATCCGATTAAAATTCAAATTATTTGTACCCGTCAAACAGCTTGTCCTTTTTGATGGCTGATACATTGGAACGGTGCTCCTTATCTATGGACGCCCCGATCTTGAGCTTTCTAACTTCGTCACTGAGCTCTGTAAATTCCTTACTCAAAGCATCAAACTGCTCCTGAAGCTTTAACAGATCATCCGCAACATTGATAGCCGTCAGCACACTGAGCGTATTGGGGTTCAAGTTTATGTACTGATTTTTCAGCTCTGTCATTTTTCTGTCCACATAAATGGCAACGCGGTGAATGTACTCCTCGCTCTCAAAACCGGCCATCACATATTCTTTACCGCATATTTTCACCATAGTCCGTGTTTTTTCCATAAAGTCCAACACCCCGATACTATATTATGGAGTCATTATATACCAACATAAAGAATATTTCAATAAAACTAATACAAAATATTGTGTTTCTCGTCCGTTAATCACGCAATTTAGCGCCAAAACGGCTGCCTGCCGCCGCTACGATGGCATCTCTGGCTGCATTGGCTTCCTCATCGAGCATCGTTCTGTCCTTTGCGCGGAAAATAATGTTGTACGCAAGGCTCTTTTTGCCTTCTCCGAGCTTGCCACCCGTATAAACGTCGAACAGCGACGCACTTTCGAAAAACTCTCCGCCGTTTTCCCGTATGCAATCCAGCAGGCTTCCCGACAGCACATCATTATTCACGATAAGCGCAATATCTCTTTCGACAGCCGGAAATTTCGGAAGCGGTTCATACTTGACCACATCATCAGCCTCTCCGCACAGCGCCCGAAGGCTTAAATCAGCCAAGTAGACGCGGCGGCTGATGCCAAAAGCACCGGCCACATCTGGATGAATTTCGCCCATCTCACCAACCTTGCTGCCGTTTGCATAGACGGATGCCTTTCTGCCCGGATGGAAATATGTCTCCGCCTCGGGCATATAGTGTATCTGTTTGACACCAAAAGCTTCAACAAGGTTTTCGATAACGCCTTTAAGCGTGAAGAAATCCTCATCACCGCATAACGCGATACAGATATATTTGTGTTCTTCCGGCAGCTCTTTTGCATCTTCGGACGGTATATAAATACGTCCGCTCTCAAACAGCCGGATATCACTGATCTTTTTGTTGATGTTATTCGCCACCACTTTGAGCATGTCGGGTATCGGTGATGTGCGCATGTAGGCCTGATCGTCGCCAAGCGGATTGATGATCTTGACGGCATTGCAAAGCTTTTTGACGCCCAGCTTTTCAATGTCCGCCATAGAGCCGAACGAATACGTCACGCTTTCAAAGCACCCCATACCGCAAAGCAGCGATCGCGCCTTGTCGATTCCCTTTTCATCCTCAGAGATCACGCCTCTTTGCACATCACCCACCATGCTGACGGTGGGAATATTATCGTAACCGTACATACGGGCGACCTCTTCAGCAATATCTTCTCCGATCGTGATATCACCGCGGAAGCTGGGGATCTCACATGTCAATGTATCGCCGCTGAGTGCCGTGCGTATGAAAACCCGTTCCAGCAGCTCTGCCATGGCTTCGGGCGCTAAATCCGTACCCAGCTTGGCATTGATTTTTGCGGCAGTCGTCACCACCTTTCGCGGTGACACATCGGCAGAGAGTATATCGATCTCGCCCGACACGACTTCACCAGCGCCCAGCAGTTCCACAAGATGAAGCGCTCTGTCTATAGCCGTCTTGCAGCCCGCCGCATCAACTCCCTTGGAAAAACGCATTGCCGATTCCGTTTGCAATCCCAGCCCTCTGGCCGTGCGTCGGACATTGCCCTGCTTGAACTTTGCGGATTCGAATATAACGGTGGTTGTGGTTTCTTTTATTTCAGAGTTTTCGCCGCCCATGACGCCCGCGATGCCAATCGCACCTTGAGCGTCGCATATCAGCAGCATATCTGTACCCAGAGCGCGTTCTTTTCCGTCCAATGTGACGATCGTTTCTCCGGCCTGTGCTCGACGCACAACGATTTTTCCGCCGCGTATATCCTTATGGTCAAACGCATGCATGGGCTGCCCGGTCTCCAGCATCACAAAATTCGTGATATCCACGATATTGTTGATGGAACGCACACCCGCCGTGGTGAGCCTGTCGCGCAGCCACTTCGGCGATGGGCCGATCTTTACATTTTTAATCGCCCGTGCGATATAACGTTCACACAGATCGGTGTCCTTCACTTCCACGCTGACATAATCCGATATGCTTCCGCCCAGCTCTGTAAATCCGGTGTCCGGCATGGTCACGCTTTTCCGCAGCGACGCGGCGCATTCTCTCGCGATGCCAATCAGCGAAAGGCAGTCGGGCCTGTTCGCTCCCACCTCGATGTCGAGTATGGTATCATTGAGCCCCAGCAGATCTCTAAGCTGCGTGCCTAATTGCGCGTCCTCACGGATTATCATGATGCCGTCCACCTCTGCGCCCGGGTAGTCGGATGCGCCAAGGCCCAGCTCCTGACCGGAGCACAGCATACCGAATGAGAACACACCGCGCAGCTTGCTTTTGCTGATTGTAAGACCGTTAGGCAAGCTTGCCCCTATCATTGCGACGGGTACCAGCGCACCCTCGAATATGTTTTTCGCACCGCAGACGATCTGAAGCGTTTCTGAGCCTATATTCACCTGGCAGACGGAAAGCTTATCCGCGTCCGGGTGCTTTTTTATTGTCTCAATACGGCCGATAATGACGTTATTCAGCCCGGCACCCAGCTCCTCATAGCCATCCACGGCAGTGCCTGTCATAATCAGTTTTTGCGCTAACTGTTCAGGCGCAATATCCATATCCACATAATCACACAGCCATTTGTATGGTGCTATCATTTAAATTTCCCTCCTATTTGAACTGAGCGAGAAAGCGAATGTCGTTCTCGAACAGCAGCCTGATATCCGTAATGCCGTATTTTATCGATGCCAGTCTGTCAAGGCCCATACCGAAAGCAAAGCCTGAATACTCATCTGGATCGATACCGCAGTTTCTAAGCACAGTGGGGTGAACCATGCCGCAGCCCAAAACCTCGATCATACCTGTGCCTTTGCAGACATTGCAGCCATTGCCCCGGCACTTGGAGCATGTCGCGTCCACCTCGGCGCTGGGTTCCGTAAAAGGGAAGTGTCCGGGCCTGAATTTTGTTCTTGTATTCTCGCCGTAGAACTCCTTCAAGAACGTATCCAGCGTGAATTTAAGATGCGCAAGGCTGATACCTTGACCCACCACAAGTCCCTCCACCTGATTGAAGACAGGCGAATGTGTGGCGTCCACATCGTCGCTGCGGTAAACGCGCCCCGGGCAGATCATGCGTATGGGCGGTTTTTGGCTGAGCATCGTGCGAATCTGAACCGGGGACGTATGCGTGCGCAGCACGATATCGTCAGACATATAAAATGTATCCTGCATATCCCGCGCCGGATGCTCCTTGGGAATATTGAGCATCTCGAAGTTGTATTTGTCATACTCGATCTCGGGGCCGTCCATGACGGAGAATCCCATGCTCACGAATATATCGCGTAGTTCAGAGTAAATACGCGTCAGCGGATGCAAGCCGCCGATGCTTTGCTTTTTGCCGGGCAATGTAATATCTATCGCTTCGGATAAAAGCCTTGTCTGCTTTTCCGCATTTTTAAGAGCAGATTCTTTTTCATCAATCGCCTGTGTCAGCGCGTCTCTGACCTCGTTAACGCGTTTACCGAATACCGGACGCTCCGCTTCGTCAATATCTTTCATGCTTCTAAGAGCAGCCGTGAGTTCGCCCTTTTTGCCAAGGTATTTCACACGGATGCTTTCTAAATCCGCCGCTGTTCCGCAGCTATCAATCTGTTCCAGCGCTTCTTTCTGCATTTGTTCCAACATAAGCCCGTTCTCCATTCTCAAACCTCCAACCGCTTTTAAAGCTCTTCTTTTCAAATAAAAAAGACTATTCGCCTTGGGGCGAAAGTCCGCGGTACCACCCAAATTCGCTTCGTCATATAACAAAGCCTCTTGACGTCATAACGGAACGTACCGGCCAAATGACTTGGCTGCTCAGCCTGTGAATATCCTCCCTGCATACAAGCAGACGCTTTCAGCCGCGGCGTCTTTTCTCTTCTAGCTTGCGCATTTGCACGGTCTCTTAAAGGCTTCGTTGCATTTATAGTCCGCATTATAGCACAACGAAGCCATTTCTTTCAAGTGCGGATTTTATAGATCAAAATGCCCGCAGCGACTGCCGCATTCAGGCTTTCCGCCTGTCCATACATCGGAATACGGATTCGGTCCGTACACAGCGCCAGCATATCGTCGGATACGCCGCGCGATTCGTTTCCTATGACAAGGCAAGTCCGTGCCGGCTCAAATTGAAACTCTTCGCTGCCCTCAATGTCCGCACAGGCGATCCGGTAACCCCGCGTGAGCAGTTTGGAAACATACAACGCAAGGTCCTCATACAGCACGGGCAAATGGAACAAGCTGCCCATCGACGCACGCACAGCCTTGGGCGCGTAACAATCCGCGCTTTCGGGAGAGAGCACAACGCCGGCACAGCCTGCGGCATCCGCCGTGCGTATGATCGTCCCCACATTTTGCGGGTCCTGTACGTCGTCCAGTGCGACGATAAACCCCTCGCTTATATCGGCATGCATGGGTTTTATAGCCACCGCGGCAATACCCTGCGGTGTCTTGCAATCGCATATAGCCGCCATCACATGTTCCTCAACGCTGTAAACACGGCGCCCCATCTTTTTAACACGGTTAACGGTCTTTTCATATTGTGTACCGCAAACGATGAGACTACTTAGAATATCTGGCATGTGGGTAATCAGCTCAGTCACGCACTTTTGGCCTTCAACCAAAAATGCCCCGTGTTCCGTGCGGCCCTTTTTCGTCTTTAAGCTCTTTGCCGATTTTACAAACTCGTTTTGTGTGCTGGTAATACGCGGTTCCACGCTAAGCCTCCGGTTCCTCGACAAAGAGATACCATTGCGGTATTGTCGAGAATATGTCTCTGTCGCGGAAGTTGTCCGCGATATTGATCTCTGCCTTATAAAGCAAAGCATTTGTCCTGTAATAAAGGGCAATCTGAGGCATTTGAATCAAGAAACGGTCTTCCATCGCCGAATACGCTACCTTCAGCGCATCTTCACTCAAAGCGTTTTGACAAGTAACCAGCAGAGAATCCATTGTGGTATCGCTAAAGTAGCCAAAGTTCATGTTCCCCCCCGTACCGATCATGTCCGATATATCAGGGTTGATATCCATATAGAATGTGCACAAAGCAAGGTCAAAGCTGCCTGATTGTAAGGCCGCCAAGAACTTATCAGGTTCTTTTTCAACGATCTTCACATCCATACCTATTTTTCTAAGCTGAGACGCGATGTTTTCTGCCACGTCGCGACGGTATGCTTCTTCTGTATTAATAGGAACAAGCAGCTCAAAAGTCAGGTCGTTAATAGACTCTCCCTCAACCTTCTCCAAAAGGCCGTCTGTGTCACGCTCTGCCCATCCCGACAGAGCCAGCAAGTCGATGGCTTTTTGCTGGTTATACTCGTATATCTTTGAAGACCCGCCCGATAAATAGGAATCCGGTGGTACGGGATAGTCCACCGCAACGGCATGATTGAGCATGGCTTTGGATACAATATCACGCTTATCCAGCGCATAAGCCACAGCCTGCCTCATATTCACGTCACCGAACAAACCGTTCATGTTGGGAACGAGGCAATCGTAATACTGCGTTAAATAATCCTTGAATTCGATTTGATTGTACTTTTGATAAGTATCCACCGTTAAAGACGATGTGGTCACTATACTCAGCAGATTCTGTTCAAACGAAGCCATCTCCGCATCATGATCCGGATAGCATATCGCCGTCAGCTTTTGTATATAAGGCGCCTGTTTCCACCATGACGGGTTGATCTCAAGATCGACCTGCTCCTCCATATCAAAGCTGCCGATCTGATAGGGGCCTGTCCCAATCGGCTTGTCCGTATCAATATTGCCGGCTTCACAGTATGCCTTGCAGACAACGGGAAAAGACATGAAATAAACCGCCGCGTAGCCCGGCGCACTCTGTGTGATCTGGACTGTATAGGCATCGGGCGCGGTATAGTTAGTGATTAAGCCTTTATTATGCACATAGTTCGAATCCGCATCGCTATAGGTCATTAACAGGCCGATGGTATAAAGCACGTCTGCAGAAGTCATTTCTCCAAAATCGCCCTGCCACTGCACACCTTTTCTCAAATGGAATGTCCAGACAAGTCCGGTTTCATCGACATCCCATGTTTCGGCAAGCTCCGGCTGCGCTTTTCCGTCAACGCCGACTCGTATAGGTTTCTCGTAAATCAGAGAAAACATGTTATACAACTCAACATTTTTCGCTTTGAGCGGATTCATTGAGGAGGGCGCGCTGGGAACAGGAAAGATAAGCTCTCCGCCCGCAGCCGGCACCGCTTCCTTGATGATGGGCGGCAGTGTATACTGCGGAATCGTTTCCTGAGCAGAATCCGCCTGAGTATCAGCACCGCACCCGCAAAAAGCCGCCAACAGCAGCGCAGCTGTTAACAACGATAATTTTTTAAAAAACATCATAGAGACCTTTGTAGATTTCATAGTTGCGCGTCACCTTAATCAGATAGTTTTCCGTCTCGGAATAAGGGATGTCGCCCAGCTTGCCTTCGCCGGCCCATTCAGTCACTTTGTTGGGCCCTGCATTGTATCCAGCCATAACCTTATCCTGATCGCCTTCAAACTTATCGGTCAGATAACGCAGATACCAGCAGCCGATACGAATATTGGTAGCCGGGTCCGTCAGCATCTCCTGTGAATAGCCTTCGATTCCCATTTTCTCAGCCACCCATGCGCCGGTTTCTGGCATGATCTGCATCAGCCCCGTCGCGCCGCGCGGGGAAACTGCTTTTTCGTCAAAGCCGCTTTCAGCACAGATAAGTGCGCTGACGAAGTATTCATCCAGCGTAAACTCGTCGCTGTATTTGGCGATTAAGTCTTCAAATTTTAGTGGATAGATCTGATAAACGATGATGCCCCGCAGCAGCAACGCTACCGCGAAAACCAATATAACACAAAGTATCGTCCATGCTTTAAGAGAAGATTTCTCGTTCCGTCTTTTCTGTCCGGTCATTTTTTACCTCACTATTTGAGTTGTTTAAGCAATCTGTCAACCTGCCTGTAAAGGTCGCCCAGACTGCCGCCGTTATCGATAATCTCGTCTGCGTAACCGGCCATCTGGGAGTCGGTCATCTGGTTTTCCATCCGCCTTCTGACCTGGTCTTCGTTAAGGCCGTCCCGCGCCATCACGCGCTTTATACGCGTATCCATATCGGCCACCACCAACCAAATAATATCCGTCATGTTATGCATGCCTGTCTGTATGAGAAGAGCCACATCAATGAATACGCGGCCGCCCAGAGCCTTGGCTTGCCTCTCTATGCTCTTGATTATAAGCGGGTGCAGTGTGTCGTTAAGCAGTTCCAATCGTTTTTTATCCCCAAAAACATCATCGGCCAGTTTTTTTCTGTCCAGCGTACCGCCTTCATGAAAAATGCTGTTTCCAAACACACTGCGCAAGGCTGCTGCCCCCTCCTGCCCCGGCTCTACAATCTGCCTGGACACCTCATCCGCGCAGATCACTGTTTCTCCGAGTCTGCGTAAATAGGTGGTCACTGCCGACTTACCCGATCCGATGCCGCCTGTGATACCGATTATCATGCTCATTTGGCATCAAGCCAATTATCGCCCATGCTGACCTGAGCGACAAGCGGCACATCGATCTCATAAGCGTTTTCCATGCATTCTTTAAGCAGATTGCTCACCGCGCTCACTTCGTCTCCCGCCGTATCGATGACAAGTTCGTCGTGTACCTGCAAAATAAGCTTGGAGCGGTAACCGCCCTCCTCCAGCTTCTTCGAAACATCAATCATAGCCAGCTTAATAATATCGGCAGCCGTGCCCTGAATCGGCGTGTTGAGCGCGGCACGTTCTCCAAAAGAGCGCACGTTATAATTGCTGGAACGCAGCTCCGGCAGATAGCGACGGCGGCCCAGCAGCGTTGTCACATAGCCATCGTTTTTGGCTTTGGCAATAATCTCATCCATATATTGGCGCACACCCGAAAAACGCGCAAAATAGCGTTCAATATAGCTGGCTGCCTTTTTTACGGGGATGTTTAAGTTTCTGGCAAGTCCAAAATCGCTGATGCCGTAGACGATACCAAAATTGACAGCCTTCGCGCTGCGGCGCATCTGATCGGTCACGGCGTCCAGCGGAACGTCGAACACCTCTGAAGCGGTACGCGAATGGATATCGATATTGGACATAAAAGCATCTTTCATCACGCTGTCATCCGATATAGAAGCCAGTATGCGCAGCTCGATCTGAGAATAGTCCGCGGCGACAAGTCGGCGTTCATCAGACGACGGCAGGAACAGGCGCCGTATCTCACGCCCTTCCTGTGTACGAATGGGTATGTTCTGCAAATTGGGCTCTTTACTGGATATTCGCCCCGTCACAGTGGATATCTGAACAAATGTCGTATGAACAAAGCCGTCACCGTCCGCGATCTTTTTAAGCCCGTCAAGATATGTGCTTTTTAGCTTTGTGAGCCTGCGGTATTCGATGATCTTATCAATCACGGGATGTTTGCCAGACAGCTTCTCCAGCACTTCAATATCCGTGGAATATCCGGTTTTGCTTTTCTTGCCTGCGGGCAGCCCCAACCGCTCAAAAAGCACCTGACCCAGCTGCTTCGTTGAATTGATGTTAAAGTCCGAAAATCCGCACAAGTCGTATATAGCAGCCGTCAGTGCGTCTATCTCAGCCGAGAGCTTATTGTCATAAACATTTAGCTCGTTAAGGTCGATTCGAAAGCCCGTTTGCTCCATATCAAGAAGAACACGCATCAAAGGCATTTCGATGTCATGGTAGACAGCCCATACGCTATCTTCTTTGAGCTTGCTCTGCTGTGCCTCGAACATGCCATATATCGCCGCCGCACTGCCATCCAGATTATACTTATCGGCCATGCCGCTTAGAGAAAGCCCCGCGCTTCCGGGATCGATCGCGTATTCGGCAAGCCTTGTGTCAAATATGCTCCCCTTAACACCAACGCCAAAATCGGCAAGCATGGGTATGACTGATTTGGCATCAAAGAGCAGCTTTTCAATGCCAGGAGCCTCCATTAGCGGCTGTAAAGCCAGCAGCACAGTGTCACGCGAGAAGTCCATATTCAGCAGAGAGTGTTCCGACACGATGTTATATTGTTTTTGCGCGGAAAAAGCCAGCGTAATATCGCCGCTGAAATCGAGTGCGATACGGATTTGCTTCCACGCTTCGTTGATGACTTCATTGAGCGCATCTATATTGTCAATACGGATATACTCGGTTTTTGCCTTCTCAGCTTTTTGAGCGCCGCCCAGCCGTTTGTAAAGAGAGGCAAACGAGAGCTGTTCAAAAACCGGCCCCGCATTCTCGATCGTCAGGCCCGGGAAAGTCAGTGCAGATATCTCAACCTCAATGGGTGCGTGGGTATCAATACAGGCCAGCGAACGGCTCAAAAGCGCCAAGTCTTTGTTGTCAAGCAATTTCTCTTTGAGCTTGCCTTTAACTTCTTCAATATGGGCATACACGCCATCCATATTTTGATACGAGTGCAGCAGCCCAAGCGCGGTTTTCTCTCCCACGCCCGGCACACCGGGTATATTATCGGACTTATCACCCATAAACCCTTTTAGATCAACAATCTGCTCTGGGACCAGCGCATAAACTTCATAAAGCTTTGCCGGATCATAAATCTCCAGCTCACTGACACCCTTTCTTGTGAGCATCACGCGGCATGAGTCTGAGACGAGCTGGAAAGCATCTTTATCGCCGGTCAGCAGCACCGAATCCATGTTGTTCTCTGCCGCGATGCGGGAAAGCACGCCCAATATATCGTCCGCTTCATAACCCTCTTTTTCAAGAACGGTGATGCCAATATTTCTGAGCGCTTTTTTCAGCGTATCAAACTGAGGAACAAGCTCATCCGGCGTTTCTTTTCTAGTACCCTTGTATTCAGCAAAAGAATCATGACGGAAGGTTTTGCCCTTCATGTCAAACGCGATAGCCAAGTAATCCGGCGTTAACGCGCCCAACGCATTGATCATCATCGAAAAGAAGCCATAAACGGCGTTCGTGAACTCTCCGCTGGCATTATTCATTAAGGGAAGCGCATAAAAAGCTCTATACATCAAACTGTTGCCGTCAACGGCCATCAGCGTCTTTTTCATTCAGTCTCCATCTTATGTTATTTACAGAATCAGTATAGTTGATATCAACAGCTTATGCAAGAATCAATGTCTTATTGCCCCTTTGGATAAAAAAAGAGTCGCGATTTGCATCACGACCAATGTAAAGGGGGTCTTAATATATTTTGTGAGGTCATTAATCATTATTACCAGAATAATCAGAATTATTCAAGTGTTATTCATCTTTTTTTGGAAAAAAGTCTGCAAGTGATACTGTTGATTCCTGTACAGGCGGAATTTCATAGTGGAAATCATCTTCCTTTTCAAATTCCTCTTTCACTTCAACAGGCTTTTCCGCAACGGGAAGCAACGCACGTCTTGACAAGCTGATCTTGCGTTTTTCCGAATTGACTTCAAGAATTTTTGCCTCAACCTCATCACCCAAGCGAAGCTCATCCTCAACTTTTTCCAATCTGTGAGTCGAAATCTGTGAAATATGAATCAGACCGTCGATCGTAGGCTCAAGCTGTACAAACGCGCCAAACGGTACAATACGTACGACTTTGCCTTTCACGACATCGCCCACAAGGTACTTTTCCGGCACCATATCCCAAGGCTTGGGTTGGAGCTGTTTGTAACCGAGAGCTATTTTCTTCTTTGCAGGATCAACGTTGAGTATCAGCAGTTCTAACTCCTGACCTTCAGCAACAACATCCGACGGATGCTTGACGCGGGACCAAGAAAGATCGCTAATATGAAGCAGGCCGTCAACTCCGCCGACATCCACAAACGCACCAAACTCAGTGAGTCTCTTGACTACGCCTTTTACGCGCTCACCTTTTGTGAAGCTTTCCCAAACCTGTTTCTCTTTCTCTTTCTTATCGCGCAGCAGCACGCTCTTATGAGACGCAACAAGACGTTCCTGTTTTTTGTCCGCATCGATAAGCGTGACTTCGATCTCTTTGCCTTCAAACTCTTTTAGATCTTCAACATACTTAAGCGACAAATGCGATGCCGGAATAAATGCGCTGTACCCTTCAATCTTGGTGGTCACGCCGCCCTTAACCGCTTTCTTAATGGTGCACTTATAAAGCGTGTCGGAGCCAACCTTCTCCTGCATCTTCTGCCAATTCTGCTTTTTCTCTATCCGTTTTCTGGAGAGAAGCACATTGCCTTCACCGTCGTTGAGGCTGATAACTTCTGCTTCAATCTCATCGCCGATATGAAAAACTTCTTTGGGGTTAATATCATGCATTGAAAGCTCATTACGCTGAATGATACCGTCTGACTTGTAACCTATATTGACACATACATCATCGTCAGTCACTTGAACGATGTTGCCTGTTATAAGCTGACCCTTCTTCAGACGAACAACCTTTTCCAAACCCTCCAGGAATTCATCCTGTTCAGTGGCCGGAGCCTCAGCTGCCTTTGCATTTTCTGAATCTTCACTGTCTGTCTTGTTTTCCTCTGTGGCTGGGGTTGGTTCGTCCGCGGTAGACCCGGTGTCATCTTGGGTATCTACCATGTCGATGGCTGCGGTCTCTTCACTGGAAATCTGTCCTTCTTCTGCGACCGGCAGCACTTTCTCATTTTCAATCATGTAGTCAAAAACCTCCCTAATCATCGTATCCGGTGTTGATGCACCGGCGACAATGCCTATTATATCACCAACACGCATTTTTTCAAGTAATAGTTCACTTTTATGTTCAATATGATAGACATTTTTGCAATACTGCCTGCATAGCTCATATAGTTTTCTGGTATTGGAGCTTTCGCGACCGCCAACAACGATCATCACATCCGCTTTGCTTGCGATTTCCTTAGTTTCGTTTTGCCGCTGCTGCGTGGCCGAACATATGCTCATAAACGGAATAATTTCATCTACTTTATTCGATAATGCCTCTAATATTTGATGCCATTTATCATGCGTGATCGTCGTCTGCGCCACCACCACAGCCTGTTGCATGTGCGGCAGCTTTTCCACATCCTCATCGTTGTAAACGGCGTGAGCAAGCTCTCCCCCCCAGCCTAAAATGCCGTCTACCTCGGGATGCCCGACCGCGCCCACAATAATGACATGCTGTCCGTTTTCCTTGGCTTTAAGTACACGCTCGTGTATGCGTTTAACAAATGGGCAGGTGGCGTCGATATATCCGATCCCCTTTTCTTTGAGCTGCTCATATATCTGCGGGGATGCCCCGTGGGAACGTATGACAACCATTTCTCCGGGTTTAACTTCATCAAGGCTGCTTATGCACCTAACGCCCCTGTCTTCAAGAGACTGGACAACATCTTTATTGTGAATGAGCGGGCCCAGTGTGACAATATTCTCACCGATGTGCTTTTCGACAGCGTCCACTGCTCTTTTAACGCCGAAGCAAAAACCTGCGTTTTTCGCCAGAATGATCACTTTATCACCTAGAAGGTTGTATTCCTTAAATCCTTTAGCTTATTTTCAAGAAAATGTGTGGCCGCTTCCACAGTTGATGTATCGGTTTTCGGCCCCACATAATCCATCAGATGTATCGGTTCTCCGATAATGACTTTCATACGCCTGAACAGCTTATACTCTCCTTTGATAAAAACCGGTACAACAGGTGCATCATTCTTCAGCGCAATCATAGAAGTGCCCGGTTCAAAATGTCCGATTTCGCCCGACTTCACTCGTTTGCCTTCCGGGAATATTCCAAACAGGTTGCCGTCTTTCAATACACGAAACGCATGGCGAATGGCTGCAAGGTCTCCTTCGCCGCGTCGAACCGGGAAAGCTTTCATCGCGTAAAAGAAGGCACGTGCAATCTTATTTTTAAACAGCTCTACCTTGCCCATCCAGAATATCTGCCGCGTAAAAATGACAGCTATCAGAAGCGGATCCCACATGCTTAAATGGTTGGCAATGATCACGGCCTTCCCGTTTATTTTCCGGTATTTTTTGCCGATTATTTTCGGGAAAAAAAGCAGATAAATAATAGGCTTACCGATGAGTCGTAAAATTTTGTAAAGCATAAAACCTACTCCTGTCTGAATTTTGACAATACTCTGTTCACAGTTTCTTCAATGTCCAAAGAAGTGGTATCGATAAGCTCGGCATCGTCCGCCATTTTCAGAGGTGCCATGCTTCTTGACGAGTCGTTAAAATCTCGGGAACGCATATCACTGAGTACTTTTTCAAAGTCGCTTTGTATACCGTTTTGCAGCAGCTCGGCATGCCGCCGGCGAGCACGCTCCTGTACATCCGCCGTCACAAAAAACTTGTATTTTGCATCAGGCAGGACAAACGTACCGATATCCCGGCCATCGAGCACAACATCGTAACGAAGCGCGACCTCACGCTGCATCGCAACAAGCTTTAAACGCACACACGGATGCGCCGATATATCCGAAGCGGCTTTTGACACCTCAGGCGTGCGTATAAAAGGCATCACATTCTCACCGTTCACCAGCACCTTTTGTTCTTCGTTATCATAAACCGTATCCATGCAGACTTCATTGAGAAAATTTTTCACTTGTTCTTCATTTTTAACATCGATACCGGCCTGCAGCGCCGCATACGCAATACCACGGTACATCGCGCCGGTGTCCAGATAGTGGATCTTAAGAGTTTTGGCAACGGCCTTTGCCAGTGTGCTTTTTCCCGCGCCCGAGGGGCCGTCTATGGCAATGTTAATCATATAACCCTATGCCCCAGGCCAATAGCCACTTCGTTTAGATGCAGCAAACCGATACCAAAGAAAATGCTAACCGCCAAATGTTCATCGCAACGTGCGATACCGATTTTACCGCCGACATTAAGACCGATGGCTTTAGATGTTATTTGTGATATTGCTTCGCGGGCTGCTCCCGCCACAGCGCCTTCCTCATGGTGAGTTTCGCCGATGATGTTTTCCCGCTTAGCGGCCACCACACAACATTCCACAATACGCATCACGGAGGCAAGGTATTCGCCACCGAAATCAACAGCGGCAACATAAATGTTTTTAGCTCCATAACGGGTCTTAAGCGCTTTTTCATCTTCCCGCGAAGACGACAACGCAAGACGGATTGCCGCTTTGGCAACCTCTTTGCTTCCGGGCGTTATCTGCATAAAACCTCCCGATAATAATAACTTTTTATCATTATATAAAATATATCTCTATTCTACAATAATGAATATTTGAGACGAAACATAAAAAGCATCAATGACAGCCGAAACATTCGCTTTCATTGCTTAAGTGAAAAAATCGGAAAATAATCAATCAAATACATAAGGAATTATATTGTCAATCTCATAATGAATAGCTATCCTTATTAGAGACTAATAATTTTTTTGATTTGATTCTTTCTTTATGGATCTTTCCTCACTTTTTGAGGCCAAGCAGGTTGGTTGAGTTGGTATTGATAACCGGTGAAACGCCCGCTTCTTTTTTTACTTCAAGCACTACATTGTTATTTAAATGTTGGTACGTTATGTGTTTCGCATGTAATGCGATCATAGCATTTAAGGTGATATTTCATAACCGAATATGGAAAGGCAAGTTGTTATCCAAAAAACATGTGTCGCTTTGTTTACGTCAGCGCTCAGTGAAGAAGACCACCCGATACCCAATCAGCATTTAGAAGAGTATATGCTCTATGCGCTTTAAAACATTTGACAAGAATAATGAAACTTGCTAAACCATATATATGGCGGCATCTTTATATGCGTAATGTGCAGCTATACACCTTGAAAGTATATCTCAGCTTAAGGGGGCAATATGTACACAAACAATTCAGGTGGCGGTTTTAAGTGTCCGGCTTGCGGTTCAGACATGACGTTTGATGAGTCCACAAGTACGTTGTCCTGCAGGGCATGCGGCCACAACGGTTATACATGCGTCGAAAATATGGATAACGTACCGTTTGACTTTTCAGCCGAAGAAGCAAACTCCGCCATTTCTGATTGGGGCGAACCTGTTCAAACGTTGGCTTGCCATACATGCGGCACAAAGGTCGTTGTGTCGGTAACGAACACGATAAGCAAGTGTTCTTTCTGCGGCTCTACGCGCATAAGCACGTCTGACGAACCCCCCGGCATACGTCCTGAATTGATCGTCCCTTTTAACATTGACGAAACAAAAGTCCAAGAGCTCATTTTGGCATGGATGCAAAAGCGGTATCTCGCACCCTTCCCTTTTAAGGCGGAATATGCTCAAGGACAAACGCAAGGCGTTTATCTGCCCTACTGGTCATTTGACGCGGATTTAAAGGCTACCTATATAGGCCAGGCAGCAGATCGTTATACTGACACGGAAGTCCAAACAGTCACTTATGAGGACAGAACCGAAACGAAAAAACAGCGTGTAAAAAAGCTGCGCTGGCGTTTTGTTTCGGGTACATTGGATAAGAATTTTCGCAATATTATATTTAATGACGCGGGACTTGATGAGAAGATCATTGAAAAGCTGGAGCCTTATAAGCTTAATGAGCTTGTCAGGTTCTCTCCCAAGCATCTGGACCCGTTTGCTGCTGCAAAGGCTAAAAACGGGCTCCGTACCGTTTGGCAGCGCGCCCAATCCTACATGGGCAATGTGGTGCGCGATGACATTTATAATATATTGAAACGCGGCAGCGATGAGGTCGGTACGATCAATACCTGCGTTGACTTTAACAAAATAGCTTACAGGCAAATGCTGCTGCCGGTTTGGATATCCTCCTACAGGTACAGAAGAGACAGTTACCACGTTTATATTAACGGACAAACGGGCGAGATATTCGGCAGTTCCCCCAAAAGCATACTCAAGATCGGCATAATAGCTCTAGCCGTTATCGCCGTGGCTGCCTTGCTCATATTATTGTTTTAGCCAAAAAAAAGCCCAACGTTTATCTACAGCGGCATTAACGCTTTGTCGTTTTTCTATTCGACTTTTTTGCTTGTTCAACGTTCTCGGCCACTCTGAATTTCACGATACGGCTGATCAAATCAAATGGCAGCGGTTTATCGAGCGGAAACTGTACGGCGCCTTTGGAGGTCTTATAAGCGGATAGTTCTTCTAGAAACGCTTCGATGCCGCTGGGCGCAGGATAAAACCCGATATGGTTCTTCTGCACCGCAAAATGAACAAGATTTTTGTGCAGAAAAAATGTGGGCATTCCGTAGCTGATTTTTTCAATCGCCTCGGGAGCAGCTTCCTTGATGACGTTTCTTATCGCAGCCAGCATTTCCCGTATATGAGGAGGGAATCCCGAAATATACTCGTCTATCGTGCTTGAAACCGCTTCATTCTTATTCATAATACCCTCTATGATTCATCAGAGCGGGACGATTTTTTCTCTACCGAGGCGATAAGGGCCAGCTTTGCGCTGCGACTAAGCTTTTTAATCGCGCATTCACGCTTCATAGCTTCGCCTTTTGTGTCGAACGTTTCATTATACAGAAGAACAACAGGCAGGCGGCTGCGTGTGTACTTGCTGCCGCTGCCTGAATTGTGGGTACGAATACGTTTTTCCATGTCGTCCGTCCAGCCTGTATAAAGACTGCCGTCCGCGCATTTAAGAATATAGGTATAATACACGTCTATTTATACAGGAACAGTATACCCAACGTTCCCGGACCGCAGTGCGTTGAAATTGTCGGCGAAGCCTCGGTGATCGATACATTCTTAAAGCCATGCTCTGTTTCCAGCAGCGATTTGACTTCATCCGCACAGTCTGCCAGACAATGAGTCACAAATATACGCTTTGGATCGATCTCGTCGACGCGCTCCATCATCTGCTTGTAATATTTATTAATATAGCCACTGCCGCGGAACTTGGTCGCGGGTATGATTTCGCCGTTTACCAGCTCCAGCTTCGGTTTTATCTTGAGTCTGCTCCCCACGATAGAAACGAGCCGCGAGCAGCGGCCTCCCATGTAAAGGTATTTTAGCGTATCGACAACAAAGCTGGCCTGTACCTTGCCTCTGATAGCAAGCGCGTGATTGGTAATTTCGTCGAGCCCGGCGCCCGCAAGCGCCATGTCCGACGCTTCCAGCAGCTGCAAGCCGACACCCGTAGAAAGACTCATGGAATCAACAATGGAGAAACGGTCTTTGCCCAGCTTTTCGGCTGCGGCTTGAGCGTTCTGCATCGTGCAGGATAATTTGCTGCTAATTCCCATAAAGAAAATATCATAATCATCATCAAGGTATTTTTTAAATACCGATTCAAATTCATACTCATTAACGGCTGCAGATTTTGGCAGTGTTCCTGTTTTGTCTGCAAATTTAAAGAGGTCTTCACTTTTAAGGCTTTTGTCATCCGGGTACGACTCGTCACCCAATATGATATGAAGCGGTACCCTTTCGATGCCTCGTTTCTCGAGCAGGCTATAGGGCAGGTCCGAAGTGCTGTCTGTAATGATTTTGACTTTTCTCATTTTATAACTCCTATAAAAAATGATGATGTCTTGGTGTTATTTTGGCAATAATTATAGCATCGAAATACAGCTTTGTCCAAAGAATATAATGATAATACAAAGTATAACGGCAAAGACTTATAGCAAAAGACTGATACATATGAAAGGGCCGTTCATTGTTGCAGACGGGGCTTTTTTCATGTATAATACACCAGCAAATAACATTCGGAGGAAACAATGAGCAGCATCATACCCATGGTTGCTTTAAGAGACGTGATCGTCTTTCCATATATGGCGCTTCACTTTGAGGTCGGCCGCGAAAAATCCATTGCCGCTCTGGAGAAGGCCATGGAGAATGACCAGATCATTTTTCTTGCTGCGCAAAAAGACAAGGATACCCTGGAACCTGGACCTGAAGATATTTACGAAGTCGGAACAGTCTCGCGAATCAAGCAGATATTAAAGTTGCCCGGAGATGTCATCCGTGTCCTCGTTAAGGGAGAATACCGCGCCCGTATCGTCAGCTTTTTACAGTCTGAGCCTTATCTCGAAGTGGAAGCTCAGGAGCTTGTTTATGAACCTGACGAGGAGAACAAGCCCAAAGAGCTGGCGCTTCGCCGTATGGTGATCGATCTGTTTGAAAAGCTCACAAACATCAGCACCAAAGTCTCTTCTGAGCTGCTTGCCAGCGTCAACAGCGTCGACGATATCGGCCAAATGGCGGATATCATTGCGTCGGGTGTGCTCTTTAAGCTGGAAGACAAGCAGCGAACACTTGAATGCGTTAACGTCATCGAGCGTCTTGAAATGATGATCGAGCTTTTGACCAACGAGCTTGAAATCACAGAAATCGAAAACGAAATACGAAACAAGGTCAGAAAACAGATCGACAAATCTCAAAAGGAATATGTGCTGCGCGAACAGATGCGCGCCATACAGAATGAACTGGGCGAATCGGGCAGTGTTCAGTCGGACGCTGAGGAGCTCCGCGAAAAGCTCGCCGCTTTGGATGTGAGCGACGATATACGCGAAAAGGCTGAAAAAGAAATATCGCGTATGGAGAAGCTCGCTTTGGGTTCGCCTGAGCTCGGTGTGATACGCACTTATGTTGAGTGGATACTCGATCTGCCCTGGAACGTCTACACCGAGGATAATTTAGATCTATCTCACGCGCGAAAAATACTCGATGAAGACCATTACGGTTTGGAAAAGCTTAAAGACAGGATTATAGAGTATTTAGCTGTGCTCGCCCGAAAAAAAGACTTGCGCGGCCCGGTGCTTTGTTTTGTGGGCCCTCCGGGTACGGGTAAAACCTCTATAGCCCGTTCTATCGCGCGTGCGTTGGGGCGCAACTTTGTACGCACCTCCCTGGGCGGCGTGCGCGACGAAGCCGAGATTCGCGGCCACAGGCGCACATATATCGGTGCAATACCCGGCCGTATCATATCGTCCGTGAAACAGGCGGGCAGCATGAACCCTGTTTTCCTGTTCGATGAAATCGATAAGATGGCTAGCGATTTTCGCGGCGATCCTGCGGCTGCGATGCTTGAAGTGCTAGACCCCGAGATCAACAACACATTCCGCGACCACTATTTGGACCTGCCGTTTAGCTTGGAGCATGTAATGTTTTTGACCACGGCCAATAACTACGACACCATACCCGCACCACTGCTGGACCGTATGGAGATCATCGACTTGTCAAGCTATACGGAGCTGGAGAAGATTGGTATTGCTCAGAATCACCTGATACCCAAGCAGCGCAAAGCGCACGGTCTTGAGCCTCATGAAGCCTCTATACGCGATTATGCGCTCACAGAAATGATAAGGCGCTATACGCGCGAAGCAGGTGTACGGGAGCTGGAAAGAAAGATTGCCACGGTCTTCCGTAAATGCGTGGTCGATCTGTCCACAGGCAATCGCTCACGCATCATCGTCACAAAGAACACGCTGCATAAATACTTAGGCCCTCCCGTCTACTCTCAGTCCACGTCGGATATGACAGACAGGGTCGGTGTTGTGATGGGGCTGGCATGGACTGCCGCCGGCGGCCAGACACTGGTTGTAGAAGCCATCAAAATGCATGGTAAGGGCAAGCTGCAGCTTACAGGCAAGCTGGGCGAAGTGATGCAGGAATCCGCCAAGGCAGCGCTCAGTTATGTACGTGCCAACAGCGAAGCGCTGCATATCAGCGAAGACTTTATCGATACGACCGACATTCATATCCACCTTCCCGAAGGTGCGATACCCAAGGACGGCCCCTCTGCGGGCATCACCATTGCCACAGCACTTGTCAGCGTGCTTTCGGGCCGTAAGGTGCGAAGCGATATTGCTATGACGGGCGAGCTTACGCTCACCGGGCGCGTCCTGCCCATCGGCGGTCTAAAAGAAAAGGCGCTTGCGGCGTTAAAGGTGGGCATTAAAACGATTATAATACCCGCGGGCAACGAGAAGGATATGGACACGATGCCGCAGACGGTGAAGAAGAATTTAAAATTTGTGCGCGTCACCGAACTTAACGAGGTTCTAGCCGCCGCATTATGCAAGGAAAGGGAGGGCGAATGCTAGTTATTAAAAACGCCCGTTTCCTAAAGAGCATGAAAAGCAAAGCCGACTATCCTTTGCTTGACATGCCCGAAATCGCCTTGTGCGGCAAATCCAACGTGGGTAAATCGTCGCTTGTCAATTATCTCACGGGCAACTCCAAGCTGGCGAAAATAAGCGCAAGCCCCGGTAAAACGAGGCTTGTGAATTTTTTCGTGGTCAACGAAGCGTTTATGCTCGTGGATCTGCCCGGTTACGGCTACGCGAAGGTTTCAAAGTCGGAAAAGGACAGTTGGGGAAAGATGATAGAGGGCTATTTAAGTCACTCAAAGAAGCTTCGCGCACTGCTCATACTACTTGACATTCGCCACACACCAACCGCCGATGACAGGCTCATGTTTGAATGGGCTGCGCATTTTGGGCTCTTTGTGATCATAGTTGCGACCAAAGCGGATAAAATTGCGAAAACAAAACGTTTTGCGCAGCTGGAAATGATCAAAAAAAGTATAAGCGGCGGTGTTGATTACCCCATACTCGCTGTTTCGTCCCAAAACCGATTCGGAATTGAAGCTCTTCTTGACGAAATTGAAAAGGCGCTGAGCGCATGAATATTTACGCTATTGGAGACCTGCACCTCTCCGGATTTCTGCCAAAACCCATGGATGTTTTTGGCGAGCACTGGAACGGCCATTGGGATAAAATCAAAGAAGACTGGCACATCCGCGTAAAGAGCGACGACGTTGTTTTGCTGCCCGGGGATCTTTCGTGGGCAATGCGCCTTGATGAGGCGCGTATTGATATCGGCTGTATATGCGCGATGCCGGGCATAAAAATACTCCTGAAGGGCAACCACGATTATTGGTGGGGGTCTTTTACTCAGGTGAATTCGCTGCTATCCAACAATACATTCGCGCTGCAAAATAACAGCCTCGAATTCGGGGACTATGTGTTTGCGGGAACGCGGGGCTGGCTGTGTCCATCCAACCGCCAGTATACGGCTGCTACGGACGAAAAGCTATATAAGCGCGAAGCGGGACGCTTGGAGCTTTCTCTTTCTCATGCACGAAAAACCGCACCCGATAAACAATTGATCGGTATGATTCATTATCCGCCCACAGATCAGGACGGCTCGCCATCGCTTTATACAGAGCTCTTTGAAAAGTATGGCGCTTGTGATGTGGTGTACGGTCATCTTCATGCATCGAGCATCAAAGGTGCTTTATCGGGCAGCATACGCGGTGTCCGCTATGCGCTTGTTTCCTGCGACGCCACCGCGTTTAAGCTGCACAAAGTCGTTTAGATCTCTATCCCCTGCGCGCTTAAAACTTCCACATCGTTGGTTCTGGGCAGTGCCGTATGCGTATAAGCAAGACGTATCACTTCGCTTAAATGCTTCACACCCACAACATGTATGCCTTCCGTGTCTCGTGCTTCGCTGTAGTTTTCATCCGGCACCATCACCAGCTGCGCTCCCGCGCGCTTGGCTGCCCACACCTTCTCTTTGACACCGCCCACCGCGCGGATGCTGCCGTTAATGGATATCTCCCCCGTCATTGCGATATCAGGAGCGACACTTCGTCCTGTAATGGCCGAATAGACCGATAGGGCAATGGCCGCACCGGCCGAAGGCCCGTCCACCGGCATACCTCCCGGCAGGTTAATATGGATGTAGTATTCGCTCGGATTGATACCATAATTCTTCTGAAGAGCCGTGAGCACGTTTTCCACAGAGCTTTTTGCGGTGCTTTTCCTTCGGAGTTTCTTGCTCTCATAGCCCACTTCCTCTTCATCGACAAGGCCGGTGACCGTCAGCGAGCCGTGGGCCGCCTTGACTGCCACCGTTTCGATTTCTATGATCGTACCGATCTGAGAGCCGTACACAGCCAGACCGTTGACGCAGCCGACTGAGTTTGCACCCAGGCGCAACGTTGGCCGCTTTACATATTTGCCTGTTTCAATGACCCAGTTCACATGATCCGCCGTCACGGTCTTCATGCCCTTTTCCCGGGCAACACCCGACGCCATCTGAATGATATTCACGGCATCGCGCCCGTTGGACGCATACTCGCCGATGATATCAGCCGCGTCGTCGCTGATACCAATGCCCGCGCGAATAGCCGCGTTCTTTGATATCGTCACCACCTCCTCGGGGAAAAGCTGACGGAAGAATATCTCCATGCAGCGCGAGCGTATTGCGGAGGGAATATCACGAGGGGACTTGGTTGTGGCTCCCACAAGCCGAAAATCGGCCGGCATGCCTTTCGCGAAAATGTCATGGACATAGGCCGGAATGTTTTTATTTTCTTTGCTGTAATACGCGCTGTCAAAATAGACGCGCCGGTCTTCTAAAACCTTTAGCAGCTTATTGATGTGAAACGGATGCAGCTCACCGATCTCATCTAAAAACAGTATGCCGCCGTGCGCCCGCGTGACCGCGCCTTCCTTGGGCTGCGGTACACCCGCCACACCATATGCGCCTGCGCCCTGATAGATCGGATCATGAACGGAACCGATGAGCGGATCGGCAATGTTTCGTTCGTCGTATCGCAAGCAAGTGGCATCAATCTCAACGAATTTCGCGTCAGCGCGAAACGGAGAACCGGGGCAAAGCTTGGCTTTATTCATCACAAGGCGCGCCGCGCACGTCTTCCCCACACCCGGTGGGCCGTAAATAAGCACATGCTGCGGATTCTCACCGCACAGCGCAGCAGAGAGCGCCGTGATACCTTCCGTCTGCCCCACGATCTCCTCAAAAGTCTGCGGTCGCGTTTTTTCCGATAAAGGCACGTTGAGTGAAATACTACGCATTTTTCTCAAGCGTTCCATCTGCACTTTCGACTCGCCATCAAGGTTGGTTTTGGCATTGCGTTTATTTTTAAGCTGGCTTAGAAAATAAGCCCCGATAACGACGCTGACTGCAAGTTGTATAATAATAATTAATCCCGACATATTAAAAAACTCCCGACCTCGCAAGCTTATTATGCGAAGGCGGGAGCTATTTTATCCTATATAGACATCAGCTAAACAGATCGGCAAGACGCGAAAAAAAGTCTTCCTCCTTCTTTTGTTCCGCTGCTTTCGGTGCTTTTTTGATGTCAATGCCCGGCGTTGTTAAAATATACTGTACGGAATCGGGATGGTTTTTCGGCGATGCAAACGAAACAGCCGGCTGTCCATCGTCTTTAAAATGTTCCGTGGCCTGCGTGACACCATCCTTAGCGCTCACAATGCCGTCTTTAAACTCAATTTGCCCGTCGATCAGATCCTGAATATCCGAAGGCAGCCCCTTAAGCGATGAATATATCTTTGAAATACCGTTCGCACTTTTACTCACACCGTCTTTATAGGCAGCAAAGCCGCTTTTAACGTCACTTAATCCGCCCTTTATATGATCCGCATTTTCCGCAAGCTGCGCAACACCATCATCGAACGCAGCCAAGCCCTGAGCCGCTTTACTGACGCCGGCTGTGAAGTCGTCAAGTCCGTTGCTCGCAGAAGACAAACCACCCGACATCCTTTCCACTGCGTTTATAAATGCCAGCGTTTCTTCGGCAAGCATTTTCGTAGATGCATCCAGACTGCCGGCCAGAGACTTAGCCAGCGTTTTAAGCTCCGCGCTTGAGGACAGCAGATTGGAAAGACCGCCATCGACATCTGCCACCCCTTCCGCAGCCGACGCGCCGTTTGCTGCAAGCGATTCCAAACCTGTGCGTATTTGTGCTGACGCAGGTTTTAAATCCTTCACACCAGATAAGTATTTATCCAATGCTGCGCCGTATTGCGTGATACCGTCGTCGATAAGCACACCGGATGCTCCCAGTGAGTTAAGACCTTTACTCAGCTTTCCGACGCTTCCGGCCAGCGTTTTCATACCGTCTTTCAGTGAAGACGTGCCGTCAACGAGTTCATCCGCGCCGTCTATCATATCGTCCATGCCGTCTTCCAGCTCGCCGATACTTTCAGTCACGCCGGATAGAGAAAATGCACCTTTCAGCAGCGTGATTGTCATCGGGTCCATTTCAAAGTTGTTCACATCCGATTCCATCACAATCGTACCGTTTTCTCCGGGCAATATCACAGCGTTTATATTGACCGCGCTTCCCACTGTCACTATCGTCGCACCGTCGCAGCGTACATTCGAAGCTGTCTGTGAGCTGAACACAGCCGCAACTTGCGCCATAAGACCGTCACGCACGGTTTTATCGCAGCGTTCATTTGCCGCATAGTGTACCTCAATTTTTAAATGCCCGTTTGCCCCAGCGAGTTGATTAGCGTCTATAGCTTGGCCGTCAATATAATAATCAATATCAAATGTCAATGGCAGCTCGCCCGTCATCATCCCTTGATAATACAGCCCGCCTGTGCCGGGTGCATCAGGGAAGCTGATCTTATCTCCCTCAATGACGGGTTCGGAAAGCGTGGAAAGGTTTTTAATCTGTTCATATGTACCATAGTCAGTATAACTGCCATAGAGCCAGTTCACCACATAAATGTTTTTGACGCTTCCATCATTGTTCAGTGCCGCATAAACCGTTTCCGTTTTCCCCGTATTCTGCGCCATTGCTGTCGAAGTAAACAGCACAAAGCTTAAAACGATCGACGCAGCCGTAAGCACCCATTTTTTAAGCTTCATTGCGCTTCCTCCCTCCAATTGACTTTTATCTTAGAAGTGGCCAAATACGCGCGAACCATCATTGTAATAACAGGCTCTCCAAAACTCCTAAATTTCATTATGTCGTCTCCTTTTCCATAAGCTCTGCTTCAATGTTGTTTTTTCTATGACCGCGTCCAGCAATATCAGCAATTGAGGCAATACGAATATGGTTAAGAAGCCGGAAAGCAGCGCGCCTCTTCCTATTAGTGTCCCCAGCTGCGCCATCGCTTCCTGCGTAAACGTTCCTGCCACCACAAATCCGGCCGCCGCCAGAACAAGAGCCGACACCATAATAGACGCACCCGCCTTTTCAACAGCATATTCAGATGCTTCGCGTTTATTTAGCGTCAGCCTTCCTTCCCGATAATAAGTTGTCATCAGTATGGCGTAGTCGATTGTCGCGCCGAGCTGGACAGAACTGATGATCATATACCCAATAAAAATCATAGGTGTACCCTCAAAATATGGCACCGCCATGTTGATCCAGATCGATGTCTGAATGATAAAAAGCAATATGATCGGGATGCTTATCGATTTAAACGTGATAAGCACAATAATGCCTACAAAAATGATAGACAGTATTGTCACAAGAGAAAAGTCTCCGGATGTCGCATGAGCAATGTCGTAAATAACCGGAGAAGCTCCCGTCACATAGCCATCTTCGTAATACACGTTAACAACTTGCCTTAACTGCTCAACAGCCTGCAACGATGCCTCACTTTCTATCTCCGTGTCGACTTCAACGATATACCGTGAATAGCTTTCGCTTAAAAATTGTTCCTGAAGATAGTCCGGCACAATTTCTTGCGGTGTAGCCGGATCAATGAACGCATAAATCCCCTGAACACTTTTTACATCGGAGAGTTCATCAAGGGCTTGAACCATCTCATACTCATCCGTCTCGCTTCCGCGCGGCACCAACACCACAAAATTGTTGCTTTCACCAAACGTATTCTTAACTTTTTCGTTCATAAGTGTCTGCTGCGCATCACCCACGTTACTGGATGAATACATATATTCGTTTCGATTCTGTGCCATAAAACTAATAACGCCGACCACGATGAGCACGCCTAACACCACATATTTCAGCTTACCGCCCAGCATATGCTGCACCTTTTTGAGCGAAGGCAGCAAAGGCTTATGCTTTGTCTTGTCGATGAGCTTAACAAACAGAACCGCCAGCACGGGCAGCAGCAACATCACACTTAAAAGGCTGAATACAATACCCTTTGCCAATACAAGCCCCATATCAAGACCTATTGTATAGCTCATAAAAATAAGCGCGAGAAAACCGACGATGGTCGTCGCACCGCTGGACATGATAGACGAGAACGTGGCTTTTTGAGCGTTTGCCATGGCTTTGGTCGGGTCGCTTTCCGTTTCTCGCTCATATGCAAAGCGATGAAGCAGGAAAATGGAATAGTCCATGGATACAGCTAATTGCAGTATCGCCCCACAGGCAAAAGTCATATATGAGATCTTGCCGAAAATAATATTCGTACCCATATTAAGCACAATGGCAATGCCGATAGTAAACAAAAAAAGAATAACTTCCGCAACGGAATTCGTCGTTAAAAAGAGTATGACAAGAGTGATCCCTAGAGCTATCATCACACCGCTCATAATATTGCTGTTAATGGAACTCACATTGATATACGCGTCAACAGCACTGCCCGAGAGTATTGTCTGCTGTCCAAAAACGTCTTTCACTTCATCGATGGCAGCTCTCGTCTCAGGCGAGTAATCATCCTGCGTAAATACGAGCTGTATCAGCGCGTTACCATTATTGTAAAAGTTGTTTCTTATTTCTTCATCAATAAGTTCAACGGGCTGTTTTAAATCAGCAACATCATCCAGCCAAACGACAGATTCAATACCGTCTATTTCGGCAAGCTGTTTTTTAGCTTCTAAAACTTCAACGATGCTTTTATTCTCCAGCATAAGAAGCGCGCTGCCGTTATAGCTGTACTCGTCCTTAAGTATGTCGATACCGATTTTTGAATCCGATTGGTCTGGCAGATACTCAGACATATCATAGTTCTGTCCAACGCCCAGCATTAAAAATGCGCAAGCTACAGCCGCGCATAAGAATAAAATGAGAATCGTTTTCTTCTTTTTGATCGCGCATTCAAACAATCTGGCCAATCGTGCTCTCCCCTTTTCCTGTTACTTTGAGCATAATAGCGCTGTAAAAAGAGGGGCACAATAACCCAGAGGAGCGCAATTTCAGTTAATAACGGGTGATTTTACTATCACCCGTTAGGGTGAATGCAGCTTGTCGAGAAACCTTCGGTTTCCTTGTTTTGTTCGCTTGGCCTTGTTCCGAGCATTACTCAGAACACGCAAAACCTCAATGTGTGGGCACCGCGGGTACGGAGCCCAAAAAAAGTAAGCATTTTTGGGGTGATGCATAGCCCGTCTTGCCCGCGAATTTATCTGTACTATTTGATAGTCTGGCATCACTCACTTTTGTGATTAGTCTTTATTCGCTTTTGTTTTGAGCATGACCGTTGCCCAGCAGATTGATAAGCTGCAAACGGTTGCTGATATGAAGCTTACTGTAAATTCTTTTGATGTGTGATTTGACTGTATTAACGCTGATAAAAAGCGTTTCGCAAATGACCTGATTCGACATGCCTTTTGCCAGCAGCTCGACCACCTCGTACTCCCTGTCTGACAGCGCGTATTTTTCTTTTAAGTCTTCTTTTTTGGGGGATATATCAAGCTCGCGGCTGTAATATTTAAAGAAATAGGCGCATAGGTCAACAAACACAAATACCGAAAAAATTGCGTAGGAAAGATGGGTCAGCTGAAACGATATATTGCGCAACAGCATAAAATCAAGTATGGAAAACGCGATCTGGGGCAAAAAAGCAATCAGGAAGTATCGTGCAAGCTTTCGGTTATGGACATCCGAAATTTTACGGTACATACCGGCCAGCGCCACAGCTTCGATAAAAAGAGCGATAGAGCAAAGCGGGTAAAAAGCCCAAAGTGCATTGACAATCGATTGTGTCAGGTCAGCCCTGGACATATACATCACAAGAATAGCCGTGATGATGAGCAGTATGCCGGTTAATATACTTGCGCTTAAAAGTGCTATACGTTTTTTTCTTTGCGAAATGGGAAAGAGCTGTATCACATAAAAGCAGGCAGCAAGAATCGAGAGCATAATGAGGGCGATAACCAACAACGCAAGCAGCGGCGTGAGCCATGATATTGCTTCGGCCTCAGCGCCGTGGTTACGCATATTGATACCAAACATATATGATATAAAAAGCAGCGTTGCGACCGGCAGCAGCACCATCAGCGTGCGCCTCGCAAATCTGTCCTTCGTTCTTATAAACATCACCATTGAAAAGAAAAAGGCGGAGAACAGTAACGAAGTCTCCACAAACTGAATGGCGTCAAAAATGATGCTCAACGATATTGCCTCCGATATATAGATTACAAAAATTATATCATCGATAGTCATATATTGCATAGTGATTCGATAATTGTTTACAACATGAGCTCTATTTTGCATTACTGGTGAGTATAGATGCCATACTGTTAAGCCATGCAAAGATCTGTGGACATATTCAGATGTTAATCAAAGAGCTCCTTTCTATAAAAAGAAACGGTTCGGTTCAATTAAGACCGAACCGTTTCTTTAGACCTATGTAATCATATCCCTAACAAGACGGACTTTCGCTTTATACATTGGAGCTTTCGTATAAGCTGATAAAAGGCCGCACATTGTTGACGCCTCTTCCCAATTCCTCCTGCTCGCCCACCGCTTTGGTGACAGCGCGATAAATATCTTCGCTTGTAATCCTGAGCCTTTGGAGCTTTTCATAACAGCCTTCTACGGCTGTTTTTATTTGTTGCTGTTCACGTTTGGCTTGCTCTAAAATCTCGTCGGCCTGTACTTTCGCCTGATTCAGTATCGCTTGTGCTGTCTCCTCCGCACGCGTAATGGCCCCGATAATGTACTGCTCATTGCTGCGGAATCCTGCCAGCGTTTGCGCAAGCTCTCTGTTCTCATTACGAAGCGAAATGATCCTCTCTTTTTGTTCTTTTAAACACAGCTCATAATCGTTCCTCACTTTTAACAACAACCTGTCTACGTCGGCGGCATTATATTTTCCCATAATGCTCTTTTTCAAATTGTTCATTAAGACCACCCTCCTTTTAGTAAAAAAAGAATAGCACCGTCCGGTATTTGAATAATGTCGGACGGTGCGGATGGTTGCGTCTTATTTTAGCAAAAAGTCAGGTCTAGTTTGCCCATTGCTCCAGCAGCGTTTTCTTTAAATCGTAAAGCTTGTAAGACAGGTCAACTTTATATTCCTGCGGATTTACAACACGCTTGATCTCGTCCCAGAAAGTATCGAGATCCTGCTTTGCATAGGCTTGTATCTCCATCAAAGGCGGTGATTCATACACCTGCTTTCCGTCAACATAGACGGGTATGAGCATTTCTTTCGCATGATAGTTTGTAAGTCTCATACGTTTCCATGTGTCTACAGGATGGAAAATAACCAGCGGCTGCGTCTCATCGATCACTTCTTCATCCAGCATAATTAAATCGGCAATCGCTTTTTGTGTCGTATTGTCATAAAGGCGAACAGTTTTTTTATACCCCGGATTGGTGATTTTTTCGACATTGTCGCTGACTTTAATTTTCGGCACGATCTGCCCATCCGATATCTCAGCGGCCAGCTTATAAACGCCGCCCAGAGCCGGACAGCCGTCGGCTGTAATCAGCTTTGTGCCCACGCCCCAAACGTCGATCTTGGCTCCCTGCAGCTTCATATCGCGTATCAGCCATTCGTCTATATCGCTCGAAGCGAATATTTTTGCGTCGGGAAAACCCGCATTATCCAGCATAACTCTCGCTTTTTTACTTAAATAGGCAAGGTCGCCCGAATCAAGACGGATGCCGATCGGTGTATGCCCTTTAGCGCGGAGCTCCTCAAAAACCTTGATAGCGTTGGGAACACCGCTTTTAAGCGTATCATATGTATCCACCAGTAATAGGCATGAATCCGGAAAAATTTCTGCATACGCACGAAACGCGTCAATCTCCTGCGGAAAACTCATCACCCAGCTGTGCGCATGCGTGCCTTTGGCCGGGATGTCGTATAACTCTCCCGTCATCACATTGGATGTTGATGAACAGCCGCCGATAATAGCAGCTCTGGCACCGTAGATGCCCGCATCCGGCCCTTGGGCACGGCGCAAGCCAAACTCCAGAACGCTGCTGCCTTCGGCCGCATAAACAACTCTGGATGCCTTGGTGGCAATCAGTGTTTGATGGTTTATCAGGTTAAGCATGGCTGTTTCAATAAGCTGCGCTTCCATAATAGGCGCTTTCACACGTATCAGCGGTTCAAAGGGGAACACGACTGTTCCCTCTTTGACCGCATAAATCTCGCCGGTGAATGTAAACTCTTTGAGAAGCGTTAAGAAGCCTTCGTCAAACAGAGAAAGGGAGCGTAAATAGGCAATGTCTTCATCAGAAAAATGCAGATTGTTAATAAATTCTATGACCTGTTCCAAGCCTGCGGCGATTGCATAAGCACTGTCGAAAGCCGATTTTCTATAAAACAGATCAAATACAGCCTGCTTATGAGACATCCCGAACTTATGGTAACCATACATCATTGTCAGCTGATATAAATCCGTCAGCATGGTTAAATTTCGCATAATGATTTCTTATGACTCCTTATTATCGTCTTGCACAACTTCCTCATCGGATTTGGTTTCTAAAATTGTTACCTTTTCTTTCTGTGCATTTTCAGACTTTATTTGAGCCTTTTCCAGCTTCTTTAGAGCCTTTTGGGCTTTTGCTTCAGCCTTCTTGACTTTTTTCATCTGGTCGTCGTATTTTTCGAGCAGCTCTTTGGCTTTATTCGAAGCCCTCTTGGCGTCATCCTGAGCCCGCATCACCTTGCTGTTCGCTTTATACTCCTCAATCTGTTCATTCGTCCAGCTTATGCTGTAATAACCGTCATAAGCCGGATATTCCTTCTTCCTGCGTGACATAATCACCAGGTAGAGTATGCCGCCCACAATCAGCACAAGGCTCACAATCTGAGAAATCCTTAAGGAACTGAGCATCAAGCTGTCCGTTCTTAGGGATTCAATCCAGAATCGTCCAAAGCCATACAGTACTCCATATAGAGCAAACACGCCACCCCTCACCTTTATTTTCTTCCTCAGCAGCATTAATATGACGAAAACAATCATATTCCATGCAAACTCATAAAAGAAGGTTGCCATGTGCCAGTTGCCGTCGATCTGAACGCCGGCCGGAAACCATTGCCACGCAGTATCTGTAATCATGACGCCATAGGCTTCCTGATTCACAAAGTTGCCCCACCGGCCAATACCTTGTGCGATTATTAAGCTTGGTGCGGCGATATCCAGCATTTCGCCAATAGAAATTCTGCGCCATTTATAAAAAATAAGAGCCGCAATTACACCGCCTATGACAGCGCCGTATATCGCCAGCCCTCCTTCCCAAATGGCAAAGGCTTTAAGTATATTGTCGGCATAGGTTTCCCAAGCAAAAGCAACATAATACAGCCGCGCGCAAATAATACCAATGGGTATTGCGAGCAGCATAAAGTCCAGCACCATTTCCGAGCGGTAGCCCCTGCGCTTTGCTTCCAGTACGCCAAGTATAACGCCTATGATGAGTCCTGTGGCAATGATGATACCATACCAGTGAATCGGTATGCCAAACAGATTAAAAGCCACTCTATAGTCCATAATCTACCTCCGTAACCTATAATTATATAGCATCGCATAAATGATAACCTGATTAATTATATGTGTTTCCTCTTTCAGGGTCAAGAAACCGCATGTAAAAAGAGTTGCACCCGTTACCGGATGCAACTCTTTTTGTTATTTTGGGAGCTTAACGCTTATATTTGCTTAAGTCAACTTTCTCCTTGCGATTCTTGATCTTCCACTGGAGAATCGTTCCGCTTGCTACCGTTGAGGTAAACACGTTATTGTGCTCGCCCTTTAAGAAGTCGGACGGCGGGTTCTGATTCACACCAAGTATTTCACCGGTCATGAGAGAAAGCCTTGAATCGTCCTCGTCAATTCTGTATCTGCGCAGCTTTCTGTTCTTGTAACCCCATTGTATGGTATAGGTGCCGTCTGGGTTGCTGACAACCTGCTCTGCAACAGGTACCACAGCGAACCACAGCCACAGCAGCCACCATATCAGCAGTCCTGCGGGTATCAGCAGCAACAGCCACAGCCATCCGCAATCCACGCATGGCGGTGTCGTACTGCCGGCAGCTTCCGGGATCGCTTCTTCATCAAGGCTTGCCAGTTCTCTGAACACCACAAATACTTCTTTGTCTGAATCCATCGTCACGTTCGTGATCCTGTTGCCATCTGCATCCTGCCATTCGATGAATACCGAGCCTTCACCCGGCATTGTGCCGATTTCCATGAGATTGATGATATCGCCCTGTGTATACTCTTTGCCTATTTGCTCAATGTCTCCGTCACCGATGATCTTGATATCCAGTTTAAAACCGGGAACCGCCTCGTATTGAGCCGTCACCGTCAGATTGCTTGTCACCGAGTCAAACGGAACATCCCAGCCTGCGAATGTGTAACCGTCTCTTTGCGGTTCATCCGGAGCCGTAGCCGCTTCACCTGGCAGCACGCCGTCCGTACCGATCACGTTGCCGTCATAGTCCACAAACGTCACTGTATATCCGTTTTGCACATAGCTTGCCACCGCTCTGATATTTTCTCTGACATACACAAGACTGGTTCTTTCCGCATTGTTGTCGCCTGTGAGCGTCCACCGATCAAACGCATAACCCGCGCGCGCTGGTGCTGTCTCAAACCTTGCGGAGGTGTTCCAAGTCACCGTCTGCGTTGTTCCGATCTGGGTCACGCCGTCTGCCGCGAAGAACTGCACCCTATATGTATTGATCTGATACTGCGCAATCACAGCCAGATTGCTTGTGACGTTGGTGAACGCTTTATCCCAGCCCGTGAATGCATGGCCCGCACGTGACGGATTCGCAGGCGCTATCGCATTACCACCGTGGCTGACCGTCTGCTCGCTGATCAGTGTCCCGTCGTAATCCACGAAAAGCACGTCATAGGTTCTGATGATGTACTGCGCCGTAACGGTCATGTTGCTTGTGACATTCGTGAAGTCCCGGTCCCAGCCTGTGAACATATAACCCTCGCGCACCGGATTCGCAGGCGCTGTCGCCGGGCTGCCATAGCTGACAGTGCTGGTTCCCAGCGCCGTCCCGTTATAATCAACGAAGTTCACTGTATACGTATTGATCGCATACTGCGCCTTTACAGTGAGATCAGCTGTCACATTGGTGTATGGCTTATCCCAGCCCGTGAACGTGTAACCGGTTCTTGACGGGTTTGCGGGCGCAACCGCATTGCCGCCATAGCTGACAACACTTGTTTTGAGCAATGTGTCATTGTAGTCGACGAAGTTTACCGTGTAGTTGTTGATCGCATACAGCGCTTTAACCGTCAGATCGGAGGTGATGTTGTTAAACGCTTTATCCCAACCTGTGAACGCGTAGCCTGTGCGTGTGGGATTAACCGGTGCTGTCGCTGCGGTTCCATAGTCAACCGACTGTGTTTTGAGCACTGTGTCGTTGTGGTCAACGAATGTGACCGTAAATTTGTTGATTGTATACAGTGCCTTAACCGTCAAGTCGGATGTCACGTTGTCAAAAGCTTTATCCCAGTTGATGAAAGTATAGCCTGTTCTCGCGGGATTGGCGGGCGCTGTGGCCGCCGCGCCGTGGTTCACCGTCTGCGTTTTAAGCACCGCATCGTTAAAATCAACGAACGTTACCGTATAGGTATTGAGCGAATACAACGCCTTAACCGTCAGATCGGATGTGATGTTGTCAAAAGCTTTATCCCAGCCTGTGAACGTGTAGCCTGTGCGTGTGGGATCAGTCGGCGCTGTCGCAGAATTACCGTGTTCCACACCCTGTATTTTGAGCACTGTATCGTTGTAATCGACGAATGTCACTGTGTAAGCGTTGGTTGCGTACTGTGCCTTTACCGTCAGGTCTGAGGTAATATTGTCAAACGCTTTATCCCAATCTGTAAACGTAAAGCCTGTCCGCGTGGGATTAGCGGGTGCTGTGGCCGCCGCGCCGTGATCAACCGTTTGCGTTTTGAGCACAACGTCATTATAATCGATGAACGTCACTGTATAGGTGTTTATCGTATACTGCGCCTGAACCGTCAGGTTCGATGTCACATTGTTAAACGCTTTATCCCAACCCATGAACGTGTAGCCTGTACGCGTGGGATTGGCCGGCGCTGTCGCCGCTGCGCCGTGATTCACGCTCTGCGTTTTGAGCACGACGTCGTTGTAGTCAACGAACGTCACTGTATAGACGCTGGTCTCATACATCGCCTTAACCGTCAAGTCGGATGTGATATTGTTGAACGCTTTGTCCCAGCCAGTGAATGTAAAGCCTGTCCGTGTGGGATCAGTCGGTGCTGTGGCTGCTGCGCCGTGGTTCACCGTCTGCGTTTTAAGTACCGCATCGTTATAATCGACAAACGTCACTGTGTATGTCTTGATGGTATACAGTGCCTTCACGGTCAGATTGGACGTCACATTGTTAAACGCTTTGTCCCATCCCGTGAACGTATAGCCTGTCCGTGTCGGATTGGCGGGTGCTGTGGCCGCTCCTCCGTGATCAACCGTTTGCGTTTTAAGTACCGCGTCGTTGTGATCAACGAATGTGATTGTGTATGTTTTGATGGTGTACAGCGCCTTCACCGTCAGGTTGGAGGTCACATTGTGGAACGCTTTATCCCAGCCTGTGAACGTGTAACCCGTCCGTGTCGGGTCAGTTGGTGCCGTCGCAGCCTGTCCGTGCTGAACCGTCTGCGTTTTGAGAACCGCATTGTCATGATCTATAAATGTCACCGTATACTCAGCATGCTTCCATTTCGGCTGCAACCCTATCGTCTCATTGCCCTGCCCTATGTAGTTTCTCGGATCAAAATGCTCCGGGTTATCATAATCCTTTGTGGGCGGATTTTCGACATAATAATCAAATTCCCAGCCAGTGTCTGCTATAAAGTCAACTTGTACGTCATTAACGCCATCCACATATGTAAAATCAGCGGTTTCGCCGGCTTCAACTTTAACGGTAGCACCGTTGTAGGTGACATTCATATAGCCATGATCCCCGCCCTCTCCGGTATCCCCGGGGCCGTTATTGTTCTTCACATGGAAGGTCTGAGTTATCTTAGTCCACTGCGCTGTATATGTACCGTCTGCCGTCACCTTGTCCGGTAAGGAAGGAGACCAGCCTGCAAATGCATAACCGGGATTCGGTGTTGCTGAAGGTGCAGCGGGGAAATTGCTGCCATCCACAATACCTGTATGGGCGATATCCGCTGTTCCCCCGTTGATTTTACCGTTGTCACCCGCTTTGAATGTGACGTCGTGGGTGATGATATTTTCCAGCTGGCTTGCGGCCAAGTCGAAATCGAAACCGCTGTGATCATCGCATGCATCATTCGCCGCCGTGATCGCACTGCCGGTATAGGTATGACTAAACGGATATGTTTTCCCGTTCTGGTCTGTCAAGGTGGCCGTAATGGATACTTTCTCCGGCAATGTCAGCGTAAAGGACGAACGCCATTCGTAACCGAATTTTTCAAAATTCGGCACCGCCTTTGTTTCTCCGTTCACTGTGTATGTCGCCGAAGCATTTGATGTTGTCACATTGAGTGTTTTGGGATATCCCGGCTGAGATACGCCGTTTATCTTGTAGTCAATCGTCAACTGTCCGGCGATACGAATGTCTATATGGGAATAGGTTTTTGTAGCAGCTAATGCTTGCATGCCGGCCTTTTGGGGAGCAGCCTGCGGGGCAGCCTCATACACAGCTGAAAAAACAGCACCGTTCAAATCTGCGCTGGCTGTTGCCGGAACCGCCGGATCCCAAGAGACAAAAGAAGCGTCTTTAATGAGGCTCGCATCGGGAACAGGCGCCGTGATGGCATCGCCTGCCTTATACGTTTGCACAACGTCTTCCTGCGAGCTGTTATCGCCAAAGTCAAATGTGATGGTTATTTCATCTTCCTTCGCAAAAACAGCAACCGCTTTGTATTGCTGTTCGGCGCTAATATAGTCTTTGAAAGATACCGATAACTGGCTGCCGCTTTTGGTTTCATTCACAAGCGAGCTGCCGCTTGTTTCCCAGTGGTCAAATTTAAACCCTGAGGCGGCATTGGCTGTGAATGTCCATGTTTCACCGGGCGTGTCAAGATTGCCATCTCCCGCATCCGGAGAAACACTGCCCATTGCACCATCAGCCGAAGAAATCAGAATCCTTTCCGCATTTTCACCGCTTGAATATGCGTAGTTCGGGGATGTTGTTGCCAAGACGGTCGGAATGAATATTGCGACCAATACCGTCAAAACCACCAACAAAATGATTAAACGTTTCTTTTTCATAACCCTTACTTCCTTTCATCATCGGCATACCTGACCATGTGTAAAACCTATTTAAGTGCTGCCTCGCGGCACACTGCTGTACAAAAAAAGCCGCTTCAAATATATGAGGCGGCTGAACGATCATGGCGTAAACGCTGTAGACTTCGAGCTTTGCGTCCCCGGCTTTCGCTCGGGTTTGCCTTTCACATAACCTAAAGTCATCCTATCCTATGTCTAACATGCAATAAAAAAGCCGCGCTCAACGAGGAGGCGGCTGAACCATCATGGCGCATAATTGCACTTTAGACTTCGGGCTTTGCGTCCCCGGCTTTCGCTCGGGTTTGCCTTTCACTAAATGGTAGTATGAATTAGGTGTAAATTATGGTGTACATATTCAGTTAACAATAATATATATGATAATTTGTCGATTTGTCAAGTACATAATAGAATTATTGTGCAAAAAAAGGAAAAACAGACGGTCGAGCCGTCTGTTTCATAAACACGGAAACTATTTAAGCATGTCCTGAACCTTGAGTGCAAAAAGGCCTGCCCTCTCTTCCAAAGAATCAATGATATCATTATAAAGGGCAAAATCGTACATGGAGATTTCCTCAACGACAAAGCTTTCAAATACATCGACTTTATGTGTTTTTTGCTTTTCAAGAGACAATGCTTTTTTTGTGGCATTAAATGCTGCCGAAAGCACGGAATAGACCAGCGGCACCGCTTCTTCCTCGTTAACCTGAGGATCAATTGCCGCCAGAACGTCACAATCGTCTCGTATGACATCAAACGGGACGGGATTCACGCAGGAACCGTCCATCAGGAAAGCACCGTTTGCCTCGTGCGGCATAAATACGCCGGGAACCGCAGCGGCCGACCGGACAGCGGGGCCCACATCACCTTCGGCGAATACCACTTCCTCACCCGTGACACAGTTAGCAGCCACAATCTTAAGAGGGAAATACAAACGGTCAAAAACCTTTATAGGCACGATCATTTTATAATACTCTTCGAGGCCGAGGCTGTCCAGAATACCATATTTCGCATCCTTTATCTTGTTTATATTTATCGGACGCTTTGAACCGGGGAAATCGACTTCCTGCATAAAATCGATCATGTTCTGAGCTGTCATGCCAGCCGAGTACATCGCCGCCACGACCGCACCGATACCTGTTCCTGAAACGATGCTGGGCTTAATCCCCGATGCTTCGAGCGCTTTGATGTAAGCAATATTCGCGATGCCCTGTGCACCGCTTCCTCCAAAAGCGATTCCAAGTGTCTTTGCCATAGGTTTCTACCCCTTTATAAGTACTTTATTAAGCTGTTCAATAAACCTTGGAATATGGCTTAATGCCAGCTTGTATATGCTTTTGTATTTATAAAACTCCAACGTGGAGACATCCTCAAACGTCGGCCTCTCAAAAATCTCAACCGGACAATGTTTTAATTTTAGGGAAATAAGCGCTTCCTGCGTGGCTGCCCAAGTGGCATGCAACGCATTTTTTATACTCGGTTTGTCCTTATTCGGCCGCACCTGTGATACATCAATGGCAATCAGCATGTCGCAAGCATCGCGGATGCTATCAAACGGCACGATGTTCGTTGCCCCGCCATCCATATAGAAAGAATCACCTACGGGCTGAGGCACAAAGACGCTAGGAAACGCAATGCTCGCCATGAGCGCGGGCAGTATCTCTCCCGAAGAAAAAATCTTTTCCTCCAGCGTGTTGAAATTTGTTGCTACAATTTTCAGTGGTATTTCAAGCTCTTCAAAGTTCTTCTTCGGCAACACATGACTAAAATATTGTTTTGCCAGATTTGCAGCCAGGCCTTCCCGCTTAAAAGCGCGTATCAGCGACGCGCCGGACCGCTTCTTTATACTAAACAGATTTTGCACCAGCGTATAGATATCATCCGGCTTTAAACCGCCGGCATACAGCGCCCCGACAATTGCACCGCTCGAAGTCCCTGCAATGATGCTTGGCCTTAAGCCCTGTTCTTCCATCGCTTTTAAATACGCGATGTGAGCAACGCCGCGCGCACCACCGCCGCCCAACGCTAAACCGATTTTCTTCACGGCAGTTCTCCTTACAGCGTCTCAAGCAATTTTAATATACCATTCAAGTATATGAGCCGTAAAGCTTAATTGCTCCACAATACGTATATTATGAATTAGCAGCCATTTCTATATCGGGTCGGGCATGCCAAGTATTTCATAACCTATAACTTCCAACCATTGTAACAAAAACGAATAAAAATAACAATCAAATTATGCGTTATGCTGGATTTCATCTCGTTTTCGTTGTGAACCTACGTTTTGTCTGTTACAATTGGGCAGATAGAATGACAGCCCTATGAAAGGATAAAAAAGTTCATGACCTTACCGATTCGAAACATTGAATGTTTTGTGTTTGACATGGACGGTACGCTTTATCTGGGAGAGCGCGTGATACCCGGCGCCCGCGAGCTGCTGGCCCTGCTTGACGACAGAGGCATTCAATATTGTTTTTTTACTAATAATTCATCCAAGTCTCCGCAGGATTACAAGCTAAAGCTCAAACGTCTTGGCTTTTCCTCAAACTCGCATATCATTACCTCAGGCGACGTGGCCGCAAGTTATTTGCTTAAGACGTACGGCCCTCATCCGTGCGCCTTTGTGGTGGGAACGCCGCCGCTTATTGAGCAGCTTACCGCAGCAGGCATTGATTGTCAGGATACTACCCGGCCTGATTGTGTACTGGTCGGCTTTGATACAACCTATTGCTTTACCAAAGCGAGCAGAGCGGTCGAACTGCTGCGTGACGGTGTTCCTTTTCTCGCCACAAACATTGATGCTGTCTGTCCGCTCGAGGACAATAAAGTGCTGCCGGATTGCTCCAGCATATGCGCTATGCTGACCCATGCCACGGGCGTAAAACCCAAATATCTTGGAAAGCCTTTTGCGGAAACAGCCCGGTTTATACAGCAAATCACGAATATACCGTCAGAAAAAACCGCTGTCGTGGGCGACCGACTTTATACCGATATGCAGCTCGCATTAGAAAACGGCATGTGTGCGCTTGGTGTGTTGTCCGGCGAAATGACGCGAGAGGATATCGAACAAAGCCCCTTAAGGCCGCATTATCTCTTTGACAGTGTGATGGATATCTTCAGGATACTTAAGTAAATTAATGATTAATACTTTACTTCTTAAGTCATGATTATTCATACTGCTATATAGTATATATAGTAAAACATCTGAAAGGAATAAAAGTACATATGAAAGCTATTGCATTTAACGGCAGCCCGCGCCCCCTCGGCAACACATTTTTCTTACTCTCCACCGTACTGGGCGAACTGGCTGCCAGAGGCATTGATACAAAGCTCATACAGGCGGGCGGCAGGGATATTCACGGTTGCATTGCCTGCGATAAATGCCGCAAAAGCCCGGCACCCAAATGCGTATTTAACGACGACATTATCAACCAAGCACTCGTTGATATCGCTGAAGCGGATATACTGATACTCGGGTCACCTGTTTATTTCGGCGGCCTTTCTGCTCAGATGAAAGCGTTTATCGATCGCGTCGGTTATGCCTCACGTCCGCACAAGCTCCTTAAGGGCAAGATATGTGCCAGCGTGGTAGCCGTTCGCCGTAACGGTGCTCTGACAGCCTTTAATTCTATGAACAACTTGTTTACAATCAGCGAGGGCATTATCGTAGGCTCCAGCTATTGGAACCAGGGTATCGGCAGAGCCATTGGGGACGCAGCACAGGATGAAGAAGGCATTGGTACAATGAGAACACTCGGTCAGAACATCGCCGATGTAGCGTTTGCATTAAAAAAATGATGATGAGCTTTTAATCAAACTCACAGCTTCACAGAGTTTTATCACATCCCCCGGCTTGTCCGGGGAATATTCATTTTTACAAGCAGTTGACGCGCCACACTTCCCCCATTCTTTTAGCTGACAACTGCTATTCTTTTTGAAAAGATTCCATAGTCGGTAGACAGTATAAGCACATAGTCACCCTTCTTATCAGGACAAACAAGCTCGCCTTCGGTTATGCACTTTTTATCGTCTTTGACAGATAGATCAACCCAATATATCTTGGATACGTCAAGGTCATCAGCCTTAATATGATCTTCTGCGTTATCGGTGACAGCCGTCACCTCTGCCGAAATACGACTTCGCGCTAAAGCAGTAACACTTCCATGCAAGGCGTTGTTGCTGTGCCAGATATCGGGAGATATGCTCTCATGGGCCGGGCAATCCGGCCAATATGTCAGCTCACTTGAGAAAAATGGCTCAGACAGGTCTCCTGTTTCGACCGTGATTGATGGATATCCGCCAAAGAAATCAACCATGTTCGCATAAACAGCGCTGTTTACGTCAGATGTCCCCACATAGCACGTGCGGTTGCGAATACTCTCTGCCTCGCCGTACCACGGTTCGTTCGGATCATAGAAAAACGCGCCGCTCACATCGTCCATCACTACTTTCCCGTCTTTCAATATTTTTAGCGATTTGAGCCATGTGACGGAAGGCGCAACGCAGATATATCCCCGTGTGACATCATCTTTACTGTTTGGGGTATACTCCATCGGCACGGTGACGGATTCTCCGCTCCAGAACTCTGCCATCACTTCATCCGTGGCCAGCGGCCCGTTATCCGACGCGAACGACTCCCCAAATACGATGGTTTCACCCGCATAATGGGTATAGTTGATGCTCCAAATATCCGAACCGTTTGTGCGCATGACCATACCTTCATCGTTAATGTAATACAACTCGGGAGCCTGTTCTCCCATAGGGGATAAACCCGCGAGCAAAAGCGCACCGTCATGCCAGTCCTGTCTCGCATATATGTATAAGCGAATGCCCTGCAGGGCAGCATAGTCAACATTGTAGCCATCATAAAAGCTGTTTTTAACGTCAATGAATATGGCTGCTACCTCCGCATCGGTCGCGCCCACCTCGTTGACAATAAAGCCGTCGGGAATGTCTGCGGCAACATCGGATGTTGTTTCGTCAGACAATTCATCCCGCACTTCGGCATCCACCGCACACACATCATGAATAAAGCTTTCTAGATCCGTATCGTCGATAAACCAGCTTCTGCCGTCTCTTTGCACTTCAACGTCTCCAAGCGACTCATTTATCGAAATTCCTTTGCCTTCCTTCGTTGTCACACTCAACCCGTAAGCAGGCGTTGTCCCTGCGAATTCAGGATTCTCCCGGACGTTTTTCGCTGACGATACAAGCGCGCATATATTAATAAAATCCTCCGCCGGAAGCTCGCGCCTTATCCCCGCCTCATCGTTCCACGCTATCACTGATTCTATCTCATCAATATCAATGCTGAGCTTTTCATATGGATTGGCGAGCAGGCAAATGCCCACAGCAATTCCGGCGACGACGGCTATCAAAACCATCCAAAAGGCCGGTTTCTTGTAATTGAGCACATTTTTAACGCGCGTTTTCGTACTGTTCTCTCCGAATGCCAGCGGGCTTCCGGCGATGATTCGCCGTTCGGCTGAAAGCGTCAGCAAGGCATTGCAGTAATTCTCTTTTTCATCGGAACCGATGGATTTGAGGGCACGTTCATCACAGCTCATTTCCATATCTTTTGCCATGAGGAAATAAGCCGCCCACATAAACGGATTGAACCAGTGCAGTGACAGAGCCAGAAACGCAAACGGTTTTATAAGATAATCGCGCCGCCGTATGTGAATACGCTCATGGGCCAGTACAAAATTCCTGCTGTCTTCATAAATCCCCACAGGCAGATAAATTCGCGGTTTAAAAAAGCCGCACACGAATGCAGTACGGATTCGGTCGCTCTCATAAACGTATCTGTCGAGATGAATAGCAGCTGATATTCTGCGCTTAAGCATGATATAAGAAATGATGCTGTATGCTAACATTGCCGCAGCGCCAACGAGCCAGATGATCATGGCCGTGGTTATGATGATCTGTACCGGATCGGTATTTATCACTTGAGCAGAGGCCGGGAGGTTGACGTTTGAAGCATTGGTGATATTTGGAATTCCAGCAGTTGAAGCGGGCTGAGCACTCATGCCGATATTTTCAGGAATATAGTGCATCGTGCCGATGTCTGAAACTGTGTTCGTCGTGACACCTATACGACCAAACAGGCTGATCACCGATGAGAATGAAACGGGGCATATGGCCCGCAGCAACACCACCGACCACAGCGCATAAGAGATGCCCTTGGGCGCTTTTTTTAGCAGCAGGCGCAAAATGAAAATGAAAAACGCCGCATAAGTGGCGGTAACGCTCATGTTGAGGACTGTAACGAAAATAGTCAGCAGCATATTTACTCCTCTCTATGTCTGTCGATGAGGCGCTTTATCTCCTGTACTTCCTCTTCGGACAACTTTTTGTCACCCAGAAATGCTGTTATAAACTGAGGCAGAGAACCGCTAAAGCTCTTTTTCATCACCGCATCAGCTTCATAACGCTGAACCTCTGATTGCGTCACAAGCGAGGATACGATGGCACCGTCGTTTTTTAATATGCCCCTATCACAGAGCTTTTTCAGCACAGTGTAGGTGGTGCTGCGCTTCCATCCCAGCTCAGCCGCACAAAGCTCTGTAAGCTTTCGCGAGTGCAGAGGCTCATTGTTCCAAACGATGATTACCATGCGGTATTCGGCATCGTAGAGCTTTAAGTTCCTTTCCATGATGACCTCCCATCATCAGTCTATTGCTATCGACTTGATTTTAGTCTACCCAAATAGACTCGTGATGTCAATAAAAAATATCCGTCAGAACAAATCTATTTGAAGATCTGTGCCAACGGATAATCATTCTTTCAAGACCACTTCATATCCTTAGCGATTAATGAAGCATCTGCATCTTTGTAAATCGGATATGATTAATACTTCATGTCGTCTTCCTGCATTATGAATAATTCTTCTTTTTCCGTCGTTTGCCCTGGCAGCAGGCTTGCCTGTTCTTTGATCTTAAACCGCGCCACCATGTGATGCAATATTTCTGCCTGGCCTGAAAGCTCCTGAGCAGCGGCAGCCGTTTCTTGAGAAAACGCCGAATTGGTTTGCACAGTATCAGACATTTGGTTGATTCCCTCACTCACCTGATCGATGGATGTTGACTGCTGGCTCGATGCGGCTGCAATCTCCTCCACCAGTTTTGCGGTTCTTTCCACATCTATGACGATGTCCTCAAAGGCCTTCAATGCCGAGTCAGCAATTTTTGTACCGGCGTCTGTTTTCTTTGCAGATTCTTCTATCAAGGTCGCAGTTTCTTTTGCTGCGCTCGCACTTTTGGCTGCCAGATTTCTTACCTCTTCGGCCACAACGGCAAAGCCCTTGCCGTGTATACCCGCGCGGGCTGCCTCCACCGCTGCGTTCAAGGCCAATATATTCGTCTGGAAAGCGATATCATCGATCACCTTGATGATTTTTGATATGCTTGCGGAAGACGCATTGATGTCAGTCATGGCCTTTTGCATTTCATACATTTTTTCACTGCCCGATTGTGCATCGTCACGCGCTGCGGCCGAAAGCTTAAACGCTTCGTTAGCGTTATTCGCGTTTAGCCGTGTCTGCTTGGCGATAATAGACATCGTCGCTGTCAGTTGCTCAATAGCGCCCGTCTGTCTGATTGCGCCGTCTGATATATCCTGACTTCCCTCCGACACCTGCTGTGTTCCCAAAGCCACATGACCAGCAGCCTTGCTGATTTCGGACATAACCGCGTTCAGAGAATCCGTTATACCGTTTATAGAATCTTTAAGCGCAACAAAATCGCCTCGGTATTCCGTGTCTATGGCGCAAAGCAGATTGCCTTGGGCCAGCTCACTGAGCACATGGGATATTTCCAGTATATATCCATGAAGTGTATTGATCGTGTCGTTAAGCGCATCCTTGATAATTGCGTAATCACCCTTGTAGCTGCCCTGCATCACCGCAGTGAGATTGCCCGACGACAGTTCATTGAGCACGGCTTTTGCTTCATAAATTGGCTCTACCACAGCATTGAGCGTCTCGTTAATGCCTTGGATAATGATTTTGTAATCACCATGATGCTTGTTTTCGTCAGCACGAATCGAAAGTCTGCCTTCAACCGCAGACTGCGAGAGCATTTCCACATCTTTAATCATGGCGCGGATAGCCGCAAGCATCGTCCGAAACGATGCCATCATGCGTCCGACCTCATCCTTGGCCGCATAATCAATACCCTTGATAGCGGTATTCCCGACCGCCAGCTGCATTGCCGCTTCTGATATTGTTTTGAGCGGTTTGGAAATGGAACGTGAGACGACGAGTCCAAACCCCGCAGCAATAGCAAAGCACACCGCAACGCCAATCAGCACATAGATGATGGTCTGATGTACGCTTTGGGTTTGGCTGCTGATCAATTCGTTCGCATGCTCCACCATAAAAGTGAGCGCATTATTGATAGCCGTTGTGGTGCCGGACGAAACGGTTGCCGTACTCACAGCATCGGCAGACCCAGTTTCTGCTCCCCCCCCGGTGGCGGTGCTGACAGTATCAGCAGATGGTTCATTTGTTTGTATCGATGTATTGTGCGCTTTGCTGTCAGCCTGAAGCCACTGCATCACCTCGCCAAAATCTCCCGCAACAGCCGCATCCGTCAGTTCGTTGCGCACAATTCTAAATGCTTCAATATTTTCTTCCAGATCGTCATACAGAGCCATACTCTCCGAATCGATGCAGGCTTTCTTAAAGAGCGATATATTATTCATCATTATCTCGTCGGAAGCTTTCACCAAGTCTGCTATATACGAAGCATTTTGTGTATCGTTCATCAGCACCATATCTCTGAGCAGAGCTCTTTGCTGCTGATACTGCGCAAGTATCTGTCCCAAATATCCTTGCGCATTACCATATGTATCAAACAGGAGTTTGTTTTGAGCATTAGACGACGACCATGTCAGCATTCCAAACATGCACACGCTTCCCAACAAAAGCAATATAACTAAAAAAAACAGCAAAATCTTTGCTGATATATTTAAATTACGAAACCATTTCATGTTTTTCTCCCATCTTGATGCCTTTTCCTCGTGCAATATTTATTTTATATGTTACTATATATATTGACGCATTTATCAATTTGAAACGAGTATGAATAAGAATTGATAAAAAAATAACGATTATTTTTACTTTTTGCGGATTATCCTCATTAAAAAACAACCCAATCATGCATGATGGGTCGTTTTTAATCATATCAATCCGGTGCTCTGGTGTCTATTTCATCTCTTCAAGCATGGAGTATAGCCTTGGTACGACACGTTTTAATGAATAGGGCTTGAAGTTTTTATCCACAAAGACATGGTCGGTTACACCCGTGGCAATGAGCTTGGCATCCTTTTCACTGATGATTTCGTAGGAAAACTTGACCTTGACAGAGCTCAAATCTGCCACAGTCACCCTCACAGTCAAAGTGTCGTTATAACTGGCTGGGTGAAAATAGCGGCACTCATCCGATATGGGCGCAAGAAAATATCCCAGATCCTCAATTTCCTTATAGCTCATACCGCACTGCTTGATAATCTCCTCCAAACCGATATCAAACCAGTTCAGATAGTTAGCATGATGAGCAAGGCCTTGCCGCCCGACTTCACTGTACCTCACACGGATCTTGCATTCCACCGTTTTCATGGATCGCCCTCCCCAAAATTAAACGTTAAAATCCCTTTTCCATTAGTATCTCGCGGGCCGAATCAGACTCGGACTGGAGCACGAGTATCTCATATGTATCAGAGCTGCTTTTTGTTTTTGCAGAAACATTGCGAAGCTTAACGAGTATCCCTTCCGTTTCAAGACACTTTTGCATCGCGTGAGCCGTTTTCTGAGAGCTGGCCATACCCACCACTATCCACATAACAACCCCTTCTTACGTTTCCGTCTTGCCGGAGTATACGGTACCGTACGCTGTATTGATCTGTGCCTTGCCTCTGATTTTTATTGCCGATGTGTTTTCGGTAAATTGGGCAAACATCACTTCTCCGTTGTCCAGCTTCTCCGTATGGTGAAACCTGGTATCCCGTCCGCGCGTCATACCAATGATATTGACGCCGTCCTCCAACGCCTTGATAATGATATAATCCTGATTATAGCCGTTTTCCGTTTCCATCTGTTTCACCTCTTTATTTAGTCATATACTACCATAATGTTTGCTTCTCTTCAATATCCATACGCCTTAAATTCATCCGAGCATCACATTTTCCTTGCCATATACCGATTCTAAGCTGGTCATCAGCGTATCACAGATCGTCACGCGAAGGCCATTTCCCGTTTTCATCTTAAGACCGGTCTTTTCCACCATCACGGTTACGCTGTTTTCACCCGGAGAGGCCTTAAGTATCTGCTTAAGTCTTGTCGTGTCTTCCCCCATATCCTTAGGAATTCTCACGTATAGCTTCTTCCCGATATACTTTGCGTCCGTCATAATGAATGGCCGCACATCGTCCACAAGCAGCTGCGGTGCTTCTCCTTCCCGTATATCCACTTTGCCGGAGACGCAGACAATGGCATCCTCCTCCAGCATAGGTTCCACCTTTTGACACACACTTGGGAATATGACGAGCTCCAGCGTGCCGTAAAGGTCTTCCAGCAGCGCACTGGCCATGATCTTTTTAAGCTTTGTCGACCGCTTGCGTATACCGCTGAGTATACCGATCAGCTCCACGTTGCGCGATTCGAAGTACCGCGCGCTGTCCACATCCTCCATTGCGGAGAGTATCTTGAATATATTGACATCCCGGTCCTCAAGCACCTTTTTATATTTATCGAGCGGATGACCTGAAAGGTAAACCCCTGTAGCCATTTTTTCGATAGCCAGCAGTTTTTCCTTGCTGTATTCAGGCAGATCATCAAAATCGTCGGCATCTCCTGAATCGTGAGACGGCATCGCGTCAAAAAGCGACATCTGACCGTCCACATTCTTGCGTTTGGCATCCTGTGCTGTCTTTAAAACTCTTTCACATACGGCGGCGAGCTGAGAACGTTTGAGCCCCAGACTATCGAAACAGCCCGCAAATATCATGCCCTCCAGCATTTTGCGGTTGATAATGCCAGCCGTTCTATTAATGAATGCGCGGAAGCCCGTATAAGGGCTGTTTTCGCGTTCGGTCACGATATCCTCGGCAGCCCGACCCACATCACGTATGGCCGCAAAACCAAATCGGATCCCCCCGTTTTCCGGCACAAACAGAAACTGCGATTTGTTGATATCCGGCCCCAGAACGCGAATGCCGCTACTGATACAGTATTGTATGTAGGCGGAAATTTTATCCGGCGTACCGATAAAGCTGTTAAGCAGCGCGGTTAAATATTCCACCTTGTAATAGCACTTAAGATAAGCCGTGTAGTACGTAATTGCCGCATAAGCGCAGGCGTGTGACTTATTAAAGGCATATTCGGCAAAGTCCATCATTTGATTAAATATGCTCTCAGCGATATGTGCAGGTACGCCCCGTTTAACCGCGCCTTCCACGCCGCTTTCCTCATCACCGTGAACAAAAATGCGGCGTTCTCTTTCCATTACGTCTTTCTTCTTTTTGCTCATTGCGCGGCGCACAAGGTCACTGCGGCCCAGCGAATATCCGGCCAGCTCGCGCACAATCTCCATGACCTGCTCCTGATACACAATACAGCCATACGTGTCTTCAAGTATCCGTTTCAGTGACGGATGCAGGTATTTGATTTTCTTGGGGTCGCGCTTGGCGGCCAGATAATCCGGTATGCTGTCCATCGGCCCCGGACGGTAAAGCGCGATAACCACCATGATGTCGCCTAAGTTTTTGGCTTTGAGCTGAACGGCCAGCTGACGCATACCCGCGCTTTCCAGCTGGAATATACCGTCTGTATCGCCTGAGGCAATCAGATCAAACACATTTTTATCGTCGTATTTGAGCTTGCTTAAATCCAGCTTTACACCACGTGTTTTTTCGATAAGCGCTAACGTGTGGCGGATGACCGTTAAGTTTCGAAGGCCCAAAAAGTCCATCTTCAGCAGCCCTAAGCTTTCGAGCGTCCCCATGGGAAACTGCGTAATGACGCTACCGTCACGCGGGTTGATCTGAAGCGGTACGTATTCCGTGATAGGCTGGCGCGATATCACCACACCCGCCGCGTGCGTAGACGCGTGGCGCGGAATACCTTCCAGCTTCATCGCCGTATCCAGCAGCTCTTTGATCTCGGGCTTTGTCTGATACTCCATCATAAGCCGCGGGTTCTCCTGCATCGCGCGCTTGATTGTCATTTTCAGCGCAAACGGCACCATTTTGGCGATCCTGTCCGCGTCAGCCAGCGGCACCTTCATGGCACGTGCCACGTCGCGTATCACCTGCTTAGCGCCCAGCGTACCGAACGTAATGATCTGCGCCACTTTATCTTCGCCATATTTTTGCACCACATAGTCGATGACTTCCTGCCGTCGCTCGATGCAAAAATCGATATCAATATCCGGCATGCTGATTCGTTCAGGATTTAAAAACCGTTCAAAGAACAGTGAATATTCTATCGGGTCTATACCCGTAATGTGCAGCACATACGCGACCAGGCTGCCCGCCGCGCTGCCGCGTCCCGGGCCAACCATAATATCGTTGTCGCGCGCATATTTAATAAAATCCCACACGATTAAAAAATAGTCTGTAAAGCCCATTTTTTTAATCATATCGAGTTCATACGAAAGACGCTCTTTCAGCTCGTCCGTCACGTTCTCATAGCGCTCATACAGCCCTTGCTCACAGACTTTCCTCAAATAGGCATCGTGATCACTACCATCTTCTACTGAAAATACAGGCAGATGCCGCGCTGAGAAATCGATTGTTACGTCGCACTGATCCGCAATCAGCTTCGTATTGGAAATAGCCTCGGGTACATAGGCAAACAGCTTATGCATCTCCTGCGCGCTCTTTAAATAAAACTCGTCTGTGCTAAAGCGCATTCTGTCGGTATCGTCCACAAATGAGCGGGTCTGAATGCACAGCAGTACATCCTGCGCCTGAGCATCCTCGCGGTTGGTGTAATGCACGTCGTTAGTGGCGACAAGCGGTATGGACAGCTCACGCGCCATGCTGACCAATGCGGCATTGACCTGCTTTTGCTCGATCAAGAAATGATCCTGAAGCTCAAGATAAAAGTCGTCGGCAAACATATCCCGAAGTCTTACCGCAAGGCTCTTTGCGCCTTGTATATCGCCTGCCATGATCATGCGCGGAATATCTCCCGCAAGGCAGGCCGACAGACAGATAAGCCCCTCCTTATGCTGTCGGAGCACATCGTAGTCAATGCGCGGCTTATGATAAAAACCTTGCGTATAGCCGATGGATGATAAACGCATGAGGTTCTGGTAACCGATATTGTTTTTGGCAAGCAGCACGAGATGCGAATATTCCTTCATCTCCTTCGTCTTGTCATTGAGCTTGCCCGGCGCCACATACACTTCACATCCGATAATCGGCTTAATACCCGTCTCCTTGGCTTTGCGGTAAAAATCTACAACGCCATACAGTACACCGTGGTCCGTGATCGCGATGCTTTGCATATTAAGCTCCGAAGCGCGTGAAATCACATCGCCGATACGCGCCGCACCGTCGAGCAAACTGTATTCGGTATGAAGATGAAGATGGGTAAAATCCATGGGCCAAACCTCCATATTTATCATAACCGAAATGGCCGTATCATTCAAATCATTTGTATGACATCATCACATGGATCAAAAAGTATCCCACAGCAGCGCGTACTTATGATATAATTTTTTAAATTCATATTGGGGTAGAAAGTATTGCTGAATAAAAATACCGATAAAACAAAACGTGCTCTATACACCGCTTTAACCGCTCTATTCTGGCTCGCAGTCTGGCAGATTGCGGCCATGATTGTGAATCAGCCGCTATATATGCCCTCGCCCGCCGAGACTTTTTCGTCACTTGGCATGCTCATCGCCACAGAGGATTTCTGGCTCAGCGTGGGATATACTTTTTACCGCGTTGCACTGGGCCTTGTCATTTCGTTTATACTCGGCATCATCCTCGCGTTTTTCGCCTCTAAGATCGTTGTTCTGGAAAGACTGCTGCGCCCGCTCATGGCTACTGTAAAATCGACACCCGTGATGTCTGTCATCATGCTGTCGCTGGTGTGGTTTTCTTCCTCGTTTGTGCCTGCTTTTTCGTGCATATTGCTTTGTCTGCCCATCTTTTATACCAATACGCTTTCCGGCATAAACTCGGTCGATAAAAGTCTCCTCGAAATGGCTTTAATATTCAAGGTAAGGCACCGCCGGGTAATACAGGAAATCGTGATACCTTCTGTGCTGCCGCATATCTATTCGGCACTTGCGGTGTGTCTCGGTTTCTCTTGGAAGTCTGTGGTGGCTGCTGAGGTGCTGTCCAGCCCCAAATATTCTATGGGTTTTAATATGTATGCGACCAAGCTGTATCTGGATACGCCCGCGCTTTTCGCCTGGACGCTGACAATCATAATCATCAGCCTTATTGTAGAAAAAGGCTTAAAGCGTATACTACCGGGAGGCAGCTCATTATGAACATACGTGTTGCGTCATTATTTAAAACATTCGGCGAAAACGAACTGTTTAAAAACATTAATCTGGAAATTGAGCAAAACGAAATCACAGCGTTGACTGGTGGCAGTGGCTGCGGAAAGACCACGCTGCTGCGTATGATTTGCGGGCTTGATAAAGACTATACCGGTCAGATCAGCGGCGTGCCCGAAAGGATATCGTTTTTGTTTCAGGAAGACCGTCTTCTTCCCTGGTACAACGTCAGAAAGAACATTGAATTCGTGCTTAAAGATTCTATGAGTAAAGATGAAATGAACAGAGCTGTTTCCGATATGATAGCGGCTGTGCAGCTGGATGGGCATGAATTAAAGCTGCCGTCTGAGCTTTCCGGCGGCATGCAGCGCCGTGTGGCCATGGCTCGCGCTTTTTGCTACCCCTCATCGCTGTTGATCATGGATGAGCCCTTCAAAGGGTTTGATAAAAAGCTCAATTTGGAATTGATATCGCTCTTTAAACGGCTTCATACCGATCATCCCCGAACGGTGTTACTCGTGGCGCACGAAACCGAACTTATCGACATTCTGGGTTGTAAAGTGATTGATGTGGAAGCCTTAAGCGCAGCTCGCCGTGCCCAATCGGAGAATTAACCGTGCCTCAGTGTTATCACCACAAGTTCCGGCCGATTGAACAGCCGCAACGGAAAGAGGCTGTTGCCCAGTCCCCGGCTGACCACCATACCTTTGCTGTTTTTCATATGAAGGCCGCTTGTATACTTTGGGAATACACCCTGATGCGGCGCATATAATCCGCCGATTAACGGCAGCCGCCACTGTCCGCCGTGCGCATGTCCGGACAGCGTCAAATCAAATCCGTGCTGATGGTAAAGCTTGAACTTTTCGGGCGAATGAGACAGCAGAACACGAAAGCTGCCCCTGTGCTTTTGAGAAAGTTCTTCGAGTTTGCGCTCAAAAGCCTCGTCATTTTTATAAAACACTTTGTCTTTGATGCCTATCAACACGATATGCTGCCCGTTTATATCAAGTTGTATTGTCTCGCCATCCGCCACCATAACCCCGCATGCACGCAGTTTCCCTTTTAGCTTTTGATAGATACCTGCCGTATACTCATGATTACCGGGCACATAGTAAACGGGCGCTGTTTTCACGGCCTGAGAAATAAAGGCCATTGCCGCGGCTGTCCCTTCGCGGCGTTTGTCAATTAAGTCTCCCGTCACGGTAATGATATCAGGTTTTATCGCAGCGGCCTTCGCCATCAGCTTCATTTGCGCTTTCCCAAAGCTTTTATTGTGCAAATCAGATACTTGCAAAATCTTAAAACCGTTAAAACTTGGCGGAACCTTTTTACCAGCGTACTCAACATGCGTGACAACGATATCGTTGTTTTGCCACCAGCAAAAAGCTACAAGAATAAAAAAACCGCCTATAACCAGCAGATAGACCATGAGGACTCCTTTTCAGTGTCGTTGTTCAAAAACATAATCATTATACCATAGCCCCGGCCGTCTTCATGCTATTTTATGCATATGTTATTAAAGCAGAATCAAAAAGACATCAAAAAAGCTCCCGTACTCAGGAGCTTTTCACTGGGGGCTATACCCCTATCAGGCAATGAAAGACTATTGGGGCTGAACGTTTGCAGCGCGCAGCTTCCGGCTGTCTTTGGGGTCTTTCTCCACATCGAAAGTCACTTTCTGACCTTCCTGAAGTGTTTTAAAGCCGTTTGAAACGATGCTGGAAAAATGCACAAACACATCGTCCCCGCCGCCATCATTGGATATAAATCCAAAACCTTTGCTCTCATTAAACCATTTCACTGTACCTTTATACATCAAAGATACCTCCTCGTTTTTATTATATCCCGTCCTGCAAAAAAAACACATGTATTTGACAGCCATGAAACGAACGCATGACTGACAAATACATGTGAATCAATTTCGTACATTCAGAATACCACAATTATCTTATCATACCAACAAGTAAAAAACAACATTATTTTTTTGACAAACCTGCAAACATTATTTATTGGGCTGCTAAAGTATAGTGGGCATATCAGAAGCACCGACAATGTATTCATCTGCGTCGAAGAAGAGTTTTTCATCATTTTCCTCAACTGCACAATCGAAAAAGTAAAAGAAGTGCTATAACAGATTAAAAATAGATTAACCGAAAATTCTTTAAAATACTATAATCAGATTGCACCAATTTTACACACTCCAAGACGCAGAATGAATATTTGACAAGATGGATGATCCACTAAAAAAGTCAAAGAACGGGATGAAAACAGCGTGACAGTCTTCTATTTGCATGTCTTAGCAAGATACCGCCAGATATTTGTACTATTTTGCGTACCGGAGGCTCATATGCTTATAAAATTAACTGTAGATTTCTTAAGCCGTTATATTGAGAAAAGGGCAAATATGAAGCCCGGACTCAAGGATTGGCTTAAAATTGTCATTTCCTCTTTGATCTATTTCTCAATCACATTAATTGTTGCGACAACCAAGCAACCCAGCGAATTACCCGGTGTATTGGGTCAGATTCAGGTCATTATTTCAGTTTATCTTGTCGTCAGTGTGAGCAATATCGGCTATATCACTGCTGTCAGTCTTAATCTTATCTCATCTCTTATTTCACTTAATGCTGTGCTTAATCATTATACGGAAGCGATACCGGGCATCATTATCCCGTTTTGCGACATTATCAGCATTACAATTATCAAACTTTATTCAACACGGCTGATTAACAAGCTATCAGAGGTCAATAAAAAGAATTTGGAACTCAAAGAGCTTTATCATGACTTAGCCGCCGCCGAATCACAATATTGGATGCAAAACAAACGCTTGGAGGAATACAACCGTATTGTTGAAGAAGAACAAAAACAGCTCAATCAGCTGACCTACTTTGATGTGCCGACAGGCTTGCCTAACAGACAGAACATCATGAACCGTTTGGATATGCTGATAGGTATTTGTGAAAAAAAGAATCTTCATTTCACAATCGTCCTGATCAATTTTGATAGTATTAAGTGTGTCAACGATACCGTTGGTCACCATACGGGCGATAACTTAATACAGGCTGCAGTTTCCAAGCTAAAGGCACATATCCACCCCTCAGACATGATTGGACGTCTTGGCGCCGACGATTATATGCTGCTTATTCAGCGTCAAATCAGTGAAAATCAAATCATCAGCTATGTAGATGGCCTGCGGCAGATTCTTGCTTCATCTATCCATAATGGGCAAAACGTTGTCCCCATAAGTGCACGCTTTGGCATCTGCCGATATCCGCAGGACGGTAATAATGTTACAACCCTTTTGAAGGGTGCTGATATCGCCATGTCTTATGCGAAAAGCAGCGGAAAAGATATGATAAAGCTTTATTCAGAAGAGATGAGTCAAGAAGCCGAGCAAAAACGCTTATTTAGTCAAAGACTGGCTTTGGGGGTGGAAAATAGTGAGCTAAATATATTGTTTCAGCCTCAATACTATGCAAGCTCACAGCAAATAAGAGGTTTGGAGGCCTTGGTTCGCTGGCAATCGCCCGATCTGGGAACGGTCATGCCGGGTGAGTTTATCAGTGTCGCGGAGAAAAATGGACTCATTCTCCAAATGGGTGAATGGATTCTGCGTCAAAGCTGTTCCAGCTTTATGAAGCAAAAAAGCATATACCGTGAGCCTATCATCTTGGCTGTGAATATTTCCTCAGTGCAGCTCATGGCGCCGGGATTTGTTCAGTCAGTTAAAAATATACTCAATGAAACAGGGCTTTGCGGAAAGCTTCTGGAGCTGGACATGACAGAATCCGTTTTCATTTCCTCTATGGACAACGTGATCCGCGTCCTGAGCGAATTGAAGAGCCTTGGCATTCGTATTGCATTGGATGACTTTGGGACAGGCTATTCATCCTTAAGCTGCCTTCAGATGCTGCCCATCGATACGTTAAAAATAGATAGGTCTTTTGTCGGCGGTATGCTGAATGTCCCTGTCAATAAGCAGATCGTCGGCTCCATTATCTCTCTTGCTCACCAACTGGGGCTGAGTGTCATAGCCGAGGGCGTAGAAAATGAGCAGCAGTTAGATTACCTTAAGCAGTACGACTGCGACTGTATTCAAGGCTATTTGCTCAGCAAGCCGCTCGATGAAGAGGCCGTTTGTCAGCTGCTGACGAATTATGCCGCTAAGTAATGTCTTTAAATGACTGACGCAAGCAGCAGTAAAGGCAAATTATCTGCGTATATTTGGTCAAACTGTGAAATAGGAAGCGGATTCTTTCCCCTGCCCACTTCCACGGTATAGCCGGGCCTTCTGAAATCCTTTGTAAACCAGTCCTTATATCCGGCATAAGACGCAATACCGGTGGCTTCATCCAATGTGTAGCCGCTTACCTGTGCAAGCTGTTCTCCAATCGTCCTTGCTTCGGGCGGCGCCAAATTCTCAAAGTTCCAGAATATGACTTCCCCCTGACTGTGATACGCCAGCACAAGCCTTGGGCTTAGCCTGCGTGTAAAAGCCACTGTCGTTCTTGTTTCAGGTTCGGATTCCGGATAGGGCCCTGAATAACGCGTTGGCCCCGGGCCTGTGATTCCCAGCTCAGCCTCCGCCTCCTTCGATTGTTCCCACCCTGCATTATAGTTGTGGTTCAAATCGACGCCACGGGTATTGGCTTGCCATACAGTTGAAAAATCCATGCTCCCGTTATTCCAGCGTATTAAGTCATCATAAAAGGGGTTCGCGGGAGACAAGCCGTTTAATACCAGATCAACGCCATCGGGATTCACCATAGGCATCAGATAAATGCTGCTTTTTTCCCATATATCGCTTGGGTTATACCCTGCTATCATCTGCCCGAGTCCATAAGCTTTCGCAAAATCCTCAGCAAATTTCATGAGCAACGGAGAGGTAATCCATTCAAGCGCATGATGTGCGCCATTATAGAATACGTTATTGGGGCCTGTACCCAGCCTTATATAGTAAAGGTTTCTGCCAAGCACGCTCTGACCTGCAACTCCTGTTTCAATAAAAGGATAGACCGCTTTCAGTCCCGCGATGTTCCGTTGCAGTATGTCATAAGTATAATCCACATTGGTCGGCACAATGCTAATACCATAGGGTATCGTGAGCTTCTGCCCCACACGAAGGCTGCCTGCATCCACCTGCGGATTCGCGATTCTGATAAGATCGACGTTGATGCCGTAGTTTCGCGCAATGGTATACAATGAATCTCCCTGTCTTACCGTATACTCATCAAAGCCCAGCAAAAACCTCTCCATGACTCTGAACGTATTGAGCCCTATGATACCGTCGGGCACAAGCCCGAAACGGCGCTGAAATTCGATAACAGCGCGCTGCATCTGCGGGCCAAAAATACCGTCAATCGGCCCCGGATTATAGCCCAGCCTTTGCAGCAGCGATTGTATCTCCTGCACATCCGTTCCTGACATACCCAATCTTAAGACTCTCATCACAACGTCCTTTCCTGTGTCTGCCGCACACATGATTATGATATGCAGGAGAGCTAACTGTTGTTATAGAAAAAAGAACCCCGCGTAACTCGGGATTCCTTTTAATGATTTGATATTAATCCAAAAAGCTTCTCCTGTATATGCTTAGCACGTCATCAGCGGTCGGCGGCACGGCGGTATTCGCAATATTTTTTGTACCGCAGGCAATTATCGAATACTTCTCTAGCTCCTCTTTTGTCACGCGTTCCTTATCACCCAGCAGCTGAGCAAGCGTATGTTTAAAAGCCTCTGTGGATGATAAACCCATAATCATAAGAATGTCTGTGATCTTATCAGGAATGGGCCGTTCAAGGAACTCAAAAAACGAGGGCATCAAAAGGCCGTTCGCGCGCCCGTGGTCTATGTTTCTAAAATATGTGAGCGGATATCCCATTGCGTGAAGCGCGGTTGTCCCGGTGTTGGCAATCACGATACCTCCCAGCATAGACGCGTAAAGGAGCCTTTCACGCATATTAATGGTCAGTGCGTTTTTTGATAATGCTTCAAAGCAAAGCGTAATTTCTTTTATTCCCTCTGCTGCGATTACATTCGTCAGAGCATTCGCACGTTTTGTAAGCATCCCTTCAACCAGATGGGACAGCGCATCAATCGCGGTATTGACGCTCACCGCGCGCGAAAGCCCAGACATATAACGCGCATCAAGAAACGCGTATTTTGGAAACAGCAGAGACGAAGCTATTGACGATTTTGTCTGCAATTCATTATTTGTCAAAATCGCGTATTGTGTGACCTCAGAGCCCGTACCCGCAGTAGTGGGTATATGCACCATAGGCATGATATTCGCTCCGTATTGACCTGAAAACAACTTATCCTGTGGTATGTTCTGGCTGGCTAGCAGGGCGATGGCTTTTGCCGCATCCATAGGAGAACCGCCGCCAATAGCCACAATAAAGTCTGCTTTTTGTTGTCTGGCAAAGGCTGCCCCGTCATACACGCAGGCAATTGTCGGATTGCTCATAACCTTGTCATATATCGCATAAGACTGCCCGTTTTGCGCAAGTACCGCTTCCACATCGTCCAGCGAGCCGTTTACTTTGGATGAATGCATACCCGTCACGATCAGCGCTTTTTTTCCAAGCTCTCTAAGCAATGCTGCATTCTGCCTGACGCAGTCTTCTCCCATGATCACTTTTGTAGGCATATGATAGAGTATATTCATCTTGCAAACCTCCGACTCTCCCGCTGTCGCGGCAGTTTCATTGACCTAACCATAAAATCATACCACAGCGATACGAAGACTGTCTAACGAAAAAGGGTCTCTTTGTTTACGGCATAATCCTTACGCAAAAAGCAGACAATAGCAAAAACGCGCGGGGAGACGATCTTAAAATGAAACTGAAAGAACAAGTATCAGATACTGAACTTAAATTAATGCTCAATAATAAACAAGTACTTGAAAATAAGGATTCGCTTAAAAGCGATTTTAGATCTCTGTTCCAAATTGATGAAGACGCGCAGTATATGTCCGTCTGGTATCTGGAGACACCGGCTCAAGACTTAAGAAAAGACGGCTGGTCTGTTCGTTACCGCCAGAAGGAAGAATCCCATGCTGAATTAACGATTAAAAAACGGTATGAGGAAAAAGATTATCGGGCCATGTTGGATACCAAATATGCAGATATATTATCCTGCGATTTTAAACCGGAAATTGATATGACATATACAAAAAAGACATTCAGTTTATCATATGAACGTGTTTTCAGCGATGATGTGAAAATCGACGAAGCTGAAGCCAAACGGCTTGCCATAATAAACAGTCCGGCTGCTTTTACCAACTACAAAAACAAAAACTTCGGATTTAACCAATTGTGTGCATCAAAGCTTTTGGGGCCGGTTAAAGCGTCTACATATAAAGGCAAATTTGAGGACTATGAGGCGAAATTGGAAATATGGAAACTAAAAGATTACCTGTGTGAAATCTCTTTCGACATACCTTCAAAAAAGAGTACCGACCTAAAGCGTGATATGCTCAAGCTGCTGGCTAAAAACGATTTGTTGCTAACCGTTGATATACTTAAAACAGACGCTATGCTTGACTATTATGCAAAAAAGAATGAGCAGCAGAACTAATTCTTAAGTTTCCTCAAAGCTTTTTTCGAGCCTGGTAAAATAATCGAGCAGCGCCTGCAGCGATTTTACAACATGGGGATACTCAGCAATATGAAACTCGCTTAAGATATTTTGAACGAGGCCCTCGTGAAACTCACGGTGCTTTTCACACGCATGTATACCCTTTTGCGTCAATACCAGCGTGCTCATTCGCCTGTCATGTTTCCCCTTAATTTTATCCACAAAACCTTTTTTAACGAGCCTCTTCACTGTGACGCTGGCTGTTGCTTTGGTAATGCCAAGCTGCTCGGCCATTTGTGTGAGCGCGGCACCCGAGCCTTCCCCGATGGCTTCGAGAGCGTGCATTTCGGTCCGGCTGATGTTTTCCTTCGCGGAGCGGGATACCATTTTTGCCTGCAGCCTCAGTATCTTAAAAAACAGATCTTTTAATATCTGATTGAGCATTTTTCTTATGGCTTCTTCGCTCATTGACGGCCTCGCTCTCCACGCTAAAACACGTTACGCATTTGAATTCTGAATATTTCGTATATGATACCATAATTCTTGTCGAAAAAAAACCCCCGGCTTCCCGGGGGAGGAGATCACCCAAATTTACAACAAGATGCATATGAGGCCGCCACTGCCTTCATTGATGATTCTTTGCAATGTCTCCTGTATCTTTAATCTTGCGTCGTCGGGCATATGTGACAGCTTGCTTGATAGCCCTTCCTTGACAAGCTCATGCAGCGGCTTACCGAATATGTCGGTTTTCCATATCTTTGCGGGATCGTTTTCAAATTCCGAGAGCATATATTTGACGAGCTCTTCACTTTGCTTTTCTGTGCCGACGATGGGTGAAACCTCCGTTTCAATATCCACGCGGATCAGGTGAAGTGACGGCGCGCTGGCCTTAAGCCGGACACCGAATCGCCCGCCCTGGCGCACCATCTCCGGCTCCTCCATCGACATCTCATCCATAGACGGCGGTACGAGCCCATATCCGGTTTCCTTCACGCTCTTTAGCGCATCGGCCATTCTGTCATAATGTTTTTTTGCGCTGACCAGATCCTTCACAATGGAAACAAGATGATAGTCGTCATCTATCGGATAGCCGCATTCATCGCCGAGTATTTTATAGAACAAGGTCTCAGGAAAATCAAGCTGCATGCGTACGCTGCCATCGCCCAGCGTTATTTTCTCTACCGATGCGCCGCTGACATCATCGAGTTTTGTCATCGCACCGACGAGGCCCTTATAGTCCCTGACCTTTTCCAAAACGCCCAGTGAACCCGCAATGCCGCCCAGCACTTCCGACATGAGCCAGTGATCGGGTGACAGCGCGCGCGCCCAGCCGGGCATCGCAATGTTGATCTCTTTGAGCGGGAACTCATAGAGCAGGTTCTCCAACATTGTGGTAATGTCTGTATCAGACAGCCGCATGATATCCATCAGCAGCACCGGCACATTATATTTATCGGCCATGGCGTTTCTTAAGCTGATGGTATCTTCATTGCGCGGATTCGCTGAATTGAGAATGATAATGAACGGCTTTCCCAGCTCCATCAGTTCTCTGATGACCCGTTCCTCCGCCTGGACATAGCTGGAGCGCGGTATCTCCGTGATGCTGCCATCCGTCGTCATCACAATGCCGATTGTACTGTGCTCAGTAATGACCTTGCGTGTACCTGTCTCAGCAGCTTCCTCAAACGGTATGTCGTGATCGAACCAGGGTGTGGTGACCATACGGGGTTCGTTGTTCTCCATATGCCCCATCGCACCGTCAACCATATAGCCGACAGAATCGACCATTCGTACGTTCATTTCAGCCTCATCGTTGATCTTGATCCTCACAGCCTCGTTTGGTACGAATTTGGGTTGTGTGGTCATAATGGTTTTTCCGGCGCTGCTCTGCGGCAACTCATCGACCACACGTTCTTTTTCATGTGTATCATCCAGATTCGGGAGCACCAGCATATCCATAAACCGCTTGATAAATGTCGATTTGCCTGTTCTGACCGGCCCCACGACGCCGATGTATATGTCGCCCCCTGTTCGTTCGGAAATATCCTTGTACAGATTATAGCTTTGCATGGCGCATCCTCCATCGTATAGATTGCTTAAACACTAGATATATATGAACAAGTACGCCTTGTCATACCAAAAACAATAAGAATTTAAGCAATGGATGCCTGCCGCGAGATAAAGCTTTCTATTCATGATTATATGGCCTGGAGCCAATAAAAAATCAGACCGGGAATGTCCCGATCTGATTTAAATCAGCTTTTAGCTATTTTAGCACATATCTTGCTTAAGCTTCGTTTCCAGTGGTTTCTTCATTTTTCTTTTTACCGATGCTGAGCAATAGGTTCAGCAGTATACCGACGATCGCAGCACCCGCGATGCAGGGCACCTCCATGCCGAGGAATGGAATCATGCCGCCGAACTTGAACTGTCCGCCGACGCCGATAATCATGATCACGGCGATAACAGCGATATTCTTCGCGCTGAACATGTCCACCTTGCGGTCAATCATAATCGCGATACCCTGAGCGGCAATCGCACCGAACAGGAAGATTTCAATACCGCCGATAACCGCCTGCGGAATACCGTAAATAACGTTAACCAAAGGTGTGACGAAAGAAAGCGCCATCGCAATGATTGCCGCAGCAATCAGTACGGGAACCGAGAACACCTTCGTGATGGCCATTGCGCTGATGTTTTCGCCGTAGTTGGTGCCGGCCGGGCCGCCGAATGCACTCGCTACGATATCACCGATACCGTCGCCGATAAGGTTCTGACCAAGTCTGTTGCCGATATCATAATCCGCTTTGCCTTTTTTGCGCGCAAGGTTGTTCACGTAAATATCAAGCTGGAACACATGCGCTGTGGATTCGGGAATCGTCGCGATCGCGATTGGCATGATGGCCGCAACCGCCTCCCAAGATATAGACGGCAATGTAAAGTGCGGCACTGTGACAACACCCGGAATAATAGCCACGCCCGTCGCAGCCGCATCGGGAAGCGTTCTGAACAGCGACTCACCGGTTATAGCCATGACAATGGCTGCCGTCACACAGCCGACGATTGGGCCGAACAGCAGCGGCAGCTGCCCCCAAACGCCTTTTAAGTAAACGGAGAAGAGTATCGTTGCTAAAAGAGTGACCAATGAAACGAGCCATACCCAGTCGGAACCGGCCACACCGGTAACACCCTGCACCGGAGCGGCATCACCGAGAGCATTGGCAGCCAGCGTCAGGCCGATAACCATTGCGATCGGGCCTGTCACCGTGGGCGGCAGCACTTTTTCAATGGACTTTCTGCCAAATGCCTTCACGATAAAGCCGACTACGATAGACACAAGGCCGGAAGAGATGATACCAAACTGCACAGCCGAAATGGTGGCGTCAGGCAGAAGCTGACCGAATTCGACGCCGCCTGTTAAACCTATGATAGCGGACAGATAAGAAAAGCTGGAGCCGAAATAGAGAGGTATCTTTTTACCTGTAACAAGAATGAAGCAAAGTGTGGCAAGCCCGCTGGCAAAGATTGTGGTGGAAAGATGGAATCCTGTTATGAGCGCCACAAGGATAGTGGCAGGGAACATAACAACAATCTGCTGCAATGCATAAAGCAAAAGCTTCCATACCGGCGGCCTTTCATCGGGCAAATAGCCCAACACTGGTTTGTTGTTCATAATGGTCCTCCTCGTTTTATTAAAAGATAATGACGTTTTTCCTGCGGATCGATTATGCCGCACTGACTTTCAATCCCGACTGGTACATGAGCGCTGTATTCAAGGGCATTAAAAAAACCTTGTCTCACGGCAAGGCTTTGATTCGCACACCAAAAATTGTACCTTGCCGGGCTCTCTGGACCGGATTAAAGGATTGTCTTTTTTTAAGATACCACAAGCTCTTGGGGGTTGTCCAGCGTTTGAGCGCGAAATATATATTTTTTTGTCGCGCCGATATTGTGTCAAATAACAGATATGACAGGTCATAGCCTCTTCCGATTAGAATACTTTTCGCGAAGACCAGAGCGTTTAGAGTATTCTGCCTCAAGAGCATGCATCCGGCCGCATAAAAAAAGAACGCCATTGCGGCATCCAAAGTACTATTATTCCGATAGCTCTTCTCCGGTTTCTTTGACGAAAGGAAGACCTAGCTTTAGCCTATGGCTCACCACGCGAATAAGAATAATAACAATGATACAGATATAGGTGCTTAGATCCTTGCCCCATACGGGATATAAAAACCACAGTATCACAGCGCCTATCATAGCGGCCGTCGCGTAAATCTCCTTGTGCAGCACCATGGGTATCTCACGCGCGATCACATCGCTCATGATGCCGCCGCCCACACCCGAAATCAGACAGACAAACATAAAGCTTAAAAAGTTATAATCCAGTTCAATGGCTTTGATACCCGCGTACATGGAGAAAACCGCGAGGCCGATGGCATCAAAGAAAAAGACAATCGTCTTCCATTTGATTCTTCCTTTGAGCAGCATGACCAAAACGGACGTGACTAATATGACGGCGAGATACTCATAGTGCCTGAAAAAAACGGGTAAGCCCACATTCATCACGACATCACGCAGCACGCCGCCGCCTATCGCCGTGACGACAGCGAGGAAAATAACCCCGAACAAATCCATTTTCTTTTTAATGGCCGTGGTGGCACCCGAAACAGCAAAGGCTGCCACACCGATCAGCTCTAAATAGTCGATCACAGACACCGTATTTGCCCTCATTATCATAATATACACGCGTATTGTAGCGCGAATACACGAACCTGTCAAAGACTAATCTATAGGTTTAGAGATATCATTATAGTAATTGAAAAAGGAGCGGTAATGGCTCCGCTCCTCATAGACGATATTCATATTTATTCGCCGGACTTACCCTCATCTAAAGACTCCGTCACGCTGCCTTTGGTGCTGACTTCATCCTGCTTTTTAAACGCTGGTTTTCCCTCGTTTAAATACATATGCACACGGTCTTTGATGCTGATTTTGCCCTTTAAAATCTCCTCGGAAAGCTCATCCTCCACGATCTGTTGTATCATACGCCGCAGCGGACGCGCGCCATAGTTCTCATCAAAGCCTTCCCTGGCCAGATAATCCACCGTATCATCTTCATAGGTCAGATAGATATCACGCTCTTCGAGACGCTTGATCACATTGCCCAGCATAAGCCGAACAATCTGCTTTGTATGCTCCCGGCTTAATTTATGGAACACGATGATATCATCCAGCCTGTTGATAAACTCGGGCCGAAACGCTTTCTTAAGCTCTTCCATGATGCCCTGCTTCATCTGCTCATAGCCGCGGTCGTTATCTACCACAGAGAAACCGATCCTCTTGGCATCAATGTTCGTCGCACCGAGATTCGATGTCATGATGATGACGCAGTTTTTAAAATCGACCACACGCCCCTTTGAATCGGTCAGACGGCCGTCCTCCAATATCTGAAGCATGATATTAAACACATCCGGGTGCGCCTTTTCAATTTCGTCAAGCAGCAGCACGCTGTACGGATGGCGTCTGATCTTCTCAGTCAGCTGTCCGCCTTCGTCGAACCCGACGTATCCCGGAGGTGAGCCGATCAGCTTGGATACCGCATGCTTCTCCATGTATTCTGACATGTCCAGACGTATCAGCGCGTCCTCGTCGCCGAAAAGCGCTTCCGCCAATGCGCGGGACAGCTCAGTTTTACCCACGCCCGTGGGTCCTAAGAATATGAACGAGCCGACAGGGCGTTTAGGGTCTTTCAGGCCTGCGCGCGAACGCCTTATCGCTTTGGCGACAGCCACACACGCCTCATCCTGCCCAATCACACGGCGGTGCAGCGTATCTTCCATATCCAGCAGCCGTTTCGCCTCGTCTTCCGTGAGCTTAACGACGGGGATATGCGTCCAGTTGGAGACGATTTCGGCAATCTCTTTCTCCGTTACTTCACCCTCGCGATTGTTGGTGTCTTTCTCCCAAGCCGACTTCATCTCGGCGATCTGCTTTTCGATCTTCTTCTCCTCATCGCGCAGCTCCGCGGCCTTTTCAAAGTTTTGATGCGTGATGGCCTGGTCCTTCTCCTTGCGCAGCTGCTCCTGCTTCTCTTCCATCTCCTTTAAGTCGGGCGGGCAGGTATACAAGCTTAAACGCACCTTAGAGGCCGCCTCGTCCATCAGGTCAATGGCTTTATCAGGCAGAAAGCGATCCATCAAATACCGGTCTGAAAGCTCCACAGCGGCTTTTAAAGCTTCGTCAGTGATCTTCACCTTATGGTGTGCTTCATAGCGGTCACGCAGCCCTTTGAGTATTTCAATGGCCTCTTCACGCGTAGGTTCTCCCACCGTCACCGGCTGGAAACGGCGTTCCAGCGCCGCATCCTTCTCGATGTGCTTACGGTATTCGTCATAGGTTGTCGCACCCACAACTTGTATCTCGCCGCGCGCCAGTGCCGGTTTCAGTATGCTGGCTGCGTCCATCGCGCCCTCTGCCGCACCCGCACCCACGATGGTATGTATCTCATCGATGAACAGTATCACGCTGCCCGCCGATTTTAAGTCTTTGAGCACGTCCTTGAGACGGTCTTCAAACTCGCCCCGGTATTTGGTGCCCGCAATCATACCCGCCAGATCCAGAGAAACCACGCGCTTTTCACGCAGCAATTCGGGCACGTTGCCGTCCGCGATACGCTGCGCAAGCCCCTCCGCAATGGCCGATTTACCCACGCCCGGTTCACCGATCAGCACGGGATTGTTTTTGGTACGCCGCGAGAGTATCTGCGTGATGCGCTCGATCTCCTGAGCCCTCCCGATGACGGGATCAAGCTCACCGTCACGAGCGGCCTGTGTTAAGTCCCGCCCGAACTTATCAAGCTTGGGCGTTTTCTGATCTTTCTTCGCGCCCTGCTCATTCTGGTTAGCGTTCTCGCCCGTCACGTTGTAGATGCCATTTTCCAACTCTCCGAAGTCCGCGCCTAGATCGCTCAATATCTTAAACGCCACGCCTTCTTTTTCACGGATAAGCGCCATTAATATATGCTCTGTGCCCACGTAACTCTGGCCCAGCTGCCTAGAAAGCGTCACGCTGAGCTCCAATATCTTTTTGGAACGCGGCGTGTAGCCAAAACCTTGGGTAAATACAAAATCGCCCTGTCCGATAAGCATCAGCACATTTTGCGTCACCGCTTCCTCGGAAACACCCGACAGGCTTAACAGATTGGCTGCCGCGCCTTCCTTTTCACATATCAATCCCAAGAGCAGGTGCTCTGTGCCCACGTAATTGTGGCCCAGCTCCCGTGCTTTTTTTTCCGCATGCTTCAACGCGTTTTTCGCGCCTTCTGTAAATTTCGCAAAAAAATCCATAGTCGTTCTCCTTTCAAAAGGTTAACTAAAAACCTGTCTGATCATATCCGCACGAACAGCATCTCTGTCATGCGGTTTTAACTGGCCGCCGCTTTGCTCCGCTATAATGGCAGGCCGGGTATTCATCATCACTTTATATAGGCTGCTGCTCGAAATATCCGGTACAATGCCCAGCGATACACCGAACGCTACATCAGAAATCAATCTTTGCGCCTCGGCATCACTAAGCCGCCGCGCATATTTTAGCAACCCCACTGCACGCCAGATACGGTCTTCCAGAGCGATACCTAAGCTATTGTACAGTTCTTTTCGAGTACCGCGTTCAAAGTTGATGACTTTGTTTGCGGTGGACAACAGGCGCATGAGTATCTCCTTCTCTGATACACCCAGCGTAACCTGATTGGATATCTGGTAAAACGCTCCCGATGCCGCACTGCCTTCGCCAAACGCACCTCTCACCGTCATGCCGACCTTACTGAGCATCGCGGATATACGGGAAAGCGCTTTTGCTGCTGTGAGAGCGGGCAAATGAAGCATCAGCGATGCGCGCAGGCCTGTCCCCAAATTTGTCGGACAACTCGTCAAAAAGCCCAGTTTTTCGTCGAAAGCGATATTCATACCGTCAGACATCATCTTGTCCAGCCGATCGGCCACGTCATAAGCCTTATAAAGCGCCATGCCCGACGCAAGACTTTGCAGCCTGTAATGATCCTCCTCGAGAATCATCACGCTGACGCTTTGGTCGGTGCTCGCAATCAAACCGCCATAATTGTTTCGCGCCAGTTCGTTACTGATCACATGTCCTTCCACGAGCGCGCGCTTGCCCAGCTCTGAAACCTCACTGAGCCGCGTATATTTAAATTCAGGCGACACCAGCAGTGTCTGCTTGGCAAGACTGTGCACCTTTTCAATATCTTCGGCCTTTGCAAGCCGTGGCGGGAAGGGCACGTCGGCCAGATTTCTCGCCAGCCGTATACGGGTGGATACCACCACATCGCTCTCAGGAGCAACGTCTTCAAGCCATTGCATGCTCATCCCTCCTTTTCCAGCAGCGCGATCTCATCACGCAAACGCGCTGCTTCTTCAAAATTCTCGACCGCTACCGCTTCACGCAGCTTTAACTTCAAATGCTCTTTGCGGTTTTGCAGCTCGTCTATCTCATTCTCTTTGCCTGGCTCCACAATGACACGTTCGCCCGGCCGCTTGCCGTTGTGCGTCATGTTCATATGAATTCCCTTAATCACGGGCAGTATACTTTCTTCAAAAACCTTATAGCAGTTCACACACCCCAGCTTACCGTCTTTTTTAAAGCTTTCAAGGGTTGTCCCACACATGCTGCATTTCTGATCCTGGGCTTCCACCTGGTCATAAAACGTGCTCATAAAATCGTTGAAGGAAAACCAGGGCATCACCACGGCTGTCTTTTTCTTAGCTGCGCATTGACCGCACAGATGTACCGTTTTGACCTGTCCATTCACAAAAGTCGTCATATGAACGCTCGCGTTATTTTTCAGACAATTATCGCAAAGCATTTTATTCTTCCTCCTCACTGAGCAAAACCAGCACAAGCTGCTTTAAAATATTGGCGCGAACCTGATCTTTGAGCATGGCCGGTATCGCAAGCGTCTTGTCCAAAACCGCAGCGCTCATGAGCGCTCCTTCGCGTTTGTTCACCGCTTTGCTTTCCACCAGACGACAAATCACATCCTGCGCGTCGCGTTCGGATATGCTCTCTCCGATACGTGAGGTGACAAGGTGAAACAGATGATCCGATTCATCGATGCTCAGCCTCAGAACACGGATATAGCCCCCGCCGCCGCGGCGACTCTCTATGATATAACCCTTGTCAGGTGTAAAGCGCGTTGCGAGCACATAGTTGATCTGTGATGGCGCGCAGTTAAAATGCTGCGCCAGCTCATTTCTTTGCAGCTCGATTTTTCCTTCATATTCGCTCATTAATTCTTTGATAAACTGTTCAATTGTGTCACTTAAGACCGACATTTGCCGCACCTCTTCTCTTTTGACTATCTTTGACCTTTAATGTTATTATACACGAATTGCGGCAAAATGCAACGGCTTCATTATATTTTTTATTGACTGATCAGCGGAACGGGTGGGTTTTCTTCTTTATCAGGCTCTGATCGTTTTGCCATGTAAAAAGCGGCGCCTTTGAAAATGGCGGCTGCACAAAGGTTTTGATACTCATCGGTTTGAAGAAGCTGCTCTTCACGTTCATTAGATATAAAACCGCATTCAACGAGCACGCAAGGACACGTACCGGATCGTAGTATATAATAGGTTTCCGGTTTGTGAACTCGTGGGCGGTCCGGTTTTAACGCGGCAACCATCTCTTCCTGAATGGCTTTTGCGAGTTTCTCGCCTTCCTCGGAGTCTTCGTGATAAAAAACAACAGGGCCCGTGCATGTCGTGTCCGAGAATTTGTTCATATGAACGGAAATCACTAAGTCAGCCCCGGATGTATCGATGATTTCGCGTCTTTTTTGCATATCATCGTCTTTTGTACGGCCAACGGCGTTTTCATCCTCACGCGTCATGATTACCGTATAGCCGTTATTCTCGAACATATTCTTAAGCTTTTTCGAAACGCTAAGATTCAGCATATCTTCTTTTACATTTGTGAGACGTCCGGTTGCGCCGCCATCAAAACCACCGTGTCCGGGGTCAATCACAACGATGCCTTTATTCTGGTTGATAGCCGGACTCGAAAACGGAATCAACCACAAAGCCGCCACAAGTGCTGCGATAATAAAAAAACAGATGATATAACGCATAGTCCGTTTCATAGGGCTACCTCCGTAGTTATATCATCTATATTATTTTCTTTATGATGCTATGACATTTACTCAAACAGCAACTTGGAGGCGTTGGCATTCAGACGCAGCGGGTCCTTTGCCTCCATCGAAAAAGCGGCAGCGCATCCGATCATGGCCGCGTTGTCTGTGCAGTAGCGCATTTCGGGCAGAAAAATCTGCAGGCCCTTTTGCCGAGCCCGTTTTTCAAATTCACTGCGAAGCGCACCATTTGCAGAGACTCCGCCTGCGATACCGATTTTATCAATACCTTCTCTCGCGGCCGCCTCGAACGTGTTGTCGGCAAGAAAAGATACCGCCTCATGTTGAAAGCTGGCTGCAATATCCGCTTTATTATAGACCTCGCCCTTCTGGTCCATATTGTGTATATGGTTAATTACCGCCGTCTTCAGGCCGCTGAATGTGAAATCAAGATGCGTTTCTCCTTTAAAACCACGCGGATAGCGGTAGATGGGCCGCCCCTCGCGCGCCAGCGCTTCCAGCTTGGGCCCTCCGGGATATCCAAGACCCAGTACGCGTGCTGTTTTGTCAAAAGCTTCTCCCACCGCGTCGTCTCGTGTTTTACCAAGCAAACGGTATTTCCCGTAATCCTCCACGACAACGATATGAGAATGCCCGCCCGATACCACAAGGCATAAGAAGGGCGGCTCCAATGACTTGTGAGATATGAACAGCGAGCAGATATGCCCTTCGATATGATGCACGGGAATAAGAGGCAGGCTCTGGTAATAAGCAAGCGCCTTGGCATACGAGACGCCCACCAGCAGCGCGCCGATAAGCCCGGGGCCGTCCGTCACCGCAATAGCATCCAGATCTTTAAAGCCCATATTCGCCTTTTCCAAAGCCTCATCTACGATGTAAGGCAGCTTGAGTATGTGGTTGCGTGATGCGATTTCCGGCACAACACCCCCATACCTTTCATGTTCTTTTTGTGTATAAACCGCATTGCTGATGACCTCCCGGCCAGCCATCACGGCAGCCGCCGTCTCATCGCATGAGGTTTCTATGCTGAGTATCCTACGCCCCATTCTTATGCCTCTTGTATAGTATTCTTCTGCCGGCGTTTATTTAGTAATGCTATCCCCGCAATGGCCACTGCATTAAGAGCGACAAACATCGATACAAAACGGATGATAATGCGCGCCACAAGATCTGAGAAGAACTGCTCGGGCACCATCATAATCAACACATCCGTCGCGGGATCAAGCAGCCAAAGATCGTTGGTAAAAAACAGATGATGAAATGATACCCAAAATGATGTAAAATCGACAGCCGCATAAACACCAAGCGCGCCTACGATTACAACAAAAGCGCCCGAAACGTACAGAAATGATTTGCAGAGTATGCGCAGCGTCTTTTTTCGAGTCAGCGCAAATGCCGCCGCAATAAGCACAACAGCACCGATTAGACAGATTGTGCGTATGTCGCGCGCACCCAGATACAGCGCCTTCACATCCACCATATGATCCTTTTCGCGCTGGCCGAACACTTCCTGCATCTCGCCGCCTATATTCGCCTGCATGTTCAGATTCGGCTCGGCATCCGTGGTATAGCCGATCAATTTTTGAGTCACAGCGGAAAGGTCCTGTTCGCTTAAGCCGATGCTCTGCGCTGTTCCCAGCTTCTTATATTCGCTCTCAAAAAAGTCCGTATTTAAAGCAAACATTTCGATACTGATTATAAGCAGCGCCACAATCAACAGTACGCTTGCGACCGATACGCAAGTATATGAAAAAACACGGCGATTCTCATTCATGGCTTTTCTCCTTTGTTTATTATCCCTTAAGAGACACACTGTAAAAAGCAAGGCTGTCCCATGACGGAACAGCCTGTTTTTCGTTTCATCTACGACTCATTTTCTCGCTGCCATCCGCTTGTGTCCGGCTTCACATGAAATTCTACCGTAAACAGCCAAGCCCTGCTTTTGGCAACGGAGTCCGGATCGTCATATACGGTGTCGTTAACAGCTGAAATCACGCCGCTGGCGGGTGCATGAACCTCATATACCAATTTAGTTGACTCCACCGACGCGCACGGCACGCCCATTTCCACGGTTTGTCCGATTGCCGGCAACTCAATATAGACGATATCTCCTGCAAGCGCACTTCCGATAAGGCCGATCGTTGCCTTATTCTCATCAAAAAGTATCCATTCGTGCTGTGGCGTCACGTACACTTCGCTCATACATAGCTCCCCCTTTGCTTAAAACTTAAGCACTAAAATATATTATGCATAGCGATAGGTGTTTGCCCGTTACTTCTTGTACAGATAGTTCTTAAAACGCTTTCTGAAAATAATCACATAGACAATGATCAGGGGAAGAATCGCTCCCAGGCTGATCCAGTATGCCCAACTGTAGCCCAAATAGTCAAGTACACCTGTGACCGTAGCGATCGGGGCAACTATCCAGCAGAATGTACGCAGCATTTTATGAGCTTCTGCCTGCATGGCTTTGGGATAATCGTTTTTATACGCGGGGCCTTTGCCTGTAATCGCTGAATAGAACGCGAATACGCCGATGATGACCATAAACATGGCCATCATTTTATTCATATCTTCCAATGTTGTGCTCCTTATCTTTTGCTGATTTTAACGCCCTCCGGCGTATCTTTCAATTCATAACCCATTGCGGTAATCTTGTCTCTGAGCGCATCCGCCTCCGCAAAATTACGCGCGTTCCTTGCATCCTGACGCTTTTGCGCGAGAACCTTAATCTCTTCGGGAATGCTTTCCTCCTCGGGCACCAATCCCAAAACATCCAGTATCGTGTCCAGCGCCTTTAGTGCATCGGCCGCGCTCTTTGCGTCCTTGTTCTCTTCAAACGCAAGGTTGATGTCGCGTATATACTCAAATATCACACCGATGGCGCCGGCAGTATTCAAATCGTCATCCATGGCTTCTTTAAATCGGTTTTCCAGCGCGCAGATGTCCTTTACGACATCGACCTTGCCCGACACGCCTGCGGAGGCGATATGCTTTAGGTTGTCACGGCAGTTTCTGATACGCGCCATTGCCGAAGCTGCCTGCATAATCAATTCTTCGGAGAAGTTGATCGGATTGCGGTAATGTGCAGACAGCATGAACAACCGTACGACCTTTAAATCGTATTTCTGAGCGATATCGCGGACGGTAAAGAAGTTACCCTTAGACTTGCTCATCTTCTCGTTATCCACGTTAATATAGCCGTTATGCATCCAGTACTTCGCAAAAGGCTTGCCTGTTGCCGCCTCCGACTGGGCAATCTCGTTTTCATGGTGCGGGAAAATCAGATCCTGTCCGCCGCCGTGTATGTCGATTGTATCTCCTAAGTATTTCATGCTCATGGCGCTGCATTCAATATGCCAGCCCGGCCTGCCTTGTCCCCACGGGCTGTCCCAGCTGTCTTCCCCTGGTTTCGCAGCCTTCCAGAGCGCAAAATCCTCCGGATTTTTCTTGGATTCAGTGACGTCAATACGCGCCCCGGCCATTAAGTCTTCGAGAGACTGTCCGGACAGCTTGCCGTATTCCCCAAAGCTGGAGACATCAAAATAAACATCACCATTGGACTCATACGCGTGACCCTTTTGAATCAGTGTCTCAACAAGATGAATGATATCCTGTATGTGCTCTGTGGCTCTCGGGTGCACAGTAGCCGGTTGGATGCCCAAAGCACCCGCGTCCTTATAATATTCCGCAATGAACCGCTCGCCCAGCTCTTTGAGCGTGGTATTCTCCTCGCTGGCTCTGGCGATCATCTTATCATCCACGTCCGTAAAATTTTGTACGAATGTCACATTGAGGCCGGAATATTCCAAATAACGGCGCAGCGTATCAAAAATGATAAAAGGCCGTGCATTTCCGATATGAAAGAAGTTATAGACCGTCGGGCCGCAGGCATATATTCTCGCCTTGCCCGCTTCGACGGGAACGAATTCTTCTTTTTTTCGTGTCATTGTGTTAAAAAGCTTCAAACCAACACTCCCTGTCCTGCATTAATCGCATAATTATATTATATGCAAAGGCGCTCGTCAACGCCAGCGCCTCATTACCAATTCAATTCTGCCATGCCTTATAGCCGCCATTTAAGTTATACACCTCTTCAAATCCCGCATTGATGAGTATTTGCGATGCAGCGATACTCCGGTTGCCGGACGCGCAATATACCAGCACCTTGTCATATCCCTTAACCTCATCCAGCCGGTCCTGAAGCTCCGTGTGCGGTATCAGCAGCGCCCCCTCGATATGACCCGATTCGTATTCATACTTTGATCTCACATCCAGAATCAGATAGTTGCCCGTCATTGCCTCTTTAAAATCGGCTGCATCCACGTTTTTATAGACATCCGCGTTTTCATATTCAGAGATGACCAGCGTTCCAGTTTCTTCGCCTTGAGGCGTTACAGCAATAATCGCATATTCGCCGGCTTTTGCCGCCTTAAATTCCACTGTGACTTCGCCGCTGCCAACTTCTTCGGCTTCAAAATCCGGCACACTCAGCTTAAGCGTACCTTCGCCTGAAAGAACAAGGCTGACAGTCTCACCGCGGTAGGCCTTTATGTCTGCTCCTGAAAACCCGCTGCCGAGCGTGATGACGCGCACCCCGCTTTGCAGCTGCCCATCCGCAGTCTTTTGTTCAGTACTGCAAGCGCCAAGGAACGTAACCATTGCTGCCAGTATAATCAATAGCTTTTTCATATGTTCCTCCCAAATCCCTGAGGGGCTAATGTCGAGAAAGCAAGACCCGCTTCAGTCTGAAAGCGGGCCTTAAGTTCCTCTGCTAAAAATCTTTTTTGATTCTTTTTCGGCGCAGGAACGGCGGAATATCCAGTTCGTTGCCCGTTTCAAAACTGCTGACCACCGGGCTTTTCTTTTCCGGTCTGACAGGGATAAACGCATCGTCGCTGCCTGAACTGCAGGAAAAATCGATTTCCTCCTTGACCGCCGCCACCCTCGGCTTATGCATACCGTTGAAGCCGGTCGCAATCACTGTGATGCGCACCTCGTCTTCCAGACTATCGTCGGTGTCCGCGCCAAAGAATATATTGGCCTCGGGATCGGCAGCTTGCCGAATCAGATTGGCCGCTTCCTCAATCTCCAGCAAGCTCATCGTCGGATCGCCCGTGACGTTGTAGAGTATACCGCGCGCGCCTTCAATGCTTGTTTCAAGCAACGGGCTTTGTATCGCCTGCTTGGCTGCATCCATCGTCTTGTTGTCTCCATAGCCGACACCGATACCCATATGCGCCACACCTCTTTCCATCATAACAGTGCGCACATCAGCAAAGTCAAGATTGACTAGCGCGGGCTTCACGATAAGATCTGTGATTCCTTGTATACCCTGTCGCAGAACATCGTCAGCAACGCGAAAGGCTTCCAGCATAGATGTCCCTTTGCCGATAACCTGCAGGAGTTTATCGTTGGGTATGGTCACAATTGTATCCACCGACTCGGTAAGCAGTGCATGTCCATCTTTGGCCCGCGTGATCCGCTGACCGCCTTCAAACATAAACGGCATAGTGACCACAGCCACTGTGAGTATCTTTTTTTGTCGTGCAAGCTCTGCAATAACCGGCGCGGCGCCCGTGCCTGTACCGCCGCCCAAGCCTGCGGCAATGTAAATCAGATTCGCGCCGTCAACAATTGCGTCAAGCTCATCGATACTTTCCTCTGCGGCACGTTTTCCCACATTCGGGTCTCCCCCAACACCGAGACCGCTTGTGAGTTTTTCACCGATCTGAACCTTATTTTTTGCTTTTGAGAGCAGAAGCGCCTGCTTGTCTGTATTAATGGCATAAAATTCTGCACCGGACACGCCATGTTCAATCATACGATTGACAGCGTTGTTTCCTGCACCGCCTACGCCAATAACTTTGATTTTAGCAATGCTGTCTTGCTCAATGTCAATTTCTAATGGCATAAATGACCCCCTTCAATACAAAACGTCAGTCGAACATTTTTTCCGATAGCCGTCCCAATAACGATAATCCATCTAACCCCTTATGATGGTACCTTGATTCAAAAACATAATCCACCAGCGCCAGGATAGTGTAATAGTTTGGTGTAGATAGCTGAGGCGCCTCTATGATCGAAATGCGTACCTGTCTTTTTAAAAGCTTTTCCAGCGTATCCTTGATACCCTTCATCATCGTGATCCCGCCGCCTGAAAGAAAGATACGTGTTCTTCTGGCCACATTCAGAGGGCTTAGTTCAAATGCGCTGGTTATCAGCATACACATATGTTCAACTCTAGCGTCTATGACCTCGGAGATCATCGTATGACTGTATCTTTCCAACCGACCATTGCTTCGTTTGGCATAATCATATAACTTTGCACCTGTGTTTTCAAGGCCAAAAGAATACCGTTTTTTTATTTGCTCCGCCGTATCAACATCCATATTCATCACGATCGACAGATCATTGGCAATATGCATGCCTCCAGCATGTATTGTCTTATTATATACAATTGCGTCGCCATAAACAACAGTTACATTTGTATCGTAGTACCCAACATTTAGCAGTACCGCACTGCAATCGCGCTCTTCGGTGGGAACCAGGAACAAGCTCTCCGCCAATACCTCGGGTATAAACGCAGTGATCTTGACACCCAGACTCTCCAGCAACGCCGTGGCATCCTCAATAAACTCATTCTTTGCAAACACGAGCGATATAAGCCCGTGGAGCTCTCCCGTCTCGCAACCCAGTACATCGATATAGTGGTTGCCATCCTCGAGCACAAAATAAACAGGTGTAGAGTTGACAACAGTATACAGACTGTCGTCGTAGTTTCTTTCCACTTCCTCAATGAGCCGCTCAATATCATTCTCCGTGACGCGGCCGCTCTTTATATCGATAAATCCATCGCAGCATACCACCTTGGAAAACACGCCCGGAACGCCCACAAATACTTCCTTGACTCGTTTTCTTGCTTTTCTTTCTGCGATATCGAGCGCCTTTGCAGCAGCCTCTTCAACGTTTGACGGTTTGAGCCAGCGGCCGTTTTTTATACCCTCATATTTTGCCTCGCCTGCCCCCAACACCTCAAAACGCCCTATCGATTTTTCACGGCCGATCACACACATGACCTTAGACGTGCCAAATTCAATAGCAGCCGTTACATTTTTCATACCCCACCAGATACCCCTCAAAAAAAATCACAAAAAAGATAATTTACCCCAAACATATAATATCATGTTTATAAGAAATGACAATATTTTTGAGCTAATTCTCACGGTAATAGGCTTTTTTTGATGAAGAGACATCCAGCGCGCCTGCTGTTTTTCCCATCTGTAAAAGCTCATTGATAGCGGCATCCGCAAGATTTAGCTTATCAGCAAGGTTAATATCGTCACCTAATTCTATAGAAAAGCCTTGTGTCAAATGAATCACGATATCCGATGCAAGAGATAAATCAATGCCGCTAAGCGTCATTCCTTTTGCATTAACCGCTTCCAGAACACGTGAGAATACTTTTATTTTAAATGTATCGTCAGTACCGATACGTTTTCCGATTTCAAATGTATCAGCAGACAAGCCCATCACACGGGGATAAACTTCGGCCTCTTCAGGCATCATCACCACTTGAAGCACCCAGCCCTCATCATCGATGACAACATATGCGCCTTCCTTCTCGATATAGCCTTGAGCATGCCTTTCTTCTATCGTGATTGTGATTTTATCTGGGTACGTTATCTCCATACTCACCGGTTTTATTCCGGGATCCGTGGCCAGCGCATCCATAACCCCCTGCTTGTCCAATAAAAAAATGCTTTTGTCGTATTCAAGACCGGAGAGCGCAATAATATCTTCTTGACTGCGGCTCTCGCAACCCTCGACCAATATTGTCCTCACTTGAAAAAGTTCGTAAGCAACAAAAACGAGTGCGGCTAAAAAGACGATTAAAGACACGACCACCAGCACTCTTTTGCCTCTTCTCAAACTTCTTTACTCCTCCCTTTTGATATCTGCGCCTAGCAGGTTTAATTCTGATTCAAATGTCTCGTACCCTCTGTCTATGATTTTTGCCTGTTCAACAGTTGTTGTACCGTCTGCGCAAAGCCCTGCAAGCACAAGTGCGGCACCGCCCCGCAGATCCATGGATGTCACTTCGGCGCCGTGAAGTTTCTCTACTCCTTTAATAACCGCAACATTGTTCTTTATAACAATATTTGCGCCCATTCTTTGCAATTCTCCCACATGTTTAAAGCGATTGTCAAAAACGCTTTCCACAATAATACTTGTACCGCGCGCAATAGCGGCAGCCGTGCACATCTGGGCTTGCATATCCGTGGGAAATCCGGGATATGGCCCCGTCTCAATCAAATGCATTTCCTTGGGCCTGCCCTGTCCGGTGACCGTTACCGCATCGTTATAAACATCGATTTTTGCTCCCGCTTCTCTAAGCTTCGCCGTAATGGAAAACAAATGCTCCGGCACCACGTTTTTCACCGTAATACAACCGTTTGTCACAACTGCCGCTGTCATAAACGTACCTGCGACAATTCTGTCCGGCATACACGTATACGTAAAACCGCCGAGCCTTTCCTGTCCTTCAACAAGTATCGTGCTCGTCCCAGCGCCCCTTACGTTACCGCCCATCTGGTTGATCACATTCTGCAGTTCAATGATTTCGGGCTCTCTGGCCGCGTTTCGGATTGCCGTTTTGCCGGGTGCAAGCGCAGCTGCCATCATAAGGTTTTCTGTCGCACCCACGCTCGGATAATCCAAATGCACATCGCCGCCCTTAAGCCGGCGTCCTTCGCACATGATATGTCCGCCCGCTTCTGTTACGTTCACGCCCAGATTCTTAAGACCCCGCAGATGCAGGTCGATCGGCCGGTTGCCAATTTCGCATCCGCCTGGATAAGTAAACCGGGCCATTCTAAAACGCGCAAGTATCGGGCCCATCATGAAAATGGATGAACGGATCTCTTTTGCCAGTCTGTCAGGCATTTCCCATCGCAGTGCTCGCCGCGCATCAATCACCAGCCTGTCTTTTTCGAATGCCACATGCGTGCCAATGTGTTCGAGTATGGACAACATATTATATACATCTGAAATGGCCGGCCAGTTGTGTATAATCACCGGTTCATCAGCAAGAAGCGCTGCCGCGAATACAGGAAGCGCTGCATTTTTCGCGCCCTGTACAGCGATTTCACCTTCCAGCCTTGAACCGCCGTTTATGATCAATTTTGCCATATTGGCCCCCCCGCATATCATCTATCACATATTAATATCTTATGCTGGTGTGACCAAGTTGTGCGGCTAAGCCGCATGTGTCTGCTTGGATATGTTAAGCAGAACACCGATACAACCCATATACATGATCAAAGATGTACGCCCCGCACTGATAAAAGGAAGAACCACCCCGGTCGGCGGAACAAGCCCGACAACTACACCGATATTGATAAATACCTGAATAGCGATAAGCGCCGTAATGCCCGTCGCGATCATTGTACCAAACATATTGGGGGCACGCAGCGCAATACGCACACCCCTCCAAATCAACACGCCAAAAGTGATAAGCAGCAGCAAGCCGCCGAAATAGCCAAGCTCCTCGACGATAATCGCGAATATGCAGTCGGATTCGCTGTAAGGCAGATATAAATATTTTTGCCGTGAGTTGCCAAGTCCCAGCCCAAAAAATCCCCCGGAGCCTATCGAATAAAGCGACTGTATGAGCTGATAGCTCTGGTTGTCGGCATATTTCCAAGGATCAAGGTAAGCAAATATTCTGTCCATGCGGTACTCAGTGGCAATCATTGCAATAGCACCGCCGCCGATGCCGATACTGCCCATGATACCAAAATGAACGAGATTAGCACCACCCACCAGCATCATCACAAACATGAGCAGTGCCAATGTGACCACAGCGCTGAAGTTAGGCTGAAAATAGAGCAGCGCGGCGGCAATCATAAGCAGCACAAGATAGGGCGCCATGCCGTATTTGAACTGTCTCATCTTTTCATGGTTACTCGAAATGCCCGCGGCCATAAAAATGACAATGGCAAACTTTAAAACCTCGATGGATTGAAGGTCGAGAAAATACAGATTGACCCAGCGCCTGGAACCGTTGCGTTCAATGCCGATACCGGGTACAAAAACGAGCAGCATCAGCAGTATGCCGATGCCGAGTATGATAAAACGAAGTTTTTTATACTTATTGTAATCAAAAAGCATGCCTGCGATCATGGCCACAAGGCCCATCACAGCACCGCTGATTTGCTTCCAGAAGTAATAAAACGCGTCGTAGTCGGTGTTTTTGCTGTTTTCAGCATAATAATAGCTTGCGCTGAAAACCATTAAAATACCGAACATTACAAGTATCATTGTCACGACCAGCAGTGGATAGTCAATTGTACGTCTGGCCATTTATATCCCCCTAAAACGAATTGACAATGCTCTTAAACACGCTACCTCTCTGCTCGAAGTCTATAAACATATCCCAGCTTGCACACGCAGGAGACAAAAGAACGTTCCAGCCGTATTCGGCGATCTGCTTTGCTTTTAAAACGGCTTCCTCAAAGCTGTCAACCGCGTGGATATCCTTGAACCCCGCTGTTTTCGCATCGTCCAGTATTTTTTGACGCGTCGCGCCCAGTGCGACCACACTTTTAATCATCGGGCTAAAGCCTTCAAACAACGATATAAAGCTGCTGCCCTTATCATAGCCGCCCAGTATCATCACCGTCGGACGAACCATTGCTGCCGCTGCTTTCTCGCTGGCATCCGGGTTCGTTCCTTTCGAGTCATTGATATACTGTACACCTTCAAACTCACGCACAAACTCGATCCGGTGCTCCACACCCGGAAATGTCATAAACGTGTCGCGTATCACGCTCTCGGGAATACGATAACACCGAGCCAGTGCGGCGGCCGCCAGTGCATTTTCGGTATTATGCACGCCGGGTATCCGCACTTCGTCCACGCGGCAGATGATATGCACGCCGTCGTCTTCGGCGCTGATAATGTTACCCTTATCTATAGATACGCCGCTGGGTAGCACAACTTGCCGCGAAAACCAAATAATCTTTGATTTTTGCCTGCCGGCCATATCCCGCGTAAAAGAGTTATCATAATTGAGTACACAAAAATCATCTTCAGTCTGATTCTCGAAGATGCGTTCTTTCGCCGCCATATAATTATCCATCGTGCCGTAACGGTTGAGATGATCTTCCGTCAAGTTGAGCACAGCACAAGCGTGCGGCCGGAATGTATCGATGGCGTCAAGTTGCAAAGCGGCTGTCTCCGCCACGACAATATCGCCTTCCTTCGTATCCAGCGCTTTTTCAGCAATAGGTATGCCGATATTGCCAAGTACATGAGTGCGATATCCCGCGTTTTTAAAGACTTCACCCGTCAACGCGGTCGTGGTTGTCTTGCCGTTGGTTCCCGTAATGGCGACGAACTCTGCCGCGGAATATAAAAAGCCCAACTCGATTTCACTGATCACTTTTTTTCCGTCGTTGACAGACTGCGTGATAAATGAAAGGTCAGTCGGGACACCGGGGCTTAGAACCAATGCATCGCAATTCTTCGCGATCATATCGGCATCAGCGCCCAATGCAAACTCTGCATGTCCTTCAAACTGTGAAAACGCACCTTGCGGAAACGAGTCCAATGTTTTCGAATCATAAAGAACGACATCCGCGCCTATATCAAGCAATAGCTGTGCGCTGGCAATACCGCTTTTGGCCATGCCCACAACCATCACTTTTTTACCTTTAAAATCCATATAGATCCCCCTAGTTGATAGCAAGTATGCCTATCAGACAGAATATGATCGTGGCGAGATAATAGAAGGCCACGATTTTCGTTTCGGGAACACCCTTTAGCTCAAAATGGTGATGAAGCGGCGCCATTTTGAAAATGCGCTTTTTACGTGTTTTGTATGACCCGACCTGAAGTATCACAGAAATTGAAGACAGAAGGAACATCATACCCGTTAGAATGAGCAGCAATTGAAGCCGCGACACCACAACGATCGCGGAAATCGCGCCCCCCAGCGCCAATGAGCCTGTGTCCCCCATGAATACCTTGGCCGGGTATGTGTTGAAGCGCAGAAAGCCCAGGCACGCCCCCGTCACAGCCGCCGAAAACACCATCATATTGCCGGTGCCTGCTGCCGCCAACGTTTGCCCGCTTGCGGTGTAAAGCTGATAGATGCCAAAGAAAATCACCGTAAAGGTGGCGGTATTGATGATCATCACACCGGAAGCAAGGCCATCCAGTCCGTCCGTCAAATTCACGCTGTTCACAATAAGCACGACGGCAAAAACGGTGAATGGAATATACCATGCGCCCAAGTCCCATTCCACGCCGAAGAAAGGAACAATCAGCTTGGAGCCTATCGTCGGATTGTTATAAGCGAAAAAAGCGATGATCAGCGCGATGCCGAGCTGACCGATAATCTTCTGATAAGCTTTTAACCCCAGCGAGCGCTTTTTGACGACGATGATCAAGTCGTCCATTAGACCGATGAGGCCGAAACCTACTGTCACGCCCAGCGCGAACCACATATATTCAAAATTTCCCCGTGCAAAAATAAGCGACGTAGCCGTTAAACCAATGAGTATAATAATACCGCCCATGGTCGGTGTGCCCGCTTTAGAAAGATGCGTTTGAGGCCCGTCATCCCTGATCTGCTGGCCCAGTTTGAGCCGTTTTAAGAGCGGTACACCCACATATCCCGCCGCCAGCGCGATAATAAAAGATGTAAGTACCGCATAAATAATGATATCCATATCAGTCTTATCTCCTGTGAGCATCATAGGTTATGATATTTTTCTTCATCAAGCAGCTCTTTGACGATAATCTTTTCATCAAACGGATGCTTAACGCCTTGGATCTCCTGATAAGTCTCGTGCCCTTTGCCCGCCAGTACGATGATGTCATCCGGTCGTGCGTTTTGAATCGCGTACCGAATGGCTTCACGTCGGTTCTCTATACATATATAATCACACTCGGTTTTTTTGATACCCGCTTCAATTTCACTGATGATGGTCATAGGGTCTTCGGTACGAGGGTTATCCGATGTGATGATGGTATATGTGGAAAGTCTGCCCGAAATCTCGCCCATCATAGGTCGTTTGCCCTTATCCCGATCTCCTCCGCAGCCAAAAACCGTGATAATACGGCCGCGAACAAACCCTTTGACGGTCAGCAGTGTGTTTTCGAGGCTGTCAGGTGTATGCGCATAATCAAGTATCATGGTATACGGCCGGTTGCCGGTATCTAAAACCTCGAAACGCCCTGCCACGCACGGCATGGCCTCCAAACCAGTTTTGATCGTTTCCAGCCCTTCCCCAAGCAGCAGACAAGCTGTCGCGGCGCTCAGCGAATTGTAGACGCTGAATATGCCGGGAATGTTCAGGCTAAGCGGCAGCATCCCCATATGACAGCACAGATCGTAGCTGACGCCTTTGGGCGTGATCTCTATATTTTTTGCGTAAACATCAGCTTTTTCCTTAATGCCAAATGTCAGCCATTTGATATCGATGCCGCTCATAACTTCCGCCGTGGCATGGTCGTCCACATTGACGGCGGCGCTGCGCGACGTGAAGAACAGCTTCTTCTTTGCGGCCAGGTAATTCTCAAAAGTCTCATGAAAATCCATATGGTCACGTGTCAGATTCGTAAATACCGCCACGTCAAAAACGATGCCGGCCACACGATTCAGCTCCAGCGAGTGAGACGAGACTTCCATCACAACAGCATCGCAGCCTTCATCCACCATTCGCCGCAGCAACGCAAAAAGATCGGGTGATTCGGGCGTCGTCCGGTCTGTTTGCAGTTCTTCCCGGCCGATCATATTGATGATAGTACCGATGAGGCCCATTTTTTTGCCCGAGCACTCCAGCACTGATTTGATCATATATGTGGTTGTGGTTTTCCCTTTTGTGCCCGTGATACCGATCATTTTAAGCTGCTGATCGGGCATGCCGTAAAATGCGCGGGAAATATATGCCATGGCTGCGCGCGCATCATCAACGATGATCTGAGCCACATCTATATCCAGTTGTCTCGTGACCATAAGTGCCACGGCACCGTTGTCTACCGCAGCCTGAGCGTAGGTATGTCCGTCTGTTTTATAACCGCTAATGCAGAAAAAGAGCGCGCCCTTGCACACTTTCCGTGAATCGTAAGCAACGCTTGTAATGTCGGTTTGTGCATCTCCCACAATGCGCATTCCTGTGCCGCATAAATTTGCAAGCTTCAATGTATCCCTCCAAACATAACAATTCCTTGTGGATTATAACACAACGTAAAGAGATTGTAACGTAAAAAATGCGGATAGTGTTTCTTCCACTCTATCCGCTAAAATCCACCATGACTGTACTGCCCTCGTCTACAATCGTTCCGGCCTCGGGTTTTTGGTAAACAGCTTTTCCTTCACCCGTGATACCCAGCTTCAAATGATATTCTTCCAGTAGCTTTGAGGCTTCCATAATGGTAAGGCTCTGGCCGGCAATATCCGGAACAACTACTTTGCCAGTCATATCCTCTTGCTGGTTCTTTATCGACATGGAGAGCATGATCGTCGTGCCTTCATCCACCGTTGTACCGGGGGCCGGCATTTGTTCTTTCACAGATCCGATACCGTCAAACAGATATTTCAGCTTTAAATCATCCAACAATACCGTGGCTGCCGCATCGTCCAGATTCAGCAGATTTGGCACTTCCACCTGCGCAGGCTGCTCTGATTCGGCGAAGTCCGGTTCAACGCCCAGATACTGAAGCGAATCGCTCAGCACTTTTCTGACGTAAGGCGCCGCAACAATACTACCGAAGTCTACCGCCACATTAGGCTCATCGACGATGATCAAAACAGCTAGTTTAGGATCATTCGCGGGCGCGAATCCGATAAACGAGGCAATATGCTTGCCGGAGATGATTTGCCCGTTGTCGTCGTATTTTTGAGCTGTACCTGTTTTTCCGCCCACATGGTAGCCCGGAATAAAGGCGTTTTTGCCACTGCCCTCAGAGACAACGCTTTCGAGTATGCTGCGCATCGTATCAGACGTTTCCTTCTTGATAGGCTGCGAGACCACGGTGGGTTCATACTCTTTTATATAGCTGCCTTCGCTGTCGGTAATACCCTTAACCAGCATTGGCTCGTATAAAAAACCGCCGTTCACCACCGCGCTGAATGAGGAGATCAGTTGCAGTGGTGTTACGGCTATAGATTGCCCGAACGCTATGCGGGCGAGGTCACTGTTTCGCACATATTTTTCCGCCATGATGATACCACCCTGATCGGAAGGGAATGTGATCCCCGTCTCCTGTCCGAAGCCGAAGCTGCGGATATAGTTGTAGAATGTTTCGGTTTCCATCGCGAGGCCCATTTGCATAAACGCCGAGTTGCAGGAGTTCTGAACAGCCTGATATAGGTTCTGATGGCCATGAGAACGCGGAAACCGCCAGCATTTGATGGGCTGACCGTCCACCGTATATGTTCCGCCGCAGTTAAACTCACTATTGGTGGTTATACTGCCGCTGTCCAGAGCCGCCGCACAAGTGACAACCTTAAATGTCGAGCCCGGCTCATACACGTCTGTAATCACCTTGTTGCGCGTATACTCGGTGAGCTTTTCAATATCGTCACGCGGTGGATTGTTCAGGTCGTAGTCGGGATAACTGCCCATGGCGAGTATCTCTCCCGTCATCGGATTCATCACGATGCCCCACACACCGATGGCGTTCTGCTGCACCATCGCTTCTTCAAGGTACTTTTCCAAAAAGCTCTGTATCACCTCATCGATGGTCAGCACAATGTTATAGCCATCGACAGGCGCGATATATTCCTTCTCTCCCAAGGGTATCTCTCGGCCCATATTATCCGCTTCCGATACGATCTTTCCGTTTTGCCCCGAGAGATATTTTTCGAAGTAGGCTTCCAGCCCTTCCAGCCCCGCTCCGTCTACCGAAGTAAAGCCGAGCGTCTGTGTTAAAAATGCACCGTTCGGGTAATACCTTTTTACATCGACGGTAAAATAGACACCCGGCAGATTTAACTCGCGCAACTCGTTCGCAATGTTTTTATCGACCTGCCGCTTGAGCCACACTTCTGATTTGGTGGAGTCGGTCGCCTTTTTCCTGACAGTTTCGGCATCTATCTCCAGCTTCTGCGAGAGCACTTCCACAATCGCGTCGACATTGCCTTTTTTAACCTCACTGGGCCGCAGCACGACGGTCTCGGCATTGGCACTTTGCGCGAGGACGTTACCGTTGCGATCCAAAATGCTGCCGCGCTTTGCGCTGACAACCAGATCCCGTGTTTGCTGTATCAGCGCCTTTTCCTGCAAGAACTCTCCCTGCACGAAAACAATGATAGCCATCTTTACAGCAAGGGCGATAAACAGCACAACGACCACCGTCATTAAAAACAGCAGTCTCTTTTTTGATTTCAACGTTGTTTGTGCGCCGGCACTATTTTCCCTGCGCACTATTTTTTTTGGGTTTGTTTTTTTGGTCATTAGCCGCTCATATTAATCGTAATCTTTTGATCCTGAGTGGGGTAAGCCATGTCGAGCGTTTGTTCTGCGGTGGACTGCAGATACTCGATGTTGTCGCGCAGTTCCATATCCACCTTGATGTCCTCGATCTTTTTTTCTACAGCCGCAATGTTCTGCTCGATCTTGTTGTTTTCGCCGCCTATTGCGCAAACGACGGCATAACGGGATATGAGCAATGACAATGCACAAAAGGCAACAAACAGAACAAAAAGTGTAGAAATCAGACCACGTCTCGAATGAGCATTTGCCTTTGCCACAGCCGCCGCTTTCGCTCTGGGCGCATTTTTCTGCTGCGGGCGGCTTGGCGCCTGCGGCTTTACTTGCGTTCTTTGAATCGGCTTTGTTTGTGTATGCGGCTGTGCTTTAGGCCTTGGCCTCACAGGATCTGTACTAATATATGCGACGTTCCCCTGCATCTTGACTACTCTTTTTTGTGCAGGATATGAAGTTGTATCATATTCATATTTTCTTTGTGTTGCCTGCATTTCATTGACTCCCTTTAGCGCCTTGCTTCAAAGACCCGCAATTTTGCGCTTCTTGACCGATTATTTTCTTCAATCTCCTGTGCTGACGGCAATATTGGTTTTCTTGTGACGACCTTGCCCATGGGCACTTTACCGCAGACACACACCGGAAACTCTTTCGGACATTCACACGGACTTTCAAAGCGCTTGAATTCTTGTTTGACGATTCGATCCTCCAGGGAGTGAAAGGTGATGACGGCTATCCGAGCGCCGGGGTTAAGTGCTTCGACGAAATGGAGCAGCGCATTTTTGACAGCATCCAGCTCTGAGTTGACCTCGATCCGCAGCGCCTGAAATGTTCGGCGTGCGGGATGCGGCCCGTCCTTGCGTGCGCCGCTCGGAACCGCCTTTTTAATGACCTCCACGAGATGGCCGGTGGTCTCAATGGGCCGGACGCTGCGTTCCCTCACAATAAACTCAGCAATCCTGGCGGCCCATCTTTCTTCACCATAATCCCGAAGTATTCGTTCAAGGTCCTGCTGCGAATAGCTGTTTAAGACATCCGCGGCGCATGTTTTATCTTCTCTGTTCATGCGCATGTCAAGCCTTGAATCTAAATTATATGAGAACCCCCTGTTACATTGGTCAAGCTGGAACGATGAGACCCCCAGATCGAGTACCGCTCCGTCTATCCCATTTATATCAAGCATACCGAGTATGTCTTTGATATGACGAAAATCATCATGGACGAAAACCGTCCCGCTGCCATATTCACTGAGCCGCTCTTTGGCCACACCCAGCGCATAGGTGTCCTTGTCGATGCCGACCAGCCGGCCGCCCGGCATGATCTTTCCCAATATCGCTTCCGAATGGCCGCCGCCGCCCAATGTCCCGTCTACCACCGTCATGCCGGGGTGAAGGTTTAAGGCTTCTACAGTTTCATCCAAAAGCACCGTTGTATGAGCCATATTTATATACCGTAAGCCGCAAGTCCGGCCATGTTGTTGTCGTCTTCATCGGCGGGCACTTCATCAAGGAACGCCTGCCATTTTTCTTTCGCCCAAATCTCAGCACGATACGATGCGCCGATCATGACGATCTCTTTATCGATGCCCACTTTATCACGCAGTATCTGCGGGAGCAACACACGCCCCTGTTTATCGGGCTCACACTTGCATGCGCTGGAGAATATCATGCGCACATAACGCTGTGCCTTTTGATCGGTCTGCGGTATGGCATTGAGTTTGTCCGCAAACTTCTGCCACTCCTCTTCGGAATAAACCACCATGCAGTCAGAATTCAGGCAGGTGATATAAAACGGATCTCCAAGCTCGATTCGCAGCTTGGAAGGTACCGCGAGACGGCCTTTTTCATCAACGCTATGAACGTATGTGCCAATCAGCGAACCTCTCACTGCCTGCTCCCCCGGCAGCATTTCCGGTATTTTTATACGTTTTACCGGTGCTGCTTTGCTTACAGGAAACCTGGGCTGGCGCTCTACTTTTCACCACTTCTCAAGTTTAGCTCACCATTCTTACCCACTTTTCCCCACTTACTATAGTCTATTCGTTGTCGAAATCATAATTCCTTCTTGAAAATTCACTTTGTTTCAAGAAAATAATTAAAATTGTAGACGACAAATAACTGCGCACTATATATGGTAGAGAATATATATTTGCGCGAATGTATGTTTGCATTTTTATTCATCTTCTTTTTTAAAGCAACTATTTACGTGACCTTTAATAACCGATAAACGTGTAGAGTTGAGAGGAGCGAATATGATTTTACAACATTAAAAAAGCAGCAGCTACGCTGTAAATATGACCAATATGGACGAATGCTTTACAAACTGTGCTGTGTGATGCTTGGATAAAGTGCCTGATGCCGAAGATACGCTGCACGATACGTTTGTGCGGTATATATGCAAACGTCCCCGTTTTCGGGATGCCGAACATGAAAAGGCATGGCTTATATACGATTGCATCATGATTATAACGAAAATACGCTTGCAACGTAGCAGACAGGCACTTAAAATGGAATATGAGGAGGAATAGGAATGAAAAAAGAAGAGTTTTCGGATGCCGTTAATCACACACCCGAAAATCCCGATATGCGCGACAGAATAATCAGCATTGGCGATGAGCAAAATAAAACGCCAATGAATTTACAAAAACGGCTGATTGTCGGCATTGCCGCAGCGGTGCTGATAACCATATTGGGGCTTAGTCTCCCCTCGCTGCTGGATCTTGCAGGTCTCAATGCTTCAGATGACGCACCAACCGCAGCAGTCGTTTCCGAATCCACCGACCCCATCGTTCTCGCGGATATGTCAATCGGCTTTACGATCACGGCTTGCGCCGCAGACTGGGAGGAAACCGTTCTGCAGGCAGATGTACCGATGTTTCTTAACGAATTTTCCCCCACCATGAGCAGCATCCCCGGATTTCCTTTCCGCGTTGATATCCCCGCTGACAGCACGATAGACAAAGACACTATACTCATAGAAGTCAGCGATGGCGAAATCGTCACATGGAAAGCGCCCGATTATACCGTGACACCAAGAGGCCAAAGCTATACCTGCTCTGTCGGCGACACCATTTATTGGTCTCCCCTAACTAAGGACGGCTCGGCCATTTCACAGTGTCTCATGACGATCACGGCGTTTCGCGGCGGGGAGACAGCTGCCAAAGCACAGATCATTATCAGCCAAAACGAAGCGTTCAGTTACAACGCGGAGCTTGTATCTGCTAAGTCATACCCCGAACCTAAGCAATAACTGGCCACATAAAAAACAGGAGCCTTAGGCTCCTTTTTTATTCAAAGATAGGTAAATAATAAAAGAAATTATTGGGATGCGGGGCAAAACAAATTAATCCATATGATTCATGCTTCAGGTTTTTTAGATTTAAACTTGGGGCTTAAATTAACATAGAATAACCCGGCAAGCATCACCATGAACCACAACAACCATGACACAAGCAGAGCCGCAGATTGTGCCGCATCAAGCGCGATAAAAATTCCACCGGCCAGAAGTATCGCAGAGGAAGTGATCAGCCACAGCCCCACAAAACGTGTCAGCTTTCTCTCATCGTATTTAGCCTTTTGTTTGGGCGATGCCGTGTTATACCCTGCAATCAAGCCGCTCAAATTAAAAACACGGATCAGTATTCCGAAAATCAGCAAAATACCACCGCCTAGAAAATTAACAAGCCACATATCCATCATCCCTTTTATCATTATCGAATCGTCCTCGTGATTGCTGAAAACACTTTGAATTACTTTTAATAGTTAAGAGTCATTGTTTTCCCGAGTATTGGTATCTTAATTAAAATACCGCCCCTTATATGAGAGGCGGTATTTTATAAGAAATATTGCGTGTTAAGAAACCACGTCGCCCTTATAGCTGATCAAGGACGCGTTGTGCACACCCGGTACAGCCGAGAAAGCGTCGATCATACCCACTTCGCTTTCCTTGATATTCATTTCGATGGTGAGCTCTATCGTGCCTTCCGCGACGATTTTGGATTTCAGCCTGCCCGGAGGCATCTTGCGAAGCACAGCCTGTACCTCTTTTTTACAGTTTTCATCAAAGCGGATGACAAACATATAAGGGAAATTCTTTTTGGCTTTAAACAGGTTCCATACGAGCAGAAACACACCGATTGCAGCCGACGCGATCAGCGCCAATGTATAAAACCGAGCTCCCAGCGTGATACCGCAAGCGATCGCCCAAAACATGAATATGGTATCCAGCGGATCTTTAACGGCCGTTCTGAAACGTACGATGGATAACGCACCAACCATGCCAAATGCCAGCGCCATATTTGATGTAACCACCGAAATGACCATTGTGGTTACCATCGTGAGCATAATTAAAGATGTGCCAAAGGACTTAACGAATATTACGCCAGAAAAAATTAATCGGTAAATAAAATAAATAAACAAACCGAGTACAAACGCAAGAGCGAGCGTCACGAGCACATCGGTCAGAGTAAGCTCCCCCGACATTTCAAAGTTATCCAATACGCTTTTTTTGATAATATCACCCATTTAATAAACCCTCCTAGTCAAACTTTCTGCATAAAACATATTTTGATATCGCGCTTCTCTGCGCCCCGTCCACATTATTAAGAACAGCCTTGATATGCGCAGGCAGATAGCGGTCAAACTTCACTTCAAGCACCATGATACCTTCATCCAGTATCGGCATGGTGGGCGCATGGGCGTTAAAAATATCTGTTATTAAAAGCCCGCCCTTAATATCCTTATCAAATGTAATGCGCACATTTTCAAATGGTGACACATACGCTTCACGCCAGTAATCCACGATGACGCGGGGCCTTAGACAGCAGTTCTTCATTTGCAGGAATATTTCGTTCGCAAGCGGCTCTCTTCTGCCTTCCAGTACACTGCAATCCCCCGCAATCAGGCTATCACAGTCCTCACGAGAAAGAGCGATACTCTTTTTGGTAATGAACTGGCCTCTTTTTATCTTCTTTTCAAACCGGATGACGCTGTCGCTGTAATTGTATATGCGAATACGGTATTTATGGCGCTCATCGTTGCCTGCTATCTTTTCCGCTAGTGCCGTCTCGTAAATATCGTCGAAGTAGAGACTGCGGATATGATAATGACCGTCGCTGCCTGCGTTTGAATCGATAGCAAGCAGTGGCTTAATCGTGTTTTTAAGCAGCACATAGTCGTGATAATTGATATAGTATTTAAGTTCGTGCCGGAAAGCCATTTTCCCGTTTTGGGCTTCAGCCTGCACATAATCGATGGCGTGCTGGTCAACGCGTACCATAGATCCGGTATTCTGGTAGCCGCGGTTATAGCTGATAGTCTCCGGGGTGGTCCTTGCGGTCGTCTCCGGCCGCCGGGGCATGATAGGCGGCTGCAATTGCTCCTGAGCCTCGTGCCGTGGGGTCTTCGCTTTAGTGCGTTCCTTAACCGGTTCCCGAACAGCTGCTCTTTTTTCTGGTTTTTTGACGACTTCCTCTCTGCCAAAGACATTAAGATCATTGGCACGCTGCTGTCTCGCGCTGTTATAACGGTTTGCCAGATCGGCGCCGCGCTTACTCACATTTTTTTGTGAAGCAGGACGCTTTACAGTACCAAACACATTGATCTCAGCAGGCTTCGCCGTCACACGCTTACCAGCCGGTTTATCTGCCGACAGATCCAATGCGCTTCTGCGCGGATCAAAATCACGCGACGACAAAGGCTGAATATCTTTTCGTTTGACAATCGGTGTCTGTTTTTTTAGTCTGCGAAAAATCTCTTCGTCTCTTGCCATAATTCCCTCTATGCACCATAGGTATCGGAGTTGTTCTGCGTTGGCACACACCCGCAGTACCGAAAAACTAATACAAGTGATAAGCAGCTTAGACTCTTTTTGCTTATCCCTCATTTTTTATAAGCGCGAAAACATAGACTCCGCGCTTCACTTAATCTGTCACCACACCACACTTGGAACCGCTGTTTAACGCGTCATAAACGGTAAGACTTGTATTAAATTGATGTAAAATAGCCACGAATGATTGTATCATGACTCATTTTAAAAAACAACTCTTTTACACACATCTTGCTAGTTTATGGCATAATCTCATCGTCGTTTCCATCAACATCTGATGTGCACATTAACCGAATATGCTTTGCATCTGCTCGTCCGATAAGTTAAACGCGGTCTTGAGCTGCTCATCCGACAGCGTAAAATAGCTCCTGAGCGTAGAACCTGAAATACCGAAAACGCTTTTTAACTGTTTTAGCACATTGGCGGGCCGCTCCTTGGCGAATGTGCGCATTTTCTCCACCTGAGCTTCCCAGTTAGAGGACTTGATATCTGTGAACTTTGCACGCTCGGCAGGTATTTCCGGTGCCACAGATGCCGCCACCTCATCAATCACACTGACGAAACGCTCGGTCTGATATAACTCCTCCATCGTTTGCGCGAAGCGTTTTATAAAAGCTTCTCTCCACGGGCCGTAGCTTAATAGCGCGTTGAACATTGTCGAGCCGCCGGTATTGGGATCTCTGCGTATCGCCAGCGTCTCATGCGTGGGTTCACGGAAAGACCAACACATATCATAGAATATCTGCTTCCACTTGCCGCCGGGCAGCTGATAAAACTGCAGATTATAGTAATCCGAATTGGCCACATAAATCTGGTTCACCATCAGATCCATAAAGCTGTCAGTATCAAGGCGTTCGGCAACATAATTGAAGTTTTCCTTTGCCGACATATCATGTGATGTGACGTAATTGTAGAGCTCTTTATATCCCTCGTTCGTACCGTTAATAACATAGTTAAGACCAGAGCCCGACAAGATATTGATGCTGTCAGGGTTATCAAAGTTCTCGTGCTGTGCCACAAAATGCTCGTTACGCTTCTCTTCCAGGAAGTAAACGCCCCAGTATTCGCCATTTAAATAAACGACATATGTTTTATAGGCTTGAGTTAAGCAGTTGGTTTTGCCGCCCATCATGCTTAGAACGACGGCTTCCTTTATTTTAGCGTAAAGCTGGTCTTGTCCCCCGTTTCTCAAAACAAGCGATTTGTACTCCGTAAAAGGCAGCTCTTCAAAGAACGGGTACGCCATTGAACCTGAGCCATATTCATTCCGCGCAATGATAGCGAACGATTTTTGCTGGTTGTCTCGGCTGAAGCCGCCTTGTATACGTATGGCGACATCCTGCGAAAACACCGGCTTACCGCTCTCATCAAAAACCTCAAACGATGCGGGCCGCTCCGATTCGCGCCCTTCGATTAAGTAATTGGCGACCTGATAATGCTCTGTATGCCCTTCTATCAGCTGCGCGTTGGGCCCCAGCACATAAATACCCGTCGTCGGGTCGAAAAGATTGCCATGATCGGTCACAAGCGAAATGACGGGCAGAGAGTGATTTGCGCCGATAATATACGTCGCCGTAAAAGTGCCGCTGTCCAGATAGCCGTTTTTA
>JAEZKQ010000032.1 GCA_023436115.1 Bacillota bacterium | reverse complement strand
TATATTGACTACTACAACAATCGTCGTATTAAGGCGAAGCTAAAGGGCTTACCACCCGCTGTTCACAGGCGGCAAGCCCTCTGTACCGTTCAATAGAATATTTGTCTAACTTTTTGGGGTCACTTCATGAACCCTTGCTTTTTATTTCGGCATTAAGTTTCTTCTTTACCTAAACCAAGATACATCCCACCATGCTCCAGCCAGCATGCAATATAATAGTTATGACTGTTTACAATTTTTTCATAAAGCTCCTATTCTTCGACCTTCCATTTATGTTATAATTCAAGAAGCACTTTGGCAGCAAACCCAATTATTAATCAGTAAGGAACGACCAATGGAAGAAAAACAGCCTAAACAAAAGAAGAAAGCGCCCGAAAAGCGTCTTTTCCATAAACCGATAACACCTAAGAAGATTGTGATATATTGTTCGCTCGCGTTGCTCATAGCCGGTATGATCTTTGTTGGGCGTTTTGCTTACGTCACATTAATCAACGGGCGGGCTGCGTTTGAGGATTCCAAACCCACACCTTCCCCCACACCCGCGGAGACAACAATCACGTCCACACCCACAGCCACTCTAACACCCGAAGAGATATTAGCGATGCAGGCTGACCGGGACTTTATGAAAGACCGTGTTAACATATTGCTGACTGGCATTGATTACGCCGAGGAGCGTGAAGGCCGCAACGATTTCCGTACGGATACCATCATGCTCTTCTCAGTAAACTTTGCAACAGGCTGCGTGGATATTCTTTCAGTACCACGCGACAGCTATGCGGATATCGCCTTCACCGATAGGAACTGGAAAATAAACGGCGCTTGGATGTCGGCAGGCGGATTTGATGGGCAGGGCTTTGAATGCCTTATGCAGACAGTCAGCACAACAATCGGCGGTATACCCGTTAATTATTATCTGGCCGTGGAGATGCAGGCTGTTAAAGACATCGTGGATATCATAGGTGGTGTCTGGTACGACGTGGACTACGAGATTACAATGAACGGCCGTCATCTGGATAAAGGATATCAACTGCTGGACGGCCAGGCCGTACTGGATTACTGCCGTGCAAGAAAGGGCATTACATCGGGGACGGATATTGACCGTATCGACAGACAACAACGTTTGCTGCTCGAAGTATTTAAACAACTCAAAAGCTCGAACCTGCTGCCCAAAATACCCGAAATATACGATGCCATGAAAACCCAGATCTATACTAATCTGAATTTTGAACAGATTGCCGCGCTGGCCTTTTTCTCACTAGATCTGGATACCGATACAGAATTAAACCGCTATTCGCTGACCGGAGAATATACGGAAGCCAAAAGCTCCTCATATTATGTGCTTGACCATACATATACTTGTGAAGTCGTCAACAAGATATTTGGCGTAGAACCGCAGATCGATTGGTCTTACGATTTAAAATATGTGGAATATGACACAGCCGCCCGCCATCTTGAAGAAGCTATTAAAAAAGCAAAGAACTATTTGTCGGAAAATCAGGCGGTGCTGTCTTCGGAGCTTAAAGAAACGGCGCAAGAGCAGATTTCATCAGCGCAAAAAGCCTGCAACAGCGCCAAGAGCCTGCTAAAAAAGGCCAAAAAAGCAAACTCGAATGACAAAATAAAAGGACCTGAAAAGCTGGAGAAGGCCACCAAAAAGATGTTAGCGCTTTATGACACCTTACACAGTTATGTTCTGAATCCGCCGCCTGCTCCCGCTCCCAAACCGGCGCCCTCCGTTTCGACTGAGCCTCTGCCTACAGAATCCATACCCGCGGCGCCGGCAGAACCCACGGCCACTGAATCTTTGCCAACCGATACGACCGAACCCACCGACACAATTTCTTCTGCTCCGGCAGCATAAAAAAAGGCTCTCAGCACACCTTGCTAAGAGCCTCTGCCTTTTGATTATTAAGCTTCCACCGTCACGCCCTGCGCATCGGCCTGCTCCGGTTCATCCGTACCGAATACACGCTCGATATGTGCCGCGTCGAATTTCTTTGTCATCTTGCTGACAATGGGTGTTGTGATGAGAGACAATATCATCGCGATTGATCCGATAGCCGGCGGGCTCATCCATGCCGGTAATATACCGCCAATGCTGTTTAATACCATAAGCGGAACAACGATGATCAGTCCCGTTAGCACACCGGCCCATGCGCCTGCCTTGGTCATACCCTTCCAGCGCACACCAAGCAGGAACGGCGCTAAGAAGCAGCCCGAAAGCGCACCCCATGAGTAGCTCATCAACGTTACAATAGCCGCCGGCTGCAGCAGCGCAATCACCAGAGAAATAAGCACAAATACCCCGCACAGCACGCGCATCAGTGTCATTACGCTCTTATCCTTCATCTGCGGCCGCGCACCCTTTACCAAATCCATTGAGATGGACGAAGAGGAAACAAGCACCAGCGAGGACAGCGTGGACATAGATGCCGCTAGCAGCAGAACGAGTATGAGGCCAAGCATCGCATCCGGCAATGCCGCACTCATCACCTGCGGCATCACATGATCAAGATTCTCCGGCGCTTCCGTCAGGTATAAACGTCCAAATGTACCCACGAAGTAAGACGCCCCACCCACAACAAGGGCAAAAAGTGTGGAAATGACCGTGCCTCTTTTAATCGCTTTGTTATCCTTTATCGCATAGAATTTGTGAATCATTTGCGGCAACCCCCATGTGCCAAGGCTGGTCAGCAATATCAGAGAGATCAGCAGTATGGCGCTTTCCGGGGAACCAAAGGGCGATGCCAGAGCGGGGTCGATCTCCGCGATCTTGGAAAGTCCTGCGGAAATTCCGCCAACTGCTTCATTGCCCACAACGAACGCAACCATCAAAATAACGCCCGCTATCATGATAATACCCTGAACAAAGTCTGTGAGCGCTGTGGCAATATAACCGCCTGCAAGCAGATAAATGGCTGTCAGCACAGCCATGCCGATCATGCAGTACTCATATGAAATGCCAAATACGTTCTCGAAAAAATAGCCAAGCCCCTGATAAACGCTTGCGCAATACGGCACAAGAAAAACGAAAATAATCAGAGCCGCGGTAATTTTCATGCTCTTGGAGTTGTATCTCTTTAAGAAAAAGTCGGGCATTGTGGCCGCCTCAAGCCGATGTGTGATCCGGCGTGTTGGTTTTGCAAGCAGCTTCCATACAAGCCATGTTCCGATAATCGCGTTGGCAATACCGATCCATGTGGCACTAACCCCCATATTCCAACCGTACTTTCCTGCGTATCCCACAAAAATAACGGCGGAAAAATAAGTTGTACCGTATGCAAACGCAGTCATCCAAGCGCCGATCTTTCGGCCGCCCAAAAAGAAATCTTCTGTTGTTTTTGCTTTTTTTCTGGCGAATATGGCGATGCAGATCAGCATCAGCGCATAAAGACTAATAATGATAATTTGAGATGCCATTTTTTAAACCTTCCTTCCATACTACTCATTTCAAGGCAACAAAAAAAGCCCTACCGTTCTACAATTATACCTGCAAATATATTACTATGTGACTATTTAATTTGCAAGTTGTTTTTAATGGTTACTTAATTATATGTTTAAGGTTTTTAAATCTAAAAAATATTTTTGATAGTAACACATTCTTTGCACCGTCGGATGGCAGCTGCGACTTTACAGTAGCAGGCACCGCCCAGAATGATGCTTCCTCCCTCTCCTGGCCATTCAACGGAGCTCAAGGCCATTAAGAGCAAATCAGCTCTTTAATTTCGTTTAAATGGTCGCGCGCTGCATTTTCACCTAGCTTTAACATCTCTTCTACGTTCTTCAGACTATGCCGTGCGTGGCCATTAAGCTCAGGGCGCAGCATCAAATCAGCATCCTTTTCACAAACGAGGCTGTTGATATTGGCGTTTAAGTTATATGCAGTTAAAAAAACGTCAATGCGTTTTAAGCTTTCTGTACCGCGGCTCCTGTCCGCATTGAGATTGATACCCACCACGACATCGGCACCCATGTCCCTTAATTCCCGCGTGGGAATACTGCGCAGCGTACCTCCGTCTATATAAATCTTATCTCCGATACAAACAGGCTGAAACACGCCCGGAACGGCACAGCTTGCTGAAACGGCCTTAGATACGCTGCCTTCACAAAGCGTCTCTAATGTCCCCTTCTTCAAATCCACTGCCACTGCGCAAAATGGCCGATGCAAATCACTAAAGCATAGGTCCTTTAAAAAATAATCCGTAAGCCTTTCAATAATTTCCGGGCTCATATAGGAAAGTAAGTGCGGACGCTTTGGCAGCACACTTTTATCTTTGATATTGAGGACGAATTCATAAAGCCTTTCCCATGGTATGTCTGCGGCATATAGGGCACCCGCGATCGCCCCTGCCGAATTACCTGCCACCAGATCAAACGTGATGTTATTTTCCTGAAAAACACGTATGGCCCCTATGTGGGCAATTCCACGTGTCCCGCCGCCCCCGAACGCGATGCCCGTCTTTATGGCTGTCATCACATGACCTCCCCATCGTATTTTAGAATTTATGAGTACTTCTATTATACGTTTAATGCCCCATTTCGTTTCTTAAATTGGAACTTTATATTTAATTCATCCGTCTGAAATGGTAAAATCAGAAATATCAAGAATTCAGGAGAGACTTATATGAAGAAGTTAGTGTTTATGATACTGGGTATGATCATGGTGCTGAGCGCCTGCTCTTCGACGGGCATCCAGAATAACCAAGACCCATCAGGCGACGCGATGAGTCACCATGCCGTATTGAAAACACAGCCCATAGTGCCTCTGGATACTGGTTTCGTAAATGCCGTCAATGGCTTTGGCTTTAAGGCCGCATCGCTACTGTATGATACGGAAAATAACTTTGCGTTCTCCCCCTCCAGTATTGAGCTGGCTTTATGCATGACACGCGCGGGCGCAGCCGGCGATACCGCTGCGGCTATGGCAACGACCCTCGGCTTAACAGATCTTAGTGATGAGGCAATCATCGATGCATGTCGGTCTCTGATGTGGCGGGCGAATACAGGCGGCATGGAAGCTGCCAATGCGATTTGGCTCAGCAAGGAATACACATTCTCGGATGATTTTGTGAATACCTGTACGGAAGAGTTTATGGCAGACGCATTCCCGCTCGTGATACCCGGCGCGAAAGATGCCGTAAATGGTTGGGCAAAAGAAAAAACACACGGACGTATCAGCGATATTATCAGTGAAGAGCTGCCAGATGAGACGCGCATCGTACTCGCCAACGCGCTGTACTATTTGGGTGATTGGGAGAGGCCGTTTGACGCGAACAATACATGGGATGATGTTTTTACCTCGCCGGGTGGTCAAGTCACCGCTCCGTTCATGCACAGCGACTGGTGGGTGCCTTACTATCAAAACGACGATTTTTCCATGATCACACTCAATTTTAAGAGCGACGATGATGAAGGGCAATACGCGATGGCTTTCCTGCTTCCGGCGGAGGGCAAGAAAATTTCCGATATGCTAAAGACGCTAAATGCGGATACTTTCTCAAAGGCCTTAGAAGATGCCGTAGAGCAGGAGGTTTGGATCAAGCTTCCCAAATTTGAGTTCTCCTATTTCACGAAGCTTAAAGATACGCTGACAGATATGGGCATGGGCCGTGCGTTCAGCATTTCCGATGCCGATTTTTCGGCGATGACGCAGGAGCCGAATGAAATCTATATCGGCGAAGTTCTCCACAAATGTTACATACGCGTGGATGAACTGGGCGCAGAAGCCGCGGCGGTCACCATGGCGGTAGCATCGGAAGGAGCCGCCCCCATGGAAGAGGAACCGGCCAAGTTCTACGCCGACCGCCCCTTCGTGTTTGCCATCTATTCGCTTGAAGACGGTACGATATCATTCATGGGCGCCGTCAACGACCCAACGGCGGAATAATTTAACAAACGAAAAAAGTATATTAAAAAGAGCCTCTGCAGTAAAGCAAAGACTCTTTTTTGTTTACAGCCGATGCATGGCGTCGAATATTTCCTCGCGCATGATTCTTATATCCATACAGATGTCCTTGCCTTTTTCATTAAGTTTGTCGGAAAGCTCTGCAAATGACACAGAGCAGTTGTCCAAATCCACAAGCATGATCATAGCGAAGTATTCTTGAAGCACTGTCTGGCTAATATCGAGTATATTGACGCCATAAGCGCTAAGCGCCGCTGATACCCCCGCGATAATACCTGTTTTATCTTTTCCCGTTACTGTCAGAATAGCTCTCATTTTATTTCTCCGGTCTTTTCATTAGTTTATTTTTTATGTATGGACGCAACGCGTCATCACTGCAGATATATTTTAATGCCTCAGTGGAATCGGTGCAAATCTTAAATACGCTGCATGCCTCCACAGCGGCAAAACCCTGCCGAACCGATTCTTCGAATTGTTGCTGTAAATTGTTATAAAAACCGTTCGTGTTGACCACGGCAATGGGCTTATGGTGGCAGCCTAAGTGCCGCAGCGTGATGATCTCGAGCAGCTCCTCCAACGTACCAAAGCCACCCGGCAGTGCGATGAACGCATCAGCCTTTTGGTCCATCATCGCTTTTCTCTCACGCAGGTCTTTTGTCACAAAAAGCTCCGTACAGCTTTCAAAAACGATGCCTTCAATATTGAGAATCTCCGGAATAATACCGATAATACATCCGCCTGCTGCGGCTGCGCCTCGTGCCACAGCACCCATGAGGCCATCGCCGCCGCCGCCGAAGATCATGCTCATACCGTTTTGGGCCATAAGGCCGCCAAGCTTTTCAGCCTCTTTCACATAGATTTCGTCAAGATGTAAACTGCCCGATGCAAATACACATATGTTTTTCATTTCTTTATATAACCGCCGTTCACGACACGGACATCGTTGACTGTAATCACCGCGTTGTTGAGCTTTGATTTGATCAGAGCGATCGCCGCGGGTATACGCTTTCTTTTAAGGTGAAGAAGCAAAATTTCACGCGGCCCAGTTTTGCCTTCACCCGCCATCATCGTTACACCGAAATTATTCTCACGAAGTTCCTGCACCAGCTTTTCCGCGGATTCATCTTTCGATACAATCACCTGTATCGAACAAAGACCAAATGCCAGCTTGCCTTCCATCCATGAGCCCACATAGTTTCCCAGCGCAAAAGCCACTGCGAAAATAATACAGCGGATGATATCCTCCTGGAACCCGACAAGTACCGTTCCCGTTACCACAAGCCACAGCGATACCTCAAAAAAGCCTGTGATCGAGCCTTTTACCCGTTCACCGCGATTAATGAGCACGATACGGACCGTGGACACAGCCACCTCTGCAATTTTACCAAAGAAAATGAACAGATATAACCATATACTAGGTTGCGTTAAAAACTCCATGAATTAACTCCTTTGCTGGCTGACATTATATCATCGACTTAGGGGGCGTTCAACCCCATGCTATGAATGTAATGACTTGTATCCATTTTTGTATTATACAGTCTGCTAAATATCACTGTTTGACTGCGAATAAAACTAAAGTGCTTCTCACAAAGATGTGTCCGTTTTTTGGGACTCTGTTTATGCTATAATGAGGTCAATGAATCCCCTGTTTTGTGAAAAAGGCGCTTAGGATAATCTTAAGCGCCCTTCTTTTATCGACTGAAGCCCATCGATGCTTATCTTTCGTTAAATACTGCACGCTGACGCTTTAAAGCTTCCTTATCAGAACATTATCTCCAACGACATTTTGTCCTTTCATTATTATCCAGACGCGCTATAATAATATCAACAAACGACGAGGCGGGGTCGCATATGATTGATAATACCATATATGAAATGATAGCACTTAACGGCAGCGATACGAGGCGAATCAATCACGCCCTTAAGGTCTACGGTTTGGCCCGATGCATCGCGGGCCGTGAAAATGTTGCGGACGAAGAGATGCTCATTATCTGTGTTTCAGCCGTTCTGCACGACATCGCCATTAAGCATTGCGAGGCCGTATACGGTAATTGCGGCGGCAAGCTTCAGGAAAAAGAAGGTCCGTCCATCGCTCTGCCTATACTAAAACGCTGCACCAACGATACGGATCTGATTGACCGCGTGTGCTTCATTATCGCTCATCACCACACCTATACGGGCATTAACGACCTATGCCATCAGATCATTATCGAAGCGGATTTTCTGGTAAACTATGACGAGGGCGAGTTCTCTAGCGCCGCTTATCAGATGCTGCTTCGCAAGCATTTTAAGACGCAGACAGGCAAAGCGTTAAGCGCCTTGATGTTTGGCATTTAGTCGTTCATCCTCGTGAATAATATTGTTGAATTTTAGGGTTATTATGGTATAATTTGAAGGCTTTGTTCTTTTGCGCATCTATGCACTAAAAAGGCAGTTATAAGAAGATTGTTTTTTTACAGTGATCGCAAAAGTTATTGCCATTTGCCTTTTATAGATGAATAAAGATATGCGAAGGAGAAAAAATGAAAAAAACCCTATGTATTCTGATCACTCTTTTAGTGATGATTAGCCTGCTTTCTGCTTGCTCGAACAGGCAGGTCATTGAATTCCCCGAAAGGCCGGCAGCGGAATCCCCCGAAGAATCGATAGAGGAAAGCGATGAAATCGAAGTTGCATCGCCACAGGCAGAAGCAGAAGAGCCGGAGGAAAGCGGAACAGCCAAACCCGAAGGCCCGGCAACTCTGAGCATCGATGCCAAAGATGCGACCCCTTATAACACGAAGGAGAATGCTGTTCCACTGGGTCAATGGGTTTATTATCAGGCAAAAAACTACACAAGCGACGAATATGAGCCCTTTTATGTCCGTATTCTCAATGTCAGCCGCGATCAAGCTGAGGTTCAAACGGCGATTGACTCTTATAGCGGCATCATGGATCTTTCTCTTTCCGAGGACCAAGCGCGTGACATCGAGTACGGGATTATAGAATACGAAATCTATTTTTCGCCGGATTACACGGCTTCCGAATACGGTATAACAGTTCCGTCTATATATTGGAGCGCGAACGCAATAGAGACAACCGGGTTTGAAACGGATGGTGGCATGTCCTATATTGGCGTAGGCAACGCATACGAATTGAGTGACGATGCTTCAAACGATCGCCCGAAGCCCGGAGATACCGTACGTAGAAAAAGCCTTTTCACTGTTCTGAAGAACTACGACGAAAGTGAATATCTGTTCCATTTAACTTGGTATGACGGAGACATCGTGGCCGAAAAGGCAAGAGAGCTCTATTTTGCGGTTGCGCAATAAAAACAATGATAGTATTGTGAAACCTCGTATAGCAATAGCCTATACCCACAGTATAAAAACGGCTTTGGGCATAGGCACAATAAAACCATCGGATAGTGCGATGGTTTTATTGTGCCTGGCAGATACCGCTTAAGACAACGCCGAATAATATTGATGAAAAATTACCTAACCATAATTCCAAATGGAATCCAAACACAGACTTAAAATGTGTTCTGCCACTTGACTGCTAAGACTTATTTTTGCTATACTAATTTCTGCTTCGATATGGAGAGATGTCTGAGCCTGGTTTAAAGTGCCGGTCTTGAAAACCGGTGTTGCGCAAGCAACCGTGGGTTCGAATCCCACTCTCTCCGCCAAAATGAATGGGCATGCCGTTAGGTGTGCCTTTTCATTTTGGTATAGGCAGGATTCGAACGCGAGCGACCCGCGTGTGCGGGAAAAACGAGCCAATGGCACGTTTTTAGCGAGACGGCGTGATAGCGACCACAGGGAGCGGAGCGAATCCCACTCTCTCCACCAAACACAAAACGATTTTTGTCTACGAATTCAAGAGGCGCTTTTTCATGCTTTTTAAGAAATAGTAACGCGAAACGGGGGTAAATAGGGCTCAGGGATGGCGAAAATTATCGATTACTGGTAAAATTGCTATTAATACATATTTGTGATATTATTTAGACATAAGTATGAATGCAAACAATAGGCTAAGAGACATGCCAACAGGAGGAGTATACATTCTCCACATCAAACAAGGAGGTACAAGCTAATAAGTAGAAAGGTTATCTCTCTGGTTGTGGTTGTGACTATGATGATGCTGTTTTTGCTGGGTTGTACAGCGGAATTAACTGAGGATGCGGCTCTGCCCTATGACTTCTCTCAGCAGTCACAGGCGTATCTGGAATATATCGGCGTTAACTTCAATAATCGAAATGTGGTGGCCGATGGCGAAAGCCCCGACGAAAACAACACCCACGAAGCCACTGTAAATTGGATACTATCAGAGCTAAAGAATGCGGGCTACACCGATGAGCAGATTACCTGCGTAACGGAGAACGGACAGGGCGACTTGGGCGACACATACCCCGTTCAAAATATTATTGTCACCGTTATCGGTGCGGACGCCTCCAAGCAGATCATCGTGGGCGCCCACTACGACGGCGACGGTATCGGCGACAACGGCTCTGGCGTGGCATTATTGCTGGCCACCATCTGCGGACTTGTGAACGAACAGCCCCAGTGCACAGTAAAATATGTATTCTTCGATGCGGAGGAAGTAGGCCTTGTAGGCGCCCGCGTGTACGCCGAGTCCATGACCGATGCAGAAATCGCTTCCACCCTGTTCATGGTCAATATTGATGCCATCTCTTTCGGCGATTACCCCAACATATATGGTGGTTTTCAGGACGAAGAAACCGGTGAAGTGACCCAGACGGAAGCTTATGATCTTGCTTGCGCCAAGGCGGAAGCGCTGGGCTTCACCGTATACACCACTTCCGATCTGGATGGCTACTATGCCGCCAATGGCACTGGCCCTGCCATTGAGGAAAAAGCACTCTACACCAATCCATGGACGGTTGCAAATCCCGCGCCCGCCAACGATTGTGTCTATTCTCCCACCACCGGCGACTGGAGTGACCACACTGACTTTAAGTATTTGGGCATTCCATACATCTACTTTGAGGCCACCAACTGGTACACCACAGGAGACGGAGGCACAGATGCCTACACAGGCTACTTTGAGACAGCAAACACTACGTTGGGCTACGATGGCATGTTCATGAACACCGAGTTCGATACACTGGATAATCTGAACAGCTTCTTCCCCGGTCGTTCCCTGTCTCACTTTGAGGTGTACTCGCCCCTGCTCAGTTCGCTTATACTCAATCCCTTAACCGCCGAATAACAAACCGAAACGACTCATGTTATTCTTATCTTAGATAAACGACATTTGCTCGCTCTCGCAAATATATGCACCCCTTGCGGGTGCTTTTCTTATTTGGCATAAACGAGCTCGGTACTTTAGAGGACTCTTGCAGTTTGCGCTGACAATACCAGAGGTCTGTAATCGGTTTTCTGCTGTGACACCTTGTCTATGATCGTTCTGGTTTACACGCCAAACAGAATTTCCGTACTGATTTTTCGCTCACAAATAGGATGAAAGGCCAATACACAATATTAGCACAATAAATGCCAGTATCCCGCCAACAATAACGATCAATACGACTATGACATATAAAGCGGTATTTCTTCTCATTTTACTTACCATGTACTCATTTTATTAAGTTTTATTCCTCACTGAGCGGCGGCAGAACATGATAATAAATGTCTGCCAATGCTCATATAACATTAAATATAGTTTTATATAAGTGAGTATACTAATTTGCGATATAAGGGTAGTTTATTGGTTGTGTGTTTGCATTTCTCAGCATGCTATGCTGGGGTGTTTCCCCGCTGTTAGTCAAGGCCGGGTTAAAAGATATTGAGCCGCATATCGGACTTGCCATCGGCTCCGCGGTAACGACTATCATTCTATTTGGTTGGATGATGGTAGATGGCGGGTTATCTAAGCTAGGCCAAGTATCGTCGCTTTCCCTGATCTTTCTTATCGCAGAGGCGATCATTGCATCGTTTTTAGGGGATCTTTGCTATTTCATCGCCATTAAGCACGGGCAGGTATCGGTGGTGGCGACGATATTGTCGTGTTCGCCTTTGGAGACTGTCTTCCTTTGCGCGGTTTTTCTGAATGAAACGCTTACAATCGCAAAGATGACTGGCGCAGTTTTTGTTGTCGTCGGTATCATATTAACTCTTCTTTGAAATTTACCGGCTAAAATCTATGCAACGCTTAAGAGGGATAATTGACTCTTAATAATATGAACTTAACACCCGGTTCGTTCCAGCCAAGATCCCACGGAACATGATATCGATCAGTCGAGTGAGAATTGATGAGGGTGTAACCCCTGGAATCTGCTCCCGTTACTAAAACCATATGGTCTACGCGCCCTTTTTTAATATAACCGATGACATCACCAGGCATCAATTCATAAGCCGCCTTATATACTTCGTTATAAGTTCCCTGAGCTATCACATTTGCCCGGCCGCTCCAAATCAGGAAACTTTTCAACCCAGAAGCATTACACCAGGAATGGGATGCAGCATCCTTATGATAATTCCATCCGCTTCCTGTTTTAAATCCGCTCTCGTGCAAAGATTGAGAAACATAGTTGGAACAATCTCCGCCCTGACCCATAAAATTCGGGTACTCCTGATTGTAATCATATCCGAATTGCCCATCAGACGCAGCCCCCGCGTATCGGTCCGCATACGCCACAGCTTTTTTTCTCTGTTCACTTAGATCGGAAAAAGATTTTTCCGTCTGAGACAATACGAATTCTTTATAATTGCTGTTTTACGCATCATCCTTAACAAATGAATCCTGAAACGGATCGAAATACCATTCCCGACTAATCAGCCAACAAGAATCCGTACTTCCCGGAATAAGATCCAGCGAATGGTACGTGCCGATACGAAAGAGATTTTCTTTTTCGGGCTGGTCTTCATAAACATAAGTGTAAGTTGTGGAAACAACGACATAGAAGGCATATCCGCGCCCCACCTGCTTGGTTCTTTTAACATTTATAGTACTGTTGATCCCTGTAAATTGAATGCCTTGCCGCGCGGCCCAGTCTTGTAAATAATCCGCCCTGCTTATTTCTAATTCAAGCGCCCAAATACTGTTTTTCTCATTCCGGACATACATGTTTTCCAATTCATCTGAATTCCCAGTCATGAGAAGATTATCTCTTTTTTCAAATATTGAGGACAGGATTTCTTCCCAGTCATACTGTACCGCCGGCTTGTTTTGGGTATTGCTGATAGGGGTTGCTTTTGTTGATACGGCTAGCACATAAACAAGCACGCCTAAGATGGCCAAATAATAAAGAATACTGAGAATATACTCTTTGTTGGATTTTTTATAGTGCATAATAAACCACCATGTTTTATGTTACGTAAAAATTCTATGAAATTAGTAAAACGAGTAGAATGTGATGCCAGCTAAATTGGATTGAAGCTATCTCATTCACACTGTCGCAATCCGGGATGCTCTCAAAACATGGAAATATGAAGGGTGATATCATTACAGTGATTCTGCCGCGGGTTTTGCGAATAACGCTGGCACTGAATATTGCACAACCAGACCCGCCTGTTCATCTCCCGCGAGCTGCATAAGCATATCTTTATATCAATATTCCGCTGCAGCTTAAAGACGATGACGAAATCAAGCTCTAAAAATATAACCAAGAAAATGAAAAGCCTTGGTAATAAGACGCAGAAAACATAGCCGTCTTTACAAATATCGGTATATGGCTTATAATATTAAATGTATTATAAGTAACCGTTTGCGAAATACCGCAAAGCATTCCTAAAGATAAGAGAATCGCACTTAAACCAAGTCGTATTTGTAATACAGTATGCACGTGAAATTTTAGCGCGTGCAATGTATCGGGGCTTTCCGGCTTCGGCTATAAATACCAACTTGTGGCATGTTAACAAATTCGAAAGACTTTGCTTATATGAGCAAGGTCTTTATTTTATGTGAACACCGGAAAAGAAAGAGGAACTATTGAAATACTATGAACTTCTCAGCAATGAGATGAAGGCCACGCTGCAAAAGGCAGGCTTTACGAGCCCAACTCCCATACAGGAAAAAACACTCGAGCTGATTTTAAACGGATGGGACATCATGGGTATTGCCCAGACAGGCACAGGCAAAACAGCCGCATTTGCGGTGCCCATTATTGAAAAAACATTTACGAATAACAGCAAGACGCAAACGCTTGTGCTCTGCCCCACACGAGAGCTGGCGCTGCAGATTACGGAGGTGTTCCGTAAATTATCGGCGCATCGTAAGCTTCGTATTATCAGCGTTTATGGCGGGCAATCCGTATCGGTACAGATTAAGGCCATTCGCGCGGGGGCTCAAATTGTGGTGGGAACACCCGGCCGGGTTAAGGATTTAATCAACCGCAATGTCCTAAAGCTTAAAAACGTGCGCACCGTGGTATTGGATGAAGCCGACGAAATGCTTGATTTTGGCTTTCTGCCGGATATCAAGACGATACTCGCTAACGTCACGGGGCAGCACCAAACGCTCTTATTTGCGGCCACGATGAACAAAGCCGTATCAGGCGTGGTCAAGCAGTTCTTAAGCGATGCCGTCCGTATAGAGATCGGCCATTGCAATGAGCCGACGCAGACTGTGAAGCAGTCTTATATGACTGCCGACGAACGGACGAAATCCAGCGCCGTTCAAAATCTATTAAAGCAACAGTCTCCGCGTCTTACACTGGTCTTTTGCAATACGCGGCGGCGTGTGAAAACGCTGCAAAAACAGCTTTTTAGCCAAGGCTTGTCTGTCTCCTGTCTGCACGGCGATATGAGCCAGCACCAACGAGACACGATTATGGACACATTCCGAAAAGGCAAAACAAGTGTATTGGTAGCCACGGATGTAGCCGCACGCGGTCTTGATGTCAAGGATGTCGATCTGGTGATCAATTACGATATCCCAGACAAAATGGAATATTATGTTCACCGTATCGGCCGAACGGGCCGTGCCGGTCATACCGGGCGGGCGTGCACGCTGGTCAGTCCGCACGATCAAGCCAAGATCATTGATCTTGAAAGAAAGTTTAGAATTAAGCTGGCGGAGGAAACCGCCGTATCCTGCTAAGCGTATGATAAGAAGCAGTCTGCTACCGGACTGCTTTTTATATTAGAGTGCCTTATTTGCGGTCAAAATAGGGTGACTTGCCCGATGCTGAAAGCGGGATACCCATAGCAAGCTTTACATCTGGGCCAAGAAGCTTTAAGCTCAGCGCCGCTTTGCCAGCGGAAAACATGATACGGTTGTCTATACGCGCATCTGCCGCGATACTTACGGCCGAGCCCAGCGCGATTCCTAAATCCAGCGGGTCGTACACACAAACACCGTCTTTCTTTGCGCACTGTGTGCAATTTTCAAAGTTACAATAAGCACATCCGCCGCCCAAGCCGCGCTGTTTATACGTGCTGCCGATCACCACAACAGCTGTACTGCTGCGCACATTCTGCGCATCACGGTGAAAGAACGCATACCCGAGCTTATCGGCCAATCTGTCCATTTCGTCCGCCAGCGTATGAATATCTTCCCCCGTCACCACGCATGCGTCGATATAGTCTATCCCCCGTGTTTTAGGCGCTGTCCTTGCCGCGGCGCACATACCCCTAGCGGTGCTGAGAACCGCCGTTTTTTGCGCCGTTAACGTATCTTCGATCATATCAATCCTCCGTCTTCTCCTCTTATTGCGCGTTAATATCCTTTAAATACTCGTCATATTGTGCCGTAAACCACGCGATTTTGCACTTGACCTTTTCTATGTGCTTTTGCATCAGCTCAAGCTCGTCTTCAACGGTTCTTTTATGAGCATTGAGAATTTCGCAGCGTTGTTTAAGCGTTTGTCTGCCTTGCGCACTCAGCTGAACAAACTCTTTAATTTGTTTAATAGACATCCCTGTGCTTTTCAAACAGCAGATCAATTCCAATGATTCAAGATCACCATCTGAAAACCGACGGCTGCCGCCTACACTTCGGTTTACATTGGGCAACAAACCTTCCTTTTCATAATAACGAAGCGTATGCGGCGGCAGTTTTGTCTTTTTTGAAACCTGCATGATGGAGTATTCCATGGATGACTCCCTTTTCTTTGTAATAATAAGTTATTGGCTGTATTGACTTAAAGTTTGCTTTAAGTTTTATAATTATATTGTACGACAGGCTCGGACGGATATCAATTTGCAATTTTCTGATCTTACAAAAGTTGTATCAAAAAACCGGTTCGTACTATCGTACAATATTTTAAAGCATATTGGAAAGGACGTTTATTATGAAAACCATTTCCTTAGGCATCAGCGAACTGAAGATCCCTGTTATTGCGGTTGGATGTATGCGTATCAAGACTCTTGATAAAGTACAGGCAGAGCGTTTTGTGCATATAGCGCTCGACCAAGGCGCAAACTTTTTTGATCATGCGGATATATACGGCGACGGTCTTTGCGAAGAAATTTTTGCTGATGCTGTCCATATGAACGCCGGCATTCGCGAAAAGCTGATCTTGCAATCCAAATGCGGTATTTCTCGCAAAGGTATGTTCGACTTTTCAAAGGAGCATATTCTTGAAGCGGTAGACGGCAGCTTAAGGCGCCTCAAAACAGATTATCTTGATGTATTGCTTTTACACCGCCCAGACGCGCTCGTTGAGCCCGAAGAGGTGGCGGAGGCTTTTGATTATCTGCACAGCACCGGCAAGGTTCGTCATTTCGGCGTATCGAATCAAAAACCCATGCAGATCGAGCTGCTGCGTAAGTTCGTAAAACAACCCATCGTGGCCAACCAACTTCAGCTCAGCATCACAAACGCCACAATGATATCGAACGGTATTAACGTAAACATGGAAAACGAATCCGCAATAGACCGGGACGGCAGTATACTCGATTATTGCCGGCTGCATGATATCACTATACAGCCCTGGTCGCCATTCCAATACGGGTTCTTTGAAGGTGTTTTCTTAGGCAGCGACAAATACCCTGAGCTTAATAAAAAGATCGATGAGATCGCAGCAAAGTATAAGGTCACGAATACCACAATCGCCATCGCATGGCTGTTGAGACACCCGGCCAATATGCAGCCCATAACCGGTACGATGAACCCGCAAAGACTCATTGAATGCTGCAAGGCGTCAGAAATTAAGCTGACACGTCTGGAGTGGTATGAAATCTATCGTGCCGCGGGGAATATACTCCCGTAGTCTATTAAGGGGATGATGCCATGAGTTTGCCATCCTAGCCGATGGACTTTGTCACAGCACTGTGTGAACTTGCAAGCGCACGCAGCGTGGACAATCTGAAAATGTCGGATTACGGTATCCAGCGCAATGAAATACCGACGCTTGCCCAAAACGCCCGCGAAACTATGGGCGGTCTGTTCAGCGTGGATCCATGCGAAATTTCGCATCAAGACGTTATCAATATTTATGAACAATCTTATCAGTAAGCGGCTGGACTGTAATACCTATGTTCTCTTTTTTTAGACGTGTGCACCACGTCTTTTTTTCATAGTATTGACATATATTGTCCTATATAGTACTATCTTATATAGAATGGAGGTGCAAAATGGAATCACAGGGCGGATTTTTGATATCACAGATCAAACAGATCCAAGGGCGCATATTCGAACGTCTGCTATTGCAATCAGGTATTGAAGAATTCAACGGCGCTCAAGGGCGTATTCTCTATGTATTGTGGCAGCAGGATGCCTTGCCTATCGTCGAACTGGCCCGCAGAACAGGGCTTGCCAAAACGACATTGACCAGCATGCTGGATCGCATGGAATCTCAAGGTCATATCTGCCGTCAAAGTGATAAGTCAGACCGCCGGCAGATCAGAATTTTGTTAACGGACCGGGCGAAGAGCTTAAGCGAGACCTACCGTAAAGTGTCTGATCAAATGAGTGACATTTTTTATGGCGGCCTTTCGGACGAGCAAATCGCCCGGTTTGAAGAGACCCTAAAGCACATACTTGATAATCTTATAAAAAAGGAGAAATCACTATGAACGCTGCTATTAAAGCGGAAATCTATGATCTCGTGGAAAATGCAAATGTCGCCATTGTTTCATCCATTGATAAAAACGGCTATCCCAACACAAAGGGCATGCTGGCACTTCAGCGTGATGGCATGGGAACCCATTATTTTTCGACCAACTATTCGGCACGTCGGACGCAGCAGTTTATAGATAATCCACACGCCTGTATCTATTTTTATAGGGAGCCCGATTACCGCGGCGTGATGCTTGTCGGCACCGTCGAAGTATGTACCGATCAGAAGCATAAAGACATGCTGTGGCGGGATGGATTTGAATGCTACTATCCTCAGGGCGCGACCGATTCCGATTACTGCGTCTTTAAGTTTACCGCCCAGAAGGGTAACTATTACCACGGTTTGAAAAACTATGATTTTGCCATAAACGAGATATTATAATAAACGATCGTATAAAGAAGCGAATTTGCCGACTTGTCCAAAAGAGACGTCATATACTACCCTCAAGGTGTGGCCGATCCTGATTATTGCGTATAAATTTCACCGCACCAACGGGGCAATTACGGCCACGCTTTGCAACTTGCGATTTTGATATTGATGAGCTGTCATGATTTCATTCGTTATCAAAATTGGTTCTTGTCAATATATGCACAATTGGTTCTTGTGACTGTATTTGTTTTGCGTCAAAATTAAGTGGATTGTTTGTTAATAAAGGAGCATTAAAATGAAATATGTCCAGTTTGGCAGCTTAGAAAAGTCGGTATCCCGGTTCGGCATGGGTTGTATGCGGTTTCCTCAGACAAAATCGATTGATGACCGCGATATCATTGATGAGCCGGAATCGATTCGCATGATTCGCTACGCAGTTGAACATGGCGTGAACTATTTTGATACAGCCTACGCGTACAGCGGCAGTGAAGAAATTCTGGGCAAGGCTTTGCAAAACGGATACAGAGAAAAAGTGCATATAGCGACCAAAGTTCCCCTGTGGGCTATTGAAACCTATGCGGACTATGAGAAGGTTTTTGAAAAGCAATTAAAACGCTTGCAGACCAACGTTATCGATGTTTACATCTTTCACTGTCTGGACAGGGAAGCCTGGGAGAAGGTGAAAGCAACAAATGGCATCGCTTTTATGGAAGAGCTTAAAGCGAAGGCGAAAATCAAGCAAATAGGTTTCTCGTTTCACGCGGAATATGATCTTTTCCATGAGATTATCGATGCTTACCGTTGGGATATGTGCCTGATTCAATTAAATATTCTCGATGATAATCATCAGGCGGGGCTAAAAGGGCTCAAATACGCGGCGCAAAAAGGCGTTAGCGTGGCCATTATGGAGCCGCTAAAAGGCGGTCTGTTAGCGAATAACGTGCCAAACGAAGCACAAGAAGCCGTTGACCGCTACCCAGAGAAACGCTCGCTTGTAGAGTGGGCATTTCGATGGCTTTACCACCATGATGAAGCCAAAGTGATACTCAGCGGTGTCAGCAGCATGGAGCAGTTAAAGGAGACCATAAATATTTTTGATGATTCCAAGGCAGGTGCGATGAACGAGGCCGACATGCAGCTTATCGCTAATATTAAAGACATTTACCGCAAGCTCGTCAAGGTGGGGTGCACAGGCTGTGGATATTGTATGCCCTGCCCCGCGGGTGTCAACATTACTGAGATTTTTAAAGTATACAATGATTCCGCCCTTTCCAGCTGGACAGAGTTTGGAAAGACGTTTTATTCTCTCGTCGCTTCCCATTCGGGCAAGGATGCGTCAAACTGTATCCAATGCGGCGCCTGCGAGGAAAAATGCCCGCAGGGGCTGAATATTAGCAGTTTGCTTAAGGAAGCTCATCAGGCGCTCATGGGCTAATTCATTTATAAGTTTGGGGCAGCCTACGGTTATCACAAGGGTGCTCAAAACGCTTAGAGTCCTTATAGGTATTTTTATTTCTGTATGATTATGGTATGATCATTTTAATGCCTAGGATTGGAATTAGCATTATGAGCATACAAGTCATTCTTGCCGACGGTACTCATAAGGATTTTATCGCGCTTACGAATCTTTGTAGTGCCGAGTATGATAAAGTCTACGGAGCTGAGGTGATGCAGAATTATCACCCGCTTAACACACTTGAAAACATATTCTGCACAGTACTGGTATATTGTAACGGTGTACCTTGCGCCTGCGGCGGTATCAAGCGCTTCGATGACAATACAGTGGAAATAAAACGCGTGTTCGTGCTTCCTTCGCACCGAAAGCAAGGGCTTGGAGAGCTTATACTTCGCCGGCTTGAAGAACAAGCCGTTGCAGCTGGTTACAAGCGTGCTGTTTTGGAAACAGCTAAGGATATGACTGCTGCTCAGGCGCTTTACCGTAAACTCGGTTTCACCTTTATGACCAACTACGGCCCTTATAAGGGAGACGATTTATGCGTGTGTATGGAAAAACGTTTGATGCAAAATATTTAATACTTGGAGGATAAAAGATGAATAGTCATGACATTATGGAGAAAGCAGGCATCACTCTGCCTCTTATCGGACAAAACGGTGCTTTGCTCGTTTCCGGCACTGACAAGCCAAATGTAATGACGATTGGCTGGGCAATGACATCGGTCATGTGGTATCGGAATATATTTGTCGCGCCGGTACGTTACAGCCGCTATACACACGAACTGCTGGAAGTGCATCGTGAGTTTACTGTCTTTGTGCCTTACGAGGATATGAAAAAAACTATTTCTGTCTGCGGCTCCAAATCCGGACGGGATATGGACAAATTCAAAGAGTGCGGGCTTACGCTTTTGCCATCTGAAGCGGTCAAGGTCCCGCATATAAAAGGCCGCGGCCTTGTTATTGAATGCCGGATTATTTACCAAACAGACTTTGATGAAAAAGCGCTGGACAATGCTATCCGCGATCGATTTTACAGCGGACATGACACAGGTAACATGCATACACTCTATTTTGGGGAGATTGTGTCACAGTACGAACAATAGTATTGCACATTACTGAGGAGATTTTATGCCTTCGTTAGATATTAGAACGGCATCCGCCTTGGATGCCGCGCTTATTGAAACGCTTGCCCGTCAGATTTGGACGCAGCACTATGTGAGCATCATCAGCATGGAGCAAATACAATACATGCTGGAAAAGAATCAATCCGAGTCTGCTATCATTCGCGATATGGGAAAAGGCACTGTCTATGAAATCGCCTGTTCTGATGGCGAGCCTTGCGGTTACAGTGCCTCAAAGCTTGAGTCCGAAGGACTGTTTTTAAGCAAGCTTTATGTAAAGCAAGATCACCGAGGCAAAGGCTTTGCACGAGAGCTTTTAAAGCGTATTGAAACGCGCGCAAGAGAACACAGCGCCACACGGATATGGCTGAGAACTCATAAGCGCAACGCCGGCTCTATAGCGGCCTACAAACGTTTGGGCTTTGATATCGCTTATTCATGCGTCACTGATATTGGCAATGGCTTTGTCATGGACGACTATGTGCTAGAGAAAGCTGTTCTGTCATCAGATTAATAAGGCTGGTAGAAGTCATCTTCTCACCAGCCTTTTCGTTCTTGTTCTATATAGCCCGTATTTCCACAACATTCCACCTTTCTTAAACCGGTTCATAAGAGGCGCTATTATGCAAAAAGGTCAAACTTATCAATATCAAATTATGTAATGTCCCTTATAATTCCTTTTTCTAAACTGTTTTTGCGAGAAATATAGATCTATGTTATAATTTCACTTATATTGTGACAACGAGGTGCCTATATGGAGGACATTGCACGTTTTGATATGCAGCAGCCCCCCAAGAGACAAAAGACCTATTTAAAGGTGCTCACTTGGCTGATCAGCTTTCCGACGGTATGGAAGCAGCGGCTTAAAATTAACAGAGTCAATATGAAAGGCCTAAAACCGCCATACCTTCTCTTATGTACGCATAAATCCTTTATCGATTTTATGGTCACAACGGCTTGCATCTTCCCGCATAAAGCGAACTATGTGGTGGCAATTGATGGGTTTATAGGTCGGGAAAAGCTGCTGCGCAATGTCGGCTGCATATGTAAGCGCAAGTTTACCAATGATGTTCAGCTGGTCATGCATTTAAAAAAGGTGATTGATAATGGGGATATACTCGTCATCTATCCGGAAGCACGTTACTCCCTTATCGGCACAAATGCCTGCCTGCCCGAATCCCTTGGCAAACTTGCCAAGCTTTTAAAGGTTCCCGTTGTTGTCCTTAGCATGCATGGTAATTTTTTAAGATCGCCCGTTTGGAACCTACACAAAAGGCATCTTCCGTTAACGGCCGATCTGACACAGATTATAACGCAGACAGAAATTAGACAGCTCCCTAAAGACGAGATTAACAAGAGAATAAACGATGCCTTTGTTTATGATGAATTCATGTGGCAAAAGGAAAACGGCATTCGTATTCGATACAAGGATCGAGCCAAGGGATTGCATAAAGTGCTTTACGGATGCCATCGATGCGGCACGGAATTCCAAATGCAATCGGACGGGCACAAGCTATGGTGCGACCACTGCGGCAGCGAATGGACAATGACCGAATACGGCGAATTGATTGCTCAAGATGCCATGGAACGTGTGCATATCCCCCATTGGTATGAGCTGCTCCGAAGTGAGGTACGTAAGCTGATTGAAGCCGGAACTTATTACTTCTCTGCAGATGTTATCGTTGACAGTCTGCCAAATGCGAGCGGATATATACGTCTTGGCGAAGGCCGTTTAACCCATGACATGAATGGTTTTACACTGGAGGGGATTTTCGGCGGAAGTCATTTTTTACTCAAAAAAGATCCTCTATCCATGTATTCGTGCCATATTGAGTATGACTATATGGGCAAGGGCGACTGCATTGACCTATCTACGCTTGAAGACACCTACTACATCTATCCGAAAACAAAAAACTGGTCTGCCACAAAGCTGGCGCTTGCAACAGAAGAATTGTATAACTTTTGTTCTCGAAAATAGCACAAAAAACGGCGGATGATTCTGCCGTTTTTTTAATGGACTTACTATTCTACTTGTTTATTGCATCGAATGGCTGCCCGGTTCTGAGATGTCCCGCAGCGCTTCCTCCGCGTCTTCCTGTAAATTCGGCTCCAATGATATGTCTCCCAGCGCCACGATACCCACGAGATTGCCATGGTCGACGATAGGCAACCGCCTGATCTGCTGCTGGCTCATAATCTTCGCAGCTTCATGCACGTTCATATTCGGTTCTCCCACAACAGGGTTTGCGGTCATAATGTCTGCCACAGTTTGGCTTGATGTATCCTCTCCATCTGCAACAGACCGCAACGCGATATCGCGATCCGTCACAATTCCGATCACTTCTTTGTTTTCACAAACAGGAATGGAACCCACATCATAACGCTTCATGAGCTGAGCTGCTTTTTGGATCGAATCCTCTAGGCCGATACAAGCAATATCTGTTGACATAATATCTTTAACTTTCATTTATTACACCTCCGTCTTTTATTTTGCCCCGTTACGACGTTTTTAAGCTTAAAATCTAGAAAAAAGAGATTTCATAAACACGGGCTTACGGTGTAAAATATAAATATAATTATGTGAGAGGTGAGTATCTTGAACAAAGAAAACTATGATCTTATCAGCCTGATTGCGGAAAACCGAGAAGCTATGGATTATTTTAAAACGCTCCCCATCTATGTCAAAAGCCAGTTGAGTCAGAAAGCTGACCAAATTGGATCATTGGATGAATTGAAAACCCGCGCCGGACAGATCTTAAACGGACAAAACAATATGAATTTGAAATAATATAGCATAAGTTAGTTACCTCACTTGCCTCCATGAAATAAAACTCAAAGATTTTGCTATATAAAAAGAATATCTCTTCATAACCTTGAAACCATTCAAAACCGCCGTTAACTATGCAATGGTAGCTGTATTCTCCGTTTCTATAAATCATAGAGCCTCTAAAAGGATATTCTGCGGGTACTAATATTAATTTGCTTATATGGTATGAGTACGATTAAGTTTATATATATCATTGAATAAAACCAAACAATGATGTTTTCATATTATTCGCATAATATTGCTGCAATTTTCGCAAATAATAATTTTTGAGGAGGCGAAATGAATGAAAAAAACGTTTGTTATTGTTTTTGTCATTTTCATTCTAGCTGTTTTGTTTATTGGCTGTGCAGCAAGAAACGATGATGTTCCTAACCTAATCTTGCCCACGCCTGTGCTAACGCCTGATGTATCGTCTGGCCTAAATAACGATGGCCAAGGAGTCGAAATACATAATGGCAATGGCAGCTTGGATGGATCGGGAACTGACCTTGTACCGGGGTCACCCATACCAACTTTGACATAGTAAGCCTCTAAGAAAAGAAGATGTCTTTTTACGAGGCATCTTCTTTCTAATTTCGCCAAAAAATCAAGAAGCTCGCAATGCAACTTTGCAAGCGAGCTCCCCGATAAATATATATAATGTTTAAATTGAATCCGGCAGCTTCCTACCCTCCCAGGCCGTGACCAGCCAAGTACTATCGGCGTATAAGGGCTTAACTTCTGTGTTCGAGATGAGAACAGGTGGATCCCCTTAGCTATCGCCACCGGAAATTGATTAACTTTTTTGTATCGAAGCCAAACTCATGTTTGTCTTCAAGTCTGCACTCGTCAAGAGCGCATTGAAAACCGCAAGAATTTTAAGAAGCGTCTTAGGTTGAGCCAAGATCATCAAATTCATATCATGATGAAATCAAGCTTTCGACCGATTAGTACTGGTCAGCTGCATGCATTACTGCACTTCCACCTCCAGCCTATCAACCTTGTCGTCTACAAGGGGTCTATAAGGAGATCTTATCTTAGGGGGGGCTTCACGCTTAGATGCTTTCAGCGTTTATCCCTTCCAAACTTGGCTACCCAGCGATGCCCTTGGCAGGACAACTGGTACACCAGAGGTCTGTCCATCCCGGTCCTCTCGTACTAAGGACAGCTCCCTTCAAATCTCCAACGCCCACGATGGATAGGGACCGAACTGTCTCGCGACGTTCTGA
>JAEZKQ010000015.1 GCA_023436115.1 Bacillota bacterium | reverse complement strand
AGCCGCTGCCCTCTGGGTTGGTCGCCCCTCCCTTGTCATTTAAAGCGTATATCAGAACACCGGCACACAAAGCCAGTACGATGATAATTGCAAGTATATTTTTGAATATTCTCAAGAACTGCTACACCCCTTGCCTGCAATCTGTACATAAACGTCACATATGCGTAACATTCACGTTTTCCGAGACTGATTGTATCATGGCCCAACTTGAAAAACAATTCTTTTGAACACGCTGGATAACGAAGAGACATAACATATATTGGTAAGTACGACTTTGTAATTATTCTTCATAATTAAGGAACGAGACATTAATGGATATAAAAAAACCGGCTTTTTAGGCCGGTTTTAGAAACATGAATTAATAAGAAAAATCACCGAGATCAAAATTCTCCAGGTCCAAGCCTTCAAGGACATCGGAAACATCCATCTGCTCCACATAGGTTTTTGTATACATCGTACCGTTCATGCTAATAAACCCGTTGTCCAGCGAAAAACCGGAGTATCCAAAATCACCCATTTCATTATAGAGCAATTGTCCGGATTTGGCATTGGTATCGTAAGTATATGTGCCGGAAAAGGTGATACCCATCGTTTGCATATTAAATGTGCCGTTTCCCATAAACTCGATAGTACCGCTGTATCCATTCACATCATACCATGTTCCCGCAATATCAGAGTTGCCGCCGGGCAGCAGGAGAATGAGCAGCACAACGGCCGCAATAAGCACCGCACCCCCCACGCATAAGCCGACGATGAGTCCCGTTTTACTTTTCTTGACCGGCTGGGGTATATAACCGTACGAACCCGGCACAAAGCCTTGCTGAGCTGGCTGGGATTGCGGCGCGTTTTCCACCTTGTTGCCGCAATAGGTACAGAATGTTGACTCTTCGTTTATTTGCTTACCGCATTTCACACAAAACATATTCAATTTCCTTTCATATTACCAAGCTTAGGCTGTCGGGCAACAGGTTTCCTTAGATAATGAGCTTACTCACTCGGTCAGTCCAAGGTCACCAGTGTCCAGCCGTTCCACATAGTCCCGTGTATAGTAAATCGAATCGACAGCAAGCGTCCCGTCTTCGTTTATCATTAAGTTGCACACTTCCTCCGAAATCGGGTCTATGATTGTGCCTCTACCTGTTGCGGGATCAAACTGGTAGGTGCCGGTATATTCCACGCCCGCAAGCGCCACTTTATACGTGCCGTCAATATAAAACTCAAGCGTTCCTGCATACCCCATCGATTCATACCATAAGCCTAGGATATCTGCTCCTACCGCAACGTCTTTCGTCTCTTCGACCACAGGTTCATCAATCACTGGATCGTCCACAACGCCGTTATCAACAACGGGTGCTTCGGTCTGGGTAGCCTCGGGGCCGGCATTTTCAGAAGCCATGTCATCAATAAAATCGTCAATGTCAAAGTCTTTATCAGCTTTTATGTAGTTGCCCATATCTTCAATGTACAGCCCGTCTTCCGAAACTGCAAAACGGTATTCATCATCTTCGACCGTTATCGTGCCCATGCGGGTCCCCGCGTCATAGGTATAGTCACCCCTAAAGTCCTTTAAAACGGTAAACACACGAATACTACCGTTTTCTTTGAATTCAAGCGCTTCTCCGCGGTCCTCACTGTACCATATACCCGTGACAGAGCTGCTTTGATTCAAAAAACCCGGCCAAACGAAAAGCAGAATAAGCACAGCTGCGATGAGCACCACGCCGCCCACCGTAAGGCCGACGATCAAACCTGTCTTTTTCTTTTTCTGCTGGGGATAAGGTGCGTAAGCGCCTTGGGGCTGATAAGGCTGTTGGGGAGGGTAATATCCGCCTTGTCCATACTGTCCCTGAGGGGGCATAGCCTGGCCCGGCGGTACAATGTTTACTTGCTGGGGCGGTGTCACTGGCTTCCTGTCGGCAGGCTGCCCTGCATCTGTCGGACTTAAATTGGTCGTCAGTGGGCTGCCGCAGGAAGAACAAAACGCCGAGTCGTCCGCATTACCGTGGCCACATTTTGTACAAAACATCGCTTTGACTCCTTTTTGTTTTATTGACTATACAAGATTAATATGAATAAAGTATCATATAAAACATAATCTGGATAAGTTCTCCAATATTAATGAAAAAATGGGGATGTTTTGAGTCACCTACGAAAGGCCTACTATCAAGAAAACAGCCACGACGACCACAACGAGTACGCCAAAGATAATAATAGGAACCTTATTGATTTTCTGGTCTCTTGAAGCCGGAGACGCACCCGGAACCAAAGCTATTCCGCAATCAGCGCATACCTTTTTTGTTTTTGGATAATCTTTACCACATTTTTTGCAATACATAGATTCCCTCCTATTGTTGGTTGCATTATTCTATCATATTTCCATTTATGCCGCTATCAAAATCTCAAAAAGGTATCATAATAATCCTTTGACTAACAGTATATTTTTAAGTTGCAAAAAGCTACAGCCTATGTTAAAATACCTTTCGTTATTGTAACGAGTATCAACTGATGGAGGTTTGGACACTTGCCTAATATCAAATCGGCGGAAAGACGCATGAAAGTTGAAGCAAAAGCCAATTTGCGCAACCGTATGGTCAAATCCGAGCTTAAAACGATCGCTAAGAAGTTTAATGCCGCTGTGGAAGCGGGAGAAAAGGATGCAGCCGCCGCGCTTTATAAGGAATATACAGGTGCGCTTGACAAGGCCGCTCTGAAAGGCACACTTCATAAAAATAGCGTCAACCGTAAGAAAGCGCAGATTTCCAAGGCGTTCGCTTCTTTGACCGCCTGAACTAAGCATCAAAACAAGCAACAGGCCCTAAGGCTTTAGCGGCTATACCGCCGACCTTACGGGCTTTTTTGTGTTGTTAAAACCCATATATGCTAAGCAACGCCGCGGTGAATGCCAGCTCTGCGTCCTGTTCGCCGTTTTTGATACGGTAATCCAGCTGAGCCAGCATTTTAAGCCCCTCGCGCAGCTGTTCTTGAGAAAACCGAGCGCATTCCTTGGCAAGCATTTGCGCCGCATAGCTTTTCACTTTGAGCATCTCGGCGATTCTATCAATATGAAAGCCGGCATCGAGCATCGTTTTTGTTTTATACATGTCCCGTATCTTTTTTGCAAACAACCCGATCAAGCCTTCGGGCCGCTCTTCTTGCAATATATCACCGAGCAGCGAACGCGCTGCGGCCGCTTGTCGTTGTACAAAAAGCCTGTGTATTTCAAAAACGTTATATTCCAATGAACGCGACGCACATGCTTTCACATGCGCGGACGTAATTTCGCCAAAGCCGCTGTATACCGCCAGCTTCGCGATTTCATTTTCCAGTGTAAAATAATCGCACCCCGCAAGCGAGACAAGCTCCTCAGCTGTCTTAGATGATATCCTTGCCCCCTGAGACTTAGCCTGCTGCGCCACGAACGCAGCGCACAAGGCCGGTGTCGGCGGCGTAAACTCGCGTACCTCCCCCAGTTCCTTCATACGCTTAAAAAGTGTACGGCGCTTGTCGGGCGCTTCGTTCGTGCACAAAACGAGAACGGTGGTATCCGGCATTTTGTCCAGATACTCCGCGATCTTCTTTGCTTCCTCCGCGCTGCCTGCTGTGGTCAGTACGGTGGCATCGCAAACAGCCAGCAGCCGCTTATCTGCCATAAACGGGTACTCGGAACAGGCCGCTATCAGCTCATCCGCTTTAGGCATGGTTTTGTATTCGGTGACATTCAATGTGTCATAGGGTATATCCAGCGAAGCTTTGAGCTTTTTTAAGCAATCGCGCACCATATAGGCTTCGCCCGCAAACAAATATAATTGATTCATAGCACCTATTCAGCAAAAGTATTGACGGTGATACCGTCGTGTATAAAGAATTCAACCGCTCCGTCATTCAGCGTTGTATAGACCTGCTCCGAATAATCCTCTAGATTTTTTACCGCCCAGTCATGCGGATGACCGTAACTGTTCTCACCCACACTGATCACAGAATATTTTGGCGATAATACGCGAAGCGGCAGCCTGTAAGACGAATACTGTGACCCATGGTGTGCAGCCTTATATATATCCACACAGGAAAGTCGGGCTAAAAGCCGTGTTTCAGTCTCGCCTGCCATATCGCCCGTGAGCAATATGCTGTGGTTCTTATACGCGATCAACAGTACCAGTGAAGTATCATTCTTATTGTCGGAAGCCGAATCCTTATAAGGATATAATACCATGGCATTTGTCTCATCGTCCAGCCAAACCATATCCCCCGCGCTGAGAGGCACTACTTGCGCTTTGGGCATCGCGGCAGCCACCGCGACCTGCTCCTGATACGAGCAGTACACCTTTTTAAGCAGCCCTTGCTGGTATAGCGCTACGAGACCTGCAAAGTGATCGTCGTCCGTGTGCGATACAAACGCCGCATCGGGCGTAATACCGTTTCGTACCGTAAAGCTTACCACCTTGTCCGCGCTTTGCGGCCGCCCGCCGTCCACGAAATACTCGCCGCCCCGAGCTGTGCGTATAAAGGCGGCATCTCCCTGCCCCACATCCAGAAACACGGTATACATGCCCGCGGGTTTCATCAGTAAAACAACCACAATAACAGCTGCTGTCAACACAGCAGCCAGCACAGCTTTGAGTTTCGTTTTAATCAACACGTATTTTGAAATGATAAACATCATCGCGAAAGCTGCCAGTGTAGCAAACCAAGGCGGCGATGCCACATTGACAGCGGCAAACGGCAAAACGGCCACCGCATGAATGGCCGTCATCATGATACGAATCACAAAAGAGGCTGCATAGGCCACGTATTCGGCCCCCGGGCCGATGATAAGTGCCCAAAGCGACGCAATAAATGTGAGCACGGTCACCGCGCTGGCCAGAGGCAATATCACAATATTGATAACGATACTGAGCAAAGAAAGGCGGTTGAAAAAGGCGGCCAGTACAGGGAACGTGCCAGCGCTCGCGCCCACAGACGCGGCAATGGCATCTGAGGCCTTGGCGGGCAGACGCTTGTCCAAAAAGCGTTTAATCTGCGCGCCCAGAGTCAGCATACCCAGCACTGCACCAAAGGAAAGCTGAAAACCCGCAGAGAACAGATCCAGCGGATTGATGATCAGTGAAATGACAAAGGCCAGGGACAGACCGGACAGCGTATCCGTTTGCTGCCCGAAGTGCTTGCCCAGCAGCATCACCGCTGCCATAATGGAAGCGCGTACGATGGATGGTGTCAGTCCTGTTACACAAGCATAAACGGCGATGAACAACAGCGTGACCACGAGCGTCGGGGTTCGCCCCAAACGCAGTATGCGGAAGAAGCCAAAGACAACAGCTATTAATATCACCGCGTTAAGCCCGGATACCGCCAGAATATGCGACATGCCGGTATCTTTAAAGGCTTCGTTGGTGTCCTCGTCCAGCGTCTGTCTGTCGCCCAGCAGTATGCCTCGCGCAATGGGTGCGGTGTCCGGTTCAAATATTCGATCCACCATCTTTCCCAGCGCCTCACGTATGTTGCTAAGCAATACGGTCACAGAAGCTTCGTGGCCCGTCACCGCAATACTGTCTGCATACGCTTTATAGTAAATGCCTTCAGACAGCAAATACATTCTCTCGTCAAACCCGCCCGGATTGCGCACGCCGCTTGGTATCTTCACTTCGGCTGTCATTTTTAATACATCGCCGCATTGTATTTCCGGAATAGCCGACGCAGTGCTTACATAAAGCTTTATATTGCCGCAGACTTGCCCGTTCACAGTTGCCTCATCCAGATAACACACCAGACTTCCGTAATCGTTGGTATACGGACTCGTGTAAACATGCCCCTTCACGTCGATATTTTTTCCGGGCTGAACATAGTCCACGTCATATGAGGCAGACGACAAAAATGCGCCAAATAAAGCAAACGAAGCGCACAAAAAACAAAGCGCGGCGCGGCTGAAGCGGGCCGTAAAAACACGCCGGCTGCTGTATGCGGCAAAACAAACAGCCGCTGCGGCGAAAACCACGGCGGCTATGATAAAATACGTTGTTAGATGGGTATAGCGCCCCAGCACGATACCGGGCGCAAAGCAAACGGCCAAAATGAGCATAGGCCGCTTATTAAGAACGCGTTTGGGTTGAATCGCGTTATCCACAGGCTAGACCTCGTAAGTCTTTAGTTCCTCGATCAGCTCGGCAGACGGATAACTCTCCCTTACTTCATTCAATATGTCGTTCTCGTTGTATTCGGGGAATAAGTGTGTCACCAGCATCCGCTTCACACCCGCATCAGAAGCAATGTGACCGGCTTCAACAGCATTCACATGCGGCGCTCCCGGGGTTTTATCGCGCGAAAGAAATGCTGCTTCCATGATCAAAATATCTGCCGCTGATGCGAAAGGCGCAAGCCACTCGTTCTCTTTTGTATCACCTGAATACACCAGCTTTTTACCGTTGGCACGAAACGCCATGGCATAGCTGGGTACGGGGTGCGGCATCAGAGCGAAAGAGACATCAACGCCGCATATGTCTATGCTGAGCCCGTCCGTGATGGTGAACGTATCCATCATGCCGTGAGCGCTGATGATATCCGACTCGGTCTTGGGCGAATCGGGCAGATAGACGCGCAGCGGCTGCTGCCTTTCCCCCATCTTTTTAGACGCGTCCAGCGCGTAGCGCAGCGTAAGCACATCCCCCATATGGTCGGCATGCAGATGCGAGAGAATCAGCGCATCGATTTGAGTTACGCGCAGCAAACCCAATAGTCTGGTTAATGAACCGCAGCCCATATCGATCACGATGTTTTTACCTTCATGTTGCAGCAGATAACATGAACAGCTGCCGCCCGCTCTGGGGTATGGGCCGTAACGCCCTATGCATGTGATTTTCATACCAGCATCCCTTTTGTCCTTTTTACAGGATAGTAAAGTGCTGCGGCCACCGTCACACCTGCCGCCCACTGCAGCAGATTAAAGGGCAATGTCCCTATGGCATAAGCCCAGCCGAAGGCAGCTAATTCAAACAGGCCGTAACCCACCGTCATGATCGCGCCGCCCACCACACAAGCCAGAACAAACTTGGGCAGTTTGGCGTTTTTCATAAGCAAGGCGCAAACAAGACCCATCAGTGCTTTTATAACAAGCGTCGCGGGTATGTAGACACCGCCGCCCAGCAAAATGTCGGCCAGCATACTGCCGATACCCGACGCGGCTGACGCCCAGGGTACGCCTACCAACATGCCTGAACAATAAATCACGCTATCCCCGATGTTCATATAAGCGCCTGTGGTATTGACCGGAATACGGATCAGAAATGTAAAAACTAAAATGAGTGCAGCCAGTATGCTCGAGACAACCAATGTTTTTGTATGATTCTTTTGTGTCATACAGTCTCCTTTATTTACAACTTTTATCTATTGTAGCCCATTCGAAAGAGTGTTGCAACCATCTGTTTTCACCCCTTAACTCATTCACGCAACCTGTGCGCATTCATATACTGTTATAGAAAATGACTTTTACGGGGGCTTGAACATTTTATGTGCGGAATTGTCGGAATTATAGACTTTGAAAACGACTTGCTGACCGAAAGCCATACGCTGTCTGCCATGATGGATGCCGTGAAACACCGGGGGCCGGATTCAGCCGGTACTTTTATAACACATCAGGCCGCGCTCGGACACCGCAGGTTGGTCGTGGTAGACCCGGCTGGCGGAAGCCAGCCCATGACGCGCAGCATCTGCGGCAATACATACACCATCGTCTACAACGGCGAGCTGTATAACACATCGGAAATCCGCCAAGAGCTGATGGAAAAAGGACATACTTTTTTCTCGCATTCAGACACGGAAGTTCTGCTGCTGTCGTATGTGGAGTGGGGTCCTTCGTGTGTTGAACGCATAAATGGCATTTTTGCATTTGCCATCTGGGACGAGAAGAAGCAGCGCGTTTTTCTGGCACGAGACCGCATGGGCGTAAAGCCTCTTTTTATTGCGCGTACGCGCCATGCGCTGCTGTTCGCTTCGGAAATCAAATCGCTGCTTGTTCATCCCGATATATCGCCTACGATGAATGAGAACGGCCTTCTTGAGCTGTTCGCTTTGGCTCCGGCACGTACGGCAGGCAAAACGCTTTTCAAAGGGATAGAGGAGCTTCGTCCGGGCGAGTGCATGATCTATTCGCCGCTGGGCACCTATGTGCACCGGTACTGGCAGTTCGTGAGCGCGGAACACACCGACGGCCTCTACGACACCACCGAAAAGCTGCGCTGGCTGATCTGCGATTCCGCAAGGCGACAGCTTGTGGCAGACGTTCCCGTTTGTACGTTTCTATCGGGCGGAGTTGATTCCAGCGTACTGTCTGCAATCGCCGCTCAGACTGCTGCCGATAAAGGCGAAACACTATGTACTTTTTCTATTGATTATACGGATAACGAGAAATACTTTACCCGAAGTGTCTTTCAGCCCAGCCCCGACAGCGAATATATCGACATTATGCGCCGACATATCGGCAGCGAGCATCAAACCTGCGTTTTTGAAACAGAGGCCTTGGTGAGTGCACTTCGTGACGCGATGATTGCGCGTGATCTGCCCGGTATGGCCGACGTGGATTCCAGCCTGCTGCTGTTCTGTCGGGAAATCAAAAGATATGCGACTGTGGCGCTGTCGGGCGAATGCGCAGACGAGATATTCGGCGGGTATCCATGGTTTTACCGCGAAGAGCTGCTGAATCTGGACATATTCCCTTGGGCCAATTCGCTCGATTTAAGACGAAGTGTGATGTCCAAAGCCTTTGCTCACCTGAATATTGAGGACTATGCAAAAGGCCGCTATTACGACACCATTGAGGAAACGCCGCTGCTGGGCAACGAAACGTCGTTGGAGCGCCGCCGCCGCCAGATGTTCTACCTGAATATCAAGTGGTTTATGGCAAATCTGTTGGACCGCAAGGACAGAATGAGCATGGCCTGCGGGCTGGAAGTACGTGTGCCCTACTGCGACCATCGAATTGCCGAATATGCGTGGAATATTCCATGGAATATCAAAAACCTTGGCGGCATGGAAAAAGGCATACTGCGCTTGGCAGTGAAAGACCTGCTCCCCGAAAGCATATACAACAGAAAAAAGAGCCCGTACCCCAAGACGCATCATCCCGAATACACGCGGATGGTCACCAGTATGCTCAAGGATACACTTGCCGATCCAAAAGCGCCTATTCACATGCTGATAGACAGATCCGCCGTGGAAGAAATGATGGATACCGTCAGTATCGTCACACCTTGGTTCGGGCAGCTTATGACAGGGCCTCAGCTGTTTGCGTTCCTGCTTCAGCTTAATATGTGGCTGGAAGAATATCATGTGAATATCGATATTTAAGTTCATTCTGTGTATTTTAGTGATTGAAACCATAGGTATTTATGATAAAATGTCATTAATAACATTCATTATTATTAACTTATGGGGAGAACGAACATGAACGATTGGTTGGGCGGATATACACCTGTTGTGCAGGCCTTGTTTGCCACACTATTTACCTGGGGCGTCACGGCACTGGGGTCTTCACTTGTATTCTTCTTTAAATCTATCAACAGACGCGTCTTAAATGCGATGCTTGGGTTTGCTTCCGGTGTTATGATCGCTGCAAGCTACTGGTCTTTGCTGGCGCCCGCTATTGAGATGGCGGAGGGCGGCCCTCAGCCAGCGTGGCTGGTTGCTGTGATCGGCTTTCTTGCAGGCGGTTTGTTCTTATTTCTCGTTGACAAGCTGCTCCCCCATCTGCATCTGGGGCTGGAGCGTAATAAAGCCGAAGGTGTAAAAACAAGCTGGCAGCGCAGCGTCCTTCTCGTGCTGGCTATCACGCTGCACAATATACCCGAGGGTCTTGCGGTCGGTGTCGCTTTCGGCGCGGCGGCTTACGGGCTTTCATCCGCAACCGTTGCCGGAGCGGTGGTGCTTGCCATCGGTATCGGACTGCAAAACTTTCCCGAAGGCGCGGCTGTATCGATTCCTCTGCGGCGAGAAGGCCTTTCCCGAACAAAATCGTTCCTGTATGGTCAGCTCTCAGGGCTCGTCGAGCCCATAGCGGGTGTCATCGGTGCACTGGCTGTTGTGTCCATGCAAGCCATACTGCCGTACGCGCTCTCGTTTGCCGCAGGTGCTATGATCTATGTAGTCGTGGAAGAGCTGATACCCGAAGCCCAGCAAGGGGAAAAAGGATCAGACACAGACATTTCCACAATCGGCTGCCTTGCGGGTTTTTCGGTTATGATGATGCTGGATGTCGCATTGGGCTCATGATTGAATAATTAAAAACGATATCTGTACATAACAAGCAGCCAGCCGTTTTCAGACTGGTTGCTTTTTTTGAGGCAGGTTATGTACGAGACTATTTCAGCGAATCATTTTCCATGTTCTGCCCTGTAAAACGTCCCTAAATTATATACGGCCGATTCCATAAGGTTTCGGCCGTTTATATTTCTATAGTTATTTTACGATGATGATGTCGCGTCCTCCGCCTGTGATGCACTGCCCGCCGCTTGGCGTGACGATGTATGTATCCTCGACGCCTACCATGCCCACACAGTCGATGCCTTTTCTGGGCTCCAGCGCAATCACCATGTTTTCTGCTAAGGGGATGTTATATCCATTGGTGATGATGGGCAGCTCATCTACGTGCAGCCCCACACCATGACCGAAGAACTTTGCCCGCCTGTTTCCAAAGCCCATGAAATTGCGCTTAAACTCCTCATCAAGCTCACCCAAGACGGTGTTATATATTTGAGACGGTATCGCGCCCGGCTTTAGCATGTCGGCCAAACGTGACTGCACGTCAATGCAATCACGGTGTGCGCGAACCACCTCATCAGACGGCTCACAGCCGAAGCAATAGATCTGCGTTTTATCGCTGTGATAGCCGTTTTCACCGAAGCCGATGTCAACGAACACAAGGTCTCCTTTTTTGAGCTTTCTTTCACGGCTCCCCACAATCGGCGCTGCCGCGCTGATGCCCCTCGCGCCGCCGGGGCCGTCGAAGCTTGTGGGGTAAAGCGAGCTTTCACCAAACCCCACCTGCCCCACCACCATTTCGGTTTGGAACATGGAAAAGCGCGATAAGCCATGATAGCCTCGCTTTATCATCTTATCGAAGAGCTCCCCCACCAGTTCGGCTTCGCTCATACCTTCCCGCAGCAGCAGCGGCACGACTTTTTCCAATATATCAGCATGCGCCGCACCCGAGCGTCTCATCCATTCAAGCTCATACGGTGATTTCACCGACCGCACGGAAAGCAAGGCTTTATCCAGCGAACCGATATTATCAATCTGAAAATACTTTTTCATCCTCTCCGTTATCGCCAGTGTTACGATTTCGGTTTCCATGAACGTACGCCCCAAGTTGCTGCCCGCTATTGCTGCCGCGTCGCGGTAGCTGTTCATGGGATATAGGCACGTTAAAGGCGATTCATCCTGAGCGCGCTCAAAGCTCCTGCGCACGAAATAATACGGTTCACGGCTGTTTTTGATCAACAGCATGCCATCCTGCATCGTACCCGTGAGATAGTATTGGTTGACTTTGCTTAAAATGACGGCTGTATCCCAATCTGAAAACGCTTCGTCCATCGCATCACAAAACCGTGTCAAACGGCCTGCCAGTTCTTCCTTGGTTAAATCGTTTGTCATAGTCCGTCCTCAATTCTCTAAACTTAAAATTAATAAAAAAGACTGCAGTGGTGAATATGAATGCGCAGTCTTTCAAAAGAGTCACCCGATCAGCTTATTTTAAGAAGCCCCTCAGTATCGTATCTTCGGCTTCCTGTTCGGAAAGGCCCAGCGATTCCAGCTTCAAAAGCTGCTGCGATTCCAGCCTTCCGATGGCAGCCTCGTGTATCAATTGGGCATACTCATGATGCGCCGATATACGTGGTGTGGAAATCACAGTGGCTTTATCCATGATGATAGCGTCGCATTGTATATGACCGCGGCATGCGTTGCGCCCGATGAGGTCGAACGTAAAATCCTGTTTTGAGCTGCCACGCGCCACAGAGCGCGAGATGATCTGCGCGGAAGAATCCTTGCCTGTCATGTCGATGGCGATATTGGAATACGCCTCCTGCACGCCGTCCGTCAGCAATCTCTCAGTCACAATGAGCTTGGCATGGTCAGAAAGATGCACCTCGGTATCGCGGCGTGTGCTGTCTACTCCGCGTATCTGCACGAGCTCCAGTTCTACCGTCGCATCCTCTTCCAGATGCAGTATGGTCTTGGGGTTTAGCACTTTATCGCCTGAACCGTCCCCCTGCCCGTAATGCTTTTCTACGTAGCGGATATGCGCCCCGCGGCGCACAAAGAACTCGTGTATACCGTCGTGCTGTGCTTTGTCCTTGCCGGAATTATGGATACCGCAGCCCGCCACGATCAGCACGTCCGCGCCTTCTCCTATCTCAAATGTGTTGTAAACCACATCCGTCAGTCCCGCGTTCGTCACGATAACAGGGATATGGACGCTTTCGTTTTTGGTATGCGGTTTCACGGTGATATCGATGCCCGCGCGGTCCGTCTTGCTGGTAATATCGATATTGACCGTGGTGGCGCGTCCTGCGCCTTCTCCGTTTCGTCTTATGTTATAGGCGCCCTGCGGAATGCCATGCAGGTCGGCTATCTGTTCGAGCATAAGCTTATCCAACGCACTCAGCATTTTCCACACCGACCTTTCCGCAATTTTCGCTGCATTCGCAGCCGTCCATGACACCGCGTTTTAATATATCGTTCTTGGGCACGCTGCGGCGCACACGGCCATCCGCCAAGAGTATGATCTCATCAGCCAGCTCCAAAATGCGCTCCTGGTGCGAAATGATCACAATGGTTGTATCCAGCCGCTCATGCATCTCTTTGAATGTCTCGGCAAGCTTCTGGAAGCTCCATAGGTCGATACCCGCCTCGGGCTCGTCAAAAACGGCAACCTTTAGGTTTCGGGCGAGCACCGTAGCGATTTCAATGCGTTTGATTTCACCGCCCGACAGCGTCCCGTCTACATCGCGCTCCAAATAGTCACGCGAACATAGACCCACGCTATAGAGCAGATCACATACCTTCTGCGAAGCGCCGCCAGCAAGTTCAATAAGCTCCTTGACCTTGATGCCCTTAAAGCGCGGCGGATGCTGAAACGCATAGCCGACACCCAAGCGTGCTCTATGCGTGATGTCCATATCGGTTATATCTTGTCCATCCAGCTCGATCGTCCCCGAATCGGGCTGCTGTATACCCATTATCACCCGTGCAAGCGACGACTTGCCGCTGCCATTCGGCCCGGTGATGACATAAATCTTTTTTTCCTCGAGAGACAACGTAATCCCTTTTAATATCGACGTCTCTCCCACCGCGAGGTGTATATCTTTAAGCTCCAGCATAAATCCTCACATTATCCTGCTTTTTGAACGATTATAATACACAACAGACCTTAAAGGCAAGTTAATACCGTTTTGACCCAGCATCTGATGTGTAGGGCTGCAATACATATTGGACACCTAACCTTGAAAATAGATAATGCAGGAGCTGGCTCACGGGGTATTGTTGAGAACCAGAGCAAAACATTACCTTATGGAAGCCTTGCTGGCTGATAACAAAAAAACGGCATCACAAGAATCGATGACCGCCGTTTCATTATGAAGCTTTACGCCCCGTTTGGATATAAAAAGCGGGGCGTTCACATCTTAGATTCTATTAAAAAATCTTTTTAAGCCGTTGCTTTTTCGGTATCCGGCAGTTGAGAGAAGCTGCTAAATTCCCCGTCACGTGTGAGCAGCTCGTCAAAAGTACCCATTTCGCTGATTCTGCCATCCTTCATCAATATGATACGGT
>JAEZKQ010000004.1 GCA_023436115.1 Bacillota bacterium | reverse complement strand
GTTGTTCATGCAGGAATGGCTCCTTTCGGTAGTGTTTTGCCTTGCAACTCAACAATACCCCGTGAGCCAGCTCCTGCATCTTTTATTTTCAAGGTTCAGTGTCCAATATGTATTGTAGTCCTACATGCAGGTTCGTCAAGGGCTGCTTTATCGGTTGACTTAAGACACCGCTGATGATATAATCATTCTCACGAATACCATTACAGTTTGAGGCGCGGTTTTCAAGAGTATCTGTGCGGAGGCAGCGGGTGCCCGTGAAGCACATGAAAAAGGGGAAACTGCCGAAGGGTAACCGTCCGTAAAGGTTTAGCCTGGGGGTATGGTGAACAACCATGCAACTGCCGCCTTTATAAGGCGGAGCGCTGCTGTAGCTGGCGATTGCAAAATTCAACTTGCAGTTTTTGACGGTGGTGCGCTTATATGGTTATGCGCACTATTTTTGTCTATAAAGGATTTTCATAAACGTTTGGAGGATTTATTTCAATGAAGAAATTCAAGGTCGGTATCGTTGGCGCAACAGGTATGGTCGGTCAGCGCCTTGTCACACTGCTTGACGGCCACCCATGGTTCGATATCGCGCTGCTAAGCGCAAGCGCACGCTCCGCCGGAAAAACATACGGTGAAGCTGTGGAAGGCCGCTGGGCAATGACCACACCGCTTTCCAAGCAGATCGCCGATATGCAGGTTTACGACGCGGAGGATATCCGTTATGCCGCAGATACAGTGGATTTTGTTTTCTGTGCCATCAGCCTCGACAAAGCGCTGACAAAACAGCTCGAGGAATCATATGCTAAAGCAGAGATACCGGTGGTTTCCAACAACAGCGCGCACCGCGGTACGCCCGATGTGCCCATGCTGATGCCCGAACTCAATGCAGGCCATATGGATATCATCGCAAGCCAACGCAAGCGTCTGGGCACAAAACGCGGTTTTATCGCCGTGAAACCCAACTGTTCAATACAGACATATGTGCCGGCACTGCATCCCCTTTTGGATTTCGGCATTGAGCAGATCGTAGCCTGCACATATCAGGCAATATCCGGTGCGGGCAAAACGTTTGAAACATGGCCCGAGATGATTGATAATGTGATCCCCTATATCGGCGGCGAGGAGCAAAAGAGCGAGCAGGAGCCGCTTAAGATCTGGGGACATATCGAAGGCGACGTGATCGTGAACGCACAAAAGCCTGTCATTACAACGCAGTGCATTCGCGTACCCGTCACAGACGGCCACATGGCAGCCACGTTTGTCAAGTTTGCCAAAAAGCCTTCCATCGAGCTCATAAAGGAAAGATGGCAGAGCTTTAGAGGCCTTCCGCAGGAGCTGGCCCTTCCCAGCGCACCGGCGCAGTTCCTTCAATATTTTGAGGAAGACGCCCGTCCTCAAACAGGGCTGGACAAAGACAACAGCAAGGGTATGGCCGTATCCATCGGCCGCTTGCGTGAAGACCCGATATATGATTATAAGTTTGTCTGTTTGAGTCATAATACACTTCGCGGTGCAGCAGGCGGCGGCGTACTGACGGCCGAGCTGCTGGCAGCAAAGGGCTATTTCGACCGCTGAGTCTTATCGCCAATGGTGAGTAAGATCACCAATAATGAAAGGGAGCCGATTGTATGAGTATTTTTACCGGAGCCGGAACCGCGCTTGTCACACCGTTTAACGACAAGGGCATCGACTTCGCCACTTTTGAAACGCTGATCGAATATCAGATAGAGGGTGGCATTGATGCGCTCATCGTCTGCGGCACGACCGGCGAATCGTCAACGATGACAAAGGAAGAAGATTTAAGCGCTATCGAATTTGTCGTTAAACAGGCGGCAGGACGCGTTCCCGTTATCGCGGGTACTGGCAGCAACAACACCGTAACGGCTATTGAGATTTCGATGGAAGCGGCTGATCTCGGTGTGGACGGACTTCTTGTGGTCACCCCCTATTACAACAAATGTACGGATACAGGGCTGATACGGCACTATCACGCCATTGCCGATGCCGTCAGCACCCCCATTATTGTCTACAACATACCCGGTCGCACCTGTGTGAACATATGCGCACATGTCATGAAGGAAATCTGTTCGCATGACAACATCGTCGGCATCAAGGAAGCCAGCGCCAACATCACGCAGATCGGGGAGATTGCCCGGCTTTGCCCCAATATCGATCTGTATTCGGGCAACGATGACCACGTGGTGCCTGTGTTGTCACTGGGCGGCAAGGGTGTTATCTCAGTGGTATCGAATCTGCTGCCTTCGATGACTCACGATATGGTGGCAAGCTTTTTGAGCGGCGATGTTGCACGTTCGAGAGAGATCCAGTTTAAACTCAATCCGCTTGTGAATGCGCTGTTCAGCGAGGTCAATCCTATCCCCGTAAAAATGGCGCTCAATATGATCGGCATCAGCGTGGGTCTGCCCCGCATGCCGCTCTGTGAAATGAGTGCTGACAAGGCCGCCGTATTAAAACGCGAGCTGATGGCGCTGGGCTTTGATATCGCCTAAAAAATATAGTATGGACTAGATTGACAGACATAAGATGAGAGGTTGAAATGATAAATATCATCATATGCGGCGCAAACGGTAAAATGGGCCAGGTTGTTGCGGACGCCGCATCTAAAACGGAAGGCATGTGCGTTTGTGCCGGTATTGATAAAATGCCGGATTTAAGATCCAACCCTTTTCCGGTCTATGCCGATATTCTGGATTGCCGTGAAACGGCGGATGTCATCATTGACTTTTCCAGGCCGGACGCACTGCGTTCAAATTTAAAGTACGCTCAGGATCATGGTATGGCGATTGTGATCGCAACCACGGGCTTTACCGATGAAGACAAAGCCCTGATCAGCAATGCCGCGACTCAAATTCCCGTTTTCTTCTCCGCCAATATGTCACTTGGTGTCAATCTTCAGATTGAGCTTTCGCGCCGCGCCGCAGCTTTCTGGGGTGAAGATTGCGATATTGAAATCGTAGAGAAGCACCACAACCAGAAGGTTGACTCGCCCAGCGGAACAGCGCTTGTTCTTGCGGAATCCATCAACGAGGCGCTGATGGCCGCCAAGCCTTTGGTCTGCGGACGCTATACGCGCACCGAAAAGCGCGGTCGTGAGATCGGTATACACGCTGTACGCGGCGGCACCATCCCCGGAGAGCACAGTGTTTACTTTATCGGAACGGACGAAGTCGTGGAAATCAAACACACAGCCCAGTCGCGCCAGATATTCGCTTACGGCGCGTTACGTGCTGCTTCTTTTGTCTGCGGAAAACCGGTCGGGCTGTATAACATGAACGATATTATCTCTGAAGACGCTGTCACCAGCGTTTATAAGGACGACGGACAGGCGATGATCACGCTGGCCGGCCTGCCGTTCTCACCCAAGGCTATTGCTGATATTTTTGCGGATATCGCAAAAGCGGGCATTAAGCTGGACATCATCAGCCAGACCGCACCGTTTAACGGCAAGGTCAGCTTGTCCTTCTCTCTGCCCCGTATCAATTTAAGTGAATGCTTAAAAGTCATTGAGCCGTACAAGAAGGAAGGTACACAAATCATAGAAAACGCATCGCTGTCTAAGCTGACAGTGGAAGGCGCGGGTATGAAACGGCAATCCGGCGTGGCCGCGAGACTGTTTGGCGCACTGGCCGAAAAGAACATAGGCATTGCCATTATCACCACATCCGAAACAAACATTAGCTTCTGTGTGGACACCGTGAAAGCACCCGACGCCATCAGCGTTGTGGCCGAAGCGTTCTGCCTGTAATCTTATTAAACAAAAAAGCGGGGATAACTCCTCGCTTTTTATTTGCCATTTTCTTAGACTATCGCATTTGTCTTACTTGGCCCCGTAAAACATCATGTATTCTTCCAGATGAGATCTCCAGTATTCACCATCGTGTTTACCGGGCTGCAAATGGTATTCGGATTCTACGCCTTTTTCGACAAGCAAATCAAAAAGCATGTCGCATCCTTCATAGAATTTATATTCATCCTCTTCTCCGCAGTCCAGATAGACCTTGGTGTTGGATAGATCCTTTTGGGTTGCAAGCTCCAGTGGGTCTCTTTGTTTTTTATCCTCCTCTGTAGGATACAGCCAACCCATCATATAATCAGTATCGCTGACATCAAGCCCATCAAACCATATGGCGGGACTGTGCCCCCCCACTTTACTGAACTTGTCGTTATAGGCAAAAGCCAGATGCAAAGCGACATGACCGCCCATTGATAATCCGCCAATGAACCGCCCTTCCCGTGTCGAGTTGGTGCTGTAAGCCGCGTCTATATAGGGAATCAGCTCTTGAATGATATAGTCCTCATACCGTCCAAAATTATTGTTGTACTTTGTCTCAGGCTCCGGCGAGGAATTAATACCATAGCTGTTTTCAATATCCGGCATCACAATAATCAAAGGCATAATGTCGCCGTTTTCAACTAGGACATCTGCTGTATCCGTAATACCCAGCCAGCTGTCTTCATTTCCCGTGTATCCGTGTATCATATAGAGCACCGGATATTTTATATCCTCGCTGTAGTCCGAAGGGATGTAGACGTTGACGTTCATATCTTTTTTCAAAAAGCCGCTATGAAGAGAATCCTCAATAATCCGCGACGGCTGGCTTTGCTCCGTTTCTTGGGCAGCTGCGGTCTCTGCGGCATTTATTACCGGAGCGTTTGTACAACCAACTGTCTGCATTATAATCATCAGAACCAGCAAGAAAAGAATCACTGCTTTTTTTAAACGATATCTATACATTTTTATCCTTTCATTCTTTATCCACTATTATTGATTAGCAGATGTTTTTCCATTGTTTATATTATTTTAATATATTATCTAATACTTGGGAAGTATCATCTGCATTTTATGCCAATACACCAGTTCTGCAAAAAAAACAGCCTGTAAAAGGCCGTACAACATAAGTCTATTATATAGCGAATATCAAAGCAGCTTGCCAAAACGCGACGTATAGTGTTTTTTCAGTATGTCTCTCTTTATCATCGGGCCGTGGCCGGGACAGATCAGCTTCGCGCGGCTGTTCAAAATGATCTCCCATGCCGTCCGTATTTGTTCCGGTTCGTCTGCAAACGGCGGATAAATCACGTGACCAATACCAAAAACGTTGTCGCCCGCGAAAAAATAATCGCCGATATGCAGCCCGATGGAGCCCTTCGTATGCGCGCCGAGCGGCAATACGTCCGCGTCAAAGCCGAATTCCTCAAGCGTACGCCGCGTATCGATGGGTATAACATCCTGCGTCACCGGCACGTAGTGTTCGCATGTCTTAGAGGTCAGTGTATGCGCCGCTCCGGAAAGAAACCTGCCTATCGCATGGGTTCCTTTGGGCACTGGCGTATAGCCGCTGCGCAGGCAGTCTGCTTCCGCCGCCCCCACCATCACTTTCGCGCCTGTCGCTGCCCTTAAAGCCGCCATACCACCGGAATGGTCGTAGTGCGTGTGAGTCAAGAATATAAGCGGTATGCGAATATCCAGGTCTTTAATCCGTCTGTTTATCACCTTAGCGCTTTTGGCCTTTGACGCATCAACAATGATCCCTTGTTTATCATCGCGGACAAGCCACGCCGTTCCGCCGAGCCTCACAATCTGCAAAGATATCCCCTTCTTCATATCAAGTGTTGTTAAAAGTATTCAGGCTCATACCGCGCTTTGACTGTATCCATGAGTCCTAATACTTTAGGCCATCTGCCTGAATCAACCATAATAAAGCCCATAATAATTCCTATATGCATATCAATATGTCTGTGCTGGGCGAGTATTAGATGGAACCGCGTATAAGGACATTCTCGTGGTTTTTCAAGCAACTGATAATCAAGAAGCCCACCTAAATACTCATTGATTTTGTTCTCAACTGAGAAGGCATAGTCCTTAAGCAAATCACGGGTGAGCAGTCCTCCCGTTTTTGTATCCAAGTCGTTAAGGCCCTCGCTATGAAACTCGGGTTCGTCATATACAAAGGGATTGATATACCACTTGTCCAGTGAGTGCAGCGTGTGGTAAACATGCTTCCATAATGGCATTCCGCAGTAAAGCTTGCTCCATTTGCTGTCGGGTATGCAATCGATCACATTATGCAGGCTCCAGATCGTCCTTCTTGTCTGATTTTTAACAACATCCAAATAGCCAACCGGATTTACCATTGTTCTTACCTCCAATCAAAAGTCCAAGTCCCATTAAGCCGCTCATACGTAAAAGAGGGCAGCAGCCCCCTTTTTTAGCCAGACCCCGATGCCATTCAAAGTGGAATTTGAGCCGCTTTTTTTACCCTATGACTTTCTTTATGCCTTGTCTTGATTGAAATAGAACCTAGTAGAACAGACGTCTTCTGATTTCTTCCTTAAGGTTTTTTCGGTGTTCAAGTATGGAAGCCACGATGCTGAGCATCACACATGGGATAAACACGTAAAAAGACCATTTTAACTTGAGCAAGCCCGAAGCATCGATGCTTAATATCATTTCAACACACAACACAAAAACACCTGCCGCAATCAGTACGCTTGCTGTGCGAACCAGTATCGTGGCCCGTTCTTTTTTCGTAAACAGCAACGACAGCACAATGATACACACGCTCGCCGCGACGGTGATAGGCATACCGATGCCCAAAAACCATTGTCCGCCGTTCATTCTTTCGATAAACAGCAGATAAAGCAGCACAGCCAGGCAATCCGCACTGATAAACAGCACCGTGTGACGGCGCTTAAAATAAAAAGGGAGAAACACAATCACATAGACCAAAGCCATCGCACCCACGATATAAGCCGACCACGAGAGGCCGTTTCCGCCCAGCAGATCATAGATGATTGAAATCAATACGGGAATCATAAAAATCAATGCAGCGAGCGTAGCAAAATAGCGGCGGTCTATTCTGTTCACCAGCGTTTCCAGATATCTGGGATACGGACGCTCTGCCGGTTCCTCCCACGGGGCTTTGGGATTAAGAACCTCCACATTACACAGCGGACAATGTTTTTCGCTCTTTTCCAGCTCAACGCCGCAGTTCACGCAGTATGACATATCTGTTCACCCTTTCGTCCTACCATCTTTGGTTGCTTTCTATTTTCACCGGTATACCCTGCTTTACAAGAAAACGGAAAAACTCACGTTCCAGCATGCTTTCCTTTATCGTGCGTACAAAGTTTAAGTACAGCGTCCCCTTATAGCTTAACGCCCCGCACACAATCCTGTTTCTGGACAACGGTCCCAATATAAAATCCATTCTCGTCACAAAGACGGCCATTTCTTCAGGCAGCTTGACATCACCCAGATTGGATATGCTCGTCGTGCTTTTTCGGTCTCCCACCAGATTAAAAGTGAGCCGCATCGCCATATTTTTAATGAACAGCGGCGTGACGCGCAGTACGCGCCGCGTTTCGGAGCGCACATTGGTGGATATTTTGGCGTTCAGCAGCTTTTCTGTCACTTCCGCGCGCATATAGTGATGTACGGCAGAAAGAACTTCGTCAAAGCTGTAATCGCCGTATTTCGGGTCTATGCCGGGGTTGACATAGCTCGCGAAGTTGCGCATCGTATTGGTTGCGTAAAATCGACGCAGATTGATGGGAACGCATATTTTGATAGGTTTGAAGCGTCTTTCATTCCTGACTTTCAGGCGCTGTATCTTATCCGCCGCCAGAATAAAAACAGCTGTTAAATATTCTGTGAGCGACACCTTTTTCTCTTTGGCGCGCATGATCACGTCGCTGCTGTTCATCATGCCTGTCGTCACATTGATAAATCCGTTTATCTCATCGGTGCCCTTGATATAAAAGGCATTGGGTTCGCGGCGCGTCCGTTTCACATCTTTGGCGTACTTTAAATACGCGTCCTCCGTTTCATCCGCAGCAGGAGGCAGCGTGCAGTCGAGAATTTCGTTGTCCCTCGGTATTTGGGTGCCGTACTTGATGCGCAGATATTCGGCTGCAAGTGTTTTTAAGAAGCACAGACCGCCCGTGCCGTCAGTAAGCACGTGGAAAATTTCCACGGCAATTCTTTTGTTATAATAGCGCACACGGAACATGAAGCCTTTGTTTTGCTTAAAATCCATCGGCGCGCAAGGATATGGTTCGTCAGGCGTGATATCCGGCTGCCCCTCGTTGTGCTCAAGGTAATACCAGAACAAGCCTCTTTTCAATTTGAGCGCGAACCCGGGAAAGCGGGACAGCGTGGTCTTCAGCGCCTGTGCCAATATATTCGGGTCAATTTCTTCTGTAAGATCAGCGCTGATACGAAACAATGCCTTCCAGCCGCGCCTTTTGGCTGCCGGGTAGATCTTCGCCGCGTTATCGAGCTTCATCCAGTTTTTATGTCTGCTTGCGTTGCTGCTCATATTTAAGTCTCCAAAAAAACCGCTATCCTTTTTAAGGCCTCTCTTGCCTCCGCAATTTTAAACAATACATACACATGCCAAAGCCCTTTTTCCACGATCAGCTCGCATTGGCTGCCGCAGCGTTTTAAACTGTCAGCCAGCATTGTGGCATCACTGAGCAATAGCTCGTTTTCTCCCGCAAACAGCAGAGAGGGCGGAAAGCCGCACAAGTCGCCGTATACAGGCGACACGAGCGGGTTTGTCTCCTGCTGCGGCGCATAATGAGCCGCGTAAGTACGCAGTGCTTTTTCGCTGAGCGTGGGATCCTTCTTTTTATTTGTTTTATAGGATTGTCCGCTGAATGTCAAGTCTGTCCACGGTGAAATACCCACCAGCGCGGCAGGCAGCGGCAGCTCTTTTTGCTTAAGCACCTGACATAATGAGAAAATGAGGCCGCCTCCGGCCGATTCCCCCACAAGAGAAATATCTTTTGCTTCATAACCATTTTTCAAAAGGAATTCATAGGCTTCCAGCGCGTCGTCCACGGCGGCAGGAAAAGGATGCTCCGGCGCAAGCCTGTATGCCGCGCTCAGCACATGCCGGTTGGTCTGTACGGCAAGGACACCCGCGAACCCGCGCGCGTACTCGATATTCCCGGCGACATAGCCGCCCCCGTGCAAATACAGTATGACCCTATTCTTTTGACCGACGTTTTCCTTAGGACACACAACACACGCTTTGAAGCGCTCAAAATCGACAGGCTCAAACACCACCTTGGAAGCCACGGATTTTGCTTCTAAATTGCCAAGTGTATCCTGAAACGCCCGTGCGGTTTCAATGCTGAATTTGTTGTAAATCGGCTTTAACAGCCTGATCTGACCCCTAATAAAAACGCTTAAGATTCTTGGCATTGTTGACTCCTTCATGATGGCTGCCATTACTTAGAGCATACAGCATTGAATGCCCTTTGACAAATAATAAATATATGTGCCGCTTATTCACAATCACTCGCGCATGACGCTGCAAATAAAAAGAGGGCAATACCCTCATACGGATTCATGCCCTTTCCACGTAAAGACAGAACGGTCAAAGACCGTTCCGTGTAATTCTACACCACAAAAAGTACGTTATTTGATACCAATATCCGTCCGGTACTGCGCCCCATCAAAACGGACTTTTCCAACTTCCCCATAGGCTTTGGTACGTGCCTGCACTATATCATCGCCCAGCGCCGTGATGCCCAGTACCCGGCCGCCGTTTGTGACCAACGCGCCTTCTTTAACGGCCGTTCCCGCGTGATACACCACGGCATCCTGCACGTTGTCAATGCCGCCGATGAGCACGCCTTTTGAGTATTTGCCCGGATAACCACCCGATGCCATCACCACGCAGACCGCGCTGCGAGGATCCCATTCCAGCGTCACGGTATTCAGCGTGCCGTTGATGACAGCCTGCATCACATCCAGCAGGTCGTTTTTCAAACGAGGGAGCACCACCTGCGCTTCGGGGTCGCCAAAACGCGCGTTGTATTCCAGCAGCTTGGGGCCGTCTTTGGTGAGCATCAGCCCGAAGAATATGATACCCTTGAAGCAAACGCCTTCGGCGTTGAGTGCGTCCACAGTGCGCCGTATAATCGTTTCTTCAGTGACAAGCCTGATCTCATCCGTGTATTTGGGACTGGGTGAGAATGTGCCCATACCGCCCGTGTTGGGGCCCTTATCGCCATCGAAAGCGCGCTTATGATCCTGCGCGCTCGCCATGGGCAGTATCGTCTTGCCGTCGCAGAACGCCAGCACTGATACCTCCGGCCCTTCCATAAACTCCTCGATGACCACACGGCTGCCCGCGTCGCCGAACACCTTGTCTACCATGATCTCTTTTAACGCGTCCAGCGCCTCGTCCGCGGTCTGGCAAATGATAACGCCTTTGCCCAGCGCAAGCCCGTCTGCCTTCACCACCACAGGCAGCGGGCATGTGCTCACAAACGCCGCCGCCCTTTCATAATTGTCAAACACGTCACAGCGCGCGGTGGGTATGCCGTACTTTTGCATCAGATATTTGGCGTACACCTTGCTGCCCTCAATACGCGCCGCGTCTGCCGTGGGTCCGAAAGCACGGATGCCCTCAGCCTGCAGCTTATCCACAAGACCCATGTAAAGCGGGTCGTCGGGCGCGACGATCACGAGATCAAAACGCTCCCGCTTCGCGTATTCTGTGAGCGCATCAATATCCGTCGCTTGTATAGGCACGCATGTGGCCATCCGGGCAATGCCGCCGTTGCCGGGTGCGCAATGGATGTCTGTGACCTTCTTGTTCTGCCTGAGTTTCCATATGATCGCGTGCTCGCGGCCGCCGCCGCCCACCACGAGTAATTTCATTTGATTCTCCTCTTAGTGTTTGAAATGACGCATGCCGGTAAACACCATCGCGATACCCAGCTCGTCGCAGGCCTTGATGGAATCCTCATCGTGTATGCTGCCGCCCGGCTGTATGACCGCGCTGATGCCAAAAGTCGCTGCGAGACGCACCGTGTCGTCAAATGGGAGATATGCATCGGACGAGAGCACCGCGCCTTTTGCGCCTTCTCCGGCCCGCTGCAGCGCAGCTTCCGCCGCCCACACACGCGATACCTGTCCGGGTCCAAGTCCCAGCGTCTTTTTACCGCTGCACACTGCGATACCGTTGGATTTGATATGCTTCACGATCTTCCACGCAAATTCCATATCCTCCAGCTCCTGCGCCGTGGGCACACGCTTGGTCACAACCTTGAGCTCACCTTCATAAAGCAGCGTATCCGGCTGCTGTACCAGCAAACCGCCCAGAGGCTTTTTGATATCCAGTGCATTGGGCTTAATCTTTTTTGTAATATCCTTAAGCTCGAGTATACGCAGGTTTTTCTTTGTTTTGAGCACTTCGAGTGCGTCGTCAGTATAAGACGGTGCGATGACGATCTCTAAAAACGTCTTGACCATTTCATCCGCCGCTTTTTTGTCTATCTGCGCGTTCACAGCCACGATGCCGCCATAGATGGAAACAGGGTCTGCCGAATATGCCTTCATATAAGCGTCGTACACGGTATCCGCGCTGCCCACGCCGCATGGGTTCGCGTGTTTGACCGCCACAACCGTTATCTCCTCGAATTCGCGCAGACAATCCAGCGCGCCGTTGGTATCGTTGATGTTGTTAAAAGAGAGCTCCTTGCCCCAAAGCTGTACCGCTTCGGCCAGCGTGCCTTTGGTATTCAGCGGCTCTTTATAAAACGCGGCGCTCTGGTGCGGGTTTTCACCGTAGCGCATCCCTTGGGCTTTTTCATATGTCAACGTGAGCTTGTCGGGATAGCCGCCGCCGTTGCGTTCGCGCAGATAGCCCGATATCAGCGCGTCGTATGCCGCCGTATGCTCGAACACTTTCACGCACAGATCAAACTTCGTCTCTTTCTTGATGCCGCCTTCTTTTAGCTCAGCTAATACCCGTTCATAGTCCGCCGGATCGACGATGGACGCGACGTCCTGCCAGTTTTTCGCCGCAGCGCGCAGCATTGTCGGGCCGCCGATGTCGATGTTCTCGATGGCGTCTTCCAGCGTGACATCAGGCTTGGATATGGTCGCCTTGAAAGGATAAAGGTTCACCGCGACGATGTCGATAAGCCCCACACCCAGTTTCTCCACCTGCGCCATATGATCGGCATTACCGCGCATCGCGAGTATACCCGCGTGGATATTCGGATGCAGCGTTTTTACGCGCCCGTCCAAGCATTCAGGGAACCCTGTGATGTCCGACACGTTGGTCACTTTCACGCCTGCCTGCTCCAGCGTGCGCTGTGTGCCGCCCGTTGAGAGCAGCTCAAACCCCAGGCCGATGAGTCCGCTTGCAAATTCGACGATGCCCGTTTTGTCGAATACGCTTAAAAAAGCTCTTTTCATATGTTAAACCTCCAATAAATTATCTTGTCGAAAAACCTTTGGTTTTCCGCCAGTTTACCGGTTTTGTACGCTTCGCCTTGTTCCTCGCTACACTCGAAACTGCGCAAAACCGTAAGGTGTGGACTTCGCGGGTATGTGGGGTCCCCGAAAAGCGATGCTTTTTGGGGTAAATCATAGCCCGTCTTGCCCACAGATTAATATAAAAATATTAGTTGACAAACTGACGATGTCAAAGGCTGCCTCCGCATTTAATCCTTTATTTTCACGCGCCGCCCATCCACTTCAAGCCGTCCTTCGCAGAGCAGCGCCACGGACTTCACCAGTATCTCATGCTCCACCTCGAGCACACGCGCGGCCAATGTCTCAGGCGTATCATCACCGAGCACATCCACGCATTTTTGCATAATGATCGGCCCGGTGTCGGTGCCTTCATCCACGAAATGCACCGTCGCACCCGACACCTTCGCACCGTACTCCAATACAGCCGCGTGCACACGGCGACCATAATAGCCCTTGCCGCAAAAGGAAGGTATCAGCGCGGGATGGATATTGATAATGGGAAAGCTGTTCACAAGATCCGGCCCCAGTATCGACATATAGCCTGCCAGCACCACGGCCTGACCGTCAAAACCCTGTATGGCCTTTATCACAGCCCTATCGTGCGCCTGCTGATTCTCATAGTCCTTGCCGCAGATCACCACAGCAGGCACGCCAGCGTTTTTGGCGCGCTCCAACGCGTATATATCCGGTTTGTTGGCCACAACGCCCACAACCTTTGCGCCGATGCGTCCGTCTGCACAGGCATCCAGCATAGCCTGAAAATTGGTGCCGCCGCCCGACACCATCACCACGAGCCTGTCTATCCGCACAGCTCCACACCCTCGCCTTTCACGACGCTTCCTATCACATACGATTGTTCGCCCAAGCTTCTTGCCGCGTATGCCACCTCACTGGCAAGTTCCTTTTTCACGGCCAGCACCATGCCGATACCCATATTAAACGTGTTATATGCGTCTCGCGTTTCCAGTTTGGCCTCGCTCACAAGCATATCAAAAACGGGGAGCATTTCCCAGCTGCCCAGCTCGATTTTTACTCCAAGCCCATGGGGCAGAATACGCGGAATATTCTCGATAAAGCCGCCGCCCGTGATATGCGCCGCGCCCTTTATCTCGTATTGTTTCATAAGATTCAAAAGTGTTTTCACATAGATGCGCGTGGGTGACAGAAGTTCTTGCCCCATCGTCCTGCCGAAAGCATCGATGTACAAGGAGAGCTTCTTTTCGTCCATACCCACAAGCTTGCGCACAAGCGAAAAGCCGTTGCTGTGTATGCCCGACGACGCAAGGCCGATCAGCACATCCCCCGCTTTAATGTCAGCGCCGTTGATAAGCTTTTCCTTATCCACGCTGCCCACACAAAAGCCCGCCATGTCATATTCACCTTCTCCGTAGAAGCCCGGCATTTCCGCCGTTTCTCCGCCGATCAGCGCGCAGCCCGCCTGACGGCAGCCATCAGCCACGCCCTTGACGATATCCGCCGCAACATGAGGCAGCAGCTTTCCTGTGGCGATATAATCGAGGAAGAACATAGGCGCAGCGCCATGGCAAACCACGTCGTTGACGCACATGGCCACGCAGTCGATACCCACCGTGTCATGCTTGTCCATCACAAAAGCGGCTTTGAGCTTGGTGCCCACACCGTCTGTTCCGGCCACGAGGACTTGGCCGTTGCCGTTGTCGTACATGCCGCCGAAGGATCCTAAGCCCTGCAGCACATTATCGTTGAAGGTAGATGCAGCATGCGCTTTCATAAGGCTGACGGCCTTGTAGCCCGCCTCCACATCCACGCCCGCATCCTTATATGTGATCGCCATAAGAAACTCCTTATCCGATTGCTGAAAAACTCCGTTTTTCAGCGGTTACGCCTCCCTCGCGCCGGCAAAGCCGGTTGAAAGGCATGTCTATTTTCGATTTGAATAACATTTATAATACTTTACTACCACATTATTTACTTATCCAATAAGTTCTTTTTTCCGCACTTCATGAGACTGCTCACATCGCCCGGGTATTTGCCGTTAAAGCAGCCCACGCAAAAATTGCATGCCGCACCCTCAACCGTTTTGAGCAGATCGTCGATGCCGAGATACGAAAGCGAATCCGCCCCGATCAGCTTTCTGATCTCCTCCACGGAATTCTTTGCACCGATGAGCTGATCGTGCGAACTGGTATCGATGCCGAAAAAGCAAGGGTACTTAATAGGCGGCGAGCTGATGCGCATATGCACCTCTCTCGCGCCCGCGAGCTTAAGCATTTCCACGATCTTCTTGGACGTCGTGCCGCGCACGATGGAATCGTCCACCAGTACCAGCCGTTTGCCGCGCACATTACGCTTTAATGCGTTGAGCTTGATACTCACGCTCATTTCGCGTTTGCCTTGAGATGGCTGAATAAACGTGCGGCCTATGTATCTGTTCTTTGACAGCGCGATGGTATACGGAATACCCGACTGCTGGGCATAGCCCATAGCTGCGGAAATGGCGCTGTCCGGCACGGCCGCCACCACATCGGCATCCACGGGCGACGCGATCGCAAGCATTTCTCCCGCTTTCTCACGAGCTCTGTGCACGGGGATGCCGTCAATGTCCGAATCGGGCCGCGCGAAATACACGTATTCAAATATGCAAAGCGCGGTCTCGGGCGCGTGCGGCCCCTGATACGATTTAAGGCCGCTCTTATCTGCCACGACGATCTCGCCCGGGCGCAGGTCGCGTATGAATTCCGCGCCGATGGTATCAAAAGCGCTGGATTCCGACGCGAACACATAAGAATTATCGATGCGTCCCAGTGCGATCGGCCGTATGCCTTTGGGGTCGCGCACACCGATCAGCATATCGGGTGTCATGATCACAAGCGCAAAGCTGCCTTTGAGCATGCTCATTGTCTTGGTGACCGCTTCGATAATGCCGTCTGCGCTGTGTTTGGCGATCAGGCTCGCAATCACCTCGGAATCGATGGACGTTTGGAATATCGCACCTGCGTTTTCCAGATCGTCACGCAGTTGCTTGGCGTTAATGAGGTTGCCGTTGTGCGCCAAAGCGATATGGCCCTTTTTTGAGCTGATGACAAGCGGCTGAGCGTTCGCCAGCAGGCTGTCGCCCATTGTGGAATAGCGTACATGCCCGATGGCGGCCTGTCCGCCCGTCAGTTTCTCCAGACCACTTTTAAACGCCTCACCCACGAGGCCCATATCTTTATGGTAGTCGATACGTCCGTTCCTTGCTGCTGCGATACCCGCGCTCTCCTGCCCGCGGTGCTGCAGCGCGAAAAGTCCGTAGTATGCCGCCTCTGTCGGTTCGATTGTTCCATCAGGACAGTATATGCCAAACACACCGCACTCCTCGTGCATGGTGTCATCGAAGGGCTTAAACCGTTCATAAGGCGGCAGTTGTTTTATACGAAGAGGCATTTTATTCTCCCATCAGCCGGCTGATAATCTCTTTATAAGCTTCTTCCACGTCCCCTAAGTCGCGGCGGAAGCGGTCTTTATCGAGCTTCTTGCCCGTTTGGATATCCCAGAAACGGCAAGTGTCGGGCGAAATTTCATCGGCCAGGATGAGCTGGTCGTGGAAACGGCCGAACTCCAGCTTGAAATCAATAAGCTCCACACCAAAGCCTTTTAGATACTCGGAAAGTATATCGTTAACCTTGAAGGAGATGGTCTTGATCGTCTCCATTTCCTCATCGGTCGCAAGCTCCAACGCACGCACATAATACGAGTTGATAAACGGATCGCCCAGCTCGTCATTCTTGTAGCTGTATTCCAATATGGAGCACTTGAGCGTGGTGCCTTCCTCTACGCCCATGCGCTTGGAAAAGCTTCCTGCCGCTTTGTTGCGCACGATGACTTCCACAGGCACGATATCCACCTTTTTGACAACGGTTTCTCTGTCGGAAAGCTGCTCCACATAATGCGTGGGTATGCCTTTGGCCTCCAGCAGTTTAAAGAAGTGGTTGGATACCTTATTGTTCACTACGCCTTTGCCCACGATGGTGCCGCGCTTTAAGCCATTGAAAGCGGTTGCATCGTCCTTGTAAGATACGATCACAAAATCCGCATTTTCCGTCGCGTATACCTTTTTGGCTTTGCCTTCGTAGATTTGATCCATCTGTTTCATAATATTTCGATCTCCTTTTGAAGATTTTTATTCGACTCTAATACTTTGGCCGCCATGTCCTTTTTGTGTTCGGCTAATCTTTGCTTTAATTCGCTGTATTTCAAAGAAAGAATCTGAACGGCGAGCAGCGCGGCGTTTTCCGCACCGTTGATCGCCACCGTGGCCACCGGGATGCCGGGCGGCATCTGTACGATGGAGAGCAGAGAATCCAGCCCGTCCATGGTTGATGATTTCACAGGAAGCCCGATAACTGGCAATGTGGTATAGGCCGCCAGCACTCCCGCAAGATGCGCCGCTTTGCCCGCAGCCGCGATGATGACCTCGATGCCTTCACCTTCGGCACCCGTCGCAAATGCATGCGCTTCATCCGGCGTCCTGTGCGCGCTTAGCACCCGCGCTTCCACACCCACGCCGAAGGCCTTTAGCGTACTGATCGTTTTTTCCAATACGGGCAGATCGGATATAGACCCCATGACCACAGCTGCTTTCATTTAAAGAACTCCTTTGTACTTTTGTTATAATTTTAGACAGCATTCAACAATAATCAGTCTACATGGACAGGCTGTCCCATGTCAATTCTAATCTCATACTTTTAATAGTTGATATTAAATAATGTTCGTCCCATAACACGAACTAAGTCTCTAACAGCATGTGATTATACCAATATATTGGCTCTTTATAAAAAGTGAATGGCTCTCACCCTCACAGATACGATAACTACGGATGATAGCGATTTGAGCCATATCTGAATGGCGAAGATTCAAGGCCAATACTGAGAATATTAGCATCCCAAAAGCCTCGCCGGTCTGCAACCCTGGGGGGCTATTGAATCTCATAATGACGGAGACCCCGAAATGTGCTATAGTTGGTAAAGATTCTTAAATCGAGGTTTTTTGATGCGTTACATTTTTATGGGTTTTTTGTTTGTTTTTCTGGATTTTAATATCAACATCGGGGCATCCCAGATCGGGCTCATACCCGACTTTATCGGCTATATTTTTATCTATCTTGGTTTAGGTGAACTGACCGATTTGAACCCTCGGTTTGAAAAGGCAAGGCCATTCGCGACAGTCATGGCGGGATATACCGGCGTACTGTATTTGCTGGCGCTGATGGGCATAGGCACGGGCGAAGTGCTTGGCTTCATTCTGGGGCTGGCATCCACACTCATATCGCTGTACATTTCATATAACATCGTGATGGGCATCAAGGAATATGAAACACAGAGCAGCCGTTTCCTGAACGCGGCCGGCCTATACACCGCGTGGACGGTGCTGGTGATATTGACACTGGGCTCCTATCTGCTTTTCATTATTCCGATACTGAACTGGATATGCATCATTGCCGGGCTTTTGGCAGGCATTGTGTTCCTCGTGTCGTTCAACAAGACGAAGCGGCTGTATTACGGAATGGGCTGAGGATGACGGTATGATAGCTAAAAGTCCTTGCTAGGTAATCTGTAGTATTTTCAAAACAATTAGGAGTCTTTATTTGCAATATTCTCTAAAAAAAAGAAACCCGCTCATCTTTTTAAAAAGTGTTTGTTTTCCATTTTAAAGCATGTTATGTTGGTACAAATCGGTCAGTATCAATGAGAGGACAGAAACTATGGAAATGAACATTGAATGGATACCGTCATACAAAATTGCTTACTTTCGACACAATGGCCCCTATGGCCTAAGCAATAAGCAGACGATGGAGCATTTAAAGAACTGGGCGGCGTCTCATGATCTGCTGGATGATGAATCCGTCATACTGGGTATCGCTCAGGACGACCCCGCAGTTACACAACCTGAAAGCTGCCGCTATGACGCCTGCTTGATTGTCCCCGATAGTTTTCGTGTCAACGATGATTCTATATGCCTATTCACAATGGCCGGAGGTAAATATGCGGTGTTCAAGGTCTCTCACACAACTGAAGCTGTTCAAAAAGCGTGGCTCGAGATTTTCCCAGCGCTTAAAAACCGCGGTTATCAGGCTGACGATACAAAACCCATTATAGAGAAGTATGCGGCTAAAATCCTTAAAGACCATAGGTGTGAGATATGTGTGCCCGTATACTAACTGTGCTTATAGTATAGAAAAAGCGGCCCGCATCAGGCCGCTTATCTCTTGTAAGTAGCTTATTTCCAGACAGGCTCACGGGGTATGATTGTCATGAGACATCGATCATCCCCCATTTTTAAGCTTTTAAGAAGTTCCACATCGACGACGCACCCAAATGCTTTTTCAAACAGCACTTTACTATATCCCGTGGTGCACTGACACCAAGCATCGGTTTCGAGTTTATCCACCTGTGCAAGCATCGGGCAAGGGCAAAACACAAATTGCAGATAGAGCACACCGTTTTCGCAATATAATCCGGCTGCTTTGGCTTTTTCCTGATTCGCGAATTCTTCGAGAGTTGACGCGCCCTCCATCAGCTCGTTTACCAACGCCAGCTTTTCATCCATTGCGTAACCGCATTGGCAGTTCATTCGGATCTGCTTCACAGTCATTTTGTCAAACTGGCTTTCCAGCCTGCTCATGGTGGATTTCACCCATGTTGCATCGTCCTCTGATAGCCCGCTTTCTCCGTAGACGATTTTTGCGGCTGTTTCATCGTCGCTGGCTGCTTTTACAGCACTGTAGATGACTTGCTCCTGTATTTTTCTGATATCTAACATAAATACAACCTCATTTCTAAAATTTTTGAGCGTGAAATGTGGTTTGAAAGTTATATGGATTTCTCCTATTTGTTTGTCCGGCGGCTAATGAGCCCAACAAAAAACACACCAAAACAGTGTGTCCATGCAAACAGGGCATTTTCACACAACCTGACCACGGTTCACTAAATTTCAAAAGTCAAATAAAACCAAGGCTAAACAAGATAGCCATAGCGTTTATGCCTCATTTGAAAACTAGCGATAGATCGGATCAAGCATGCAAAACATGTCCTTTCAGTATTGATATTTTTCTTATATTACCATATAAAAATATGGATGTCAAAGCGCTGGTAGTTCTTTGTATTTATATAATTAATACCATCAATATAATCATTTTTTACTTTTAAAACGCATCAAGAAGTTTTCCCATATTATGTTTGCCAGCCTTTGTTAATTATTGTTGGTAAGTCGTATATGCCCGAGTTCCTCAAAACTATAATGTCCAAGGTATCCGTAAGAAACTTTTGTAAAGGTACTTCTGAATTGTCGTATTGATATGACTGAAGACGAAACAATAGAATGTTGGTTACATTTGTCCGTATAACACAACCTTCCTGAGACAGAAAAGAACAACTGAACCGTTAGATGATTATATGCAAGCTCCTAAATCTTCTATTAGTCAGCCTTTTTAGTAACTCTTAGGACTATGAGTACAGCTATAACACAGAATTATTCAAATATCTCATATTGAATATTAAATATTGAGTATCACTTTTGAAATACCACGAAGAACAATATTTCCTTTGATAGATTGCGTTAACTGAGACTGACAAAAACTAATTCTATACAGCAAAAAAGAGCTAACTGACACCCAAAATCAATTAGCTCTTTTGTATGAAATAATACAAATCAACGTTGCCATAATATTGCCACAGAGACACTTTATGAACTAGAAAGCCGCATGGTTGCAGGCTATACCCCGCTTCTCAAATTACTCCCACTCGATCGTGGCGGGCGGTTTCGAGGTTACATCATAGCAGATGCGGTTTACGCCCGGCACCTCGTTGATGATGCGGCCGCTTATCTTCTCCATGACGTCATACGGTATACGCGCCCAGTCCGCCGTCATGCCGTCTACGCTCGTCACGGCACGCAGCGCGATCGTATGATCGTAGGTCCTCTCGTCGCCCATCACGCCCACGCTGCGCATGTTGGTCAGTACCGCGAAGTACTGCCAAATTTCCGAGTCCAGGCCGTTAAGCGCGATCTCCTCGCGGAAAATTGCATCGGCCAGCTGCAATGTGTGCACTTTCTCGCGTGTCACGTCGCCGATGATACGAATCGCAAGTCCGGGGCCAGGGAATGGCTGCCGCCACACGATATGATGCGGCATACCCAGCGCTTCTCCCAGCGCTCTCACTTCGTCTTTAAACAACTCTCGCAGCGGCTCGATGATCTCCTTAAAATCCACGGCATCGGGCAACCCGCCCACGTTGTGATGGCTCTTAATCACCGCCGCGTGCCCCTTGCCCGATTCGATAACATCAGGATAAATAGTGCCCTGAGCAAGAAAATCCACGGTGCCGATTTTAGCCGCTTCTTCCTCAAACACGCGGATAAACTCTTCTCCGATGATCTTGCGCTTCTTTTCCGGCTCGGTCACGCCCGCAAGCTTTGTAAGAAAACGGTCGGATGCGTCCACACAAACGAGGTTCATATCGTATGAACCCGAAAAAACCTCTTTCACCTGTTTCGCTTCATCTTTTCGCAGCAAGCCGTGATCCACAAATATGCATGTCAAACGGTTGCCTATCGCTTTGTCGAGCAACACCGCCGCCACAGAGGAATCCACGCCGCCCGAAAGCCCGAGCAATACGCGCCCATCCCCCACGCGTCGCCGAATATCTGCCACGGCTGTGTCCACGTAATTCTCCATTGTCCAGCCGCTGTTGGCATGGCAAACGTTATATAGGAAGTTTTTAAGTATCTCGTTGCCAAAGTCCGTATGCACAACTTCGGGATGAAACTGCACGCCGTAAAGACCGCGCACCTCGTCACAAAAAGCCGCCACTTCGCAGCTTTGTGTCGATGCGGCAACAGTAAAGCCTTGGGGCGGTGCATCCACATAATAGGTGTGGCTCATCCAGCAAACCGCATCCTCATCCAGCCCCGCGAACAACGGGCATTGCGTGTTATAACGAATATTCGTTTTGCCGTATTCGCGCCTGTCGGCCTTTTTCACACTGCCGCCCAGCATACTGCTTATGAGCTGGCTGCCGTAGCAGATGCCCAATATCGGAATACCCGCATCAAATAAACGTTCATCACATTTAGGGGCGTCCTCGTCCGTCACGGAAGCGGGGCCACCCGTAAATATGATACCGATAGGCTTATATTCCATGATTTTTTCCAGCGGTGCATCGTACGGCAGAATCTCCGCGTAGACACGCAGATCACGAACGCGCCGTGCGATCAGTTGGTTATATTGTCCACCAAAATCCAGTACTAATATCGTCTCTCTCACTTGTCTTTATGACCTTCCCGTATAGTTTGGCGCTTCTTTTGTAATGTATATATCATGCGGATGATTCTCTGTGAGACCCGCGCCCGTGATCTTCACAAACTTCGCGTTCTTACGCAACTCTTCCAAATTGGCTGAACCGCAATAGCCCATACCCGATTTTAAACCGCCGACCATCTGAAATACCGTGTCGCTCAGCGGCCCTTTAAACGGCACACGGCCTTCCACGCCTTCAGGCACCAGCTTGTCCGCCTTCTCCTGAAAATACCTGTCTTTGCTGCCTTTTTGCATCGCCGCCAGCGAGCCCATACCGCGATACACCTTAAAGCTGCGGCCTTGATAGATTTCCGTGTCTCCGGGGCTCTCTTCCGTACCTGCGAACAGGCTGCCGATCATGACAGCATGAGCGCCCGCGGCGAGCGCCTTCGTGATATCGCCCGAGAATTTGATACCACCATCCGCAATGATTGGAATATCATATTTTGCAGCGGCCTGAGCGCACTGCATGACCGCTGTAAACTGGGGCACACCAATACCCGCGATCACGCGCGTGGTGCAGATGGAGCCGGGGCCCATACCCACTTTGACGCAGTCCGCACCTGCTTTGATTAGATCAACCGTGCCTTCGGGTGTGGCCACGTTGCCAGCGATAACCTGTATCTGAGGATATACTGACTTTATTTTTTCCACCACTTCAAGAACATTTTTAGAGTGTCCATGCGCCGAATCAATGGTCACGATGTCCACCTTGGCATCCACCAACGCAGCAGCGCGTTCCATGGTATCCTGCGATACGCCGAGCGCCGCGCCTGCGAGCAAACGGCCGTTTGAATCCTTGGCGCTATGCGGATATTGTATGGCTTTTTCGATATCCTTGATTGTGATGAGCCCTTTTAGCATACCCGCTTCATCCACAAGCGGAAGCTTTTCGATTTTATGCTGCCGGAGTATCTCCTGCGCCTGCGCCAGTGTGGTTCCGATAGGCGCGGTGACGAGATTTTTTGTGGTCATGACCTCACTGATTTTTCGTGTGTAATCTGTTTCAAAGCGCAGATCCCTGTTGGTGAGTATGCCGACAAGCTTACCTTCCTTGGTGATCGGTACACCGGATATCCTGTAACGCTCCATCAGCGCGTTTGCATCGGATATGAGGTGCTCGGGCGAGAGCGAAAACGGATCTGTGATCACGCCATGTTCGCTTCTTTTGACCTTGTCCACATTGGCTGCCTGTTCCTCGATGGTCATGTTCTTATGGATAATGCCCACGCCGCCTTCACGCGCCAGCGCAATGGCAAGCCTGGCCTCCGTCACCGTATCCATCGCCGCGCTCAGCAGCGGAATATTAAGCGATACCGTCTTTGTGAGCCGTGTTTTAACGGAAATCTCGGATGGCACAAGGACGCTCTTCTGCGGTATGAGCAACACATCGTCAAACGTGAGCCCTTCCTGAATCTGTGGAATCTGCATATGAAAAACCGCCTTTCAGCAAATTAGTAGACTTTTCACAATATTAAATGCTTCGCCGCACGTTGTCAACCACGCCCTCAAACTCTTCGCTAACTCCAGGGCCACGCGCAAAAAAGCGTGCTCTTCAGGTCGGTAAAGCAACGGGCCGTTATCATTTTTGATAAAGGCCCGCTTTCATTTTCTATTCGTTTTTCATCCTGTGCGCCACCTGCCCCATGCTGGGTATGGAAGGAATACCGCCCTTGCTCTCTACGCAGACCGATGCCGCCGCGTTTGCAAACCGGGCGAAGCCCGCAATATCATCCAGCGTTAATTCCTCCAGCGTCTTGCCGCTTTTTAAGAACTGAGACAGAACCCCGCCGGTGAAGCAGTCTCCCGCGCCTGTCGCGTCTACAGCCTTCGCCGCAAAACCCTTGGCCTGCCCGACGCCCGCTGCGTTCGCATAAACGGCGCCCTCTCTGCCCATGGTGATAAACACAAGCTTGATCCCGCGGTCTACGAGCATTTTTGCCGCTTCCTCATACGGCATTTTTCCATAAAGGAAATCGATCTCGTTATCTGATATTTTTAAGATGTCGGCGTACTCAAAGCCTTTCGTCATGAATTCTTTGGCCGTCTGTTCATCCTTCCAGAGCGGTGCGCGGTAATTCGGGTCATATGATATGGTAACCCCGGCATCCTTCGCTATGTCCAGCGCCTTAAGCGTCGCGGTTCGCGAGGGTTCATCCGTCATGGAAAGCGAACCGATATGGAATATGCGCGCACCGCGTATCGCCTCTTTATCCAGCAAGTCTTCGCTGAACATAATATCCGCACCGGGTTTCCTGTAGAACGAGAAGTCTCTGTCCCCATTGGGGAACAAATGAACAAACGCCAGCGTGGTGTTATATGTGTCCGACATAATAAGCCCCGATATATCAACGCCCTTGTTTTTAAGCACATCGGAGAGATACTTTCCGAATGCATCATTTCCCACCATGCCCATATAAGCGGAAGAGATACCAAAGCTCGCCATCGCCACAGCCACATTCGCTACCGCACCCCCTGCGTTTTGCATGAATAGCTTTTGGCCTCCCTGTTCTCCCGATGGTGTAAAATCAATCAGAAGCTCTCCAAATGTCAAAAAATCGTTCATTGCATTTGCTCCTTTTGTATAATGAACAGTGTTGGGCACAACCCGCCCGATTCAAAATTCTCAGTGTGTATGATACTCAGCGCGGGTCTCTTGCTAATCTCGTCACGCAGCAGCTTCTTTTCCTGAGTGAGTAAAAACGCATAGCCGCCGTCATTCAATAATGTGAGCAGCTTGTCCGAAAAAGCTGCATAAAGTTTTAAATTGGATTCATGCCCGGATACACGCAGGCCAAAGGGCATATTGGCAATCACTTCGTCGTATCGCGCCGCGCCATACCCCAGAATATCACCGTGTATCAGCGCGATTTTCAGGCCGCTGGCCCGTCTGTTCTCAATGGCGGCTTTTATCGCCTGAGACGATATATCCACGCCCACCAGAGAACCCGCCCTCTTTAAATACGACCGCTCAATCAGCATGGTTCCGCTGCCGCAAAAGGGATCAAGCACACTGGCACCCTCACGCATATATGTATCGCAAAGCCGCATAATACTGGCCGCCGTCACGGGATTGATGCTGGCCGGTATGGATTGCTTGCGGTAGTCAAACCGGTTGTCGGGAAATACGGCATAGATCTTGCCGCTGAGCAGACGCAGCTCGAAAGCATAAGCCGAGGGATTGTCCGTATAACCAAAGGGCGATAAACCGGCCGAAACGGCACGAATGGCATCACGCCGTTTTTCGGGCAGCAGCCCCCCCGCTTCGATACGAAAATTCTGTCCTCTTAAGCCAATGGCGTCGAGCGCCTTGGCCACAGCTTCATAAGCGCGGCCCTCTCCCACATCATAGAGCGCGTCTTCATAGCAACGAAGGTTGGCTATTATCGACGTGGGAACCTCAACAGCGCGCTTAATGGGCGAATACCGAAACGTACCACCCTTGGCGTTAATTTCGTCAATCAGTACGCTCTTTTTGATACTCGTGAGCGTGCACCATTCCGGCAGATGCAAAGCACCCAGTTCTTTTTGCGGAGCTGCCGCTTTCCCCAGCGCTTTTTTAAGCGCGTCACGCTCGGCCTCCATATGCTTTGGCTCGCCCGGCTCAATCACGTAGTTCTTTAAGAAGCGTTCGGGTGTCTTGGTGTTGCCCAGTGCCAAAATGATGGAAGGCCGGACATATCGCGTCTTTTCATTTTTGAGCGCCTGAGCAAGCTTGACGGCACAGGCATCGGGTGCGCACAAACCGATCAGCTTGTAAACAGATTTGCGAGCCTTGTCGTCTTCTATTTTGATTAGCGCATCAACATCCCGCATCACAAGAGACTTAAGCTCTTCTTTTCCCGCTTTTTTCTTGGCGATATCGGCGAGTGCTTTAAGCGCGGCACGCTGATTATCGCCAAATACCATGCCGTAAATACGGCGAGTCGCGTTGGGCAGCTCTAGAATGGCCTCCATCGTCTGTTTGGCACGCTCGCCGGATTCGGTCATATATCGTTTTAGCCGCGCCGTCAGCGCATCATTTTGAGACATCGGCTATCACTTTCGCCACAACGTCTGCGGCATCCGCGGCATTCTCGCGTTTCATCCGTTCGCGCAAATTATCAGCGTCCTGATACAGCGCATCTATAGCATTAAGAAGCGTCTCTCCCGTGAGTTCCTCCTGAGGCAGCACATGCGAAAAGCCCTGTTTCTCAAAATACTGCGCATTGAGCACCTGATCGCCCCGGCTTGTCGCTTTTGGCAGCGGTACAAGCAGCGCCGGTATTGTCAGTGCGAGTATTTCGAATACCGCTGTCGCGCCCGCGCGGGACAGCATGATATCGGCAGCGGCATAAAGGTCTGCAAGCTCATTATCCACAAAGCCGAACTGTTTGCAGCCGCATGGCAGAAATCCGCACGCGAGGTTTTCCTTGCCGCGTATATGCATCACGTCAAAACGCTCTGTGAGCTGCGGCATAACGGTATCCAGCACATCATTAATAGCCTGAGCACCCAGGCTGCCGCCCATGACAAGCAGAACCGGTTTTTTGCCCGAGAATCCGCACAGCGAGCACGCACGCTGTTTATCACCGTGAAAAAGCTCGACCCTGATGGGCAGTCCGGTATAAACGCCCTTACCATCGGGTATATGCTTTAGTGTCGACTCAAACGCCACGCATACTTTATCGGCACGCGGTATACAAAGCCTGTTGGCAAGGCCCGGCGTATAGTCCGATTCATGCAGCACCACGGGAATACCCAGTCTGTTAGCCGCGAAAACGACAGGCACGCTCACAAAACCGCCCTTGGAGAAAACGACGCTGGGTTTTATTTTTTTGAGAATGCGCTTGGCCTGCATATACCCGGCGAGTATCTTTGCAGGATCGGTAAGGTTCTTGAGGCTGAAATATCGCCGCAACTTTCCGGCGCTGATCATATGATAAGGCACATCGGTGGTTTCAATGATCTGTCTTTCCATGCCGTTCTTTGTTCCTATGTACTCGATACGGTAACCCATCAGCTTTAGCTTTGGAATTAATGCCAAATTCGGCGTCACATGGCCGGCCGTTCCGCCGCCCGTCAGCACGATTGTTTTGCTCATATATTAATCCTCTCCGTAATCTTTTTGCATTATACCATACGGTAAAACGAAATCACACTATATATTATATTATCAAGCGTGACAAACGTTAGAGTTGGCAGAAGGCGGGTTCAAAGTTGACATAAGTTGTCAGTTTACGCTCAAGGATAACCTATGATGTTAATTTTATGTTATCATTGACATCGTTGTAGGAATTATAATTATGAAGCGCACAGTGAAACGGATAGCAGATGAAGCATCCTACTGTTTTAAAAACGCTGTCGATTGATTCGGTTCAAGATGAACAGTCTTTGAAAACGAATGATGTGCCAATTAGAATTACCAACTGGAAGAACCGGAGCAGTTATTATAAAAATAGGATTAGTGAAAAAATTACTTATTCGTAAACGAAATGAAGCCCGCCGGTAACAACCTCGGGCTTGTTGATTGAAGCAAAGTGATTATGTACCCAGCAGACTAAATCTTGTTCATTTTGATCATGCGCGCAAGTTTATGCAATCTCTCCCTCTGCGCATCGTCCAGCATCGGCGACACATTTTGAATAAACCCATCGAGCATCTCATCCGTAAACGTACCGTCCTTGCGGCCCTGATAAATCATACGTTCCAGATCGCTCATCAGCTCACTTTCGCTCTTATTCTCATACTGCGCAATAGTCTCCTCAACGCTCTTAATATTGTCGTCCTGAATACTGCTGGCATCAAGGTTGACCTTCTTAGCCGCTTCCCGTAAATCTTCCTTGCTGATCCTTTCATTCTGTTTATCTTTTTTCATCTGCCTTAAATCCTTCTTAGGCATTCCGTTAAGTCCCTCCTTAATGTATAAAAAATCGTAGCGTTTTCCAAAACCGTTTGTTTGTAAGAATGGCATACGCCTCCTGTAGCCGAGACTCGGGCTAATACATTTATATTCACCGAAGACCGCTTTGTGCACAGGGGCCGCTTCTTTTGCATACGATGATAGAAGAAATCATGAAAAGGAGACGCTTAAAATGCCTAGGTTCCCTTTTGGTTCACGTCCTGCCCCGCGCCAAGTGCGAAGGACTCCACAGCCTCCGCCCGAACCGCAGGATCAAACGGCCGCATATGGCGATATCATAAGGAATGCATCTTTCACGCCCGAGCTGAGTTTTCTTTTGTCGATGACGCTAAAAGACGGTATGAAGCCCCAGACGATGATGGAAATGCTCAAGAACATAGAGCCTCTTGTAAGCGCAAGCGATAGGGAAGCCATACATAGTATTTTCAACGCACGGCAAATGGCGGAGCAATACCGCCGCAACCCTCCTGTCGTACCGCCTGTTCACAGCGGAACGGGGCTCAATGCTTTTTCACGCCTCACAAGGCAAAAAGCCCTGCTTGATGTTTTGTCCCGTTATGCCAATCCGGATACGCGCAATATGATGAATGCCCTTGCCCAATCCGCCAGCATGCAGGAAAATTTCGAGCGCATGACGCGCAGAATGGAGAAACTGCGGAATATGAATATGTCGTCTCCCGACCAGATGTTTGAAGCCCTTTCCATGTTTATGCCGCAAGAAGAGCAGAACAAATTCCGCAATATGCAGAATATGATGCGTATGATGGGATCGATGAAGAATTTTAAACCAGAAGATATGTTTAAATTTATGGGCAACATGGGCAATATGGGCAATATGGGCGGTGATAATTTCGGTGGCAGAAGGTAAAAGCCACGTATTTATGTCACTGTTCCTGTGATTCATCTTTATACGCGTCTCGGGGTGTTGTATAATATCTTATACTTATTTATAAGTTGAGGTATTATATGTATACTTTATCCAAACCGCTGTCTTTGCTTATTGTGCTTTTCGTTTACATCGCCGCGTTTTTTGCGGGACTGCTTGTTTTTAACGTTTTGCCCGACTGGGGATTTCTTAGCTACCTCATTGCGGATGCCGCCGCCACCGTTGTGGTATGGGCTTTTGGCATTGTCTTTAAAAACGCGAGCCTTTACGACCCTTATTGGAGCGTTGCGCCCATCGTACTGTTTATTTGTTTCATAATGCAGGCAGGCTCCGCAGACATTCTGGATATTCTCTATATTGCTGTGTTTTCTATCTGGGGTATCCGGCTGACTGCTAACTGGATTATTGGATGGCGCGGTATGGCGCATCAGGACTGGCGTTATACAATGCTGAAACAGAAAAACCCTAAGATCTGGTTTTTAACAAACTTCTTCGGTATCAATATGATGCCCACTCTCTTTGTTTTTGTGAATATGCTCAGCGCCTACCTTTGCGCATTCAGCACAGGTGACCAGCTCAGTATTATCAGCGTGGCTGGCGTTTTGGTTTGTCTTGCGGCTGTGATACTGCAAATCGTTTCAGACAGCCAGATGATGATGTTTCGCAAAGATGCGCGTAACAGCGGTCTTAGTATACAGTCGGGACTATGGCGGTATTCGCGCCATCCCAATTATCTGGGAGAAGTGTCCTTCTGGTGGGGTGCTTGGCTTATGCAAATGGGCGCATTAGGCACGCTCTGGTGGACAGTAACCGCTCCCGTTCTCATGACAATGCTGTTCGTACTTATCAGCATACCGATGATGGAAAACAGGCTGACAGGTACCAAAAAAGACTATGACGCATATCAAAAGCGTACGTCGATGCTGCTGATTTGGCCGCCCAGGCCAGCCGCAGCCGAAGACATGAATGAGTCCATTTAGGTTTATTTTCTATAGAAACAGAAGTTGACCTTGCCGCTCATTTTGGCCCATGCCAACGCTTTATCGGCGGCAATCAACAATTCTTTATAAGTTTGCGCGCAGTCGGGGAATGTACAAACACCTATACTCACAGTGAGGTGTTTGTTTTCATTTGTTTGAATGCCTGAGGTGATCCTGTCCATCACTTTCTTCATAATATCGTTGTTTTCCTGAAAAGATCTGCCATAAATTAAGAGAGCAAACTCATCGCCGCCCCAGCGGTAAGCCACAAGCTCATGGGGGTCAAACGCCATGAATATGCGCGCCAAGTTTTCCAGCTGCCTGTCGCCTTCATCGTGTCCCAAAGTATCGTTAATGGTTTTAAAGTCATCAACGTCAAGCAGACCGAATGCGAATCGTTTGTTCTCCTGAATAAGTTTGGCGGTTGTCTGCTCGAGACAATACCGGTTTTTCAAACGCGTCAGGCTGTCATGACAGGCCATATAATCTTTTTCGTCCAGTGCGGATTTTAAGCGGTTGAAAAGCAAGGAAAATGATTGGGACAGTATACCGGCCTCATCTGAACGCTTTGTAAACTTCTCCGGTAAGCTTTCCAGTTCGGTTCCCATCTGCGCCACGTAAGCGGCCAGCTCCGTGATTGAGCGCGACAGCCTGTAAACAACAAAATAAACAATCACACCAACGATCAGCTCTCCGAGCAGCGCAATTGCAATGTAATATGAGACCGATTTTCTAAACTCTGCGACAACCGAATCATAGTCAACGATGACGGTCACATTAAGCGTGGTATTGGGTATACCCATGCTTGCGCCCTTCGTATTAATTATCTTACCTTTTGATATGATCTTAATCGATCCCGTTTTTTCCATTTCATCAATGTAAATATGACCGTCTTGGTGTTCGGCTGAATAGATAATTTCTCCGGACGGCTTAGACAGTATTAAATGTGAATTGTTTAAAGATTCGGTCGCAGCAATATCATCCCAAAGTGCCCGCGCCTTTGCCACAAGCAACCCGTTGGTATGGCCGTTTAAATCCTCAAGCGCCTTAACAAAAAGCAAACCTTCATCTTCAGCTTTATACATACGCCCATAAACGACTTTGCCGGACATATCGGACAGATCATATTCGGGGGTGCGCTCTATGTAATTATCATACGTGACTTGATACCACTGATCATTCCATTGAAGGGCATAATATTCAAACCCGGATATACGAAGGGCATATTGTAAAATTGGTATCCTGCCGTCTGCCGCTCTCATTCGAGATCTCTCGGATAAATCTTGGGCTGCTGAATTCACCGAAACGAAACGTACATTAAAGTAATTGGACAGCACATTTGCAGACTCAATACATTGCTCAGCGGCATATTCATCGGCCTTAATATCCAAATTCGTTCGAACCGCAGTTAAGTAAGTGACACCAATAAAAGATACCACAATAAGGAATACAATGACGACTGTGAGTGTGATTTTGTTTTTTAAGTTCAAACAAACCTCCTGTTGCCATATAAAAATCAATACCCACAATTACTTGTATTGTAACAGATAAATTATTTCTTCATTATTTTCCCAAGATAAATACCTGTCGCGCTGTCAGTTATACTGGCGATCTGCTCTGGCGTACCGGTTGCGACCACTCGGCCGCCGCCATCCCCGCCGTCTGGCCCCAGATCGATACAGTAATCCGCACATTTAATGACATCCAGATTATGCTCAATGACGATCACGGTATTGCCCTTGTCCGCAAGCCGTGCCAACATCACAATGAGTTTTTTGACATCGTCGGTATGCAAGCCAGTCGTCGGCTCGTCCAGAATGAACAGCGTATTGCCTGTCTGTCTCTTGGAAAGATACGTCGCCAGCTTAACACGCTGTGCCTCGCCGCCCGACAGCGTTGTAGACGGCTGCCCCAAACGGATATATCCGAGGCCAACCTCGCTGATAACCGAAAGCACATTACTGATAGACGGTATGCTGCCAAAAAAGCTGAGCGCCTCCTCCACCGTCATATCCAGCACTTCCTGTATATTCTTGCCTTTATAACGCACCTCAAGCGTTTCACGATTGTAGCGCGCGCCCTTGCATACCTCGCAAGGCACGTAAACGTCAGGAAGAAAATGCATCTCGATCTTGATAATACCGTCGCCGCTGCACGCTTCACAACGCCCGCCTTTCACGTTAAACGAAAACCGCCCTTTGCCAAAGCCGCGAATCTTGGCATCCTTTGTGGACGCAAACAGGTCTCTGATTTGTGTGAACACGCCCGTATACGTCGCCGGATTGGAGCGCGGTGTACGCCCGATGGGACTCTGATCGATATTGATGACCTTATCGATCTGATCAATGCCGTCAATGCGTTCATGTCGGCCCGGTTTATCCTTGGCCTTATAAATCCGTTTGGCAAGTGCTTTATAGAGTATCTCATTAACAAGCGTCGATTTGCCGCTCCCGGATACGCCCGTGACTGCCGTGATGACACCCATAGGGAATTGGATATCGATGTTCTTTAAGTTGTTTTCTGCCGCGCCCACGACAGTAAAATAGCCGGTCGGCGTGCGTCTCTCGATGGGAATGTCGATCTTCTTCGCGCCGGAAAGATACTGCCCCGTGATGGAATTGGGATCGGCGCATATCTGCTCGGGTGTGCCTGCCGACACCACCTGTCCCCCGTGTACGCCCGCGCCCGGCCCCATATCGATCACATAGTCCGCACTGCGCATCGTATCTTCGTCGTGTTCCACCACGATCAGCGTATTGCCCAGCGCCTGCAGCTCTTTGAGTGTGCTTAGCAGCTTGTCATTGTCTCGCTGGTGCAGCCCGATGCTCGGCTCGTCGAGTATATACAGTACGCCACTTAAGCCCGATCCGATCTGTGTAGCCAGCCGGATACGCTGCGCCTCACCGCCGGAAAGCGTGCCCGCCCCGCGCGACAGCGTGAGATAAGACAGCCCGACATTCAGCAGGAAGTTAAGCCGCGCACGCAGCTCCTTTAACACTCTTTCAGCTATCATAAGCTGTTTCTCTGTGAGCGACAGGGTATCAAAGAAATGCTGTATTTCGTCAATGGGCATATCAGATAGCTCGGCGATGTTCCTGCCGCCTATTCTGACAGCCAGTGGTTCCGGCTTGTAGCGTGTACCGTTGCATTCGGGACACAGCAGCGTCGTCATATATTTTTCGTATTCAGCCTTCATCGCGTCGGATTCCGTCTGCATATACCGCCGCTCGATATTTGGGATGATGCCCTCAAAACGATTTAGAAAAGTCCCTTTGCCGTATTCCGATGTATAGTCTACCTCAAAGCGCTCGTTGTCCGTACCATACAATATTTTTTTCTGTACGCTTCGGTCTAAACTTTCGAACGGCGCATCCATGTCGAACCCAAAGTGGCGGGCCATGCCCTTGAAGTACTGTGTGCCCCAGCTGTCATCTGAACCGGAGTTCCAGCCCGATACGCGTATCGCGCCTTGCGCAAGAGATAAGCTTTTATCGGGTACAACAAGATCTTCGTCCACCTTCATAATCGTCCCCAAGCCATGACAATGCGGGCACGCGCCATAGGGGGCGTTGAATGAAAACATGCGCGGAGAGATTTCCTCGATGCTGATACCGCAGTCGATGCAGGCATAATTCTGCGAATAGCGTTTTTCCGTGTTGTCGGTCAAATCAACGATCTTGATAACGCCTTCACCGCGCGCAAGCCCTGTTTCCACGGAGTCATGCAGCCGCGCGCTTGCGTCCGGGCTTATCACGATACGGTCTATCACCACATCGATATTATGCTTGATGTTCTTCTCAAGTACGATTTCCTCGTCCAGCGTGTAAGTGTTGCCGTCCACCACAACACGCGTATAACCGCTGCGGCTTAGGTCTTCGAGCACTTTGGTATGCTGACCCTTACGGCCGCTGATCACCGGCGCGAGTATCATAAGCTTCGTGCCCTCGGGCCGCGATAATATATCGTCTACGATCTGATCCACCGTCTGGCGATCGATCTTTTTACCGCATTTCGTACAGTGCACCTCACCCGCGCGCGCAAAAAGCAAACGCAGATAATCATGTATCTCCGTCACGGTGCCCACCGTGGAGCGCGGATTGCGGCTCGTCGTCTTCTGGTCGATAGAGATGGCAGGCGACAGTCCGTCGATGGAATCCACATCCGGCTTGTCCATCTGCCCTAAAAACAGCCTCGCATAAGCCGACAGCGATTCCACATAGCGCCGCTGCCCCTCCGCATAGATCGTATCAAAGGCCAGCGACGATTTGCCGCTGCCTGAAAGCCCCGTGATCACGACAAGTTTGTCGCGCGGTATCTTGATATCAATATTTTTGAGATTGTGCTCTCTCGCACCCTTGATTGTAATATAATCCATTTTGTAACCTTTTTATAAACTATCCTTTTCTGATGATTTCTTTGAGCCGGAACAACTCATCACGCAGCTTGGCCGCGGTTTCGAACTCAAGCTCGATCGCCGCCTGGCGCATTTGTTTTTCTATAATAGCTGCCTTCTTGACCGCTTCGGTATGAGATAGATGCTCGTTGTCCTTCACAGGCTTGGTGATTTCCAGCGTTCCGTATGTCTCTTTGATGATGGTCTGCGGCGTGATGCCGTGCTCTTCATTATAGGCCATCTGCATAGCGCGGCGGCGCTGTGTTTCGTCGATAGCGCGCTGCATCGAACCCGTCATTTTGTCCGCGTACATGAGCACGCGGCCTTCCACGTTTCGTGCCGCACGCCCGATCGTCTGTATCAGCGATGTCTCATTGCGCAGAAAACCTTCCTTGTCGGCATCCAGCACCGCAACAAGCGCGACTTCGGGCAAATCCAGACCCTCGCGCAGCAGATTGATACCCACGAGGACATCAAACTCACCCATGCGCAAACCGCGTATGATCTCCATGCGTTCCAGTGTGTCCACGTCCGAATGCATGTATTTCACACGCAAGCCCAGTTCGGTGTAATAATCGGTGAGGCGCTCAGCCATCTTTTTGGTCAGTGTGGTGACCAAAACGCGAAAACCCTTCTTGACCACGGCGCGTATTTCGCCCAGCAGATGCTCCACCTGCCCGTCCGCCGGAACAACGGTGATTTCTGGATCGATGAGTCCTGTAGGCCGCACGATCTGTTCCACCACACTGCCCGCAAGCTTGCGCTCGTATTCGGCGGGCGTCGCGCTCACATAAACCGTTTGCCCCTGCCGCTCGCAAAACTCTTCAAACGTCAGCGGCCGGTTATCATAAGCCGAAGGCAGACGAAAACCGTACTGCACCAGCATGTCTTTGCGCGAAAAATCGCCTTTGTACATCGCGCGCACCTGCGGCAGCATCACATGTGATTCGTCCACAAACATAAGATGGTCTTTGGGGAAATAGTCAAGCAATGTGAACGGCGGGTCTCCCGGCTTGCGTCCGTCAAAGTAACGCGAATAGTTCTCTATACCCGTGCAGTATCCCAGCTCACGCAGCATTTCCATATCATACACGGTGCGCTGCTTGAGCCTTTCGGCCTCCAGCAGCTTTCCCTGTGATTTAAACACTTCCACCTGCGCCATCATATCGTCTCGTATTTCATCCAGCTTAGCCAACATCGTCTCACGCTCGATGGCGTAATGCGTCGCGGGGAATATGGCGATATGCTCGCGCGTGGCCACAGCGCGCCCCGTTACCACTTCGATTTCGAGTATACGCTCGACCTCGTCACCGAAGAACTCCACACGAACTGCGCGTTCCATCGTGCTCGCGGGAAACACCTCTACCGTATCACCGCGAACACGGAAATGTCCGCGCGTAAAGTCGATATCGCCGCGCACGTAGTTGATATCCACCAGCTTCGCGAGAAAATCGTCACGCTTAACGTGCATGCCCGGGCGCAGCGAAATGCTCATACCGTAATATTCCTCCGGGTCACCCATGGAATAGATGCATGACACAGACGCCACGACGATCACATCGCGCCTTTCCTGCAGCGCGGATGTGGCGCTGTGGCGCAAACGGTCGATCTCGTCGTTGACGCTTGAATCCTTTTCTATATAAAGGTCTTTGCCCGGCACATACGCTTCGGGCTGATAGTAGTCGTAATAGGAAACAAAAAACTCCACGGCGTTTTCGGGAAAGAACTCTCGAAATTCACTGCAAAGCTGCGCCGCCAGCGTTTTGTTATGTGCCAATATAAGAGCCGGGCGGTTCAGCCGCTCGATCACGTTGGCGACGGTAAACGTCTTGCCGCTGCCCGTAACACCCAGCAGTACCTGCGCATTTTTTCCTGCCTCTATGCCCGCCACGAGCGCGTCGATCGCCTCGGGCTGGCTGCCTGCGGGTTTGTATTTTGAATGCAGTTTAAAATCCATGTCTTATAAGACCCTTTCATCAAGCAACACCGTTGAGGATGGTGTTGCTGTTACTCTTCCTGCGCATTGATGACGAAGACGTTCTCCCAAATATGCCTGTTCTGAGCGATAAACGTCTGATGCTCTTCGTGGTGAAAATAACTTTCGAGCGCCTGCTCGGATTCGCACGTGAGGCAGTGCACACTGTCGTAATCAGCCGTGGTTTCATAAGCCACGCCGAACGTTTTGCCCGCTGAATGCGCGAGAATACCTGGTATTTTAGACAGCGCCGCAAACATATCCATATGCTTTTGTATCTCATGCGGCTGCGCTTTTTCCTTGAATTTAAAACAGACGATATGCTTAACAGGCATGTTTATCTCCTCATCTTAAACCGTGCGGCACATAGTGGGCCAGTTTTTTATCTATAAATGTAATATTCAAACGCGCGAAGCGCTGCAAACCGTTTTCCATCGGCACATCCGGCCAGCCATCGCCGATCAGAGGACGGGCATAATGTATAAAATCGTCCGTCACATCGATGCCGCTTTTATCAAGCCAGCTTGGCGGCAGATAGCGCACAGAATTAGCCACCGTTTCCAGCCGTACCTTGTCGTAATAAATCTCATACCCATTCCCCGGGCGGCGCAGCATTGTGGCCATATAGCCCGTACCGTCCTTCATCGCGATATCCACGGCCTTTGCGCCCACCTGATACGCTTCCTCGATATCCACCTTAGATGCGTATATAGAGGCGTCGCGCTGCATCACGCCCACCTGCTGACAAGTGGCCTGCCCGCGCGCTTTCAAGCCATGGCGATTTAAATAATTCGTGACCTGCTGTACGGCAGTGCTTTCGCTTGCGCCATATTCCACATGCCCGAAGCCGTCGTGCCGCGCACCCAGCTCGCCTGCGTCGTATCCTTCGTTGACGATCACGATACAGCGCCCGTCGCGCTTTAGCTGCTCGTTCACATTGTCCGCCAGCTCTTCGATCGTCTTTTTGGCTTCCGCGAAATAAAGCTGAAGCGGCATTTTGCGTTCAGGGTCTCCCAGACGTGCCGCCGCCGTGATCCATCCGGACGATCTGCCCATCGCCTGATGCACGCTCACGCATTCGGACACATTCATGCCGCGGTTTTCCTCTTCGATGTTCTGCAGATTCATCGCCCAGTATCGCGCCGCGCTTCCGTAGCCGGGCGTGTGGTCGATAATCGTAAACGCTTCGTCACCCACATCGTTGTCGATCGTTTTTGGCACCCCCACAACGGTCAGTTCCAGCCCTTCTTCGTATGCCAGTTTGGAAACGCGCGCGGCCGTGTCCATGGAGTCGTTGCCGCCGATATAAAAGAAGTATCCAATATCATGCGCCCGCAGCACGTCGATAATACGCTGGAAATCCTCCTGTTGAGAGGCTTTTAGCTTATACCGGCAGGTACCGATACCGCCCGCGCAAGGCGTGTTTTTCAACAGCCTTAATTCCTTGTCATCCTGCGCGTTCATATCAATGAGTTCTTCATTTAAAACGCCCTCGATGCCGTGCCACGCCGCATAAATATGCCCGATTGCGTCCGGGTACTGCCGGCACGCATCAATAACGCCCAGCAGCGACGCGTTGATCACCGGCGAAGGCCCGCCAGACTGAGCCACAAGCGCATTCTTTTTCATGGAAATCCTCCGAATTCTTTATACAAAAGGCCGTACCCGCATTGTGGCACGGCCTTTATCTTCCTGCCATTTCATTGCGTATTATAGCATATAAAAGGCAAAAAGCAAACATAATTTCTGGCGAACATGTATTCTATTTTTAAGTTTGTCATATCTGAATATATCTTTATTCATCGCTAAAAAGCTTGTTTGAGTGACTACATATCTGCTGTAAATATTCTGTTAAAATTATATAATGTAGGCTTAAGCAAGGTGTTCAAACACGTTTTTCATTGATATAATATGTTCTAAACAATAGATCACGCTCCCCCGTCATAAGCGGGGGTTGTATATTTTAATCCCGGAGGATACGACATTGGCTTTTGTGGAATTCAAAAACGTATCTAAGCTTTATAAAATGGGCGAAGTCACCATACCCGCCGTGGACGGGATGAGCTTTGAAATCGAAAAAGGCGAGCTGGTCATCATCGTCGGGCCGAGCGGCGCGGGCAAAACCACCGTGCTCAATATGCTGGGTGGCATGGACCGCTGCACGGATGGGGAAATCCTTCTGGACGGAGAAGCGGTCAGCGCTTATAAAAACCGTCGCCTTATCGAGTACCGTCGGTATGATATCGGCTTTGTGTTCCAGTTCTACAACCTCGTTCAAAATCTGACAGCGCTTGAAAACGTCGAGCTTGCATCCGAGATATGCAAAGAACCGCTGGACCCCACGACGGTGCTCCGCGAGGTGGGTCTGGGCGACAGAATGAACAATTTTCCGTCGCAGCTTTCGGGCGGCGAGCAGCAGCGTGTGGCCGTTGCCCGCGCGCTTGCCAAAAACCCCAAGCTGCTGCTCTGCGACGAGCCCACGGGCGCGCTGGATTACAATACAGGCAAAACGATACTGCAGCTTTTGCAGGACACATGCCGCAACACGGGCCGTACCGTCATCATCATCACACACAACTCGGCGCTCACCGCCATGGCAGACCGCGTGATACGCATAAGCGGCGGCAAAGCGGCCTCAGTGACGCTGAATCCGAATCCGGTTTCCGCCAATACGATCGAATGGTAACGATGCTATGAGAAACCGGACGTTTATAAAGGATATATTCCGATCCATCACACATTCCTGGAGCCGTTTCTGGGCCATATTTGCCATCGTCGCGCTGGGCGCGGGTTTTTTTGCGGGGCTGCGCGCCACAGGCACTGATATGCGGATCACGGGAGACACCTATTTTGACCAAACCCGTTTCATGGACGTTGAGCTGATTTCGACGCTCGGCTTCACCGAAGACGATATTGCGGCCATCTCGAAAACTGACGGCATTCAGGACGTGATGACAAGTCACCGCATCGATGTGATTTCTAAAATCAACGATGAGAAGAAGGTCTTGCGCGTATTCGGTCTGCCGGATGATGTCAGCGATACAAATGACAGTTACTTAAACCGGCTTGTGCTGACTTCCGGCCGCATGCCCGAGCGGCCGGGTGAATGCGTGATCGGTACGAGCAATATGCAGACAGACTCGCTGGAACTGGGCAGCCGAATCACGCTGGAAGACAGCGACGGCACATTGGGCGACAGCATCGGGTATACGACGTATACAATCGTCGGCTTTGTGAATTCCCCTTACTATATTTCCTTTACGCTAGGCAATACCACCATCGGGAACGGCACGATCAGCTATTATATCTACGTACCCGACAGCGACTTTACGCAGGAGGTATATACCGCCGTTTTCGCCACTGTGGAGGGCGCAGAAGCACTGCCCGCCTTCTCCATCCGGTACAATGACACCGTCGAAAGCGTGATCGATAGTCTCAAAACGCTCGCCGGAGAACGCGAGCAGATTCGCTATGACGAGGTTGTCAGCGAAGCAAAGGAAAAGCTGGCGGAAGCCGAAGCGGAATACAATGACGCGAAAAGCGAGGCCGATGAGAAGCTCTCAGACGCGAAACAACAGCTTGACGATGCGCAGGCCGAGATCAAAGAGAATGAACAAAAGCTGGCTGACGCCAAAACGCAGCTCGACCGAAACACACGCAAGCTCAAGGACGCCGAAGCGCAGCTCGCGCTTCAGGAAACGCAGCTTAATTCCGCCCAGCAGCAGTATAACGACGGCGCCGCAGCGCTGCAAAGCGGCTGGGATATATATAACACCAACGCCGCAGAGCTCACAGCACAGCAGCAGCAATGGCAAAGAGCCAGCGACGATGTGGCCGCCGCGCTCGCCGCATTGGATGATGCCGAGGCTGCCGCCGGAGGCGACCCGGTTAAGCTCGGCGAAATCGCAGCACAGCGATCACAGCTTCAGAACACACAGGCACAGCTGGTCCTGCAAAAAACGCAGCTCGACGCTTTCGCTCAGCAATTGGCCGCATCCAAGCTGGAGCTCGAACAAAAGGCACAGCAGCTGGCCCTGTCCAAAACGGCGCTGGATGCAGGCTTGGCGCAGTTAGACGATGCCAAGGCGCAGATCGAAGACGGCAATGCGCAGCTTAAAAAAGCACGCAGGCAGTATAACGATGGCGTTGACGCGCTGCGCGATGCCAAGCAGCAGTTGGCCGACGGCATAGCAGATTACGAGCAGTCCAAAACCGATGCAGAGACAGAGCTGGCCGATGCGCGTTCAGAGATCGACGACGGCTGCGAAAAGCTGGATTCTTTAGAGCCGCCCGAATGGTATGTACTTGGCAGGGACGATAACGAGGGTTATGCGAGCTTCGACGCGGATACGGGCCGTATGGACTCCCTCTCCTCCGTATTCCCCGTTTTGTTCTTTCTCGTCGCCGCACTCGTCGCGCTGACAACCATGACGCGTATGGTGGATGAAGAACGGCTGATTATCGGCACATACAAGGCATTGGGTTACAGCGACCTGAAAATCGCTTCAAAGTATCTGATCTACGCGCTGCTCGCCAGCATTTTCGGCGGCATATGCGGCGTGATTATCGGTTTTCGCGTATTGCCGGAGGTCTGCTGGAACGCTTATCGTTTGATGTACACTTTGCCCGATCTTATCAATGAATTTAACATCAAATACGCGGTGCTCGGTTGCGCTGCCGCCACGTTGTGTACACTTGCGGCAACAGCCTCGGTATGCCGCTCGACGCTTGCCTCACAGCCCGCGGCGCTGATGCTGCCCCGTGCCCCCAAATCGGGCAAGCGTATCTGGCTGGAATACGTGCCTTTTATCTGGAAAAGGCTGAGTTTTACGTGGAAGGTGACCTTCCGTAACCTTTTCCGCTATAAGAAACGCCTTATCATGACCATCGTCGGCATCGCGGGCTGCTCGGCTCTACTGCTTACCGGCTTCGGCATCAAAAACTCCATATCCAGCATACTCGACTATCAGTACGACGATATCTGCCACTACGATACACTGATCGGCATTTCGGACGACGGAATATCAGGCGGTGCGCAGGACATACTCGAGGAAAACTTCTCGGACTGGCTTTATACGAATCTTCACACCGCCGATATTTTCACGCAGGACGGTGGGGAGTCGCTGTCCGGCTATATCTATATCCCCGAAGAAGCCGCGCGTCTCGGTGATTTTCTCTCGCTTCATGAGCGCGCGTCTAAAGAGGCTATCCCCTTTGGCCGCGGCTCTGTCGTGCTGACAGAGAAGCTCGCAAAAACGCTGGGTGTGACGGAGGGAGATCAGGTCTCCATCAAAAACACCGACGGCAAGCTTGTCAGCTTTGCGGTCACGGGCGTAACGGAAAACTATTTGTTTCACTATATGTATATCGACCCCGCGCTTTACCGTGAGAAGATGGACGAACAACCGGCGTACAATACAATCGTGGCAAAATGTCTGAGCACCGACAGTGAGGCCCAGCGCGGTATTTCCGACGCGCTGCTTGATACCGGCGACGTGAACACCGTGACCTACTCGGACGATCTGCGCGAAAAGTTCAACGATATGATCAAAACACTGAATTATATCGTGCTGGTGCTCATCGTCAGCGCGGGCGCGCTCGCTTTCGTCGTGCTGTACAATCTCACAAATATCAACGTCACAGAACGGCGACGCGAAATCGCGACCATTAAGGTGCTGGGCTTTTACGACAGGGAGACATCCGCTTACATATACCGCGAAACGAGCCTGCTCACGATCTTAGGCTGTGCGCTGGGGCTGGGCTTTGGCGTTTTGATGCACGCGTTTGTCATACAAACGATTGAGATCGATAACGTGATGTTCGGCCGCAGCATCGCCTTTTCCAGCTTTGTATTCAGCATGCTGCTGACGTTCGGCTTCTCGGTCGTCGTTGATATTGTGATGTTCAGCAAGCTTAAACACATCAGCATGACGGATAACTTAAAATCTGTGGACTAAGACTTCCATTCGGCTAAATATGGACAGGAGCTAATCATTTATGGCTGATTTTACAAAAGAAGAATTGGAAGAGGCGCTGCGGGCTATCTCTTCCACGATCAGCAAGTGCGAAAAAGTACAACCCAAGCTTAAACAAGGAACTTCTTCGCACACGCTGATTATACGCAGAATCAAGGCGCTCCAAATCGCGTCGGCATTGATCACGCAAGCGCTAGAAGAAACGCAATGAACAGACGACCTTACCTTATCATAATTCAATTAAGCTGAGCATTTAGCAATAAATTAGGAAATAAAATACGTATTTAAGGGCCTTCTAATGGCAGCTGTGCTTATCGGAAGCCCTTTTTTGCGCAAAAATGTTTTATGACCGCCATGTCTAAGCCTATAACATAGAAACGGCGAAGCCATTATAGCCCCGCCGTTCTCATAGGATATGTGTAAGAGTTGCTGTTGATTATTTTTATACACCGCGCTTGTTACTGCGGAGCTGCTCCAGCTCCGTAAAGTTGTGCTTGGGCGTATAGCCGGGAATGGGCGCAATACGTTCATGGAACGCGTCCACATACCAATGCGGCTGCGGGAAGAAATGATCTTCCAGCTCGTGCGCGGGCGTAATCCAGTTCTTCGCCCCCACGACCACCGGCGGCGCATCCAGATAATCAAACGCAAGCTCGGTGATGTTGCGCGCAAAATCGTTAAGGTGAGAGCCTCTCTCGCAGGCGTCGCCCGTGACGATGATACGGCCCGTTTTCTTGACGGATTCGATAACTTTCTCATAATTGAACGGCACGAGGCTGCGTGCGTCGATCACTTCCACGCTGATGCCCTTCTCTGCAAACAGCTTCACGGCTTCCATTACGCGATACAGCGTCGCGCCGACGGACAATATGGTTAAGTCGCTGCCCTTCACCTTCACATCCGGTTCTCCGATTTCGATCTCATACGCGCCTTCGGGAACGCCGCCCTCATGGAACTGCTCTCCGATATCGTAGATACGCTGGCTCTCCAGGAACACCACCGGGTCTGTGCCGTTAAGCGCTGCCGTCATGATACCCTTGGCGTCGTAAGGCGTGGCCGGGAACACGACCTTGAGGCCGGGAATATGCGTGCACAGCGCCGACCAGTCCTGCGAATGCTGCGCGCCGTATTTGCTGCCCACCGACATACGCAGCACGCACGGCATTTTGAGTATGCCCGCGCTCATCGACTGCCATTTGCTCAGCTGGTTAAACACCTGATCGCCCGCGCGGCCCAAAAAGTCCGCGTACATGAGTTCCGCGATCACGCGGCCGCCCGCCATGGCATAGCCCACAGCGCTGCCCACGATCGCGCCTTCGGAAATCGGCGAATTGAACAGACGATGGTACGGCATGCAGTCGCTAAGGCCGCGGTATACCGCAAACGCGCCGCCCCATTCACGCACGTCCTCACCGTAAGCGGTCAATGTGGGGTCTTCATAATATTTGTCGATAATGGCTTCAAATATGCCGTCACGCAGCTGATAAAGCTTGTTTTTAGACACCGGCTTGCCGCTTTCATCATAAGCGAAGCGCACTTTTTTCGTAAGCTGCTGCACATGTGCGTTTTCTTCTTTAACTTGAAGCGCGTCCGGCTTTCTTGTCTCGTCCATGCTCTTCACATGTCCGTTGGAGAACATAAGGTCGGCAATGGCATCCGGCGTTTTCAGCAGATCCATGCGCGGAGAAAGCGTGTCATCCTTGGCAAGTTTCACCGTGCTGAGTATCCATTCCTTCACCTGTTTCTCGATCTCTTCAAGCTCAGACGCTTTGGCCACATTGGCATCGGTCAGCTGCTTGCCAAACGCCACGATGGAATCGGCTTCCTGCCACATTTCGACCTCTTCCTTGGCGCGGTAGGCCGACGCATCCGACGGGCTGTGGCCCGAAGTACGGTAGGTTAATACGTCGAGCAGTACGGGGCCTTTGCGATTCTCTATGATCTCACGCTTGCGCTTATACGCGTCGATCACGGCAAGCGGATTGTATCCGTCCACGCGTTCGGCGTACATCTGGCTGGGCGAAACGCCCGCGCCCAGACGCGCCACCTGGCTGTATGCCATGGTCTCGCCGCAAGTCTGGCCGCCCATGCCGTAGAAGTTGTTGAATATGTTGAATATGATGGGCAGTCCGCCTTTGTGTTCGTCGTCCCATAATGTGTTAAGCTGATCCATCGCCGCAAAGTTCATGGCTTCGTAAACAGGGCCGCAGCCGATACTGCCATCGCCGATATTGCAGATAACAATACCGTCTTTTTTGTTCACGCGCTTATATAATGCCGCGCCCGTCGCGATATCCGCGCTGCCGCCCACGATGGCGTTGTTCGGGAATATGCCAAACGGAATAAAGAACGCGTGCATGGAACCGCCGAGACCGCGGTTGAAACCCGTTTTTCTCGCCCAGATCTCGGCCAGCGTGCCGTAAAGCAGAAACTCGATCGCGATATCCTTCACATTGGTGGCTTTGGTCGTTTTCTCCACAACTGCGAACGTCTCACCGCCGAAGAAGTTCTTCATGATGCCCATGAGTTCATCGTCTCTAAGCTGTGTGATGGCGCTAAGACCCTTGGCGAGTATCTCGCCGTGGCTTCTGTGCGAACCGAACGTATAGTCGTTGATGGAAAGACCAAAGGCCTGCCCCACATAAGCCGCTTCCTGACCGATACCCAAATGCGCGGGGCCCGGATGGTTATACGCCACGCCCTCATATTCTCCTGCCGTCTTGATGAGATTGAGCATTGTTTCAAACTCGCGAATGATGAGCATATCACGGTACATTCTTAAGAACTCATCCTTGCTAAAGTTCTTTTTTTCGTCCGCTACCGTTTTCTGATATTGATTCATCGGGATATCGTCAAAGGAGATATATCCCGGCTGTCTTACCTTGCCCGGCTCGACCATTAAACATTTTGTCATGTCTCATGCTCCCTTATAAATTATTCTACAGCTGAAAAATGGCTTCCCGAAGCGCCTCGCACACCGTCGGATGCGGGAACACCAGCTGCTTGATTTCATCGATCGTCATTTCCTTTTCTACCATCAGCCCTGCGCCGTATATGATCTCCGATGCGTAAGGTGAGATCATGTGAACCCCCGCGAGCTTGCGCCACTTGTTATCTACCACGAGCTTGATAATGCCGTCTCCCTTGTCGTTTTCCGCAAGGTAGCGCCCGGAATAATTCATCGTAATACTCTTGACGGTAACATCAATGCCTTTTTCTTGGGCTGCCTGAGCCGTTAATCCCACGCCCGCCACCTCGGGTGTCGTGTAGATCACAGCCGGAATGGCATCATAGCGCATAACATCCTTTTTGCCCGTCATGTGGTTCACCGCCACCTCAGCCTCACGGTATGCCGTATGCGCCAGCAGCGATTTTCCGTTCACGTCGCCCGCCGCATAAACGCCGGGTATATTGGTCTGCAAATGGCTGTCGGTCACCACCGCGCCGCGTTCGGTCAGCACGCCGATGGTCTCCAATCCGAGGCCCTCCACCATAGGACACCGCCCTATGCTCAGCAGCACCTTATCGGCCGCCAAAGCGGCAGGCTTGCCCTGCGCGTCCAGATATTCCACCTTATCCGTGATGGCCGTCACCTTGCATCCCATATGGAAGGTGATACCCTTCTTGGACAAATTCTTCTTAAGCAGCTCCGCGATATCGGCATCAATGGGGCCGCCGATGGTATTCAGCATTTCCACCACGGTCACCTCTGCGCCCGCCGAGCAGAAATAGCTTGCCATTTCCAGCCCGATCACACCGCCGCCAATCACAACAAGTTTTTTTGGCACTTGCGTGATATCCAGCATTTCACGGCTGGTCAGCACAAAGCCGTTCCCTATACCATCCGCAAGGCCGGGTATCGGCGGTACAGCCGCTTCGGAACCCGCCGCGATTAAGAGCCGCTTTGCGGTGTAAACCTCTTTGCCGTCCGTCACGGTATAACCGTCGGAGTTTTTGCCTATCACCTTAGCTTGTGCCTTAATCACCGTGACACCCGCGCCCTTGAGCGTGGCTTCCACACCGCTAACGAGAGTTTTCACGACTTTGTTCTTACGTGCAATGACTGCCGAGTGGTTTAACTCCGCCCCTTGAACATTAACGCCGTACACGTCGCCGTGCGCCGCGCTGTCTTTTATCTTTGCCGAGTACAGCAGCGTTTTTGTGGGTATGCAGCCTTCGTTGAGACAAATACCGCCCACACTGCGTTTTTCAAACAGCAGCGTTTTGAGCCCCGCATGGCCTGCGCGCTCCGCCCCTAAGTAGCCCGCCGGACCGCCGCCGATCACAATCAGATCATAGATCATTATGCCGCCTCCTTATAACGCCAGCAATATGTCGAAAGCTTCCAGCGCTGTGCAGAGATCCTTTAAGAACCGCGACGCGGGTGCACCGTCTACAGCGCGGTGATCATACGTGAGCGACAGCCCCATTGCGGGATACGTCACAAATTCACTGCCCACCTTCTTCTGGCGGTAAGTGATACTGCAAACGCCGAGTATCGCCGTCTGCGGCGGGTTGATAACAGGCGTGAACATTTCGATACCGAGTGCGCCGAGGTTGGAGACGGTAAAAGTACCGCCGGTGAGCAGATCGGGCGAGATCTTGCCGGACTGCGCCGATGATGCCAGCTCCTTTGTTTTTTGAGCGATTTGCGTAAGCGAGAGCTTATCTGCGCCGAAAACCGTGGGGACAAGCAGCCCTCTGTCGGTGTCCACCGCCATGCCTAAGTTCACGCTGCCAAATAGGCGCATGGAGTCGCCCAGGAAATGCGCGTTGAGATCGGCATGCTCTTTGAGCGTTCTGGACACCGCGAATAATATGATGTCGTTGAGCGTGATGTTGGGCAGACCGAGCTTATCCATGTTCGCTTTGACGCGTTCGCGATATGCGAGTACTACCGTGGCATCGAAGCTGGAATGATGTGTAAGCTGCGCCATTTCGGACAGCGAGGCATGCATGGACTTTGCAATGGCTTTGCGCACACCGGATAGCTTCACATCCGTATAAGCCGCTTTGGTTGCTGCTACTGCCTCAGCCGGAGCAGCCTTTTCCGCCGCATTTAAATCCGCCGTCGTCACAGCTCCGCCAAGGCCGCTGCCTTCGCGCCCGCCTTCATAGGCTATGCCCGCCGCACCGGTCACCTTATAGCCTTTTTCGGCCAGCACCGCAACGTCGCGTTCGATGATACGCCCATTGGGGCCTGTGGGCACGGCTTTCGTTAAATCCAGTCCCTGTCTCTGCGCGATACCTTGGGCTCTGGGAGAAATTTTCGTAATATCCGCTTCCGACGCCGTAGCGGCCACGGGGACGTCCTGCGGCTTAGAGATTACATTTTCACCGGCGGCATCGGGCGCTTGCTCTTGTACGCCGCTGCCCGATACAAACGATGAAATGTCTTCGCCGGGCTCGCCGATCACCAATACCGTATCCAGGCATGGCACATCGTCGCCGTCCTGTACGAGCAGCTTTAATACCGTGCCCGCTATTGGGCTTTCTTCTTCGAAAGAAGCCTTATCCGTTTCGTAAGCAAAGAGTATATCGCCAACACCGACAGTATCGCCCTCTTTCACGCGACATTCGATGATACAGCTCTCCACAGACTGCCCTTGTCGGGGCATGATCACGCCAACAGCCATTTAAAACCTCCGTTTATATTAAATTTACACACATTATGCTCGTTAATCATTGACTTGTGATAAAAAGTGACATTTACTATGTGCTATTTTAACATTATGGTCTATGTTATGTCAACGGGCACGAATAAAAAAGACATGCAAAACCTCCATACTTAACACCCGCAACAAATACTTACGTGACAACAGCTAGATATATATGTTAATATATTATTTCCATATAATATTTTGTTTAGAAGGCGGTAACAATAGTGAATGATGTTGGAGAGAATATAGTCTATCTGCGCAGACAAAACCACATTTCTAAGGAAGCTCTGGCCCAAAGCCTTGATGTTACACCGCAAACTGTTTCCCTGTGGGAAGCAGGAAACGCGCGGCCCGATCTACAGACGCTTGAAAAGATCGCCGTGTTCTTCAGCGTGGATATTCTGACGGTCATATACGGTGATAAGAATAAAAAGAATACCGTTGCACCGCACCGGAAAAAGTACTGGAAGGGCTTTATCGTATTCGGCTCGCTGACGCTCATTATGATAGTCCTTATGGTGATATTTAAACCGTATTTTGTATTTTTATCGAATCGATATTATAATCTTCTTCCAATATTGACGTATATGTATGTTGCTCGTCCTGTGCTCTATTTTTGCATCGGCTTTTTTGTTATAAATGGGGCTTCTCTTATCTGGGATATTCGTCTTTATAGCGCTATTGTAAAAATAACTATTCGTATTGCAAGTATTCTGCTTTTATTATTCTATTTGACAATGTTGTTCTTACGGTTTTCTGATTCTGCTTGGGATATTGTTGATATATTTGCAACCTCCCCCGCACTCCTGCTGATTCCCGCCATCGGGTTGCACTTGAGCAGGAAATAGTATCCCTAAGGCCGTTTATGTATTGACACTGCCGCGCCCCTCATGATACCTTTTGAGACGTTGGGTCTTTAAGGCCTTAATGATATGATTTTTTGGGGGATATAATACACAATGATCAAAGCGGTGTTTTTTGATTTAGACGGCACAATCGGCGATACGCTCCCTTTATGCGTGGAGGCGTTCAAAAGAGCGATTGAACCGCTGGCCGGACGCACGTTTACCAACAAGGAGATCATGGACACATTCGGCCCGTCCGAAGAAGGCACCATCAGCGCGCTGATCCCAGAGCATTTTGATGAGGGCATTGAGCGTTATCTTAAGTATTACAAGCAGCTTCACGACTTATGCCCCAAACCTTTTGACGGCATGATAGACATACTTGAATTCCTGAAAACCAAAGGAATCATCATGGCTCTGATCACGGGCAAAGGACGCAGAAGCGCCGATATCACTTTGCCGATATTCAATATTGAATCTTATTTTGCCGCGGTGGAAACAGGCACCCCAGCCGGGCTTAAAAAAACCGAAGATATAAAAAAACTGCTGAAGCAATTCAATCTGGCTCCGGACGAAGTTATCTATGTGGGAGATTTGCAAAGCGACATACAAGCGGCCAGAGAGGCAGGCATTTTTATCATCTCTGCGGCATGGGCCGAAACGGCGGACAGAGAAGCATTGCTGCGGCTCAATCCGGATGCCACGATCAAGACAATTGAAGAATTTGACATGTATATAAAGTCAGTGGTTCAATAAATACCTCTGTCATTTGTTTTCTTCTGGATATTAGAGCGTAATGAGCATCACTAATTATCTTATTTGTCTTTATTGTTTGGGGGAATGTCACATTGCAAAAACATATGAAAACGAGAGAGAGCAAGAGATAAAGAAATATTCAAATATCATATGCTCAGATGTTTTCTCGGAAAGTGATATAATTCATCTGCCCGAACCTGTTCAAACATATTTCAGGGTTTGGTAAAACCAAGATGTTTAATGCGGATGTGATATGGAAAGATAGTTTTATAAAATTATCTCCCGAAAAAGAATGAATAGAGTTAGAAACCAGGCAGTTTAATTCTGTGATTGAGCTTGTAAGAATTGCCTATATGAAAGCATTATCTATGCCCCTTCAAGTGAGAGACATTTACCTGAGTGGACAGGGGCATATGTATGGGAAACTGTTTAATCTTATCCCTGTACTCAACGCCAAAGGCAAAGAAATAAGCCAATCATCCTTAACACTTTATTTACCGAGGTACTGTTTATTCCCAGCTATAGTCTACAAGACTATATCAAATGGGAATCAATAGATTCAATGACTGCCAAAGCCAGATTGACTCATAGAGACATCGATGTGACAGGTATCTTTCATTTTGATGAAACCGGTAGATTATTACGCTTTGAAACAAATGACCGTTATTATAGTGAACGCGGCGGAAAGTTCGTCAAGAAAAATTTTTCAGCGATTATTGATTGTTATAAAGAGAAAAATGGTTTGCAAATTCCCCAGAAGGTCAGAATCGTCTGGCATCTTGAAAAAGGAGACTTTAACTATTTCAAAGGGGAAATAGAAGACATCATTTATAATTTAAGGTCATAATTCCGGCTCAGCCAAAAAGCTGTAACCATAGATTTAGAAACCCAGATTCTCAGCGTCTGTTCTTCATACCGCTGGACAGTAACACTTTAAGATTAATCCTGTAACGCCTTACTGATCAGAAACCTAGCCTTCTGGGCGTCCTGCGTTTTCACAAATAAACGGTACTGCTTGGTGTAGTCGGTGTGGTCACCAATAATCACAGTGGTATGCACCCGCGTGGTTTCTCGCCCCATCCACGTCCCGCCGCGCGCGAATAATTTTCTTTTATACGGTATGCTTTCCTGACCCAACGCTTCCTGCGCCTTGATATATTCGTCCATAGCAAAGCACATATAAACTTCTTCCCAGCCGAACATATTCATCCTCCCCCGTCAATGCAGCGCTTTGTTAATCAGATACTGCGCTTCCTCAAAGTCTTGCTTTTTGACAAACAGCGTGTACTGATAAGCATAATCGGAATCGACACCAAAACTGCCGTAATAGCTCCTCGACGTCCCATGCTAAAGCCCGAGATTCCATTCGATCTTGTTATGTATTTATACTGAATACGCTTATCATCGAGCGCATCCCGCGCTTTCGCAAAGTCACCCATTGAAAAGGTCATGTAAGCTTCCCGCCAGCCAAACTAAGGAAGCTATTCCAATTCAATCACACTGTCAAGTGGTTTAAGAGACAGTCAACGGCTCGATAAGCCCTGCCAGATAAAATGACCCACAGATAACAAGCAGCGCGCCCTTTTGCCTTGCAACGGCTTTTGCCTCCTCAAAGGCTCTCATGGGGTCTGGCTGAACGCGGCTTTGCATATGTTGGTTGAACAACACACTGAGCGCATTCGGGTCTGCCCCACGCTCTAAGCTCACGCTTGTGATAAACGCCTGCGAAAAAAACGGCGCAAGCTCGCTTATCATAGGCGAAAAGTCTTTGTCCTGCATGCAGGTGAACAGCAGCACCTTTTCCCTGTCCGCAAAATAATCGCCCAGCACATCGCAAAGCGCACTCACCGAAGCGGCATTGTGTGCGCCGTCCAGCAATATATCTGGCTCTCCCGGCACAAGCTGCGTGCGGCACCGCAGCACCGTGTTTTTTAGCCCCTCTTGTATCGCATTTTCACCAATGCCCAGTGTCTGCGCGGCTAGAATCGCAAGCGCGGCGTTCTGTGGCTGATGCCGCCCGATGGTACGGATAAAGTAGTCTTGTCCGTTCATCTCGAACCGCTGCCCTTGCGCGGACGCTTCACGTATCCGAACAGACGGCGCAACGGTCAGCGACGCGCCCATTCTGCGGCTTTCAGCGTCAATCACAGTCATCGCTTCGGCCTGTTGCACAGCGGATATCACCGGCACACCGGGCTTAATGATGCCGCTCTTGTCATGCGCGATTTGGGTCAGCGTATCGCCGAGCAAGGCCATATGGTCGTAGTCGATGGGCGTGAGTACGCAAACGTTTGGCGTGATCACATTCGTCGAATCATTGCGCCCGCCTATCCCTGTTTCGATCACAGCAAAATCAGCACCCTGCCGCTCGAACCAGAGCAGTACGGCCGCCGTATACGCTGCGAACAATGTATCGTTGACCGCGAGCTTTTTTTTTGCCACTTTTTCCAATAGCACGGCCAGCTCTGCCTCGCCGATGCGGCGCTCATCCACGCGCATGCGTTCGGTGGGCGAGACAAGATGCGGCGAGGTAAAGCATCCTGTGCGTTTCCCCGCCGCCATCAATATACGATAAATATATTCGGCTACCGAACCCTTGCCGTTGGTGCCCGCGATATGGATATACTTCATTTCTGCAGTTCAGATTTCCTCTGCACCACCGCAGCCAGCATGTCGCGGTAAGTATTTAGCTTCTCGCGTTCTTCCTGTATCACGCTCTCAGGCGCTTTACTGGTAAATCCGGGGTTATTCAGCTTACCTTCGGCACGTTTGATCTCATTTTCGATACGCGCGGCTTCCTTGGAAAGTCGCTCGATCTCTTTTGCGATGTCGATGAGCTCACCCAGCGGCATAAACGCCTCCGCGCCTACACCGATTACTGAGACTGCATTTTCGGGCACGCCCGATTTATCGCTGATGAATTCGATGCCCGACGCATAGGCCAGACGCTCGATGTATATTGCGCACATTTCATAATCAGCACGTGTTTCCGCCGACGCGAGTATTTTAAGCGCGGCACGTTTGCTGGCAGGCACGTTCATCTCGGCGCGAATGTTGCGTATGCCGCGAATCAGCTCCATCACGTTAGCCATCGCTTTTTCTTCTACGGCGTATTTTTTGCCCGCTTTGGGCCAATCAGACACCATAATGCTGCCCGTTGTTCCCGGCAGAGACTGATAGATCTCTTCCGTGATGAACGGCATGAAAGGATGCAGCAGCTTGAGTGTGCCTTCCAGTACCGTATTGAGCACGGATATCGCTGTCTGTTTGTCGGCTTCGTCCGGGTTGTTAAAGCGCGGCTTGGCCATCTCAATGTACCAGTCGCAGTATTCGCTCCATAGGAAGTCATGCAGCTTTTGCGCCGCCATACCCAGTTCAAACCGTTCGATCAGCAATGTGATATCTTCGACCATATCACTTAAGCGCGAGAGTATCCACTTGTCCGCGATATCCAGACGCGCTTCGTCGATAGGTGCTATCGTATCGCCCGTGTTCATAAGCACAAACCGTGCCGCGTTCCATATCTTGTTGGCAAAGTTGCGCGCGGCCAGTACCTTTTCTGTGGAGAAACGCAAATCACCGCCGATGCGCACGCCTGCCGCAAGGCTGAAACGCAGCGCATCCGCGCCGTATTCGTCGATAACCTCCAGCGGATCAATGCCGTTACCCAATGATTTGCTCATTTTGCGTCCCTGTGCGTCGCGCACAAGGCCGTGTATGCTCACATACTCAAACGGCTTTTCGCCCATGCACTCGAAGCCGGACATAATCATACGCGCCACCCAGAAGAACAGTATATCGTAGCCTGTGACCAGCACATTAGTCGGATAGAAATACTTAAGCTCAGGCGTTTCATCCGGCCAGCCCAGTGTCGAGAACGGCCACAGTCCGCTGCTGAACCATGTATCCAGCACATCCTCTTCCTGCTGCAGGTTGGCTGAGCCGCAGTTCGAGCAAATATCGGGCGCTTCGGTGGCCACCATCATGGTGCCGCAGGAGGCGCATGTCCATGCGGGGATGCGGTGTCCCCACCATAGCTGTCGCGATATGCACCAGTCGCGTATGTTTTCCATCCAGTTGAAATATACGCTTTCGCTGCGCTTGGGAACCAGCTTGATATCGCCCGATTTCACAGCTTCGATTGCAGGCTCGGCGAGGCTCTTCATCGCCACGAACCATTGTTTGGACACGATGGGTTCCACCGTCGCGTCGCAGCGGTAGCAATGCCCCACGTTGTGCTTATGGTCTTCTATTTTTACGAGCAGTCCAAGGCTCTCCATTTCCTCAACGATCTGTTTACGGGCTTCGTCTTTGTAAACGCCCTCATATTTGCCGCCGAAGCTGTTCACATAGCCGCTGTCGTCCATCACACGGATAACGGGCAGATCATGGCGTTCGCCCAGTTCAAAGTCGTTGGGGTCGTGCGCGGGCGTGATCTTCACAGCGCCCGTACCAAAGCTCATATCCACATACTCATCCGCCACCACCGGGATCGGACGGTTCATGATGGGCAGTATCAGATTCTTGCCCACAAGATGCGTATAGCGCTTATCCTTGGGATTCACAGCGACTGCCGTATCGCCCAGCATCGTTTCGGGGCGCGTGGTCGCCACCACGATGCCCTCGCCGCCATCCTCGGCGGGATAACGGAAATGCCACAGGTGCGAATCGTGCTCCGCGTATTCCACCTCCGCGTCGGAAAGCGCCGTGCGGCAATCAGGACACCAGTTGATGATGCGGTCGCCCTTATAGATAAGGCCTTTATTGTATAAGCGTACAAAGAATTCGTTCACGGCACGCGAGCAGCCCTCGTCCATCGTGAAACGTTCGCGTTCCCAGTCACACGAGGAACCCAGCTTTTTAAGCTGCTCCACGATACGTCCGCCATACTGCTTGCGCCATTCCCATGCGCGCTCCAAGAACTTCTCGCGTCCCAGTTCTTCCTTAGACGTGCCTTCTTCTTTAAGCTTGTCGACGATTTTCACCTCGGTCGCGATGCTGGCGTGATCCGTGCCCGGCAGCCACAGCGCGCAGTAGCCCTGCATACGCTTCGTACGTATGATCGCGTCCTGTATCATGTTATCCAGCGCATGGCCCATGTGAAGCTGCCCGGTGATATTGGGCGGCGGTATCACAATGGTAAACGGCGTTTTGTTTTCGTCAATGACAGCGTGGAAATAGTTTTTGCTCTGCCACTCGTCATACAGCCTTTGTTCCACTTCTTTCGGGTCGTATACCTTTTCCAGTTCTTTCGCGCACATATTCTTTCGTCCTCCGTTTGTTTGCTGCGTGTATCAGTTTACACTTTGCCGCTTAAAAATAAAAAAACCGCCCCAAAAAAGGACGGAAAACCGCGGTACCACCTTGATTCGAAACGCTTAAAAAACGAATCGCACTCTTTGCCGCTTAACGCGCAGCCCACGCCCAGCGGCTACTGCCTCTTTCACCGCAGGTGCTCCAAAGCGACTTCAGACACGCTCTTCGCAGGGCCCTTTCAGCCGATGAAGCCCCTCTCTTATAAGCGAATGCTTGCGTCTTACTCCTCTTTGTCTTCGCATATTGGAAAAATTATAATATAGCACGCTTTCGCTGTCAACCGGAATTACGGCGCTGTAAAGTCTTTGTGAACTCATGATTACACCGTATTGCACCGCAGAAAATAAGCCATTATAATGATATCACCATAATTTTCAAGGCGGTGCTTCATGGAGTTATTGTTGATGATACTGTCCGCTGTTGCGCCGGGCATTGCGTTTGGCCTTTTTATACTGTTTATTGACCGGCACGACAGAGAACCCAAGCTGCTGCTCGTCAAGGTTTTTCTGTTGGGCATGCTCGTGACGCTGCCTACCATCTTCGTGGAGCTTATCGGACGGCGGTTTAATATATTCGCGGGGCTTTTCGGCCAGCTTTTTGATGCTTTTATTATCATCGGTCTGTCCGAGGAATTTTTCAAGCGACTGGTTGTGAAGCGTTTGGCTTTCAACCACCCCGCCTTCAACGAAAAGCTGGACGGCATCGTGTATTGCAGCATTGCCGCACTTGGCTTTGCCACGCTGGAAAACATATTCTATGTCGTCAATTATTCACCCATGGTTCCGGATATATGGATCACGCGTGCTTTATTAAGCGTCCCCGCTCACCTGCTGCTGGGCATCACAATGGGCTATTACCTCGCTTTGGCGCGCTTTTGCGACGATCCGGCCAAATGCATCGGTTATATGAACAAATCCCTGTATGTGCCTGCGCTGCTGCACGGCGCTTTCGATTTTATACTCATGACCGACTTGCCCATCATATCGCTGATGCTGCTGCCCTTCGTGGCCGTGCTGTGGATCACAAGCATCATCAAGCTGCGGCGCTATTACAAGGATTCCAAGCAACGTAATAAAAGAACTTAACTGTCTATCATTGACATTGACCGGCGGTTTGTTTTTTATATACAATAAAGTTACCGAACGTACATCTTCATACAGGACAAGGGGGCTTGCATGAACAGTGATTTGCCTGCGTTTGATTTAAGGTCAACCCTAAAAAAACTCATATGGCTTCTCCCCGGACCTGTTTTCTATGTGCTTTTCCGACTGTCCTTTCTTTGGCCTGATCTCACGGAAGGCGTGTTTTCGCGTACCATTTTTCCTGTCATCACGCAGGCGCTTTCCACAATCACGGGCGTTCTGCCTTTCTCTCTGGCAGAGATATTGCTTTATTTATTGGTATTGTTCATCGGTGTGTTCCTGATTATTATGGTGATTCATGCTGTGCGCGCCAAAAAGAAATGGTGGCAAGCCGTTATCAATCACATTATCGTGCTGCTCGGCGCATTTTCAATGCTCTACGCGCTTTTCGTCGGTCTTTGGGGCTTCAACTATGCGCGCAGACCTTTGTGCGATACACTGGGGCTGGATGCCTCCCCTGCCACCGTGAACGAGCTATATAATACGTGCACGGCTCTGGCCGATCAGGCAAACGCGCTTCGCGCCGTTGTCCCCGAGGACGAGAACGGCATTTTCTCGCCGAATCTGACAAGACGCGACATCATGAATAACATCCCTGTATACTATAACAACGCGGCGCGGCAATCCAGCAACGATTTTTTAGGCGGCAGCTACGGGCGCGTGAAGCCGGTGCTCAATTCACAGGGGATGTCCTGGTCGCATCTGGCCGGAATCTATATCCCTTTTACGGCCGAAGCCAACGTCAACGCGGACGCGCCATTGCTGCTGTTCGCATCTTCCGCGGCTCATGAAGCGGCACACCAGCGCGGCTTTGCGCGTGAAGACGAAGCCAACTTCCTGTCGTATTTTGTATTGTCCTATGCTGACGACGCGTCCGTGCGCTATTCCGGCACGATGCTGGCTTTGATGACGGCCTCAAACGCGCTGTATAGCGCGGACAGCGACATGTATTTTGAGCTTCGCAATACCTTCAGCGAAGGAATCATCCGCGACTTAAGGGCCAACAGCGCTTTTTGGGCACAATACGAAAGCCCTGTCAGCGAGGCCGTCACGCAGGTCAACAACACCTACTTAAAGGCGAACATGCAAGCCGATGGCGTAAAAAGCTATGGGCGTATGACCGACCTACTTATCGCGCTGTGGCGCAGCGGCCAGTTAACTTCGGCAGAATAAACTTTGTTACTATTACACAATGGCAGTTGGCTCGTTACGATCGTCCAATCAGTTATTATTCACTCCATATAAACCCGTTTTTAGTGTATGTTGCATGAAAATTGTAGTTTATGTTATATTATGCTAGATATGAATAAGTTAAGTCTTGAAGATATGAAATTTATATTATAGCAATAATGGGAGCTATAAGAATTGGAGCAATGCTAAGAGATGCTAGCAACTATGGACACGTTTTTAAATAGTAGCAATAGGCCTTCAAACTGGCCAGCTAATAATAGGGAATTTGCTCTTGAAAGAATTTATAAAACAACCGAAATGTTTATGAAAAATCCAGGCTATAAGACCAAAGAGGTATTGTTATCACTCATAAGTGAGCATGATTTAAATCAGAGATCTTATGAAGGGTTATATAGAGTAACGGAATTTGAAGTTGAACTAATTAATATTCTCTACGTATCCGCTGCTGCATATCAGATTAATGCATTAAAGGTATATCTATATGAAATTGTGGGGGATACAACACGTATGCAAAAGATGGTATCATGGTTCACACCACCAGCGCTAGATGACAACAATCTTAATGATACATTCGAGGTGAAGGCATATATGGACATATTGCTTCCTCCGCTAAAGCTCTATCATTATGCATATCAAAAGTTTAATGTTGAAAAGGACAAGTCCTTTTCAGATCAAGTTATCGAGCTAGTAAATAATATATTGGAAGCGGATTCATCTGAAAATATGACTTCATCCATTACACAAGCATATGTTTCCATGTTGAATGATCTCAGTTATATGCATGGGACAAAAAGAGAAGGTATCTGGAAATTCTCTCGCAAAGAACTCATGAAACTTTTTGAACTTGAAGCAAAGCTAGTTAGAATGAATAATGAATCACCAGCAGTGCGTCCATTAAAGGGTATATTAAAGACACAAATTAGCAATTTTATTCTCAAATCACGGAATAACTATAATGAAGATTATATTTGCAAATATATACCTCCGGAAATAGCGGAATTGAGTTGCAAGAATCATGAGATATGGATGAAAAAAACTAAATATCTTAATGACGAAAGAGAGCAAAAGATAATTCCAGAACTGTTTGATGCTGATTTATGGAACAATTACGGTTGGACAAGGGACATTGATTTCACAGCGAAAAGAACCTATTATGTTTCTTCGTTTAGCAAATTAGTTAAAGACGAGGAGATGATGGAAAATTACGGATCATGTATATATGGTTTTAAGAATGATCGAATAGTTGAATTACTTGGCCCGGTAGGCATTTTTAAAATGAAAAAAAGAGAAAACGCGGATTCAAAACTTCCGAATTATATTACAAGACCATATGTTTCTCAAGTACTCGCTTTTGACATTTTATATGATAAGAAACAAGCAAAAGAAGAATTGCAGTACTTGTTCGATATTATTGATAAATTTGATATGTCTAACGAAGACAAAAAACATTTTTCAGAAGAAATCCTTCAATACTGGATACTTTCTGTAAAAGACCCCAAATGGTCTGGTGAGCATGAGCGAAGATATGTTATATTTTTATATGATGAATACGAATATAGAGAGATAGAGATAGATGAGAAGTTTCTTAAATTGAAAACATCTTTGCTTTTGACTCCAGATTTTATCTTGGGGGAAAATCCCGCCAAATTGGAAATTCAGTATCATGTAGATGCAAAGAGAAAATACTTATCTATAAAGGATTATCTATTTTGTAAAGATTGCTTGATGCAAGACTATGATACGGCATTACAGAAAACAGATACTTGCCCTATATGTGGATCGCAGAATATCGAAATTGTCCATATTAGAGATATAGGATAACGAACTTCCCATTATGTATATGACAAGCTAATTTCGTTCCAATTTGTGAGCTGCCCATTATCCATATAATAAGTCTTGCAGAAGATTACCAAGCCCGCAATATTTGTTTGGATAGTCATTCTGCACGCTCTAATTTGAAGATTTTATAAAGGAAGTTTCTATGTCACATATACTCGCTTTTGTATTCCCCCAATGGCAGGGCAGCGGCCACGACAAGGCGCTTTATTATGGCGCGCAGGCGGCTAAAAAGCATCTGTCCCTCCCCTGCGTCAAGGAGATTGATGTATCATTGGATGATGATTTACCTGTCAAAAACGGCATTATCGGCTACGATGTGATTTTAAGGCAGCAGAAAAGCGCTGCCGATGCGCTTTCGGATAGCCGCTGCCGCAAAATACTGACCATCGGCGGCGATTGCAGCGTGGAAATCGCGCCGGTTTCCTATCTTAATGAGCTGCATGGCGGAGACTTGGCTGTCGTCTGGTTCGACGCGCACGGAGACCTGAATACCCCGTCTTCCTCGCCCAGCCAAAAGTTTCACGGCATGCCGCTGCGCTGCCTGCTGGGTGACGGTGACAGACAGATGGTCAGCTTATGTGCCTCTTTGCTTCAAACAGATCAGGTTGTGATGGCCGGATTGCGCGAGCCGGACGAACCCGAAACGGCCTTTATCGAGAAAAACAATATTCCCTGCGTCAGCGTGAAAGACACAAACACGGGTGAAAGGCTCATTAATGTGCTTGAGGCGAAACGGTATAAGCATGTTTACATTCATATCGATCTGGATGTACTTGACCCCGCATGCTTTCCGGCGGTGATGTGCCCTACGGCCGGCGGACTCACAGTGGACAGTTTGATCAATGCCATTGAGGGCCTAAAATGCCGTTATGAGATCGCGGGTATCAGCCTAGTGGAATATGTTCACGTCGAAAGCGTATGCGAAGCGGAGCTTTACCGTCTGCTAAAAGCGTCCGAGGCCGCGCTGTTATAAACAAAAACGGCCTCAGGGATGTTCCTGCGGCCGTTCATCTTTCCGAAGTGGTTTATTGGGGAATGTCGATGCTTTGGGAAGCAAACAACACAACGTTGCCGCCCGCATTCCACACGAGATTTTCCTTGTCTGCTTCAATGTTCTCGAACTTTTTACCGTACTTGCCAAAAACCGTATCTTGGTTTGCATGCTGCCCGTATTGGGAAGGTGCGCAGGCGATAAAGCCGGTCACGCTTTTGACGGTTTCGTCAAATTTTTCGCTGGTTATGGCAAAATCCTGAGAAACCTGGTCGCCATTCTTTGTCACTCTTACATTATCCACGGTCATGCCATCCTGCGACACGATAGAGATATCCAGCACCACGCCGTCCATGAGATTCGTTTCGCCGGACACGGTGATCACATCGCCGTTAATCGCAATGTCGCAGCTTCCTTCCACTTTAACAGACTGCGCGCCTTCTGACATCTGCGGCTTGGAAATTGTCGGTGCTCCGCAGCCCGCCATCATCATGGCTAAGATCGCAACGATGAGCGCCACGGCAGTTATCTTTAAGCTTTTATTTCGCATAATAAACCCCTTTGATTAATATCGTACTCAAGTATACATAAAAACAAAGGCTGTGTAAAGCAGAAAAGGCACAGAACGTTTTAAATAGATGCCTTCAGCAAGTGTTTCCTGTTTTGCCTCTCTATGAAATGTTTATATTAATATACAAATAATTTCTTATGATGCAGGGGTGAAAGCGTTGGCTATTAAGCATAAATATCTTGGCGAGATGCTGATTGATGTGGGTATTATCACAAATGAACAGCTTCAGGAGTGTCTGTCTGAGCAGAAGAAAACAGGCGATCGTCTGGGTAAGATACTTAAAGCCAGAGGTCTTGTCACAGAACAGCAGCTTATGGAGGTCATGCAGTATCAGCTCGATATACCGTTTATCAATCTGGAAACGGTCAAACTGCCAAAACTGCTGTCTAAGGCTCTTCCGGTTTCACTGGCCCGCAAACACAAAATGGCTCCCGTCAAAGTGGACGGCAACCGCCTATATCTGGCCATGGCCGATCCTGCGGATTTTATCGCGATTGAAGACGCGCGCGTGGTCTCGGGGCTGGATGTTTACCCGATGATCGCGCCGGAGCTTGCTATCGAGACCGCGATCAACACCATATACGGCAATGAATACGCCGAAACCGCCATCAAGGAGCTGGCGGCAGAGGCGGACGAAGCCGCCGCCGCGATAGACCCGATGGCGACGAATATTGCCAACGCCCCCATTGTACGCCTCGTGAACTCAATATTTGAACAGGCCGCCAAAGCCAACGCGAGCGATATTCATGTGGAACCTGGCCAAAACGATGTGCGCGTGCGCATGAGAATAGACGGACAGCTCATTAATGCGCTCACAATACCTAAAAAAGCACAGTCCGCCGTGACAACAAGGCTTAAAATTATCGGCAATATGGATATCGCCGAGAAGCGTCTGCCGCAGGACGGGCGCTACCGCCTGACGCTCGCGGATAACGATATCGACGTGCGTATGTCGTCTATGCCCACGGTGCACGGTGAAAAGATCGTGATGCGTCTGCTCGATAAGCAAGGCTTTTTTATCACAAAGGACAAGCTCGGTTTTTCCAAAGATAATATACATAAGTTCGACGCGCTGCTTAAAAATCCTCACGGCATTATACTGATCACCGGGCCCACCGGCAGCGGCAAATCCACAACGCTCTATGCCATGCTCAATGAGCTTAACGACAACACCAAGAATATCATCACGGTGGAAGATCCCGTGGAATACACCATGACTGGTATCAATCAAATGCAGGTGAATACCAAGGCCGGGCTGACTTTCTCGACCGGACTTCGGTCGATATTGCGCCAAGACCCCGATATTATCATGATTGGTGAAATCCGTGATTCCGAAACGGTGGACATGGCTATACGCGCCGCCATCACGGGACACCTCGTACTCTCCACAATACACACCAATGACGCGGCGGGTACTATTTCTCGGCTTATCAATATGGGCGTTCCCTCCTATATGCTGTCGGCTTCGCTTGTGGGCGTACTTTCTCAACGGCTCGTGAAAACCGTTTGCCCTTACTGCAAGGAAGAATATAAGCCCAGCCGCTTTGAACTGACCGCAGCCGGGCTTCCGGCCTTGTATACGAAGACCATATACCATGGCAAGGGCTGCTCTTACTGCAATAACTCCGGCTATAAAGGACGCAGAGCCGTTCATGAGATACTTGTGATAGACAGGCAGGTACGCGATATGATCACAGGCGGCGCGGCTATAGACCGTATACGCGACGACGCGGTGACGCGGCAACATATGACGACGATTTCCTCCGAATGCATCGCGCTGATGGAAAGCGGTTTAACAACCATTTCGGAGGTCATCAGCACATCGTATTCTTATAAAGGAGACAGCGAATGAATATTACCGATCTGATGGAAAAAGCTGCCGCAATGAACGCGTCAGATCTTCACATATCCGTAGGTATTCCGCCAACGGTACGCATCAGCAGCGGTCTTGTCTCGCTGGGCGATACAATGGTCACGCCGGATATCTCACGCGCTTTTGCGAGAGAGGTCATGGACGAATTGCAATGGAACATGTTTGAACAGAATGGCGAATTTGACTTTTCGCTGTCTGTACCGGGCAAATACCGTTTCCGCGTGAACGCCTACAAGCAGCGCCAGAGCGTGGCGCTGGCCATGCGCTTGATACGCAACAATCCGCCTGATTTAAGCTCATTGGGGCTCCCCCCGGTCGTGCACTCACTTTGTTCTTTGAACCGAGGGCTCATACTCGTCACCGGCCCGACGGGGAGCGGCAAATCAACAACATTAGCCGCCATGATCGACGTGATCAACCAAACGCGCAACGCACATATACTCACGCTTGAGGATCCTATCGAATACCTTCACAAGCATAAAAAATGTATCGTGAATCAGCGTGAGATCGGCGTGGATTCGCAGAACTATGCCGCCGCGCTCCGTGCCGCCATGCGTCAGGACCCGGATATTATACTCATCGGCGAGATGCGCGATCTGGAAACGATCAGCATTGCCTTAACTGCCGCCGAAACGGGGCATTTGGTGCTCTCAACGCTGCACACCACAGGCGCGGCCAAAACCATCGATCGCGTGATCGATGTGTTCCCGCCGTTCCAGCAGCAGCAGATACGTATGCAGCTCTCCATGACGCTCGTCGCCGTCATTTCGCAGCAGCTGCTGCTCAGTACCGACGGCAAAAGCCGTGTGCCCGCGGTGGAAACGCTGATCGCCACGCCTGCCGTGCGAAATCTGATACGTGAAAACAAGGTGCATCAAGTTGCGGGAATTATGCAGGCGTCCACGTCTTCGGGCAATCAGCTTATGGATAATGCGCTTGCGAACCTTTTCCGTCAGGGCCGTATTTCCCGTGAAGACGCGCTTTTCTACTGCATCGACAAGAACTATATCAGCACATTACTATAAACCTTTAAGAGGTGATTATTATCCAGTATCTGTATAAAGCGGCCAACAGAGCCGGGCAGACCGTTGAAGGCGTAATCGAAGCGACAGATAAAAAGGCAGTGGTTTATGAGCTGCGCGCCAAATCGCTTTATCTTTTGGAGTTATCCGAGATCAATCCTAAAACGTCTATGGATGTCGCGATAGGCTCGGCCAAGATACCCAAGCGGATTCTCGCGATTTTCTGCACGCAATTTGCCAGCATTTTAAAGGCGGGCGTTCCTCTCGTGCAAGCGCTGTCGATGCTCGAGGAACAGACCGACCACAAGAAGTTCAAAAGCATATTAACATCGGTCTATGAAGATTTGCAGCGCGGCAAGGGGCTTTCGGAAAGCTTTGCGGTACATGAACGCGCGCTGCCCGGCATGATGATACAGATGATCGAAGCGGGTGAAGTCAGCGGTACGCTGGACCGTTCGCTGGAACGTCTCGCCGTCACATTCGACAAGGACTATCGTATCATGCGCAAGGTAAGAAGCGCCATGCTTTATCCCACAATCGTTGGCATATTATCGCTGCTCGTGGTCGTCTTCATGCTAGTCGTCATCGTCCCTCAGTTTGTGAACATATTTGAATCGTTGAACACCGAGCTGCATTGGATGACCAAGGCCATGCTGTCCATCAGCGATTTCGTGGTGCATCAATGGCCCTTCCTGCTTGCCGGTGTCGTGGCGCTGTATACCATAATCAAGATGATTAAATCGACACAGCAGGGTCGTCTGTTCATCGATGGCATGAAGCTAAAAGTTCCGTTGACCAAGAAGGCGATGGTGCGGCTGCTCTCGGCTCGGCTTAGCCGCACGCTTTCGTCTCTCATGGCATCGGGTATTCCGCTCACGCAGTCTTTGCGCATCGCGTCTAAGATCGTTTCCAACAAGGTGGCGGAAAACAAGCTGCTGGACATCGAGGAACAGATCAAGCAGGGACGCACGCTGTACGCGGCCATCAGCGCCGCGGAGATATTCCCCAGCATGCTGACGCACATGGCGAAAATCGGCGAGGAATCGGGCACACTCGATCAGATGTTGGAAAAGGCTGCCGAGTACTTTGAAGAAGAAGCAGATGTGGCCATTACGCGTCTGACAACGATATTGCAGCCGATACTTCTCGTTTTCGTGGCGCTGATCGTGATCGCGATCATCCTCTCTGTGCTGCTGCCCATGCTGAGTATGTATACAAGTATTTAATAGAAGCTATATACTTTATTGGCAAATTCATGTTTAGATTTGGTATATGGTGTTATAAACTTAATAACAATGCAGGGACTAAATAGAAAGGGGTATTATTATGTTTAAGAACTTACGCAGGAACAGAAAAGGCTTTACGCTCATCGAGCTCATCGTTGTGATTGCCATACTCGCGATACTCGCCGCCATCGCGATACCCACCTTTACAGGTATCACGGATGAAGCAAATAAATCTGTAGAAATCGCGAATGCCAAAACCATTGCAACGGCAGTCAACGCTTATAATGCTCTTAATCCAACAACAAAAATCACAGCGACATCAGGTATAACAGAAGCAACCATCGGCGCAAGTCTTTGGCCGACAGGGCTGCCTTCGGATTTAACCAAAATAATGGCTAGAATTTCGTTTGAAAATGGCGTTGCCGTTGTCAATACCGGTGACACCCCGGCAGCGACAACTTAAACTGTTTTTCAAAGGGCGGAAAGCACGGATGCTTTTCGCTCTTTTTTTGTTGCCCAAAAATCGTTCTTTTATGATGCGTGTTTGTTTGAACCGCAACGTTGGTGTTATATAAATGTAAGGAACTTATTCAAGGATTATAATATGGAAACCATAACCGGCGTGATGATATTCATACTGGGCATTGTGATCGGCAGCTTTTTAAATGTATGCATTTACAGGCTGCCTCTTTCGCGTTCCATTGTCACAGGCGCTTCCGCGTGTCCGTCTTGTGGCGCACGGCTCACACCTCTTGATCTGATACCCGTGTTGAGCTATCTTTTCCTTCTCGGCAAATGCCGCCGATGCAAAGCGCGTATCTCCCCCGCCTATCCTGCCGTTGAGCTGCTCACCGGAGCCCTTTATCTGCTGCTGTACCTTCGTTTCGGGCTGGTTTGGGTGCTGCCCGTTTACGCAGCGCTTTCCAGCCTGCTTATTGTGATATCCGCGATTGACATAAAATCTATGGAAATACCCAATGGACTTATTATCGCAGGATTAATCGTGGGCACAGCGCAGCTTATTGCCTCAGTTTTTACGGATGTATTTGAACCGTGGCACAGTTATGTCATCGGTTTCTTCGCAGGCGGTGTACCGCTGCTGCTGATTGCGCTTATCGCGGCTGTCCTGCTAAAAAAAGAAGCCATGGGTGGCGGCGATATCAAGCTGATGGCCTTCTGCGGCCTTATTATCGGCTGGCGGCTGACTATCCCCGCTTACATTATGGGTATCTTTGCGGGCGCTTTTATCAGCATCATACTGATGGCAGCCGGTCGCAAAAAACGCGGAGACGAGATCGCTTTTGGGCCTTTTCTATCACTCGGTGTGGTATTAAGCGTGTTCTTTGGCGACGCGCTGATCAACTGGTATGTGGGGCTGCTGCTATGAAACGGAAGAAAGGCGGCTTTACGCTGGTCGAAGTCCTGCTTGCCATTGCAATATTTGCGGCTGTGGCGCTGCCGCTGCTTTCCATTTATGTGCAGTCGTTCAAGGTGGATAAGGCGGCACGCGGCGTACTCAATGCCAACTATATATCGCAGGCCTATATCGAAAAGCTGGATGCTGCAACGTACCAAAGCGCTCTTTCCGAACTGCCTTCAAAAAAGGCACAGGGCGATTATTATCTGTCGGCAACGATTCAGCCGCACGGCACAGGCGGCCAATTCACAGAATGTGTTTTTGCGCAACTGGTTATGCTGGACGGCGGCAAGATGCTTGCGGTGATGCCGGACGGCAAATGGCAGGTTTACAACGCTGTACCTTCTTCCATATCCATTAGCGTCTCGGGCGGACGATACACATTGCGCTGCGACAGCACGACGCAGACAGGCACAGCCGAACTTGCTAACTGCACGCTTATGATTAACGCGATGAAGCTGCCGGAAAGCGCCTCCCCCGGCATCACGCTGGGTACAGGCTGCAAAGCCGACGTTTACTGCACAAAGGCTAATGCTGACAAAATACGGCTCACGGGAGACGGACAAAAGCACCCCGATATGTTTACCGGCAACACGTCGTTGATACATGTCACAACACGCGTCTACGATTCCGCCACGGCTTCGGAGCCCGTTGCTGTGTCCGAAGCGTATATCAATATCAGGAACTGGACGTCATGAAGATATTACGACGTAAAAAAGGATTTACACTCGTTGAGCTTCTCGTCACCATCGCGCTGATCGCCGTGGTGGCTTCGCTGATGTTTACTTTTTTCGGACAAGGTCTCTCGCTCTATACCGAGGAAACAAAATCGGCGGACGAGCAGATGAATTTACGCCAGGTGCTCTCCGATATCACCAACAAGGTACGGCTCGCCGATGCATCGGGCATATCGTGCACGTCTGACGTGCTGACAGTGGACGGTACCACATACCGGCGAAACGGCCAGCAGATTTTACGCGACTCGGCTGTGATCGCCAATGGCATTTCAGCGTTTACGGCAAGTATAAGCGGCGGTATGCTCAATATTTCTATTCAAAACACAGCGGGAACGCTGCTGGAAACCTCGCTGTCACTCGCACCTCAGGCTTAAGGAAGGTGATTTGATGAACGTGAAAAAACATATCGTGAGCAAGCGCGGTTCGGCCATCATTATGGCGCTCGTGACCGTCACCGTTTTAATGCTGCTGGGGCTTGCGGTTATCGCACTTTCCATGGGGACACTGAAAGCCAACGCGGCCGATGCGACCACGAACGACGCTTACTACGCGGCGGAAGCGGGCGTGAACAGCGCCATCGAGCAGGTCAAGACCGAGGTTTCAAGGCAATATGCAAACATGAAGGACGCAACCGGCGCACTATATGATTCATACTATAACAATTTCTTCGCTGATATCTCATCGAATGCGGCGCTGAAGTTTATAGAACCGTCTATCGATGGCATCACCATCGAAACCACTTTCTCGCTGGGCAGCCATGATGCCTCGCAGGATGCGCAGGATATATTGATTTCCTGTACCTCGATGACGGCGGACGGCACGAAATATGTTGTGAACGGCAGCGTGAAGGTGAAGCGCATTGATTTACGGAGCAAAAATTGGCTCATTGAGGATCATGTTGTTTATACTGGAGCATCGCTGAATCTGGGCAACAACAGCGGCATGACAGCATCCGGCAACGATGTCAAAACAAAAGCGGTGAAATATGTACGCAGCGACAATCCTCTTATAGTCAATAATGGCAATTTGGTTATTGATCCGACTGCTGGGGATGATATCAAGGATGCGCTCTCTTATCCGTCCTATACAGATCCTGTGATCACAGATCTTGATATCTATGTAACAACGAATAACTATGTCTTTAAATCAACGTATCCCGCGCCTGTCGGTATTAAAACAGCGCCTGGTATCAATATCTCATTTAGAGAAAGCGGTGTTCCGGCAGGCACCATTCACGGACAAGGCAATATCACCTTTTCCGATATTGAAAATGTTTATGCGGATGTCTACTGCGACGGTAATTTGAACGTCAGTAGCGGGACATATTATGGCAACCTATACTGCCGCGGCAATATGACACTGTCCAACGGTGTTTTCAAGGGTAATATCATCTGCGACGGAAACGTCACTATCACAAGCGGAAACTATAACGGACTGATACTGGCCGGTGGCGCCGTTACAATCAGTAATGCCAGCAGCGTGTGCAGTGTCTTTGCATCTGGCGTCGTTAAGATTACTTCGGTTGGAGCTTCGGGAGGTATCATCTATTCCTCCACCGAGCTGCGCATCGGAAACCTCAGCTCCAGTACCATATTCTTTTCGGCCGGAGATATTGTCATAACTGGCGGCTCGTCCGTCACGGGTATGCTCATTGCCAAGGATATGATATATTACTCGCCCGACAACAGCTACATGACAATCAACTACTCTCAGAGCCTTGTCGATCAGGTTAAAGCCGACCCCAGAAACACCTTTTTCTTTGGAGGTTCCGGCTCAGGCGGCTCTGGAACAGTAGACTATTCAAACGTCATATTAGGACAAAGCATTTCGGCGGCAGGCCGAAAAAATTAAGGAGGCAGCTATGCCCATCAAACAGACAGCGACGGTATCGGTGGATATCGGCCACTCCAATCTCAAAATCGTGCAGACAGCTGCAGACGGGCGTATCATCAAGTTCGCCGTCCATAAGATGCCCGAAGGATGCATCGACGATCTGACCATCGTTTATGAAGACGCGCTTATCAAATCTTTGAAGACCGCACGCAGGCATGCGCGGCTGGGCAGCGGCAAATGCACGCTCGTGGTGAGCGGCAGTGATATCATTATCCGTCATTTCACGCTCCCACCGTTGGGTGAGGAAGAGCTTTATCAGAACATACTGCACGAGATTGCCGGCTACCTTCCCGTAGATCCCGATAAGTATTATATCGACTATAAGGTTACCGGGACTGTGCAGGAAGACGGCATCAGTATGAATATCGTGATGGTCACATGCGTTCATAAGAAGCTGCTGGACAAGTATAAAAAGGATTTGAGGTCTGCGGGGCTCAAGCTTAGTATCGTGGATACGTGCGAAAACGCGTGTGAGAAGCTGCTAAAGCTTAATCACGAGCGCAACAGCGCGTTTTCACTGGAAGGCGGTATTGCGCTGCTCGACTTCGGCACCAAATACACGCGCGTGAGCCTTTACGACAACGGCCGCTTTTTTGTGAGCAATGTGCTAAAGCGCTCAGGCCACAACATCACCGAGGCGATATCCAGAGCCACCGGAAAAGATGTACTCTCCAGCGAGCTAATAAAACGCGATACGGATTTTCTCAATGCACCGCACCCCAATGCTGATTTGCGTTCCGCCGTCGCTTATGAGGTAGATGCGCTGATGAACGAAATCAACCGCGTGCTGGATTATTACCGCAACCGCACCAAGCGGCCTGTGCGCGCGCTGTATCTTTCGGGCGGCGGTTCTTTAATGCCGGGGCTTCATGCTTACATGCGTCAGCATCTGGGGATACCCGTTTTCTCCGGGGCTGAACTGATTCCTGCCGGAAAAGCCGGCGAAAACAAAGGCTTTGCTTTTCTGCTGAACGCTTATGCCGCCACTTTAAGAGAGGAAACGCCATGAAGTACGATATCAATCTGCTTGTTAAAAGAAAGAATACTGCCAACAGAAAAAAGCTGCTGGTCCGCATACTGATCGGTACGGCTTGTGTGGTTGTATTTGTGGTCGCGGGCATCGTACTGCCTGCATTCAGCCGTTTTAATGCCCAAGTGAAGCTCGCTTCATTGGAAAGCAGCTTGTCATCGTCGGGGGTCAGCGAAGAGGAGCTTATGTCCAATACCGCTTACGTGGATAAGCTTAATGAACAAAAAACAGATCTGGAAGCACTGCAGGCGTCACGGTCGGATATACTGGCCTATTTAAGTACAATTGAAAATGCTCTTCCCGAGAGCGCGCGGATCACCACGCTGTCTCTTTCAGGTAACGAACTGCAAATCACAGGCATCTCCCCCGGTGATGCCGAGGTGGCCGCATTCAGCCTGCATCTGCGCCAGTCCGGTTCATTCAGCAGCGTTTTTGTATCCACAAGCACGGCAGGTGACGAGACGACTATGTTCTCTCTAAGCGCCACATTGCCGACATCTCTGGGCGGCGAGGTCCAAGTCTTGCAAAGCTCCGAGACACCCGTTCAAGACCCGGCCAAAGAGCAAAACACAACACAAGAGCAGATAGACGACACGCAGACACAGGAGGACGCCCAATGAGTATGACAAAACGAGAAAAAAGACTGGTCGTTATTTTATTGATTTTTGTGGTGTTCTTTGTGTACTATATGCTGTTTTTAAAACCATATCTGGATGATATGACAAAGATCAATAATAAGATTGCCCAAGATTCCGTTAAGGTGGAAAACAATCTGGCCAACCAGGAAAGCAACAACGCGTTGATTGAGCGAATCACGCTGCTCGAGCAGCAAGTGGGCGAGCTTAGCATCGGAATATCTCAAGGCTTTGATCAGCCGCCCATGCTTGTTTATCTCGAAGACACAATCAATAAACATGCAAAGAAAATGACGTTTTCCTTCGAAAATGTCTCCCAGAACGGACAGTTGTTCGTATGCCCGGTCACTGTGACCATGCAAAGCACATACGAAGGCATTAAAAATATATTATCGGAGCTTGCGCAAGGGGCGTACTTTGTGAAAGTGGTCGAGCTGAAAGTCGAAAACGGCGGCGTATCCGAGGTGACAACCACGCAGACGACAGAGGACGGCGAGACGGTTCCCGTCACAACCGTCGTAGAAAACGATCTCAACGTGAGCCTTAAGCTGGAGTTCTTCAGCATCGCGGGAGATGTCCCTGCGGATACGGCGTATTCGTTCGACGACAATATTAGCGTTGGCGGCGATATTTTTAAATAAGCTCTATGCCTTTATCTCACAGGCCGTGAAGCCTACTTCGCCATCTTTGTAGCGGAAGGTCGCAAATTCGATCATGGATCTGGTCATAAAAACGCCTGAGTCGATTTGTATCTTAACATTGGGATATACAGCTCTGAAAGCATTGACACGGGCTTCACTGTTGGCACACAATGTCTCTTTAAGCATCTCTATTTCCTGATTGATGCGTTCATATTGTTCTTCAAGCTGTTCGCCGGCTTCAACGAGTTTTTGGCGCATCGCCAGCCGATCGGGCGAAATATCGGTTGTGACGGGCATCCGCGTGATGTTTTGTATTCTGTTAAGCTGTGCCTTTAACTGGCCCCGCTCCGCATCCAGTTTTGTGTATCTGGCGCGTTCATCCGGCAGCACACCAAGCTCAATCTGAGTGCGGTCACTGGAGGGCGAGCCGATCGTATTGGCTGTAATCTCCTTGCCCGCGCGTATCACACCGCCTAAAAGTTTACCCCATTTGCCCTTCACAACAACGCGGACTCCCGCCGTGACGATGCATTGAACGATATAATCCGCATAAATATCGCCTTTTGCGGATATCGTAGACCTCTCGATAAACCGCGCCACGATATTTTTACCCGCATTCAGCATGCCCTGGCTCATACCCTGCATGCCGTTGCGTAGTATGATGTCTTTGCCTGCCGTTATCGTAGCGCCCTCCACATAGCCGCGCACTTCGACCGTTCCGGCAGCTTCAATGGACAAGCCCGATATCACATTCCCCTCTACAATCACATCACCTTCAAAGACGATATTCCCTACGCTCATATTCACATCGCCCTTGATGTGGTAAACATCCGATACTTCCACACGGTCTCTGATAAAATCAACGCGTCCGTTTCTTTCAGCGACAAGTGAATAGCCGTCATCTGATAGCTTGACATTCTTTCCTTTGGGAAGCTTCTTCTCACGGCCGCGTTGTGCTGCTATGGTTGTGCCTTTTACGGAAACGCCGTCGATGCCGTTTTCGGGCGGTACAGCCGTTACCAAAACGTCACCTGCCGATACACGTTCAAAAAGCTTCATGTTTTTATAATCCGCGCTGCCGTCCGGCAGTATTTCCGGCGCATAGCTGCGCTGTGTGCTAAACATGAAAATCAGCTCGCCGTCTTTTCCTTTTTCAGGCTGCTTGCCTTTGGCAATCTCTATAAATTTATAAAACGCAGAGCTATCAACTGCTTGACGAACCGTTTGCTCATCAAGACCGTATTTTATATTCCAGTTTTGATCTATCCGCTGCAGTATATCGTCTGCAGACAGTTTTTGACCGGTTCCCACCGGCGGGAACAGCATCATGCCGGCTGTCATTTCATCGGACGATACAGTGACGATCACATCCGAATCCACGTCTTTTTGCTCCTGTTGCCCTCCCAGACGAATCCTTTTCTCATTGCGGCGCATGAGCACACGAACAGTGTCCGCGTTAAACCCAACGATTCCTCTGCGCGAGATATCATAAAGCACGCAATCCGGGCGAAGAGAAGCGCCGTCATTCAGTTCTTTTGTAATTTCCAAATAGACGCCATCATCTGTGTAAGTAACGGTATATATCGCATCTCGCGGAACCGAAACACTCCCCTGCTCCTGATCAGGCTTTGTCAGCATATCCTCGGGGAACTGTGCTTGTTTTGAATAATCCATGATTGGACGCTCCTTCTAAGTAATCTAATCCATATCAAAACTGTATTCTGCTCATTATATATATAAAGATAAACCATTTAACCCGAGCTTAACATGTAGTTTTTATTTTCCTATATCATCATGATAAACTTGCGCTAATGACGCAATCCAATCGGCGACTTCCTGCCTGAAGCTGTCGGGATAAAGTACTTCGGCCTTATCTCCGAAAATCGTCAGCCAAGAGATAAACCCCGGACTTACGCGCACGTTGACCGATACGGTGAAATGGCCGTCCCTTAAGTCGAAAACCTCTACATCCAGCCCAAATCGGTCAAATACCGCGGTCGCGAGTTCGTCACGAAAGCGGATACGCACATTCTGCGGCGTGCCGCCGAACATGCCAAAAACGCTTCTGTGATAATCGTCAAAATCGATATAGTTTTTGTATTCGGACACTTCCCCGATGCAGCGCTGGTCCTCTTCGCTGACCTCGACGCGCGTCATCCTGTCTACGCGAAAATGCGAAAGATTATCGTACTTGTCGATATTGCATACCAGATAATACGCGTCTTCAAACCACATCAGCGTGTATGGGCTTGCGCAATAACGCTGTCCCATCCTTTTGAGACGCTGTGTTTTGTCCGGCATATATTCAAAGTACAAAAAAGTGATTTTTTTACCTTGGCTCTGCGCGTGAACGATACGATCGATATTATAGTAAATCTCTTCATTGCGTGTTTTTTGAGTGCGGGCCAGCTCATGCCGGCTACGAAAAAGCGCCGACTGTTTTTGCCCAAAAAGGTCTCCCAGCTTTCTGATCAGCTCACGGGACTTTCGTTCGGTCATAAAGCGCGCCGCCGATACCGCGCTGGCGCAAACCTGCGCTTCGGCAAGCTCCATGGGACGCTGGCCTAAAAAATAAGCAGCTCTTTTATCGTGTGTCTTAATAATATCAAAGCCCAGATCTCGCAGCAGCGTCAGATCGGCGTAAATCGACTTGCGTTCCACCTCGATACCGCTGCGCTGCAAGTAATGAAGTATATCCGATATCTGTTTGGGGTTATATTCGTCTGTCTGTTCCTGAAAATACTTAAGCAGCAATAATAATCGTGCGCGCTTCGGAAAGTCACCCATTCCCATCCCCCTCTGCTGTTTTTACCTTCGCGTATGCCGTGATTGACATCGCCAGACATGTATAGCATAATTATACCATATATGCGCTGACAGGAGAACCATTATGTCGAAATCAGATTCAAGTTTCCAGATCAATAAAAAGAGCCTGATCACAGCCGCAGTTATCATCTTCCTCCTGATTGTGGCATCCTATTGTCTCACACTTTTCGTCCCGCCGGGGCAATATGAAACGGCAACAGACAAGCAAGGCGACACCGTTTATGTGCAGGACTCCTACACACAAACCGGTGAACCGGGGCAATATCCCGTTTACAACATACTGCTATCTATATTCAAAGCATTCGCGCCGGGCGGCAGCGTCAACGTCACGATGATCGTGATCATGCTGTTCATTCTGCTCATCGGCGGGTCTTTCACGCTGCTGGATAAATCGGGCATACTGCGCGCCGTGGTTGCGAAAATCGCGATGAAAATGTACCGCAGAAAATATCTGCTGATCGCGGTCATCTCTTTTGTGTTCATGTTCTTAGGTTCTTTTTTCGGCATACTGGAAGAAATCGTCCCGCTGATACCGCTTGTCGTGGGTCTGTCGTTTATGCTGGGCTGGGACAGCCTCATGGGATTGTCCTTAAGCCTCTTATCCACGGGCTTTGGCTTTGCGGCGGCGCTGTACAATCCGTTCTCTATCGCCATCGCGCAGGAGCTCGCCGGTGTTCCTGTTTATTCGGGTACTCTGCTTCGTTTAGCATTCTTCATCGTTGTATACGGCCTGCTGCTGCTGTTCCTCATGAGGTACGCCAAAAAACTGGACAAAAATCCTCTGGCTTCGGCGGTTTATCAGGAAGATACACAGCGCCGCGAAAAATACCAGCTATCACCCGCGCAGATTGAAGAAGCTGCGCAGTTTAGAAAGAGCCCGATTATATTTGTCGGCATATTGCTGGCCGTGATGTTCGTGTTCCTCATCGCCGCACCGTTCACAGGCCTTGCGGACTATTCGATGATATTCATCGCGATCATATTTATACTGGCTTCCACTATCGGCGCTAAGCTCGCGGGCTTTGGCGCCATTACCAAAACGTTTTTCAAGGGCATGCTGGACATCGCGCCCGGCATATTGCTTATTCCCATGGCGATGGCGGTATCCACCATCATCGCGGACAGCGGCATACAGGACACGCTGCTCTTCTACGCGTCACAGGCCATGACAAATTCCAGTCCGTTTGTGAATATCATCATTATATACGCGGCCATACTGCTGCTTGAGTTCTTTGTGTCTCAGGCCTCGGCCAAGGCGTTTCTCATCATGCCTCTCGTGGTGCCGCTCGCGGCCATGACGGGCATCACCGGACAGACCACCGTTCTGGCTTATGCGCTGGGCGACGGCTTCTTAAACGTTCTTTACCCCACCAACGCCATGCTGCTCATCGCACTGGGGCTCACCACAGTGAGCTATCCCAAGTGGTTCAAATTCACGATTGGTATACAGCTCATCATCGCTGCCGTTAGTATCGGCTTCCTCATGATCGCGGTGGCGACGGGGTATTAGGCTTAACAAAAAACGAGTTCCTGCTTGCGTATCGCGGCAGGAACTTTTTTATACAAGTTTAAGAACGCAAACTTAGTCGCAAAAGGCTATTGATATTGAAATTGATTCCAGTGCTGTTTCTCTGAAGCCAGTATTCTCTTGGCTTCGTTAAGGATTGTCCCTGCAAAGGACACTGTTCCTTCATGTCTTTTGTAATAAATCCAAGAGACATTCTCAGAAAAACAAGTATACTCATTATAATCATCTTTGTATTCTTCAAATTGATAGCGTTCGAAAAGATATATTTCTTCGCCATCTGTGAAATGCGGAATAAAATATATTGTTCCACTTCTTCCCTTAAACAACAGATCCAAAATCCCGTGATACTGCTCCTTCATAAAGTGTTCCATTATAAAAAACCAATCAAACTCCGGCTCAGGTTCATTATTGCCGACTAACACCCATTCGCATGACGTTGAATTAAGCTCCCACTTGCTCTTAAGGGAAACCAAACCAATAATCATTAGCTTTATAGAGCCATTTTTCTTTAGCTTTACGCAGAATCTCTTCAGCTTACGAAGGCACAACGATCAGGTCTTCTTTATCCATCTTATACCGCAATACTTACTTCAAATTTCTCTCCACATTCACAAGGAAATCCTGCACGTTGGTCACGATGGACTTGGCTGACAGTGAGCCGCGGTCGTGCAGCTTGCCCACGGCAAATTCAGATATGTCCACAGTATAAAAATGCACTGGCCGCACGACACCGTCTTTGACGGTATAGCAGGGTGTCATGTTACCCGTGGCGATGGCGTGCAGCTGTGTGGCGAGCGTGATGACAGTCGTGGCTTGGCCTATGATCTCGCGCATTCTGGATTGTGCTTCATACACATTCGCGATCACATCGGGCAGCGGCCCGTCGTCGCGTATCGACCCTGCCAGCACGAACGGTATGTCCTTTTCGATCACGGCGGCCATGATACCGTCTTTAATACCCTTCTCCTCGATAAAAGGCTTGATGCCGCCGCTTTGGCGCACCATGTTGATCGTCTCAAGGTGATGGTAATGCCCGCCTCTCACGCTGTGCTGCGTATAAATATCCTGACCCAGCGCGGTTTTGAAAACCGCCGCTTCCAAGTCGTGCGTCGCCAGCGCGTTGCCCGCGAACAGCGCGTTCACGTAACCGCGCGACACCAATGCCGCCATCGCACGCCGCGAGTCATAATCAAACGTACAGGCGGGGCCCAAAACCCAAAGGCAATAGCCGTGTTCTTTCTCATACTGAAGCAGCTCATAGAGGCTGTCGTAATCGCGCGAGTAGGATGTCTCTCTCGTGCGTGAGCTGCGAAAAGCAAAGTCGTCGGCTTGTCCTGTTTTTGATTCAAAAGCGCCTACATGAAGGTAAATACCGCTGCTCCCGTTTTCCTCCCGCCCGATAACTACAAGGTCTCCTTTTTTGATAAGCCGCGCTTCAACCGCAAAGGGTTCGCCGCCGCGTATCACAACAGCGCAGTCCATGCGGCTCTGGGGAATCAGCCGCCATGTGCCGTTGATTTTAAAATACTCAGGAAAAATACTCGTCGCGTGGAAATTCTCCGGCGCGATGCCATCGTCGTCAGCGCAGACGACAGCAGCATCGGGCGCATTTTTAAGAATGGGATCGGAGAAATCCGGCTCACTAAATATCGGTAATTTCATATCAATACCCCCTCAATTTGATTATTTGGGCAGCACATCGAGCAGCCTTAGCGTGGCTTTATCGACCACATGATAGCACACGCAGCTGCCCTGCCGCTCACTCGCCACAATTCCCGCCGCTTTGAGCTTGGAAAGATGCAGCGATATCACCGGCTGCGGTATACCCAATGCTTCGCATATCTGTTTGACGTGACATCCCTTTTTAGACAGGCCGTTTACAATACAAAGACGAATAGGATGTCCTAATACCCTTAATTTGTTGGCTAAAGCCTCATATTTCGCCAAATCCATTTTAACCCTTTCTTTCGAATAATTCATACAGGCTATATCCGCCTGTCAGGTTTTTAACCTTATAGCCCTTTTGTCTCAGTAACCGCTCCGCTTCATAAGATCGCCTTCCGCTGTGACAAAACACGATGATTTCTTTGTCCTTGGGAAGTTCGGTATATCTTACCCTCAATTCATCCAAAGGGATATGCAGCGACCAGGCTATCGTACCCGCGTCGTGCTCCGCCTGTGTGCGCACATCGAGCAGCATGGCGTCTTCCATATCTTTTATGTCATGCCATTGCACGATCTGGGTGAGGCCGTTCATGACATCACTTGCCACGTAGCCGGCCATATTGACGACATCCTTGGCGTTGCTGAAAGACGGCGCATAAGCAAGCTCCACATCTGCCAGCTTGTCAACCGTCATTCCCGCTCGCATGGCTGTCGCCAGTACATCGATGCGTTTGTCGACGCCGTCCCTGCCGACAATCTGCGCGCCGTAGATATTGCCCAATTTCTTGTCAAATATCAGCTTAACAATGATCGTCTCGGCGCCGGGGTAATAGGCGGCGTGGGAAAGGCCGCTTGTATAGACCTTCTCATACTTGATTTCACGGTCTCTAAGCTGTCTTTCCGTCAGCCCTGCGCTGGCCATCGTCATATCAAAAAGCTTTAATATCGATATGCAGAGCTGATGTTTATACTTAGAAAAAACACCGCAGATATTGTCCGCAGCGGTTCTGGCCTGCCGCCTTGCAGATGATTCTCTTGATATCAGCATTTTGCCGCCGTAGAGCGTCTCCACCTCCACCGCATCACCCACAGCATAGATATCCTTGTCCGTGGTCTGCTGACGCTCATCCACAAGTATGCCTCCCGTCACACCGATAGCCAGCCCCGCCTGCTTTGCCAGTGTCACTTCAGGCACTGTACCCGTACATAATATCACGATATCCGCTATGATCGCGCGTTGATCTGTGAGCGACAGCCTTAAGCCTTCGTCGACAGGCGCGATGGATAACACGGAAGAATGTGTGATGAGCGCCACACCGTTATCCTCCAGCGCTGTTCTGGCGAACTGCGCCATATCACCGTCGAAAGACGGCAGAGCATGGCTGCGCTGCTCGATCACGCATGTTTTTATGCCGCAGCAGGACAGGTTTTCGGCCGCCTCAAGACCAATGTTTCCGCCGCCGATCACAGCCGCGCGGCGCACCTTATTATCTTTGATATGCTGCATGATGCCCAGCATGTCGCTTGGGTCTTTCAATGTGTAAATGCCGGGGCTGTCCATACCGTCTATACCCGGACGCTTCGCCAGTGTGCCCGTCGCAAGGATAAGCTTATGGTATTTATACTTTGAGCTCTTGCCTGTGTGTTCATCATACACGCTGATGCGTTTTTCATATCTGTCTATAGCCCTGACCTCACAGCAAAGCCTCACCTTAATATTGTATCGCGTCAAAAAATGCTGTGCGGACTGCCCAGAAAGTGCTTCATTGGAGCATACAACGCCGCCCATCACATAGGCAAGCCCGCTGATTGCGGTGTCCACATGCGCACTTCTTTCGAAAACAGTGATCTCAGCGGCTTCATCAAGCCGTCGCAGCCGCACCGCCGCGCTTATCCCTCCTGCGCTGGCGCCCACAACCACATACTTTTTGATCATTGTTAAGATATCCTCTCATAAGTATTTATATATCTATATATTCTTTTATTTATTTATATCCCCTTCTTCACATTTAATATTATTTGTATTTCATTATGTTTATAACTCATCATCTTTCTGATATAATGGGGCGCGGAGGAACTGTATGATCTTTGGAATGTCAACAGCGTGCTTTTTCCCTCATATCTACAACGAAGACGCGATCGATCTCATGGGAAAAATGGGCATCGAAAACATCGAGGTTTTCTTTAGCTGCATCAGTGAATATGATAAAGGCTTTGTCGCAGAGCTCAAAAGAAGAGCCGATACTTGCGGAATCAACATAAAATCTATCCATGCGTTTTCGCTTCAGTTTGAGCCGCAGCTCTTTTCCAGACACGAACGCGCGCGCCGGGAAGCGCTGGATGTCTATCAGCGCGTGCTGGAAGCGGGTGCGGTGCTGGGCGCGGATACTTATGTTTTTCACGGGCCTGCAAACGTCAAACGTGCAAAAAGCCTGGTGCTGGATTACGAATATGTCGCATCATGCACCGACCCGATCGCCCAAATGGCAAGTAGCTTTGGAATCAAGCTGGCATGGGAGAACGTACACTGGTGCTGGTACGAAAAGCCGGACTTTCCTGAAAGGCTGCTTCCCCTGCTCACCACCGACAATTTGTACTTTACGCTGGACGTAAAGCAGGCCGTTCAGGCCGGTTTTAGCCCGGTCGATTATGTGTATGGCATGCAGGGCCGTCTCGTCAACATTCATATTTGTGATATCCGCCATGATGAGACGCTGGGGGTTATCCCCATGCTGCCTTTCCATGGCGATTTAAGCTTTGAGCACCTTAAAAAGTGCTTGCATGAAACCGGCTATGATGCCATGATGATACTGGAAGTCTACAGCAATAATTACAAAGACCATACTGAGCTTGCCGATAATTTTCATCAAGTCAAGGACTTCTTTATATTCTGAAGTACAGCGCATATAAGGGTGTGTTATTGGTAAAACATGTTTCGTTATTCAATACCTGGTGTATTAAACCATTATGAATATTAAGGATTGCCATTAAAAATGAAAAACCGTCTTGATCCATTTAAAGAAAAGATCAGCATCACCGTCACGTCAAAAGATTCTGCACGAAAAAAGCCCTTCTGTTTTGTTATCCGCAAAATCTCTTTAATTTTGACGTGTCTTGTTTTCTTTGGTGTGATCGGCATCAGCGCTTATGCCGGCATCAGCGCTTATCTATCCGTTGAAAAGCTCAGCGGTTCCATCGCAGACCTGGCAGTTTTGGTTCAGCAGAACACCGATATGATCGTGATGGCAGACCGTATCGATGATGACACTGTTCTTGCGATGGCTCGGTCTTCTGCGGATGGAGCAATGCCGAGCATAGCGGGTGACGAGATCATTGCAGATGAAATCGGTGACATCGCCCGTTTGTCGGATCCCTGGCTGACGGTCGAGTCGGCGCCCGTCGTCGAGACCACCACCTATGAGAATGGAAGTATCAACGGCCGCGTGGAGCTTATCAATTGGTTTAACGGCGGCAGCGAGCTTTACAGCAAGCAAACCGAAGCCGTTGTTATCGATGTGGCGACAGGCCTTTCGTTTCATGTCCGCCGATTCGGCGGCGAATATCACGGTGACAGCGACCCTCTCACCGCCGAGGATACCGCGATTCTGAAACAGATTGTCGGCGGCGAATGGACATGGGACAGACATCCCATCTGGTTAAAAATCGGTGACCGCTACATCGCGGCATCGATGAACGGTATGCCTCACATGGCAGATCCATCCCCCGGCAACGACTTTGGCGGCCATTTTTGCATCCACTTTCTGCACAGCATGGTTCATGAAACAGGTGCGGAATGTCCCAGACATCAGGCCTGCGTAATGGAAGCATTCGCAAGCGCAGACAAGCTTGAAGAGTATTTACAGTCCAACCAATATTAGAATGAATAAGGAGTACCCAATGGCAAAGAACTTAAAGGCAGATGCAGGCCGCATGACAAAAAATCTTCCCGACGCGAGCATTCCGTATAATACGACTTTCACGGGTGATATTGAAACAATGGGCGGCGTTAGAATCGATGGCAGCGTTAAAGGCAATGTGACGGCAGGCGGCGATATCACCATCGGTGCAGACGGCAAAATCGAGGGCAATGTAAGTGCAAGCAATGTGAATATTGCGGGCGAGATACTCGGCAATCTGACCGCAACCGGCACTGTCCAGATGCTCAGCGGCTCAAAGCTGATTGGAGACTTGACAGCCTCCAGCTATGCCATCGAGCAGGGCGGCTATTTTAAAGGCCAATGCGTCATCACCGATACGCGCGAGAAGGCGCTGTTGAATACTACCCAAGAAGCTTAAATCCAGACAATCACCTTTTTTGCAAAGCCTGACAGTTGACTTAAGTTGTCAGGCTTTTATTTTTATCACGCTCTTTATCACCACGAGCTGCTTTCATGCTTGGCTCTTCCTATTTGTATCCATTATGCCAAGCAAGAACACAGTCTGCTTATAAAAACAGACCCCCTAAGGAGTCTGGTCATTATATTTTATCGTTTAAAATCAATAGCCGTCCACATAATGCCTTCCCGCTATTTTTATGATGGCATTCACCACTCTCGGGCAGTACTCTGCCCCCCTCTTTTTGATGAAACGGTCTTTGATGTCCAAGAACCGCACACAATGTCCTGCGGAGACGATATCGTCAAATCCGCGCACACCCGCAACAATACAGCTTGATAGAGTCAGGGCATCCTGCCACTCATCATAACGTTTGAATATATCCAGATAAAGATCCTGCAGGCACGAGAGTTCGCTCAGTCTGCTGATGATTTCATGGCCATAGTCGATATGGCGCATGTAATCCTCCATATCCTTTTCATTTAGGCTATACCGGTTCTTGAGCAGTTCTTCGCTGATTCCAATCAAGCCGATATCGGCAATTTTAGCCAGCACTTTTATTTCGTTGATACATTCTTCCCCGCACCCGAGAACAGTTGCGACCTGCGTGGCAAGGCTTTGGAGCCTGATTTGGCGCTTTCCCCAGCACATCTTTTGTTCGATAATGCTGTTCAAGCTGTCAATCACCGTTTCTTCCTTGAGGACAGTACGCAAGTCTCTGTTTTTCCGCATTCTCTGCAAGGCCTGCCTGTACAAATCACAAAAGCTCACGGGGGTGTCCACAGCCGCATAGCCAAAGCTGACCTCTGTCTTCACAAGATTCATATACATTCCGTGAAGCATCATACGCGCTTCTTTTATCTTGTTATCAATCTCAAGCGGCCCTTTTCCCGCATAAACGGCACAGTATTCGCCGCCGCCAATTCGGGCAATCATCTCGGCATCAAAAAAGCAGTCTTTTATGACTTCCGCCACATTTTTAATCAATGTGTTGCCTGCACCATAGCCTAAGGAATCGTTGATTTCGTTAAACTTATCGATCTTTGCGACGATCAGTGTTTGCGGGTACATGCCGTATTTGAAAACGTCATTCACGTACATATCCAGCGCATTGGCATTGGCAAGGCCTGTGAGCGCATCATGCTTCTCCAAATATTCAAGGCGTTTATATGACGATTCAGTTAGATTATTCTCATAGGCGAAGCCCACGGCAAAAACCCTGTCGTCGTGGTTAAAAGCAATTCCTTTAACCTGATAGGTTTTATAATGGCCATTCCGCAATAATCTTATTTTAAAATTGATTTGACGCCGCTCGTAAGACGATATGAAGGACATGTTTGAGCGCAGCATAAGCACATCTTCACTGTTAACTTTAAAAAGAAATTCCTCCAGCGTTTTGGACTGTTCCTCGCCGGATTTAAGGTCGGTAAAGATAATGTCTCCCGATAAAAAATCGGCTTCCCAAGCAAAAATTTCATCAGCATACGCAGTCATGCCAAGTGACTCAAACATGCCCAGCTGCTCACACGATGGTGTCGTAAAATATTCCTGACTTAAGTGCTCAAAGTTTACATTATCAGACAAATGCACGTATGCTTCCTCCAAGGAGATATTCTCCATGGATAAATAACCATATTAACTATTGCTGAAACACCATTTACAAGCAGATTCTCTTGATACACTTTCCGAAATATCGGTAAATTAATATAAGAAAAGCCGACAGCTCATTTTGTTTTGCCTTCGGCATTTTCTGTTGTTATCGTATCAACGCTGCTTGCTCTTGGCTGCTCTACAGCATGCAATAATTTTAAACTCTTATGTCTTATTTTGCAGATCGTCAGGATGGGGTGCAATGCAAGATAAAACATTGGCTTGGATGAAACAATGGCAGGCCTACGCTTTTTTATCCCGCTTGCTTTTAAAATATGACTTAAGCAATAAAGCGCATTGTTCTTCCATTACGCCTGAATTAACTTTCGGCTTGTGATTGAGCTTTCCCTCCGCAAGGTCATATAACGATCCCATCGCCCCGCCTTTGGGGTCATACGCGCCGAACACCACTTCTTCGATGCGTGCGTTCACGATTGCGCCGGCGCACATAGGACACGGCTCCAGTGTCACGTAAAGCGTACAGCCCGGCAGCCGCCAGCCGCCCAGCTTTTTTGCCGCCTTTTGTATGGCCAGTATCTCAGCGTGCGCCAAGGGGCTGCGCTTTGTCTCTCTCAGATTACATGCTTTCGCAATGATCCTGCCCTTATGCACGATTACTGCGCCTACGGGCACCTCATCTTTTTTGACAGCCTTCTTTGCCATTCTTATGGCCTCTGCCATAAACTGTTCATCATGTTTCATAAGCGGATTATACCACTTCGCGGCTTCACTGCACAGATAATATATGCTTATTACGACAGACAAACCCCAATTAAACACGATTATTGTGAGAAACATGCTCGTTTGATACAAACGTCGTGAAAATATCCTATGCATATTGTTAATAAGGAACATTAGTGGTATGATATATAAATACTAATATATGGAGTGTGAATCGTGAATACGTTAAGACGGGATACAATTAAGGACATATTAAATACCAAGGGCGAGGTCTTTTTAAAGGATTTGGAAGAAATGTTTCCCGACTGCTCCAGCATGACACTGCGCCGAGACTTAAAGCAGCTTGAGGAAGACGGATTTGTGAAGCGCACACGCGGCGGTGCGGTCGCGTTGTCACGGCTGTCCATGTCGGCGGAAGATATCTATTCACGCCGGGCGCTGGAAAATACTGCGCTCAAAACGTTGATTGCCAAGAAAGCTGTTGCCTATATTGAAAGCGGCCGTTCACTCTACCTTGATTCGGGTACGACGCTGATGATGTTTGCCAAGCAAATTCCCGACGAATATATATCGCTTTTAACGAGCGGTCCTAATATCGCGTTGGAGGTTTTAAAAAAAGCAAAGCCTAACGTCATGCTTGTGGGCGGTCAATTAAGCCGCAATACCATATCCATCTCAGGCCCCAATGCGGCAAGCTTCCTGACGAGCATCAATATCGATACAGCCTTTATGGCATCCAGCGGTTTCTCGCTGCAAAACGGCTTTACAAGCGGCACCTACTCTGAATGTGAGCTCAAACAGGAAGTGCTGCGTCGTGCCGCTAAAGTGATCATGCTGATGGATTCCACAAAGGTCGGCAAAAGCATGCCATACACTTTTGGCAATTTAAACGATATTGACATACTCATTTCGGATGACAATCTGCCCCAAGAGATCAGGGCTGCAGCACAGGATGCCGGTGTCACAGTAGTTTAAATCATAATGAATGAAGGAGTTAAATATGCTCGCCATACATATAATTTTTAACGGCCAATGTTATGATGCCATAGAATTGTACAAAAATGTTTTTAACGCCACCGTGAAAGAGATCATCTATGATGATAAACGCAATCAAGTGATTCACGCGGAAATGCTCATCCACGATCAGTTAGTCATGCTCAACGACTTTGGTGATCAAGAAAGTTATTTGAGGTCTGGCGGATATCAGTTATGTGTGAGGTTTGATAATAAGAAAGACTTATATAAAGCTTACAATGCCTTGGAGGCTGATTCAAAAACCATTACCCCGCTGCAGCCAACGGATTATAGTCCCTGTATCGTTCGATTTATCGATAAATTTGATGTCAGATGGGCGTTCTGGGTCTAGTGTCAATAAAAGCCGCATAATCGGTTAGCGATTTAACGTTACCAGTTATACAAAACAGTCTCACAGGCGGCAATTGTGGCTGCCTCTGTGATTTCTTTAATTTCTCCTTTACCGATCCAGTCATTTCCGTGCTCGGTATACAGGCTTTGCAGCAAGCCTTTGAGATATTCTATTGTAAAGCCTTCGTCATGCTCTTTTTTATAAATCAAGCCCTCATATACGCACTCATATGTATCATCAAAAAGATTATCCCTGTAGTCACTCATTTTAGCCATTCCTTAGCAATAATAATTCTTAATAAAATATATCATATATTATATTATGATTCAAGAATATTCATGACAGTTTTAAATTGCGGCCATGTTAAGTATAATTGCCCAAACACCTACAAGTATTGCTTTGCTTTATATAAAAAACAGCAGTGCCATCAAAGCACTGCCGCTGCTATACGCTTTTCTATTGTTCGTCTTTATCATGACCGGAATCACTTGCCGAATCTTTCGTCGTGTCTTCCTTGTCATCCTGACTGTTAGCTAAAAAATATTCGTAAAGATAGTTAGTATCAGTCATTCTCGTCCTCCCTGAACTCTAAAATATCTCCAGGCTGGCAGCCCAGTTCAACGCAGATCGCATTCAATGTCGAAAAACGTATCGCCTTTGCCTTGCCGGTTTTTAATATGGATAAATTTGCTTTCGTGATGCCCACTCTGTCTGAGAGCTCATTAAGCGATATTTTGCGTTTTGCCATCATGACGTCCAGATTAACGATTATTGCCAACGGCTCTCCTCCTGTTCCTATATTGTCAGATCGTTTTCGTCTTTGAGCCTGATAGCCTTATCGAACACGGCCGCTAGCGTTTGGCAGAACATACTGGAAAGCATGGCAAGTATGGCTATAACAGGCGTCATGACCGAGAAATCCACAAAGGACTTTACAATAAGTACAATAGCAATCAACGCGCAAAGATATGAAATATACTTTAAATATTTCACATTCTTATAGACAAACGGAGAGCTTTCGTTCACCGTTTTTAAGAGTTTCTGCAAAAACAGTAAAATAAACCAGCAGCCCACACTGCAAATCTCAATAAACACAAGGGCGAGCCATCTGTTTTGCGCGTGGCTCGAGATATATGTGTTGACAAACTGAGGCTCAAAATACCTAAAAACAAAGGGTAACACAATGATAAGGAGCAGACCGAGCATCAGCAGAATCTCTAACATCCGAAGCAAAATCAACGGGATATTCCATTTGCTTATAGTCATTGAGTACCTCCATTTTTTGTGAGAATAGCACACGGCACGATTAAAGTCAACAATTTATTATCGGATTTCAATACCATTATATTCTGACAGTACAAAAAAACGCTCTGTTGTGTGGTATACTTGTCCTTAAGAAAGGCAGGATGTATGGATTCATGGATACCATAGAAATAATATTACTTGGCATTATCATCGTATTGCTTACCGTCATACTCGTCTTGCAGCTGACACGCAAAAGCAAAGCCTCAGATACGGGCCTTGCAATGAGCCAGCTACAAACGACCGTTATTTCACTGCTGGGGGAGCTTAAGCAGCAAAGCGCTCAGAGCGCTTATCAGCAGCGCCGGGAAGTGATGGAGATGTTTAAGGTGTTGGGAGACGGCTTTACAAAAACACTCAGCGACACCGCCCAGCAAAACCGCGACAGTATGGAATCGTTAAGAAAGACAGTGGAACAGCAGCTTAAGGACATGTCGCAGAGCAACGAATACCGCCTGGAGCAGATGCGTAAAACCGTGGATGAACAGCTCTCCGATGTGCTGCAAAAACGTTTGACAGGCTCTTTTCGTCAAGTCAGCGACCAGCTTGAGCAGGTTTTCAAGAGTATGGGCGAAGTCAAATCACTCGCGGCAGGCGTGGGAGATTTAAAGCGTGTGCTCTCAAACGTCAAAGTCCGCGGCACATGGGGCGAAACGCAGCTTGGCAGCCTGCTTTCAGCGATGCTTTCCCCTGTTCAATATATGCGTGATGCCGGTGTAAAAGACAACCGCGAACGCGTCGAATTCGCGATCATACTTCCCGGAAGCTCGGACGATTCTGTTCTGCTGCCTATCGACTCGAAATTTCCCATGGAGGATTTCATTAAGAAGGAAGAGATGTTTGGTACGGGAAATAAAGAGCTTGCCAAGGAAGCGCTCAAAGCGCTCACCAAGAGCTTGATGACCGAAGCCAAGCGCATTCACGATAAATACATTAACCCGCCTGTGACCACAGATTTTGCGATTATGTATCTGCCGACCGAAGGGCTTTATGCCGATGCCATTTCACTGGGTGTGTCCGATATGTGCCAGCGGGAATATCACGTCACCATAGCCGGACCTTCCACGTTGACGGCGCTGCTTAACAGCCTGCAAATGGGCTTTCGGACACTGGCCATCGAGAAACAGTCGGGCGAGGTTTTAAAGCTTCTCGATGCCACAAGGAAAGCATTTGCAGGCTTCTCAGACGCCATTGACCGGACGCAAAAGAGCCTGCGTGCCGCTCAAAACAACCTTGAAGACGCGTCCCGGAAATCTCGTACGATTGAGAAGGAATTGAGCCGAATCGACGGCATAGAGCAAAAAGAGGCGGACAAAATCGCATCCTCCGTGTAAAACCACCATTATGCACCAAAAGCCGCCCTCCTGCGTAGTATAGATTGAGCCTCAAATAAAGGGGATACCTAATAAATTTATACAAGGAGGACGCTATATATGGGATTTGATGGTGGCTGCGGAGGCGGCTTTGGCGGCAATTGTTGCTGCTGGATAATCATCTTACTGCTTTGCTGCTGCGGCGGCTTTGGCGGCGGATGCGGCGATGGCTGCGGAGGCGGCTTTGGCGGCTTCGGCGGCGGAAATTGCTGCTGCTTGATTATTATCCTTCTGCTTTGCTGCTGCTGCGGTGATGGCTTTGGTGGCTGTGGCTGCGGATCCGCAAAGTGCTAAACATGTTTCCCGGTGCATCTTATGACCGGTTAAACAAAATAGGGTATAGCATTAACATATACAAGTAACGTGTATGTTCCTGGCAAAAATGATTGCAAGAGGGCTTTATCCACGACCAAAGCCCTCTATTTCTTTTTCTCTGCAACTTTTTGTGTTTTCCCGGGTATTAAAGTTTACGCTGCGATCACTTGAAAAATGACACTAAAAAACGCCGCAAAGCGCAGCGTTTCTTCATATCGTACTAAATTATATATCCTTGAAACTATTGATGACATACGTAGGCGACAGCTCCAGAAGCTCCTTCAGGTTGCCATAGCCATACTCCACGGCGCAGCAATCGGCTCCTGCAGCCTGCGCATACCGGATATCCGTCACCGTATCTCCGATAACAATGGTGTCCTCAACCGATACGCCGTGCTTTTCGCAAAGCTTATGCAGACTCTCCGGATCAGGCTTGCGCTTATCCACATCGTCAAATGTGATGATATCGTCAAATAACGTATCAATACCATGCGCGTTTAGTATTTTAAGCGTGGGCGGCTTATATTTCATCGTGACGACAGCCAAACGCGCCCCTTTTTCCTTCAAACGGTGCAGCAGCTCTTCCCCGCCTTCATATACGCGGGTGTTGTCACAGCACATGTGCTCATAGGCCACTGTAAACCGCGCCAAATGCGGTTCCAGCTCTTCTCCGACCAGCCCAGTCAGCAGATGAACGGCGTTCTTAGCGCCGCCGCCGATAGCTCTTGACACCTCTTCAAGGCCCGGAACGGGAAGGCGCGCCTCTTGCAGCACTACTTGCAACGCACGCGCAATATCGGGCTGCGTATCCACAAGCGTTCCGTCCAGATCGAATATATACAGCTTATATGTTTTATCTATCATACCTGCCTCGGTGCCACACCTATTTTTTTGTATACCTTGCGAAGCATTTTTATAGCGTTGGCATAGGCACGTTCCGCACCGCTTTGTATTGTCTGATTCAAATAGTCCTTGTCGGCGCGTATTTTTGCGAACCGCTGCTGAAGCGGTTCGAGTTCGCCGCAGACGGCATCGGCTACGCGTTGCTTGAGCACACCGTAACCCTGTCCCGCAAATTCGGCTTCAATTGCGTCAAACGTTTTGCCCGTCACGGCGCTGTATATCGAGATCAGGTTGGAAACACCAGGCTTTTCCTCTGAATAACGGATCTCACCGTCAGAATCCGTCACGGCGCGTTTAAATTTTCGCTGTATGGCATCGGGCGGATCAAGCAGTGAAATATACGCGTTTTCATTATCATCCGATTTTGACATTTTACTTGTCGGGTTGGCAAGGCTCATTATGCGCGCACCCGCCTTAGGTATATAAGGCTCAGGTACACGGAACACATCGCCGTAAATGTTGTTAAAACGTTGCGCGATATCGCGCGTGATCTCAAGATGCTGTTTTTGATCTGCGCCCACAGGGACAAGATCGGTATTAAACAGCAGTATGTCAGCAGCCATCAATACAGGATACGTATAAAGCCCCGAGTTGATATTGTCTGCGTGGCGCTCGCTTTTTTCTTTGAATTGCGTCATACGTGACAGCTCACCCATATAGGTAAAGCAGTTTAAAACCCACATAAGCTCCGCGTGACAGGAAACATGCGACTGAAAATAGATGATGTTTTTTTCCGGGTCCAGACCGGCCGCCAACAGCAGCGATATCGTATCCAGGCAGCGTTTGCGAAGGTTTGCCGCGTCCTGCCGCACCGTGAGTGCGTGCATATCGACCACACAATAATAGCAGTCGTATTCGTCCTGCAGCTTCACCCAGTTTTTGATTGCGCCCAAATAATTGCCTATGGTCAATACGCCGGACGGCTGAACGCCCGAAAATATAATCTTCTTTTCCCCCATGATCTCCTCCTAAAGTCTTTCTATCGCAATGACTTCTATTCTGTCATCCTCATACAGAAAATCGATGATGGCTTGCATCCCCTGCTCCGCAGCGGTATGGCTCACCGCCGCCAGCGCAAATCCGAGACGTGCCTTTTGCCACTTGCCGTCTTCCCCGACCTCGACAACGGACACATTAAAGCGATTCTTGCACCTCTCCTTCACACTTTTCACAGCGCTGCGCTTGTCCTTTAAGCTGACCGCGCCCGGTATGCCCAGCACCACCTCAAAGCATGCGGCATACACGGTTTACAGTGCCTCCAATACCGCGTCTCTAAGCGCTTCCTTGTTGGCAATGGCGGTATGCCGTATGGGCTTTGTCTCGAGCGCCGTAATCTGCTGCGGTACCTTTGTCCCGGTCAGCTTACTGAGCTCACGCGACATATCAAAACCGTCTAAGCCTTTTGTATCCGCACCCAGCGATGCAAGCACGTCCGCCGGGAACTTATACGGTGACGCGGTGGACACGATCACTGTTTTTGTGGTATCGCCCGATTGCTTATATTTTTCGTATACGCCCATGGCCACCGCCGTGTGGGTATCCAGCAGATAGTTCTTCTGCTCAAATGTACGCTTGATACAGGCCATCGTTTCGGCTTCATCGCACCAATCCGCGTAAAAATCTTCTTCCAGCGCTTTTTGCGCCGTGCCGCCGATATCGTAGCGGCCCGTTTCTTTGAGCTGCTTCATCATCGCATTCACGGCTTCGACATCGCGCCCTGTGAGTTCAAACAACAGCCTTTCCAAGTTGCTGGATATCAGTATATCCATCGACGGCGACATCGTTTTGTAGAACGGCCTGTTAAGCGAATAAGCGCCCTCACGGAAAAAATCTGTGAGCACATTATTCTTGTTGGACGCGCAAATAAGCTTTTTCACTGGCAGCCCCATACGTTTGGCATAATAAGCGGCCAGAATGTTACCGAAGTTGCCTGTCGGCACCACAAAATTGATGCTCTCGCCGTCTTTTATCTCACCGGCTGCCAGCAGCTGCGCATAGGCGCTGATATAGTAAGCGATCTGCGGCGCGAGCCGTCCGAAATTGATCGAGTTTGCGGAAGACAGGCCGTAGCCCATTTCCTTGACGCGGGACGTAAACCCGCTGTCGGTAAATATCGCCTTCACGGCATTCTGCGCATCGTCAAAATTGCCATGCACCGCGACCACATGCGTGTTCTCGCCCTCCTGCGTCACCATTTGCAGGCGCTGCATTTCGGAAACGCCGTCGTTGGGATAAAAGACGACGATCTTGGTATGGGGAACGTCGCAAAAACCCTCCAGAGCCGCTTTACCCGTATCGCCCGAAGTGGCCACAAGTATCAATATATCCTGTTTTTCGTCCATCGCCGCCGTCATGAGGCGGGGCAATATGCTTAACGCCATATCTTTAAACGCCAGCGTCGGCCCGTGCCAGAGTTCCAGCACAAACTCTCCCTGCGCGGTCTTTATAACTGGCGCGATTCTTTCATCGTCAAAATTGGCATATGCAGCCCTTGTGAGCTCTTGCATCTTGGGAATATCGTCAAAAAAAAGAGCGAGCACCTTTGCACACAATGCCGGGTAATCCAGTGCGGTAAAATCCCCCAAATCAGAGATATTGGGAAATGAAACAGGCACAAACAGGCCGCCGTCGGGCGCGATACCCGCCAGCGTGGCCGCCGAAGCGCTCAACTTTTGAGCACTGTCTCTTGTACTTACAAGCTCCATCCATGTCCTCCATAATAAACAAACCTGCGTCAGGGCAAGACCGCTCTTCGTCGTCTTTACATAAAGACCTCACCAAAAAACGCCTGCCCTGTGCAGGTAAAAAATCATTTTACTATTCTTTAATATATTTACCCATATATTCAGGCATGTCATCACCGCCGCTGATGACCAGATATGCATCGATATCCGAGAACAGCGTCTCAAAGCTTTCCAGCAGCGTTTTTAAATTATCGCTGTCGTATTTGGCCATCTTCTTAAGGCCGTCTATGTAAACGGATGTAATATCGAAGTCTCGGGATAGTATGCCGCATACAAAACCATAGAGTTTGTCAGAATTGTTGATGTTATAGTCTGCCGTGTTGATAAAACGGATCTCGTGTTTCAGGTCATACATACAGCGGTTGTTGTCGTCCAAATAAACGATGTTGCCATGGGCGCCTTCAACCTCCGCGTTGGCCATGTCAAGCAGCTTCTTAGACTTTCCGCTGCCCTTCATTCCGTAAATTAAGTGTATCATACTGGCATCACTCCTTTGGCTTTTTTCTCATTATACAATGCTTACAGGTTTTATTCTACTCCAAAATGGACAATTTTCAGAAATGTCAAATATAAAAAATATGACGAAACGTCATAAAAAGTATTGCTCATGACGTTACGTCACATGTTAGAATGCAATCATGGAGGTAAAAACGATGGAAAATGAACTGCTCAGCGTGGGTGAGCTCGCCAAAAAAATGAACGTCTCAGTGCGCACGCTGCAATTTTACGATAAGGAAGGCATTCTCAAATCCTCCGCGAAAAGCGAGGGCGGACGACGGCTGTATACCAACAAAGATGTCGTCAAGCTGCATCAGATATTGTCTCTCAAATATCTGGGTTTTTCACTGGAGGAGATTAAAACGAAGCTGCTGTCGCTCGATAAGCCCGAAGAGGTGGCACGGATATTGGATAAACAAAAAGAGCTTGTTTTGCAGCAGATCGACCAGCTCAAAACTATCGCAGTTTCCATCGATTCACTGCAGCAGGAAGTGCTGCAAATGAAGAATGTGGATTTTAACAAATATGCTTATATCGTCACGCTGCTAAGGCAGAACAACCCAGACTACTGGGTGGTTAAGCTGTTCGATGACAATCTCATTTCCCATCTGCGCGATAGGTTCGGGTCTGAGCCCGACAAAGGGCGTATGCTCATCGAAAAATATACCGCTCTTCTTGACGAGGCGCTGGATTTGCAGGCGCGGGGCGAATCTCCGGTCGGTGAGAAAGGGCTGGCTCTGGCCAAGCAGTGGTGGGAAATGATTATGGAATTCACGGGAGGCGATTTTAACATGCTGCCCAAGCTAATGAAATTTAACGAGAACAAGCAGGGATGGGATGAGAAAATCGCGGATAAACAAAGACAGGCCGACGATTATATCGAGCAGGCGTTAGGGTGTTATTTTGAACAACAAGGTATTCAAATACCGTTTATGGAGGAATAAACATGCAGGAAGTGATTCGAGTGGACTCGCTGCACAAGCAGTACGGCAGCAAGCTTGTGCTTAAAGGCATATCCTTTTCCGTAAAGAAGGGAGAGATCTTCGCGCTGCTGGGCACAAACGGTGCCGGAAAAACGACCACATTAGAATGCATGGAGGGCGTACGCCAATATCACAAAGGACACATACAAATTCAAGGCAAGCTAGGCGTTCAGCTGCAATCGTCCTCGCTGCCGGATCATATTAAAGTCGATGAGGCATTAAAACTGTTTGCCAAATGGAATCATTCAGCCGTGCCCGCGGAGCTGGCCGAGCGGCTGGGTCTTAACACCTTAAAAAATAAACAATACCGGGAGATGTCTACAGGACAGAAGCGCCGGCTGCATTTGGCGCTCGCGATGACGGGCAATCCTGATATCGTCTTTTTGGATGAACCGACAGCCGGGCTTGATGTGGAAGGACGCGTGGCGCTGCATGACGAAATCAGGGCGCTCAAGCGGCAAGGCAAAACGATAGTGTTGGCAAGCCATGATATGGCCGAGGTGGAAAGTCTGTGCGACAATATCGCCATACTCAAAGACGGACTCATCGCTTTTTGGGGCTCTGCTGCTGATCTGACAGCGCACATGCACGATACCTACAAACTGCAATTGAAGCTTTCCGCAGCTATTACGGGCGATTTTACGCATTGCACCCCAGCCGGCGAAGCGCAGGGTCACACCATATATGAAACAACGCAGCTGGAAGATGGACTACTTGAATTGCTGACTGCCGCAAAAGCTCAGGGCGTGAAGGTTCTCGACTTAAGCATCGGTCACGCGAGCCTGGAACAACGCTTTATGGATATTGCCAAGGAGGGAAAACAATGAACGCATTTTTGTACGGTATTGCGCTGCAATGGAAGCTTGATCTGCGGAATAAAGGCGTGCTGCTCACATATTACATCGTCCCGATCTCATTCTTTTTGTTCATCGGAGGCATCTTTACGTCTATTAACCCTGAGGCCTACAAGACACTGATTCCGTCAATGACGGTTTTCGGTATCACTATGGGCGCGTTTTTAGGCACACCTGCCCCGCTTGTTGAGATGTACGGCAGCGAGATGAAAAAAGCGTATAAGGTGGGCGGCATACCGCTCTGGTCGGCTACAGTGAACAACATCATTTCCGGCTTTATCCATCTTTTTATTATGAGCCTTGTCATCTATTTTGTGGCTCCGCTCACGTTCCACGCCCAGATTCCCGCAAACACCGGTGTCTATTTCGCTACACTTGCGATCTTCCTGCTCACGAGTTTGTCTGTCGGCACACTGATCGGCCTGTTTGTGAGAAACGCGTCCAAGCTGACTATGATATCGCAGGTTGTCTTTCTGCCTTCGTTGATGCTTTCGGGCATCATGTTCCCTGTGAATCTACTTCCTGATTTTCTTCAAAGCATCGGCAAGATCTTTCCGGCGACATGGGGCTTTGACAACCTTTGCAGGAGTGCTTTTGATATCGTGAGCTTACTGCCGCTGATCGGTATCACCGTAGCAGCCGTTTTGGTCAGCGTATGGCGTATGCACAAACTCAAAGCAGATTAGACATTTCGGATATTCAATAGGAGTTTTATTCGTAACAGCTTCAGGTAAATACCTGAGGCTGTTCTCTTTTACTGAGCAACGATTACTTGACGCGGATGACAATAACCGGTCTTTATGGTAAACTTCATAAAACGCATCACCGGAGGCAATTCTAATGCTAAGCAAGGTTAACTTGAGGGAACAGGCAGACAGCCTGCAAACGTTTTTTACGTATCTTAAGGTCGGCACGCTCAACAGCCATGTGCTGCATGTGCTTCAGGGCGAGAACCGCACACTCGATTTTCACATTCATGATGATTCGGACGAGTTATTTTATGTCATCGAAGGCGCTTTCCAGATAGAAACGGACGATGGTTTAATTGATTTAAGTGAAGGCGATATGATCGTGATTCCCAAAGGCACGCGCCATCGCCCTGTCTGCACATCCCGCGTAAAATGTCTGCTCATCGAGACAGACGGAACCTTAAACAAAGACAACACAGGCGGCGCTTTCTATGGTTAATGAATGCCGACTTGTTAAATAATATATTCTAAAACTTCATTCGCCCATTTTATAGCTTCAATATACAAAAAGAACATGCGCTCCGGGTCCAAATGAATCTCCTTCGCAATTGTCTCAATACGATTCCAATCTCCATTTTCATAGCATCGGACAATTTCGTAGATACTTTTTAAGGGTCCATCATGATTGACCAAAGCCTCTCGGATCTCATCGCTGACCAATACCCCATCCAAAGCCTCTTGCATCGTTTGATCCAGCATGGCATCCAGCACGCTGAAAAGGCACATCAGTGATATTTCATGACGGCGGTGATGAAACATGCTATGATAGGCAAAAGACTCCCCAAGTTTTGACCGTATCAACGATAACCGCATCAGCTCGGCTGGTTTGTCACTGGACAGTTCCTGTATCATAAGTACATTTATCCAACGTTCCAGTTCTCTTAATCCCATGTTGCTCAGCGCTCTTCTTATTGTTGTCTTCTTATCTTCCTTCTTGCGCTGTCCGGCCAGCTTAAGCACGCGGTATGCCATATTGACATCCGTCTCTATGATCTCAGCTATTTTTCTATATGATGGCTCTGCCTGGTGCAGCTCATTGATAATTCTCTGGTATATGTAATTTGCCGATTTTCTCGTCCGCATCCCGACGATAATCTTTGGTTTACTGAAGAAGTATCCCTGAAAAAGATGAAACCCCATGCTTTTTGCTTTGATAAAATCACTTTCATGTTCGATTTTCTCAGCAAGTATGATCTTGTTTTTCCTCAGCGCAGCCTTAACAGCCTGTCTGATTTCGTCCAACGGAGTCGCTATGATATCAAACTTAATGATATCGGCAAACGGTACAACACGGCTGGTACCAATGTCATCATCAAAATCATCAAGTGCGATTCTGTAGCCGTTTTTTTTAAGAACGTTTAATCTTTGCAGCAGTATATCATCAACTTTCGTATGCTCCAGCAATTCGATGACAAGCGTTGCGGGGTCGATCAGCTCAATAGAATCGGATAAAAGAAAGTTATAATCAAAGTTGATGAAAGCTCTTGTGTTCCTGACAACCTGCGGGAGCCCAAATTCAAACAGTCCGCCAAGCACTGTCGCAGTCGCATTTTCGGGAGATACGGCATCGTATAAATTCATGTACTGACTGGAACGATACAACAATTCATATCCAAATATCTTCAGCGATCTATCAAAAATCGGCTGCCTTGCGATAAACATAGGCTTACCTTTCTTAACGATATCACCGACCGCTGTGCCTATTAAAAAGTTTAAACAACAGCGCTCTTGGATTTAATCATAATTGTAAATTCATTTATATATAAACCCAAAATAAAGGAATTATTCAGATATATATGGCATTAGCCCAAAAGATAAACGCCCCATTGTTTCAATGGAGCGTTTGACTACAAATACTAATTTCTTAGGGCACCTTATTCTTCTTCGACGTCTTTCTTATACTGCGCGATAACCTTCTCGGCCAGATTGCCCGGAAGCTCATCGTAGCGCTCGAAAGTCATCTTGAATGAGCCGCGCGCTTGAGACATGGAGCGCAGGTCTGTGGCATATTTGAACACCTCAGACAAAGGCACTTCAGCCACAACCTCCTGATTGCCGCCCGATACGGGGTTCATGCCCAGAATACGGCCGCGGCGGCGATTGATATCGCCGATGATATCGCCCATGTACTCATCAGGAATCGTCACAACAAGCTTGTAGATGGGTTCCAGAAGCACAGGACCCGCTTCGGCACAGCCCTTCTTGTATGCGAGGCTGGCTGCCACTTTAAACGCCATTTCGGACGAATCCACCGGATGGTAAGAACCGTCGAAGAGCGTGGCGCGAATATTGACCATCGGGAAGCCCGCGAGCACACCGCGTACAAGGCTTTCACGAAGCCCTTTTTCTACAGCGGGTATATAATTGCGCGGCACCGCACCGCCAACGATTTTATCAACAAACTCAAAGCTTTCAGCGGAGTCATACATCGGCTCGAATTCGATATGAACATCACCGAACTGGCCGTGGCCGCCCGACTGCTTCTTATGACGTCCCTGTGCTTTAACTTTCTTTTTAATGGTTTCGCGATATGGGATCTGCGGGTCGGAAAGCTGTGCCTCCACGCCGAACTTATTCTGCAGCTTTTTGCAGATAACCTCAAGATGCAATTCGCCAAGACCGCTGACCAGCGTATCGGAGGTTTCCGTCTGTTTGACGATACGGAATGTCGGGTCTTCCTCTTCGAGTCTGTGCAGGCCCGCGAACACTTTTTCTTCGTCGCCCTGCTTCTTGGCTGTCACAGCGAGAGAAATGCAGGGTTCGGGGAATTTGATATCGGAGAATACGACCACCTTGGATTCATCGCACAAAGTTGAGCCGGTATCCGTGTACTGCAACTTGGCCAGCGCGCCGATATCGCCCGCGGTGAGCTTATCCACACCGATCTGCTTTTTGCCCTGCATCACATAGATCTGGCCGAATTTTTCAGATTTGCCCACGTTGCCGTTTTTGATTGCCTGTCCGGCTGCTAGCTCGCCTCCTAAAATTTTGAATACCGAGAGCTTACCCACAAACGGGTCGGCCACGGTTTTATAAACCTGTGCGGCAAACGGCTGACTGGGATCTGCGGTAAAGGTAATTTCTTCATCTTTGGCTGTTTTGGCTTTCATGCTGATCACCTTATCCGGAGATGGCATGAATGCAACAAGGCTGTCCATCAACAGTGAAATACCAAGATTCGGCGCAGCTGCTCCGACAAACACCGGCACGGCGCTGCCCGTTGCAATGCCCACCTTTAAACCTTTGATGATATCATCTTTGGAAAGCTCTTCGCCGCCAAAGTATTTCTCCATCAATGTTTCATCGTTCTCAGCTGCGTTTTCGATGATCGCGTCTCTGATTTCACCGGCCTTGGCCGCAAGATCCGCCGGAACATCCATGGGCTTGACTTTTTTGCCGTCAAACGCATAGGCTTTCATATCAATAACATCGAGTATGCCTTTAAAGTTAAGTCCCTGACCGATAGGCAGCTGCATCACTGTAATCTTTGTGCCATATTTGGATTTCAGGGTCTCTATCGCTTTGTCAAAATCGACATTTTCCTTGTCCATTTGGTTAATGAAAAACGCTTTGGCAATGCCGGCTTCGGTGCAGGCATCCCATGCTTTCTCCGCACCCACCGTCAAGCCGTTAAGACCGTTGACGAGAATCAGTGCGCTGTCGGCTAAATAATAGCCCGATGTAGCGTCGCCGATAAAATCAAAATATCCCGGCGTATCGATAATGTTGATCTTTGTACCGTTCCATTCAACGGGCGCGATCGCAGAGCTTAAGGAGATGTGCCGCTTTGTTTCCTCGGGGTCGAAGTCCATCACGGTGTTTCCGTCATCCGTTTTGCCCTGTCTGTCAATTGCACCACTGCAAAAAAGCATAGCTTCGGCCAATGTCGTCTTTCCTTCGCCGCCATGCCCAACGAGAGTTATGTTTCTTATGTCGCCCGTACCATAAAATTTCATACATATCCTCCAACATTTCGCTACCAGTATATCATTTTTCATACCAGTTTTAATCGTAATTAACATTCATTCTAGCAGAAAGGTTAATAAAAATAAATACAATTTTCAAAGATACTATGGAAATTAATTAGGAACTATGCAATAATATCGGCATAAATGATTCAAGGAGTATATTAATGGATACTAACAAACAAAAGCTGACCGATACGCAGCTGCGTATTCTTCAGATTGTGGCGGGCATCATATCCGCTGCCGCGCTCTTCTTAGCCATCTATTTGCCATCCGTTCTGATAAAAAACGATGAGAACAACCTGCTGAATTATGCATTTGTCGTTGTCTTTTTAGTCATCATGATGGGACGCAGATCCATTGAAAACAAATATCGTTTAAGACTGAATCTTTTTTCCTTAACCTTAATGGATGGGATATTAGGCGCGGTCATCATATTCGCGACATTAAGTTTATATTCCGGCAACAATGATGCGTTGTCCAATCTCAGTGATACTGTAAAAATACTGATTATCGTCGGCCTGTCACTTCTGCTGCTGATCGCGGGCATACTGGTTCCGTTGCTGCGCTATTTCAAACGCAAGGCCAACGGCACACTGTCCCCCATACGCCTGCCTGAGAAACCGGAGCCTGAAGAGACGTCTGCGGAAGCCGACGAGGACGGCCCCATGACAATTGAGCAGAAGGTTGCCGCGATGACACGCGAACTGGAAGAGAACAAAGCTCAAGAAACGGACGAGAAAAAAGACGAGGAATAACGAGGATATAAAGGATGAGCTGGCGCCGAGATGCGTCAGCTTTTTTGTTTTGTTCACAATGAAAAAGACAGGGCGTGAACCACCCTGTCACTGTATATCTTATTGTTATTGAGCCGTATTCAGAGCCGCCAGACAATATTGCTCGATATCGTCCGTGGTGAACCAAGATGGCGCTGTCACATGGAACACGTTGCCGTCCTGTTCCCAGTAAATATCCGTTGCGTCCGCTTCGGTCATGGTGTAGTAGCGGCCGTCATATTCAAAATCCGTCACGCTGCCATACCGCTGTATGAGGTAGTCTTTAAGTCCGTATGTGCCAATAGACGTCATCCACTCAAATACAAATGCACTTTGGTCCTGCAAACGGTAATTGAGCACCGTGGATTCATCAGTGAGCATAATTCCCTCAAGCACAGTACCGTCAGGCAAACTTAAAGGCACAAAGTAAACCGTATTGCCCGCATCAGTGAATTCTTTTTCGCTATCATAAGTCGCGGAATGGACGTCGTCAGCATGCTCCTCATCTGCAATCGGAGCAGCCGAATCCTCGGCGGTTCCGGCAAATATTCCATTCGCCCCCTCCTCGCGCTCAGTCATGATTTCCATCTGAGGCTCTTCCGCGGGTGCCATCTCCGCCGCTTCCTCCGCAGGGGCGCAGTCCATTGAATACATCATGGGATCCTCGGCGGCATTCTTGGGCATCGGGCCGGAAGTCAGCACGATTGCCAACGCAATGACGGCTGCGGCTGCGGCTGTAGCCACAGACGCATAAGTGAACAAGGGTTTATTCTTTTTCGCTTTGGCTATGGCAGACCGAGCCAGCCCTTCGGGCGGTTCCAGCTCGTTCAGGGAACCCAGCGCTTGCTTAATACGCATCGTATCCTCGAGCGCTTCGCGGCAGGACGGGCACGATGCCGTATGGTCCAAAAGCTGACGTTTCTCAGCTTCGCTGAGCATATCGTCAACAAAATGACCGATATTCTCTTGTACAGTCCTGCAATCCATCCCCCACCACATCCTTAATCATACACTCTTGTGACTGTATGACGAAACCAACGTCCGTTTTGTTCCCTAGTATACTGAATAAAATTATATATGAAAAGCTTGCCGGGCACAACAGAAAAAAGTGTAAACACAAAACCGATGATAACGCACAGCTTACCATCGGTTTTTTTCATTAAATTTTGATTTTTAAGATGATTTTAACCGCACTTGGAATAACCGCAGGAACGGCAAACCACACATCCGCCCTCATGCTCCATCAGCGACGCGCACTCGGGACATTTTCCGGCTGAGCCTTTTGTGTTGTCTTGATGGGTTTCCGTTTCGCCGCCGCGCAGCTCGACAACGCGCTCCAGCACGCGGCCGATAGCATCCGGACAGGACAGCACTTTAAGCCCCTTCTGGCGCAGTGTGGAGTGGCAGCGAATGCCGCGCAGCTGTTCGATGATGCTGTCTGCATCCACGCCTGAGCGCAATGCCATGGAGACCAGACGGCTTGTGGCCTCAGACTGCGACGGGCAGCCGCCCGCGCGTCCGACATTGGTAAACACCTCGCAGATACCCTTGGAATCATAATTAACCGTCACATAAAGATTACCGCAGCCGATTCTTATTTTCTGCGTGATGCCTTTGGTAATCTCGGGGCGTTCACGCGGTGCGAGCACGCTGCTTTCTGCCTGCTCCTTTTGCGTATCCGTCTGACCCACGCTCAGCACCTGCCCCGCACGGCTGCCGTCACGGTATATGGTCACGCCCTTAAGTCCCAGCTGATAGGCTAAGTCGTAAGCGTCGCGTACATCTTTCTGCGTGGCGGATCTGGCAAAGTTGACCGTCTTGGATACGGCGTTGTCCGTGAATTCCTGAAACGCGCTTTGCATCCGTATATGGTATTCCGGAGAGATATCATGCGCCGTCACAAACACGCGCCGAATATCCTCGGGTATTTCCTCAATGCCGTGCAGCGTGCCCTTCTGGGCAATGGTCTGCATCAGCGCTTTGCTGTAAAAACCGCGCTCTTTGGCCACCTTCTCAAAATACGGGTGAACCTCAACGAGCTTGTCGTCGTCCATCACATTGCGGATATAGGATATCGCAAACACAGGCTCGATACCGCTGGACGTGCCTGATATAATAGATATCGTACCGGTCGGCGCAATCGTTGTCACCGTCGCGTTGCGCATGGCTTTGATACCGCGTGTCTTATAAACGCTCTTGTCGAACATCGGGAAGCTGCCGCGTGCTTCTCCCAGCGCCTCGGACGCGCGTCGCGCCGTATTCTGGATAAATGCCATCAGTTCTTTGGCGACCGATACAGCGCCCTCGGAGTTGTATGGTATACCGAGCTGATAGAGCATATCGGCAAAGCCCATCACGCCCAGACCGATCTTGCGCATGCTCTTGGTTGTTTTATCGATGATGTCCAGCGGATAGCGGTTGACATCGATGACGTTATCCAAAAAATGCACCGCCGTTTTTACCGTTTCTCCCAAGCCGTCATAGTCGATACGGCCGTCCTTTACAAACACATTGAGATTGATTGAGCCTAAATTGCAGCTTTCAAACGGCAGCAGCGGCTGCTCTCCGCAAGGATTTGTGCTTTCGATTTCTCCCGCGGCCGGCACAGGGTTGTCCTTATTGATCCTGTCAAGAAACACGATGCCCGGCTCGCCGCTGGTCCACGCCATCTCGATTATCGTCTCGTAAACCTTCTTCGCACTCAGACTGCCCGTTTTTTTATGAGTCGCCGGATCAACCAGATCATACTTCTTATCGGCGATCACAGCCTGCATAAACTTTTCGGTGAGCCCCACGCTAATATTGAAGTTTGTCATCTGAGTTAAATCGCTCTTGCATGCGATAAATTCCATAATATCGGGATGATCGACACGCAGTATACCCATGTTGGCACCGCGCCGCGTACCGCCCTGCTTCACGGCTTCGGTCGATGCGTTGAAAACCTTCATAAAGCTGATGGGACCGCTGGCTACGCCGCCCGTGGAATTTACGCTGGCGCCCGCCGGCCGTATGCGCGAAAACGAGAAGCCCGTGCCGCCGCCGCTTTTATGAATCATTGCGGCGTTTTTAAGCGTATCGAATATACCCTCCATAGTGTCTTCGATGGGCAGCACAAAACAGGCCGATAATTGCCCCAGCTCGCGCCCAGCGTTCATGAGTGTGGGCGAATTGGGCATAAACTTTAAGCTGTCAAGCATATCGTAAAACACCTGCGCGGTCTTTTTCGCATCTTCGCCGTAAGCGGTATCAGCCGCCGCAATACTGTCAGCGACACGGCGGATCATATCCTCAGGGCGCTCACAAACGCCATTTTCATCCTTTTTTAAATAGCGTCTTTCCAGCACGACGCGCGCATTGTCAGATAAATTCATTGCAACCTCCATACACGATACTGTATTAGGGGTATATACTAACACAATATATAGTTCTAAGCAAGAACAACTTGCCTCTATTTTTGTCTGTTATTTATGCGTTGAAATCTTCAAAAAGTTTCTTGAAGCTTTGGGCGTAGCTTTCGCCCATTGATGAGTAAAATGAAACATGACCGGACGCGCTTTGGCCGCACACCAGATTCTGATCTTTGAGCAGCTGCTCAAGATGCCGTGCCGTGCCGTGCCGCCCGTCAAAAACGGGACAGTCGATATTGTAAGCTTGATCGATATAGCTTTTGATCTCTTTTTCAACGAATGAGTAATGCGTGCAGCCCAATACCACCGCGCCGATGGTCTCTGTGCGTAAATCGGAAAGCCGCTTGTCCAAATAGGTGTGTATGCTCTGCGAATCCGTGCGTCCTTCCTCAATGAGCTCCACGAGACCGCCGCAGCCCACGCTGATGACCCGTCCGGTGGCGCCAAGACGCTCGATAAGCCCCAAGTAGCGCGCCTGCGACACAGTTGCGGGCGTGGCAAGGACGAGTACACGTCCGCTTTTCACCGTTTCCATCGCAGGCTTGACAGCCGGTTCCATGCTGACGACCGGAATGCTGTACTTTTCGCGCATCAATATGACGGAAGCACTCGTGGCCGTATTGCAAGCCACCACGATGGCTTTCACGCCTTTTTCAAACAGAAAAGCGCCTGCTGCGAGAGAAAGCGATTTTATTTCATCTTCCGTCTTTTCGCCATACGGCGCGTTGAGATTATCTCCGTAGTAGATGTAGTTTTCATATGGCATCCGCTCAAAGGCCGTTTTTAGCACGCTGATTCCGCCCACGCCCGAATCAAAGAAACCGATCGGTTTGCAGTTCATTTTTTCTCCTATTTGGAATGATGCCCCAATTTGCTAATGTTTTTTTTATTATAACCCACACCAATGGGTGTTTCAACTGTTATCGTCCCAAGCATAATGTGCCAAATTATAAACAGCACAAATAAAAAAACGCAAGAAGCTCACAGAAAACGCGGTGCTTCCTGCGTTTAAAATTATTTTTTTGCATGAACACTATCTCAAGCAACTTTCATGGACACATATATCGTCGCTAAAATAGCAGTTCTTTTTCCTTATTCTGTCGTGGGCTAAATTGGTTTTATGTTTCCTTGTAAAAACTTCCAAATAGATTGTACCAAAAAAACAATGCAGTAATAGAAACAAATTCACTAAAAACGGAACGAATCTGCATTGAGGGAATAATTTGCAAGAGTACCAACAACACAAAGCAACTCGCACACAAAATTGAATTGTTCCAGCATACTTTTATTTTCCCTGAAGCAAACCACGTTTTAATATGCTTGCGGACAAAAAAAGCGGACGGAAGAATAGGCCAAACGTTAAGCCATATCATGCTCACAATAAACTTTCCCGCATATTCATCCATGTTGTGAATCAGATGCGAAATCAATAGATAGACTGCAATAATTATGATGATTAAGAGTAACGACAAAACGATAGACTTAACAGACTTCATTATCTTCTCTCTTTCTTATAATGATACATCCAGCTCATAGCTATAAACGGTTCCTCCAGTATTTCTTTGGTAATAGAGTTGTGATGTCACTGAGCCACTCGTAGAAACAGCGTTATTGTCAATATAGAAGTTAAATCCTGTGTTTTTACTGTATCTTGTTCCTGATACAGGATATTCTTTTGTAAACGAACTTGTAACACCATTGCTAGTAATTCTTGTACCATCATCTTTATAACCAAATCCCATTTGACCCGCTAGACTTGTCAACTTTGTTAGTCTAAAAGTATTGTCCAGACGGTATGCATCAGTATAGTAACTCGTAATTTTGTAGCATGTTATGTTGTCAAACGTTGCCCGATCATAGTAGAACCCTACTCGCATTTTAACTGTTGCTGCCCCGCTAGTTCCAGTTTCATACTTTTCACCGGTAACTGTCGTGACATAATTTTCTACAATCTCGCCACTGAGATAGCTGGTTTCCTTCAGTTTTTTTGTAATCTTTACTTGAAACTCGTCTGCCTGCGAGGGGAGAATTTCGACCTTCGTCTGCTGATCATTGATCAAATGACCTTTCTTAGCCATATCGTATAATTCATCATCTTTTAATAGCGTTTGGCTAAAATCGCGTTGAGCTACAATGCCATTCAAATGTTGAAGTGGGGGAGCAGCAAAAGCTTGAGTTGGCACTAATCCAATTATAATTGACAGGAATACCATTAATTGTTTCTTTTTTTAGTTTTCTCCTTTATTTGTTTAATTTGCATTATTGTATTATATATTTTTAATATTGTCAATTATTTGTATTTATATTTCATGTTTATATTTCAAGTTATGCAATCTCGCCCTTATGACCGGTTCGCTCAACAACGGTTCATATGGCAATTAAAAACCGGTAAGCTCATAATGATGTCAAACCGGCTTGTTATGTTTATCGCTATTCTAGTTCAATAACACGGCTTAAAGCCAGCGCCGCGTATTTGGCGGCGTTTTTCGCCTGTTCCAGCGAGTTTGCGTTGTGCCCCACCTCGATCAGCAGGCACATATCCGATACCTGCTGGTTATATCGCCCCGTTTTGACGCGAATGGGACGGGTAAAGCCTTTCTGAATTTTCTCCAGCTCATCGGTTACAGCAAGCGCCAGCTTGTAATTGCTTTCGTAGTTGGGCTTCACCGAATATTTTTCACCCGTGCCCACCACGAACATCACGCGCGCACATTCCTCACCGTTGACAATAATGTAATCCTTTCTTCCCGCTTCCACATCGTTGTAGGCATCACGGTGCACATCGATGAACACGCGTATGGTGGGGTAATTCGCTTCGTACTGCTCCATCGTTTCAAGAGAACGTGAGTAAGCCGAATTGAGTGCAGGCGGTTCATGATTAGTCGTATCATGAATCACATTGTAACCCAAGGCCGTCAGTTCTTCTTCCAGCACATCGCCCACGGCCACAATTGATTTGTTTTCGTCCGCGGTGCGCCAGGAGCCAGTTTCCACATACTCCTTTCCCGTAATCTGGCGGTAGGCTTCTGTGGTATGCGTATGATAGATCAGTATCTGAGGCCCGCCCGCAGCAAGGTGAAACGCCTTGGGCGCATCATCGGCAAAGCCCAGTATCTCCAGCTTGATATCGTCCGGCAGCACATCAAAGTAAATATCAGTCTGCTGCGTTTGCGCACCGCCTTGCCCAGTTATCTCGATTTCTTCAATCTGCACGCCATAGATCACAGGCATTTCGGTGCCCAATATCAGCCGAGGGTCAACGACGCTTTGCTCAAACACGCTCTCCGCGCCCGAAGCGTCGATGCGGCTGTTATCCGCGGGCAGAGACGAACTGCTGAAAGCCAGATTATCTTTTGTTTCTCCCGCGCGCATCGTGAATATCACAGAGAGCACAAGACAAAGCGCAATCCCTATAAGCAGCGCAGCTTTCACAAAAAAGCCAGGCCGATGTCTTTCCCCCAGCACCCGGGGTCTTGAATGCACGCGGGGCGCGGTAACAATGCGCCCGTTTATCAATCGTTTCATCATTTCTCACTCCTAAAAAAGAGTATGCGAAACGACGATTATATATACGCATAAATTCGGACATGTTAATGCATGTACCGTCGCGTCTCCTCGATAGTCAGATTCTTATGAAGCGATATATTGAGCGCGTCTGCTATGATACCGGCCACATCGTCCACAACCTTGTCAATCTCCTTGGGCGTGACGATCATATCCGCCCCTTCCACATCCATCATGGCATCCAGCACGCGTTTCACGCTGGGCGCGGTGTTCACATCGGTCGGTGTTTTGTTCATGGCGTTTTCCAGCAGTTCCTGTGCAATGGTGGAGGCGTACACCACGAGCGGTACCCCCACAGCCAGAACGGGCACACCCAGAGATTCCTTATCCAGCGCTTTACGCTTGTTGCCGATACCCGCGCCCGGCGCAATGCCCGTATCCGCCACCTGTATCGTGGTGCGCACGCGCTCCAAGCTGCGGGAGGCCAGCGAGTCCACCGCGATAATCAGCGACGGCTTCATACGTTCCACCACGCCCTCCACGATCTCTCCTGTTTCAATGCCCGTGATGCCCAGCACGCCGGGTGCCAGCGCGCTCACATTGCCCATACGCGCGTCCACCGCTTCGGGCGCATATTCATGGATGTGGCGTGTGACAAACACCGCGTCGCAGACGGCAGGCCCCAATGCGTCGGGCGTGACCATGCGATTTCCGAGTCCCACGACGAGCACATTGCCGTTAATGCTTTCCCCCGCCATATGCCGTATTTCGTCAGCCAGCGCCTTAGAACAACTCTCATCCAGCGCTGCGTCACCACGTGCGAGCTGCGGCGCTTCTATTGTCACATACGTGCCCATCTTTTTGCCAATCGCCTGCTCACCTTCGGGCGTTTTCACCATCACGCGCACGCGGTTCACGCCCGGCATCACTTCGTCGTTTAAGACCTCCACACCGGGTATATCGCCCGCCGCCGCAGATGCTTCCATGGCCAGATCAGTTCGTATCATGTGTTTCCTCCTGCAAAAATGATGATTTTAGTATTTGCAGGGCATACGCGAATAAACCTGAAAGTTCATATAAAGGCGCAAGCTCATAGAAGGTTACAGGGTAAGTTTTAAAGGGCCTACAGTTATGTGTAAAAGCGGGGCTTAAATGAATTAACGTTTTTTCAATACGCCGCCATGAAAACAGATATAGGTTTCCGCCGGGAAGCTTAAAATCTTATCCAGCGAGTGCTTTGCCGCTTGCATATCCAGCGTGAACTGTGGATTCGCAATCGCAAAGCTACCGTCTTCCGGCACAGCGGCATCGCCTGTGATGATGGTATTTTCATTTTTTAAATACAGCGCAATATGACCGGGCGTATGCCCCGGTGTCGCTACGATTTCGCAGCCCCCGCACCAATCAAAGGTATCGCCGTCCTTCACGCGGATATCGGCCGGCACGGACTCGACGCTTCTTAATATCTCACAAAACTTAAGCCCGAACTCTTTTTGATCCTCGGGCAGACTATCCTGCAATGCTTCAGCCTGTTTGAGCCTCATGGATTTCATTTGTCCGCTTATATACGGTGCTTCAGCTTCACTGGCGATAATCTGAATGTGCGGGTATTTCCTTTTAAGCTCGCCAAGGCACCCCATGTGATCGTGGTCATGATGTGTGATGACCACTTTGGTAATATCGGCGCAGCGATAGCCCGCCTGTGTCACGGCTGCTTCCAGCTGCGGAAGAAAACCCGTATAGGCGCAGTCCACCAGCACACACTCAGCATTATCAGCAAGTATAACAGGGTGGATCGTATCCTTCATGCCGCCGAATTCATAATCAATATCCAATACAGATATTTTACTCATTTGCAATAACTCCAATTTGTAGTCAGACAGCCGTTTCCATAAAGCCCACGGTAAACGGCAGGTGCTCAAATTTTTTCGTTCCCATATGTACAAAACCATTCGCGGTATACCAGTTTTTTAAAACCGTGTTTTCCTCAATGATGCCGATAGATATCTTACTGCCGCCGAGTTCACGTACTTTGGCCTTTGCGACATCCAGCAGCATTTTGCCGCAGCCGTTATGGCGGTGCTCGGGGACAACGGCTATATTTTTGAGTTCGAACCGTCCATCATCTTTTTTCTCCAGCTGCATAAAACCGACTATTTCGCCGTCTGCCGCTAAGGCGAACATGCTGTTGCCTTTGCTTTTATCGTATATCAGCCGATCTTCCGTGATAAAAGCTGCGTTGGTCGGGCAGTTTTCCGTGGTCAGTCCAAACTGTGCCGCGACGGTTGCAAACGCCGCCCGTATGACCTGGACGCACTTGTAAAAATCCCCTGACTCAATGTTAATGATCTCATAATGGCTCATGCTATCGCTCCTCTGGTAATATATATTAGCAATTATACGATTTGTATACATTGTTATGTAAGTCACTTTTCGTTAAAAAATTCAAATTAAAAGTATATCGCTTAAATAAATTAAATAATATATAGCAATAAATGTTGTTAAATGTTATAATATACATGCTTTACGGGAGTTGCCGTAAAGGTTTGTCATTGTTTCTGTCAAGTGTTGCTCGCAACAGGCGGCAGATAGCCAGATGAGCATATCCATTATGGTTGTGAGCATTTGGAAACCCTCCACGGTATTATTATACCACAAGCCTATTGGGTTGGAGGAAAGGTAGCATTGGTTTTTGTTGTGCCCACTGAAGAAGGGGAGCTACCACCTGTTTGGTGGGCATCGCAATTTAGGAGTTATAATGAAATATCCAAAATATTATAAACGAAAAGATTATGCACATTTTGATATAAAAAAAAGCATTAAATTAGTAAAAAATCAAGTAGAAAATCCAGATTGGGTTGCCCAACATGGATTTTATCCTTTTATTCATTTTGAAAAAACAACTCTAAAGTATTCTAAAAATAAGAGTAAAGGGGAACGTATACAAAAAAAAGAGGTATTTATTACTCTGCACATATAGACCGATACATTCATGAATTATATGCAAATAAACTAAATTCACTATATAATAATAGAGTAGCAGAACTAGGAACAAATAAGTGCGCTATTGCTTATAGAACCAATCTCCATAAAAATAATGTCCACTTTGCAAAGGAAGTCTTTGATTTTATTAAGAGCAAAAAAGCTGCCTATATTATTGTTGCTGATTATGCAAGCTTCTTCGACTCATTAGATCATATTTATTTAAAAAAACAAATTTGTAATATACTTAGAATTCAAAATGGACAATTGCCATCTGATTACTACGCCATTTATAAAAATATTACCAAATATACATATATTAATCTTAATAGTATTTTAGAGTACTTAAATCTAGAAAACCATAAACAACTTAATCAAAGAAAAATAGTTTTTGATTATGCAGAATTCAGATTAGTAAAGAAGGGTCTTTTACAGAAGAATTTGAATAACTTTGGAATCCCACAAGGCTCAGCCATAAGTGCAGTATTATCCAATATTTACATGTTTGAAATTGATAAAAAAATTAATGATTATGTTACATCACGCGGTGGTCTTTATAGACGATATAGTGATGATATTATTATCGTTTTGCCCTTGACATCAGCAATTAATGATGATTGGTGTTTTCTTGCTTCTACACTTGAAAATGAGAGTCAGATTAAACTAGAACAAAAGAAAACAAAAACATATAAATATAGAGATAATACAGTAACTACAATCCCTTCGGAAAAACGTACCAACATAAACTATCTTGGATTTGAATTTAATGGAGATAACATAAAAATCAGAGATAGAACTATTAGTAAGTTTTATCATCGTATGTATAGAAAAATTGATGCAATGAATAAACAATACCAATATACAAAGGTACGGGTTCCAAGAAAAAAGCTATATAAAATGTATTCATCTTTAGGGGCAAAACAAAAGGACAGCAAAAAGGGGAATTTCATAACTTATGTTCTACGAGTAAAAAGTATCATGGGAAATGAAATAAGTACTTTGGAAGCACAAAGTTGGATCAAAATGCAAAAACGATTGCAAAAAAAACTATAATAACAATGCCCCTTATTATTAGTTCAATATATATTATTCCATGTAATTTGATTTTTTACTTCAAGCCCCGGCTGCCCGGTTTCACGACGGGAATGCCCTGCTTGCATAAGGGACAATCCTCAGGCGGATATGAGACAACTTCCATCGAGAGCACCGCTTCAAAGGGCACGCCGAAATCCACCACGCCGTTGCTGCGGTCGACAACGCTGCCCACGCCCACCACGTTGCCGCCCAGACTATTTATGAGAGCAATGACTTCTATAACCGAGCCACCCGTGGTCACCACATCCTCCACGACGAGGACGCGCGCTCCTTCGGGCACGGTGAAGCCGCGGCGCAGCGTCATCGCGCCGTTTTCACGCTCCGCGAATACGTTGGGCACGCCCAGCTGCCGCGAAACTTCATAGGCCAGAATGATGCCGCCCACCGCAGGGCCTGCCACAAGGTCGATGTCTGTAAACTTGTCGGCCAACGCTTTAGCAAACCTTTCTGAAACGGCGGCGTTTTGAAACAGCTTGGCGCACTGCATGTATTTGTCTGAATGGCGGCCCGAGGTGAGCGTAAAGTGCCCCTCGAGCATCACGCCCGTCTGCCTGAAAATACCAAATATCTGTTCTCTGTCCATGTTAAACCTCCAACGCGCCCGTCAGCGCGGATATATCAGCAATCTTCATCGCTTCGGCGCAGGCTGTCAGTTCATCGATCACGCGCAGCGATGCCGCCGGGTCGGTCAGGTTCGCCGTGCCTGTCATCACGCAGGTTGCCCCGCAGAGCATGAATTCTGCCGCGTCCGTGCCTGTCATGATGCCGCCCATGCCGATCACAGGCAGCTTCACAGCACGCGAGACATCGTAAACCATCTTAAGCGCCACCGGCTTGATGCACGGACCCGAGAGTCCGCCTGTCACGTTGCCTAAGATGGGCCGTTTGGTGCGCACGTCCACAGCCATCGCAGGCAGTGTGTTGATAAGCGACAGCGCGTCCGCGCCCGCATCCTCCACCGCTTTGGCAATTCGCACCACATCCCCCGCCGCGGGCGTCAGTTTCACGATGAGCGGCTTTTTCGCCGCCGCTTTACACGCGCTCACGCAGTCCGACGCGAGCTTAGGGTCTGTGCCAAAGCTCACACCGCCCTCCTTCACATTTGGGCAGGATATATTCAGCTCATAAAAATCGATATCGGTTTCGTTGAGCCGCTCGATCACGTACACATAATCTTCCACACGGCTGCCTGCCACGTTAGCAAAAAGCGCCGTACCCAGCTTCTCCACCTTATTAAGCTCGCTTTGCAAAAAGGCATCGATACCCGGGTTTTGCAGCCCCACGCTGTTCACAATCCCAGATGCCGTTTCAGCGATACGCGGCGGCGGGTTGCCGATGCGTTTTTCCCTCGTCAGCGATTTGAGCGCGATGCCCCCAAGGCGTGATACGTCGATAAACCAACCATGCTGTGTGCCGAAAGCGAACGTCCCCGATGCCGCGATAACAGGGTTTTTAAGCGTTTTGCCGCAGAGTTTTACTTGCATATTCACAGTCATCAGAGCACCACCTCGTAAAGATCGAAAACAGGGCCTTCCACGCAGACCTTTTTATAATCGAGCCCCTCATCAGTATGCACACCGCAGACGCATGTCGCGCACGCGCCGAAGCCGCAGCACATCCGCTGCTCCACCGACACCTGCGCCGCAATCTTTTTCGGTTCCAGAATCTTTTTAAGCGCCCGAAGCATGGGTGGCGGCCCGCAGGAAAGCACCACGTCCGGCTTAATCTCCTGTAATCTCTTTTCAATCGGTCCCGTCACCACGCCGTGTTCGCCGATGGTACCATCGTCCGAAGCGATATGCACAGCCTCACATGCGCTAAAGTCGTTTTCACAATACGCATAATCCTTGCCGCGATAGCCCAAGAACACCTCGTAATTTCTGTCCGGCCACTTTTGCACCACCGTAAGCAGCGGCGCGATACCCACACCCCCGCCGACAAGAAACACATTTTTATCGGTGCTTTTGAGGCGGAATCCGCGCCCCACGGGGATGACGCACTCCACCTTCGTGCCGACTACGGCTTTAGAAAGCGCGACCGTCCCCGCGCCCTTCACCTGATACACCAGCACTGCCGTCTGCGACGCCGCATCCACCGCATTGAGGCTGATAGGCCGCCCCAGCAACAGCTCGGGTTGAGACGGGATCTTTATATGGGCAAACTGCCCGGGGATGAAGTGAACCAGATCAGCATCCGGGCAATGCAGCACCATACGGTAAATTCCGGTTGCGATCTTTTCGTTTTGTTGTATTGTTGCTGTCACATATTTAAGCATGGTCTACTCCCGTATTTCACTAAGGCTTAATGGCACGATATCCGCGTCCGTTCGCCCCGATTTCATGCTTTGCAGCAGCACACGCGCCGTATCCAGCGATGTGATGCAGGGAATGCGGTGTTCCACCGCCATACGCCGCAGTTTGAAGCCGTCACGGTCGGCGCGGCGGCCTTTAGTGGGCGTATTGAGTATCAGTTTGAGCCGTCCGCTTTCAAACAGCCCCTGAATGCTGTCCGGGTCTTTGGATAGCTTGGAGACCGTGTTGGCGGCCACAAAGTTAAAGTTAAGCGTATTGGCTGTGCCGTGTGTGGCGTATATATCATAACCCAAGTAATCCAGCACCGCCGCGATGGAGATCAGCTCCTGCTTATCGTTGTCTGATACCGTCAGCAGCACAGCGCCCTTTTCCTTGGGCAGCGCCATGCCCGACGCGAAAAGCCCTTTAAGCAGCGCCTCGGAATAATCCTCGGAAACGCCCAGCACCTCACCCGTGGATTTCATCTCGGGCCCCAGACCCACCTCCACAAGCGGCAGCTTTTCAAACGAGAACACAGGCACCTTCACCGCCGTGATTTTTCGCGCGGGATAAAGCCCTGTGCCATAGCCCATACCGGCTAATGGTTCTCCTAATGACACCCGTACCGCAAGATCTATCATAGGCACGCCCGTCACCTTGGATATGTAGGGCACGGTACGGCTGGAACGCGGGTTGACCTCGATCACGTAGATCTCGCCGCCCGAAATCACATACTGTATGTTGACGATGCCGCTCACATCCAGCGCGAGTGCCAACCGCTTTGTGATATCGATCAGCTCGTCCTGCTGCTTTTGCGAAATGCGCCGCGCGGGATACACCGATATCGAATCACCTGAGTGCACGCCCGCACGCTCGATATGCTCCATGATGCCCGGTATCAGCACATCCTCTCCGTCGCTGATGGCATCCACCTCAAGTTCTAAGCCCGTCATATACTTGTCCACCAGTACGGGATGCTCCTGCTCGTAGCGGTGAATGATGCGCATGTATTCGCGTATATCATCCTCGCCGTAGGCAATCTCCATACCCTGTCCGCCCAGCACATATGAAGGGCGCACCAGCACCGGATAGCCCAGCGCCGCCGCGGCCTCCACAGCCTGCTGCTCGGTAAATACCGTGCGCGCCTTGGGACGGCGTATATTAAGCGATTCCAGCAGCGCTTCAAATTCTTTTCTGTCCTCGGCACGGTCTATGCTCTTAAGCGGTGTGCCGATGATTTTATAGCCCATGGCTTCCACAGTTTTCGCCAGCTTGATAGCTGTCTGCCCGCCGAACTGCACGATAACGCCTTCGGGCTGTTCCTGTTCCAGCACATTGCCCACATCCTCAGACGTCAGCGGCTCGAAGTACAGCCTGTCCGAAGTGTCAAAATCGGTGGAAACCGTTTCAGGGTTGTTGTTAATGATCACGGTATCGTAGCCCGCGTTTTTGAGCGCCCATATACAATGAACGCTGCAATAGTCAAACTCGATGCCCTGACCGATGCGTATCGGCCCCGAGCCCAGCACCACAATCGTTTTGTTATGGGGCTTGCAGGCTTCATTTTCTTCATCGTATGTGGAGTAATAATACGGACTCACCGCGTCGAATTCAGCGCCGCATGTATCTACCATCTTAAATGTCGGGCGGATGCCTAACGACAATCGCGTTTTTCTGACATCTGATTCACCCACGCCCGTCAGCTTGGCGATGGCGTTGTCCGAAAACCCCAGCTTTTTGGCTTTATTAAGCGTTTCTGCTGTCAGCGCGACGCTACCCTGTTGTGCTAACGCTTCTTCAAGATCGATGATGGCTTGAAGCTTTGTTAAGAACCAAAGATCAATACGCGTCAGCTCGTGTATGCGCTGTATGGTGATGCCCCGGCGCAGCGCCGTGGCAATCAGGAATATGCGTTCATCATCCTGCTCCAATATGCGCGCAATTAGCTCATTATCATCAAGTCCGTCCGAGAAAGGAAAAGCCAGAGAATACAGGCTTAGCTCCAGCGAACGAACCGCCTTTAAAAAGGCGCTTTCAAAGTTGCTGCCGATGGCCATGACTTCTCCCGTGGCCTTCATGCGCGTACCCAGCTGCTTATTGGCTGATGTGAATTTATCAAACGGCCAGCGCGGGAATTTGACGACCACATAATCCAGCGTGGGTTCAAAGCACGCAAACGTCTTACCCGTCACACCGTTTTTGATCTCATCGAGGCCGTAGCCCACGGCGATCTTGGCGGCGATCTTAGCGATGGGGTATCCCGTGGCCTTGGACGCCAGCGCGGAAGATCGGCTCACGCGCGGGTTCACCTCAATCACGTAATACGTCATGCTTTCGGTGTCCAGCGCATACTGCACGTTGCAGCCGCCTTCAATCTTGAGCGCATTAATGATCTTGAGAGACGCGCTGCGCAGCATCTGATACTCCGCGTCTCGCAGCGTCTGCGAGGGCGCGACCACGATGCTATCTCCCGTATGGATGCCCACCGGGTCGATATTCTCCATGTTGCAGACGGTGATACAGTTGCCCTTGGCATCGCGTATCACCTCATATTCGATTTCCTTATAGCCTGCTACGCTTTTCTCGATAAGCACCTCGCCCACACGGCTGGCCGACAGTCCGCTCTTGCATATCTCTGTCAGCTCGTCTTCATCGCCCGCTATGCCGCCGCCCGTACCGCCCAGTGTGTACGCCGGACGCACGATAACCGGATAACCATGTTGCTTTGCAAAGAAAAGCGCCTCTTCAGGCGTTTTCGCGATAATACTTTCAATGATGGGTTCGCCGATGTCATTCATCAGCGCTTTAAAGGCTTCCCTGTCCTCCGCCTTTTTGATGGAATCGGCGTTTGTGCCCAGCAGCCTTACGCCCATTTCATCGAGTATGCCGCTTTCAAACAGCTCCATTGCGAGATTAAGCCCCGTCTGCCCGCCCAGCGTGGCAAGCATGCTGTCGGGGCGTTCTTTTTTCATGATATTGCGTATCACGGGAACCGTCAATGGCTCTATATAAACTTTATCCGCAAGCTCCGGGTCGGTCATGATGGTGGCCGGGTTGGAATTCACGAGCACCACTTCGATGCCTTCCTCGCGCAGCGCACGGCAGGCCTGCGTACCCGCATAATCAAACTCGGCGGCCTGCCCGATTACGATAGGGCCCGAGCCGATCACCAATACCTTTTTTATACTATCTATCTTCGGCATGCGTTTTCCTCATACTGTTTACAAACTCGTCGAAAAGATACGCGGTATCCTCCGGGCCGGGCGCGGCTTCCGGATGGAACTGCACCGTAAACATATCAAGGCCATTGTAGCGGATGCCCTCGATGGTGCTGTCGTTCCAATTGCGGTGGCTCACTTGCATGCTCTCGGGCAGCGTCTTTTCCACCACGGTATAGCCATGGTTCTGAGATGTGATATACACGCGGTCTTTGGCCAAATCTTTCACAGGATGGTTCGCGCCGCGGTGACCGTACTTAAGCTTTTCCGTATCCGCGCCCATCGCGAGCGCCAGCAGCTGATGCCCGAGGCAGATGCCGAAAATGGGCTTTTTGCCGATAAGCTTCTTTAGATTTTCAATAACTTCGGTGTTCACTTTGGGGTCTCCGGGGCCGTTGGTCAGCATGATGCCGTCAAAATCCCCGGCCAGAATGTCTTCCGCGCTCGTCTTTGCCGGAAACACCGTGACGGCGCAGCCGCGCTTTTTGAGGCTGCGTATAATATTTTGCTTTAACCCAAAATCCAGCACCGCCACCTTAAGCTCGCCGTCGCTGTAATCGTATTTTTCAGCGCAGGTCACCTTATTCACAGGCATGTCACATACATAGCGGCTCATCGAGTTGATCTGCGCCGCGGTGGGCTCATTTTGCGTGATGATGCCGCGCATTGTGCCCTTCTCGCGGATGATACGCGTTAATGCGCGTGTATCGATACCGCAAAGGCCAACGATGCCGTTTTGCTCCAGATACTGATTCAGGCCGCCCTCGCTGCGCCAGTTGGAAGGCTCGTCGCACACTTCACGCACGATAAAGCCGCTCACCTGCGGTTTTGCCGATTCTGGGTCGATCGCGTTGATGCCGTAGTTGCCGATCAGCGGATATGTCATGGTGACGATCTGACCGCAATATGAAGGGTCGGTCAGCACCTCCTGATAGCCCGTCATACCCGTATTAAATACGACTTCGCCGATAATATCCTGCTTTGCGCCGAAGCTCTGGCCCACAAACCTTGTGCCGTCTTCCAATGTGAGTATTGCCATTGTTTCTCCTCTTCTTTAAAGCTTATAAATCAATGCCGCGCCGCTTAAGCGCCGCCATTATGTCATCCTTCATATCGATTGAAAAAGCCCGTGCTGCCTGCGGCGCGTTCAAATGCTTATACTTTTCATTTTTATATGCCAGCAGCAGTCCGCGCGATGCATTGACCACCGCGCCTAAGCCGTTCTTATCGAAGTTTACCGCGATGTCGTCCGCACCCGCTCCTTGAGCACCGTAGCCCGGCACAAGAAAGAACGTCGATGGCATCTGCTCCCGCAGCTTCTCGGCTTCGGCAGGGTATGTCGCACCCACGACCGCGCCCACAGAGCTGTAACCGTTTTTACCGATATACGCCTCTCCCCAAAGCTTCACCTTTTCCGCCACGGCTTCATAAAGCTTCTTACCTTCAACGATCAGATCCTGAAACTCTCCGCCCGATGGGTTTGACGTTTTAACAAGCACGAACAGCCCCTTGCCTGTCTTTTCACAGGCTTCCATAAACGGTTTGATTCCGTCGCTGCCAAGATACGCGTTCACGGTGATAAAATCCGCCTCGCTGCTTGTGAGATGCGCCTCGGCATACGCCTTGGCCGTGGGGCCGATGTCGTTGCGCTTTACGTCCGCGATCACCACAAGCCCTTTGTCTTGGGCATAAGCCATGGTATCAAAAAAGCATTGGAAGCCTTCCGCACCGTACTGCTCGTAGTAAGCCGCCTGCACTTTGACGGACGGCACGATGTCCGCGATTGCGTCTATTATATCACAGTTAAAGCGAAACACACACGCCGCCTTTTCTTTGTTTGTGAGCTCGGATGCCTTAGACTGATACTCTTCCGACAAGTATCCGTATTCGGTATCCAGCCCCGCACAAACAGGGCATCGCGTCTTCTTTATCGCCTCACACAATCTGTCTATCTGCATATTCTACCTCCGCTGTAGATCAGCTGCCCGTCAACCAACGTGTGAGTCACCATGCCGCGCAGCGTTCGGCCGATGAAAGGTGAGTTCTTCCCCTTGGACAGCATACTTTCCTTTGTAAACGTATATTCCGCCTCCATATCAGCAACGGTCAAGTCCGCGGGACCGCCTTGGGCAATCACGCCGCCCGGCTTGCCGATGATGTTTGCGGGATTGACGCTCAGCAGCCTCGCCAGTGTGTCTTTATCTTCTGTCAGGTTTGTGACGGTCAGAGAAAACGCCGTTTCAAAACCGGAGATACCGAATGCGGCCAATGCGAACTCGATATCCTTTTCATCGCTGTGATGCGGCGCGTGGTCTGTGGCAATCGCGTCGATGGTGCCGTCCAGCAGGCCTTGCTTCACGGCGGCCACATCGTCCGGCGTTCTCAGCGGCGGATTCACTTTGGCGTTGGTATCGTATCCGAAGCACGCGCTGTCGTCCGCTGAAAAATAGTGCGGCGCGCTCTCGCATGTTACATTAACACCTCGCTGCTTCGCGGCTCGAATCAGCTCCACACCGCCGCGTGTGGACACGTGTTGTATATGCACGCGCAGACCACTGCTTTCCGCCAGCAGCAGGTCTCGCGCGATCATTGTCTCTTCGGCTGCGCGCGGTATGCCGGGCAATCCCAGCACCGTGGCGTTGAAGCTTTCGTTCATCACTCCCGTACCTTTTAAATCAAGGCATTCCTCGTGCGCCATAATGAATGTGCCATAAGTCTGTGCGTATTGCATCGCGCTGCGCATCACCGCGCCGTTTTCGATCGGCCGCCCGTCGTCTGAAAACGCAACGCAGCCCATTTCGGCCAGCTCGCCCATTTCCGTGAGTTCCTTGCCCGCTAAGCCCTTGGTGACCGCGCCTACGGGGTAAACCTTCGTATAGGCGTTGCGCGCTTTTGCCATAACGAGCGCACAGACGGACGCGTTATCCATAACAGGCAGCGTATTGGGCATGCAGCAGACAGCTGTATAGCCGCCCTTAGCCGCCGCACGCGTTCCCGACATGATATCTTCCTTATATTCCTGCCCCGGCTCTCTTAAGTGACAGTGGATATCGATAAAGCCCGGAAATATAGCTTTGCCGGATACATCAATCGTCTCGTCGGCTTCGCCCAAGTCTGTCCCGATGGCTTTAATCACAGTCCCCTCAATCAGTATATCTAAGCGGCCTTTCTTCTCCCCGGCCGGATTGACGACTTCGCCGCCCGTTAATTTAAGCGTTTTCATTCTTCCTCCTCGTGAGCAGATAAAGCAGCGCCATGCGCACCGCCACACCGTTTGTCACCTGTTCGTTGATCACTGAATTGTCCGAATCCATCACCGCGCTGGAAAGCTCGACGCCGCGGTTCACCGGACCCGGATGCATGATGAGCACATCCTTGTCACAAACACTCAGCGCTTGTTCATTAACACCGAAGAAGCGGTGATATTCGCGCATGGTGGAAAGATACGCCCCTTCCAGACGCTCTTTTTGTATACGCAGCCCCATCACGACGTCCGCACCGCGAAGCGCTTCGTCAAGCTTGCTGGTGATACGCGCACCCGTGGTTTCAATGCCTTCGGGCATCAGCGTCAGCGGGCCGCAGAGCGTCACGTTCGCACCTTGTTTTTGCAAGCCCCAAAGGTTGCTGCGCGCCACGCGGCTATGACGGATATCGCCTATGATTGAGACGTTTAAGCCTTTTAAGTCTCCAAAGCGTTCACGCATCGTGAACATGTCGAGCAGTGCCTGCGTCGGGTGTTCGTGCAAGCCGTCGCCCGCGTTGATGACGCTGCCTGAGAAGTGGTCGCCCAGCAGCTTGGGTGCGCCCGCGTATGGATGGCGGATAACGATCACATCCGTTTCCATAGCCTCAATGGTGCTGCCTGTATCAAGCAGCGTCTCGCCCTTTTTGACGCTGCTTGTGGAAACGCCTAAGTTACTGAACGTGGCGCCTAAGTATTTGGCCGCCAGTTCGAAGCTAAGCCGTGTGCGCGTGCTGTTTTCGTAAAACAGCGCCACCACAGATTTGCCCTGCATATGCGGCATTTTCTTGGCGTTCTGACGCAGATATTCCTTCATTGTGGCGGTGGTATCAAGTATATACGTGATTTCTTCCGCCGGCATGTCGTAGAGACCGATCAGGTCCTTTTGAGTCAAATGCATAGTTGGTTCCTTCTAATGGCAGAAAGCTGCCAGGTGTTTATTGTTTTCCCGCTGCATGACAGCAGGTATAAAAAAACCTTATCGGTTTGATAAGGTTATTGGAGCAAATCATTAATGACAACATTGTCAACGCCGTCGAACTCCTTCACACGCACGCTGACCACTTCGTTCTTTGAGGTGGGAATATTCTTGCCCACATAATCCGCCCGAATGGGCAGCTCCCTGTGGCCTCTGTCCACAATGACGGCAAGCTGTATATAGTTGGGCCGGCCCAAATCCATTAGCGCATCCAGAGCGGCGCGCGCAGTACGTCCTGTATAAAGAACATCGTCACATAGCACGACGGTTCGTTTATTGATATCAAACGCGATGTCGGTGCCTTTGATCACGGGATGATCGGCCAGCAGCGACAGATCGTCACGATAAAACGTGATATCCAGCGTACCAATATCAACGGCCACGCCTTCAAAATCTTTAATGTAATCTGCAATGCGCCGGGAAATAGGAACGCCGCGCCGTTGTATGCCGATCAGCGCGAGATCCTTAGCGCCCTTGTTTTTTTCGATGATCTCATGCGCAATGCGTTTTAAAGCCCTGTCCAGAGCCACCTCATCCATGACCAACGTTTTATCCATAATGCCCTCGCCTTTCTTGCTTTGTATCAAAAAAGCCCTGCACTTATGGCAAGGCTAAAAACACATAACTCGAACTTTTATACCTTGCCGGACTCTCTGGACCGATTTAAAGGAGTTTTATTCCGTTAAAAACATTATCACATGCCGCCCGGTTTGTAAAGCTAAAAATTTATAACAACCGGACGGCTACTATGACCAGTGACTTTAACCTTCCTTACCGAGGCTTTTTCTGTGATGGCACAGCGCAATGTAAGCTTCGGGATCAACATCGCGGATGATCGTCTCCAGCTCGTCGTCGCCAAACGCCGTTGTACGCCCGGCTTCAAAATCCTTATCGACTTCCGCTTTCACAGCCACAACCAGCGGCTCCTGCTTGCTCATCGCTCTCTCATTTTTAAGCTTAAAGTGAGAATTGATCCAATGCGCAATACCCGCAAGGCCTGAATGCGCGTCGATAGCAACTGTTACGGGACGACCCAGCAGCTTCTCGGTATTGAATATGTTATATATCTCTTCGTCCTTTAAAAGACCGTCCGCATGGATGCCCGCGCGTGTGGAGTTGAAGTTGCGCCCCACAAACGGCGTCCTCGGGCAAATCTCAGTCTCAAGTTCATTTTCAAAATATTCAGCCATCTCGGTAATCACGGAAAGATCCATACCGTCTGTCGTGCCTTTGAGGCCGCAATATTCCATAACCATCGCTTCAAGCGGACAGTTGCCTGTGCGCTCGCCGATACCCAGGATTGAGCAGTTGACCGCAGACGCGCCATACAGCCATGCCGTTGCGGCGTTGGTGACAACCTTATAAAAGTCGTTATGGCCATGCCATTCCAACAGATGAGATGGGAAATTAGAATACTGCTGCAGGCCGTAAACGATACCCTGTACGCTCCTTGGCAATGACGCGCCCGGATATGTGATACCGTAACCCAGTGTATCACACATACGGATTTTGATCGGCACGCCTGTTTCCTGCATCAGCTTCATCAGTTCATCCGCAAACGGAATTACGAAGCCGTAATAATCGGCACGCGTGATGTCTTCAAAGTGGCAGCGCGGACGGATGCCAAAGTCAATAGCCGTTTTCACGACACCCAAGTATTTTTGCATCGCCTGCTCGCGGTTTAGTCCCATCTTCTTAAAGATATGGTAATCCGAGCAGCTCACAAGTATGCCCGTTTCCTTAATGCCAAACGTTTTGACAAGCTCGAAGTCCTTCTGACTTGCGCGAATCCATGTGGTCACCTCAGGGAACTCATACCCAAGATCAAGACACGCCTGCAGCGCTTCCTTATCTTTGTTGGTATACACAAAGAACTCGCTCTGACGAATGATGCCCTTGGGGCCGCCAAGCCTGTGCTGAAGCTTATAGATGTCCACCACCTGCTTAACCGTAAAAGGTGTGCGAGACTGCTGGCCGTCACGGAAGGTCGTGTCCGTAATCCAAATGTCTTCGGGCATATGCATCGGCACAACGCGGTGGTTAAATGTAATCTTCGGCACTGAATCGTATTCAAACATATCTCGGAATAGCTGCGGCTCATTCGCATTCTGGAATGAATACTTATAATCATTCTCTCCGAGCAGATTCCATCTCTTATCAATATCCTTCATATAATCACCCTCCAAATCATAACCGTTTTTAAGGCCTGAGCGCAAGAACGAATTCCTTAATTCTTTCAAGTCCCTTTATAATATTCTCTTCACTGGTAGCATAGCTTAAGCGCACATAGTTATCGGCTCCAAAAGCCACGCCGGGCACCACTGCCGTCAATGTTTTCTCCAGCAGCAATTCTGAGAATGCGAGCGAACCGGTAATTGGGATACCGTCGTACGTTTTTCCTATTATACTTGAAATATTCATCATCACATAGAACGCGCCGCCCGGTATTGCGCAAGACAGTCCTTCAATATCGTTGATAAGACCGCATAGCAGAAGACGTCTTTTATTAAAAACCTCTTTCATATGCTGCACCTGATCCTGCGGGCCTTGCAGCGCCTCAATGCTGGCATATTGGGCGATGGAGTTTGGGTTAGACGCGGCGTGAGACTGATAAGCGCCCATCACTTTTGCCAGCTCGCGTACGCTAGCGGTATATCCGATACGCCAGCCGGTCATGGCATAGGTTTTAGACATGCCGTTGACGATAATCGTCAGATCCTTAATGTCCTGACCCAGTGATGCGATGCTGACATGCTCGCCCTCATAAACCAGCTCATCGTAAATTTCGTCGGACACCACAAATATTCCGGCTTCCACGGCCACCTTGGCGATCTGCTCAAGTTCATCGCGCGTATACACACAGCCGCACGGATTGCTTGGTGAGTTTAATATAAGTGCTTTTGTTTTTTCTGTAATCGCCGCACGGATTTCATCCGGTGTGGCTTTGAAAGTTTCCCCTGTTTCGATAAATACGGGAACACCGTCCGACATACGAACCAACTCGGGGTATGTCAGCCAATAGGGTGATGGAATAATGACCTCGTCGCCCGGGTTCAAAATGGCTGCAAATATGTTGAACAGTGAATGCTTGGCGCCGTTGGAAATGACAATATCTTCACTGGCATACTCAAGACCGTATCTGGCCTTAAGATGTGCTGCCACAGCAGCTTTAAGCTCTGCGGAGCCGGACGCGGGTGTATAGCGTGTCAGACCCAAATCGAGCGCTTTTTTTGCAGCATTTCTGATGTTTTCGGGTGTGTCGGAATCAGGCTCACCTGCGCCGAAACCGATGACATCACGGCCTTCTTGCCTGAGCTTCTTGGCCATTGCTGTGATTTTGAGCGTTACAGATGGTTCAATCTGCGTTGCCTTCTTGGATAGTATCATAAAAACCTCCGTTGGTTTGTAATCAATATGAATTTTACTTTTTCTAAACCTTCATTTGCAGCAATGATATCACATTATATTCAGTAATACAACAATAATTGTCTGATTTTTTGCATGATTGTAAAAATAATATTGCAAACCAGTTTGTACACCTCATGATATGACACGATGATATTACACGAAGGGTACACTATGCGCATATATATATGGAGGAGGGATGAATATGGAGAGACTTGTTGTGCTGTATGGCGACAACTGCGGTTACTGCAAAAAGGCAAAAATGCTTATAAAAAGAGCCCTTGAGAAGGAAAATAAATTTTTATCGCTGGATATTCGTTTTGTTCATGAGGACAGTGCAGAGGGACAAGGATTTATGCATAAATTAACCCCCGCATTCTACTGTAACCGAACGTTGCTTTTCGAAGGCAATCCCAGCATGGATATCATTATTGATATTCTGGATCGTTGCTTTGAAAACGGGCGTTTATAACAATCACACTCATTTTTCAGGCAATAATATGAAGAAAGTATTAACATACGCTTATTCTCTTGATTATTCACAAAAGCCATATTAAAATGGCCACAAAAAAGGAGGGATAGGCTATGTCAAGCTTTGTTATTGGCGCGTGTTCCACATCGGATCTGCCTGAGTCGTATACGAAAGAACACGACATTGTTATTTTAAAATACACCTATACACTCGACCACAAGGAATATAAAGACGGGGATATGGATACCAAAACGTTCTTCGATCTTGAGCGAGACGGGCATCTTCCGACAACATCTCAGCTCACACCCGAGGATATCATCCATGTGTTTGATGATGTACTAAGCGCAGGCCAAGACCTTCTCTATATTGCTTTTTCCTCCGGCCTTTCGGGCAGCTACAATAATGTCAACCTCGTGGCACAAGAAATGCGCAGCAAGTATCCGGATCGCAAATTATACGTCGTCGATTCATTATGCGCATCACTCGGGCATGGGTTGCTTGTGGATTATGCCGTTAAGATGCGTGACGCGGGCAAAACCATTGAAGAAACGGCGAAGTGGGTCGAGGCGAACAAGCTTGGACTTAACCACTGGTTCACCGTGGACAGCTTAAGCCACTTGCGGCGCGGAGGACGCGTCACAGGGGCGGCAGCGTTTGTGGGCAATCTGCTGCATATTAAGCCAGTGCTCAACGTGGACTACGAGGGTCACCTCATTCCTCGGGAAAAAGAACAAGGCCGCAAGCGTGCGCTCAAATGCCTTTTGGAGAAGATGGAAGAATATATCCGCAATCCAGAGGGACAGCAGATATTCATCAGCCACGGCGACGATCTGGAAGCCGCGGAGAAGCTTGCGAAGATGATCAAAGAGCGCTTCCCGGAGATCGGCGATATCATGATCAGCCCGCTCGGGGCTGTCATCGGCGCACACGCAGGCCCCGGTACGATCGCGGTGTTCTTTATGGGTAAAACCCGCTAGCAACAAATCAAGCTATGAGGCTTCGGCATTGCGCCGGAGCCTTTTCATATTTGTCCTCATCCGTTCATATAGATGATAAAAGTCTATAATACGGAGGAGAACTATGAGATACTCACGAATGATGTCACAACCACCAAAAAGGAAGAAGCGATACGGCAACCTGATACTCATCGCTATCATATTAGGGATTACCGTATATTTTGTCACCGCAGGCGCCGCGGGCGGATGGCTTGCGGAGAATGTGATCAATCCCGTGTTCAACAACGGCAGCGAAGCAGCCGCGGCCTCTCCCAGCCCCTCAGCCTCAGTCCCGGCTTTCGCCGATACCCTAGAAACACCCCCGGTCGATTCGCAGAATCCCGCGCCCGCAGACACGTTGCAGCCGGTTAATCTGCCTGAAGCCACGGGAGGCGATCGCAAGGAAGAGCAGATTAAAGTCAACAGCCTTGCGCTTTATACGCTTCAGGCCGGCGCGTTTGCCGATGAAGCCAACGCCAAAGCGTCCGCAACGGAAATCATCGCACGCGGCGGCGCAGGTTTTGTGGCTTACGATGGTAACCTCTACCGTGCGCTTATTGCGGGTTATTTAAATGAGCCAGACGCAAAAAATGTCAAAACAGAATTGGAACAACAGGGCATTGTCAGCACAGTGTATAAGCTGGAATCCGGCGCATTGGAATTTAAAGTGGGCGCCGAGCAGAAGCAGATCGATGCCATTAAAGCATGCTTCACTGTGGTTTCGGATACGGTCAATTCACTTCAGCAGATCATCTACGATGCCGACAGCGGTCAGAATGTGGACGAACGCATCCAGCAGCTTAAGACAAACGCGGATGCCGTCGCAGCCAATCTGAAAAGCGTGATCACCACGGATACCGACGCAACTAAGCGTATCGGCGCATATATGGACAGCTTTTGTACAATGCTTGGTAATATTCCGTTATCAACTGATGTAACAGGCGTAGCTTTTTCCTCCGGATTGAAGTATAATATTATTTGCATTGTTGTCGAATATTCTACTTTTTTAGACGACATTAGCAGTTAATTTTCGACGGAGGGCTTTTATGACGATAAAAGAAGCCGCTGCTGCACTTGGGGCAACCCTTGTGTGCGGTGAACACAATTTGGACAAGCCATTAACTTCCGGCTGCGGTGCCGACCTGATGAGTGATGTGCTCACATTTGCAAAAGACGGCAGTATACTTCTTACCGGCATGGTGAATCAGCATGTGATTCGGACAGCCGAGATGCTCGATGTCATTTGCATCACCTTTGTACGCGGAAAAAAACCCACAGAAGATATATGCGAGCTCGCCAAGCAAACCGGAGTGACTCTGCTTGTCTGTGAACATACGCTTTATGAAGCATGCGGACGGCTTTATCAAAAGGGTCTGCCGCCATGTCAAAGGTGAATCATGTCGGATGGTTATAAGGAATCTTTTATGATTAAAGCCGGCGATTTTGCTTCCGCGGGTGAAGCGTCGGCCAAAATTAAGAGTATATTGCGCATGATCGGTATCGATCCAGCATTGACGCGCCGTGTGACCATTACGTCGTATGAAGCGGAGCTGAATATGATCATCCACAGTCAAGGCGGTGTCATGACTTTTGAGATCTCTGCCGATGCCATAAGCCTCACTTGCAAAGATACAGGGCCAGGTATCGAGGATGTCGACATGGCGATGCAGGAAGGCTTTTCTACGGCCTCTCTGGATATACGCATGATGGGCTTTGGCGCCGGTATGGGGCTGCCCAACATGAAGAAAAACAGTGACGAATTCGTTATTCGTTCCGATACACAAGGAACGTATTTAAATATGCTTTTTAATATTAACTAAGAACACTGATTAAGGCGGGATCACATGAACACTTACTTTCATTCGGTGAGGCTCGACCGTGATAAGTGCAAGGGCTGCACCAACTGTATCAAGCACTGCCCCACCGAGGCCATACGTGTCAGGAACGGCAAGGCTCAAATCATTGCAGAACGCTGCATCGACTGCGGCGAATGCATTCGGGTTTGCCCTTACCATGCAAAAATCGCATATACCGATCCTTTTTCGGATGTCGGACGGTTCAAGTATAAAATCGCGCTTCCCGCGCCGTCTTTATACGGCCAGTTTAAAAACCTGTCCAGTATAGACCGTGTGGTGATGGGGCTTAAACTCATGGGCTTCGACGATGTGTATGAGGTGGCTCGCGGCGCCGATATCGTGAGCTGCGCTATCCGCCAGAAAATCGGAGAAAAAAAGAACAGGCCCATTATTTCGTCGGCATGTCCCGCCATTGTACGTCTGATACAGGTGCGCTTCCCGAACCTCATTGATAATATTATCGACCTGCTCTCCCCTATGGAAGTGGCAGCGGTGGCGGCAAAGCGCGAGTATGCTGAGAAATATGGCGTCAGCCAGAGTGATATCGGCACGTTTTTTATTACGCCCTGCCCCGCGAAAATGACAAGCATCAAAAACCCATACGGCACCGAGAAGAGCAACGTAGACGGCGCTTTTTCTGTGATCGATATATACGGGCTGCTTGCGGGGCAGCTTAAAAAACCTGGCGTCGTGACGCTTGAGGGCAAAACCGCCTCAGTGTTCGGTGTAGGCTGGGCCAATTCGGGCGGAGAAGCAAACGCAGCAGGCATCACCAACTCCCTCGCCGTGGACGGTATCGGCAACGTGATCAAGGTGCTGGAAGAGATCGAGAACTTGAAGCTGTCTGATCTGCAGTATTTTGAAGGCTTGGCGTGCCCCGGGGGCTGCGTCGGCGGTCCGCTGACTTTCGAGAACCCCTTTGTAGCGCGCACACGCATTAAAACACTCTCCAGCAAGATACAAAACACCGGACTGTCATATGAATATGCCAAACCATATATTGAAGACGGAACCGTGGACTTTAATACGCCCGTCAAGGCACGGCCTATCATGAAAATTGACGCGGATATGCTGACAGCGATGAGAAAGCTGGAATCCATTGAAAAAATCGCCCGGCGTCTGCCGGGTCTTGACTGCGGTTCGTGCGGATCTCCCTCATGCCATGCGCTGGCCGAGGATGTCGTACGCGGCGATGCCAAAGAGATGGACTGCGTATTTAAGCTGCGTGACAAGGTCACTAGTCTGGCCGAACAGATGGTGGAACTGACAGGCAACAAACGAGGAGACAGATAAATGACGGTTAAAGAACTCACAGAAAAAACAGGCTGGAAGCTGCTGACCGACGGCCTGAACGAACAGATCACGGCAGGCTTTGTATGCGATCTGCTAAGCTGGGCAATGGCGCGTGTCCAGACAGGAACAGCATGGATCACCGTTCAGGCTCATGTCAACGTGGTAGCTGTCGCGGCTCTCACGGGCTGTGCCTGTGTGATTATCCCTGAAAATATCGCCGTTTCAGAGGAAGTTCTGGCTACCGCCCGGGATAAGGAGGTCATGCTGATCAGCGCTCCTTGCTCATCGTATGGCGCCGCGCTTGTGCTGGCTCACTTGGGCTTCGGTGAAGTCCCCCCAACATAATGTGCTGCTACGACCTTCACATTCATTCCTGCCTTTCGCCCTGCGCTTCAGACGATATGACGCCCGCCAATATCGCCGGCATGGCGCATTTAAAAGGGCTCTCTCTCATTGCGCTGACCGATCATAACGCAGGCGCTAACCTTTGGGCAATGGCGCACGCCGCCGCGGAGTACGGCCTTGTTTTCGTACCCGGAGTTGAAGTGACCACCTGTGAGGAAGTCCACGTGCTCACCTATTTCGACAATGTGGATGCAGCCGTCTGTTTCGCGGATTTGCTTTATAACGCGCTGGCAGATATACCCAACCGGCCCGACATATTCGGGCGGCAGGTTATCATGGACGGCGGCGATAACGAAGCAGGCGAACTCAAAAAACTGCTGCTTCAAGCAACGCCTTTTTCCATCGACGATATTGTCCATATGGCAAAAGAAAACGGCGGATGTGCCGTTCCCGCTCACATCAACCGCGACTCATTTTCGTTACTGACTAACTTGGGTTCTTTACCGCCCGGATTGTTTCACTGCGCAGAGGTTGTAAAAACACTTCCCTGCCCCGATATAGACCCGCATGTTATACAGCTTCACTCATCAGACGCCCATGAGCTTGGCAGTATTGCGGAGCCTTTGGAACAGCTAAAAGGAATTCAGACCGCGAAAGATTTTATTCGCTTTGTTAATAACTGTTAGTTATTCGCCGTCACTACCGCCTTCTCCTTCTTTTCTCCGAACTTTATTAAAAATTTCACAAATAATCAGTGCATTCATATTGATTATGTGATAAAATATGCAATGGGAGTTTTGATACTTTTTTAACAATCTATATAATAAAACTTGTTTCAGGAGGGGTAGCCATGACCAACGTGGATGATAAAATGATGCGCGAAGAGTTCATCAGTTTTATCGCAGAACAAAAGAAAAAACCAGGCCCGCTGATGCCCGTCATGCAAAAAGCGCAGTCACTGTTTGGTGCGCTGACTATTGACGTGCAAGAACTGATTGCTGAGCAACTGGGCATTCCCATGAGCGACGTATATGGCGTCGCCACTTTTTACTCACAGTTTGCATTAGAACCGAAAGGAGAGCATATCATCAGCGTCTGCATGGGTACGGCCTGCTATGTGAGGAACATTGAAAAGATCATGGAAAAGCTGGTTGAAGAGCTGGGCGTACAGCCGGGCGAAACCACGCCTGACAGACTCTTTACGCTGGAACCCACACGCTGCCTCGGATGCTGCGGACTCGCGCCTGTCATCATGATCGACGATCAAGTTTATGGCCGGCTGGTTCCTTCGGATGTCCCCGACATACTCGCTAAATACACGAAATAATCATGCGTGATATTTCTTTGCACCTGCTCGATATCGCCCAGAATTCCATTAGGGCCAAAAGCAGCCTGATCCGAATCGACATGACCGTTGACAAAGCCAAAGACGAGCTGGTCATCGTTATTGAAGATAACGGATGCGGTATGAGCGAAGAAATCTTAAAGCGTGTGAAAAGTCCGTTCACGACGTCGCGAACCACCAGAAAGGTGGGGCTAGGCATACCGCTTTTTACAGCCAGCTGTGAGAATACGGGAGGACGGCTAGACATTGAATCTCAGATCGGCAAAGGGACACGCCTTACGGCGCATTTGGGTTTTTCCCACATCGACCGTCCCCCGCTGGGAGACATTGCAGAAACGGTTGCGGCATTGACGCTGTTAAACCCCGACATCGATTTTGTGTTTAACGCCAGAAAAGATGAAGCCTTTGAGTTTGACACCAGGCAGATAAAGGATACTTTGGGGCAGGTCAGTATCACAGAGCCGCAAGTAATGGTGTTCATCCGCGAATATTTACAGGAAGGAATCAAACTGGTTTTTGGAGGTAATGAAATATGAAGTCTTTACAAGAGCTTGAAGCTATAAGAAATAAAACGCTTTCTCAGATCGATATCCGTAAAATGGGCGAAAGCACACGTATTGTCGTCGGTATGGCCACATGCGGTATCGCTGCGGGCGCGCGCCCTGTACTCACCGCTTTGGTGGAAGAAGTGGCAAAAAGAAATCTGTCCGATGTGACGGTTTCACAGACAGGCTGTATCGGTGCCTGCCGCTTGGAGCCTATGGTTGAGGTGTTCAGCCCCGGCAAGGAAAAGGTCACATATGTGAATGTCAAACCCGAAATGGCGGGCCGCATTGTGGCCGAGCATATCGTGAACGGCAATCCCGTGACCGAATACACGATCGGCTATAACGAAGAGAATACCAAATAAGGAGGAACGCAACAATGGATATTTTCCGTTCTCATGTGCTTGTTTGCGGCGGAACCGGATGTACGTCGTCCGATTCGCCCAAAATCATAGACAAATTCAATGAAGAAATCAGCAGCGCCGGGCTTGATAAAGAAGTCAAGGTCGTGCGGACAGGCTGCTTTGGATTGTGTGAAGCAGGCCCCGTCGTTATCATATACCCCGAGGGCAGCTTCTATTCCCATGTGAAGGTTTCGGATGTGCCCGAAATCGTCAGCGAACATCTTCTAAAGGGCCGTATCGTTTCGCGTCTGCTGTATCACGGCGATCAGAAAGATGTCGAAATGTCGCTGGACAACATCGGCTTCTACAAAAAGCAAAAGCGCGTTGCGCTGCGCAACTGCGGTGTGATCGATCCTGAGCGTATCGAAGAATATATCGCGTTTGACGGATACAAAGCGCTGGGCACATGCCTTGCCGAATACACGCCTCAGCAGGTTATCGATATCGTTAAGCAGAGCGGTCTTCGCGGACGCGGCGGCGGCGGCTTCTCCACCGGCCTTAAATGGCAGTTCTGCGCGAACGAAAAGAATTCGCAAAAATACGTGATCTGCAACGCCGACGAAGGCGATCCGGGTGCGTTCATGGATAGAAGCGTACTTGAGGGTGACCCGCATGCGGTTATCGAAGCGATGGCAATTGCCGGTTACGCGATAGGCGCTAACATGGGTTATGTGTATGTACGTGCCGAATACCCCATCGCCGTGAAACGTCTGAACATTGCTATCGAGCAGGCGCGCGAAATGGGACTGCTCGGCAAGAACATATTCGATTCCGATTTCAACTTTGATCTTGACGTTCGACTCGGCGCTGGCGCATTTGTCTGCGGTGAAGAAATGGCGTTGATTTCATCTATTGAAGGACACCGCGGCGAACCGACGCCCAAACCGCCGTTCCCGGCACATAAGGGTCTGTTCGGCAAACCGACTATTATCAACAACGTTGAAACTTTCGCCAACATACCGCAGATCATACTCAATGGACCCGAATGGTTTGCTTCCATGGGTACTGAAAAGAGCAAGGGCACCAAGGTTTTCGCGCTGGGCGGCAAGATCAACAACACAGGCCTTGTGGAAATACCCATGGGCACAACGCTGCGCGAGATCATTTATGAAATCGGCGGCGGCATCCCGAACGGCAAAGCGTTTAAAGCGGCTCAAACGGGCGGCCCCTCTGGCGGATGTATTCCCACGAGCCATCTGGATACCCCCATCGACTACGATTCGCTGACAGCTATCGGTTCGATGATGGGCAGCGGCGGTCTTATCGTCATGGACGAAGACAACTGTATGGTGGACGTGGCGCGTTACTTCCTCGACTTCACTGTCGATGAATCCTGCGGTAAATGCCCCCCCTGCCGTATCGGCACCAAGCGCATGCTCGAGATCTTAGAGCGTATCGTATCAGGCCGCGGCGAAGAAGGCGATATCGAAAAGCTCGAGCAGCTGGGCCACAGCATCGGCAATGCGGCACTGTGCGGACTTGGCAAAACGGCACCGAACCCTGTGCTTTCCACCATCAAGTATTTCCGTGATGAGTATGAAGCGCACATCCGTGATAAAAAGTGCCCTGCCGGCCACTGCAAAGCGCTTTTGAACTACATCATTGATAAGAGCAAGTGCATCGGCTGCAGCGCCTGCACGAAGGTCTGCCCCGTTGGTGCGATCTCCGGCAAGGTCAAAGAGCCGTTTGAAGTGGATCAGAGCAAGTGTATCAAGTGCGGCGCCTGCATTGCCAAATGCAAATTCGGCGCAATCGAGAAAAAATAGGAAAGGAGCTTAACAGGTTATGATATCTTTAACAATAGATGGAGTTAAAGTGGAAGTTCCTGATAACACTTCGGTTCTCGAAGCTGCCAGGGCTGCCAACATCAAAATACCCACATTGTGCTACTTAAAGGGCATCAACGCCATAGGCGCATGCCGTATGTGCCTTGTCGAAATGATCGAGGGAGGCCGCGGCCTGCAGGCGGCTTGCGTACTGCCCGCTGCCAACGGCATGGTGATATCGACAAATTCTAAGGCTGTGCAGGAAGCGCGCCGCGTGAACTTAGAGCTGATTCTCTCCAACCACGATAAGCGTTGTCTCTCCTGCGTGAGAAACCGCACCTGCGAGCTTCAGCAGCTTTGCGAAGAGCTCAATGTGGAAGACGTGCCTTACGAAGGTCAGAACTTCGACCATCCGCTGGATACGGGTTCAGCTTCGGTCGTCAGAGACCCCAACAAGTGCATATTGTGCCGCCGCTGCATCGCGGTTTGCGGCAATATACAGAAAATCGGTGCTGTGGGTGCTACGCAGCGCGGCTTTAAAACCGTTGTCGAGCCGGTTTTCGGCAAATCCTTAAAGGATGTGCCCTGTGTGAACTGCGGACAGTGCATCACGGCTTGTCCGGTAGGCGCTCTTACAGAAAGAAGCGAAATACAAAACGTTTGGGATGCGCTTCATGATCCTAAAAAGCACGTGGTCGTGCAGACGGCTCCCGCTGTACGTTTCGGACTCGGCGAAGAGTTTGGTATTCCCGTTGGCCAGAGCGTCACGGGTAAAATGGCGACAGCGCTGCGCCGCATCGGCTTCGACAAAATATTCGACGTCGATTTCAGCGCGGACTTAACCATCATGGAAGAAGGCACAGAGCTGATCGGTCGTATCAAAAACGGCGGCAAGCTGCCCATGATCACGTCTTGCAGCCCCGGCTGGATCAAATACTGCGAGCATTACTTCCCGGATTTCCTTGAAAATCTGTCCACCTGCAAATCGCCCCACCAAATGGGCGGCGCGGTGATCAAGTCTTACTACGCACAAAAAGCGGGCATCGATCCCAAGGATATCTATGTGGTATCTATCATGCCCTGCACAGCGAAGAAGTTCGAGAAAGAACGTGATGAGATGGCTGTCAATGGTCTAAGAGACGTGGATGCTGTGCTCACCACACGCGAGCTGGGCCGTATGATCAAGCAGGCCAACATCGATTTTGCCAAGCTGCCCGACAGCGATTTCGACCGTGTGCTGGGCGAATCCACGGGTGCAGCCGTTATCTTCGGCGCGACAGGCGGCGTTATGGAAGCGGCACTAAGAACAGTGGCCGATATCCTTACCGGTCAGGACCTGCAGGACATCGACTTCGAGTGCGTGCGCGGTATCGACGGTGTCAAGGAAGCCACGATCAAAGTGGGCGATCTTGATATTAACGTGGCCGTTGCCAGCGGTACGGGCAATGCTAAGAAGCTTCTTGAAGCGATACGCAACGGCGAGAAGACCTATCATTTTATCGAGGTCATGGGATGCCCCGGCGGCTGCGTAACGGGCGGCGGACAGCCCATCGTTTCAGCGCAGGATAAGCTGGAGATTAATCCTTATGTTCTGAGAGCCAAAGCGACCTACGCCGAGGATGCCGGCAAGCCCAAGAGAAAGTCGCACCAGAACGAGGAAGTTCAGCAGCTGTATAAGGAGTTCTTAGGCGAACCTAACAGCCACAAGTCTCACGAGCTGTTACACACGCATTACCACATGAGACCCAAGTATCAGTAAGCATAACAAATGAGCCGTTGGGGGTTACCCCAGCGGCTCTTCATTTTACCTGAAAACCCTCGGTTTCCCGCCAGCTTGCCGGTTTTATATCGCGTTGGCTCACATCGCTGTTCTCCCTCCTTTCAACAATGTCGGAAGGTCTCATCAGTGCCGAAACGATCATGCAATAGCTTATACCTGCTGTATACGCAAGCATTGCCTATTTGTTGTTTCATCTGACGCTGTCATTATTGAAGACTAAGGGCAACATGACCGAACAGGAATGTTTTTTCAGCCAAAACAGCCATTCCCATATTCAGAGAAAACGGGTTTTCAGACCGCGAGTGCCACGTGGCTTTAATACTGCTGGGGGCTTCCCAATAAAGTGATCGCGAATCAACTCTTTATATCTGAATCGACTTTAAAAACATATATAAAACTTGTTTCGAAAATGCAATGCTGTAGACAGGCACGACTTCGTCCGGCTCTTTACGGTTTGGGCGCACTGGATGCCCCCCTCTTAACTAGATTGCTGGCAAGGTGAAAAGAAGAAGGGACGCCATTTTGAACTGCGTCCCTTCACATGCTTAATATTTAAATGTTAACGTGCCATGGTTGATAGTACATTTCAGGCATGACGCTTTTTCCACGAAACCCAAAGCGGACCCGCAATGCAGATGGTCGAATAACAGCCGCTGATTGCACCCACAGCCATCGGCAGCGCAAAGCTCTGAACAGCGTCCAGATTATGCGCAAACGCGAGTATGTACACAAGACTGACGCTGATCAGTACCGCGACGTTGGTGTTGATGGATCGCGTGAGCGACTGAGATATAGACAGATTTGTGATCGTTTCAATAGGCATTTTCGAGTGCAGCCTGCTGTTCTCCCGAATACGGTCATAAATAACGATGGTATCATTGATTGAGTAGCCAATGATGGTCAGCGCAACAGCCACAAAAGAATCGCCTATAGGAATGCGGAAGATCACACACGTGAAGAACACGACAAGCAGATCGTGGAAAAGTGCCGCTAGCGCCATCATTCCGGCGGACAGTCCCCCTATCCTGCGGAAGCGTATCCATACATAGATCACCACCAGCACCGAAGCCAGCAGCAGCGCAATAATGCCGTTTGTTAAGAATCTCTGCCCGAAGAACGGTTCTACCATAGAGGATTCAGACAGTTTTAAGGCATTATCGGGATAAGCGGACTTCAGCGCTTCATCAAGCACTGATTGCTGACTTGCCTCCAGCCCGTAGTCTCCCGCTATATTGAGCACGAGGCGCTTGTCCCCCGAAACTAGGTCGGACGTATTCTGCGCCGCGACAGGTCTCCCCAGCAGTTCCGTAGCCATATCAGCAGCCTGCTGCGTGTCCACATCACCCGTATAAGAATACTTGAGCAGCGCACCGCCTTTAAACTGTATATCAAGATGAACACCGTTAATGAAAATAGCCGCGATGCCGATCAGCATGATCGCCGCCGATATGATAAAAAATATCCGGCGCTTTTCATAAAACTTAAAAACCTTTCTTTCCTTTTTCATAGCGACACTCCTTTCGACAGACAGGTATACAGTGCGGGCTTGCTTAATACTTTATAATCGCTTAGCGAACGTATCATCAGGCGAGAAGCCGTAACGCCCGCTATGAAATTGAATATGATCCCGATAAACAGTGAATAAGCGAACGACAGCAGCGCGCCGGATCCCAGGCTCATCAGTATCACCGCAACGATAAGCACTGTGATATTGCCATCGAAGACGGATGAAAAAGCATTCTTAAAGCCCGCATTGATGGCTGCGCGCAAAGTCTTGCCCATTCGAATCTCATCGCTGATACGTTCCGAAATAATGACGTTAGCATCCACACCCATACCAATAGAGAGTATTATCCCCGCGATACCGGTAATTGTCAGTGTGATCTCCGCCAGCGCCAAAACAAGCACCTGACCGCTGATCTGTATAACCAGCGCAATGCTGGCCACTAAGCCGCACAAGCGGTAGTAAACGATCAGCAGCACAACAATCACACAAAAAGCGATGAGACCTGCCAAGAGCATAACATTAAGTGCGTCTGTGCCCAGTGTGGGGCTGATAATCGAATGGTTTTTTGTAATCATCGAAAAAGGCAGCGCACCCGAATTGATCTTGTCCGAGAGCTCTTTGGCCTCTTCAGCGGTTTTCATATTGTTAATAACCGCCTCACCGCCTGCGATATGCTCCTGAACAGTCGCAGACTGTATCAGCGTCTCATCCATATAAATGTTGATGACTTTGCCGACAAGGCGCTTCGTGGCATCGCTGAAAAGCTGTGCGCCCTCATTGTTAAACTTTAGCCCAACCATAATTTCGCCTGTATTGGGGTCCTGCTGTACCCTGCTGTTTTCCACATGGCGGCCTTCCAGCAGCACAGTGCCTTCTGCATCGCGGAATGTGAGCATTGCTGTCTCCCCAAGCTCTGCCAAGGCACTTTCGGGATCGAAATCCGTTTCATCCGCCTTCCAGGGGAAACGCACCAGCACATAGCCATTCGTTTCGTCAATCGTGACATCACGGTCAAGTATGTTGTTATTATCAAGGCGCGTTTCAATAATGCTGCGCGCCGCTTCCAGTTCTTCAACGGTTGGTTTGCGGTCAAGCTCAATCGGCTCATATACCGCGTCGACACCGCCGCGAATATCAATACCCAGCCGAATATCCTGTGCACCCGGAAAATGAAAGATATAGATGCCGATTGGAATCGTGATTCCGGAGACGGCACAGAACGCCATAATCAGCGCAATAAGCAATACCACAGGAAATACAATTTTTCTTTTTTTCATCGTTTGTCCTTTCCAGCACCGCGGCCGTATGCATACAAAATGCGATTTGAAACCGCAGTCATAATCGATTTTTACATAAACCTATCAGGCTGCACATCAAAAAACTGCGTATTGCGCTAAGTGCTGCCCGATATGCAGGAAAGCAAAATACACAACAAAAAGCGACTTAAAAAAAGCATCAAACAGATAGCATAATCATAATGTCGTGTGCGTTTTGACCTGCGTTTTAGAATGCCGGAGATGGAGGCGCATGTCCCCCGATGGATATGGATATGAGAGACGTGCAGGCCACGGCCTGCCGGAAATGATAAGACAGGCCGCGGGTTCTGATCACTGAAAAAATAAAGACTGAGACAAGTAAAAGCAGCACGCCGTCAAGCCATTGCTTAAAGGAGCGTATAGCTTGAGCCGTGCCGCGCATTTCCGCCATATTCTGCGTGACGCACAGCGGACTCGTCGCCTCCCATGTAAGCAGCGGAAGAATGGCCTGCTGCGATGAAAGGCTAAAAGAGTTTTTGTCCGATGTCACAGCCAGTTCTGCATAAAATAAAGAAGCAACTATAAAAAGGACAACGGCAAGAACAACGACGGCAGCCATGATTCGGCATGTTATGCGGATTTGCTTCGGCTTGTTCATCCCGTTTCCTCCAAACTTTACTAAAGAACAGCGTACCTCAAAATTGTTTTTTTGTCAAAGACGCGGTTTATGACGATTTTAATGCCTCTTTCTGAAAGCCAAGGATCAGCCGCGGCTCAGTACACTGTCGGCCACTGCGTCGGCCAGTGCCATGATCTCCTGCTGCTGCGACTCTTTAAGGGCAGAATGAATCACAAGCGGCTCCGCCAGCAGCTCCATGTTTTTCATTTCTCCCACAAGCTTTTGCATCACGGTGTGTGCCACCGGCGCCCACGTACCGTTGCCCACCAGCGCCACTTTCCTGCCTCGCAGATTGAGCACCGCCATTTCTCTTAGCAGTGATTCCATTCCAAAGTACAGGCCATTGTTGTATGTGGGCGACGCGAATACGAGATGGCTGTATTTAAACGCGTCAGAAATAATATACGAAGGATGCGTTTTAGATACATCGTACATGCGCATGTCCTGCACACCCCGCTGCGAGAGACGGTTTGCGATGACGGTTGCCGCGTTCTCGGTGTTGCCATACATCGACGCATAAGCGATCACCACGCCGCTCTTTTCAGGCTCGTAGCGGCTCCAGCGGTCATATTTCTCGATAAAATAGCCGATGTTTTTGCGCCAGACCGGCCCATGAAGCGGGCAAATCATCCCTATATCCAGACCTGCCGCCTTTTTGAGCGCGAGCTGCACCTGTGCGCCGTAACGTCCTACGATATTTGTATAGTAGCGGCGCGCTTCATCTAAGAATAAGCCTTCAAAATCCAGCTCGTCGTTGAAAAGATTACCCGACAGCGCCCCAAAAGCACCAAAAGCGTCAGCCGCAAAAAGCACCTTGCTGGTTTCGTCATATGTCATCATCACTTCGGGCCAATGCACCATGGGCGTAAAGTAAAAGCGGAGCATATGCGCGCCGAGGCTCAGTGCATCGCCTTCCTTTACCTCGTGCATCCGCAGGTCGATTTCAAAATTATAGAACTGGCGTATCATCTGAAACGTCTTCTTGTTGCCTACGATCTTCATATCGGGAAAACGACGGCAAAGCTCGTCGATGCTGGCGCAATGATCCGGCTCCATGTGGTTCACCACGAGATAATCCACAGTCCGGCCATCCAGCACATGCAGTATGTTTTCAAAGAATTGCTGTGTGATAGCGCTGTCTACAGAATCAATGATGGCCACTTTTTCATCCATAATGATATATGAGTTGTAGGCCACACCGTTCGGCAGCGGAAACATATTTTCAAACAGCGCAATACGCCTGTCGCTTCCCCCCACCCAATAAATATGGTCTGTAATTTGTTGTGCAATGTTCATATGTATGCCCCTTCCTACGTTAGATTTTAAATATTAAAAGTTTTGTCAACAGACTGTCGTGACCACATCTCCGGCAAGCGCGGCGGAAACCATGCCTTCCACGTCCAGAGTGCTTTCGGCCCTTTGGATATCATGGAGCCTCGGCTTGGTAACCGGGTGCTTGGGAACAAATACGGTGCAGCAATCCTCATACGGCAGTATCGACGTGTCAAACGTGCCGTAACGCTGTGCCTGTTCGGTGATCTCCAGCTTGTCCATTCCGATAAGAGGCCGCAGCACCAACATATCCACCGCATCGTTGGTCACATTAAGACTTTCCAGCGTCTGGCTGGCCACCTGTCCCACACTCTCCCCTGTGACCAGCGCAAGGCAATGGTCAGCCTGCGCAATGCGCTCCGCTATACGCATCATAAAGCGGCGCATCAATACCGTCAAGTATTCTTGCGGACAGCGCTCATAGAGCGTCATTTGAATGTCCGTAAAACGCACCACATGCAGACGGATAGGGCCGGTAAAGCGGGCCATAAGCCGCGCCAGATCATGCACCTTTTCGAGCGCTTTGTCACTGGTATAAGGGAAGCTTTCAAAATGCACCGCAGAGAGCGCCACGCCGCGTTTAGCGATCATGCAGCCCGCCACGGGACTATCGATACCGCCCGACAGCAGCAGCGCCGCACGGCCGTTACAGCCCACGGGCATGCCGCCCGGCCCTTTGAGTACCTGTGTATAGCAATATGCTTTTTCACGTATCTCCAAATACGCAGTCAGCTCGGGATGCTCCAGATTCACCTTGAGCCCCGGCACACGCTCCAGTATCACGCCGCCCGCCTCAGCAGCTATCTGCGACGATTTCATGGGAAAGCGCTTATCGGCACGCTTCGCTTCCACACGAAAAGCTACCGTTTCCTTGGCTATCTTGCTTCTCTCCTGCGCCACAAGCTCGGCCAGCACCGTGGCCGCGGTCTCAAAGTCCTGCTCCACACGAACACCCGGACTATATGAATGAATACCGAAAACGTGCCCCAGCGCATCCAGCGCCATGCTGAGCTGATCGTCCCTTACGTTCTCTACGTAAATACGGCTTTCTCCGCGGCGAACCAAAGCGCCTTCTATATTCCCCAGAGCCGCCGCCACATTCTTCATGAGAGCCTTTTCGAAGAACGGACGGTTGAGCCCTTTTAAGTGAATCTCCGCGTATCTGATTATGATGATGTTATCCATGCTGTGAAAACCTCCGTAATTGTTTGACTGTCCTTTCAAGCGCCTCCAGGCAGGTCTGTATATCCTCTGCCGTATTGGCTTCGCACATGCTGACACGCACCGTACCTTCGGCCAGCTTTTTGGGGATGCCGCATTCCAGCAGCACACGGCTCACCTTTCCGCGGGAGCAAGCGGCGCCTGTCCCGATGCAGATGCCCTGTTCCCCCAGCGTCCGCGCAAGCACCTCAGCACGTACGCCTTCAAACGACACACTCACAATATGCGGCACTTTGATATCCGGCAGATTCACCACCGTATCGGAAATCTGCTTAAGCCCTGATATCAGCGCGGTTTGCAGCGCCTCGATATGTGCTTGCGCTCCCGTGTTCTCTGCGCCGCGCCACAGTGCTTCACCGAACACCTGAATACCCAGCGTATTCTCCGTACCCGCGCGCAGTACGTTTTCCTGGCTGCCCCCGATCAGCACCGGCTTGACCGGACTGTTTTGGGTGGCCAACAGCGCGCCCGTGCCCTTGAGTCCGTGTATCTTATGGGCGCTTATGGTATAGTAATCCGCTCCGATATCTTGGATGTTGACGGGTGTCTTAAAAAGCGCCTGCACGCCGTCGATATGAACGCGCGTTTTGGGGTTCTTCGCGTGAACGGCACGACATATTGCCTTTGTATCATTGACCGCACCTGTCTCGTTATTAACATGCATCACGCTCACAAGCGCGGTGTCCTCGCGTACGAGGGCCGCGACATCCTGCGCATCGATATGAAAACCGCGCGGCTTCACATAATCTACGTTTGCGCCCAATTGTTCCAAATGCTTATACATCACATAAACCGAAGGATGTTCTAAAGCGCTTGTTATATAGTGCGCGCCTTTTTTGAAACACGAATGGATGGCCATGTTATTGGATTCGGTCCCGCCCGATGTGAACACACAGCTGCCGTCCTTGAGCCCCAGTGTCTGCATAAGCCGCTGGCGTATGCTTTTTATGTCACTGAAAACGGCCTCCGCCGCTTTATACGCCGCCGAGGGGTTGTGCCAGGCGGACTTTGCATGACGCGCAGCACTCTCTTCAATGTAAGGCTGAGTTGTGGCCGCGTTGTCAAGATAAATTTCCAAAAAAATAGTGCCTCCCCAATTAAAATAGTATATAATGTGTTTATCATAACACGTAATGTGGAATATATTAAGCAGTTTTTGCATAAATCATTAGTCAGCGGAGGGTTTATGGATAAGTGTCCCAAATGCGGCAATAAACTCAGCCCTGTGGATGTGCTGTGTCCCAGATGCGGTGCGCTGGTTGAGGTTATACGCGTTGCCGAGCCAATAGTACCCGCTGAAAACACCGGCACTGATTGCAGCGGTTTTAAGCGCGATATATCGTCCGATACGTCTTCACGTTCCATGTCTCGTTTGGCGCGCAAAGCCGAGCTTCGCTCACGCGGTTTGGAAATTGAAACGGCTCCGCTTACTCCGATTCAGCCGGAAGAGACCTTCAGCGAGGAAAAGAAGTTTCTCGAAATCGAAGAGGTCGACGAGCAGACACGTATCGCGTTAGCACAAACGGCATTCTTTGCAGAGCCCGAGCTGGAACCGTCGGAGGTCTCTGCCGGTGATACAGCAATTGCCCAGACTTCTGAGGATGTAGCCATTCGTGCCGAGACTGATGCGATTTTTTCTGATGAAGCACTTTTGAATGATACCCCGCGGCGTTATCGGCAGCGCGAAGTGGCTTTTGAGGAAGAACCGCAGCTCCTGCGCAAGCAGCGGCCCATTGCACTCATCATATTGGCGTGGGTAGCTGTGGCGGCAGCACTGTTTGCCGGGTTTTACTTCTTAGACAGCCATGTGGCAAACGCTTATGGCGGCTACGATGATTTCGTTCGGCAGCTTACAAACGGCAAGGTGGAGCTTGATACCGGCTCGTCATATCTCAACAGCGCTGATGTGACTGTCAGCGAAGCACAAACGAGCGAGGGGGCCCCCGCTCACCGCTTCGATGTCGCTGTGGGCAATGGAGAAAATGTCAAAGTCATCCCTTTGGGCGAATCCTTTGCCATGGAAGACGGGCATGTATCGTTTATCGTTGCCGATGAAGCGCTTGCTAAGAATCTTGGCGTCGTCACTTACGACCCCACCTTTGTTACGAGCGGTGTCAGCCTGGAAATTGAGACCCCGACTCAGACATTCAGCTACCCCATTACCACTTTGACGCTTTCTTTAACGGATGCGGAATACACCCGGGTCCAGCCCATGCAGTCTCATCTGGCGTCGGCGGAAGATTCGCTTACCATCGTGATCGGCGTGGCTCCGGGGGCTACGGTTTACATCAACAACACCAACTATTCTGCGGATGTTGACGAAACCGGAAGACTGAATGCTACACTGCATTTAGAGTCGATCGGTGATAACTTTTTCGCAATCGATGTGATACAAAACGGACGACGCGCTGTCAAAGACAACTTTACCGTCGTCCGCGAACAGAAACAGGCCGCGCTTACGCCCGACACCGATTACCTGCGCGTTTATGAAAACGCATTTGAATGCCGCGGCATGACTGAGCCCGGCGCGACGCTGACAGGCACAATCGAAGGCAAAACGTTTTCGGGACAGGTAGCTGAAGATGGCACCTATTCACTGGCCTGTGAGCTGAATACTGTCGGGTTTTACCCTCTCACGATTAAAGCCACGAATGCGGAGCGTTCAGACACCGAAGCCACCGTGATGGTCGAAATGCTGCCCGAGCCCAACGACTTTATGAACCACGCTCAGTCGCTTTCTGTCGGCAAGATCAAGAGCAGCCTTGGCAGCTTGGGGGATAAGGGAATCAAAACAACGGGCTCGGTAGAGGGCCTGACTTCTAAAGCTTACAAACAAACCTTCCAGATCGTATCCGGCAAAGATACTATCAACTGCTATTATTACGGTACGGTTCGCCTAACACAGGGCAGCTCGTATACGTTCTTCGGCACAGCGGATACCGCTGCAGACAGCTTCTATGTGATGTTCGTGGTTTAATAACCACACAAGAAACCTTTTATAAAGCTCCAGACACATGTTATTTTTACCAAAATGACTTTAAAGATATTTATCTGTCAATCCCTGCTTATTTCAATGACGCCGCCGTCAATGGCATTGAGCACATACGGGTCGTCACGATAGCTTTGCTCGCCTTTCAGAGTCCCATTATAATAACTATAACTGTTTTCAAAACCCAAACGGGCACCATGAGCGCCTGATTCACACGATCCTTCACGCCGATATAGCCCATTCTCAACAGAGACGAATCATCAGGCGCGGCTTTACGTTGGTTTTCCAGTACCTCTACCCAGTCCAGCGATCCCTGCGTTACCACAAACTCCCCATCGATTTCCTGTCCGCGCTTTGCCAAAACGATTTCCTCCATCGTAGTCCGCTTTCGTTTTCACTTGAGGCAAATACAGCTTATTCCCGCCCGAAAAATAGTTCACCATTTCGTCGGCCTGCTGCTGAGTGAAAATGGCGGGCTCGAGCTTAACAACGGGATATTGATTGACATCGGGAATCATCACAGCAGCATTTATATTGATTGTTAGCTTCTCACCTTCAATCGTATCGTTCCAATGGGAAGGCACTTCAAATTTTTCGACAGGCTCGTCGGTATACTGCGAGTTGATCTTCGCTTCCGTCTCACCACGCTGAACCACAACTGGCTGCTCCGGTGTGGGTTGGCAGGCTGCAGTGCAAATGATAAACACTGCTTACAATAAACTGACGATTATCTTTCTTATTACTTCCATTTTTTACCCCCATTGGTAGCATGCAAACTAAAAAAAGCATACTAGATATATCAAAAAACCAACGGATTAAGCTATCCATTAGAAAATAACTGGTGACCAAAGCGAAGTGTAAACTGCTAAAGCTTATGGTGAATGGTTGTGGAGCCCTATATGGCTTTTTTGATTTGCTTTTTTGTCTTCTCATCGAGTATGCCGCCGGACAACGCCTCGAAAATATAACCATCTATCGCATCGTTTGTTTCATACCTTCTGATTTCCATCAGCACATTAAGAATGTCTATAAGTATCAGCTTTTTCATGGAAGGCTTTACAGCGCCTAAGTTTATCTCCATAAGCCCAGACGCAATTCTCATAAGCAAATGTTTTTTATAGGGAATGATATTCGCGAGCGCTTGTATGCACTGGCGTACTGTGATCGGCTTCTCGTCATTCAGGCAAAACAGATAATCATTAATAACCGCGTCCAGTTTGTTATTGATGTCCCAACGTGCATTTTCCGCGATCAGCATGAGACCAATACTGCGCTGATAGGAATTCTCGCTTTTGAGCTTTTGGACAAAAGTATCCCAAAATGGGTAAACATCACCGCAAAACTGCGAACGGCTTTGCAGCATCAGGAAAGCCTTGTATCTTATCTGATCGTCCTTTTCACAGAGCAGCACGATAAGCTGCGGCAGGTCTTGTGCTGATATTGTTACTGCGGCTTTTGGAATATCCTCTTTATTAATAGATAATATGTGGGATAGTATCATGACGCTCATTACCTGCCTAGCCTTTTATTGACTGTAAAATATTCTAGCACATTCGAATGAATATGTCATCCATAGTTTTCCACAAAAGGGTCATCATCATCCCATCAATTTGATCAAGTTAGTGAGAAGTTTGGGCATCGCGTTCACACAAGCGATAACAGCAGTAATCCCAAGTAAAATGGCAATGCATGAAACTACCGTCTTGGCTTTGCGTTCACTACGGTCAGCGTGATTATGAGAATTATTCGTTTTATCGTAAGTCATATTATCCCCCATACACATTGACAAGAGTTTATAAAGCTTCTTTATATAATATAAGACGGCATACGATCGGTTTTGTTCCGCGTTTTTAACTTGAAATTTAATTCTATTACGCGTATTTTCTAGCATTCGTGACTGTTTTTTGGCAAATAAAAAAGCGCGTTTGCGCCTTTATTTGTTTGCAGCTTTAGAATTTGTTTATGCGTTTTCTATCATACTGCTCTTTTTTATAGCTGACGCTTTAAAGAATGTGAAGACGATTGCAGCAACGGCAATCACACCTAACAATATCCACCCCGTTACATAGATTTTATTGACATAGATGAGAACGCCGATCATCGCAAAGAAAAGCTGAACCGCGGCAAGTATAAATACGACAACCCGATGGCTTTTAAAACGTTTGTTCAATATATGGTGAAAATGCATCTTATCCGGTTTCATAAGCGGCACCCTTAAAATAAGACGTCTTAGCACAGACATGCACATGTCCATAATGGGCACCAAAATCAGAAATACAGGAACAACAAACACAACTACCGACTCTTCAGACATACTCATAATAGAAAGAATCCCCAGCATAAAACCGATGAACATGCTGCCCGCATCTCCCATAAAAATCACGGCGGGGCTTAAATTATATGTTAAGAAACCTAAAATTGCACCGCATAGTGCCAGTGTCGTGGGCAAAGCCAGCTGATTGCGGCCCTGAAGGAAGAAGATCACGGCGAAACCAGCCGCTGATACCAGAGACAAACAACTCGCTAAACCATCGAGCCCGTCGGAAAAGTTAATAGCGTTTGTAATGGCAACGATCCAGAACACGACGATAAACGATGTGAGCAACGCCAATAGGATATTAATCTGGAAAAGGTCTGCCGGAAAATAAAACTGGAGGCAGCCCACAAGAACGATCAATGCCAATATAAATAATATGACCAGACGCCGTTTCGGGCTTAATGACAAAATGTCGTCGATAAGTCCCATCATTGTCACACCCGATATACCGACAAAAAACGCTATAGCTATATTCACGCGCACCTGATTATTAATTAACAATATATACAGCACCGTTGTAATAAGAGTCGATAAATAGATAGCAACTCCGCCCATTAAAGGCATTGGCTCGTTGTGTGCTTTTCGCTCATTGGGCATGTCCAACACTTTCCACTTACGAGACAAGAGTATCATAAGAGGGGTTAATCCTAGTGAGAGAACCAGCGCAATTGAAGTCACTATCAAATAATTCAGCATACTATACGAACAGACAATTAGTCCGTATCCTTTCACCTATTTTCAAACCTTATTATATGTGAGAAAATCTGTCATGTCAATTAAATGCATGTGTTTACAGTTATACTAGAGCGACAATATACCTGTCACCAAGGCAGAAAAAACAACCGACATACCAAACCCTTTAAGCGCGCCCTTAGCATGAAAGCCGTAGTCTTTATAAGCGGCAAGCCCTTTCGTTCCGTCGATTACAATATATTTCGGTGTAATAAAGCAAAATATTAACCAGTCAAGCACAAGCAAATCGAAGAGATTAAACGTATTGAAAATCACAAGCATATGGGCAAATCCAATCCAAAGGTTATAAGCGCCTCCCATTGCAGCCCTTAATATAAAGCTTGAGAAAATCGGATATCCAACCATAACGATCATAAAGGGTATGCCCAGCAATCTCTTCGCCATTTTTTCCCGTTGACTCAGCGGTGGCACGGCATCCTGAATCGATTTAGGGTAGTCCGACAACCAAATCCGTGCATGAATAAGCTGAGATACCGTCATCATGAATCCCAACACCAGCGCATAAATCAGCCCTTCCAAAAGCCAGCCTGTCAACATCGCAACCTCCATTATTCGACCGTTAACACTTTATCACAGCAATAGTTGCAAATCAATGCACACATCTTCCAATTATGTGGTATTATGATATCAAATCTTTACATGGAGGAAACTGTATGGATATCATACACGACCGCAATGTGGTTCCCGACATGCAGGCAATGGCAGACTCAATATTGGGCGAAGCCCGGCAAAGGTGGCTATCGCTCACGCAGCATATCGAATCTGATTATAAAGCCAAACCCCAAATTGCATACAGCGTTTGCACAGCCAAGCCCGGCTGGAATTTGAAATACAAGAAAAGCGGCAAAGCGCTGTGCACCCTTTATCCCGAACCGGAAAGCTTCACAGCATTGGTTGTTTTAAGCGCAGGTGATATGGATCAATTTGAACTCATGTCCCCAACATGCACTGACGAGTTAAAGCAACTTTATGACAAAACAAAGCTATTCAATAACACAAAATGGCTCATGATTTGTGTCACGAATGACGCTGTTTTGGATGACGTCAAAAAGCTGCTCGCACTCAAGACACAAAAATAATCTTATATATGAAAAAAGCACGCCAGCGGTTATAGACATGGCGTGCTTTTTATTATCGTTATCGGACAGGTCTTACGGGTCTTGCTTCGATATATCCGCGATAACCCATCGGCGCCAGCTGAAACCTCGGCGCGTCCTCATCCGCCCACTCGAAGCCGTAGAGCTTGGGATCATATGTCTTCATTATCTCCCAAAGATCTCCGATCGCTTCTTCAAACTTATCATCATCAAACGGCGGCCCCTGAAAAACCATCATCTGGCACGCGGGCAGTGTGATGATCTCATATCCCGTCGGTATGTCGCCCGCGTAATCCATGGCTACCTCAACACCCTGCGCATATTCAGATGTTCCCGGCTTTCTTAAGTTTTGCGGCAGCCACATTCCAATCGGTTCGTAAAGTGCATCCTTAATACCGGACAGCACCTCCCAAACATCGCAACCCACTTCCTCGCAATATTCATAATAGTGCGATGCTTTGATTCCTCTTTTGAGTATCAGTTTTCTTTGCGGTCTGTTTACCACCTGTACAAAAACTGTGTTTGAATTTTTCGTCATAGAATATTCTCCTCTTTGCAATGTGAGGTAATAGTCACGGGCTCTTGGCGGCATAAAAAGCTTAAGTGGCGGCTTCAGCTGCGCATAAGCGCGCGGCGTGAGGCCGAACTGTTTGGAGAATGCGCGTGTAAAGCTTTCGTGGGTACCAAACACGAAATCAAAAGCAACGTCTACGACACGCGTGCCTCCGTCGTGCAGCCTCGAAGCGGCCTTTGTCAGCCGCAGGGTCCGGATATAATCAAACGGCGGCCGGCCTGTCATCTCCTTGAACAGGCGTGCCGCATGCCAGGGTGAATACCCTGCCGCTTTTGCGAGATCGCTCAGTTCAATGGGCTCCATGATATGAGCCGCGATATAATCCTGCATATGCTGCACCGCGAGAACCTTCTGCCAATTTTCCAATGACTCCCCTCCGTGCTTTACAATATAAAAAAACGGCTTGAACTTCTTGACTTTCTTTGCGATGGTGATTTATTTCATCATTACAGACGGTAAGAAAAAAGTCAATAAATCTATTGACTTTTATATCGCCTACCGATACACTTATATCGTCAGCTGATATATCGTTATTCGTAATAAATGGAGGTTTCTTTATGGCAGAAAGTATGGGGGCACTCACGGAGGCGGTCTACTATATATTATTGTCACTCTTTGAACCCATGCACGGGTATGGCATTATGCAAAATGTTAAAGCATTAAGCCACGGACGGGTATCAATGGGGGCAGGCACGCTGTACGGTGCCATTAATACGCTTGTTGAAAAGGGCTGGATACAGCCTTGTGAAACCGCGGCCGATGAGCGAAAAAAAGAGTATGTGATTACAAATACCGGAAAAGCCATGGTATTGGCAGAACTCAGCCGTCTGGAAGAATTGATTAGTAACGGGAAACAAATAACCGGAGGCAAAAGCATATGAAGCATATCATTCACAAAGCATATTGGAATTGGGAAAGAGAAGAAAAGTGGCTTAACGATTTAAGCTCAAGAGGGCTGGCGCTCACAGATTATTCATGGTGCCGCTATGTGTTGGAAGAAACACCGCCGGGCGAATATATATATCGCATTGAGCTGCTGGACCACCATGCCGCACATCCTCTCAGCCGTAAATATATCGAGTTCGTGGAAGATACAGGCGTCGAGTTTGTCGCGTCATATATGCGCTGGGTCTATTTTCGCAAAAAAGCGGCAGACGGTCCGTTCGAGATACACTCGGATATGCCCTCGCAAATCGCACACAACAAAAGGGTGCGCGCACTCTGGCTGGCATTCACCATACTGGAGTTAAGTGTCAGTGCATTTAATTTTGCTGTGGGCCTAACTCTTCCGATATCCGTTATCAACATCATCTGCGGTGCATTGCTGCTGCCTCTGGGCTTTGCTTTTGCCATATGGACATTTCAGATCACGCTCAAGATCAAACGTCTGAAAAAAGAAATGTTGATTCACGAAGGATAAGTTTTGTTTTTGAGAAAGGGACGGATAATCCGCCCCTTTTATTGTTTAAACCCGCCCAACAGATAGTCTTCCACAGCATTTGACGTTTGATAACCGCGGCCAAACGGGCTAGACGCGTCGGGTATATCATACACTGGGTTTAGCTGCCGTCTCGAGCACCAGTACCTCAGCGCGTCGGGGCTGTGTGTCAGATCGTGCGGCTCAGTGGCCACGTCGCCCGTACGCGCCTTGTCATGCCTCAGCAGCGGCAGACATCGCAGCAGCGGCGTACACGTGGAGAAGATCATCATTTTCGGGTTGCCCTTATCGGCACGCAGAAATTCCTTAACGTTAAGCCATCCGTCAATACGACTGTTACCCGCTTTGATCAGCGGTATACCGCACTCGGAAAATATCTCAGCAGCACTGCGCCCCGTGTCCTGCCGCCGGTTCCATAGATCGGGCGGCGCAACATATTCCTCCACCGATTCTTTCTGCGCTTCCAAAAGAGCTGACGCAGCCTGCGACACAGTGAGCCCGCTTTTTTCAATGCTGCGGTAACAATACGCGCGGCCACTTGGATCAACCGCGAACCAAAGTACAGCCAGCATATCCAGACCATAGTCCAGCGCCGCGCTCCTGCGCCATCCCTCAGGTATGGCAAAAGGTTCGCACACATGAGTTTCCTCACTGAATTCATTGAAATATTGCCCCGCAAACACATTCCAGTCACCGTCGAGCCAGGCCCGCCGCAAAGATGGCGATAAGCTCTCCAGTTGTCGGACGTAATGTGCGCTGCGCATCGCCTGACATCTTAATTCAGCTGTCGTCTTTTTCCCTGTCTGTTTTTTGAGCGCCGATAATGCGTGCCGGTATCCATCGTCGGCGGTGAAAAGCGGTGCGTTATCCCATACGCGCGCCTGTATAAACATATAATCACGTTCATCCTCTCCCCGACGGAAATCCCGGTCGATAAACAGCCGTTTGACCCAGGCATGTCCCACACCACCCGGATTGCATGTCACATAGATCCGTTTTGGATAACGGTTTGTTCCGCGCACGCAGGCGCACAGCCAGCTGAACTGGTATTCGGTGAGCTGTGTAGCTTCGTCGATAAACAGCACGTCATATTCCTGTCCCTGATATTGCAGCACATCCCCCTCATCGCTGCAATAGCCCAGCTTGATGCGCGAGCCCCATGAGAATATAAAAGCCTTCTCATTGTCGTTGTACTTGGGTCTTAAATCTTCCCGCAGCAATCCGTAAGCCGCGCGCAGTCTCTTGGTATGGTTCTCATGCAGTTCCGGGTATGTACGCCGCACAACGAGCATCTGTATGCCCGGATGCTCAAAAGCAAGGTATGTGGCTTTGGCGCGTATGGCATGCGATTTTCCGCCGCCTTTCGCACCGCCGTAACCCACAAACCGGCTATGTGCCAGCAGAAACGCTTTCTGTTTGTCGGTCGGGCCGCCAAACGCCCTCAGTAGATTTTTTTCTACACTCTCATCTCTTCTCATAAAAAAAAGCGCCTACACAAGCGTAAGGCGCAAATGCACTTCCTTTCTTTAATCCTCTTTAATCGCGATAACATCGACAGGGCATCCGTTTGCGGCTTCTCTGGCCGAATCTTCTACCTCTTTGGGTATCTCGTCCACATACGCTTCTGCCGGGCCGTCTTCCCCCATCCGAAACACCTCCGGGCAAGTATCGGTACACAGCTCACATAAAATACAACCGTCGCGGTCTATAACTGCTTTCATTTAGGTCCCTCCTTGAGCATATAAATAGTCCCTTCAATTATACCCTGCCGTGAACAGCTTATTCTACAATATTTTGCTATTGTGCATATTTTTTTAGCCGACCCAAATCAAAAGGCGGCGTGGCAGCCGATACGTTGCCATCCCCAAGGGCACCCGTTGCTTCCAGCTGCTTTAAATTCATTGTTGATGGTTTGTCACATTCCTCCCAATAACGCTGAAGGTGCAGCAATGCCATCTCGATGCATACGGCCAGCGTTTTGTTGGGCACGACCCCCGGGTCTCTTGTATCCGCAGCACAGACGTACCCTTCACGCCATAGCCCGAGCACAGCACGCGGTACATTGAGCGCAATGCACAAACCCGCGATGCTGTATTTGCCCGATTCCGCCGCTTCGGACAGATATCTTTCCACGCGCATTTTTATGCTTTCAATATCAATCTGCCAGCAAACTTCCGTCTGTATGCAATAGGGTATACCATCCGCCCCCTTCATTCCGGTTCCGCTGATACGCGTTTTTCTTTTTGCCATAAATACCCCCATGTTTTTATTCAGCATAAGTCAAAACACGGCTCATTTTCGCTCACTTATATACGAAATTCTCACACAAAATAAACCGCCCTTAATCTTTATGACATCTTTATATTGCAAAGTACCGATGCTGCGAAAAAGATATACTTTTTACGGTTTCATCACGTAATCATCATTTTTATCATCCCGAAGGGTTTAATTTTTATTTCGTTTACAAGACTGCGCATAGCGGCAGTTCGGGCGGCGCATAATAATCTCTAAGAAGGTGGTGAAGGAAATGTTCTCGCAACATGGACTTGACTTCTTCGGGAGACTCCTGGAATTTAGAGCAGCGCTCTTTAGTCCAGGTGACAGTTAGCACCCCAATAATGGGGTGTAGCTAACAACAGAGCAGGCAAATGGCCTGCTCTTGTTGTATTAAAAATTTAAAAGCTTACAGATTTAACGCCATCAAAGCAAGTAGCCCCGTCTTAAAAAGGACGAGGCCACTTGCGAAAAATATGAGAACTTTAGTCGCTAGCTTGTTTATACTTCCCTGAACCTGTGTTTTAAGTCCTGATATAACCCTGAATAGGTACGAATCAGCTTGTTGTATTTCTCAACATTTTCAGGGATAGGCTGTGTTACTGTTTCCACGGTGAGCATTTCGGCGGCATGCTCGATGCTGCGCCATATTCCGGCACCCACGCCAGCCACCACAGCTGCGCCATAAGCGCCGCCCTCGGCTGCCCCCGTCAGCGTTTTTACGGGCAAGCCCATCACATCAGCCTGTATCTGCCGCCAGATCGCGCTCTTTGCCGCACCGCCCGACGACACCACGTCCGCAGGCTTCATGCCCGGCTTGGAAGAGAGAATCAGTTCATATATCTCTCGTAAACCAAATGTCACGCCTTCCATCACTGCACGCGCCATATCGCCCCTGTTTGTCGTCACCGAGAGGCCGAAGAAAACGCCTCTGGCATACGGGTCCGGATGGGGCGCACGCTCGCCCGTTAAGTACGGCAGGAATATCACGCCGTTAGACCCCGCAGGGCTCTGTGCCGCCGCCGCGTCGATCACCTTAAAAGAATCGTTCTCGTGGAACGTATTTTTAAACCACTCCATCGAGCCGCCCGACGAAAGCTGGCATCCGAAAGCCTGCCACTTATTTTTGTCGTTGTTGCAGAAGAACTGTACCTTGCCGCCTTCGTTTTTGCCGAAGCCATCCAGCGACATCGACACCACGCCCGATGTCCCGATGATAAAGCCGATGGTGCCTTCCTTCACGATGCCCATGCCAGTGGTCTGTATCACTGCGTCGCCGCCGCCCGCATAGGCGATGAGACCTTCGGGCAGGCCTGTCAGCTCAGCCGCCTGTTTTGTGATGCGCCCGGCTTCCTCGTCGGACTCCAGCACCTCGGGGAACACCGCTTTATCAAGCCCCAGCAGGCTGATAAGCTCATCGTTGAACCGGCGGTTTTTCACATCAAAAAGCCCTGTGCCCGAGCCTTCAGACACATCCGTGCACATCCGCCCTGTCATCAAATAGCGTATATAGTCTTTGGGCATTAAAAAATGCCTCATCTTTGCGTAATTCTCCGGCTCGTTTTTCTTGAGCCAAACGATCTTTCCGCCCGTATAGCCGGTCAGCATGTTGTTGTTCGTGTACCCAAGCAAGCCTTCCAAACCGCCCGCCGCCGCGATGATCTCTTCGCACTCCTTATCGGTGCGCTGATCGTTCCAAAGTATCGCAGGACGAATCACGTTGTTGTTTTCATCCAGCGCGACAAGCCCATGCATCTGTCCCGAATAAGAGACAGCCACAATGTCTTCTTTCTTGACACCGCTCTGCTCCACAGCAGCCTTCATCGCGGCGCAAGTGCCTGCCCACCAATCAGCAGGGTTTTGCTCCGACCAACCCTCTTTGGGATTGGAAAGCGGATAATTGCGCGTCTGCGATGCCGCGACGCTCCCGTTCTCCGCCACAAGGATACATTTGACACCCGATGTACCAACGTCTATACCGGCCACATACTTCATAAGCGTTACTCCTTTAATCATTACTCTATCACTTCTGCAATGCATAGATACTCAAGAATATTTTAGTCGGAATGACTGGCACGTTCAATGTCATTTTTCGTGCTAATATAGAACAATTTTGTCCTCATTATATAACAACAAGGCAAGCACCGCAAACAAATTACGAAAATATTTCGTCATGTATAACGACTATTACCATGTTTCTGGCCGGTTAGTATGATACTGTTGATATTACGAGGAGCAGCTTGCGGGCGATTACGATATCCCCCAGATGGAAGCGAATATCATGGATTACATTGAACAGGGTAAAGCCAGATAGCATTGACTTTAATTTCATTTCACACCGTTAAATATAAATTCGTTAGAAGATCTGTGTCGTGAAGGAGTTTTCGCACATTTCGTCGAATGCTTAAGATATTTGCCACACCAAATAAAGAGATATTCTTTTTCATAAACGTATACTATCCATATTGTTGCACTTATTTCATCAAACGAAGTTTGGAGGGTCATATTCATGTCTTTTAAGCTTTCAGAGGGAATACAGCTGGGCGTTGCAGCGGCAGCTACGCAAATAGAAGGCGGGAACAAGGAAAACAGCTGGTACGAGTGGTACGCGAAAGGACGCATATCAGACGGCTCTGACCCGTCCGTTGCCACAAAGCACTACGAGCTTTACGAAGCTGACGCGAAGCTGATGCACGATATGGGTATTCAGTGCTATCGCATGGGCATCGAGTGGGCGCGCTTGGAGCCTGAAAACGGTGTTTTCGACGAAGCCGCGTTTGAGCATTACCGCCAGGAGCTGACGCTTTTAAAAAAACTGGGCATACAGCCGCTGCTGACACTGCACCACTTCACAAACCCGCTCTGGTTCGAGCACATGGGCGCTTTTGAAAACAAAAACTGCGTGAATATATACCTGCGCTTTGTCAAAAAAGTGGTGGAAGAGCTGGGCGACCTCGTAAGCGAATATATCACCATCAACGAGCCCAATGTGTACGCCACGCTGGGGCTGTTCTTCGGCGAATGGCCGCCGGGCAAAAAGTCGCTTTCGTCTACACTGCGCGTGCTCAACAACATGTGCGCCTGCCACTTAAAGGCGTATACGCTGATACACGCGCTTCGAAAGGACATGGGCTATACCGACACCAAGGTGAGCTACGCGCACCACATGCGCATCTTCACGCCCAAGAACCCCAAAAACCTTTGGCACCGCATCTGCACGCCTTTGCTGCACCGCGTATTCCAGTCGTCCATATCCAAATCGTATCTGACGGCCAAGGGCTGCTTCCCTATCAAGCGCGTGAAGGGCGTTCCCCTTGGGCTATACTGCGATTTTCACGCGGTGAACTACTACACCCGCACCGCTGTGTCCGGCTTTTCCACGGGTTACTTATACGGCGTGCCCGTCAACGACCTGGGCTGGGAGATATACCCCGCGGGCATCGTCGAGAACGCACAGGAGCTTTACAGCCTTGCAAAGCTGCCCATATACATATCCGAGAACGGCACATGCGACAACACCGACGCTTTCCGCGCCCGCTATCTTTACGAGCACTTAAAAGCGCTGTGCGAGAGCGGCCTGCCTATCGAGCGGTATTACCACTGGTGCTTCGCGGACAACTTCGAGTGGGCGGAGGGCGTATCGGCGCGGTTCGGACTCGTGCATGTGGATTTTGAGACGCAACAGCGCACCGTCAAGAAAAGCGGCGAATTCTTTACGAAGATGATTCGTAAGCACGGCGTCACCGAGCAGATGTATGCCGACTACTGCGATGTGCCCTACAACATAAACAAATGTTAAAAGTTTTTGGAGGCAGGACCGGGCTTTTATGCCCGCCGCTTCCGCCGAAATAGGGTAAAAGGAGGATTATGATGAGCTCAACCAATACACGCAACAAATACTTCTTCGGTCTGGGCACTGTCGGGCGCGACATGTTCTACTCGATAGAGAGCACGTTCCTGATGGTGTACTTAACCGAGGTGCTCAACCTGTCCGATTATATGCTGGCTTGGGTCGGCACCGTGCTGACCGTGATGCGCATATTCGACGCGTTCAACGACCCGATCATGGGCGTGGTGGTGGACAACACCAACTCGCGCTGGGGCAAGTTCAAGCCCGGCATGCTGATCGGCGCGTTGACGAGCGCGGTGTTCCTCGTGCTGCTGTTCACTGATCTGGGGCTTTCCTCCACAGCGTACATCATCTTCTTTGCGCTCATTTACTTAGGCTGGGATTTGACCTACGGGCTTAACGACATCGCGTACTGGTCGATGCTGCCCTCGTTAACGCTTAACCAGAGAGAGCGTGAAAAGACCGGCTCTTTCGCGCGTATATGCGCCAACGTGGGCATGTTTGCCGTTGTGGTTTTAACGGTTCCCATCACGGGCATGATGAGCGAGGCCATCGGCGACGCCAAGCAGGCGTGGCTCATCTACGTGGTCATCATATCGCTGCTGATGATCGGTTTTCAGCTGTTCACGCTCTTTGGCGTGAAGGAGCGGCGCGACGTCTTCAAGCAGGAGGAAAAGACCACGATTCGGGGCATGTTCAAAGCGATATTCAAAAACGACCAGCTATTGTTCACCGTTATCGCGATGGCGCTGTTTATGATCGGCTACATGACGACCACGGGGCTGGGGCTTTACTTCTTCAAATATGCCTACGGCGACGAGGGCATGTATTCGGTGTTCGCGGGTGTCGTGGGCGTGTCGCAGATCGGCGCGCTGCTCGTGTTCCCGGCGCTCAGTAAACGCTTTACACGTAAGACGCTATACGGCTTCTCGACGCTGCTGGTGCTGGCGGGATACGCGCTGTTCTTCTTCTCCCCCATGAATATCATACCCATCGGCATTGCGGGCTTGCTGCTGTTTGTGGGCGAGGCGTTCATACAGGTGCTCATGCTGATGTTCTTGACCGACACGATTGAGTATGGGCAATGGAAGTTCGGCAAGCGCAACGAGGCTGTGACGTTCTCGGTGCAGCCGTTCATCAACAAGATCGGCGGCGCGATAGGCACGGGCTTTATCACGCTGACGCTGCTGCTATCGGGCATCAACAGCGCACAGAGCGCGGCGGACATGACGCCAAACGGCCTGCTGATTCTTAAGCTGGCGATGTTCGTGGCGCCGCTGCTGTGCATCATCGGCGGGTATCTTGTTTACCGCTTCAAATTCAAGATCGACAAGGCGTTCTACGAAAAGATTGTGGGAGAGCTGGAAGCGCGGGGAGATATCCACAAGGCGGAATAGGAATAAACTGAATTGCATATGAGTACGCCCCGTTTGCGCGTTGCGCCGACGGGGCGTTTTGTGTTGTGATGTGCAGTACAGTTTAGCGATTGTTATAAACATAATTCAAAAGTAATAAACAACAATACATCCAACATAATAGGCCTTAGCAGAAATGATGTGTTAATATGTTTAATAATTTAGATTTATCAGTATCTGAAAGATTTGCTTCATCCAAAACATGTACAATAGATAATCGGATTTTTTCTTTAACTCGCTTGTTTTTTGCAATAGCTTTCAGTGTATGCGGATAAAGATTCAGCAGCCATGACACATCAAATTTTGTGTAATCAAATTTCTCATATTGAAAATAGAAGTCAAAAGCATCGCTAACACCTAAAAACGCTTTATAATCTTCTTTACGAAGTACTTTTATCAAACACCAATAACCGACCTGTTCCAATTCCTCATAGGGGTTCCTTTTAGGGTATGCAATAACCTCTGCTTTTCCAGATTCTATAGAATTTTTCCGAATTAGATCCCGTAGGTAGCTAATAAGCGATTCGATAAGTTTTTTGTCAATTTTTGCGTCGCATTCAATTAGCAATGTGAATAAATCAAAGCGGAAGGCGCATGCAAGCTTCTCCTTTGCCCAAACAGTGATTCTATATCGTGAATATGGTGAGATATGGCTCCAGTAATCCTTTACGACATGTGGAACCATCTCAGTCAGATTTTTCTTTATAATATACGAAACTCGGATGGCAACCCTACGCGAATGATATTGCTCATCTTTTGGAGCAATATAGTGAATCAAATTGCAATAGGTAATCCCACTATTAGTAGTAGGTATATCAAATTTTCCTGATGCTTCAATTGCCTTTATTTGAGAGTCCATATAAAAAAGTAACTTGTCCTCAATTATTTTTGAAGTTACATCGCTATGCATTTTTCTGCGCAGTAATTGATGATCAAGAAATAAAACTTTATGATTTATTAGTATATCACGGAATTCATATTTGAAAATAAATCGGCATAATATATCAACCAATGGCTGCGAAATATCAACATATCGAAGCAAAGTTAAACATGTCTTTATTTGCTCTTGCAAGTTTAGAATTTCTATTATATTTGCTTTCTTTTTCATTAACTGTTCATAATACTTCAGAATGTTAGATATTGCGTTTTCAATTAGATCTATATTTTGAAACGTGATTGTTTCCACATGATGCTTACTAAATAACCGTACTAATTCTTTCTCTTTAAAGCATTCAACAAAGCAATAAAAATCTATTTCATCGAAATGTACATCCTCTCGTATAGAGCCAGGAAAAAAATCATCGTGCAGAATCTTTTTTCCTTGGACAGAGTACTTATAGACGAGCAGGGACATCAAGTTTTTAACTGTATTTTTAAATTCACCAAAAAGGTCAACAACAATACCATTACCCAGTAGGAAATGCAAATAGTCATTAATTCTACACATTACTTTTACACTACTTGTTAGACCAATTTCAATTGAATTTGATTCTATTGCATTTTGAAGCTTTTGGCCATCTACAAAAGCTTCATAAGAGTATTGGTATAATAGATTTGTTGAATGTATATCTTTAAGGCAGGCATATCGGTTCTGAAACTCGATTGGCAGTTTTTCATATAAATGTTCGATGACATCTACAGTTGGAGCTGTCGCATCAATTTTTTCAATGTCATAGCAGTTATAATACTGATTTACATTTCGCAAAATAATGCGAAGATTGATACAGTTGACCTCTGCAAGATAATATAATAGGTAATCCTCAGATTTAAATGCTTCTTTGGCAATTCGAGCAAACAAATAGAGCGATTTGTCATATTGTTTTAGACGCGCGAGATAAAATGCCTTTTTGTAATTATTACGAGCTGTAGAATACTCTTTTGACGCGAAAGCAAACATATTACCATAATTAAAACTAATACAATTGGAATCAGCAAAGGGAATCTCTTTACCGGTAAAAGAGTATCTCTTATGCTCTGTTTCAACTTGGGTAATCCGTGCTTTCCTAAACACGCTCATAATGATTTGATATTTTTCTTGTGTAGTTTTTGGGAGTGACTCATATTCTTTTGTGGAAACCTTACTTATCTTAAAAAAGTATTGAATCAGTATACTTTCGCTCGGGGAAGCCAAAATTGTCCCATCATTATTTATTCTTATATACGGCTCTAATTTAGAATAAACATCTCTTATTCGTAGAGTATTTAATCCGTCAAGTGGCTCCAGCAGTTCATATAGAATGCCGAAAGCCTCTTGTTCTGTTTTTCCATCTAGAGATAAATCCGAAGATTTTTTTATTGCCTTTAGAACAGACATATACCTCGTAAAATAATCATCGGCGTGCTCATCTATTTTCTCGTATTCAATAACGCTTAATCCTTTTGATTCTTGATATAAGAGTTCTTCGCCACTTAATGATATTTCCCCCGTATAGATGAAGATAGGCTTATTAAAATGGTCTTTTAATAGCATTTTTGCCCAATTGAGAATTAGTTTTATGTTGTAATCATTTAAACCATATCCAATAAAAACAACTGTATTTGTTGCAAAAATGGACTTGAGCAACGTCTCAGTCAATTTGAAGTTCTCGCTATAATTTAAGTAGTCTTCCTCCTTGAACACAATGTTTTTATGCATTAGGTCGCCATGAAGTTTCAATACATACCTGTCACCATTAATGCTTGAGACTTCATCATCACATGCAACCACCTTAAAGCTTTGACAATATTGGATAGCGGCCTCCTCAATAAGGTCATCAAAGTTTGTTGTTATAAATGAGCTTGGATTGAAGTTCAGTAATTCTTTGTGGACTTCATTTGGAGAGAGATTATTCGTGGTAAGCAGCTCCTCGATAAGGCTATAATACGCAGTATCGTCTTTCTCGATAGAGTAGTAGTACATCTGAGGAATTTGCAAATTTTCATCTGCCGAATACTCCTCTTTTATAGGACGCTTTAGCCTGCGGCAAATTTCTTGGATTAGCATTTTCCAAGAGGGAGCTCCTGAAAGAGCTGATACACCTGCACCGACAAAAAACGTCAAGGAATGGTTTCTTGAGGCGTCTACAATTCTTTGAAATTCTTGTTCGTACATACATTTATCCCCCAGTTCGCATCTCTTAATGCTGCTAACCTCCAATTATAGTCATAATGCCTCTATGCCAGAATTCTTTCTAATTTAATTTCTACACATTTCTACAAAATCCTTCCTCATTCTCCAAATTCACATTTCTCCTCAGCCATTCATAGTATGAACTAAGCTCATTTTTACGAATGGGGAGAATACATATGCCAACCATACAAAGCCATCTGGACAGCATTCGAATAAACGAAGGTATCGAGCGGTGCAAAGCCGCCTTTGGCGACATCTGCGAGACGGATATCGCAAAAGCCCCCGCGCTTGTTAACGACCCGTCGCTGACTTACCCCAGCCTTTTTATACTGCTGCCGCAAATCGAGTCGTTTCGGCTATACCGGTTTTTGAGCCCCGTGAGAAGAACCGCCGTTTCGATCACCGCTCAAGTGCTGGGCAGTGCGGGCGGCGGCGTGCTGCGCGAGAGAAATCGCTTCGAGTATGCGGCTCTCAAATGGATGTTAGAGACGGGTCATATCGAAGACGGCCTCAGCGATGACTATGAGCAGGTGCTGGATATCACCGTATCGGTGCTGATCAACCTGTATAAGGACAAAAGCGTTCTGCCGACCGTGGCGGACATGATTTTCCGCCGCGGCCTCGATGGGCGCAACATTCATGATCTGGTGTGGGCTTATTTTCGCATTGCCGACCCCGAGGCTTTAAAGCTGGTGGCGCAGCACCTCCCCTCTACCGACCCTGCGGAATCAGAGCTGGCCTGCAATATTTTGGGCATCGAGGCGGATTCAAGAGGCGCGGGCGAACAAAAAGAAGCTTTTCTGCACTGGCTTTCCGACAACGACCCGTTTTTGTATTTTACTGACGAAAGCTATCAGCAAACGAGCAACCCCGCATTTTACCGCGTCGATCAGGAACGAAAGTATGTGCAAAAAGGCACGCCCGCCTATACAAAACAGCCTGTCGTGGCCATGAATGAAAACGAAAGCCGACACCTTGCGGCGTTTAAGCAGCTGGGAGACGACGAAAAGCAGCTGTTATCCGAATATTCGCATCAGATACATGGCGACCGCTCCAAATGGCAAGCGTGGATGGCGCAGAGCGTGGATGAGCAAATACAAGCCGCAGCGATGAGCCGGAGGGACGTATGGTTATAATATCGGGCGAGCGGATGGACAATTCCGCATTGGCAAACCTATACCCCGCGGGCAGTTTCGAAGCTCAGCTGCTGAGCATCATGTCGTCCGGCAGTGAAAAATACCGCTATGATACTTTGGAGCAGCTTAAGTTCGAGCTGAAAATGCGCAAAGAAACGGTAAATGCGGCATTGGCGCTTCATAACAGCGGCATGAGTTTTGCGGTATTTCACAAGTCAAAGTGCAACCCCGACTATTGGGACAGAATGCCCAACGGCGGATTTAAACTGGCAGCGGACGCAGACCCCGCCAGTGCGCTTGAAGATATCTTTTTGAACGGCTACAAGTATGCCACGGAATGTGCCACGGCCATGGTCATCGTTTATTATAAGGCGATGCTGAACGTTTTTGGGGCAGACGCGTTTAACAGACTGTTTCCCAAGATGATCCTCATGAACTGGCACTCGATTAATCCGCTGCTAAAAGAGATCGGCATGATACACAAAACGCAGGACTTTTTATATGGCAGCCGAGGCTATTTCAAAAACCCCGACGTTGATCCCCAAACGCCTGAATGGCAGGGCGAGAACGTCATCATACTGCCGGATGAGCTGTATTACGGGCACGGCATCGGTATCAAAAACGCGCAAGGGATCATTGAGGCGTTAAATAAAAACCGTAAAAAGAACGCCACACGATCGGCATACTTTCTTGATTCTGTGAGCCAGCCCGATTACAAGAAGCTGGCAGATGTCTATGAGAGCACAAGTCAGCGCGTTTCTCTGGTGTGGCGCGAATTTCCTCCCCCGATCAGCACGCAAAGAGCCGCCCTTACTTAGGCGAAAGCCGTTTCGTTTCACTAAAAAAGCCGCCAGATAAAAAGACCGGCGGCTTATTGCGCTTTATTTACAGCCAAGGCAAAATAACCTTGCCGCAGTAGTCGTCCCACGCAGAGCCGAATATCTTGGAAAGTATCGCTTCTTCTTCGGGCGCATACAATCTCGATCCTATATAGACGACGATGCCAACCAAAACGCCCAGCCAGGTATTGAGCAGAAAGCCAAGCCACGGCAAGACAAGCAATGCAACGCCCGTATACAGCGGGTGCTTCATGAGCGCGTATGGCCCCTTCGTCATCAGCTGCTTTTTAGGCACTTTAATGAGTATCAAAGCAACCGACCATATCCAGATGACAACCCCGGGAACAAGAACGACAGCGGATATCCATATCAAAGCAGCGGGCGGGCCACCCACGCTGAATACAGACGGGAACAAAATGTTCATAACCACACCAATCACCAAAAACGGCAGTGTCAGTAAACCGATTTTTTTACCGTTGCCCACAAGCACCATCAGTTTCATAAAGATATCCTCACTTTTCTTATCGCAGATTCTTACCTGTATGATTCGACAAAAGCAGACTATTTCCTTTGTCTTCCATATCCCATTCATCTATTTATTTCTTCCTATTGATACAACATAACCCACATGATATACTAACACCCAAGAATTGGTTTATTTAAAAGGAGCTGCTATGAACGTTTTTGAAGAAAGCTTATCTGTGATGACTGATCTGTTCGCGAAGGACTGCCTGTTTGTGCTGGCGACGGCGAAAGACGATGTACCCTCTGTGCGAACGGTGGATACGTTTTATGACGACAGCGCTTTTTATATCGTAACCTATGGGAAGTCGCAAAAGGCGAAAGAGATTGAAAGCAACGATAATGTGTCGCTTTGCAGCCATCTATACCGTTTTACCGGCAAGGCGCGCCATATCGGCCACCCCTTAAGCCCACAAAACAGCGGCATCAGAGCCAAGCTTATCAAGGCTTTTGAGCCGTGGTATTTTAAGCACAACAACGAACAGGATGAAAACATGTGTTATATCCGCATCGAACTTATGCGCGGCTTCTTCTGTAAAGACGGCAAAGGCTACGACATTGATTTTACCGAAAGACACGCTAAAGCGTTCCCTTTTGACTCTGACCTTATCTTGGCAGAGTGATACGAAAAATCCCCGGCCGCTTAATGCGACCGGGGAGGGCATGATGGAAGTACTGAGAGATTAACCTTCTTTCAAATTGATCCTAAAATTATAGCCATATTCACTGAACATATGCACAAGATTTGACCCATCGATTAATGTAATAGGCTTATCTTTCACAAAAGATCTGGCATCATTTCCATAATGGCTGGTTGTAACCAAAATACCTTTAACTGCACCTTCATTAATCATTGTGCCATATAAATCACGGCAAGCAGAGACCGGCACCACATTGTTGTAACGTTTGGCTTGGATAACAAATTTTCCACCACGGATTGGATCAGGATCAAAAGCTACAGCATCAACCCCACCATCACGGCTGGCTTGAGTAACACGCACTTCACAACCATCTTTGGAGAATACTCGGCCGAACAATTCGCGTACTAAATGCTCGAACTCCTCCCAAGGCATGGTAGCTAAATTAGTATCATCCTCCAGACTATCCATGACTCCCACTGATGCCACAAAACGCTTGTCGTCCCGGGAGAGTTCCATAATGGGCTTAACTGGTGCCAAATTATAGAGCGAACCAGCAGAAAGAGCTTTCAAACCCCGCAAACACTCTTTAGGATTAACTCGGTCTAGTTTTATTTGCTCGAACTCTTTCCTATCCGCCTGTACGGATAAAATACATGCATCAAAATCTTTCCCTGTCGACCCGTCAACGCCACTAACCCAACCGTTAAATACGACTGTTTCAAGAATTCCATCAACATATACTCCTTCAAACAGTTCATGAATAACGCGTAAAGCTATTTGCTGAATAATGCTTTCATAAAAAGCCACCTTGTCTTTTAATTTCATAGGAATTGGATCAATTGCTTTTCGGCTAGCGACAAATTTGTATCCAATCTCTTGTGGCAAATCATTTGGAGAAGGCAAGCTGAATGATACAACTCCTGTCCTAGCCATCATATCATAGAAAACTTCACTATCGCCTGAAATGGCATCGGGATAATGAGAATTGGCAAGCACCACACCCATATAACGTTCTACAGCTAATGCATCACCATTCTCAAACTGTTGTTTCCAAGTCAAGATATCATCATTAAATTGTTTCTTTTCAAGTTCGAATTTTTCTTTATCTTTTATGTATTGTCCACGAGCTTGTTCTTTTGTTTGATTATATGCTTCTACTGCATTACTATAAGCCGCTTGTGCTTCGGCTTCTCTGGCAAGTCGCTTATCTCGTATTGATTTGAATAGTTTTTCTAAAAAACTTTGTTTGGGAATTGAAAAACGGGAATAAAAGTCCTCCAGTTTTGGTTCACTCTGATTGAATCTAAACGAAGGAAAGACGTCCTTTCGGAGCAGCCTGTCCCAGTTAATAGCATCGCTAACTGACAACGTATCCATCATAATATTTTCATATTTTCGAATCGCTATCTGGGCTTTCGCATTCAGTTTTTCAGCCTGCTGCTTTAAATCCTCAACTTTTTTTCTTTCCATTTTTCGTTCAACTTGTTCAGCCCATTTTCGATTCTGTTCATTTACCTTGAGATCAAGCTCCCATTTTGTTTGTGCTTTTATCTCTTTTCCAACGCCTAAATAGGTATTGCTTATATATTCTCTATAAAAATATTTTGATGGCATGCTAATCCTCCTAATTCCCACATATTGAGCTTGAACTCAAACTTTTGAATATGTTCTATATTTTATTAATTAGTGTATCATCTTAGACAAATCAATTCAATATTTTCCATCACAAAAGAAGTTATTCGCATCATCCCGCCATATTTGAGTTGTGAACCCGAAGATCTATATCCAATCTCATCCACCCTCATATCACGTGATTTATCGTCATTGGGGGGAAATCGGAGGGAAATCCGAGATTTTGGAGACATTTTGGAACATGAATCACGGGGATATAGCTTGTCAAAATGCAGCCGCAATGAACCTCTAGGCATCGATAAAAACGCCCATGATTATGGCCTTACCCTATCTCCTAGAACTTTGAAAACCACATATGAGCAATACGCGGGCAACAAAAAAAGCCCTCTTACAAGGGCTTCTTAGGTGGTAGCGGCGACCTGATTCGAACAGGTGACACTCCGGGTATGAACCGAATGCTCTGGCCAACTGAGCTACGCCGCCACATGCATAACCCGACTGAAAATTCATCCAATCGGGTTATGGTTAATTGGTTGCGGGGGAAGGATTTGAACCTACGACCTCCGGGTTATGAGCCCGACGAGCTACCAAACTGCTCTACCCCGCGTCAATTGAGCGCAAGAAGTATTCTATATCAAAACGCCCATATAGTCAACAGTTTTTTAAAACTAAAATTTCACTGATTAAAATACGCTGTTTATGAAACCATCCACATGGTCAATACCGGAAAATTCCTTGACCACAATAGATCTGATATGTTGTTTCACTTCGCTGCTCACGTATGGGATGCACATCTGCCGTTTTCCGCCTATGCTTCTGCAATCGTCCTCGATCAGTATATCCGGCCTTACCGCCTCCACGATATCTTTGTATCGTTGCTTCTTCTCACGGTAATATAGCCTTTCCCCAGCGAACCCAAAGCTCTTGAGCATACGCGCTATGCCAAGAACCTTCTTGCCCCTGCGTGACGTGCAATAGACGATACGCGCGCCCTGAATATGCCACTTAGCAAGCAGCGCCACACAGCCGCCGATGGGAACATACGACTTTACGCTGTACAGTCCGAAGATAGTCCTTGGCTTTAATATCGTCCCTTCCGCAAATATCATGATGGTTATGCCGCTGTTTTGACACGCTGATAACGCTATACAGCCCATGCTATCTCCTTAACTAAGCCGGATAAAAATAGACGATACCCGCTTTGTAAGGCTTTTGCTGCTGCCAAGCCTTTTCAAAAGGCAGCTCATATTCCGTGCCGTAAGTGGATATAATCACACTTTGTTTCTCATCGTCAAATCCGTTACGGCCATCCAGTGCCAGTGAAAATCGCTGAGTTCTTTAAACGGATTCTTAAGTATCAGCAGCGCAGGCATATACTGTTCCTTGACAGCCTCTTGCAAAAAACCAAAAGCGTTTTGCGCGTTTAGGTTCGTATGAACGATATAGGACTGGAGCTTGACGCCCTTGCTTTGCGCAAACGCAACGGTGCGCTCCGCAAAAAATGTTGTGCTGGTCAGCCCCATCCCTCCGGGCTTCACGAATTCTCTGACCTCGTTCATATGCACGATAAAATCGCTCTTTATCGCAGGAAGCGCGTAAGGATAAAGCGGGGCACAGCTTTTTGGAAACGCCGATGCCATATACATGGTGATCAACGCGGCCGTGGTGGGGCCGCAGCCGGAAATGCGGTGCCACTTTTTTTCATACCAGCTCTGGATCGGCACCGTAAAATGTTTGCGTATCGTCAGATATTTGTACCTTTTTCAAGTCGATCGTCTGCTTCATTATGTTCCTTTATTTGCTTTGTTTCTTTTAGTCTTACTCCCTCATCCTGTCTGTTTACAATCACCATGCCCACCGCGACCAGCGCTACCGCTGCAATCATTTCGGGCCCAAAGTGCTCCCCGGGCACGAACAGCACAGACAGCACCGTCCCAAACAATGGCGACGCAAACTTATATTGTTCCAGCAACGAGGCGTTATGATACTTAAGCAGCACAAACCATAGCGTAAAAGCCACAGCCGCGATAAAAGCCAAATAGACGAGCAGCAGCACAGACGTCACATTAAACGTAAGGCCCTCAGGGCTGCCGATTGCGCCCATGACAATGAGCATCAGGCCGCCTAAGAAAAACTGCCAGCCATTCAGGCGCACCACATTGATGTTGTTCCCGTACTTTCTCATGAGCACGACAGTGACGGCACAAAGCGCGCTGTGCAATACGATAAACCCTTCGCCTATGAATGTAAACGAAAATACGCTGCCCGAAAGCAGCGATACATTCACCACCACCACGCCCGCGAATCCGCAAAGCAGGCCGATTCCCTTTTTAAATCCCAGTCTGTCTGTCCGCGTCATGAAATGCGACATGACAGCCACGATAAACGCACTTAAAGACGTCAGCACCGCACACTTAACGGCTGTCGTATGCCCAAGTCCGATATAATACAGCACATACGAACCAAACGTTTGCAGCAGCGCGATCAGCAGCATAAACGGCAGTTCTTTGGGCTTTGGTATAAGCTTGGTACGCATCTTAAGCTTGGCAAAGGCAAGTATACCTGCCCCCGCAAGCGTAAAACGGTAACCGGCCAGCAGTATCTTTTGGAACTCGGTCAGCGTGCCCATTTCCTGATAGGCGATCTTCAGGCTAGGAAATGCGCTTCCCCAGAGCAAACAGCACAGCATGGCAGTCACAAGCATAACGCTCTTTTTTTCGAAAATACTGTGTTTTCCCATTTTGGTCTCCTTTTGGTGCCAGCCTATCATACCATAAAACACGGCCTGTTTAAAAGCATCGAATAACGCGCGCATTATGTAAAAAATATGTTATAATGCCACAAAGGTAAAGGCATATGCCAAGGAGGAACAGCAATGAAGAAAATTGTAGACAAACAGCCCAATTCAGCGGATTGTTTTGTATGCGGACTAAATAACGACAAGGGGCTTAAAGCCTCCTTCTATGAGACGGAGACAAACGAGGTCGCGGCTTTGTTTACCCCCCATCCGCTTCACCAAAGCTACCCCGGCAGGGTCCATGGCGGCATAGCAGCCTGTATTCTGGACGAAACGATTGGCCGTGCTATACAGATCGGTCAGCCCGATGTATGGGGCGTCACAGTTGAGCTGACACTGGCATATAAGAAGCCGCTTCCTTATGGTCAGCAGCTTAAAGCATTTGGTCGCATCACGAGTGAAAACAGGCTCATGTTTGAGGGCGAAGGCGAAATACTCACACCGGAAGGCGAGATCGCGGTGACAGCCAAAGCTAAATATGTCAAACAGCGTATTGACCAGATATCCGACGATTTAGAAGCGCTGGATTGGAACGTCCGTCTGCATATCGACGACCCCACAGAGGTTTAACATATCACTCCCCCTAATCATATCCTGTAATGTACAAATATCTCTTTGTCAATATCCAAGATTATCTTTAGGGGGTATCATGAAAAAAGCAATCGTAACAGCCGGCACGATCAGCGTTCGGACTGGCCGCGCGGTGAAATATACCCAGCTTGGCACATTAAAACGGGGCGATGAAATCATCGTGCTCGACGACGCGCTGAATCAGGATTATGTGAAAGTCATCTGGCGCGAAGGCTATGCTTACTCCAATAACGGCGCACACATCGGCTGGCTAAGCGGCCATCCCGCTCCGCCCGCCGTTAATGCCGTTGTGAAAGCCAATGTGATCAACGTCCGGCGCGGACGCGGCCAAAACTATACGCGTCTGGGCGATTTTAAAAAGGGAGATAAAATCACCGTTCTTGATGACAAGTTGGATCAGAATTACGCTAAGGTGATCTGGCAGGCGGGTTATGCATACTCCAAAAAAGGTGAATATATCCGCTTTGCTGATTCTGCAGAGACGCCCGCTGAAACACGCAAGCCCAACGCTGTTGTCACCGCAAGCCGGATTAGTGTCCGCAAGGGACGTTCTCAAAGCTATGCAAAGCTCGGCGAGTTTAAGCAGGGAGACAAAATCGTCGTCCTCGATCAGAAACTTGATGAGACTTACGCGCATGTGGTTTGGGATAACACTGATGGCTATGCCTATTCCAACAAAGGTGCATATATCCGCATGATAGCTGAGCCGCAGATACCGAATGAACCGGAAAAGCCAACTGAGCCGGAATTACCCGCCGGGGACAATATCAAACGCACCGTGGCCATCATCGCATCGTGCGCCGGCGGCAAATATATCTTTGGTGCACAGGGACACCGCATTACGAAAGAATTTGTGGAAAGCCGCAAAGCGCGCTACCCCAGCTATTTCACGAACGGGAGGTATGAATTCCTGCTGGACATCGGAAAACGGTGCGATGCCAGCGGTGCGTGGCGTTTCCCAGCCGACTACGCGTGGGATTGCAGCGGTTTATGGTGGTACGCCGCTAATAAGGCGAACATTTACGGCAAGCAAATGGATACCACAGCCAACACGCTCTATCACACGTATTGCGTGCCCGTAGACAAAAGTGAGCTGCGTATGGGCGACTGCGTATTCTACGAGGACAGCAGCGGCAAGATCGTCCACATGGCTATTATCGGTGAAAACGGTGTTGTTCATGAGGCTATGTCGGGTTATACGGGTGTTATCACGGGCACCGGTGTCAACGACAGGTCTGCGCCGCGAATCGTTGGCTCGGGCACGTATAAGAGAGGTGCATGGAACCGTTTTGGCCGGCCAAAGATATTCTTATAGTAAAGCAGCGCTAGGTTTTTTGCGTTTGTAAGAGGCGTTTTAAAACGTCTCTTAATTTACTTAGCTTGACAGAATCCTCTTTTTCATTAGAATAAACACATAACTATATAGAGCAGTTCCGTCAATTCTGGAGGTTACATGAAGCCACGTTATAAGATCGGCATGAGAACCATCAAAACAGTCGTCGCGGTGGGTATTTGTTTGCTGGTCTTTCAATTTTGTCTGCCAAGCAGCACTATCAATGGTATTCAAGCCGCCCTCGCTGCCACGATCTGCATGAAGTCATCGCTGCAAAACACGCTGCGGACTGGTTTGGACCGTGCGGCTGGCACCGTTGTCGGTTCCATCATGGGCGTGATCTTTCTGCTGCTGAGCAATCTGCTGCCCGCCTATTTGGTCACGGCAATCGGCATATTCGGCGTGCTACTCATCATCTGGCTGTGCAATGTACTGCGTCTTCAAGCGAGCGTCACCATCAGTATCGTTGTGTTCCTTATCATATTGATCGGCGAACGGGATATCCCGCCCGTCTTCTATGGCTTGGCACGGCTCGGCGAGACTGTGTTTGGTATTTTTGTGGCCTATATCGTCAATCGTTTTCTGGATATCAGGCAGTTTAGAAAGCTTGATGTGCCCGATAATACCGAAGAAGCCATAATACGCGAGGCGGCTGATTCCGACATCGGCTCCATCATGCAGATTTGGCTGCACACCAATATCGCCGCTCACACTTTTGTGGATGAGTCGCATTGGCATAACAACTATGACGCTGTCCGTTCTTCCATCAAAACCGCGCCGCATACGGCTGTGCTTGTGGAAAAAGGCCGTATTTGCGGATTTTTAAGTCTCTCATCTGAGGCTGATATTATTGCACTTTGCGTGGCAAAAGAGTATCAGCATCAGGGATACGGCATCCTCCTCATCAATTATGCCAAGCAGATTTATCCCTGCCTGCATATCCGATGTTTTATGAAGAATGAGATTGCTGTCAAGTTTCTCATCAACCGCGGTTTCGTGCCCGCGGAGGAAATCCATGATTCCGCGACTGGTCTCACCGAATATATAATGGAATGGTCGGCAAAAAACAGAGCATGTCCCGTAGTACAACCTGCTAAAACCTAATGTAATATGGGCGTTTGCACTGCCGAAAAACTGCTGGATTATGATATCAAGACAACCTTTTACTGCGGCTGTCTCACCAAATACCATTCAGATCGAATTAACGAAATAATTGGGCATAAAAAAGGGAATCCCGTGAGGAACCGCTTTCATCAGTCTTATTATAGTTACAGATACCGCCCTGTTCAGGGCACCGACACTGTCCTTAATGTGCATGCCCACACCCGTCATTTTGTATGTTTCACATTTAAAAATGACAGATATCAAGGGCACGATCTCCTCCGCATAACGCCAAATGGACTCATATTCGTGCCACCCTCCAAAGACGTTACTCTGCCACGGTTGTTTTCGTGGGCGTGGGTGATACTATGGGCTCCACCGTCGTTTGCGTCTCTTCGGGCATCGGATTGAGCAGAGAATCCAGCACAGCATCGCTGACTAAATCGCTGATAATGTATGAATCGGCCATATCCTTCACTTGCTCGTAATATGCGGCCAAATTCTCATCGGTGATCAGCGTCTCCACCACGTAATTAAACGTCTGCCCTTCCTCCTTCAGCGTACGCCCCTTGGCCATCTCGAGCGCGATCTCGAAAGCAGCGGCACCGATGCCGGATGGCGCAGGCTGTGCACACACGATCAATTCTCCGGGCTGCGCCGTAAACATAATGGGTGTGGGTGTCGGTGCGGGTGTTGTCTTATCATCATTTTTTTTGTCATCTTCAGGCTCGGGCGTAATGTCAATTCCGCTATTCTTAAGTGCATACCATTTTTTAATGAATCCGGCCGTGGCATCACCGCACATCACCTTGGGCAGCTTGCGCGCTTCAATAAACGCATCCAGCACGCCTTCGGCCATGCCTTCCTCGGTAATCACACCATCTACAGTGCCGTTCGAAATATAATCTGCCATCGCCGTCTTGGCAGCCGCCTTATTCCAGCCCGCATACGCAGTACCCGTGGTCACGATATTGGCATTCGTGGCCAGTTGGGTATTGATCGCTTTTGCTCGCGCGGTATCAACAGGGCTTTCCTGACTGCCCAGAATCTGTACCAAATTTCCCGCCGTCAGTTTGCTTGCCATGAATTTACCATAAACGCTTGCCCATGCGCTTTGATCCGCTACGACGTTGATCGCGTAGCCCTCTTGTACGGGAGCATCAAACGCGACAACAGGTATCCCCTCATTCTGTGCCATCATGGTGACCATATTAAAGCTTTCCGCTTCTGTAAAGCCAACGATGATGACATCCACCTCGTTTTTAATCAAGCTCCTGACATCCTGAAGCTGCTGGTTATAGTTGCCGTTAGCGTTATAATAATAGACCTTATAAACGCTTTTCTCCGTTTCCGCGACGCTGGAGACCTGCTCCAAACGATTCAGCACCAGTTCCTCGTCGGACGAATCAATATTGCCGACGGTGACGCCAATACGGATACCCTCTTGGGCGAAGATTGCGTCCGCCAGCTCTTCGTCATCTGTAAAGAGGCTTTCGTCAGTACCGGCTAGGCCAGCCAATACGTCGTCATCCACATTGGAATAATCATAGCTCTCTTCCGGGCTCGGCGGCATGGTCTGTGGACTCGCTGTTTCACCCGACACGGGCGTGTTGTTTCCGCCGAGAAACAACACAAGGCATACCACAACAGCTGCCACAGCCACACCGGCTATGGCGATGATTTTATAGTAACGCCGGGCTAAGGCCAAAATACCGCTTTTCTTCCGGCTTCGTTTCATTCTTATATCCACCGGACTTTTGACGCTGCGGCGTGTGGAACGGTAGCCTGTGCCCGTTATGTTCCCTCTTCTTTTTTTCTTTTTAAAATGTATCAGCTTTCCCATATTCGCAATCCCTGCTTCCCCGACTTAATAGAACCGCTTACCCATAGCGATAATTATTCAGGCTATTCCCAACGGTCCGCCAATGCTGCGAGTTCATTTTTCATTTGAGCCGCTCTTGCCGCGTCTGTCCGCTCAATCTTCAGCCGTATACGCGTGAGCAACGCCTGAAGATCGGCTGCTGGTGTTTGCGCAATTTGCGGCAAAGGTGCGGCCGTTTTCACAAAGCTCGTTGTGTCAAATGTATCAAAAAGATTCGGCTGAACCGCGTTGTAGCCCCTTCTTTGCAGCTCTGCCGCAAACACGGCGGATGCTTTTTCTTCACCGTGCATTACAAAAACATGCCCTACGCTGTTTGGAAAATGACCGATCCACTCCAGCAAACCAGCTTGATCTGCATGCCCCGAAAAACCTTCGATCTGCTCAACAGCCGCTTTCACTTGTATCTCTTCGCCAAAGATCCTGACTGTATCCTTGCCGTCCAGTATCGTGCGTCCCAGTGTACCGATGGCCTGGTAGCCCACGAACAAAACAGTCGCGTTATCCCGCCACAGATTATGCTTTAAATGGTGCTTGATGCGCCCCGCATCGCACATTCCGCTCGATGAAATAATAATTTTCTGCTGATCATCCGCGTTGATTTCTTTACTTTCATCGACCGTTTGCGAAACCCTTAACGTATCAAACGAAAAGAATTTGATGCCTTCCGCCTTAAACGCCATGGCTTCTTCGTCGTAATAATCCTTGCTGCTCTCATCAAATATCTGCGTGGCGGCGATACCTAACGGGCTGTCGATATATACGGGTACATTCTCAAGCCCAGGCACGCTTTTTTCAACCAGCAGCACACTTATGCTGTAAAGCACCTCCTGCGTGCGCCCCACCGCGAACGAAGGGATCACGATGTTGCCGCCGCGCGCGAGCGCCCTTTTGAGAACCTCTTTGAGTTGTTCTCTTGTGTCCTTAACGCTCTCATGCAGCCTGTCTCCATAAGTGCTTTCCATAAATACAAAATCGGCGTCGTTTAAATATTGCGGATCCTTGATAATGGGCTTGTCCTTGTTGCCAATATCGCCCGAGAAAACAAGCTTTGTTTTCTTGCCGCCTTCATCCACAACGACTTCGATTGACGCGCTGCCCAGCAGATGACCCGCGTCCACGAAACGCAGCTCATACTCATCAAGCGCCTTTGTCGTGACTCCATAATCCACAGGTGAAAGATATTGCACGGCCTGCCGCGCATCTTCCACAGTATACAGCGGCTCGATTTCGGGCTTGCCGGCACGGCGGCGCTTCCTGTTTTCCCACTCAGTCTCCATCTCCTGTATGTGTCCCGCATCGGGAAACATGATCGAGCAAAGCCTTGCGGTTGCCCCGGTGCAATAGATACGGCCTTTAAAACCCTTCTTGACCAAAAGCGGCAGCAGCCCCGAATGGTCGATATGTGCATGCGTTAAAAATACCGCGTCAATCTCCCCGGCATTAAAAACGAAGCCGTCTTTCACAGGCGCTGTTTTCTCATCACGTCCCTGTCTCATACCACAATCGATCAGCACCTTGCTCTTTGCCGTTTCGATCATGGTACAAGATCCTGTCACACACCTTGCTGCACCCAGAAATGTAATCTGCATTCAATTGCCCCCGTTCTTCATACAATTGTAACAAATAATAGCCGAAATGAAAAGCCTTGCCGCCATATAACGAACAAATTTGAATTTGCTTTATTATACAACACAGCCGCCCAAAAGCCAATGATCCATATATCCAAAGAGCACCGCTCAGCGAGACATTTTATTGCAAAAGGCGTTTATTCATTTATGAGCAAGACAAGCTGTTTGACGCGTTATAGGGGGGCGGGAACTAACAATTTTTAGCCACGCAAAGCAAAAAGCGGGGTGTTCCCCGCTTTTGCTAAATATTTAATCCGAAAAGGCTCATAAGCAATAAAAAAAGCTGCCCGAATAACCAAAGGCAGCTGAACCATCATAGCTTAAAAAGCCTTAGATTTCCTGCTTTGCGCACACGTCTTTCGATCGTGGTTGCCATTTTCTCTGAATCTTCGTTCGAATAAAGTATAAATAGTGTTATCAAGTTATTTAATTACTTACATTATATATGAGTGCCATCAGCTTGTCAACAAGGCTTGAGCTTAACCTTGCCTTTTTTGCTTCGAAGCAGCCTGCGCTGATAATGGCAGGTTGCGCAAAGCATGAGCTTGATGAGTTCCTCGGTATAGGCAATCGTGGTGACATCACATGCAAAGCGTGTCGCTTTATCCGACGCCTGTTCCCCCACGCGCCGTGTCTGGGCTTTGAGCTCCCGCTTTGTCATATCTTTTGCTGCCTTTTCAGCTATCATCATACGCTGCTCGAAAAGCGCCACAATTTTGAAATCAAGCGCATCCAGCTTACGCTCATTTATTTCTTTTATATCCATGGCTGACTCCTGTTCTTGCTAATATTTTTAACCGGAGCCGCCTGATTATGCGCTTTTAACGATGGTTGTAATGTTCCCTGGCAGAATCCAGCAGCATCGACACATGCTCGTCGTCGAGCGTGTAGTAAATGTTTTTGCCATCCTTTACGTATCGCACCAAGCGCTGGCGCCGCATGATACCCAGCTGATGGGATACTGCCGAAACTGTTTTATTAAGCGTGGACGCGATATGACCCACGCAGACCTGTCTGTCTTTAAGAAGCGCCAATATGCGTATCCTGTCTGGATCGCCAAACACCTTAAAAAACTCAGCCAGTTGCCTGGCCTCTTGTTGCTGAATAGGCGCAAGTTCAATGCCTTCCGTGCATCTTTGCATGTCCGCCCTCCTTCATTATACAAAATGTACCGCGTTTCTTGCGCCTTGTCAATGCGATTGCACCCATCACAGCGCCTTTGGTATAATAAGCTTTATAAGAGGAACAAGGAGCATGGTATGAATATCATCATCGCGCCGGACTCATTTAAAGGCTCGCTTTCCGCTTTAGATGCGATTACCTGCATACGCAAAAGCGCGCTTAAGCATGATCCCGACGCAGTCATTACGGAAGTCCCCATAGCAGACGGCGGCGACGGTACTGTGGCGGCGCTCGTCCATGCCACTGGCGGACACACCGTAAGGATACCAGCACGCGACCCGTTGGGCCGCAGCATCAGCTGCGTATATGGGCAATGCGACGGCACGGCCGTGATCGGCATGTCGGAGGCCAGCGGTCTCTCGCTGCTTAATGAGAACGAGCGCGACCCGCTTTTCACATCATCCCACGGCACGGGCGATCTGATCAAAAAAGCGATGGATGACGGTTATGACGATATACTTGTCGGTATCGGCGGCAGTGCCTCCAATGACGGCGGTACAGGCGCTATGCAGGCGCTGGGGCTTAAGTTTTTCCGTGCCGACGGCAGTGAGATTGCACGTATGTGCGGCGGCGAGCTCATTAATATCGCGCGTATCGATGCCTCGCAGCTGGACAAGCGGCTCAAGGACAAACGTATGACCGTGATGTGTGATGTCACAAATCCGCTCACAGGCCCTTTGGGCGCGACGTATGTGTACGGCCCTCAGAAGGGCGGCACACCCGAGAAGCTGGACAAACTGGAAGCCGGTATGAGAAACTATGCCGTACTGGTCAACAACCGGGCCGGCTTTAACGCGGCCGCGCTGCCGGGGGCGGGCGCAGCAGGCGGCATAGGCGTGGCGCTTCATGTGTTCGCAGGCGCGAAGCTGTGCCGCGGCATCGATGCTGTGCTCGATCTCGTCCGTTTTGACGATATGCTCAAAAGTGCCGATGTTGTTATCACAGGAGAAGGCCGCGTAGACAGCCAGTCCGCGTGCGGAAAGGTCATCCATGGCATCGCTCGGCGCGCGAAAGCGGAAGGCATTCCTGTTGTTGTCATCGCCGGCAGCATCGGCAAGGGTGCTGAAGCGGTTTATCCGCTTGGTGTCAACGCGATCGTCACGCTGCCCGACGCGCCGATGACACTGGAAAGCTGCATTCAAAATGCAGCTGAACTTATCGAAAGAGCGGCAGACAATGTTTTTTCGCTGATTGGTATCGGCATGGGCCTAAACTAGACAAAACACATATGTTTTCATTAAGAACCGTTAGACAAAAAAACCGCCCTGCTTTCACAAGGCGGTTTTGACATGTTATTAATTACGTGCCGGACGGGGACGTGGTTGTCGGGCCTGAGTCTGAACCCAACGTAAGCGTTATCGTGCTTCCCGCCGCTACTGTAGATTCTGCAGAGAGCGTCTGCGAAGTGACCACAGTGCCGCCTTCATCCACAATGATGATGGTAAGTTTGTTCACATATTTCGCCGAAAGTGCGACTTCTTTGGACTTGCCAATAAAGTTCGGCACAGTCACTGTACCTGTCGGTTTATACAGCAGCGTGATCGTTGTCCCTTCGCTGACCTCCGTTCCGGGCTTCAGGCTCTGGCTCCAGATTTCACCTGCCAGCACACCACCCGTAGCATCCTTCACGAATACAGGAATAAGCCCCACCTCCTCACACATGGCAATAGCCTTTTCCCGTGTGATGGCGTTATTATAGTTCGCGTCCCCGGGGCCGGTGAAATCAGGGACATACACAACCTTGCCTGCCGATACCGTGATATTTATCGTGGTTCTATAGCCCACAGACATATTAGCCTTATCCTGATAAATGATCGTTCCACGGGGATGGCTGCTCTTGGCTTCGGTAGCTTTGATGCTCAGCTTTGCGCCCAGTTCATTCAATTCCTTTGCCCACGATTCAAGCGTGTCACGCGTCTGCCCCACGTAACTTGCTACAACAATGCTGTTGCCAAGCGAGTAATTAAGCTCCAGCAAATCCCCGCTATTATAGATAGAACCTGCTGCAATACTCTGAGAAATCAGTCTGCCTGCAGACGAGCTGGAATACTTTTCGGTTATCGTGACGGGAAGGCCCAGCTCTGCCGCCAAAGCTGTTGCTTGTTCTTTGGTGTAATTCGAGAAATTCGGCACCGTGATCATAGCCCCTTTACTGACCACGAGTATAATCTCTGAACCCTTGCTGATCATCTGATCTTCCTTCACGCTTTGAGACATGATCGTTCCCGCGGGGACATAATCGTCATACTGCTCGTCAATGGTCAGTGTAATACCGTTTTCGCTTGCAAACGCATAACATTCAGCAAGAGACTTTGTTTTAAAATCAGGCACCTTGACGGTAGCCGCGGCCTCTTCAGCGCCCTTAGACACAATCACATAGATGGGCGTATCGCGCCGAACCTCGTCCACAACCGTATTGTCATTGATCTCAAAACGAATGACACGTCCTTGAGCGATATCAGGGCTGAACTCGGACGTAATGCGCACCTTTGTCATAAAGTTGGCATCCGCCCAGCTCTGCACTTCATCCGCCGTCATCGACATCAAGTCGGGCAGCGGCAGTGTTACACTTAAATCATGGCCCTTCGAGACGACAAGAGTGATAAAGCTGCCCTTAGACACACGCGTTCCTGCAGGCGTATCCTGCTCGATCACGTTACCCTCGTCAACCGTGTCGCTGAACGCAGTTTCCGTGGAAATATTCACACCGTTCTCATTTGCCCAGAGCTGCGCGTCACTGAGTTTCTTGCCTTTAAAATCGAGCACCTCGATACCGCCGCCCAGCAGCAGCAAAAGAAGCACGATCAGTACGACCAGCGCACCACCCCCCGCAATGAGCGCTATCATCAGCCGTTTCTTTTTGTCATCTGACTGCGGCGGACGAGGCTCCTTCCGCTCAGGCTTCTTAAAACTGCTTTTTTGCTCATAAGCAAACGGCTTTGCGGGTGTCACATCCTTTTTTTCTCCCCCGTTATCTTTTCCGTAATTGCTCAGAAAACTATTGTTGTCGCTCATCGTCCTAAAACCTTTCTAGTTGGTGATATCCCTTTTCCTGAATACCCATACAGATATGACTGTGCAGACCACAGACAGAACCGCCAGCAGACTTAATCCATATCCAAGGCTCAAGGGTGCACCGTTTTCTATCATATATTGTACCTGAGAATACTGAGAATAGAAAGAGTAAACCTGTATGTATGGAATCGGTGTCCACGCCAGCCAGTCGGCAAAAGTGCCGTAACCAAACATGTTCATCACGATAAAGCAACCGATCAGGCATACGATGGGCACTGATATGGACACAGCGATATTCTTAACAAGCATTGAGAGCATAAACGCCACACAATACCCGAAGAGTATCGGCATGATACAGGCTAAGAACTTAGGCAGGTAGTAAGCGATAAAGCCAATCTCACCTGATGCCGTATAGTTCGGATAGCCAAAGTCCGAGAAACCAAAGCAGATGCCGTTCGTGATGATATTAAGGATGGTTCCGCCCACATAAATGCCGAGGCATATCACCAGAGCTGCCGTAAACTTGGACATCACAATTTTTGTACGTGTTTTCGGACGTATCATCAGCAAACGGATCGTCCCGAGCTGGAACTCACTTGCCATAAGCCAGCCGCCTAAAATTACACCGAACATGGCCACAAATATAGAGTAATACAAAAAGTTGACCGTTTGGCTTCTTGCTCCATTCGATACAAATTTCATATCAGGCTTATCGGCATCAAGCGAGTTCTGAGCAACGAGAATCTCGTTATTATATTTGTCGATCTGCGCCTGTATAGCCGCTTTATACCGTGCATACGTTTTATACTGCTGCGCCAGCCAGGGGTCCTTGTTATAATCCTCTTCCGACATTATCGTCGTATACTGCAAATTGCTATTCGCATTCGCAATGCTTGAGATCGCCGTGTTTTGCCAGATACTTTGGCCCGGAATAATGTTCTTTTCCAGACGGTATTCAAGTATCGGAATCGTGCTTGTTTCAATCAGAGCAATCTGCTTTTTCATATCCTCGATGTATTGATTCAGACTGTCTTCCTGTTCGGGATGCTCAATAATCGTTTCTTCCTGAATCTTAATCTGTTCCTCTGTTTGGGCAATCATCTTTTGCTGCAGTTCAATACTGATCGCAATGTATTCCGCAAAATCATTATTCTCCAGAACATCAAACACCCTGTCTAAGTAAGTCTCCGCATTATCGATCGCGGCAAGTCTTTGCTCAGGCGTGATGTTCACATAAGTGTCGTCAAATGTATCCGAGTTGACGCCGCGCCTGTAATTCAACGCCTCAATAAGAATATCTTTGTTTACCGTTCCGGCGTTCTCATAAATAAACTTGTCGAAGAGAACCGATGTATCATACCCTAAGTTGACACGGTAGTCATCATAAGTTGTGATGACTTGAGCGAATTTCAGATTATAATCCAGCTCCAAGTTGATCATATCGATCACAAGGTTCATCGACTCCGGGTGCTGAAAGTAAGAGCTGTCTATATATCCGCTTTCTTCGGATAATGATTTAACATTCCAATAAAAGGGGTTATCAGGCTGTATCGTCACGCCGTCAATTGTGACAGGCTCTTCACCGGTATCGTAATAGCTCTTGCTATAGGACACTTCGTATGCGATTGGGCCGCCGGGATAATAGCCGCCGTTGCCTGTCGCTGACAGGGCGCCGATGACCGGTATCACGATACTAAGCAGCAGCACAAGGATACCGATGATCAGCAGGAATTTGGATCTGAAAATGTTCTTTATTTCCATGTTCGTTTGTTTTATAAAATTCATTTTACTTATCCTCTCTTTGCTATCTGATCTGTGTCTTCGTGCCGGTCGTCATCGAAATGAAATCCTGCTCCAGCGTTCTTTGCGACTGGTTCACCGCATAAATGTCTATGTTCATGCCGATAAGCGAACGGATAAGCCCGGGTATCTGATCGCGCTTCATCACAACGGTTACGCCGCCGTTGACCTGCTCGCAGTTCGCCTCAAGGCTCTTGAAATATTCATAGGTTTTGTCCTTATCGCTCGTCACGAAGCTATAGCTGAAGATTTCCTCATCATCCGATTCTTTCACCTGCTCAATGGTTTTTTCACCGATGATAACGCCGTTGTCGATGATGTAGATTCTATCGCACATGAGCTCCATTTCAGACAGCAGATGGCTGGAAATGAACACGCCGACATCCGCATTTTTCGCCAGGTATTTCAGCAGGTCTCTGAGCTCCTTAATACCGATCGGATCAAGGCCGTTCGTGGGTTCGTCGAGCACCAATAGCTTTGGCCGGTGAAGCAGAGCCTGTGCAAGGCCAACACGCTGGCGCATACCCAACGAATAGTTTTTCACCTTATCGTCAATACGGGCCGCCATTTTGACCAGTTCAACCACCTCGTTGATCTGCTCTTTCTTATTGCCGTAATACATGGATGCAAAGTATTCAAGATTCTGCCGTCCTGTTAACCTCTTGTAGAGATCCGGATTTTCTACAATGCCGCCGATATTTTGCATGGCTTTTTCAAAGTCTTTGACGATATCATGACCGCAAACGGAAATCTTGCCGGATGTTATGGTAAACAGCCCCATAATCATTTTGATCGTTGTCGTTTTACCGGCACCGTTCGGCCCCAAAAAGCCGACGATTTCACCGGAATTCACGGTTAAAGATATATCGTCCAATATCTTTCTCTTCTTTATAACCTTTGTCAGGTTATCAATTTTTAATAGCTCCAATGAAAGTATCCTTTCCCGCGCAAAGTGCGATAAATAGTTATCATTTAGACGTTCATATTATGGAAAAGTTCCATATGAATTTATACATTATAACAAATTATATAGAGAAACAAAACATCAGAATAACATAATACACAAAAATCGGTCTTATATCTCTTTTTCTTCCATATTAATGAAAGCTTTTTCTTATACCGACGTTCAGATGGGGGGTATAAGCCCGCGGGGGTGCAACCGCTCGTTCATGCTGATTCTTGAGTGCGCCAATAAACCCCGCTCGTCAATCGTCAGCTCAGAGAAGCCCGAGTTTAACGTCATGCTGATTCTTCGATACGGCATAATCAAAAACAGTTATGATACTGCTACCGATTAAAAGTCCGGCTTTTATTTAAGGCCGCTATGAGTACGAAATGCTTATCACAGCGCACCATAACGATTTCATACTGTTCTCCCTCATATAAAGTTCTATCTATTTATATGAGAGGTATATTCAAAAAAATAGCAATCAGAGCGATAAGTATCGTGCTGATTGCTTGCCCAGAAGGCCTTCAGATTTCTGGGCAGTTTACCGATTTTGAACGCTTTGGCCTTGTTCCTAAGTTAGCTCAAACTGTGCAAAACCGTAAAGCCCGCGAATTATTACTAATAAACCCAAGGGATAAGAATCCTGCCTTTATTATTCAGGCCACAAGCCCTTGGGCAAGTTCTGGTAGACCTGCTCCACCGAGTAAAACCCGTCTTTTATAATCACGTTATATAAATTTTCGGATGTAACCGGCGTCGGTTCGTAAACGATATAAGGGACGTTAAATGTCCCGTCAGATACCGTACCCCCGGTTTCAATACTTTCGCCCTTGGCCAGCTTCACCGCAATGATAGCCGCACCCTCGGCCAGCACACGAATAGGCTTATAAACTGTCATATGTTGAGTTCCTTCAACGATACGCCGACATGCCGCAAGCTCAGCATCCTGCCCGGTCACATATACTTCGCCCGCCAGCCTGTTCTCGGCAAGAGCGTTAATCGCGCCTTCCGCGAGACGGTCGTCTCCCGCTATGATCGCATCAATATGGATGCCTTCATCAATTTTTTCGGATACATATTCGTATGCAACTTCATCCCGCCACGCATCAATATAAGTTTCTCCGGCGATTGTGATACTGTCATCATCGATATATGGCTGCAGCACATCATAGCAGGCTTCGTTAATCATAAAAACATTATTATCCGTTTTGGGGCCGTTTAATATCAAATAATTACCTTGAGGGACTTGCTCGACAGCCGCCTGTGCCATGAGCCGCCCTACTGAGAAGTTATCAAATGAAATATACAGGTCAACATCCGCGTCTCTTATCAACCGATCGTAGGCAATAAACTTTACATTGTTGACTTTTGCGTACTTCACAAGTTCGGAAAGCGTATCTTTATCATAGGCCACCACAGCCAGCACATCCACACCCTGATCGATCATTTCCATACCGATCTCTTTTTGACGCTGCGCGTCTTCGTAGGCGTTTTGCACAATGACCTCAGCACCAAGTTCTTCGGCTTTCGCGACAAAGATATCTCTGTCTCTAACCCATCTTTCCACTGTCATTGTATCCGTCACAAACCCAATTTTAATCACACCATCATCATTTTTGTAGACTTGTGCAGACTCGCACCCGGACAACAGGACGAAAAGCAATGCAAGCAGGAATATCATGACTTTCTTCATAAAAACCTCCATCATATTTGCTTTTGGTAGGTCGACGGGGATACTCCTTCGAATTTCTTAAAGAGTCTGCTGAAATAATTGGGGTCGCTGTAACCCGACATATAGCAGATCTCTTTAATGGAAAATTCTCCTCTCTCCATAAGTTTCTTTGCGTTTTCCATGCGAACGGCTGTCAGCTTTTCAATAAAGTTGACGCCCATTTCATGCTTGTAAAGCCTGCTGAAATATTGCGGGCTGATATAGAGTTCCTTGGATATGTCATCCAAAGTCAGCTCTTGATTGAATCGTTCATTAATGATCCTGTTTGCCTTGTCCACAATAATACCAATGGTCTTTTCTTTAGACCGGCTGATCCGCCGTGCGATGTAGCCGATTTTCTCAAGCAGCATTTGTTCGAATTCTAAATGCGTGGCACAGCTTAATAGCTCTGTCATGTAGCTGGAATACTCAATACACTTGTCGTTCTCAACACCGCTCTCAATAGCCAGCCGGTGCGCCACAATGACGATTTCAATGAGCCTGTTGCGCGCAACCTCCTGCTCCATAATGTTTTCGTATTTGTTGAACATATCCGTCAGTATGGAAAGACATAACTGCGCGTCACCTTTTTCAACCGCCTTGATGAGCCTGTTCTCTTCCGCAAACATTTCAAAGCCCGCGTTGGAAATGTTGGGTGCGATATCATCAATATGAATGATCTTTTGGCCTTCCGTATGGTTCAGCGCTTTAAGCGCCTCCTGATACGAAACCAATATGTCACTGTCGTGATGTATCTTGCCGATACCCACCTTGAATTTTATGTTGTATTTATGTTCGAGCTTATGAACGATGCCCTCAATATAACTGATTGCAGCCACACGCTGCGTGTATTCATCATCAACGCTCTGTGCCACATATACGACGACGCGGTCCAGTATCACCGGGCCCACGATACATTTGCTTTTGTATTTTAAACAATCTCTGAAAAACGTATAGAATTTCTGGTTCTGGACGCTGTCCCCCAGCGCAATCTCTCCGCTATGGCGTGATTTTTCTCCAAACGTGAGTATAAATATATACCCTGTCTCGCATTGAATATCAAACAACTCTTTATAGCGTCCGATATCTGCCTCTTGTGAAAGCAACAGTGAATAGATAAAGCTGTGTTCCAGCACGTTGAGCATCTTATCCAGCTTTTCCTTGGTTTCAAGCTCCTGATCAAATTTACGGCGTTCCTCGTCGAGCTCTCGCGTTATGCGCTCCAGTGTCTCGACGAGCCGCGCTCTGTTGACGGGCTTGGTTAAATATTCGCATGCCCCCAATTCAACAGCCTGCTGGGCGAATTCAAAGTACTCATAGACAGACATGATAATGAACTTAATGTTGTTATGTATCTTTTTAATTTCCTTGACGGCTTCCAGACCATTGATACCCGGCATGCGTATATCTGTCAGTATAATATCGGGCCGTTCAAAGCGCACCTTCTCAATCGCCTCCCGCCCCGATCTCGCCGTTTGGGTCACTTGAATGTTGCTGAACTCATTCTCAACGATATGTTTGACAGACTCGATAACAATCTGCTCGTCATCAAAAACCATCAGGCTATACATGCGTGATGCTCTCCTCTCCTGCCGATAACTTTGCGTAACATGGTATCTTTAGTATCATTTTTGTGCCTCGAAGCGGGCTGCTGATAATATCTATCACATCGTCCACACCAAAGAATAACCGCAGCCGCTGCACGACATTGGCCACGCCGATACCTGTGGTGTGTCCCGACTTCTCGCTTTCAAAAACCTCACATTTGAGAATCTTCTGGCGCGTGATTTCATCCATCCCCACACCATCATCCTCAATCATGATATAGGCACACTCGTCCCCGCGTTCAAGCGATATGGTGATCGTGCCGCCATGCTCTAAATCTCCAATCCCGTGTATCGTCGCGTTTTCTACCAGCGGCTGTATAATCAGCGGGGGCACATCGATATCGAGCAAGCTGCAATCGATATTAAAGTTGAATTTTATGGTGTCGCCAAAGCGTACATAGATCAGGTTGCTGTAAGCGCGAATGGAATCTATCTCTTCTTTGAGCTTTACCTTTCGGCTTAGGCTCTTCACATTATAACGGAACATTTTGGAGATATCATCGAGGAAGCTTGATGTCCGGTCAGCACCTTCCAGCATGGCGAGCTGAACACCCGCGTTTAAGGTGTTAAACAGAAAATGCGGGTTAATCTGCATCTGCAGCGCTTTGATTTCCGCGTCTACCAATAGAGATTGAATTTTTAAGTTTTCTATCTGCTGCTCCAATAGCTGAGACTCCGTGTCCGCCTTGTCATGCAGCGCTGCGATATAATCCCTTATGCTGTGCTTCATGGCGTTGAACGCACTCGCCATCACGGAAAGCTCGTCCGATGACACCACCTCAATATCCTCAATATCAAAGTTTCCTTTGGATATCTCTCCTGCGCTGCGCGCAAGTTTGATGATAGGACGAGTCATCTTATATGTCATATTCATGATCACAAATATATTAAGAAGAATGACCGAAATAATCAGCACGACATTGGTTAAGCTGAGTCTGCTTAGATCCTCTGCCATACCAATATACTGGGCTGTGTTCACACCGACCTTACTTAAGTTGATACGGTCTGCATATGTCTCAATATAGGCCGCAATTTGATTGGCCTTAGAATAACGTGCAATATATCCGTTTGCATCGCGGAGTTGTTTGCTTACAACTGCAGCCTCTGTTTGCTCAATGTATGAATCCACCATGCTCACGATATCTTTAAAAATCAGATCGTCCTGGTCGTAGATGCCGCGGGTCTCATTAAACATGTTCTGTGCCTGTTCCAAAAACACTTCTTTTGTTTTGTAATATTCCAGAACACTGTCGGAATTATCGGTGCTCAGATAATCGGCCAGATTGTCATCAAGCTTAGCCATTGTTATCAAAAACTCTTCTATGGCCACATTGACGGAAAACATATCATCCATTTTGGCAATAACATTGCTCGATGTGATTAAAATAAAGACGCTCGTGATGCTCATGAGTATCATCGTGATAACAAACACCAAAACCATACGTGTTCTGATGCTGTTCAATATTCTGTTCGTCATCATTCTTCTTTTATTCATGGCTTTAAGGTTTCACATAGGATGTGATGTTCTCTTTCGTATAGACGTCAGTATTTATATCAAAATAACAGGACGTAAAAGTATCGCCCATGCTCTCAAACAGCACTTTGACACTTTTATATCCTGCTTCATAGCCGTTCTTGTCCAAAACACCGAATATAACGCCTTTTTTGATGTAATTAACAATTTCTTCATTTATTCCTGTTCCGACAATATCCACCTTGCCGACAAGATTACGCTCAACAATCACATGTGCGGCAGAAACGGTATCCTTTGCATTGGTACAGAATATCACATCGATGTCAGGATGCTCGGTGAGTATTGATCGTATCTGATCCTCTGCGCCAAGGAGGTCAGTCGTCCGATATACCGTACTGGCTATTTTGATGGCACCGCTGCTTAAGCCGTTTACTATGTTTTGCGTATAAGGGTCTTGAGGGGAGTCCTGATTATTTTTCTTAGAAAGTATAATGGCAAGATCAACCTGATTATCGTTTTCATGCGTCTGTGCAATAAGCTCCGCCGCGTCTTTGCCATATTCGTAATTATTTGTTCCTACATATGCGGTTCTGTAACTGCCGGTGGTTTCAAAAGTACCGACCACCACGTTGATATTCTCTGCAACGGTTTCATTAATAGCTTTAACGTATTCATCAGTGCTTTCTCCCGCCACAATAATACCATCCATCTTAGACTGAGTCGCGATTTTGATATACTCTACCGTTTTACGATTGCTTTCAGGCTCAGATACCGGGTTGAACTCTATCGCAACGTTATACGCTTGAGCCGCAGCCGTCGCGCCTTTTTTAAAGTCCTGCCAGTAAACGTCGTCTGCCGTATTAACAATCAAAGAAAAATAGTATTTCGGAAATGTACGAAATTCGTATTTCGTCTCGGCATCATAATCATTGTTGACTCGGGTATAGTAATAAAGCGAACCTGCCGCCGACACCACGGTGACGGCGAGCAACACGATGAATAAAATTTTATAAGCCCATTTCATTGGCTACTTCCTCAATATAGTGGCTGATATCAAACGAACTGTTGATCCTGTCACAAACAATAGAATCATATATATGCTTTTCAAAGCACGAAACAAACGCTGTAATGCCATCAAGACTCAGTTCACCGTTTTGATTTGAAACCGGATGCTTCTGACCGATTCCTATGCAAATATCATAGTCGGACAAGGCTTCGAAAAGTTGTTCGGACAATTCACGCCCTTTCAGTTCGGCCACAACCAGGCATTCAACCGTGTTTTTATTAAAGAGGCTGACACTAAAACCAAAGAATTTCTGAGGGTTTGCGGCAACACGAATCACAAGGGGAGCAATAGCCTCCTCTTCAAATCCGGCCAGCACCTTTTCGCTCGAACTAACCCCATTGGATTGATTGGTATCAATAAATAGAGCCGCCTCATAGCCAAAGTCGCCCAGTACTTTTTTAAGTAAGGTGTACCGAAATTTTTTCTTGTCTAGAATATTAAGATAATCGGCCAGCATTTCGCCTGACTTGCTTTTTTTAATACGTATTCTCATTTTTCCCCTCTATTGTTTATTATACCATGCAAACCACATTATGAATAGTCAAACATCTCTTAAACAGAATAATAAGCCTTGACATCAGAGGAAATGCATCCGGATGTTAAGGCTAAAGACTTCACCGGGCTGTTTCAATACAGTCCGGTGAAGCAAACCATATGATAGATGTATTTTTATGAAGCTATTTAACCTTGGACTTAGATTTCGAGTAAACGTCGAACGCGACAGCTAAGAGCAGCACCAAGCCTTTTATGATATCCTGCAAGAAGGTGTTGACACCCATGATAGACATACCGTTGTTGAGTACGCCCATAAACATTGCACCAATCACTGCGCCCATCACTGTGCCGATACCGCCCGACATAGACGCGCCGCCGATAAAACACGCGCCGATAGCATCCAGCTCAAACCCGCCGCCAGCTTGGGGAGACGCGGCATTGAGTCGTCCGGCAAACACGATACCCGCGATGGCAGATAAAAGTCCCATGTTGGTGTAGGCCAGAAACAAAATTTTCTTTGTACTGATGCCCGACAATTCTGCCGCCTTTGCGTTGCCTCCCAGCGCGTAGAAATGCCGCCCGGTGATCGTTTTGGATGTGATAAATGCATAAGTGGATATCAGCACGATCAAAATCAGCAGTATAATCGGAATACCGTCGTCCTGAGCAAGCCAGTACGTGAAAAGGTTGATGAGTGCAACGATCAAAACTATCTTTACAACAGTGATTCCCATTGAAGGAACCTCGTAGCCCCTTGATTTCTTCTTGCCATGACCTATCAGTACGATAGCCACATAGACGATAGAGAACAATATACCAAAAGCAATCGCTGTTAGATTCAAATCACTTTCCGGCCCGCCGATAAAGTCGGGTACAGGAGACGCCGCTATCGTTGTATATTCTGCGGGTAATCCAATGGTCTCACCGTTAAGTATAAGGTTATTGATACCCCTGAATATTAATTGGCCGGCCAATGTCACAATGAATGACGGTATTTTCACAAACGCGATCCAAGCTCCCTGCCATACGCCTGCCAACGTTCCAATGAGCAATCCGGCGATGATGGACAGCCAAACCGGCATTCCCAAAACAGTAGCCATTAGGCCAGACATCGCACTAACGACGGCCACAATGGAACCCACAGCAAGGTCGATATTACCGCCAGTCAATATGCACATCAGCATACCAACAGCAAGTATCAAAATATAGCTGTTCTGATAAATAAGCTTCGTCGTATTACGCGGTTTTAGCAATATACCATCTGTTAGTACCTGGAACAGAATGATGATAACCACCAGCGCAATCAGCATCGTGTACTGACGCATGTTGTGCGCCACATAATCTTTGATTCTTCCTGTCAGGCTCAACTTGGGCTCTGACATTTGTTTTACTTCGTTCATCGGTTTTCCCCCTATCTCTCTGCCGAGCTATTGATAATACAGGACATAATACCAACTTGCGTGGCTTCACTTGTCGGCATCTCCCCCACAATCCGTCCACGATTCATAATGTAGATCCTGTCGGATATACCGAGTATCTCCGGCAGCTCGGAGGAGATCATGATAACGCACTTGCCTTCATTGGCAAGTTGGTTGATGATCGTATAAATTTCATACTTGGCACCCACGTCGATACCGCGTGTGGGCTCATCAAGTATCAACACATCGGGACTTGCAAATATCCACTTGCTTAAGCACACCTTTTGTTGGTTACCGCCCGAAAGATTACCGGCTTTTTGATATATGCTGGACGATTTGATATTCAGCTTTTGACGATATTCATTACCGACGGCGATTTCTTCATTTTCATTGACGACGCCATATTGGCTGATCTTCTTAAGACTCGGCAGCGTGGTATTTCTCTTGATATCGTCTATCAATATAAGACCGGCATTTTTTCTGTCTTCCGTTAAATAAGCGATACCATGATCTATTGCCTGTTGCACGGTATGCAGGGTAATAGGTTTGCCATCCTTTAAGATCGTGCCGGTTATCTTTTTCCCGTAAGACCTTCCAAAAATGCTCATACCAAGCTCGGTTCGGCCCGCACCCATAAGACCCGCGATGCCAACGATTTCGCCTTTGCGCACATTCAAACTGATATGATCGATGACCACTTTCTCTTCATCGAGAGGATCATGAACCACCCAGTCTTTCACCTCGAACCCAATATCACCGATTTTTGGCGTGCGTTTGGGGAAGCGGTCAACCAGTTCACGTCCTACCATTCCTTTTATGATGCGTCCTTCACTTAATTGGCGATCGCTCGCGTCAAGTGTCTCAACGACCCGCCCGTCACGTATCACCGTGATGGTATCCGCGATTTTTAAGACCTCATGAATTTTATGAGAAATCATAATGCATGTGAGGCCGCGTTCTTTGTTAAGAGATTTTAAGAGCTCAAGAAGTTTATTCGAGTCTTCATCATTTAAAGCAGCAGTCGGCTCATCAAGTATCAGCAGCTCAATGTTTTTTGACAATGCTTTGGCTATTTCCACAAGCTGCTGCTTGCCTACGCCGATATCCTTAATTTGTGTTGTATGCTTTTCTTTGAGGCCTACCATTTTAATTAGTTCTTTGGCCTTCTCATTGGTCTCATCCCAATCAATAATGCCTCCCTTGGCATTCTCATTACCAAGAAAAATGTTTTCCGCTATCGACATATAAGGACTTAGCGCGAGTTCCTGATGGATAAATGCAATACCTAACCTCTCGCTGTCCTTGATCACTTTAAATCGACAGTTCTCACCTTTAAACACTATCTCACCGCTGTATGTACCATATGGATAAATACCGCTCAGCACATTCATCAGCGTCGATTTTCCCGCTCCGTTTTCCCCCATCAGCGCGTGTATCTCACCTTTTTTCACTTTGAGATTCACATTTTCAAGCGCTTTGACCCCAGGGAATTCTTTTGTAATGTTATCCATTTCCAGAATGTATTCCGACATAGGCCCGCTCCTTGTTAATATGGCGGCAACAATTTCTCGCTGCCGCCATATCGAATTACATTAAATTGCTGTTATCTCCTAATCAACCAAGATTTTCTTACTTGGGAGCCTCAACGTGACCGTCAGCAGTCTCCACATAGTATCCGGTGTCGATCAACAGCTCCTTGTAATTGCTCTTATCAGCAAATACAGGATCGCAGAGGAATGACGGAACGACTTTAACGTCATTATCATAGGTCTCTTCATCGTTCACAGGAACTTCTGTGCCTTCGAGGATTGCTGTAACCATCTCAACAACCTTCTCAGCCAGCGTGCGGGTATCCTTGAATATAGACATTGACTGCTCGCCGTCAATAATCATGTTCGTGTTGATAACGTCGCAGTCCTGTCCTGTGAGGATCGGATACGGTTTTGCTTCTGTGCCATAGCCCGAAGACTTCAGAGAAGCGGAGATGCCCTGTGCCAAGCTATCGTTCGGAGAAAGCACCACGTCGATGTTCTCGTCGGCATAGTAAGCTGTCAGCAGGTTTTCCATTCTGGCCTGTGCGCCCTCAGCCTTCCAGCCGGGAATCGCGATAACTTCCATATCCGTCTGTCCGGATTTGATAACCAATGCGCCGCTTTCAATGTAGGGCTTCAATGTATCCATAGCACCGGCATTGAACATGAACGCGTTGTTGTCATCAGGAGATCCGCCGAACACTTCCATCGTGAAGGGACCCTTTTCGCCCTTGTCAAGGCCAAGTGTCTCAACGATGTATGTTCCCTGAATTACGCCAACTTTGTAGTTGTCGAATGTCGCATAGTAATCTACTGCATCGGTACCCTTAATGAGTCTGTCATAAGCAATCACGGGGATCTTGGCTTCCTTGGCTTCCGCAAGAACATTGCCCAGCGCGCTGCCGTCGATCGAGGCAACAACCAGAACGTCAACACCCTTTGTGATCATGTTCTCAAGCTGCTCAACCTGCTTATCAACTTCGTCTTCGGCATACTGAAGGTCAACAGTGTAGCCTTTTGCTTCCAGCTGTTTCTTCATGTTTGAACCGTCTTGATTCCATCTCTGCAGGGATTTCGTCGGCATTGCAACGCCAACTGTTTTGCCAGCGCCAACGTTCTCATCGTCAGCAGACACTTCCGGAGCAACGCTGTCTTCTGTTCCCGGTTCGTCAACCGGAGGTTCTACGGGAGCCGGAGTCTGAGCGCAAGCTGCGAACGCCATAACGATCATAACAAGCGCCAGTAAAAGACCGCCTAATTTTTTAGACATCTAGGGATTCCTCCTTGTTTATTTTTATACGGCCATGTTAACTTATAATATGATTACGATGAATAGTGTAAATTATGATGCATGTGCTTTTTTTTAACATATTATTAATAGATCCTGTCCGCACTGGACTATTTTAGCATCAAAAAATTCCCCTTGAGCAATAAACGCCTTGATAAAGCGCCCGCGATAGTCATTTTTTCAGCATTGTATAAAAAAAACCGCATCAGCTTAATGTGAATATGCCGATGCGGTACAATCAACAGGCCTATGCCTTATCTAGATTTTAATTTAGCCAAATATCACAGAGTTGATAATACTTTCAAGATACTCCTGTGAACCGCTTGTGTTTGTCGTTACTTCTCCCAATTGCAGCGCATATTGCTCCAGCTCCGCAAACGTCGTCTGCCCGCTGACGATCTTCGCACCGATGCCTGTTTTGTAGCTTGCATACCTTTCCTCAACAAAACGATCGATACGGCCATCTTCAATGAGTTTATAAGCCAGCTTGAAGCCGAGCGCCATGGTATCCATACCCATGATATAACCGCGGAACACATCTTCGGGGGCAATGGATTCGCGGCGAAGCTTCGCATCAAAGTTCGTGCCGCCCTTCGTGAAGCCGCCCGCTTTAATGACTTCATACATGGATAGCGTCACATCGTATACGTTGGATGGGAAGTTATCGGTATCCCAGCCGTTAAATACCTCACCCTGATTGGCATCAATAGAGCCGAAAACACCGTTTTCGCGCGCAACACGCAGTTCATGAGCAAAGCTGTGCCCTGCCAGAGTCGCATGGTTGGCTTCCACATTCATCTTAAAGTCTTTTTCCAGGCCATACTTGCGCAGGAAAGCAAGCACAGTGGCCACATCGTAGTCATATTGATGAGCGGTAGGCTCCATTGGCTTCGGCTCAATGTAAAGATAACCGTCAAACCCGATGCTGCGTCCATAATCACGGGCCATTGTCAGCATCCGCGCCAGATTATCCTGCTCCAGCCCCAAGTTGGTATTCAGTAATGTCGTGTAGCCTTCGCGTCCGCCCCAGAAAACGTATCCGTCGCCGTTAAGACGCTTGGTGACTTCCATAGCCTTCTTGATCTGCGCGGCTGAATAGGCGAAAACATCGGCATTGCAGGAAGTTGCCGCACCGTGCATAAAGCGTTTATTCGCAAACAGGCAGGCTGTTCCCCAAAGCAGCTTCTTGCCCGTGTCGGCCATAAGCTTTTCAATCAAAGCTACATAATCATCGAGTATAGCGTTGCTTTCGGACAGCGTGTCTCCTTCCGGCGCAATGTCGCGGTCGTGGAAACAGAAATAATCGATACCGAGCTTATCCATCAGCTCAAAACCCGCGTATGCTTTATTTTCGAAGATCTTGCGGGTATCGTTGCCGCCAAAATCTCTGTCCATCGTTCCGGCCATTCCGAAAATATCAGCACCTTTACCGCCAAGCGTATGCCAATAGGACATGGCAAACTTTAAGTGTTCCTTCATCGTTTTGCCGCCCAGCTTCTCATCGGGATTATAGAATTTGAACGATAACGCATCCCCATCTTTTCCCTTGTACTCAATCTTCGGAACGCCGGTAAAGAATTCTTTCATAAACATACCTCTTTTCTATTCGTGTTATTTTTACAAAAGCTTATCGCTGCGCCGTATGGAAAAGACCGTCACCATTCAATACAGCTTCAGACTTATATCTATATTTATTCTAACAACTGGCTTTTTCTTCTGCCATAGACTTAAATAGCAGTATTTTAACGAGATAAACCTAATGGATTAATATTATCCATTCATATGTCGTCATTTTATTGAATCTCACAAATATGCATATGAAAAAAGCAGCCTGTTGACTGCTCCGGTTTGGCAAGCAACCTTCATATATGTACCAAATGATCAAATTTGTTCTCGTTTATTTCTCTCTATTCAAAAGCAAAGAAGGGCAGATCATAACAAAGTCGCGTTATTTTATTCTTTTGCCGCCAAAAGCGTGAATGGTACGCGTGCCCGCAACGCACCTGCCGGACTGAAGCGTTCCTTTGGGAATAGTCAGCTCGTCTCCCGGTTCCAGCACGATTTCTTTACCATCCAATATGGCCGTATACTGCCCTGCTACGCACACCATATACTCGTCAAATTCATGACGGTGCTTTTTGGACTCGCGCAACTCATGACATGTCCAGAAAGCCATTTGGCTGCCATCCGCGCCTTCAAAATAATATCCTTCTACATCTTTAGTATTCTGCTGGGCTGTGTCGACACGATTAAGCGGATTCTTCATAAATGCGGGGAAATCTCTCATAAATGGCCTCCTGTCATTATAAAAAACAGAATAGCTTCGCCTTCTAAAATCGCAGCCCACCGCGGCATAAGATTTCCGAAGCCCCTTATCCCACGTGCTTCTTCTCAAATATTACAAAACTATATTATTAATTCTATAACTATTAAAATAAAAACAAATCCAACAAACAATCCGATTAACCCAACAACCCATTGCTTCAATTCGAAATCGTGATGCCTTCTCCATGTAATGCTATAGGCCATAGGAATGAGGTAAACATTGCCAAAAATATATATTTAAATATATTACCAACCTTTTAAAAAATCGCATCGCCTTTATCCTTAATAATCTTTAATTATTAAGGTGCAATTTGTTACTATTTGTATTTTGTAATTAACGCCTACTCATCGTTATCCTGGCCGGTGATATCTATATCCGTCCTCTCCCCTTGGGCTCTTTCAAAAAATGTACGCACCAAAATATCCTGCTCATGATTCCCGAATTTCTTGCCGAACAAAGTTAGACCACCTACGTTATTTGCATCTTTGGCAACTTCAAAACGGATGCTCCAATAATGGTTATCGTGTGTCAAGAGCTGCTTCAAAGTGACATCTGAGACTTTTTTATCATCCATGCTAACTCCGGCTTGTGTAATATGTAACGTTTTTAATAAACCGTATTGATTGGATGGCCACCATTCAGGCGTCAGTTTTCCACGCTTCACACCGTAATCGCCGGGGCTAGTCCATGTGAAAAGCTTTGTATCGTTAAAATAAAATGTGATATCGGACGGCCAGTCGTCCGCATAATCCGGCGCCTCAGATGCAATCTCAAAGGACAGCTCAATCTCCACTATCTTTTGCTTCTGGGATAAATAGTTCGGGCACCTGTATTCCACATATCCTTGCGTAAACCACAATAACTGTGCGTTAAAGCGCTCAGTTTCCCAAAAAACTTGCGGGTCGTCACGGGAGCCGATAACACCCCTTTCTGTTGCGAGACCACATGTTGGCGTGCCATCGATTAAGCAGTAGCATCCAACAGGAATTGAATATGAATTAACCATAGGCAGCCCACGCCTGCGATAATCCAGCATAAAACGATATTCCGCAAATACCAAGGTGCAGATTTTGCTTATGGAGCCGTTTCTTTTCACCATCCGAGTCGTCACAAAGCCAGCATCTTCAAGCTTTTTTACATGTTTAATCATAATCGGGCTGCTAATACCGATTTTTTCAGCAAGCTGCTTGATATTTAGCTCTTCTTCCGCCAGCAGATGTATGATTTCAAGGCGCACGGGGCTTGCCAGCGCTTCAAAAAAGGCTGCATTCTCTGGTATCGGGGATATCAGCATACGGGTTCCTCTTTCCTTATCCTTTAACGCCACCAGCCGTCATTCCGGCTATAAAATATTTTTGGAATATTAAGAATAAAACGACGATCGGAATCACGGAAAACACAGCTCCGGCTAGCAATACATCGTAATTATTCCCGTAAGGCGTAATCAATGTATTCAAGCCTATTGTCAGCGTCAATTTATCTTTCGAACTTAGTACAAGCATCGGCCATAAGAAATTGTTCCAGCTGTTCATACCTACAAAAATACCCATGGCCGCAAACGCTGGTTTCATCAGCGGGAGTATAATTCGGGCAAAGATACCGTATTCGCTGCAGCCATCGACGCGCGCCGCATCCAGAAAATCCCTGGGCATTCCACTTAAATATTGACGGAAGAAGAAAATCGGCAATGGTCCTGCCACAAACGGTAAAATAATCCCCCAAATGCTGTCGATGAGCCCAAGCTTTATAATCAGCTGAAAGAGCGGCAGCATGATAATTTCCATCGGTATCATCATAATAATCAAAACGCACATAAAAAGCAAATTTTTAAACTTGAAGTCATACATGGCAAAACCATAACCAACAGAGGCGCTCACGATCAGCGTCAAAACAGTTTGCACTGCCGTAATAATTATGCTGTTTTTAAACCATGTGAAATATGGCGTATCACCCGAGAATAAGAATGCATAATTTTTAAAGGACATTATCGACGTATCAATATTAAGGCCGATGCCCTGCCGCATTATCTCCTGTCCCGGCCGAAGAGATGCCAAGAATATACTGATAAAAGGTGTGAGCGTCACAACAGCCATAATAATAAACAAAATCAGCATGATGCCTGACTGTGGTGTAAATTTTGTTTTTTTCCTTAATTGGGCTTTCATATTATTCCCCCTTCTTAAACAAACCGGCATACTTGAGCAAAATGACATTGATGCCAAGCGTAATTGCCAGCATGCACAGCCCTATCGCGGAACCATAACCGATATTTGCTTGTTCCCAACCAAGGCGATAGAGGTACCCAACGATTGTAAGTCCCGCGCCACCTGGCGATCGGTTTCCGTTGAACAGCATAAAGCTTTCCAAAAACATCGCCATACCGCCGTATATGCTTATTGTCAGTATGTAAATTGTAACGGGCTTTAGAAGCGGTATTGTGATGTACCTGAGCTTTTGCATCGGTCCTGCACCGTCAATAGACGCTGATTCATACAGCTCATTCGGGATGCCTTGCAATCCGGATAAATAATAAACCATATTCACACCCATCCAACGCCAACAACAAAGCATAAGCAAAGCGAAGAAGGTCGTCCATAGCGCCGGACCGCCCAGCCATTTAACGGGAGCTGCTCCGAAATTGGATATCACATCATTTAACAGCGCGGTGGGCATCTCGCCGAAAATTAGCCGGAAAGTGAAGCCTGCGACAACAATCGAAACAAGTGCCGGCAGGAAAAATACCGCACGAAAGAGACTTTTAGCGACCATCTTCCTGCTATTCAAGAGAACTGCGAATATCAGCGGAACCGGTATCAGTACCGCAATCGTGATAACCGTATATATGACACTGTTGGTGACAGCTTTTAGAAAATCGCTGTTCAGTAGATTTTTAAAATTATCTAACCCTACGAATGTTGTCTGCCCGGGAATAACCTTTTGAAAACTCATTATGACTGTAGAAATAACCGGGTAAACAAAAAATAATAAGAACACGATAATAAACGGAGAAATAAACACATAGGGCGCAAGTTTTTGCGAATATGGCAAGGACTTCACCCTTTTTTTAAAATTCATATCTCGCTTACCCCCTCATTCTGAAAAGTAACGCATAGCCTGTCATGCAAAATATTGACCGAAAGCGCCGCTTTGCGGCGCTTTCGGTTGGCCATAGTAAAAGGAAGGAAAATTAGTATTGGATTTTTGCTAGTTCTTCCGCCAGCATACTCGCAATATCGATATTCTTTTCTGTGTAAGCTCTGGTTAGCACCGAATTCTTCATGGCATCCAGTGTGGCCGGGAGCGCATCCGAGACGTTGACCGAGAGGATCTCGTCTTTAATCGAGTTAAGAACGTCAAACGGATTGGTGACATAATATTCGGTAAATTTATTCTCTGAATTCACCATCTCCGGCAAAGACCATACCTCAGTACGGATGGGGTCAAATCCCAGTGTATTCCAGACTTCAATGTTGCCTTCCTTGGAAAGCTTTGCGAACGATAGGAATCTCTTTACAAGATCGGGGTTTTCGCACTGCTTCGTAACAGATGTTCCTGTGCCTCCCATACCCACGGAGCGCGGCTGACCGGCTTCCCAAACGGGTAACGGTGCAATGGCTATTTTTTGGGCGAGATCAGGCATATGATCGGTAAAGCGATCCATATACCACATGGGCATCACAATGGAACCGATTGCGCCGCTGTTCATTAATGCGTAGAATTCTTCTGAATGATGGAAATTTCCCGGGGCAATTGTCGCGATTCCTTCGTCAATAAGTTTGCGGTTGTACTCAAGCGCTTTGACCATCTGCGCGGAATTGATGTCCGGTTTGCCATCCTTTGTCAGCATGTCGCCGCCCTGAGAAGAGAGCATTGGCCACATATGCCAGACATCTCCAGATTCTACCGATGCCCAGTATTTATCAGGCAAAGCAGCTTTGAGCTTTTTACCCGCCTCATAATACTCATCCCATGTCTTGATGTTTTTCCAATCAATGCCTGCTTGATCGCATAGTTCTGTGTTGTAATATATAACCGCCGCACCAACATGGAAGCAAATGCCGTAATAGTTACCGTCTTTAGAATAGATGTCTACGCGCGCCTTAACGATATTATCCAGCTCCGGTTCGACGATATCGTTTAAAGGAACCAACTGGATGTCGCCCTGGAGGAAGTTGGCGTATTTGCCCAACTCGATATCGACCAAGTCCGGCGCACCCACGCCCGATTGAAAAGCGATGAGCAGCTTATTATGCATGTCGTCATACGGATAGACGGTCGGGATCAGGTTAATCGGTTCATTGGGATTCTCTTCATTCCATTTGGCCGCCATCTTTTCATAGAATTGGACATGCAAGTCCTGAAATGTCCAGAACTCAACATCAACCGGTTCAGCGTCAGCCGACACCTCTGGGGGAGCTGATGTTGGGTCATCTGCCGAGGGCGATACTTCTGTCTGCGCTGGAGTTCCACATGCTGTTAATACAACCGCCAACATTACGATGGTTAACATCAAAGATAACACACTTTTTGCTTTCATTTTCCAGCATCCTCTCATCATTATTTTATTTATATTAAGCGGAATACTCAATACTCGTCAGCATGATATTCCGACTAATATATTTAACGCGCGGTTTTCTTTAACCGAATGACATTCCATGACGCTTTTCCAAGCTCAATAGAAAACTCACCTTTACCCAAGCTCTGACCGGAATCCTGACGATTATGGGGAACCACGGCATTCGGATTAGCGACAGTGTTGACGGCTTTTAGATTTTCGCTCTCCAAAGCGATGTGTTCCGTGATCGAATAATCCTCGAACCCTCTGAAGAAGCAAGCGACGCTGATAGGATCGCTGAGGCTGCGATTCACCGCAAACAACGTCAATTCCTCGGCTTCCTCATCCATAACTGCTATTGTCTCAAGGTATGATACATCGGTATAATCTTTAGAATCATATTTTGGCGAAACAACGATCGGCCTGAGAGCCGTACCCCTTCCGAATTTTGATGCATGCAGGAGCGGATAGAATATCGTCTGGCGGCATATGCCACCATCTGGACGTGTCATAATCGGTGCGATCACATTGACAAGCTGCGCTATACAAGCCATTTTCAGCCTGTCGGCATGCTTCATAAACGTGATAAGCATACAGCCGACAACGAGCGCATCCTCAAAAGTATAAATGTCCTCAAGCAGAGAGGGTGATGATCGCCATGGATTGTTTTTCATTTCACCATCATCGTGTTGTTTGGAATGATACCAGACGTTCCATTCGTCGAAGCTCAGCATAATGTCTTTCTTGCCGCGCTTTTTGGCTTTCACATAATCGCATACAGCAATAACGGTTTTAATAAAATGCTCTGTTTCCAGTGAACGAGCCAAAAAATTAGCGGTGTCGCCGTCTTCATTGCTAAAGTATTGATGAAGCGAAATGTAATCGACCACGTCATAGGTGTGCGTTAATGTTTCAGCTTCCCATTCGGGAAATGTATCCATAAATGTATGTGAACTTCCGCAGGATACAAGCTTTATATCAGGGTCAAAGAGTTTCATGGCACGTGCAGTTTCTGTGGCGAGCCGCCCATATTCCGTTGGTGTTTTGTGTCCCGTCTGCCAAGAGCCATCCATCTCATTCCCCAAGCACCATACTTTGATGTTATGAGGATCACGGTATCCATGCTGAATTCGCAGATCACTCCAATAGCTTCCCTCGGGGTAGTTGCAATACTCCAAAAGATCAAGAGCAGCCTCTATTCCTCTCGTACCCAAATTGACAGCGAGCATAGGTTCTGCCCCAATTCGCTGACACCATGAAGCTACTTCATTTATTCCCACTTCATTTGTTTCCAGTGTCCGCCATGCGAGGTCAAGCCGCTTAGGACGGGATTCTGCAGGGCCGATACCATCTTCCCAACGGTAACCCGACACAAAGTTACCTCCCGGATATCGAATAATCGGTACGGCCAACTCCTTGACGAGCTCCGCAACATCTTTTCGGAAACCAAATCTGTCAGCTTCCTTATGGGTGGGTTCATAGATTCCGCTATAAATACCTCTGCCCAAATGCTCCACAAAAGAGCCAAATATATTCTTATCGACTTCGCCGATCGTATAAGATTTTTCTACCGTCACCTTTGCTTGTTGTGCCATAAACCCCATCTTCCCGTTTTTTATTTTTGTGAAATCTATTAGCTTTGACTGAACAATTAACTTTTTGATTTGTCGGTTTCGCCTGATGTGCAATGTGATTAACTTTTATGGTAATCACTCGTTTTAATACCTGTTTTTTACTGTTCATTACAGGTACACTATATACATATTCATCACATAAGTCAATAGAATGGCACAGTAATAATGAATTTTTTATATTAATTTACTAGTCATTTAACACATTTGTTAATTAGTTATAGTTAGTAAAATGCCAGATTAACTTTATTATTAATTAAGATAAAAAATCCTGATTACCCACTATGGTAGTCTCCAAAATCATTGAACTTTATTCCAATCAATGGTTGCTAAAAGTACGTATTATACCGATCGGCAGAAGTGAGCACGTTTTTGTTTCAGTTTTTAAATTGAGCGTCTACCCCATGCGGAAGGCCTATTGCTAAATATATACGGGGCAGGGCTAAAAGGTTTAAACTCTTCAAAAATGTACTTACTCATACACATTTATATTTCTTTAGGCCAAAAAGAACCTTATTAATTAATACTATCATAGAACTAATTTATTACCCCCGTTTCATTTTGTTTTTATAAAACAAGGACTTTGATTATAAGAATGTCATTAATGAATCTAATATAATCGTCTTATATAATAATATTTCAACTAAGGTAAAACCAATCGATTTATTAGCAAATGATGAGGTTGAATCTTACAGCGTTTCCCAGTGAGGAAAACTCATAACAATCCACAATCAGATTCTTCGCTAAGCTTATGCTAATGAGCTGACTGATAGGGATCAGGTACCACATGCCGACCACATGAACTATCGCCGCATGGGAAACAAGCGTGGCAAAAAAGACGCATTCACAGCGACCGAGGTTGTCGCCATCATGGAGAAGTTACCAAGAACGCGAATAGGTCATAGCATCCGTCTCATGCTTTCGACAGGCATCAGCGCTCAAGAGTTACTCGGTTTATCATCGTTTATATAACCCAAGATGGCAGCCGTATTAGTGTTCGGCGCGCTGTCAAGGTTCAGGCAGGCGGCAGCATGTATATCGGCGATGTGAAAGCTGAGAACCGGGAGCGTGACATTGATGTGCCTCCATGAGTGCGGCCTTCAGCCAAGTTTCTTCGTGACAATGCGGATGGTTATATCATCGCTGGAAAGAACGAAAATATGCCTTTGCATCCAAGTACATACCGTAAGTTCTATAAGTCAGCTGTCGGTCAGGTCGATGGTGTACACATCCTGACGCCGCACTGCTGCCGTCATACATATATCAGCCACTTGGAAGATGCTCACACGGATTTCGCCGTGATACAGGCGCTCAGCGGCCAGAGCACACAGTCAGCAACCATCTCTTACATTCACCCGCAGAGCCCCTCGATTGCTGCCGCGATTAATAGTATTGAGACGCTTTTGACAGGAGGAAACAAAGCCGTTGGCACACAATTGGCACACAATATAAAATCCGAAAAATAAAAAAGTCCCAAAACCCTAGGTTTTATGGGACTTTCTTTGGCGTGCCCGGGGGGATTCGAACCCACGACCTTTTGATTCGTAGTCAAACACTCTATCCGGCTGAGCTACGGGCACTTGTTTTTGACGCTTGATTATTCTAATACAAACAACCTGTATTGTCAATATCAAAAGCCCGTATATTCGGCATTCCAAAGCCACCTATATCAAAACGCTAAGAGCAATCAATATCTGACCGGTGTAATAGGTGAGCGTGCTCGTGACACCTACGGCCTTTTTATGCACCCCGCCAAAGCTTTTAAACGCCAGCAGCATATCGGAAACCGCAAACAGTACGCCTCCCAACGCCGCGAAGAGCGCATAGGTGAATTTCACAGCGGGTGAGAAAGGCATGGAGAGTGCGCGTGCCGTCATGGCGCAAAGCACCACCGCATAAATAAAGGCTGCAGTCTTTAAGTTGCCTTTAGGCAGCCGCCGTTTACGGAGAATAAGGATAGCTGATATTAGCAACAACGCAAAAAAAGCGCCGTCGTATAGAGACGGCGCGGTCTTTGTACAAAAAGCAATAATGTAAAGAAGATGTGTCAGCAAAAAGCAGACCATGCCTCCGGCAAGAAAACCTTGCTTTCGGTCCGTAAATATGAGAATCACATCGCCTGCTAAAGCAAAACACAGCCCGAGAACGATAAGCGTGTAATACGGTTCATCCGCGCCCGTACGCATGCTGACTGCAACCAGCACAAACATCACACTGGCTGCGGTTTTGTAAAAGAGCCTGCCTGAAAGCGTGTCGCTGCTGCGGGTAAACGCGTAAATAGCGGCAAACACAAGCGTCAGCGCTGTGAACACGTATGGCACGAAAATTTACTCCTCAGTTTTTTCCTCTTCAGTATCTTCTTCGTCTTCATAATAAAGACGTTCAAATTCTTCCCAGATCTTATCAAGACGGTCTTCGTCTTCGATAGGAACGTAACAGTCGTTGCCGTCCTCGTCCTCGAGTATTTCCATCAGCAGAACTTCGCCGTTCTCAATACCCTCCATATCCTCTTCGGGTGTGAGCGCAACGAAAAAACTGTCTTCAAAATCAAACGTCATGATGTGCAAAAAGCGTACGTCTTTTCCATCTTCATCAGTCAGTATAACAACGTTTTCTTCGTCCATATTCGTCTCCTTTGTTTATTGCCATAAAGCGGCATTAATTTATTATGATAAACCGCCTGCGATTTTATACGCGGCGGCACACCAAGTATCCCATCACGCTCTGTGCGTGTCAAGGTATGCGCCCAAAATATACACAGCCGCCAATTTATCGACAACCTGACGGCGTTTTTTTCTTGATACATCCGCCTCGATAAGCATACGCTCGGCGCTCACCGTCGTCAATCGCTCGTCCTGAAAATGAATACGCAAGCCCAGCGCCTCCACCTCTGCCATAAACGCGCGTACGTTCTGTGCCGTGGGGCCCTCGCTGCCGTTCATATTGAGCGGCAATCCCGCCACTACCAGCTCTGCACCAAAGCTTTTCGCTTTATCAGCAATGTAGGCGGCATCGCCTTCGCCTTTGCGTGCATACGTTTCAACACCCTGCGCCGTCATACCCAGCGCATCCGACACCGCAATACCGATCCGCTTTTCTCCAATGTCGACGCCTAAGACTTTTTTCATCCTGACTCCTTAACGTGTGATTATAAAAAGGCCAAACTATCAGCAGTTTGGCCTTACCGCTCTTGAATATAAAGCAAAAGAAAATGTGCGATCAGCCTTGTCCCTTTTGCATGTTCTCAATGTAGACCTTCACGAACTCTTCCAAAAGCTCGTCCCGTTCCACACGCTTGATCAGCGAACGCGCATTCTTATAGCTTGTGATGTACGTCGGATCACCTGATATGATATAACCGACAATCTGGTTCACAGGGTCGTATCCTTTATCCTTCAAAGCATCACAAACAAGCCAGATCACTTCCCGCTGCGGGTTGTCAAGCTCCTTTGATAGTGAAAATTTCATCGTCTCATCAAATCCGGACACGATAGCACCCCCTTCTTGTCTCTGTTTATTATATACCATATATGGGAACATTTCAAACGGCTGACGCAAACATTAGAGAAACTTTAATATTTGTCACAGTTGCATAACGTATTTGTAATGACTCTCACCCCTGTTTTCCCATTAAAAAACACAAAGCCGGCTGACATCACCGGCTTTGAACCAAATTCTCATTCCTGCAAAAACTTGCCCTTACAAACACGATGCATTCTCAAGCTGTGAAACTAAAGCGGCTAAATGCCCGTTTCCGCCATCTTATCCATCTGGTTGTTGATTGCTTTGCGGCCTTGGCGAATTGCACGTTTCATTTGAGGCTGAAAATATGGCATTGCGATTATTGTAGCAGCCGCACCTATCACACTGCCCGCTATCACGCCCATCAGCACACTGACTCTCATCTGTCACACTCCTTTCACACAGTCTTGCTAAGACTATTTTGCTCAAGAATGCTAAAGATATGAAAGACATTATATCTTAATAAATTCCATATATGCCTATTTTTTTGATTTATAGTTCGCAATCGCAGCCTTAATAGCATCTTCTACCATGAGCGAGCAATGTATCTTTTTTTCGGGCAGACCGCCCAGCTCTTTCACGATATCCGCCTTGGAAAGCGCTTCGGCTTCCTCCAGCGTTTTGCCCTTCACCATATCCGTGGCGATGCTCGAAGACGCAATCGCTGCGCAGCAGCCGTACGTCTTATATTTGATATCTGTGATACGCTCGTTTTCCACGCGAATATACATGTCCATGGTATCGCCGCATTCACTGCTGCCCACTTGGGCAAAGCCGTCCGGGTTTTCCATCTCACCCACATTGTGCGGGTCTTTAAAATGCTCAAGCACCTTTTCATTATACATATGTTTTTTCTCCTTTATGCTGTGCGAATAACGGCGATAGCTCTCGAAGCCTTTCCACCGCTGCTTTTGTCGTTTGTATCACCCAATCAATCTGCTCAATCGTGTTTTCGCGGCCCACCGTCATGCGTATGGAGCCCCTCGCGTCCTCGATAGACAACCCCATGGCGCGCAGTACATATGAGGGCTTTAACGACCCCGACGTACAGGCGGAACCGGTCGACACCGCGATGCCGTCCAGATCAAGATACGTCATGAGCGCTTCGGCTTCGATGCCGCCGAAAGTGATGTTCACATGGCCGGGCAGTTTTTCGGATTCGCCGCCGTTTTGCCGCGTTTCGGGCAGAGTGAGCAAACCGTCTGCCAGCCGCCGTGCCAAAGTTCTTTCATGCTTCTCATTTTCCTGCATGTCCTTCACGGCGATTTCCGCCGCCGCGCCGAGACCCACCACGCCCGGCGTGTTGAGCGTACCCGCGCGCAAGCCCTTTTCCTGTGCACCACCGTGCATAAACCGGCCTATGCTGACGCCGCGCCGTATATACAACGCACCCACGCCTTTGGGGCCGTAAAACTTATGCGCGCTCATGGACAGCAGGTCGATATCCAGAGCGTTCACATCGATGGGCATATGCCCCACAGCCTGTACCGCATCCGTATGAAAAAGCACGTCGTTTTCTCTCGCGATCTTGCTTATCTCGGGAATGGGCATCAATACGCCCGTTTCATTGTTCGCGAACATCACGCTGATGAGTATCGTGTCGGGGCGTATCGCCTCCTCCACCGCTTTTGCGCTGAGCTGTCCCGATACATCCACCGGAAGAAACGTCACGTCGAAACCGCGCGATTTTAAATAATCGCATGTATCCAGAACGGCGTGGTGCTCGATGGCCGTGGTGATGATATGACCCTTGCCCGCCAGCTCCGCTACGCCCTTTATTGCCCAGTTGTCGCTCTCTGTGCCGCCCGATGTGAAATAGATCTCGTCGGTCTGCGCGCCGATGGCTGCCGCCGTCTGCTCGCGCGCTTTTAGTATGGCTTTTTGCGCGCCGCGCCCGAATCCGTGAAGGCTCGCCGCGTTGCCGTATGTCTCCTCAAAAAACGGCCGCATGACATCCAATACGCGCTTGTCCGTATAGGTCGTCGCGGCATGATCCAAATAAACTTCCATATTAACACCTTATATTTTTTGCCTGCGGGGCATTGCCCGCCAGCCTTTTATCGTCGTCCAGCATATCCTGTAGCGTGATGCCGTTCACCACCGCGCTGATACCGTCGTATATGCGCTTCCAGATAGTATGCGTCGTACAGGCCGGTGCGTTTTCACAATCCGAGCCGCCGCACACGCAATCTGCCGGAGCCAGCTCTCCCTCCAGCGCGGTCAGCACACTGCCCACCGAGATGTCCGAAGGGGGCTGAAGCAGCCGATAGCCTCCGCTCGCGCCGCGCGTGCTCTCCACCAGTCCCGCGCTTTTGAGCGACGGGAATATCTGCTCCAGATACGGTTCGCTTAAGCCCTGTGCCGCCGCGATCTGCCGCAGGCTCAAAGGGCCTTCGCCCCAGGCCTTAGCCAGCTCGAACATGGCGCGCAGACCGTAACGCCCTTTTGTGGAAATGATCACGCTTGTCCTCCATAAATCCGAGTCATTTTGTCGGATTTTATGATATTCCTGAGTTATGAGTTTGTCAATAAGGATTATGGGATTTACCGTAAAAGTCCTTTTTATTAGACGCTTGTGTTCCTCTACAAGCTCCACAAGTTATGCTGAGCATCAGCGACTACGCAGTGGAACAGCATCCCGTGTATGGGCAGTAGCAGTGTATCGTTTCACTCCCCAGCTTCCGAATACATAACAAAAGCGCACTGACGGGGCATTCAGTGCGCTTCGTTTCTTTTGTACATACGCGTTTATTCAATCTCTATGCGGCGCTTGTTATCAGGCTGCTTCTGGCGCGGTACGACGATTTTGAGTACGCCGCCGTCCAGCTTGGCCGTGATGCCGTCGGCTTCCGCGTCCGCCAGATATACCGCGCGGCTCATGGAAGACGAGCGCCGTTCACGATGGATGTAATTCTTGCCTTCCTCGTTCTTGTGCTCCTCACGGTTCACCGCAATGCGCAGTGTGCCGTCTGCCATTTCGATAGACACTTCATCCTTGGTTACGCCCGGAAGCTCGGCTTCAATGAGGTATTCATTATCGTTCTGCTGTACGTCCATCCGAAACGCTTCTCGTGAGCGCCGTCCGGAAAACCACGGATCGGTGATAAAATCGTCCAGCATGTTGTAAAAGTCTTCAAACCCTGTGGGCGCTATGCCCTTTCTTCCACGGTTGGCGGGAATCAAATTTGCCATAATACTCAACTCCTTTTTAGATATATTATCACATCATTTTTCTATTTTATTAGCACTCTCTCCCTCCGAGTGCTAATCCTTATGACTATTTTATAGCATATCGTTTCATAATAGTCAAGGTAAGTCAAAGTTTATTAACATTTTTTTATCACAGAGGCGTACTGTTGCTATTGTACGGGTTTAGTTAGCCAAAAGTTTAACACCCCAAGAATCTCATGTACCGTCAAAGTAATATTCGCGGGCAAGACGGGCTATGTTTTACTCCAAAAAGCATTGCTTTTCCGGGGGCCAAGCCCACACTTTGCTGTTTTGCGCAGTTTCGAACGCAGCGAGAATAGGCGCAGTATACAAAACCAATAAAACTGGCAGAAAAAATCAAAGGTTTCTCGCCAAACAAAAAGCCGTACTTTCCATAGTACAGCTTATTAAAAAAGGTGCTTTATCGATACTGCCCTATCCCTTACAGGAAGCACAACATATCATTTTCTATGCTTGACCCAATACACCAGAAAAAAAACCGCGATAGCGACAGCCGACAATCCCAGCACAAGCGAGGTAAGAAACACAAGGGCTGTCACCATATGAAAGATCAGATTCATCAGCGCCCAAAGCAAAAGCAACAGGCAAACGCCTGCGAGCGCCAGCTTCAACAGCCTCAAGTCTGCTCTCCTTCAGCGATAAACCTTCACACGCTCGTCAAGGCTGTCAAATTCTTTTTCACCGGGTGGCAGCGTCGGTTTGCCAAACGGCATCTGCGCCACACCCTGCCAGCTTTGCGGCACTTTCCATTCTTTTCGCACAGCCTCGTCGATAAGCGGGCTGTAATGCTGAAGCGATGCCCCCAGCCCTTCAGCCTCCAATGCTGTCCAAATCACATATTGGTGCATGGCGCTAGAATGCTGCGACCACAGCGCAAAATTATCGGCATACAACGGAAACTGGGCTGCCAAATCATCCACCACGTTTTTATCGATGAAATACAATACCGTCCCGTAGCCCGATGCAAATGAGCCGTTCACTTTCTTCTCCGTTTCCGCAAAGCGTTCCGGCTTTGTCACCTTGCGCAGCTCATCCAGCGTAAACTGCCACAGTTTTTTATGGGCGCTGCCGAAAAGCAGCAGCACGCGTGTACTCTGCGAATTAAAAGGCGAAGGCACATGCGTCACCGCATCATTCACAATCTGCTCAATACGCGCCTGCGGGACGATCTCCTCATCTCCCAGTCCGTATATGCTGCGCCGATTTTTCACTCCATCCCAAAACCTCATATTTTCCCTCCGTTTACCAGTTGTCCATCTCTTAGTATAACCCAATCAAGCTGCAATGCAACACCAAACAAAAACCCCGCTGTGTAATTTTAGCAGGGCATTTGTTCATATATAAACAGCTTATGCCGGAATACTATACGATTTTGCTGATCTCGGTACGCAGCTGTTTGATAATGCGCTTCTCCAGCCGCGATATGTACGATTGTGAAATGCCCAAGTAATCCGCCACCTGCTTTTGGGTGCGTTCCTTTTGCCCGTTCAGCCCAAAGCGCATCTCCATGATCATTTTTTCCCGCGCACAGAGCTTGCCAATGCATGACTGCATGAGGTCTTTTTCCACGCTGTCCTCTATCTCTGTATAAACCACATCGGGCTCGGTGCCGAGTATATCGCTTAGCAGCAGCTCATTGCCGTCCCAGTCCACATTGAGCGGTTCATCGAAAGATACTTCGTAGCGCAGCTTGGCGTTGCGCCGCAGGTACATGAGTATTTCGTTTTCGATACAGCGCGAGGCGTATGTGGCGAGCTTGATATTCTTATCCACATCAAACGTGTTCACAGCCTTGATAAGCCCGATCGCGCCGATAGAGACAAGGTCTTCAATGCCGATACCTGTGTTTTCGAACTTACGCGCAATATACACCACGAGCCGCAGATTGCGTTCAATGAGCACCCGTCTGACCGACTTGTCTCCCTCCCCCAGCAGTCGCAGCAGCGTCGCCTCCTCCTGGCGTGTCAGCGGCGGCGGCAGTGCCTCGCTTCCGTTGATGTAGTCGGCGTTCGCGGCCAGACCCAGCCTCAGCATGATCTCCGCGATCAGCTTTTGTACCCAAAGCGTCCTCATATACGGCTCCTTTCTTAAGTTCATCCATCAGCTGCGTGCCCGCAATGGCGCCGAACCCGCCGGCGATTGGCGTTTTCGATTCGCACACGACGGCGCGCAAGCTGTGCTTTGAATCTTTGAGCGACACACCGTCGATCTCGATGCCATAAAAAAGCCCCTGTCCGGCGGCTGTACAGCACGGAATAATACGAAGGCGGTCGGTCTGGGCCGGTTCTTGCCCGTACATCAATGCCAGGAGATTATTTCCAAGCAGTTCTTGCGTGGCGGCGCGGCTTAAAAAAACGACACTCAAACCGGAAAGCGGTTCACGTACCATATTGCCTGAGTCGACAAATGCCTTGACTAAGGTTTTCCTGCCATTAAGCTCCAAAACAATCGTTTCCGTTTGATTTTCCCGCTCGCGCACGCGCCGTTTGACTCGGGCCAGCAGATCCATCACCACAGCGCCCACAAAAAGGCCGACAAGAATAAAACGCACAGGCGCCCGGACGATGACAGCCCCGCCAATCGTCGCAGGCTCTCCAAAGCTTAACATACTAGCATAAACCGCTCCGACCAGCACGAAAGACGATGCCCAAAACGCACACGCATTTTTCCAAAAACCTCTCTCGCCGCGTTTGCTGAAGGCCGCAAAGCACATTGCAAACCCAACGGCGATCTTAACGGGCAGCCACAAAAACGCGTCGCCCATACCGAATGCCACACAGGCATAAGCGCCGCCCAAAGCACCCGCGGCACAAAAACGGCCCCACCTTATTCTTGTCTTCGTCAGCCGTGAAGCAAGCAGCAAAATCAGCAGGTTGACGATGAAATTGTCCGCAAAGACAAGCTCAATATAGACCTTATGCAACCCCATCAGACCCTCTTGTGTATGATGGGCATATTATATAGTTACTGTCACTTTATATATTGTAGAACTGCGTCCTGTAAAAAAAGATAAAATGGCGCATTGTGCGAGAAAGGGCAGCAGTAGATTTCTTGTTTTTGCGACATGAGACGCTTATTTGGGCACAAAAAAACCCGGAACTGACCGGGTTCATAATTGGCTTTAACCTTAATGACTATTCGGCTTTATTCACATGATTGACGTCTTTTATTGGCATACATGCGCCTGTCGGCAAGATTGATAAGCTCGCTCGCATAGCCGCACTCCGATCGCAGCGCATGACCGCGGCTCATGGTCACAGGAATATCAGTGATCAATTCACTGCACATGGCTTGGGCCACTCTGTCGAAAATGCGCTGAGCCTGCTCCGCCGAAGTATCTTCCAGCACGATGAGGAATTCGTCGCCGCCGAAGCGGACGCAATAGTCGGTGGAGCGGATATACCGCCGGATACATATTGCCAAGCTTTGCAAAATACGATCCCCGCCCGTATGTCCAAGCTTGTCGTTTAGCTGTTTGAATTTATCCACATCCAGCATGATCAGCATGTAATCCTTGCGTTCTTTTGCATAGCCTTCTTCTTTAATGGTCATGATGTCGTCCAATACGCGGCGGTTGTACATACCCGTTAATTCATCCTTAATCGCGCTGCGCAGCACATGATCGTTCAGCATGTTAAAACGTGCCACCATGAGAACAAGAAAAACCGTTATGATAACAATCGAGGCAAGGTAGGCGAAGAGGCCGATAATATTTGTGGTTTTTTCTTCAATGAAGGTATACAAGGCCAAAGCGGCCAGTAATACGTCAAAGAGTATCAGAAGCCGTGTCTGATGCCGTTTGATTTGTGCCGCCACAATAACGGCGATCAACGCCAGCGCAAAGTATGGACAGTTGCCCGAAAGACCGTCCCCGAAAAGCCAAGATAAAGGAATCTGAACGAAGCAAATATAGACCAGCGGTATCAAGCAGGCCGTTTGCGCATTCAGCTTTTTTAGTTGATAAAGCAGCAATGATGTCAGAGCGACGGTTAACGCCACCGTGCATGAGATGGTCACAATCAGATGAGACGTATACGCCGCCGCCGTCACTCCGAGAAGGCTTCCGGCCGCTAATACGTATACAAGTTTCTTGCGAAAATGCCCTTTCAGCCGATCATAATGGTGCTGTTTGTATAGAGATACCAATCGCTGTTCGTTCTCCACGGTTCAATCAGCTCCTTAATATTTCCTGCGGCATTATGCCCGCCCCACATACTCCTTCACATTATCTATAGATACACCTGTTTTGTTCGCAACGGCCTCAATGCAAAGACCTTCACGATACAACCTTCTGCAAAAGCAGGGTATGCTCTCACCCAATTCCACGAGATTGCCGTCCGGATCAAAGAACCGTATGGTACGCTGTCCCCATGCTTCTTCGGCGACACCGTGAAGCAGCTTGGGCTTTAAGTCCAATATGCGTGAAGCCTCTTTCTCAAACTCTTCCGTCTCAAAGCATAATTCGAGACAGCTGTTTGTTCCTTTTCCGATACCCGTAGCCGCCATCGCCGGATCGTTCTCATCCAGCTCCCAGACCGACAGGCCGCACTCGAATATCTGGCACCGCCCGAAATCAAACCGCAGCGGCTGTTCCAGTACATCCTTGTAAAACCGTGTCATCCCCTCAATATCTTTAGTGATAAGCACCGCCGAGTGGTATCGAATCATATTGCCCCACCTAAAGCTTAACTGTGGACAGACGAAACGTGCCGTCTTCGATGGTCAGCAGACCGACGGTCGCTCGCCCGCCGCGCGGCTCTCCGAGGCTGCCCGGATTATAGAGCGTGACGCCTTGATAAAGCTGCTCCGCAGGCATATGCGTATGCCCGAACAGAGCGATGTCGGCTTCTTTTTCCTGTGCGTAAAGCCCCAGCGTCAAAAGAGACGACTTCACGTTCTGCTTATGTCCGTGCAGCGCGAGCACCTTCACGCCTTCGATGCTGAGCATGATCTCGGGCTCGGCGGAAGAACCTAAATCACAGTTTCCGCGTACGCTGTAAACGGGTGCTTTTGTCAATGTGCAAAGATAATCCACGTCGCGGCTGTAATCACCGAGATGAAAGATCATATCCACATTGCCATATCTGTGAACCGCAATAGCCGTCTTGGCCTTCGCACCATGGGTATCGCTGATAACGAGCGCTGTCTTCATTGGTTATGAGACAGTTTCTCTTGCAAGGCTGCCAGGGCCCTTGCACGATGACTTAAGCTGTTCTTTATTTCAGGCGGTATCTGTGCGAAGGTTTGTCCCAATTCAGGCACGAGAAACAGCGGATCGTAACCGAATCCGCCATTTCCGGACGGCTGATGCGCTATTAACCCCTGCACTTCACCTCTGGCCGTCGTGATAATGCTATTTGATACCAGTGCGACCACGCTCACAAATCGTGCCGCGCGGTCTGCCACGCCCTCCAGATTTTTTAGCAGCTTTTCATTATTCTTCTCGTCCGTCGCATCGTCTCCGGCATATCTCGCCGAGTAAACGCCCGGTGCGCCGCCCAGCGCGTCCACACAGAGTCCGGAATCATCGGCCAGCGCATCGCAATGCGCAACGGCTGCCGCTTCACGCGCTTTTTTTATGGCGTTTGCTTCAAAGGTATCCCCGTCTTCCTCGACTTCCAGCGCAATACCCGCATCCTTTAATGACACGATCTCGTCATAGAATCTGCCTAGAATCGCTTTGATCTCTTTAACCTTGCCGGCGTTGTTTGTGGCTATCAATAGTCTGCTCATACGCTAAGCGCCGCCTCCTGTATCTTTCGTATATCCGCTATACCCTGTGCCGCAAGCCCCAGCAGTGTGCCCAGTTCCTCAGGCGATATGGGACGGCGTTCTCCCGTCCCTTGTATCTCGATGAAACCGCCGCTATGCGCCATCACCACGTTGACATCCGCAGCCGCACGGCTATCCTCGCCATAGTTTAAATCCAGCATAGTCTCGCCATCCACAATACCGCAGCTGACCGCCGCGATACCGTCGATAACGGGCGACTCGGCAATCAACCCTTCGCTTTCCATCCGACGCACGCATTCGCACAGCGCGACATACGCCCCCGTGATACCTGCCGTCCGTGTGCCGCCGTCCGCGTCGATCACGTCGCAGTCGATATGTACGGTATACCCCGGCATCAGGTTTAAATCGACGATACAACGCAGGCAGCGTCCGATCAGCCGCCCGATCTCTGTGCTGCGCCCATCTGGCCGCTTGCTCTCCCGCGGCTTTCTTTGCGGTGTGCTGGCGGGCAGCATGGCATACTCTGCCGTGAGCCAGCCCTTAGCCGTGTTTTCGAGAAACGTGGGCACGCCTGCCTCATACATGGCCGTACAGAGCACACGCGTTTTGCCCCACGAAATCAGCGCGCTGCCGTGCGCATTCTTTAAAAACGATTTTTCTATTTGCAGCGGCCGCAGCTGCGTTGCCGTGCGGCCATCTTCTCTTATCATTGGCACTATTATCCTTTATTCAAGCGTATTCACAAACTCCGGCGTTGCCATGGTCGTCTGGGATGTGGAGGAATATTCCTTACCATCTACCAGTATACGCGCCTCGTCGATATTGTCAAACTGCATCAGTGTCAAAACGATACAGCGCAGCAGGGCTTTCTCTCTTTCGGGTGTTTCGCTGACTTGCGAAAACTCTTTGGAGAAATTGATCGACGCCACACCATTGTCATCGACCGTGACACCCAGCAGTTCCGTTCCTTTGGGGAACGGGCTTTTCAGGCCGCCTTCTCCGGGCCCTTTGATAAGCTCATTCATTGCCGCAAACGCATCCGCCTTCCCGCCTACATACTTGGTCACCGGAACAATGGCCGTTTCCGATGCGTTCTGGAAATAGAGCAGCAGCCTAGACGCATTCTTGAGATCTTCCTCAGACAGCGTGGTTGTCACATTGAGGTCGAATGTCCCAAAGGCCGCACTGATATCTGTGCCATTGGGCAACGCGTCCTTAACGCCTTCCTGCTTAACGATAACCGAATCGATTGTAGGGAATTCGGTCAGTGTGTTCACGAGAGCGACCACCTTGTTCATCTCGCTCACCGCGTCGTCCGCAGCCAGCGCGCCCTTGCTCAAGGCTACAGTAGCGACGCCATCCTTAATCGCCAGGCTTAATTCCGTTCCCTCCGCGAGAATGGGGTTAAGCCCTAAATACTCGAGCTGCGCGTCTGTATTGGAATCGGCAATGAGTTCAGACACTGTCGCTGCACCAATCCCCTCCACCCACTCGATCTGCTTCATCACGGGCACGATATAGCCATAATCGTCCTCGAGATATAGTACCGTATCTCTCATATTGGCAGCATCCTGCTCTTCAATATTCGCCGCCGGTATTTCCTCATAAGGTTCTTCTTCCTGTGTGCCGCAAGCTGTCAGCCCCAGCATCAGTATCACAGCGACAAACGCCGCTAATGCTTTTTTAAGCATACCGATTCCTCCCCCTGTGTGCTTTTCTATAAATATATTAGGGGAAGTGAACGCATATGATTCAAACCGCTGACAAACTGTGTTTGTCAGCAATCTTACCCCGCTTTCCACCCCAAAAAGCTTTGCGTTTTGGGGAGCCCCGGCTGCTTGCAGTACGGCCGGCGGGGCGCTCATATGTGCTCTTTTGCATTGGTTTGCTCGCCTTTTCTCCGGCTGAGCTCACCCCATAAAGCTTTGCTTTTCGGGGCCCGTGTCGGATGAAAGGCAAGTATAAATTCAGTCTTTTTAACATTTTCCCAGGTAACTGACGACCCAGTGTGGGCTCGACTATATAACTCAAAAAGTATTATCCGGGTTAACATGCACGACCACATCGATGACCTCAGGGTGTCGGGCAGCAATGGCATCATGCACTGCGTCCGCGATATCATGGCCGTCAGCCACACTGATACTGCCGCAGACTTCCACCGCCGCGTCCACAAGCAGTCCTCGGCCCATACGGCGGCATTTCAGCCAGCTTAACTCCTTCACACCCTGAACCGACGAAGCCAGAGAGCTCAGTGCCCGTATCGTTTCATCGTCAGGCGCTGCGTCCAGCAGCATGTTGGCAGATTCCTTGATTATGTTCCATGCCGTTTTTACTATTAAGCCGCTGATCACGATAGCGATAACAGGTTCTGCATATATTGTCAGAAGCGCTACGCCCGCGAACTGGCCCACAAAAGAAAGGCCTATAGCAACAGCCGCGCCCGAGGTGGCGAATATATCATTTCGGTGGTCCATCGCGTTGGTCATCACGGCAATGGAGTTCAGCCGTTTTCCCGCGGAATAAGTGGCCTTAAACATGAACAGCTTAACACCGATCGATACAAGGGCGGCAAGAAGCGCGTAAAGGCTGGGCTGCTGTGTGCTCTTTGCGATGATTGTCCCCACCGCCTCATACACCAGAAAACCCGCACCGACAATTACCATAGCACCAACCAAAAATGATACAAGCGCTTCCGCTTTCCCGTGTCCGTAGTGATGGCCCTTATCGCGGGGCTTAAGCGAATACTTTAAACCCAGTGTAACCACGAGCGCGCTGATGACATCGCCCGCTGAATTTATGGCATCGGCCTTGAGTGCTTCGCTATCTGCCCACAGCCCCACGCCCCCTTTGATCAGCAGTAGAAAAATGTTGCCAATCAAGCAAAGCGTAATGATACGAACGCCCGGATCTTTCTGCAAATTATCCATCCTTAAACATAGTTGCGCCCTAAAGAGATCGCGTATGATTATCATACCAACAATCGGCAAATAATAAAAGAGCTATTGGTAAAAAATGTACAGGTGAAATCACAGGAGAAATGGCATGAACTTTGCGGTATATTCAGACAAAACGTCATATCAATGGGATGACAGCAATCTATACGGAGAATTGTATGTAAAGCTGGATGGTTGTGTGTTCCCTGGCGACAAATGGGCCGATATGGTGTGTGATGTTCTGATTATGTGGGGCCAGAATCTCTTAAGCTTGCTGGAGTCTAATCTTACGGGCGAAGAGGAATTTTTCTTTCTCGAGAAACCATTTTCGTTTACGGTCGCTGCCAGAGGAGCCAATTTAGCGCTTATCACTCTGTATGATGATTCCAAGCCGCTTGATAATAAAAACTATGAGGCTCCTTTTTTCACTGTGCTTTATGCCATCTCTTCGCTTATCGGAGAAATTTCCTCAGATCAACGCCTGCAAAATGTACAGCAGGTGAAGCGTCTTAAGAATCTATCAGTACGGCTGAAAAAGTCTGGTGAAGAGCTTGGCTATCATATGGAATAGTCTCATTTATAGCAGCAGGAAATATGATGCCGTGACTTTCTTCCAATTCCCGCGTTCTCTTAGTATAAGGGTATATTAAAAGGCCCGGAGTTTTCCGAGCCTTAAAACTTCTAAAACGTTATGCTCTTTCCATGTATTCGCCGGTACGTGTATCGACACGGATCTTGTCGCCCTGATTTACAAAAAGCGGCACCATGATCTTCGCGCCTGTTTCAAGAACGGCGGGCTTGTTGCCCGATGTGGCTGTATCGCCCTTGAAACCGGGCTCTGTCTCGGCAATCACAAGCTCAACAAAGTTCGGCGGCTCAACGGAGAACGCTTGTCCTTTGAAGAACCGGATGGTAACAGGCATATTCTCTTTAATGTAGTTAAGTGCATCCTCAACTTGTGTGTGGTTGAGGGGCAGTTGTTCGTATGTTTCGTTATCCATGAAATAATACAGCTCACCGTCGCTGTACAGGTATTCCATCGCTTTTGTTTCCACATGCGCCTTCGGGAACTTTTCGGAAGGGTTGAATGTCCGCTCCAGTACGTTTCCATTCATGATATTTTTTATCTTTGTGCGCACAAAAGCGGCACCTTTTCCGGGCTTGACGTGCTGAAAATCGACAATAACCCAGACCTGACCGTCAATCTCGATTGTCAGACCTTTTCTGAAATCTCCGGCTGAAACCATGCTAAACCTCCAACAAATTATAGGATAATCAGATCGCGCGGCGCTGTCGTGAGATTGACGTAGCCGCCATCCTTAATAACACATAAATCTTCAATACGCACGCCGAACCGGCCTTTTAAGTAAATGCCCGGCTCCACCGTCACTACCATACCGCGGGCAAGCACTGCCTCAGTTGTCTCGTTGAGCGATGGCGCTTCATGTATGAAAAGCCCCACGCCATGGCCAAGACCGTGACCGAACGCATTGCCAAACCCGTGCCGTGTGATATAGTCTCGCGCCGACTTGTCCACGAGCCGCGCTTCTGTTCCCGGCGAGAGCGCTTGCAGAGCCAAATCACCTGCGCATTTCACTATATCATATACTTTTTGCTGCTCTTTGTCTATATCCAAAATCGCCACGGTACGCGTAAAATCGCTGCAATAGCCTTCAAAACGGCAGCCGTAATCCAACGTCACAAAGTCGCCGGGCGCGAGCTTTCTGTTTGTGGGTGTGGCATGCGGCAGGCTTGAATTTGGCCCGGATGCCACAATGGGGGCAAACGCAGTCTCAGCACCATACTTGTTCATATAGTAGACGATCTCCGCTTTGATATCTGTTTCCGTGATACCGGGACGTATCAGCGTGCACAGATGTGAAAACAGCTTATCGTTGTGTTGTGCGCCTTTGGTTATCAGCGCAAGCTCGCTTTCATCCTTAACGGCACGTTGATCAGCAATAGCGTCTGAGAGATCAACAATTCTCGTCTCATCAATATACTTGGTATAGGCCTTATAATCCGTATGCAGAATACCGGACAGATCAATGCCCAGCTTCTTTATACCATGACTTCCCATGTGGTCAGCGAGAGATTTGATACGGTCTGTGCCTTTCGTCTCAACCACAATACAATCCGTTTCAGCGGTTGCCTGCTCTGTGTAGCGAAAATCGGTAAACAGATGTTTGTCCTTTAGTGTGATGAGCAGCTGGCTGCTTGAACCTGTAAAACGCGAATAATATAATATATTCTCATCCGTTGTGATGAGCGCAGCATCCACATGCTTTTTTTCCATGGCTTCGCGCAGCTTACTGATTCTCATTGCTTTTTTAGCTCCTCCATGTACAGCCTTTTCATCTCCACAGCGTCCTCTGCCATCGTGCCCCGGGATTCACAAATCAACGTGGGTTCTAAGTTACGCTCGGCAATCAGTGCGGCAAGCGGCGAAAATTCAGGCCCGTATTTAATGTCGGCAAACGTGCGGTGCATTTTTTCTCCCGCCGCCGTATATTCAATGCGCGAGAAATGCACATGAAAGCGTTTGGCACGTTCTCCGCCCAGCTCGTTCTCCAGCTTGTCCAAGACTGCTGCAAAATCTTCTTTGCTTTTTAGCGCACCCAAGCCGCGGGCATGAAGATGTCCAAAATCAATGGCAGGCACAAGCCGCTCGTCTATGCGGCACAGGCTGATGACTTCATCAAGATCGCCTATTTGCTTTATTCTGCCCATCGTTTCGGGACATATTTCAATGTCAAAAACGCCTGCAAATTCGAGCTCCTGCAGTATGATTTCCAGCGCCGATTCCGCACGCTCGTAAGCCTCTTGTTTTTTTAATTTGCCCAAAGACCCCGCATGAAAAACGATACGGCGCGCGCCCATCCATCTGGCGGCCGTCACTGACTGCAAAAAATAGCGCGAATTACCGGCCATTTTCTCCGGCTCGTCTGTTGCCAGGTTGATATAGTAAGGCGCGTGGGCGCTCAGCACAACGCCATGCGCCGCCGCTTCCTTTCCGATCTTCTCCGCAGCGGTCTGCCCCAACCGTACGCCGCGCCCAAATGAATATTCGAAGGCGTTTAGCCCCATTTTTTTAAGCCATGCAAACGCTTGATAGGTTTGCTTATAGCCTTGCTCGTAAAAGCTGTCAGAATTGCCCGCAGGCCCAAAATAAATCATATACCATGATAACCCACGATTTATACTAAAGTCCAGAGTTTTTCGAAAGCTCGGCTGCAAGTTTTGCGATGGCCTTGCTTTCGATGCGGGATACATAGGAGCGTGAGATGCCCGTTTTGCACGCAATCTCGCGCTGTGTCTGAGGACGTATGCCCCCAAGCCCATAACGCATCTCGATCACGGCTTTCTCCCTCCGCGTGAGGCATTTGCCCAGCAGGCTGTAAAGCTTGCTCGTCTGTATGGACAGCTCCGCCTGCTCGGATACGAGATCTTCACGCGTTCCCAGTATGTCTATCAGCGATATCTCGTTTCCCTCTTTATCCACGCCGATAGGGTCGCTTAACGACACTTCACATTTCATTTTCTTGCTGGAGCGCAGCGCCATCAGCACCTCGTTTTCAATACACTTGGCTGCGTAAGTCGCGAGCTGGGTTCCCTTCTTGGGCAAAAACGAGTTGACCGCTTTGATGAGTCCTATTGTACCGATAGATATCAAATCGTCGTTGGAAAGCGCCGTATTCTGATACTTTTTTACAATATGCGCCACAAGACGCAAATTATGCTCTACAAGCTTATCCCGCGCACTCTCATCACCGCGAGCGCTCGCTTTGAGATAGCTGGCTTCCTCGTCCTTTGTGAGCGGCTTGGGAAAGGTTTTGCCCGATAGATAGCCCGCCAGCAAAAGCAGATCTTTAATGATGCTTAAGAAATCTAACATATAAGTTGCCCTCCGCATTTAAGCCTTAACAAAGCATATGCGAAATATGGCACCTTATTGCTTGTCTATGAGGTTAAAATGAACGGGTGCGATTTTGCACTTGTCAAATTTGCGTATATGTAAAATTTCAGGGTTGAAAGATCGTAAGGCCATGGAGCAATAACTGAATACGCGAAAAGCTCTTTTGAACTATGCGTGAATGGAATTACCGCTGATTTATTAAAGCAGCCCCAGGGGCAATGTTTCCTTTATCCTCAGTTTCCCCGCGTTTTTAGTCATAAGAAGACGAGACTAATGTTCAATAAGTGTTTAAATTTGCTGATCAAGTCAATACTCATAAATAAAACGGTGGATTAATAATGCGCAAAGACGCTTGGATGAAGGTTCAGGGACAAGCAGAATTTAATGACGACGGATACTCTCCGTCCTGTCTTCATGCCAGACTTGTGACCAGCCTTTTTGCCCATGCAGAGATTCTCTCGATCGATGAAACTAACGCTTACGACATTACAGGGGTACGCGCAGTTATTACAGGCAAGGATGCCTTTTTAACGGGAGCCATACTGCGGGATATGCCTGTCCTCGCTGCAGGCAAAACACGATACTTTGGCGAACCGGTCGCTATTGTGGTTGCCAACGAGGAATGGCAGGCAGCGCAGGCGGCGGGAAGCATTAAGATTGAATACCAGCCGTTGTCGGTAGTCAATTCCATCGACGATGCTTTAAAAGCTCAGGCGGATCTGATACATCCAGGCCTGATGCATTATGTACATACCGTACCGGAGGTTTACCCGGAAGAGAATACCAACATATCGAACCGGACCAGAATCCGAAAGGGCGACATGACTGTAGGTTGGGCAAAGTGCGATGTAATCGTAGAAGCGGAATACACTATACCACAGGCAAGCCATGCCTTCATGGAAACCCGGAATTCACGGTGTAAGATACTTCCCAATGGTCAGATCCGCATCCATACAGCCAGCCAAGCCCCACACGCCACCAGATCTCTCATAGCCAGATACCTCAATATTCCTGAGGTTGATATAATTGTCGAAACACCTTTTGTGGGAGGCAGCTATGGCGGAAAAGTTAATCCTCACCCTGAACTCTTGGCCTATATCGCCTCCCGTGCCGTGGGCGGGCAGGAAGTCCGAATAAGCCTGACACGCGAAGAAAGTTTTTATTCCTCCGCCTGCAAGCTTGGCGCAAGGGTCAAAATGCGGTTGGGTGCGGACAGGACAGGCAGGCTGCAGGCGCTTGAGGCTAATTATTATGTTGATTCGGGCGCTTATGCTGACACCTCTCCTGTTATGACAAAAGCTATTGCTGCGAGCTGCAGCGGCGCTTATTATGTCCCCAACATACAGTGCGATTCGGTTTGTGTCTATACGAACCATGTGTACGCAACCTCCTTCCGGGGGTTTGGGCATGGCATTTCCACATTTGCGATTGAGCGGACGATGGAAAAACTTGCGGATAAAATGAACATCGATCCGGCACAGCTGCGCCTGCTGAATGGTGCAAAGGAAGGCGATGACACCCCCACACAGGTCCCGCTTACTCTCAGCAACACCGGTAACATCGAAGCTTGCATCAAAAGAATCAAGGAGATTTCGGAATGGGACAGCGGATTATGTATCGAGGTCAGTGAAAACATCATCCGCGCAAAAGGGATGGCATGCTTTGCAAAAACATCCACCTCTCCAACCGACGCTTCCTCCTCCGCTGTTGTTACGTTCTGTTCGGATGGCAGCGTGAATTTAAACTGCAGCGTGATCGAATGCGGGCCTGGAATGACGACCGCTCTGCCTATAATACTCGCACAGCGTCTGAAAATGGACCCGCAAAAGGTTGTAATGAATCTGGATGTTAATACGCATGATCATCCCATCCATTGGAAAACAGTGGCCAGCATGTCCACATATATGGCCGGAAATGCAATCATCGCCGCAGCCGACGATGCGATAAGCCAGTTAAAAGCGAACGCTGCGCTGGCTCTCAAATGCAGCCCGAGTGATATTGAAATTGAGCTTGAACGGGCTCACCTCAAGAAAGACTCGACCAAATATCTGGAGTTTAAAGATCTCGTATCGGGCATAAAAGATACAAACGGAAACGCGGTGGGCGGCCCCGTCATCGGGCGCGGCACTTTTATTATGAAACACCTGTCCAATCTGGATATGCAAACCGGAAAGGGACGACCCGGGCCATACTGGACTGTGGGGGCACAGGCTGTGGAGATCGAATACGACAAGACCGAGCACACGTATCGGCTCGTCCGGGCAGCCACGGTATTGGATGCAGGCCATGTTATCTGTCCGGAGTGCGCTTTGGGGCAGGTATTGGGAGCTATGAGTATGGGTCTCAGCAACGCCACAAGAGAGAGTTATCAATACGCGCCAAACGGGGAACTGAAGGATACCAGCTTCCGGACCTATAAGGTCATGCACTTTGGTGAGAACCCAAAATACATTGCCGAGTTTATTGAGACTCCCAATATCAGCGGTCCTTATGGTGCCCGCGGCATTGGAGAGCATGGCATACTGGGTATGCCGCCGGCACTTGCAAACGCTCTTAGCAAAGCTGCAGGAGTAGCGCTTGACGCGCTGCCCATCACAAGTGAAAGCCTCTGGTATGCTGTCAAGAATTCATCCGCCGGAGGCCGGCCATGATCTCTTATGATTTTGACTATTACATGCCAGACACTTGGCAGGAAGCTGTCGATTTATTCTGCGCAATTAAGGCAGAGGGCAAAAATCCTTATTATTTTGGCGGCGGAACCGAAATCATCAGCATGGCGCGTGTCAACAGCATCAAACCCGACGCTGTGATCGACATCAAGAAAATTCCCGAATGTCTTTGTTTGGGGACAGATGGTTCGCAGCTCACCTTTGGCGCGGCGCTGACGCTCACGACCATCCGGGAAAGCGGCCTGTACCCTCTGTTAAGTCTGGCAGCTGGTCGAATTGCAGATCACACCATACAGTGCAAGCTCACTTTAGGCGGCAACCTAGCGGGCACAATTCATTACCACGAAACGCTGTTGCCACTTCTGCTTGCGGATGCGGTGATCCACATAGCGGGCCCTCATGGCGTAAGAGAAACGCCTATTTGCGACGTTCTGAATATGGGCAAAAAACTTAACCCGGTTGATCTGATACTTAAGGTCAGCCTGAATAACCGCTATACCTCTTACCCTTATGCGCATATTAAAAAAACAAAAGCTGAAAAGATAGGGTACCCACTTGTTTCGGTCGCTGCTTTCAATATGGACGGAACGCTTAAGCTTGCCGCAAGCGCCTTATGTTCGTTCCCGTTTCGGTTTAAAGATATCCCGATTACAGACATGCAGCCGCCCATGGAGATTATCCACAATCTGGAGATAGGGTTGCCCGAACCTATACTGAACGATCTTGAGGGATCCGCCGCGTACCGTCAGTTCATATTTGAAAAAACCACGGAGAAGATCATTATGGAATTTCGGCAAAGTGAGGACAAGGGCCATGCTTAAGTTGACCGGCAAAACTGTCATTACCTTAAATATAAACGGCAGTATGCATGAGGTGGCTGTTCGCCCAGCAGACATTCTTCTCGAGGTGCTGCGAAATCAACTTGGCCTTACCGGGACAAAGATAGGCTGCGAGAATGGCGACTGCGGAGCGTGCACCGTCCTTGTGGACAGCTGGCCCATAAAATCCTGCCTGATGCTGGCTGTAGAGGGCATCGGTCATTCAATCACAACAATAGAAGGTTTGGACGGAGTCCCTGTTCAAAATGCGTTTTCAAAATTCAACGCGTTTCAATGCGGCTTCTGCACACCCGGGTTCATCTTGGCATGCCATTCTCTGCTGATGCATTATCCCAACCCCGACGATTTTACGATAGAATCTTGGCTTCAGTCGAATATATGCCGCTGCACCAGTTATCAAGAGATCAGTTCAGCGATACATAGTTTAATTCAGACCAATAACGGATGCTTGGGATCTCCATGATGGATCCAAACGGGCTACTCTTCTTGTTATTTTCTTCATATTCATTATTAATTTTGCATTAGGATATAATTCGATTCTTTTCGAGAGGATAATTCAGGCTTTAACACACAAAATACTTGGGTAAGTTCATTCGAAAGGGATTTTATAGTGTTTGAATCTGTATTCTTTCACTTAACCGTTGAATTGCTGCTCGGTTTTATTGGACTCTTGATTTCCGTTAAGATAATCGGGAAAAGGCAGGTCCAGCAGGTTTCCCCATTTGATTTCGTATCCGCAGTCGTATTAGGGGAACTTTTGGGCAACGCCATATATAACATGGAGACGACAATATTTCATGTTGTTTACGGTATAGCCGTTTGGACTTTGTTGTTGCTGCTTATAGAAATAGTCGTTCAGAAGTCCCGTAAAGCCAGAAAGATTATAGAAGGCTCTCCCAAGCTGGTGATTAAAAACGGATTAATCGACTATCAAGTTTTAAAAAAGGAGAAACTTGATTTCGAGGAATTAACCAGTCTTCTAAGAGGCCGGAACGCGTTTTCCATAAGAGAAATCGAGTATGCCATCATTGAACCAAACGGCATTATCACTGTAATAAAAAAACCTTCTTATGATAGTGTCATTAAAAGCGATTTAAACATCAGCACTCAGCCGCCCCAAATAACACTTCCATTGATTCTAGAAGGAAAGGTAGATTTCAATAATCTTCTGATAACAGGCAATGATGAAAACTGGCTTCAGGAGAGTTTAAAACAGCAAAACATCAATAAAATAGAAGACGTGCTCTATGCTGAATGGAATCAAAATGAAGGCCTCTATGTCCAGATAAAGCAGGTGCCCAATTAATACCAAAACAGATTGCACGTCTCACTATGCATACTGAACTTTCAGTGTTTACAACATTCATATGTCGCCAAAATCAAGCGAAAGAATTCTGAGAGTTACTTTTCCTTTTTATACCATATTAAGATAACCCCTAACACTATAGCTATCACCAAAACACCCGCAGCGATCCAAACAAGCACAGAAATGATGCTATCCCCGTTATCGGCTGAGCCAGCCTGCCAGACATCATCTGAGAGATCAATTCGATAATTGCCCAAGGGGGTGTTCTCTTTATCCAGCGCAATGATCACCAGTTCCCCCTCCTCATTGAAATCCTCTTGGCTGATAGACATCTCATAAGTGCTTTGTTCGGGGTTTATCTGTATAATCCTGCCGGACGGCAGCCTGATGGCAGCCGTGTCTTTCGGCAGATCGTCTATATTGATAGTGACGATGATGACGCCCGTTTGCTCATCAGCGTGTGTATAAAGAGGCTTTAGCGTCACAGTCGCGTTAGACACTGGTTTGGGTATCACAGGAGCATCTTTGTATGCAGCCGTCACAGTCACGTCATGGTCTGGCATCATAAACGTTGTGCTGGCATTGCTGGCGTCTTCAAACGTGCCGCCACCACTGCTTATCCATCTGTCAAAAACCTTGCCGGACGGCGCTGCTTCCGCTGTGATGGATACCCATGTTCCCGCCTTATAGGAGCCGCTGCCCGTGCCGCTTGCTACCGACAGCGAATAGACAGGCGTCCATACGGCGTATAGCGTCACCGTCGCACCGTTCACTGATGTGAGGTTTAATACGCTCTGTTCGTCCAAATAGATTAATGAACCGTCCGCATCCTTTGCCCAGCCCGCAAAGGTGTAACCCGCCCGAGTGAAGCTGTTGGGCGTCAGCATTTTCGCCACATCATAGTTATGACGGCTAGGAGCGGTGCTGCCTGTGCCGCCATTGGCGTTGTAACTGACCTTATAGGTGTACGGTTTCCAAACCGCATACAGCGTTACTGTTGCGTTGTCTTCTGATGCTAGATTCATCACGGCCTCTTCGGCCGTATAGAGGGCTGCACCGCGCGCATTGGTGGACCAGCCCGCAAATGTGTAGCCTGTCCGAGTGAAGCCGTTGGCCGTCAGCGTTTTCGCCTCGTCGTATATGTGGCTGCTGGAAGCGGTGCTGCCTGAGCCGCTGTTGGCATTGTATCTGATCGTATAGGAGTTGGGTGTCCACACGGCGTAAAGCGTCACCGTCGCGCCGTTCTCAGTTCTTAAGTTTAAAATGCTCTCTACATTCATATAGACGATTGCACCTTCCGCACTGACTGCCCAGCCCGAAAAGGTGTAGCCCGTCTTTGTGAAACGATTAGCCGCCAAGGGCGCAGCCGCATCATAGGTGTGTCTGCTCGGCTCGGTGCTACCCAAGCCGCCGTTGGCGCTATAGTTTACCGTGTAAATGTTGGCCGTCCACACGGCATATAGCGACACCGACACGCCGTCTTCCGGTGTGAGGTTTGATACGCTTTGACCATCCGAATAGATGACTGTTCCGGACGCGTCGTTAGCCCAGCCCGCAAAGGTGTAGCCCGTCTTAGCAAAGCCGTTAATTGTCAGCGTTTTTTCCTCGTCGTAGGTGTGGCCGCTGGGGGCGGTGCTGCCTGTGCCGCCGTTGGCATCGTACTTGACCGTGTAGTTGTGCGGCGTCCACACGGCATACAGCGTCACGGTCGCGCCGTCCTCTGACGCAAGGTTTAATACGCTCTCTTCATCCCTATAGACAATCTCACCAGCCGTACTGGCCGCCCAACCCGCAAACGTGTAACCCGTCCGGGTAAAACTATTGGCCGTCAGCTTTTTTGCCTCATCGTAGGTATGCCTGCTGGAGGCGGTGCTGCCCGTGCCGCCGTTGGCATTGTAACTGATGGTATAGGGGTTGGGTGTCCACACGGCGTACAGCGTTACCGTCGCGCCATCATCGGATGCAAGGTTTAATACGTTGTCTTCATCCGTATAGATGGCTGTGCCGTCCGCCTCAGTTGCCCAGCCCGCAAACGTGTAGCCCGTTCGGGTAAAGCTACTGGGCGTCAGAGTTTTTGTCTCGTCGTAGGTGTGGGTGCTGGGGGCAGTGCTGCCCGTCCCGCCGTTGTCATCGTAACTGACCGTGTAGGTGTGCGGCGTCCAAACGGCGTACAGCGTCACCGTCGCGCCGTTCTCTGACGCAAGGTTTGATACATTCATTCTATCTGTATACACGGCTATGCCGTCCGCCTCGGTTGCCCAGCCCGCAAAGGTGTAACCCGTTCGGGTGAAGCTGTTGGCCGTCAGCGTCTTCGCAGCATCATAGATGTGGCTGCTCGGATCGATGCTGCCCGCGCCGCCGTTGGCATCGTAGCTGACCGTGTAGGTGTGCGGCGTCCATGCCGCGTACAGTGTCACCGTCGCGTCGTCCTCTGACGCAAGGTTTAATACGCTTATTTTATCTGTATACACGGCTGTGCCGTCCGGCTCGGTTGCCCAGCCCGCGAAAGTATATCCCACTCGAGTGAACCCGTTGGCTGTCAGCGTTTTCGCAGCATCGTAGGTATGGCTGCTGGAGGCGGTTCTGCCCGTCCCGCCGTTGGCGTTGTAGTCTATCGTGTAGATATTGGGCGTCCACTTTGCGTACAGCGTTACCGTTGCGCCATTTGTCGACGACAGGTTGGTCACGTTTTGCCCGTTAGTATAGGTGACTGTTCCACCCGCACTGGTTGCCCACCCCACAAAGGTGTAACCTGTTTTTGTAAACCCATTAGGCGTAAGAGGCTTTGCCTCATCGTAGGTGTGGCTGCTTGAAGCCGTGCTGCCACCCGTGCCGCCGTTGGCATTGTACTTGACTGTGTAGGTGTTTGGAGTCCAAGCAGCATAAAGGGTCGTATCGTCGAGAAAAGCAAATGTGTCTCTCCAGTTATAGTCGCTGCCCTCTTTGTTCGCTGCCGTGTTCCAGCCAGAGAATGTATAGCCAAAGCGGCTTAATGTGACAGGGCCTGCCACAGACGCGCTGGTACCGATGTGCTGGGTGACTGACGAAGGTACCGAACCGCTACCGTTATTTGCATTGTAGGAAAGCGTATACAGCCGCAGGTACGCGCCAAAATTGCCGCTCCATGGC
>JAEZKQ010000005.1 GCA_023436115.1 Bacillota bacterium | reverse complement strand
GATATGCACTTCGCGCATATCTTAAGTTAAGAGGGAGAAACACACTTCGCGAGTATTTTCAGTCAACAAGATGAGCCAGCAAGCTGTCTCACTTGTCATGAATCAGCACCACCCGTAAAACGGGTGGTTTGCTCTGAGGCTGTAAGCCTCTATTACTGGCCAGCGCCTAAAGACGCTGGCTTTCACTTTGTTCAAGCCACTTTGCCTTTGTAACTTTTGCCGCCCCTCAAGGGGCGAACGTACTACCGGCCACCCTTAAAAGGGTCTTCATATTCCTTTACACTGAGTTTATCCTTCATTTGATCTTCTTTTTCCTGGTCCTGTATATACTTTTTAATGGTTGCCTCATTGAGTCCAACTGTACTTACATAGTATCCTTCAGACCAGAAATGTCTGTTTCCGTATTTATACTTGAGGTTTGCATGTCTCTCAAATATCATCAACGCGCTTTTTCCTTTTAAATATCCCATGAAGCTTGAAACACTGTATTTCGGCGGTATGGATACCAACATGTGGATGTGATCTATCATAAGATGTCCCTCAATTATTTCAACTCCCTTATACTTACACAAATCTTTCAATATATCTCTGATACTTTCCTTATACTGATTATAGATTACTTTTCTTCTGAACTTGGGTGTAAAAATTATGTGATACTTGCACATCCATCTTGTGTATGCTAAACTTTTATCCATAGAAATCACCTTTCCTCTCGTTATTTTAGCGGCTTGAACACTACTATTATAACGGAAAGGTGATTTTTTGCTATAAGCAATTGCTACCCACCCGCATAGCAGGTGGTTTTCTGTTTCGCATGGCTCATTTCTCTATTGAGAAACTCGCTTCATGCTCAACAGGCTAAAGCCCATAATAAAAACGGCCTATTGGGCCGTTTAAAGTTTATATCCTTATTGGACTTCTGTGTAATATATACTCAGAAGCATTTCCAGTGTACCTTGTTCATCGTGTATGACAACTGAAGAACCATCAATCGTCTTGGATTCACCCGGAATTGTTAGTTGCTGTATGCTGTCAATATCGACATTCTTGAGTATCTTAGCAAAATCGAGCATTTGGTCTGTATTTAAATTTGTTCTCACGTATTTTTCGAGTTCATCGTAAAGATTGAGTATAATATCAACAGCGCCCATGCTCTTAACTTTCTTGGCCAGCGCTATCATAAAGGTACGCTGATGGCTGGTACGCCCAAAGTCTGATCCTTCGGAATGATGACGATTTCTCAAATAAGCTTCGGCTTTATCATATTTCAAAGTTACGGTTTCACCCTTACGACCAACGCCCGGAATATTGGTATCAAGTGTCACTTCCACACCATCTACAGCTTTGCAGACCTGCGTTATACCGTCCATATTAAGACTGGCATAAAAATTAACCGGTATATCGAGCGTAAAACCAAGTTGGTTTACAAGATCGCACCGACGCTCTAGAAACCGCTGGATACAGCTCATGGAATTAGCTGCTGAGTAATTATTTGGCCCTCCCCCAAACGCATATGCGGCGTTTAGTCTGTTTAATTCAGTATTAATAACATTTCCTGTGTGATCGTCGATTTTATCGACATTCGTATATGTGTCACGTGGTATTGAAAGTAATGTTGCGGTTTTATTAGCAGTATCAACAGCACAGATCATCATCATATCGCTTCGATAGCCAAGGCCAACACGTTCTGAGCTGGAGTCCACACCTAAAAAAAGCAGATTGACAATAGCGTTATTCTTTTGGTACTTCTTGCCGTTATAAGTAATGACATCTTCCATAATCGGTTCTGCGACGGCAGCGTCTTGAATACCTTCGCTATCCTTAACGACAACTTCCGGCGTGCTCATAATGGAACTGTAATCGTCACTGGTAATCTCTAAACCAATTAATATTGCAACAACGATAAACCCCGCCACCAATGTGCCAAGAACAGCGAGGAGAATCCGAAGCTTTTTGCTATTTTTATTTTTAGCACTTTTTTTACTCTGAGTACTGGACCCGTACGTTTTCACTTGCAAGGTGCTATTCTCCTTAATAACTCATCACCACAGACATTTTCATTAATACAATCGGACTTCTAATTAATAGTTGTTGTAGTAATCGCCTTTGCGGTAATCATAAACAGTGCCGTTGGCGTAGAAATCCATGTTGTCAAGAGCAAGGCCTGTACCGATAGCCACACAAGATATCGCGTCTTCAGCTACATAACAAGGAATGCCGGTTTTTTCGCTTAAAAGCCTGTCAAGACCGTACAGTAGCGCACCGCCTCCTGTCATGCAAATGCCGTTTTCTGCAATATCTGAAGAAAGTTCAGGAGGAACACGCTCTAGCACACCGTGCAGCGTTTCCATCATGGCATTCAGCGGTTCTTCGAGTGCTTCAATTGTTTCGTTAGAGCTGATTGTGACGACTTTGGGCAATCCGGAAATGAGGTTGCGGCCTGCCACTTCCATATAGATTTGCTCTTTACGGGGAAATGCTGAACCAATGTTGATCTTGATTTCTTCAGCTGTGCGCTCTCCGATGAGCATGTTATGTTTTTTCTTCATATAGCGGATAATGGCTTCATCAAACTTATCACCGGCGACCTTTACGGAGTCGCTTAGTACGATACCGCCCAAAGATATCACAGCCACATCAGTGGTGCCGCCGCCGATATCGATCACCATGCTGCCAAAAGGTGCTGAGATATCGATGCCAGCTCCGATAGCCGCGGCCATAGGTTCTTCAATCAGGCCTGTATGACGTGCACCCGCTTCTTCGGTGGCTTCAATAACGCTGCGACGCTCAACTTCGGTAACGCCCGACGGAACGCATACAACGACACGCGGCTTAAAGAAGAGTTTCCTTCCGATGACCTTGCGTAAAAAGTAGCGAAGCATTCTTTCTGTATCATGAAAGTTTGATATAACACCGTTTCGAAGCGGACGTATAGCCACGATGTTACCAGGCGTTCTGCCGAGCATGATTCGTGCTTCTTCACCAATGGCGATAATTTCTCCGGTTGTCCGGTTGACGGCAACCACAGAGGGCTCGCGGAGCACAATTCCCTTACCCTTAACATAGACAAGGACACTTGCTGTGCCCAAGTCAATACCAATGTCATTGAATTCAAACAAGGCCATCTATTATTAACCCCTTTAAAGTTATTACCACCACTGCTATATATGCAGATTACATTATACTATAATACAAATACCGACTTTTTTCAACCAGATATTATTAGCCTTTTAAGGCCTTAATATCGCGCTTTTACTGATCTAGGATGGTACATATGAGCTGACGAAGATCATCAAGTGTATGCATATGAATAGCGGCTTCGCGCAGTTTTGCTGCTCCTTTCATGCCTTTAAAGTACCAAGCCGCGTGCTTTCTGATCTGGCGCATCGCAACACGTTCACCTTTGGCGCTGCAGGCAAGCGCAGCTTGTTGCATAAGCGCAGTTGTTTTTTCTCTCGGGGTTGCCGGCGGCATATCTTTGCCTTCCTTAAGAAGGTAGTTGATTTCACGAAAGATAAACGGATTGCCCAGGGCGCCCCTGGCAACCATGACCGCGTCACATCCGGTTTGGCTCAGCGTATCCGCAGCATCACGGGCGCTAAAGATATCGCCGCTGCCAATAACGGGGATTTGTACAGCATTTTTTACTTGTGCAATGATACATTTGTCTGATTTACCGCTGTAAAATTGCTGGCGCGTCCTGCCGTGAACAGCAATAGCTGATGCGCCTGATTGCTCGGCCATTAAAGCAAAATCAACGGCATTGATGGATTTGTCATCCCAGCCTTTGCGAAACTTCACAGTGACGGGGACACGAGACACATCTGTTGCTGTGCGTATCAGGCGTGAAGCAAGTGCGGGGTTTTGCATCAGCGCACATCCTTCGCCGTTTCCGGTTATCTTTTTGGCCGGACAGCCCATATTAATATCAAAGAGTGCTATACGGCCCGGATACAATTCTTGGAGTCTTTCTATGCTTTCTTTAATTGCTTCTGCATCGCTTGAGAACAATTGAACGCCCAAAGAGGGTTCGTTGTCTGCAAAGGTAATCAATGATGCCGTTTTTTCAGACCCGTATTTAAGCCCTTTGGCGCTGACCATCTCTGTATACGTGAACCCAGCCCCTTGCTCAATGGCAATGTGCCGAAAGGCTGCATCTGTGATGCCGGCCATAGGTGCTAGAAAAATATTGCTTCTTCCAAACGACAGCATCAGTCTTCGATAATCTCCTCCGGATCGAGCTCTGTGACCGTGGGTGTCGGCGTTGGTGTCGCTGTTGCAGACGGTGACGGTGACGGTGACGGAGTTGGCTTTGGCAACAATTCCATTAGCTCCATTCCGACAATACGCCAGTTATCTTCGTATCTGATAATAGTGACATCATAGACAGCGTTATCCCATTCGGGCGGCGTTGGGCTTAACTCAGTATTCTCCTCCGAAGCAGTATAAATTTCGGCATCAATGCCTGTCACCTCTTCGGTTACGCGCAATGTCACCGACTTCTGCCACGGCATGATTAAGGCAAAACCGACACTAGCTTTATAATCAAAATCCGATACTTTATACGGTTGATAAGCAGTCGATTTTAAAAGCTCGTCCTTCTCAAGAAAGTTTTTAGAGAACACCTTAGATAAAAGAGTGGGGTCTTCTTTCTCAATGACAACCTGTGCTCTTACTTGAAGTCCGTCTTTGACAAGCGTCTGTATATTCATGTAATCCATCGCGGCAAAAAAGGCCAAAACAACAAGGCCAACAACTGCACCCCATATCAGCAGTCTGGATACAATGAACCATAGGAACCGTAGAAAAACCTTAAGCGATGGCGACAAACAGATCACTCCTTTTCATAAAATCCATAATACCATAATTGCGTTTTGTTCACAATATAATATCGACCGCTTGACCTAAGGTTTACATATTTTACCCAAACCTGAATTTGACCCAAAAGTATGCTAGAAAAAATCTTGTCAGTTTTGTTTTGGAGTTCCTGGAATAGAAAACGTCCGGACGATGATTGTCGCCCGGACGCCTTGCAAAAAATATATATAAGAGCCAATGGCTCAAAATCACGATTCTTTAGGTTTCATTGTGGGAAAAAGTATCACATCGCGTATGGAGTAGCTGTCGGTTAACAACATAACCATTCTGTCGATACCAATTCCCATGCCGCCAGTGGGAGCCAAACCGTATTCCAGCGCATTAATATAATCTTCATCCATCATATGCGCTTCGGCATCACCCTGTGCACGCTGGCGCGCTTGTTCCAAGAAACGTTCGCGTTGATCGTCCGGATCGTTAAGCTCAGAGAACGCGTTGGCAAGCTCGCGTGCTGTGATAAAGAGTTCGAAACGTTCAGTGAGCCACGGCGTTTCCGGCATCTTTTTGGCCAGCGGCGAGACTTCAACGGGATATCCTGTAATAAATGTAGGCTCGACAAGCTTGTCCTCAACAAAAGCGTCAAAAGCAGCATAGAGCAATTCCCCGCGAGTTTGAGGCTTTTCGGGTTTTATACCGATACTTTCTGCGATTTTCATGGCTTCTTCATCAGAGCAGTTCGAAAAATCGGCACCTGTATACTGTTTGACGGCATCCAGCATAGAAAGCCTGCGCCAGGGCGGTGTTAAATCGATTTCCTGACCCTGATAAACGACCTTGCCGGTACCATAAAGCTTATTTGCACAATGGAAAAACAGGTTTTCACACAGCGTCATCATATCATCAACATTGGCATAAGCCTGATATAGCTCAATGGTCGTAAATTCAGGATTATGCTTAATATCCATTCCTTCATTACGGAAAATACGGCCGATTTCATAGACCTTTTCAAAACCGCCGACGATCAAACGCTTCAAGTGAAGCTCGGTCGCAATGCGCAGATACATATCAATATCCAGCGTATTGTGATGCGTGATAAAAGGACGCGCGGCTGCACCGCCCGCTGCCCCCATGAGTATCGGCGTTTCAACTTCGATATAGCCCATGTTGTCCAAATATTCGCGAATATACCGGACGATAAGAGAACGTGACAGGAACGTCTTTTTTACCTCAGGATTGACGATCAAATCAACATATCTCTGACGGTAGCGCAGATCCATATCTTTAAGCCCGTGAAATTTCTCGGGCAAAGGAAGCAATGATTTTGAAAGCAGCGTGATATTCGATGCTTTAATTGATATCTCGCCCGCGTTTGTTTTAAACACTTCGCCTTCAACACCGATGATATCGCCGATATCCAGCTTCTTAAATGCTGTATAGGGTTCTTCGCCCAAAACATCTTTACGTACATAAAGCTGAATCTGTCCGTCAACATCCTGCAAATGGGAAAAACTAGCCTTGCCCATGACGCGTTTGGACAATAGCCGTCCCGCGATACGAACATGACTGCCTTCAAGTTTTTCGAAATCCGCCAGAATAACGGCGGAGGAATGTGTTTTATCAAAACGTGTGATGACAAAAGGGTCTTGACCTGACTTTTTTAATTCGTCCAGCTTTTCCCTTCTGACGCGAAGTATTTCACTTAATGTCTCCGTTGACTGTTGTATCTGGTTGTCCTCCATTTTTACCCCTTATCTGAATATATCGATGACTTTAAATGTAATGTTTCCCGCAGGTGTTGCCACTTCAGCGAGATCGCCAACCTTTTTACCGATCAATGCAGCGCCGACTGGTGATTCGTTGGAAATACGCTTTTTATCGGCATCCGCCTCCACTGATCCCACGATGGAATAAACCTCTTCTTCATTATATTCCATATCAAGAATGCGCACTGTCGTCCCAATGCCTACGGTTGACACGTCGATTTCATTATCCTCAACGACAACAGCATTCCTTAACAGCTTTTCAAGCTGAGCAATTTCAGTTTCTACACGGGCTTGCTCATTTTTGGCTTCGTCATATTCAGCATTTTCTGAAAGATCACCAAAAGCCCGGGCCTCCTTGATTTGCTCGGAAATTTGTGCTCTTTTTACGGTTTTCAAGTAATCCAGTTTCTCTTGCTTTTCCTTTAAACCGTCTTTTGTGAGAATGACTTGCTCGTTTGTCATGGCTTGCCTCCCGGAGAATATCTTTTGTTTAGATAATATGTGCTTTTAAAAAGGTATTATACCAGCTCTGGCATACGGTGAGTCATGAAAAAAGCCCATTTTTATAATATGGTGATTATAGGTCAAGCAAAAAGGGTTGTCAAGAAGATTACGATAAGATGTGTACAAACAGACGAATAATGACAGATAGGTTTTGCTTATCATTATATAGTTGTGCTATACTGATTTAAAAAAGATAGCCAAAAGGGAGCGTAAGAAAAACGCTTGCTCTTGTGAAAAGCAGAGAATATAATATTATTATAGTTTGATAAAAATTTAACAAAGTTTTTAAATATGTTTATTATAGGAGGTTACCCATGAAAGTGTACAATTTTTCCGCGGGACCCGCATGCTTGCCAGAGGCCGTATTAAAACAGGCGCAAGAAGAACTTATCTACTATGGAAACAGCGGTATGTCCGTGATGGAGATGAGTCATCGCTCCGCCGATTATGAAAACATTATCGGGCGTGCGGAGAAGGACTTGCGCGAGCTTATGAATATCCCTGATAACTATCGTGTATTGTTTTTGCAAGGTGGCGCGACATTGCAGTTTTCTATGGTTCCGATCAATCTGATGACAACGTATAAACGCGCTTACTACATTAAGACAGGAGCTTTTGCGAAAAAGGCTATTGCAGAAGCAAAAAAAGTTGGCGAAGTCATCATACCTGCATCGTCGGAAGATAAGACATTCTCCTATATCCCTGAGCTGAATGCCGATATGTTTAAGGAAGCCGCTGATTATGTGCATATCACGCACAACAATACGATCTTTGGTACGCGTTTTAAGAAGCTGCCTGATACGAACGGACTGCCTCTTGTTACCGATATGTCATCATCCATACTTTCTGAAGTGATAAATGTCGAAGATTTTGGCCTTATTTACGCAGGTGCGCAAAAGAACATCGGCCCCGCCGGTGTGACTGTGGTTATCGTGCGCGACGATCTGATCGGGAAAGCGCCGGCGAATACGCCTTCTATGCTCGACTATAAGATAATGGCCGATGAGAGCTCTATGTATAACACGCCGCCGACTTACGGCATTTATATTGCCGGTCTTGTTTTCTCCCACCTGCTCAAAAACGGCGGTGTGGCTGCTATGCAAAAGTATAACGAGAAAAAGGCCGCAATACTCTACGATTTTCTTGACAGCTCATCGTTATTTAAGGCCACTGCCGAGAAGAAGGATCGTTCTCTCATGAACGTAACGTTTGTCACGGGCGATCCAGAGCTGGATAAAAAGTTTGTCTCAGAGGCTAAAGCACAGGGTATTGTTAACATCAAAGGACACAGAAGCGTGGGCGGTATGCGTGCCAGCATTTATAACGCTATGCCAATTGAAGGCATTGAGACTCTGGTTGGTTTTATGAAAGAGTTTGAGAAAAACGCTTAAATAGATATTAATTGAGGAGAGACAAAGAAGATGTTTAAAATAAAGAAGTTAAACGCGATTTCTGATGCCATTTATGAGTATTTGACACCAGATAAGTATGAAGTGAGCGAAGATGCAGAAAACTATGATGCGGTACTTGTCAGAAGCGCGAAATGTCACGATATTGATTTTCCCGAAAGCGTTCTTGCGATAGCGAGAGCCGGTGCGGGTGTCAACAATATACCTATTGAAGCATGCGCCCAAAAAGGCATCGTCGTTTTTAACACGCCCGGTGCTAACGCCAATGGCGTGAAAGAGCTGGTGCTTGCGGGTATGCTGCTTGCCAGCCGTCATTTGATTGAAGCCACACAGTGGGCACAGACGCTGCGCGATAAGGGTGATGAAGTGCTGCCTCTTGTGGAAAAGGGAAAGAAGCAGTTTGTCGGCCCGGAAATTGCGGGGAAAACTCTGGGCGTTATCGGACTTGGCGCGATCGGCGTGATGGTGGCCAACGCGGCGCGCGCACTAGGCATGCGTGTCATCGGTTATGATCCTTACATATCCATTGAATCGGCCTGGGGCCTCGACCACGATGTCCAGCGTGCTATTAATCTTGACGGCGTGCTTGCCGAAGCGGATTATATCACGCTGCATGTACCGCTGATGGATAACACAAAGAGCTTCATAGGGCCCGCAGAAATGGCAAAGATGAAAAAGAATGTGGTGCTGCTAAACTTTGCTCGTAACGGACTTATCGATTATGACGCATTGTTTGACGCGCTGGACAACCGCAGCATCAGCTATTATGTCACTGACTTCCCCAATGACAAACTGCTGGCCTACGACAATGTTATTAACATTCCGCATCTGGGAGCTTCCACGCCTGAATCGGAGGAAAACTGTGCTGAGATGGCGGCAAGCCAGCTTAAGGAGTATCTGGAGACAGGCCGTATCATCAACGCAGTGAACATGCCTTCTGCGACACTTCCGTTTACGGGAAAATTCCGAATTGCGGTAATTCATAAAAACGTATCGGGTATGGTGGGTCAGATGACAGCACTGCTTGCACAAAGCAATGCGAATATTACGGACATGGTCAACAAGTCTAAAGGTGATATTGCGTATACCGTTATCAATCTCGATGAGAAAGTCGATCAAGAGGCGGTCAGCAAAATTGGTCAGATCGGCGGCGTGATCCGTGTGCGTACATTCGAAAAATAGAGAAAAAGAGGACATCAATGGTTAATATTGAAATGACGGATGGAAAAACAATCAAGATCGAGCTACTGCCGCAGCACGCGCCTAACAGCGTTGAAAACTTTAAGAGCCTTGCGGGGGCCGGCTTCTACAACGGTCTTTGCTTTCACCGCGTGATCAGCGGGTTTATGATTCAGGGCGGCTGCCCGAGCGGCAGCGGCACAGGCGGCCCCGGTTATGCGATTAAAGGTGAATTTGCCGCAAACGGTGTGAATAATACGCTTTCACATACGCGCGGTGTGGTTTCGATGGCGCGGGCGGCCGGTCATGACACAGCGGGATCACAGTTTTTCATCGTGCATGAGGATGCGAAGTTTTTAGACGGGCAGTATGCGGCGTTTGGCCGTGTTGTTGAGGGTATGGATGTGGTAGACGCCATTGCGGCGACACCCACTGATGCGTCCGACAGGCCCCAAACGCCCCAGATCATGAAAAGCGTCACGTTAACTCCGGACGAAACCGTGGGCGAACCGGAAAAGATTAAAAGATAAAAGATAAAAGAAAGCCGGTGCGTTTTAAGTGAACGGCACCGGCTTTTTGTATGCTCCTTTAAACGTTGAACTTAAACAGCGTCACATCGCCGTCCTGCATCACATATTCCTTGCCTTCCTGTCGAACGAGACCGCGCGCACGCGCCGTGGCCATATCTCCGCAGGCTTTCAAGTCATCAAACGCGACGATTTCGGCGCGAATGAAGCCGCGCTCAAAATCGCTGTGTATCTTACCGGCTGCACCGGGCGCTTTGGTGCCGCGACGAATTGTCCAGGCGCGCACTTCCTTTTCTCCGGCGGTTAAGTAGCTGATCAGATTCAAAAGCGCATAGCTTTTCTGCACCAGTGCGTCAAGGCCGCTTTGTTTGATGCCCATTTCGGCGAGGAACATGTCGCGCTCGTTTTGGGGCAGTGTTGACAGCTCTTCTTCCAGCTTGGCGCATACCACCATGACCTGAGCGCCTTGCGTTTTAGCGAGATCAATCAGTGCCGCCACCTGGGGCAGCGTGTACGGGTCAGCGCTGGATGCGTCTTCCTCGGATATGTTGGCCGCATAGAGCACGGGTTTGTCGGTAAGCAGGAACAGCTCGCCGATTAATGCCCGCTGGGCTTCGTCCAATTCCATTCCTGCGACAAATATACCCTTTTCCAGATTCTCTTTGACAAGCCGCAGTGTATCGGTTTCAAAAACATATTTTTTATCGCCCGTTTTTATCATCTTCTCGGAACGTGAAAGCCGTTTTTCTACTGTTTCAATATCTGCAAAAATCAGCTCAAAGTTGATCGTTTCTGCGTCTCTGGCGCTGCCGATGCTGCCGTCGACATGCACCACATTGCTGTCTTCAAAACAGCGTACCACATGCAGTATCGCATCCACTTCACGGATATGCGCTAAAAATTTATTCCCCAGCCCTTCGCCGCGGCTGGCACCTTTCACCAGACCTGCGATATCCACAAACTCGATCACGGCAGGGGTAAACTTGGCCGGATGGTATAATTCCGCCAGAAAATCCATGCGCGCATCGGGGACCGATACGACACCGACGTTGGGGTCTATTGTGCAAAATGGGTAGTTTTCACTGGCCGCGCCCGCGCCGGTTAAAGCATTGAAAAGAGATGATTTACCAACATTGGGCAGCCCGACGATTCCAAGCTTCATAGGTACCTCTTCTAAATTATTCACGTCATTATAGCGCGAGGGAGGGTCAAAAGCAACAGAGTAAAGAGCTCGAGTGTCAATTTTGACATTCAATTGTATAAAGACGTTGGGATATTAAGCTCTTGAACAGGTGACTATATCTGTCCGAATTTAATTGCTTGCTTGGGGGCATTGGGTTGTGTTCGCTTTATTTTGAAGACAATGAAATTCAACTGGCTGACATGTTGAACAAGCTTAATAGGAGAATCGTTATTCATATATCCGGTAAAGCAAATAAGACAAGGATCATGGTAGCCAACTTGACTGACTGAAAACTCAAACTTCTGTCCGTGTTGAAAAAGCATGATACCGACTTCTTCGAAATAATCCGTATCTCTTTCAACGATTTGGATTTGGTGATAGATTTTTTTTGCCACAGATTTTGCACTGCCGTTGTTTACGCCATGAAAATATTCCGCATTCTCTTCATCGGGTAAACGATCTTCAGGCCGTGAGGGTTGAATATGGGACATGACCGGTTTATAATCGTCAAAATTCACGATATGACACTCCTTCAATATTTTTACTGAAGCAATGATATTTTATAACCAAATATCAAAAAAATCAACCAGATACAGGGGAACAGGATGGTTCGCGTGTTAATAATGAGCTGCATTCTGCTCTGGTTCCTGTTAACTGGCTGTCCCATATGGATAAAATTGCGGTTGTGAATTCATATATAAAGTAGTAAAATTATTTATTATTAAATTTATATAGGGGCCTTGTGGCGCAGTGGGAGGCAAAAGTGTCAAAGACGATACAAGAGATAAATGAAAAGCTAGCAAAAGGCAAGGCTGTGGTTTTTACCGCCGAGGAAGCCGTGAAAATGGCTAAGGAGCAGGGCATAGCCAAATGCGCAAAGAAGATAGACGTCGTCACAGCGGCCACTTTCGGTGCAATGTGTTCGTCGGGCGCAATTTTAAATTTCGGACACAGTGAGCCGCCCATTCGTATGGCGGAAATTACGCTCAATGGCGTGGAAGCGTACGGCGGCCTTGCGGCTGTGGATACTTTCATTGGAGCCACTCAGCCCGGAAAAAACACAGGTATTGAATACGGCGGCGCTCATGTCATCGAAGATCTGATCGCGGGCAAGGAAATCGAGCTTTGTGCAAGCTCTCCCGGAACCGACTGCTACACGCGCAAGCAGATACAAACAAAGATTAAACTGTCTGATTTGAATCAGGCTTATCTTTTTAACCCGAGAAACGCTTATCAGAATTATTCAGCGGCGACCAACACGACCAAGAAGACCAAACGTACATATATGGGGACACTGCTGCCGGGTATGGGCAACATCACCTACACGACGGCGGGTGAGCTTTCGCCACTGCTGAAAGACCCGAAGCTGCGTACCATTGGTATCGGAACGCGTATACTGCTGTGCGGCGGCGAAGGATACGTGGTTTTTGAAGGAACGCAGGCCGTCAACAAAGCTGCGCAGCTGCCCAACGGCGATATGCACTATGCGGGTTACACATTGTCAGTGATGGGCGATATGAAGGGAATGAAGAGCGAGTATATCAAAGCGGCCACATTTGACGGTTATGGAGCGTCGCTGTATGTGGGGATTGGCGTACCGCTGCCTGTGCTGGACGAAGACATGATGGCGGATCTCGCGATGCCCAATGAGAAGCTCTATACATATGTGTATGATTACGGTACGAGCACACGTTCTCGTGAAACATTAAAGCTTGTCTCATATGCCCAGTTGCGCTCGGGTGAAGTTGAGATAAACGGCAAAAAGATACGCACAGCGCCGCTTTCGAGCTTGTACAAAGCGCGCCTCATAGCCAACGAGCTAAAGTCTAAGCTTTTGGACGGGTCTTTCGTGATGACGCAGCCGGCCGCGATGTTGCCGCATAGGGAAAGCCTTAACGGATTAAAATCAGAGGGGGACAGGTAAAATGGGAAATAAACAACTTAAGATCGGCCTGACGTTCCCGCCTGAAAAGACAGACAAGCCGATTGTCACAAATCTGGTGCGCTATGGCTTAACGTTTAATATACTCAGGGCTTATATTTCTCCGGGAAAAACGGGCAATATCATGCTTGAAGTATCCGGCGATGAAGACAGTATCAGCGAATGCCTTGCGTACTTAGAAAAAGAAGGCATCGAGGTCAAGCAGTATATCGACAGTGTTATCCGTTACGAGGAGAAATGCATGCATTGCGGTGCCTGTACGTCTGTCTGCCCCTCGGGTGCGCTGGTGATGAATAAGAACACATGGGAGTTGGAGTTTACGATGGATAAATGCCTGCTTTGCGGACACTGCATCCATGCCTGCCCTGCGCGCGCCATAAAAAGTTTTGACGATGCCATTTCCTGACTATTCTAACAGGGATGAATATCGGCGCATGATCGCCGCGGAAATGCATAGCTGGTGTGTACAGCATAAGCAGACCGAGCTTTTTATTTGCGCTGATCTACCGTATGAGAAAGAAGCGGCTGACGCCATTGTGACACTTCGGACACAGCTTGATGCTTATATTTTGGCACATCCGGTTTTTTCGGAAAGCATTGTTCCGGTTGAACCGGCAGAGGATGCTCCTGCTGTTGTAAGAGCGATGTGCCTTGCGGGCAAAGCGGCGAATGTAGGGCCGATGGCTGCGGTTGCCGGTGCGTTTGCGGCCTATGTAGGATCAATATTGTTAAAGAATTCAAAACAGGTCATCGTCGAAAACGGCGGTGACATATTTATTAAGACGGATAAACCCAAAACAGTGGCTGTGTATGCGGGGAAGAGCCCGCTCAGCATGAAAATTGGCGTTGTGGTGGATTCCCGGGAAATGCCCATGTCAATTTGCACGTCTTCGGGCACGGTGGGGCCTTCCTTAAGCTTTGGACAAGCGGATGCGGCGGTCGTGGTGGCGGCGGATGCGTGTCTTGCTGATGCATGTGCCACACGCTTGGGTAATGAAGTAAAAAGTGCTCATGATATTGAGAACGCGCTTGAGACGATTATGTCGATTTCCGGCGTAACGGGAGCGATGGCCATTGTCGGGGACAAATGCGGCGCTGTCGGACGTATTGCGCTTGAAACAGTGACGGGCTAGTTTACCAGATGAAAAGGACGATTATCGGGGCATATGATAGCATATAGTGTCATTGATATCTATGTATGGAGGTTAATTCATGAGCCAGACGATTTGCTTTGATTTTAAGCTGGATGAAAATGGCCGAGCGAATTACTCATATAGCAAGTTTACGCCTATCGGGTCAATCGATGCATCCGTGATCGTAGACAAACCGTTGGATACGGATTTTAAAGTGCGCGTTAAAAGCAATGCGGGAACCGATGAAAACTTTATAATAAGGACAGGTTCAAAAAAAGATTTAAGAATCAAACTCAAAGTTTTTGGCACGTCGCGTATCGATGTGCAGATTGATACGGACAAGAAAAACACGGATGGGTATGCAATGATTACGCTAAAGTAACGCCGGCTGATAAAACGCCCGTGGGGCTTAAGTGTCATGCCAACAAATCGTCTTTTTGTGCGTATGACATGCGGGTTTTAGCCGTTGCAATTGATTTTTTGGTATTTCCGATGTAAAATATACAATCAGATGATAATAGATATAAAAGAAGGCTATCACAATCATATAGAAAAAGCAGCTCAGACGATTTTGGGCGGCGGTCTGGTGGGGATGCCGACGGAGACGGTATACGGACTTGCTGCCAGCGCGCTCAACGAGCAAGCTGTTTCAGACATATTTGCGCTGAAAGGAAGGCCGCAGGATAATCCGCTGATCGTCCATGTTGACGGTGTGCTCATGGCACGTAAGCTGGGTGAATTGGATGAACGGGCTGAAAAGCTGGCCTCGGTCTTCTGGCCGGGTCCGCTGACGATGGTGGTTAAGAGCAAAAGTGTTGTTCCCGCTGCGGTGAGCGCGGGGCTTAACACGCTGGCGCTGCGCATGCCCGACTGTGACGCTGCGCTGAGCCTGATCTCGGCATGCGGTGTGCCTATTGCGGCTCCGAGCGCGAATAAATCCGGCAGCCCGAGCCCGACGACGGCGCAGCATGTGGCGCAGGATTTCGGTGAGAGTCTGCTGATACTGGATGCCGGCGAATGCCGTATCGGCCTTGAATCCACCGTGATTGATTTGACGCGCGATGTACCGGTGATATTAAGACCCGGCGCCGTGACACAAGAGATGCTCAGGGAAACCATAGGTGAGGTGGAATGCGCACGCGCATTTGAGCCGTATGAGGGTGATAAACCTGCGGCTCCGGGAATGAAATACCGCCATTATGCTCCGAACGCCGATATGACCGTCGTGGAGGGCCAGAGTGCATCGGTATGCGAAGCTATTAAATATTTATATGACAAAGATTTAAAAAAAGGTGAAAAACCGCTCATATTAGCCGCGAGGGAAAACAAAAAATACTACGGACGGCGTGATGTGGCGGTAACCGGAAGTGTACAAGGCGCGGAAGAAACCGCGAAAAATATATACGCGCTGCTTCGCAGTGCTGATCTGGAAGGTTACTCGAAAATTTATTTTGAGGCCGTTCCCAAAATCGGTATCGGATTTGCTGTGATGAACAGGGTTTATAAGGCGGCAGCGTATAATATTGTAAAAGTATAGGAGGAGATAAAAGCAATGAACGTTCTTTTTGTGTGTACGGGCAATACATGCAGAAGCCCCATGGCAGAGGAACTGGCGGACGATGCTGCAGGCCGAAGTACGCACTTAAAAGACATGTCGTTTCAATCGGCCGGTACGTTTGCCTGTGAGGGGACGCCAGCGTCGCCTGAGGCAATTGAGGTGATGGCCGAGGTTGGGCTTGATATTGAGAAGCACAAGGCGCAGCAATTTGACAGGGAACTTGCGCATTGGGCCGATATTATACTTGCGATGGAAGCCAAGCATATTGAGGAAATGGAAGCAATGGCACCTGACCAAGAAGATAAGATGCACACGCTGATAGGGTTTGCATCGGGTGTGGACGGTTATCCGGGAGAAAGCGGCTTTGATGTGATGGATCCATACCGCGAGCCTGTTGAGGAATACCGTAAAGCGCGCGACCAGATTTCTGAGATGGTTAAAAAGGTACTTAAACGTCTGGAAACGGAGCAAAAATAAGAATCAAAAAAGCGGGTATCAAAGCCCGCTTTTTTGTGATTATGGGCTTTAGCCTGTTGAGCATGAAGCGAGTTTCTCAAAAGAGAAATGAGCCATGCGAAATAAAAAACCACCCGCTATGCGGGTGAGCGATATGAGTTATACAAAAAGTCACCTTGCCGTTAGTATAGAGATGTTCAAGCCTCTATACAAAGAAAGGAAAGGTGACTTAATGGCAAACAAAGAACATAGTCTGGCACATACGAAATGGATGTGGAAGCTATGCTGTAAAGGGTGGTAATGATA
>JAEZKQ010000028.1 GCA_023436115.1 Bacillota bacterium | reverse complement strand
TTTTAAGCCGTTGCTTTTTCGGTATCCGGCAGTTGAGAGAAGCTGCTAAATTCCCCGTCACGTGTGAGCAGCTCGTCAAAAGTACCCATTTCGCTGATTCTGCCATCCTTCATCAATATGATACGGTCATATTGATGAAGCAGTTCGGGATTTAAGTTGTGTGTGACGGTGATAAGCGTCAGATCATCAAGTCCCAAAAGACTGCTTTCAATGGAATAGGCCGTTTGCATGTCGATGGCTGCTGTTCCTTCGTCGAGAATGAGTATGGGCGTTTTTTGTATAAGCGCACGTGCCACGGCAATACGCTGCCGCTGGCCGCCCGAGAGATTGTTGCCGTTTTCTCCGACAAAGGAGTCAAGACCGTCAGGCATAGACCCAAGAAACAGATTCACACCGCTGAGTTCAAGCGCTTCTTCAAGCTCAGCTGCCGAAAAGGGCTTATGCAAACAGATATTATCCCGAATACTTCCGCTGAACATATAGACGTTCTGATGAATCACTGAAATCATGCTGCGCAGCTTTTGAATATCCAGTATCCGAAGGCTTTGGCCGTCGTAACAGATATCCCCGTCAAATCCCGCGTATGTGCCGGTCAGCAGACGTATCATTGTCGATTTGCCCGAACCGCTCTGCCCCACCACCGCATACTTTTTATTTTTTTGCAGTTCCAAAGATACGTTGTCCATCACCGTTCTGTTTTCGTCATACGAGAATGTTACGTTGCTGATATGGATATTCTTTTCGAATACGGGCTCTTGAGTGCCTGTAAACGCGGTATCCCGATAGTTCATAATTTCGTCGAGCCGGCCCATCACAGGCTTAATGCTCTGTACTTTGGGCATGCCGTCCATAATCAGCATCAGAGGATTAACAAACGAACTGCTCAGCTGTATAAGCGCCAGCAGTATGCCCGCCGATATGCTGCCCTGCAAAATGAAGTAAGCGCCGATGAAAAAGCCCGAAAACACCGTGATATAGGCGAGCACCTCGGAAACGCTCTCATTTACGGCGGTCAATCGGTCGGCACGGAATTTCGCCCCCGACGTCTCGGCGTTTTGTGTTTCATAATCCGAGCGCACATGATCGTCCATACCGTATGCCTTGATGACCTCATAGCCCGATAGTATATCTTTGACTTTGACTGTAAAAGCAGATAGCTTTTTTGACAACGTATCCTGCCTTCGCGCTAAAGCCTTGCCAAACAGAGCGGGCACGGTGAACATCAGCACCAAACAGCCGATCAGGCATAAGCCGATCATCACGTTGATGGTGAACAGAACGGCCACAGCGGTTATGAACATGACCGCATTCTGCACGATAAGAAGCAGCGGCTGTATGCCGTTGTCCTCGATGAGCTTGATATCGTTTGTCACGGCGGACATATAATCCGCGGTGTTGACGCTCAAAAAATCCTGTGTGTTGCGCCGCAGTATGCCGCCAAAAACGCGGCTCCTCAAAAGCCGTACGACGCGGCAGACGAGCAACTTACTGAGCATCGTGTAAATAAAGCTGACGATGCCCAAACCCAAAAGATACACGACGGACATAATCACAACTTGGCGGAATGCGTCCATATCGCCACTCACAGCGGTATCTGTGACTTGCTGGAGTATCAGCGCGATAAATACATATGCCGCGGATACTGCCGCGCTCAGCAGCACTGTCATAATGAAAAGCAGTTTATACTCTTTTAATATTTTACCCATATTAGGCTCCTTTATATTAGATACCTATCTAATCTCTACGCCTATCATGATATTATATTATTAGATTATTGTCAATCATATTTGATATAAATAAAATAAACCCTCCGATGGAAGGGCTTAAGTTTAGCGGTAGTTTAAATCAATATTTGCTCGATCGATTCAATGAAGCGGCGAACAGCCTGCTCTTCAATATGATAATACACCTTTGATTCCTGCTTGCTTACGCTCACAAAGCCGCATGTGAGCAGCACGCCCATATGGTGAGACATGGTGGCGGCGGTCAGCCCCAGCTGCTCCGCGATCTCGAGGTTATATTTGGGCTTTTGCTTAAGCGAGCGAAGAATCTCAAGCCGGCTGCCATCGCTTAGCGCTTTTAAGCACCGCAGCAGCATCCCCTGATCGGGGCCGTTCTGGCTGACCAGCAAGGTGCTTAACAGTCCATAATAACAGCTGTCTTGGAACATAAGCTGCGAGATCGAAAAGGCGAGCGTCGGGTAAACGTCTGCCGTTTTTGAAAGCGACCCTTTCAGCCTGCCAAACAATTCTTTGTCACCGTTTTTGACGATGTCTAAATACTGCGCGATGAGCTTTTTAAGCGGTGCTTGCACTTTATCCTGCGCTTTTTCAAACGCGGGTATATTGGCGCTGATTGTGGCTGCAAGCTGCTTCATATAAATCTTCGGGCTTTTCATGATCTGAAGCAGCTTCCATTTTTCGCATTCCGTTAAAGAGCATTTCTCAATAAAGGCCAGTATCTCATCCAGCCCTTTTGCATTTTTTTCAGGTTTAAAATCGTATAGATCACCGCAGAAATCGATGATCTCTTTATTGATTTCGCTGTCTTTAAACTGATCGACAGAGTCGATTTGCTCTCTGTTCTCAAGCAGCAAACACATAAACAACAGCAATAATCCGATCTCAATACCGTCAAAAAAGAGCGCATCGTTATCGCCCGGTTTATAGTGTTTTTGAAAACCCTGCACATATTCCTCAAAAACGGTAAAATGCGCTGCATAAAACTTATCTCCGTCCAGGCCCAGTTCATCCAATGAGCTCACGGTCTCTTTTCGGGCTTCATCAAGATTACGGCTGAAATATATGAGGCCCATGGTTTCAAACAGGGGATCCAACTTATCGTATATCACGCTCGGCACGTTATCACCTCTTGCGTTGAACTAATTAGACAGTTATCTAACAATATGATTATAGCCCTCAATGTGCTTGCAGGCAAGCTTTTTGATAAGCAAAAGCCATCCCATTACATTGGATAATTCTCCACTTTAATCTATATGCCGCTTTTAATTACATTTTTGGCTATACACATATTGCTATTACAACTAGTTATATGTTAAAATTTAATTATTATATATATAAGGTGATTTCATGAAAATATTCAGAGATCCTTTACACAATGTTATTGACTTAAGCTTAGATGTTGAAAACCTCAACACATTAATCATCCAATTAATTGATACAAAAGAGTTTCAAAGGCTAAAACACATAAAGCAATTAGGATTAACTTACTTAACATATCCGGGAGCACAGCACACACGATTTGAACATTCACTCGGAGCAGCTTACTTAGCCAAAAGATTTATTTTAAAAATCCTCAGTCTTAAGATCTATTATGAAGACCCAAACATACTTAAGGGAATAGATTATATTTTTGAAAACCGCAATTTAATCATATTAGCAGCGCTTCTGCATGATATTGGTCATACAGCATTTTCACATGCTTTTGAGCGTATTACGCATATAAAACATGAAAAATGGACTGAACTCATTTTAACTTATCCAGATAGTTCAATCTATAGGTTGCTTGAAGATTATGAAACGGGCTTTGCCAATAAAATTTCTAATTTGATTAATGGGAAAACAATTAATGAGAAGAATAATAAGTATCAGAGTGCCTTGTTTAAGTTATTAGCAAGCCAGTTTGATGTTGATAGAATTGATTATTTACTTCGTGATTCTTTGATGACAGGTGCTAAGTATGGTAATTTCGATATAGAATGGATTCTCAACGTTGTTAAGGTCGGCTTTTGGAGTAAAAATGGACAGCCATGTTTCGAAATTGGCTTAGACAAATTTAAAGGTATGGGCATAGCTGAAGATTTTATCATGGCCAGATTTTACATGTATGAAAATGTATATCTTCATAAAACAACCCGATATTTTGAATTACTGTTTAAAAATATCATTGCCCGAGTATTACATTTAAACCAACAAGGTGAAAAGGTATATTTAGACGAATCACTAAAAACGATGCTGAATGTTAATGAAGATAATTATAAAATGGCCTATAATGAATTCATTACTTTTGATGACAGCGAGTTGAGAATTCATATTAAAAAATGGGAGTTAGATAAAGATGCAATACTATCTGACCTTGCGAGTCGATTTCTAATGCGTAAAGTTTGTAAACAAATCTCAATTGAAAGTCTTTCAGCAAAAGACCTAACAAAAATATATAAATGTTATGAAGATAATAATTTTGAACCCCAATATTACTGGTTTGAAGATAAAATTGAAGCTGAAGCTTATAATAATCCTTATATTACAAATGATACAATCAGCAATTGTATCGTTCTATTTGATAAAACGGGGAAAGCTGAGGAACTATCCGATTGCTCAAAATTAATAAATGCTGTCAAAATGAAAACCTCAAAAAAATCTCTCTTTGTGATACCCGAGATTTACGATTTAATTAAAGATTGGGATATGATTCATGACTAAGCTTAACCGCGCCACGCTTGTCATTAATATATTATTAGGATTTATTGTTACCAGTTTAACCATAATTAGCATAGCTAATCAATCTGATCTCTCTGGTTTTTTTACTCAGTCACCGATCACAAGAGATATAACATGTATCTTATTACCCTTATTAGCTTTTGCATTATTAATTTTGTCTTTTATAGAAATATTCAAAAGGTCAAATCATACATTTAAACTTGGCAGCCCTGCTTTTAATAAATTCTTCAGCAAATGGTATTCTAAACAAGGGAGGCTTAGCATCGTGTGTAAAGACCTTGAATGGATCGGTCATGACGACATTTACTATGCTTTAGAGAAAAAAGCGCATGAAGGGTTGTTGGATATATACATTGAAGCCGATTGTAAATATGCTTATCGTTTGCAAATGAGCGGGGCTAGAGTTCATAAAATTAAAAATTCGATTGCACAAACACATAGCTTTTCAATTTTAGAGAGTTTTTTAAAGTATTCCATCATAGTAAGAGATAAAGCAAAGGACTCTAAGGAAAATATCGCATTTCAAGAAAGACACGATACTTATACATCAACATTGATTCAGGATTTAATTAATAAGTTATAATAAGAAAGATTTAATATGAACAAATTTAAAATGATTGCTGAAACCTGGGATCATATTGTACCATTAAGATCACAAGACATTATTATTGACAAGACCTATAACGATATTATAATTCCCCATGTCATAAATAAACTGTCTAAGTATCTGAATTCAGATTCATCGATTATTGATGTCGGATGCGGATGCGGATATTTAACCAACATAATAGCCTCACGTTATAATCATATCGTTGGCGTGGATATCTCGGGAAATTCTATTGGCTTTTGCAGACAGAACTATCCCCAAATAAAGTTCTCTAATGAGGATATTGCTTTCTTTAATAGTTCCCAGAATTTTGACTTATGTCTGGCCGTCATGGCACTACATAGCATGCCTGATTTAGAGGTTTTTTTTAACAAGATTCGTAGCCTTCTTTTGTCTGGCGGCTATTTACTTATACTAATACCTCATCCATGCTTTTGGCCTCTTAAAAATATAGCCAACACAGGTTTTAGATACGAAACAGACAGTGAGTATACCATCCCATTTTCAACCAAGAGCCATGGTTCATATAATATTGATTTTATATATTTCCATAGAACCCTTAGTCAATATATTAACTGCTTCTGTAAGTATAATTTTAGTATAATTGAATGTGATGAACTTATTGAAGACGATCATGACCAGCCGCATATTTTGAGTTTTTTATTAAAACTTAGCAAGTAAAGAGTAGCGTTGTTCATCTACCTTCTCTTATTTTTTTCATATAGTCTTTCGGGATTTAGCATTTCCAGCCCGCCACAATTAAAATGCCCGGAAAACAGCGTCTGCGTACCATGACACAACGACACATCAAAAACGGCTGACAGGCTTTCTTCTATCTCTCTGTCCATGCCCGTTTTTGTGGGCGCTTTGAGAGTGCCAAACTGCGTATTGCGGGCAATGATGCACAGTCTGTACTTTCCGCGACCCACCTCTACCGTCACATTTTTATTTTCGCGGTTGATTGCCAGCACATGCGCGCCGTTATAGGTAGCAAAGCGGTATTCATGGCCCATCACGTTTAGTGCGCAGATGACACCTATAAATGAAAATTTTCTAAACGGTATACTGGCCACCGCGCACATCAACGCCGCTTCCTCATTACCGCACTGCATCCATATCCAGCTTTCCGGAAAAGACTCCCCCCAATCCTTCTCCATATATCCGTCCGCATTGTCAAACGTCATCAGCTGCTCACCAAAACGTACCTCGCCGCTGACACTTTGCCACAGGCTCAAAACGCCATGGTTGCACTGCATCGCCGGCAGATAAGAAAATGGCCCCATGATGGAGGGGGAAAACGGCCCCCTTTTTATCGGAACATGATTGCGGTAGTCAAATTCTGCGGCAAGGCCGATCTGTGGCAAGTCCAGCTTTACTGCATTCATAGTAAACAGGCAGCCACCTATGCGCAGTTCAAAACGTCGCGGATGGCAGGAAAAATCATTGGGCGGATAGGGCACAAAGAAGCTTTGGGGCGGCGTGCCAAAAATGACCTGTATAAACGCAGTGTCCCCTCTTGCGTCGGCGCTGCGAAATACACCCGGTATCACGGCAAAAGCGTCATTATTTGATGACTGCTTGAAATACCAGCCTTCAAAATACGGACGGCTGGACGGCTTGCCGTGATAACGCGCCGGAGAAAAGGGCAGCAAGCGGTGGCTCATTCAGAAAGCTCCTCATCCATACGCTCAAGCGGCTTTTTTGCGGGGCCATCCACGATCTCGCCTGTCATAGAAAAACGCGAGCCGTGACAAGGACAGTCAAATGTTTTTTCATCTTCATTATATTCAAGCGGACAGCCTAGGTGCGTGCAATGTGCTTTAAATGCGCTGGTATGGCCGTCCTTATCTTTATAGACAGCCAAAGCCTCGCCTTCGATACGCAGCACAGCACCCTCATCCGGCTCTAATTCATCGAAACTGCCTTCCGGTATACGGATATAGCCGGCTGTAAACTCTCGGATGACTTCGCCTGCCTGCGTAAGCAGACCTTTCGCGGAAGCGCCAGGTGCCACGCGAAGCGGACTGAAAACCTGTCTGATTCCACGATCAATCATATGAGAACCCGTCATCTCATCGGTAATCATCATGGAGGCCGCGGCGCTGTTTGTCATGCCCCATTTGGCAAAGCCGGTCGCCACGTAAACCCCGGGGCCGTCTTTATACAGCGAGCCTATATACGGCAGATTGTCAATGGTCATGATATCCTGAGCAGACCAGCCGTAGCTCGGATTTACGCCGGGAAACGCAGAATTTAAGAATTCGACAGACGGAGCAAGCCCTGTATCCACCTGATCCTCTTTCGCCGTCCTATGACCAAAGCCGCCGATCAGGAGCCAACGTCGCCCACCTAGGGTACATGACCGCAGCGTATTCACCGGTGTTCCGGCATTAATGTACATGCCGTCGGGCGCGTCCGCTTCGGCGGCCAAAAGATAAGAGCGCGACTGGTGCAGTCTTAAGAAAAAAAGCCCCGGATATTCCACAAGCGGATAGCCAGTCGCCAGAACGGCCGATTCTGCCCTGATCGTACCATGCTCTGTGACGACCGTCACGTGAGAGTCGTCTCTTTCCAGCGACAGTGCACGCGTCTTCTCCCAAACAGGTACACCCAGACGCGTCAGTTCCTGAGTCAGCCCATATAGATATTTGAGCGGGTGAAACTGAGCCTGATCTTCCATCACAAGCGCACAGCGTATATCAAACGGCAGCTGTGTTTCAGAAACCATATGCCCCGGCACACCAAGCCTTTCATATGCCCGCAGCTCTTTTTCCAGTTCCTCGACTTCCGGGTCGCTGCGTGCAAAAACATAGGCCGATGTTTTCTCAAAATCGCAGTCTATTTTTAGCTCGTCAATAAAAGACGTGATGCGTTTCATCCCCGCTTCATTGGCTTTCATATAGGCATTCGCTTTCTCATCAGCCAGATAGCAAAGCTTTATACCGTGCTGTACCGTTACTTTTGCAGTGGTGCCTCCGCTTGTGCCGCTGCCCACCGTATCCGCCTCGATGACTGCAACCTTCACACCCGCCCGAGCCAGCAGCAGCGCCGTTGTGATGCCCGTAAGCCCAGCGCCCACAACAACGGTTTCAAAATCGTGAGATTCCTTCATTGACGAAAATTCAGGACGCTCCGCTGTATCCGTCCATAAGGAAATGTCTTTCACAAGTAACCCTCCCAAAATGATAGTCTGATAATAGTCTGCCGCAAACAGCTGCAAACCATGTAAACTTTTGGGATGGATAAATCTTATATTTTAAAATTGCTGTGCTAACGTAAACGGTTTGAAAAACGATCAATTACTCATCATCTGATATTATTGTTTTCTTGAATTTTTTCATTAGATCCATCGTATGCTATACGCATTATTTTATCATTAGCTCTAGACCAACTTGGAAATCTATGAGGTATTCTTTAAGAGGCAAAAAAGCGGCATATTATCAGCCGCTAGATGCTTTGAATAACCGGTAAAAAAATCAAAGCGTATTAATCATGATTGTCAAAGTTGCGCGTGAATATATTACCGGGCTTTAAAAGGCTTTCCGTACTGTCAAACCCCAGACGCTGCAGCATATCCAGCACAAACGGATTATCCACGGGTGTTTTGTTGGCAGCAAGCCCGGCGTAGGCATCCACGTTTTTCGCTCCCTCTTTTCTGTCTATGAGCGCGCGCGGCCCGCCCACACAACCGCCCACACAACCCATACCTTCGAGGAAGTTAGCATCCGCAGCCCCTTCCATGATGGCTTTAAGCAGCGCTTTACATTCAGGTACACCGTTGCCCTGCTTTGCCTTGAGCGGCAGCTTTCTGTCGGGGGCAATGCGCTCTACCGTCGCGGCGACAGCCTCGCTTACACCGCCCGTGCGTGCATAGATACGGCCTGCCGCGGACGAATGATCCCTTAAATCTTCTTCGAGCTTTTTCGGGTCAACCCCCGCCGCGTCAAAGATATCCGCCATTTCTTTAAATGTCAGCACATAATCCACCGCGTCAGCGATATCCTTCTGTCGGGATTCCGCCTTTTTAGCGATGCACGGCCCAATAAACACCGTCTTGGCTTCGGGGTGCAGCTGCTTGACGGCGCGGCCGCTTGCCACCATGGGCGATACGGACGGCGGCATGTGCGGCACAAGACGCGAATAGACCTTTTCGATCATACCGATCCACATCGGGCAGCAGCAGCTTGTGAGCACGAAATCCTCCTCTCGCGTGACCGCTGCATCGAATTCCAGCGCTTCCTTGAGTGTGAGAATATCGGCAAAAAGTGCCACCTCGATAAGCCCTGCAAAACCAAGCTGTTTGAAAGCACTGCGCAGCCGCCCCGGCGTCATGTCGGGGCCAAACTGGCTTAAATACGCGGGCGCGATAAGTGCGTAAACGGGTACTGCACTATTGATCATCTCAAATATGGGCACAACCTCTTTGATTTCCGTTAGGTTGTGCGCGTCACAGGCGATAATGCAATCACCGCAGCCCACGCAATCCTGATCGGAAATCTCGATATTGCCGTCTTTATCGTGTGTGATGGCTTTATAAAAGCAAACGCTCGTGCATTTGCCTTCGTCACAATTACAGGGGCCGAGCCTTATCACGGGCGGGTAAGCACGCGGGTTTAAAAGACAATCCAGCGAATGCGTATCATAATCAGGCAAAGCTGTCAGCGCATCAATATCGTCATGCACGGCAGCATCCACAGCCAATTTATAAAGGTCATCAAAGCTTGTCATTCGTCTTCCTCCCGTAAAATAGTGAGTATCTGTTGCCAATCCTTTAGGCGCTTTTCAAACTTAATAGCGTGGGCGGGGCTTGTGGAACCCAGCTTTGTAAATTGGATGTTTTCAAAATGAAACCCCACATGCCGCGCAAACGTATTGTGCGCCATTTGCCCATTGAAAAACACGTGCCGGATGGCATTGTGCTTCGCAAAGAAGTTATGAAAATCATTCACAACTGCGTTTTTAATGTCAGAGTCGAGGCTGCTTTTACGCTCGCAGCTTTGAATCACGTCCCAAAGCGCGAGACCGTGACGCAGCAGCATATCAAGGCGGGAATCATAATCTTCATTATAAGGCTCTTCCAGCATCGCACACATAAGCGGCCAAAACGCGTTTTGCGCGTGACCGTAATATTGGCGCTTTCGCAATGATTCTTTGCCGGGCATAGAACCCAAAATCAGAACGCGGCTGCGGCTGTCTGCTACCGGCGGAAAGGAATATATAATCTCCACATCGATCTCCTAGATTTTGCTTAAGAACCTTTTAACCAGCACTGCGCTTTGCTCCGCGTCCTCGTCAAAAAGCTCTACGCGAAAATGGCGGATACCCATCGCCGAATAAGCGGCAGCATCTTTCAATGTTGGGCGAGCGTGATAAATATGGCTCTTACAGCTTTCGTCTGTAATGATCGGAAAACAGCTGCCTTTGATGTCTTTAAGAAAGAACCTCTTCCTCTTGCAAAGCTTACAGGAGTTCTCCCCCAGTGCCCCACGCAGCACACAATGACGCATCACCATCAGCTCATGCCGCGCATACAGTATTGCTTCCAGCGGCGGCATTTGACCGTTTACCGTTTTATATGCCTTAACCATATCCAGCGTCTGCATTTCGTCCATCTCAGCTGCAAGCGCGATACGACGCACGCCCCTGGAAACGAACTCGGCTGCCGCAAAAGAGTTTGCAGCGTAAACAGAGTGGTCAAGCACAACATCGTTATTTTTCGGGTAAACATGCAAACCGCCGTGATCCGTCACCAGCAAGCGATCTTTTACGTATGGTTTTGTGTTCTCTGCAAGTCTGTCAGTTTTAAGCCGCATATTGGAATAGGCCGCCTTGTTGTCAAGATACAGCTTTTCATCGCCGGTATAGATATCGCCTGTCACGATGTCTCTGACCGCTTCAAACTGAGCCCCATTGCGCACCAAAACGTGCAACAACGGCTGACAGGTGTTCTCTTGATATTTGACCGCAGGTCTGGCTTCATCGCAGATACGCAACGGCGCGATATATGTTCGCTTTTCAGTGATCTTGAGTACGGCTTCGCGCCGCAACGCGTTCAGTGCACTTTTCGCAATGAATATATCCTCGTCTGCATCTATGTCGATCTCCAAAAGCTTATACGGCGTATCACCTAGTTTGGAAATACTGCTTTGAAGTTCATCCTTTGCAGTGGGGCGTGTACGGCTTTGCGCTACCGTATCGCCTTCCGCTATCACCGAATGCGCGTCCGTATCGCTGAATACCAAACGAAGCAGTTCGCCTTTTTTGGCGGTGAGCTGTGCCGTAATGCCAACACAGCGTGGCTGGATTTCCTGAAGCCTTTCTGCCAGCGCGCTGTCGCTCGTTTTGACAACGGTATCCCCCGCTGATGTCGCCGCCTTTGCGTCCAGCTCGACGATATCTCCCGCTTGAGCACAGGCCACCAGAAGCCCCTTCTTGTAGACTTTGTTGCATATGAATCCGTCATCACTGCGCTCAAACTTGATGCCGTCTCCCTGTCGGAGCGGTGCGGACAGCTGAATCGTAATGCGCCCACGCCCGGCGGATACGACACGCCCAAGCGGCGTGCCTCGGTGATTGGGACGGTCTTTGCTCATCAGCGCTTCGCCCTTGGTGTCAAGAAGGTGACCTTTCGAGTAGCCTCGGTTAAAGAGCTTGAGCAGGTCAGCGGTGTCTGACGCATCGGCTTCGATCGGATTGCCCGATTCATATGCTTTCAGCAGCTCTTTGTATATCTTTGTGACGAGCCCCACATATTCGGGAGATTTCATGCGGCCTTCAATCTTAAAGCATCCGACACCCGCTTCGATCAGTGATTTGATATCCTCAAACAGCCCGATATCCTTGGGACTCAGCAGATACTCACCTTTTGTATGATAGACCTTGCCTTCATCGTCACAAAGCTTATAACGCATACGGCAGCTTTGCGCACAAGTGCCACGGTTTCCGCTGCGACCGTTTGTCAGTGCGCTGAAAAGGCACTGACCCGAATAACATATACACAGGGCGCCATGTATAAACACTTCTTTCTCAATATCACATTGCAAGCTTTTAATTTGGGACAGATTCATCTCCCGCGCCAGAACAGCACGCACTGCGCCAACGCTCTGGGCAAAGCAAAGCGCCGCATCGTTATGGTTGTGCATCTGTGTACTGGCATGAACAGCAATATCAGGGAAACGACGGCGCACCTGCGATATCATGCCCACGTCCTGCATGATAAGCGCATCCGCTCCTGCCCGACAGACCTGCTCGATATGCTTAAAAAAGCCCTCTGTCTCGTTTTCATAGACAAGCGTGTTAACGGTGACATAGATTTTAACACCATATGTATGTGCATATACGGCTGCCTGTTTGAGTTCGTCATATGAAAAGTTTTGTGCAAAGGCGCGCGCGCCGAAGCTTTTGCCGCCAACATAAATAGCATCGGCGCCGTTTTGCACGGCTTGTATCACAGACCTCATATCGCCCGCGGGTGAAAGTAACTCGTGTCTCATCTGCCACTCCGTTTTTTCACCAGTATACCACAGTTTACAAGGCTCGTATAAAAAAGACCGGCTTCTTGGGCCGATCTTTTAGCTTATTCCTTTTCGAAATACTGGTTGGCACCGGGTGTTGGCGGAAACGAATCACCTTTATCCAGTGTGACACCGCTTCTAACAACCTGTCCTCTATCATCGACGATCCTATAGTCTCCGCTCTGAGGCGCTTTTTGTCCCGATTTAAATTTCTGCATACTTGTTCACCTTTCTAAAGAACTTCATTTCATATTGTCTGCTCTTTGCCGCAAAATATGTGAAATATTTTGTTGTTATTTTTGATTGTGTATGTTAAAATAGCATTCGCGTGACGCGGAGAGATGGCTGAGCTGGTCTAAGGCGCACGACTGGAAATCGTGTGTACGTGGAAGCGTACCGAGGGTTCGAATCCCTCTCTCTCCGCCAATTAACAAATCCGAAACCTTTTCTTCGTTGGTGAAAGGTTCGGATTTTTTGTTATATCGTACATTCATCAGCTTTTATCCCTAAAGAGAAAACTGACACCGTATGAAAATGATATCAGCTTACGCAATTAACAGCAATCTGTGAAACTTGTTAATTTCTTCAATGAACAGAAACAGTTAATTTATCTGTTAATGATTACACCAATTTTTGTGTATTTATCTATTAATCCTCATACATGTATTCATATAAATAATCATAATCAAGTGGCACTCCATACTTATACAGGATATCCAGCATAATTTTCTTATTTTCACTACTGATCACATAATATTGGTCATCGTTTTTTTATAAAAAACTATATTGCATCCATCAGTAGCAGGATGAATTCCAAGAGTTTTATCTTTACCTTCAAATAACAACTCCAATTGGCTAAACTCACAGCTACCACTACCTGATTCAGTATCCTCAGTTAACACATTTACAAGTCTGCCGACATCATTAGAATCTGTTATTTCAAAAGTAGATTCTTCATCACCGCTTACATATCGAACAGACAATAGTAATCTTCCAGGGCTCAGTATATGTTTTGTGTATCATCATTTCATTATCTTTAGATAAATCAAAAGTGATATCTGAATGCCTTAAATAATAATTGGCAAAAAAATCTTTAATTACATTTGCTTTATATCCGCAACAAATAATAAACTCATTAAACCCATAAAAAAATACGTTTTCATGATATGCCAAAGAATTGGTTCTCCACCTATTTCTATCATGGGTTTAGGGATGAGGTGACTTTCTTCACTTATTCTTGTCCCATAACCACCTGCTAAAATGACAATATTCATTTTTTTGATAGCCTCCCCATAGTATCTCTAATTACTCTACACGGGAATAATATCAGTCTTGCAATTTTAAAGGAGATTGATTTCTTTATTCTCTCCATTTGCCATGTTTGTTTATTGTTTGCTTCTTTCAACTCAGCATATTTGTTTTTAAGGGTAATATATCTTTCATTTAGCAAAGTATATTTTTCTTTTAGCAAAGTATACTCTTCATTTAGCGCAGTGTATTTATCCGCTATTGTAATGAGACCACGTATTCTTGATGTGCCGATTGCAGCAACCGTTGACCTTTTAGCTACGATATACTCCTCGGAATTAGTCATATTCGAGAAATTATGCTCAGCTATATTTTTATAATGCATTTTGTGATTACATAGGACAAACATTTCCGGCGGATATATCCAGACATCTCTTTTTCTAACAGTATTAACATTCTCTATCGGTATTTTATATAAGTCTTTAAGTATTTTTTTTATTCTTTCAGAAGTGCTACTATTATTAAACTCAGCATCAAAGTATGTATTCAATATATCTTTAAAAACGCTGTTTTTTGCAACACCCCCAAATATATATGGAGAAATATTGCTATTGTCCAAATAACAAAAAAACGATGAATTATATTTCAAATAATTCAAGGTTGAATTTAACTGTATACAATCTGCTAAATACACGCCACCATTTTCATATATACGCTTAATTGCAAAAAACTCAGCTACAAATTGATAGTCACCAGAATTATATTTGCTGATAATTAAAGGGAACTGAGCAATATCACATGTTGTTTCATTTAATATAACCACCTTGCATCCATCAGTAAAAGCTTTTTCTTCATAAAGTTTGATTTTTTCATCATTATTTAAATTATTAAATCCATTAATATATACAATACTATCCATCGGTTCTTTTGCACAAATCAATATAAGGTCTTCCATTTTTCTAACTTCAGGATGTTTTATGGCTTGGGGGTTATTAACAATGTATTTTTCTCTGAATTTTAAGTAATATTCTATTTGGATATCACCATAGACATAAAATCTATCATAATAAGAACGTGTCATTCTAGCAATATTAACAACGATACTATTCAGAAATTCTGGCTTTATGTGTTCTAATAGATAGCTATAAGTTTTAATATGTGTCTTCTTCATTGCAGCTGCGCTGCGTGATACAGATCCTTCTCGAACTATCCAGTTATAAACCGGAGTCGCTAGATATGCCGGCTTAGAACAATTTTGAATTAATATCGGTACATATGTCACATCATCATGTGTTGTATCAACAGGCATATCCCCAACCAATCTATAAACTTCAGTTTTAATGAATTTGCTCCAAAGGGCATATTTGCCATCTAAAATTATATTTAAGATCGACGGGTCGGAAATAACTTCTTTGCTTGGGCGCTTCAAATCTATCTTGCCATTTTCGTGTCTGTAAAAATCACAAACAACGAGATCATAATCGTTTTCAACTGCTTTGTTATACATTAACTCTACTGCCCGCAGTTCCATACAGTCATCACTGTCACACCAGGCGATGTATTTTCCTCTTGCAACTTTTATTCCGAGGTTCCTGCCTAAGGCTTGAGACCCATGCTGATGTGTAGAATAAACGAAGACTTTTCCGGGGTACTTGGACGCATATTCGTTTGCAATATCTGCTGTTGTGTCAGTTGAATGGTTATCAATAATTAGAATCTCAAGATCGCTAAAAGTCTGATTAACCAAACTATCAAGACATCGTTCTAAAAACGCTTCAGAATTTAATGCGGGTACTATTATAGATACCAGAGGTTCTATCAATTTATCCTGCATAATTAGCTTCTTCCATAATATAGTTTATTTCAATTAATAATCTTGAATAAAGATTTATCAATTTACAGAATGAGTCGCTAAATATTCGGTATATACATCCCTAGCAATTTTACACTTTATATGCTTTACGTTATATGTTTTATTAATCAATTTGTATTTTATATTCCTGATGGGGTCTTTTGAAGAAGCTATGACTTTCCGAAGAAGTAGTTTTTTATACAGCTAATGGTTGTTCCCTTTTTTATGGCTAAAGCAAACATTTAGGTTATAATATCTATTATAACATTAGTTTACTCTATATTCTAATATTATACAACTGTAAATTATCATAACAACTTCTATATTACATGAATATTAAATATTCTCATGGCTAAATTGTCCATACCGGCAGATAGGAATCCGGCACATTATCGATAGTCTCAAATGTTGCATGAAGGCTGCTCTTGGCAATGAATGAAACCCTCGCTGCTACACAAGAATACACCGTTAATTCTTAATGCTGCATTTCATTTTTATTGTTGATTTTGCAAATCTTTTTTGCATTTTGGAAAATCCGACCTTTTTATCACCATGTAAAATGATGTTATGGTAGAATCCTAAACTTTTTATCATTTTGTTATTCCAAAGTTCGGACTTTGCGGTTATAATAACAAAAATACGATTTTAAAATTTATATATACGGGGATTTTGCAATGGAGCTTTTAAAGGAACGGATTCGCAAAGATGGCAGAATCAAGGATGACCACATTATTAAGGTGGATGGTTTCTTAAATCATCAGATTGACATCAGGCTGCTGGATGAAATCGGCAAAGAATTCAGGCGTTTATTTGACGGAGAGAAGATCACAAAGGTTATCACCATCGAAGCCAGCGGCATTGCTATAGCCTGTCTTACGGCAAAGTACTTCGATGTTCCTATCGTGTTTGCTAAAAAATCCGAAAGTAAAAACATTGACGGCGACGTTTACAGGACCACCGTCACCAGTTATACACGCGGCAAGGACTACACTGTCATTCTTGAAAAGCGCTATTTAACATCCGAAGACCGGATACTCATTATAGACGATATTCTGGCAACCGGCAAAGCGCAGCGAGGTCTGCTGGACATTAGCGAACAAGCCGGCGCTGCTGTGGCGGGTATAGGTATCGTCATCGAAAAAGGTTTTCAGGGCGGCGGAGACAAACTCCGTGAGGCCGGATACAACGTACAGAGTCTGGCTATCATAGACAGTATGGAGAACCAAACGGTTCAATTTCGCTGATAACCTTTTAAGCTTTATCTTGTTAATGAGCGTACTCTGTATTTTGCACAGTACGCTTTTTCGCTTTATTTTGCACATAGATGCTTTTACTTGATGGAAGCTCCATGTTTAAGTTTGCACCAAATTATTCACTCAAAAAAGCCTCGCAAAGCAAGTGCGTCCTTGAAATTTAGATGTTTGTCCATCCAATTGCTTAACATGCCGATGAGCTTTCCGTTAACGATCGCACAGATGACAGTGCCCCATTTGACACCCTCGAAATGAAATAGACCGAAAAACAGAAATGATAAAACGATGGCTACCACGCAGCTCACGCAATCGTATACGGTCTTAAATTGACTGATGCTGAGCCGTGTCTTAGCCGACACCTTTTTGACAAACAGTTCATATACAACCGGCGATATATAGGTTTTGAATATGAATGCAACGCCGGCCGCACATAAAACCAAGCCAATGGTATAAAAAACCACACGCCAAACGACACCCTCCGCTGGCATGAGCGCAACCATTGCCATACAGCCGTCTAGCGCAAACCCATAGATGACTGCTGACACAAATGAGAACAAGTAAGAGATTTTGAATTTTCGTAACAGTAAAACCATAACAAAAAGAAGGCAGGCCTGAAACGTATACTCCGCCATACCAAACGTCACAAAACTCCAAATTTGAGACAGTTTCAAATAGACCAAATACGCCGGGGCGACTACCATTGATAAACCAAAATCGGCCCTTTCCATAAACGCAGTGCCCAGCGCCAGCGCAATGATACCCAATACATAAGCCAGTTCTGTATAGAATGTTCTTGCTTTCACCGTTTGCTCCTAAAAAAAATCTCTCCCTGTTTGATATAGAAACAGGAAAAGATGTTTATGATGCTTTATTATACGCAACATCGCCGTTTACTGCAATAGATTTATTAAAGGCATAAAATACAGCCTCCCGTCAGATTCACATGATAAGTGTAACAATATTTAGCTTATATATTGGCGTTGTACCACAGGCACAACAACTCTCACGGAGCTGTGAGCAACGAAACCTTGTTTGCATGTTCACAAGATGAATATCCTTTGTTGGTGGAAATAGGTTTTACGTTCATTAATGAGATATGAAAACTTATGTGTTGTGCAGCAAGGGGTTTGGCCCCAATTATCCGCAAATCGATGATGAGATTGGGGATTTTCTCTTTTTCATGAAACTATCTCCCCAAAAAGAATTATTAAAGACTATTTTGGGCATTATCTTACGCAGGTAATGAGTTAATTTTGAGGTATGGTCAAAACTTCTTGGATTACCACTCCATGCACATATAAATAAAATAATAGTAGCTATTTTATTTATATGTGCTATAATCGAAAAAGTATGTTTTATAATGGGGTGGTTTGTGATGATTACACTAAAGTTAAAAAGCGGATTAGATAAAGTCATAGGAAAAAATGTAATTGAGTTTGAAATACCAGCCGAGAAAAAACTGTGCGACATATTGCAGGATATCCGTTTCCCTCTCAGTGAAGCCCGCGTCGTGCTTGTAGACGGAAAACGCAGCCACTTGAACTGCATTCTCCACGGAGGAGAAACCGTTAAGCTTTTCCCGTTTGAGCCAACAACGCGAAACTCTGATTATTAACAGATACGAGGAAGACCTTCCCCGCGCAACGGCCCGACTTTTCGTCGTCCGCCGAGCTTTGTGATCAGCGTTACATCGCCGCCTTGAGCCATTTTACCGATCAAAGCGGCATTTTGTCCGTTAGCAGATGCCCGCAGCACGCGAAGCGCCTCATGCGCGTCTTTCTCGTCTATCACGGCAACAAACTTGCCTTCGTTCCCCATCATTAGCGGATCAAGGCCCAATATCTCACAAAACGATGCTGTCTGCGGATCCACAGGCAGCTTATTTTCTTCTATCTGTGCGCCAAGTCCTGACGAGGCGCATATTTCGTTTAATACAGTCGCAAGTCCGCCGCGTGTTATATCACGCATGGCTTTTATTTTGATACTACCTGCAAACAATGCTTCCACAAGCGCGTTTAAAGGCGCAGCGTCCGACCGGATGGTGTTTTGTATGCCCATTCTTGCGCTTAAAATACAGGCGTGATGATCTCCAAGAGTCCCTGAGCAGATGACAGCATCCCCGGTCAGGCAGTTTTGCGGGCTGACATTGCGCTCCTGCGGTATCAGTCCGATTCCCGTCGTGTTGATGTAAAGGCCGCCTTTGCCTTCGATCACCTTGGTGTCTCCGGCCACGATCTCCACGCCCGCTTCCAAAGCCGTCGCCGACATCGAGGCGCATATCCTATCGAGCGTATCGGTATCCATGCCTTCCTCGATAATAAAGCCTGCCGTCAAGTATTGAGGGATTGCCCCCATCATCGCCAAATCGTTGACCGTACCGCAAACAGCCAGCCTGCCGATATCACCGCCCGGAAAAAGCAAAGGCGTAACGACATACGAATCCGTTGTAAAAGCCGTTTTGCCTCTTAGTTCAATCACCGCGGCGTCCTCTTGCCGGCTGAGCGTGCGGCTTTTGAAGTGCTTTAAAAACACAGTCTTCACCAGCGCGTCCGTTTCCATGCCGCCGCTGCCCTGTGCCATTGTGATTATCATCGCATTCCCTCCCGATACCAGATGCCGCATGCACCCTCCGCGCTCACCATACATGGGCCTATGGCGTTCTCAGGTGTACAGGCAAAGCCGAATAATGAACAGCCGCCGGGGTCCAGCTTTCCGGTAAGCACGTCAGCACACCGGCATCCCCGCTTGCCCACTGCCACATCATCAAGCCCCCTGCTGCCCGCGTCAAAGCGCTCATATTCCTCTTTAAGATAAAGCCCCGAACCAGCTATCACAGACAGCCCTCGCCATGACGCATTATCCGTCTCAAAGTAATCCTCTATAACCGAAAGAGCCTTCCTGTTACCCTCTGGTCTGACTACTTCCCCGTATAGATTTTTAACTCCTGTATCGCCATTTTGAATATCATTGACCAAAGAAGCCATCGCATACAGCATGCTTTCGGGCGTAAACCCCGCCACGGCAAACGGACGATGAAAGCGAGAAGCGATAGGCTCAAAAGCTTTGCTGCCGATAATGGCGGCCACATGTCCGGGCGCGATAAACGCGTCGATGCTCTCGTCTGCACAGAGCTGTTCCAGCGCTGGCGGCATCACCTTGAGCGCTGTTAATAAGCGTATATTATCAATATGCTGTTCAATGGCCGTTTGGAGCATGAGCGCGTAGGCCGGAACGGTCGTCTCGAAACCCACCGCCGCCATGACGATCGTCTTAGTAGGATCGTCCTCTGCCAGTTTCAAAGCATCCAGCGGTGAATACACCATCACGACATTTCCGCCATGCGCTTTGGCATCTGCGAGACTACTGGATGAGCCTTTCACTTTGAACAGGTCACCGAATGAGGCAACAATATAATCTTCTTTACCCGCGAGTACGCATAAGCGGTCGATATAAGCCGATGCAGCAAGGCACACAGGACAGCCCGGCCCGGAAACCAACCGTATAGACGGCGAAACAAGCGTCCTGAGCCCGCCTTTCACCGCTGTTGAGGTATGCGTGCCGCAAACCTCCATGATCTTGACGGGCTTACCACTGTACGACAACAAATATTTGACAACGCTCTGCACGTCACTCATGGCTTAAGCCTTCTATCTCTTCGAGCAGCTTATTGAGTTCCTCGGCCTCCGCTTGTTTCATGACCTCTATGGCACAGCCCGCGTGAACAAGCACATAATCGCCGACTTGAGCATCCACAAGCCGTACGTCCGCCTCAATCACATTACCGCTGAAATCGACCTTTGCTCTGCCGTTATCGATTGAAACGACCCGTCCGGGTACTGCTATACACATTTGCCGTTTTTCCCTTCGTTGATATGGTGCATGCCGATAGCTGCCTGCCCGAGACAGATACCGCCGTCGTTGACAGGCACCGCTTCATTGGTATACGCGCTGAATCCAGCCGCGGTTAGCTTTTCCAGCAACTCCCTCAGTAATATGCGGTTTTGAAAAACGCCGCCGCTAATCGCCACCGCATCTATATCATATTTATCTCGCAGTTTAACGCAGATACACAGCGCCATATCCGCCACCGCATAATGAAACCCCAGCGCAAACGCCGCTTTTTCGTGTTCTCTTATGTTCAAAAGCCGGGCAAAAACCGGCTTTGCGTCAGCCAGCAGCACGCCGTTTTCTTTGGCTATATCAAACGCCATTTTGATTGGCCGTATCTCCTGCTTTATGGCCTGCGCCGCGAGGTTTTCCAGCCGGATGGCGCATTCTCCTTCATAGCGGTTATAGGCGCATACGCCCAGCATGGCGCTTACAGCGTCGAAAAGCCGCCCCATACTCGCACTTTCATGCGTGTTTACGCAGTTTTCCAGTGCCGCCTTAAGAATCGGCCAGCGCTCATCATGAATGGCTTGCTCATGACCCGACGCATACATATGGAACATGGCGCTTTTTGCGGCATCGTTCATTGTCTCATCGCCGCCCACAAAGCGCACATATTTAAGATGCCCCGCCCGCTCAAAGCGGTCTTTTTCGCATATCAGAAACTCTCCGCCCCAGACAGCACCGTCTGTGCCATAGCCTGTGCCGTCGAACGCGATTCCGATAACCGGCTGTGCAAGACCATGTTCGGCCATCACCGAAGCGATATGCGCATGATGGTGCTGAACTTTCAGCAGCGGCAGATTCAAACATTGCGCAAACGCGGATGACGCGTAATTCGGGTGCATATCACATACGGCAAACTCAGGCTCCAGACGAAAGACTTTCTTCATATGGGCGTATTGCTTCGCATAAACCGACAGATTGCTATCGCCGTACAGATCGCCCAAATACTGACTCACATAAGCAAAAGGCGCGTTTGCGATACATAAAGACGCTTTCAAATCGCCGCCCGCCGCGAACACCGTCTGTTTGCAATCCACCTTCTTAACCATAATGGGCAGCGGCACATAGCCTCTCCCCCGCCTGACCATCTGCGTTTTTTTGCCTGCGGCTCGGACAACGGAATCGTCCAGCCGCACGACGATTTTTCTCTCATTATACAACACCCCGTCAAGCCTGTCTGCAAACCGGAATATCTCGTCCTCATCCTTGATGATCGGTTCATCCGACGCGTTGGCGCTGGTCATCACAAGCGGCCCGCAGGCATTCAGCAAAGCCGCCTGAAGCGGTGTATAGGGCAAAAATGCGCCGATCTGCACCGTATGGCTGCACGCTTCGGCGGCGAAATCATCCGTTTTTTCCAATATCACAATAGGACGTGCGTCCGACAGCAGCAAGGTTTCCTCTGTCTCTGAAACAGCGGCATGGTCGCGTATACTTTGCATATCGGGAAACATAACAGCAAAAGGCTTGTGTTCACGCGATTTGATATCACGCAGGCGTTTAACGGCATTGTCATCCTGAGGTTTGCAAACCAGATGGTAACCGCCGACGCCTTTCACCGCGATCACGCCGCCGCTTTCGATGACGCTGACAGCCTGGGAAAACGCTTGTTGTCTGGCAGCTTGCTTACCGCCTTTTTCGCGGTATTTAAGAAAAGGGCCGCAATCATGACAGGAGATCGTCTGAGCATGGCAGCGTCTGTCCTGCCTGTCCGTGTATTCGTTTCGGCACAGCGGACACATATTAAATTCGTTCATCGTTGTTGTGGCACGGTCGTAAGGCACGTTCTCAATGATACTATAACGCGGGCCGCAGGACATGCAACTTATAAAGGGATGGCCAAAGCGTCTGTCTTTTTTGTCCGCCCATTCATGCAAACAATCATCGCAGACGGCGATATCGGGCGGTAAAAAGACGGGGCTTAATGTGTGCGCACTTGGCTCTATGGTGAAAGAATTGCGTTTAACAAAAGGAATATCTCTCACTTCAGAATGGATGATGATGGCGTGTTCGGGCTTCTTGTTTAAAACATCGTGTTTGAAAGCGTCAAGCTGAGATTGTGTGCCGTCGGCCTCAATTTCCAGCACACCGCCGTTGTTGCGCACCCAGCCGGTAGCGGCATGCCTTTGCGCAAGCCTCGCCACAAAAGGGCGGTAACCCACGCCTTGAACGATGCCGTATAACCTTATGCATACGCTTAAAGCGTCTTTTTCTTCTCGCTGAGCCATGTGACTATATCATCCGTGCCGCTGCCCGATTTGGCGCACACCTTAAAAACGGACACATCGGGATTGAGCGCGCGGACACCGGCCATAAAAAAAGCTTCGTCAAAATCCACATACGGTATCAGATCGGCCTTGTTGATGACGATCACATCGGCTTTTTCGAACGCCAGCGGGTATTTATACGGCTTATCGCTGCCGTCCGTGGCCGTCACGATCAGCATTTTGATATGCTCCCCGATGCTGAACTCTGCGGGGCAAACAAGATTGCCTATGTTTTCAATAAATAAAAAGCCGCTCTGCCCGAAGTCAATATCAGATAACGCGTTTTCAATAGTAGGGGCATCCAGATGGCATGCGCCATGCGTGTTGATCTGCATCGTTGAAATACCAAGGCTTTGCAGCTTTTGCGTGTCGATATCCGACTCGATATCACCCTCCACCACATAGCATTTATCCGAAAGCCCTTTGGTCAGTGCCAATATGATCGAGGTTTTTCCCGCGCCGGGGGCACCCATCACATTGACCGCAAATATACCCTTGTCTGTTAAGGCTTGCTTCACATTCTTGGCTATGCGGTCATTTTTATCATATATGGCTTGTTCAACGTCAATTTTCTGAATTTCCACGTGTGTTCTCCTCATCTACCATAGCTTCTATTGACTTTATAAAAAACTCGGTGCCTATCTTCGTGGGGTTTGCTTCGCCCCCGCAAAACGGGCATTCAAACGATAACAGCTTTCTTTCAAACAGTTCACCGCAGGCGCTGCACTGCACCTTTGGTTTGACGCGTTCTATCTCAAGCGCACAACCTTCGCAGATTGTGCCTTTGGAAATTTCGTCAAAGTACATATGGATACTTTCGCCCACATAACCGCTCAAATCACCGATAACGAGCGAAATTTTGCTCACGCTGACCGCGTTTCTTTCTTTTGCCGCTTCACTGGCGATACGTATGATCTCCAGCGTGATCGGATACTCATGCATTTTTATAATCGTTTGCAGACGGCCCTTGTGACGGAGTCGTGTATGATTGATTCATAGAGAGGCACTTTTTGGGGCAGGTCTCTACGCAGCCGCTGCATTGTATGCACTTGAGCCTGTCTATATGCCAGCTCTGCTCCGGCTTACTGACAGCCAGCGCACCCGTGGGGCATTTGCGCGCACAAAGGCTGCAAAAAATGCACTCATCGATTTTGATATCCACAGCTCCACGCGTCCGGTCAAAAAAGGTGCGTTGTTTTTTCGGATATTTTCGCGTTGCAGGGCGGGAAACCAGATTCTTAAGCGCTGTTTTGGAAAAATGCATGATCGCCATGATATCCCTACCTTTCTGTGCAGCTGATACACGGGTCTATGGTGAGTATCAGCAGCGGCACGTTGGCCAGACTGCGTCCTTTGAGTATATGCAGCAGTGAAGGTATATTTGCAAACGTGGGTGTTCTCACTCGGAAACGAGACAGATTCTTTGTCCCGTTGGCACGCACATAATACAGCACCTCGCCGCGCGGCTGTTCGAGACGTACAAAGCTCTCCCCGCTAGGGGTTCCCTTCACCTTCACATCTATCTCGCCTTCAGGCAACTTAGCGATTGCTTGCTTGATCAGATCTATCGATGAGTAGACCTCTTTTAAGCGTACCGCGCAGCGCGAATAGCTGTCTCCGTCGTCATGCGTATAGATATCAAAGTCCAGCTCATCATAGGCCGCGTAGCCTGTTTTGCGCATGTCCCTGGAAATACCGCTTGCGCGCATCATAGGCCCTACGGCTCCCAGCGTATGCGCATCTTCTTTAGACAGCACACCGATGCCTTTTAAGCGGTGAATCACCGAGCGGTCGTTTAAGAATATATCTTCGAGGCGTTTGAATTCGCCCTGAATGCCGTCTAGCGTCTTTACAATGGCGCTGCACGATTGGGCGTCGATATCTTTTCGGACACCGCCCACCTTGCACACCGAGAAGATAACGCGTCCCCCGGTCGTCATTTCAAACAAGTCGAGTATCTGCTCTCGCAGTCGCCAGCTTTGCATAAACAAGCTTTCAAACCCAAATGCGTCAGCCAGTAAGCCCAGCCAAAGAATGTGGCTGTGTATACGCGACAGCTCCGCCCAAATCACGCGCAGGAACTCAGCGCGCCGCGGGATCTGTATCTTCATTATGTCTTCCACCGCCATGCAATAGCCCATACCGTGCATAAAGCTGCAAATACCGCAGACACGCTCGGCGACGTATACGTATTCCAGGAAATCTTTCTTCTCTACAAGCTTTTCCAGCCCGCGATGAACATAGCCGATGGAAGGGATCGCCTCCACCACCACCTCATCTTCGATAACCAAATCAAGGTGAATCGGCTCCGGCAGCACCGGATGCTGCGGTCCAAAGGGAATCACACTGCGTTTACTCATTTGTCTTTACCCTCCCCGCTGCTTTGTGCAAAGGGTGTTTTCTGTGCGGTCATATACAGCTTGCCGCCAAAGTCCACCGATTTATGTAAAACTTTGACTCCGTAGAGGGCTTCCATCTCGTTTTCATACAAAAACGCAGGCGGGAATATCACGCTGATGCTGGGGATTTCTTCGCCCGAACATGCCTGTACTTTTAGATCGATAAGGTTATAATCCTTATCAAAGGAATAGTCCAGCTCATAACCTTCATCAGCTGCCGAGCAGCATATCTGAATAAGCCGCCACCCCTCATCCTTCAGATCGCTCGCGCGGTTTAAAAGCGCGTCTTTTTGTACAGCTTCAATTTCCTGCATGGCTTTTATCCTTCAATTTCTTTTGTTTCTTTTTCACTTTATAGTCTTTATATTTCTCATCCAAAATAGCCGCGGCTTTGTAAACACCGTCGATAATGGCCTCGGGCCTTGCCGCGCAGCCCGGTACATAAACATCCACCGGTATCACTTTGTCCACACCGCCCTGCACATTATAGCAATCGGCAAATATGCCCCCGCTCGCCGCGCATATGCCCACCGCCACCACGGCTTTGGGATGCGGCATCTGCTCATAAATTTGTTTGAGTACATCCGTACCCTGTGCATTCACCGCACCTGTCACCACCAGAATATCCGCATGCTTGGGATTTCCCGTATTAATAATGCCAAACCGTTCCAGATCGTACAGCGGCGTCAGGCAAGCCAGCACCTCGATATCACATCCGTTGCAGCTCGATCCGTTATAATGTATGACCCATGGTGATCTTTTAAAAGTTCCCATATTTCCACCCTAAGCGATAAACGATAATAGTATGATATTAAGGAAGCCTGCTGCCAGCGTAAAGGCCCATGTTGTTTTAAGCGCAAGCTTCCATCTTGCCCTCGCGAATGTATTGTCCGCAAGTATTTCAAAAAAGTATGCAACAAGGCATGCGGCAATGGCGATAACCGGGCTTATTGCATTGTTCCACACAAAGAAAATATAGATAAGCCCCAAAAGCATAATGTTTTCATACCAATGCGCAATCTCCACCCACGCCAGCGTCGGGCCGGAAAACTCCGTTGTCAGGCCTTTGACAAGTTCCTGATGCGCGTGGTGCGATGTGCTGATGTCAAACGGTGATTTGCGGAATTTGAATGTGAGTATAAACACAAATCCCAAAAATATGCCCGGCATATAGACCACTGCCGGAATATCCGCAGCAACGATATCTGAAACGTTAAATGAGTGCGCGACAAGGTAAAAGCCCATCGCGGTAAACAGCACCATCGGCTCGTAAGCCATCATAGACAAAAGCTCTCTGTCTGCACCCATATTGCTATACGGAGAGTTTGTTGAATACGCCGCGATGAGCAAAAAGATACTGGATAGCGTCAGCGCGAATATAACAAGGAGCAGGTCGCCTCCCGAGAAAAACAGCGCGCCTGTTACAATCATGAACAGCAAAAACATGACGATCAAGAATGTTTCGGCGCGGTTCACGATAGCGGATTCCTTCCGAAGCAGCTTGATCACATCATAAAACGGCTGCAGCAGAGGCGGGCCTTGCCGTCCCTGCATACGCGCGGTAATGATACGGTCTGCCCCCGATAAAAGCCCCCCCAAAAAAGGTGCGAGTATAACATATAATATTGCGTAGAGATAGCTCATTTTAAAGGATACTCCCAACCAAGTAAATCAATATAAACACCAGTAAAGCGGCCGCGATAAGCGTACTGATTTTAAACAGCTTGTCTTCCCCAAAATATCTTTCCATATACCAGTTGCTTAAATACATACGCTTTATTTCGCCGCCTGCGCCTTTAAAGTGCCTGTCGTCCCCCTCATTCAAGCCGCTCATATAAACGGAGGTCAGCTTGGCACCCCGTGTCAGAAAACGCAGCCCCAGCGGCAGCAGTAATATCATGCCTAAAAGCATGAGCATGATATACTGATTGCCCGAGCTGATGATAATACGCGACTGGCCGAATATCTGAACAAGGTACGGCTCGGCTACGTATTGAGATATCACAGGAAACAGCAAACAGTTCGCGATTGTAAAGACAGCCAATGCAAACATTGAAAATTTCTCAGCAATCTGAGGTTTTGCTTGTATCCGTTCACTTTGATGCCGGATCGCCACCAGTTTACCCAACCATTTTGTCCAATAGAAGAGCGTTGCAGCGCTGCCAAACGCGAGCATCAAAAGCATAATCATGTTTTTTGAATCAAGGAATGCCTTCATGGCAGCCCATTTGGAAATCAGCATACCAAAAGGCGCTAAAAACATACCCGCAATGCCCACCACCATCAGCACGGCCATCATGGGCAGCTTGACGATTAGCCCATGCATATCCTCGATATCGCGGCTGCCCATTAAGTTCTCCACCGAACCGACGGACAAAAACAGCAGCGATTTGGATACGGCATGGAATATAATCAGGAAAATCGCGGCCCATAGCGATTCATACGTGCCGATACCTGCACACGATATAATAAGCCCCAAGTTGGCGACCGTGGAGTAGGCGAGTACCTTCTTGGCATCGTTTTGAGAAATGGCAATGAATGAGGCGGCCAGGAATGTCACGCCGCCGATGAGCACAATAAAGAACCCGGCCAGATTACCTTGCAGCAGCGGCGACAGACGTAATATCAGATAAACGCCCGCTTTGACCATTGTTGAGGAATGCAATAGCGCAGAAGACGGCGTGGGTGCCACCATTGCGCCCAAAATCCATTTGGAAAACGGCATCTGTGCGGATTTTGCTAGACCCGCAATGGCAAGGAACAGCGCCGGAACGGCAAATTCCGGTTTGTCTATGGCCATGCTGAGTATGTCTTTGAGCTCCGTCACTTGATACAGCGTACCAAAATAAATAATGGCCGCGGCAAAAAACACACTGCCAATAATATTATATAAAAGTGCGGTGAACGCGTTTTTTATCGATTCTGCCGATTTCGTATAACCGATCAGCAGGAAAGAGCACACCGTTGTAATTTCCCAGAAAAGGTATATCCAAACAAGATCGTTGCACAGCACAATACCGAACATCGCCGATAAAAATATGAATATCACCGAGAAGAAAACATGTCGCCGATCTTTAACTTCCGTATGGTGCTTGTGGTAATTTTTCATATAGGACAGTGCATAAATACTGATAAGACCGCCAACAAACGCCACGATCAAAATCATGATGATATTAAGCTTGTCGACAAAGAAGTGATGCGTTAAATGCTCGGTAAGATGATGGCCGGATAATTCATAAATAACCAACGCGCCCGTCTGCAGGACAATGACCGCTGTCACCAGAAACTTTTTGCTCTTAATAGACAGTATGACAATATATAAGGCCAGCAATATCTCTACCGCAAAAAGGCCAAAGTTCGCTCCTTTGGATTGCACCACATAATATTGCTCGGGCTGGTCGAAATTCGCGAATGACACAAGCAGCGCGAGAGACGCAATGACAACGCAAGAGAAGATGACAACAACATTTCTCACCTTGTCATTTTTGACCAATGCCAGAACAGCAGCCGCTAAAAGCGGAAAAACTATTAAAAGACCAATGTTAGTCATAATTGCTCCATTATATTATATAATGCTCTTTTTTTCGATATACAAATCGGAAGTTAATATACCACCCTAATTTTTAAAAGTCAACTAAACCAATTTAGTAATACATGAACGAATGTATACGACACTTTTACATTATCATATAAGAAAAGAAGCATGAGTTTACGAGATGGTATCCCGGATTTCATGCTTTCTACATTATAAGTCTTATTATTGTTAATCCGTACAATTATTCTTTGCGTAAAGATAGTTGTAAAGGCCTAAATGCCGAAGTTCGTCGGTAATAATATCAGTCAGCATATTTAAATGTCTTCTTTCAGTCATGGCAAAAAGTATTTTACGATATCTTTTGACCGCACTCTGTTCACCAAGCAGTGCTTTGCGAAGTCCGGCACAATATGAAGCCGGTTTTTCAAACGTGACTTCCTCCGATTCAGGTAGTGCCGTTCCCGTCAGCTCATGGTAAATATGTCTGAATAACCTGAAGTGTTTTATTTCGTCGTCTCTGATACCTGCAATGATCGACTTTTCTTCCGCTGTGGGCGCTTGAGAGATCATGTAATCATAAAAAGCTCTGTCCTCTGCCTCACCCTTAACGGCATCTGCAATCAGTCTCAAAGCTTCGGCCATAGCCGTCTGCGGCTCATAAGGCAAGTTCATCTCTTGGCCCATAGGCGCCCTATCGCCCATACCACGTTCCATGCCACGTTCCATAGGTGCCCTATCACCCATTCCACGTTTCATGCCGCGTTCCATAGGTGCCCTATCACCCATTTCCATTTCATGGCCCCTAGGCGCCATGCCGCTCATGTTTTGTGTCATCCCGCGATCCGTACCAGTCTTAGGCATATTGCCAGTTTGATGGATCAGCCTTTGATCTGTATGATTTTCTATTGTTCTTACGGCATTTGCCCCGCCTTGCATAAACCTGTTCTGTATGTCTTTTGCCAATATATTATTGTTGTCATACCCAAAATACGGGTAAGAATATGCCAATCCTTACACCTCCTTTGATGTTATACAATAAAATATGCGGACATTTGAAAACTGTGATTTTATCCTTAGGGCTCGCTAATTTCGTATAAGGAATTGCTCTGACCTGAACCTCTAATAAGTTTGCGTGACTTCCCGTTTTATTTTGATGATTTGCTTTTTTGCCTGCTCACAAATCCTTTTAAATAATCTCTGTATTGGTTTGCTTAGTTCAAAGCCGAAGCTGATTTCCGCCGCTTCAATACCGATCAAGCAGCCATTATGCTTTCCTTCGCGGTAAAGCCTGTCGATCAAACTCATCTCGTGCTGCGATGAAAACAGTTTTTTTATGCTGCCGATATCTTTAAGCGAGAATACCGTGAGCTGCCCGGCCCGCCTTCCGCTCATTACCGCATCCAGCACGATCACATAACCGCAGTCTCTGACTGCCTCAATGCCATATTCCGTATCTGTTTCCGCCACAACCACGCCGATGTGTTCCTCTATCAGCTGTGCTTTGATAGCTTCGGCAACCCTGATACCCACACCGTCATCCTTCATAAGCCGGCAGCCGATTGCCGCCACAGCAATGTTCATTAAGGCACCACCTTTATCGTTTTCTTATGTTCTCCATGCAAATAAACATGAGTGGCGCAGGAGACGCAAGGATCGAATGAACGAATGATGCGTCCTAACTCCACAGGATTATCGGTATTGTTTATAACAGTCCCGATCAGCGACTGCTCACCCGTCCCCTTCAGGCCGCCGGTTTGCGTGGATAAATTCCATGCGGACGGTGTAATCAGCTGATATAATGAAATCAGCTGATCCTTAATCTCCAGCCAGTGACTCAGTGCGCCGCGCGTGGTATCAACAAGCCCCGCTCCCACCGCATTTTGAGGTACATAAAAGGATGCCTGAGTTTGGACTCCGGGTATAAAATGATCCAAAAGCACGGACATGATCGCGGTAATTTTTTTTGTTTCAAGCGTTCTGGCTACTATCCTGTCCATCGCGGAGATGCCGTGCCGGTATTCGCCGGACAACCAAAGACGGGCCAGTGGTCCGACCTCACAGGGATAGCCGCCGTATCGCGGTGCCTTCACCCATGAATAGGCATCCCTTTTTGTGGGGTCATCGGGTGTGATCGTATCGAATGGCTTGTATGCCTGCGCCGTGTTGGCATACCATGCATGCTGCGTACTTTCCGTAATGTCGTTGGAATCAAAACGGCTTTGCTTCCCTCTTATCATAACCGCAGGGTTTAAGTACAATGTGCCCAGCTCCTTGTAGTTGTTAAAGCATCCGAATGACAAAAGGTTGCCATAGCCCCTGCCCATTTTGTAATATTCACTGTAATATTCGCCAATGGTATACGCATCGGGTATCATGCACCTATCGACAAAGCCTTTGATTTCGTGAAGCTGTGAGCGCAATGCGATAATTGTGTCGGCCGTAGCTTGCGACGTCAAGCCGCCTATAAAAATACCGTGATTGTGAGGCGCTTTGCCACCGAGTCTGGCGAGCATTTTGTGCGCGGCGCGGCTTACCTCGAGCGAATCGAAATAATGTGCGGCAATGGTATCGTTTTTTTCCTTTGGCAGCCGAAAATCCGTACCGGATGCCTCAAAAATCGGAGAATAATCGGGAAGCTTTACAAAATCGGGTACGGTATACTGATAGAAGTGCCGGATGTGGTTCTGCAAAAATTCGCATCCGTGTACAAAATCCCGCAGGTAACGGCCTTGCTCCGAAGGGATGATGTCCATTGCGCTTTCCAGCGCGAGTGTTGCCGCGAGAGAATGCGCCGTCGAACAGATACCGCAGATGCGCTCAGTAAAATAGACCGCGTCAAAAGGCGGCCTCCCTTTAAGCATCATCTCAAAGCCCCGGAATAATTGACCCTGCGTTTTTGCATCCACCACCCGGCTGCCTTCTATATAGGCTTCTATGCCTAAGAAACCGCTGACGCGTGTGACGGGATTGAGCATGACCCTTTTCATGTATTTGCTCCTCTTGTGATGTCATAGCTGATAAAGGGTTCCATTTTATCGGGAAATCCGAACTGGGCGCACCCGATACAGGGCGTATTGTCTCCGATTGGCCAATTCACACGTTCATTCCATTTTCGAATCGGACAGTCTGTTCGCGTTACCGGGCCTCGGCACCCCAACTTAAACATACACGTCAGTTCCCCCAGCTTGGTCGCATAAATACCCTTGTCAAAGTATGACCGCCTTGGGCAACGGTCGTGGATCGTCGTGCCGTAAAATAACAGCGGCCGATCCAGCGCGTCCAGTTCGGGTTCCCCGAACAGCAAAATTTGCGCCAGCGTACCCAGAAACCAATCGGGATTGCAGGGACAGCCGGGCAACTTTATGACTTTTCGGCTCAGCAGCGACTGGATGCTGACAGACTTTGATGGATTGGGCTTCGCGGCGGAAAAACCGCCGTCTGAGGCGCAGGTCCCCACGGCAATCACATGAGACGCTTTTTCTCCCAGCAATAAAATCGCCTCCAGTGCCGTGATGTAACGTCCCTGATACATGCCGATGATGTTATAAATACCATTATCCTTGGTGGATACAGCCCCCTCTACCGCCAGAATATAATCCGTTAGCCGCACACGAAAAAGCTGGGCTGCCGCTTCCTCGCCTTCCTTCACAATCAGGCTGTTGTCATAGACAAAGCGTACCATTTGAGCGGCTAAAAATTTAAAGTCAGGTGTCTCTCCGTCGAGCAGAGATATAATATTACCCGAGCATCCCGTCAGCTCCAGCCATACCAGATTCGTCTTTTTAAGTTTGCCGGACTGAATGGCGCTGCTTGTTGTATGAATCAGATCCCGCGTGATTCTGGCGGCGCAATCAGTACAACCTGTCATGACGAAGCCTCCCCACCGCTTTTAGCTTGCTCAGTATGTCCCGATTCGCGTGACAAGAGGCAAATTCTGACGTGAGGTCTTCGCCTGCTCTTAAACCGAAATGTGAAGCGGCAGCCCAAACCGATTGATTCGTGACATCATAAACAATACCATCGACTGCGACATAAGCCGGTCTGCCGTTTCTGCCGTTAAACGTATGCAGTTCATCCAACGTAAAGGTGCTTTCATTTCCGGCATTGTCAACGCCGCATTCGGCTGCCTGTGATAATCGGCTGATTTGCTCTTCAAGCCTGTGAAGCAGCGTATTCTTTGTTTCCATATTCACCGAGTAATAGAGCAGATGCAGCGTTTCATAAACCTCGTTCAGAATCGAATGAAACGGATTTTTCTCACTCATAACAACGAATCCTTTTCATGAATCTATTTTATATAGTCTATTATTGAAAACAGCTTGTTATGTTAATAACAGGACAAGAAAAAGCACTCTGGATTAAGAGTGCTTCAGCATGGTGAAACATCTTGGCATTGAGTCCGGTTATATTTTCAAAAGCTTTCGAGTTCCATGAGCGGCGTTTGCTGATGAGCTGTGCCAAGCTCTTTTATATCATAGTGCCATGTCTCCTTAAAGCGCATTTTTATCTCTTTTGTTAATAAGATTTTCAAATTTTGCTTCTATTATTTTGTAGTCACTTGACAATCCTAACAGTAAAAAATACAATAATGCATATCAGCCAAGTATGTATTAAGGAGTCGACATTGAGAATATCCGCAAAAGGCCGTTATGCTCTTGCTGCCATGGTCTGTATGGCCCAAAATTTCAATAGTAACGACTACTTAACTGTCATCAGTATTTCAGAAAAGCTTGGTATCTCCAAAATATATCTGGAGCAGGTGTTTTCTCTCCTCAAGCGCGGCTCGCTTGTTATCTCTATTAAGGGAGCGCAGGGCGGGTATAAGCTTGCTAAATCACCGGAACAATTGACACTCTACGATATCCTTGCTGCTGTTGAAACCTCATTATTTGAAACGGCAGAAGACACCGCGATACAAAAAGCTCCGGAAATTGATGCCGCAATGAAATATTTGGCCTTTGATCAGTTGGACAAAGCCGTCAAAACAGTTCTTGAACAAACTTCGTTAAACGATCTTTTGCTTGAATCACAAAAGCATAAAAAAGATCAAAGCTTCATGTTCTACATATAAACTCTTAAAATATATATCCTAAGTTTATATTAACGTCGAAGGAGTATAATTATGGCAGCCAAAGAAACCATCAGGCCTTTTAATTCCGGGGATTGGGATGACATCTCAAGAATTTATCTACAAGCTCTTGATTCGGATGTATCAACATTTCAGACGTCTTGCCCGACTTTTGAGAAATGGGACACTTCACATCTGCCCTTCTGCCGATTTGTTTTTACATCAGACGGTAAGGTGGCAGGCTGGCTGGCACTCTCCCCCATATCCAGCCGCCGTATATATGCCGGCGTTGCTGAGGTCAGCATTTTTATTGAGGCAGAGGCCAGAGGCAAAGGTATCGGTACCACGCTCATGCAGATGGCGATCGCAACAGCTGAAGAGAACGGCATTTGGACGCTGCAATCAAATATCATTCAAGAGAATGCCGCTAGCATTGCGCTGCATAAGAAATGCGGATTCCGCGAGGTGGGTTTCAGGGAGAAGATCGCGCGCGACCGTTTTGGTGTCTGGCGGAATACAGTGCTGATGGAAAGACGGAGCCACTGTATTTTCTAGACGAAATGACAGATGAAAGTTTCTTTTATGATAAAAGACAGGCTAAGAAATTTTAAGCCTGTCTTTTTTAGATTGGATTCACTTTGGTTTAGGCCTGCCATGCGGGCAGCTTTGCCAAGGAGCGCTCTGCTGTTTCACGGGCTGCGCCTTCATCAAGACCCTGCGTTTTCACTAAGAAATGGGTCATGCTTTCGAGTTTTTCCTCATATGCCTGCATAGAGCCGTCGGGCCTTGTGCAATACACGCAATAATCCTTGCTTTCATCTCCCATTGCATAATCAGACGGTTTCGTCATCGGCATACCGCATGCGATACATGTTTTCATGACTTCTCTCCTTTTATATTCTATCGTAGATTCCCAGCGCAGAAGGAAGGCAGCTTAAAACGCCTTTTACGCCGGATACAGTTAACGTCACCAGAATGGTATCCTTAATCTCTTCTCTCGTCGCCCCGGCCGCTTTTGCCATCGGGACATGAGCGGCCACCGCTCTTTCGTCTCCTTGTGATGCCTTGATTCCGATATAGATAAGCTGCCTCGTTTTCGCATCCAAACTGCCGCTCTCGGAAATTGCGCGAATCAACCCGTCAAAAGCCGATGCCGCCGTGGGTGCTTCCCTTTTAAACACTTCATATGAATTTTCCATCAAAATCACCTCTTACTATAAATATCAGCGCCCATATCTGGAAACGCCCGTGCGCCGGATTTGTTATCTCATATGCCGATGGATGCACTAACCAGCCGAGCTCTTTCATACGCTCAAAAAGCCTGTTTCCGAGGGTGCCGCCCAAATGACCGTAACAGACGCATGCATTTAGTTATTATCCAGAACCAACCACTCCCTTATCTATTAGTTTTAAATAGGCATCCATGAGTTCGCCTCCGCAACGCGAAAGCACACTCCCCTTGGGTGCAAACAAATCGCTGTTCGATATGTAATAATGCACCAGCCCCATCCAGATATTAAAGAGCATATGGACGGGAATAGGCGTTTCATTGCCCCATTCGCGCTTGACTGCCTGCGAAAAATGAAACGAAACGGCTGATTGAATCGTCACCCATGTATCTCTTGCCACAGTCGGCAGAAGACGGTTTTCCAATACAAGCCGCGTATAAAATGGTTCATACTCACTTAATACATCGATATGGGCACGCAGCACATCGGCCAAACACGCATCCTCTTCAGCCATTTGATGTGTCCGCGTGGCAATCTTATGACCGTAAACACTGATCACCTCAGCGATCAGCATTTCTTGTGATGCAAAATGCACAAAGACCGCGCCGTGGGAAACCCCAGCCTCTTTTGCGATATCCGATATTCTTGTGCTCATGATTCCTTTTTGAGAAAAAACTTTGAAAGCTGTTTCTATCAGTTTTTGTTTTGTCTTTTCTTTTTGCATCTGACGGATTTGCATTCTTCATGACTCCTTTGTCACTGACTCTTTAGTCATTATTATAGGCAGTTTTTTCATTTTGTCAATCTTTATTTAAAATCATCTTATTATATTGGCTTGCCCTTTTGACAATAATCTAAAACGAGGTGACTAAATGAAATACGAATTCATATTTTCCGGAAGAGCATAAGAAAGCACAGGACAATCATCTGCCGCTTGTCATACCGATAGGCAACATTGAATATCATGGGCAACACAGCGTTTGCGAGACGGATATCATAATTACGGAAGGCGTGGCGAAACTGCTTGAACAGCAGTGTAAAATTGTGCTCGCACCCACGTTTGCCTACGCGCCGTCCAGCTATATGGCTTCCGGCCCGGAGCTGGGTACGATACAACTTGATATGGATGTTTTTGAGCTATATATCAAAGGCATATTGAGGGCTTTCATCGAGGGCGGATGGAAAAATATCTATATATTGATACACCACCAATATGATATGGAGCTGCTGTTTCCACTCTCACTCGCCTGTCTTAAAGCGGCTAAGCAAACCTTTTTTGACATGATGGAACAGCAGCAGGGCCGTGGCTGGTTCGCAAGGGCGGGCAGTTTGGAGCAGGTGATACAATAAATGAATACCGTCAAGGTGCTCCCGGTGATGAGCCGAAGTGTTCAGGAAGAGCTGGGATATGACCATGCCGGTAAAGTTGAATGCTCTTTGCTGGCAGCGCTGATTCAAGATAGATTGCTTGTCAACAAAGAGCGCATAGCGGACGGCGAATGGTTTGCTCAGAGCACATCCGATTACTCAGCGGATTACGGCAGGCTATACTGGACAGGTGCCTTGAAGAACTCAAGCGCAAAGTTATATAGCATAACCATTGCCTTATTTAAACGATCGCAGATGCTTTCATTCTTGTTGTCGGCATTAAATTTTCTCCTTAGTTTTTATTAAAACTAAATGATTAAGACATTAAAAAAGACACATATCGCGTGCTTAAACCGTAATCAGATTTACGTGCAAAGCACCACATGTGTCAGTTTGAAACTCATACTTAATTCTTGCTCAGTTTAAATAATACCGTTTTAAAAAGTCAAGAATAAATATTCACTCAAAACAAAAATCATCTATACAGAAACGTCTATTTAAAGGTCGCTTCCAGAATATACGATAGCATGTCTTTGCCGGGCTTATCCGGCAGCTTTTCCAAGTATCTTTTTGCCTTGCCAATGTACTTATCGAGTATCACCTGCGTATCCCTGATACTTTCCGTTTTTTTAACAAGGCTCAGTATACGGATAATCTCCCTCTTGGACGGCTGTTTTTGGCCTAGGTTTGAAAAGAACGATTCAACCTCGGCCCGAACGGATTGATCCTTCGCCGCAGCCAAAAGAACAGGCAGCGTAACGACACCCTCTTTTAAATCGTTGCCGACCGGCTTCCCTATTGTATTTGGGTTCTCAAGCATGTCCAGCAGATCATCTTTAATCTGAAATGCAATACCGTAATAAGCGCCAAAGCGTCCCGCGTGTTTGACCGATTCATCGGGCAGGCCGCCTAAATGCGCGCCCACAGCACAGCAAGCGGCAAAGAGAACACCTGTCTTACGGCTGATCCGTGATAGATATGTCTTAAAACCGGGCAATGCACCGCGTCCCCTGAACTGCTCCACCTCACCCACACAAATAGCCTCGACGGCTTTTGCAAGATCTTTTAAATAGGAAACGGGAAGCTCGGCCTCCGCAAGTGCTTGCATGGATTTGACGTATAAGTAGTCCCCGGTGAACACTGCGGTGTTGATGCCTTGTGAAGCCGATACAGTCGGCGAATTCCGCCTCATGGCGGCATTATCGATAATATCGTCGTGAACGAGCGTCGCTGTGTGCAGCATTTCCACGCTAAGCGCCGCCGCCAATACTTTTTCACGGTTGTACTCGCCCAGCATCGCTGCGGCAACAGTCATAGCCGGCCGCAGTCGTTTTCCGCCGCTTTGAATAAGGTTCACAGATAAACGATCTAAAAACGAGTTGATATTCTTTTTTGAGCGGAACTGCCCCAGCATCTTTTCCTCGAACAGCTCCAGTTCAATCTTCAAAGCGGGCAGATTTTCCCACACTTTTGCGATTACCCCCGATGTTATTTCGCCTTTCTAAACTTACCAAAAGTAAGCGTCAAACGGCCGTTTTTCTTTGTTGCATCCCAAACCCGCCCCAGGTATGGCAGAACCCAATGGTCAAGACCAAACGCACGGCCTGCGCCGGCGGCAATCGCGATACCCGCAAACAGCATCCACCAAGTGGAATCATACATACCTGTGGATGTGATAAACATGGCGATAAGACCAAGTGACGCGATAGACGACAAGAACGTCAATGTACCCGAGAATATGGCGAGACCCACAAGTATCTCCATAATCACAATCAAAACCTGGAAGAACATGGCCCAGCCCGGCGTAGCAAGCACCCATCCGTTGATGATCCAGTCGACAAGGAAGAACTTCACACGGAATACCAGCGGCGCATCTGCTCCGGATCTTTCAAGGAAGAATCCCAAAAAGCCAAGATCGATATTGAGCAGCTTTTCCACAACGGAAGCGGCTCCTTCGACAGCGGGCGTCGCTCCGGCAACAGCTTCCGCACCCGTGGCCGTCGATGCGGCATCCGCACCCGATGCGTATCCTAAAAAGCTTGCCAGTTTCGGCGAATTAAGCCAGCCCTCCTGCACCTTCTTAATACCTTCATACACCCAGGTCCAGCCGAGGAACAAGCGGAGCGGTACCAGCCACCACGCCTGAACAGTCTTGGTATATTGGCGCTGCAGAAAACGTTTATGCTGTCGCCTATGAAGAATTTCATCCCGCAAATAATCCCAGATACCCTTAATACCCATTATACCATGAAGATAATGCATGTTGACAAAGTATTTCATGAGCAGGGATATCCAGCGACCCGGCTTTACGCCCATCAGGTCCGCTACGGCAAAGTAATTACCGATACTGACCATAACGCCGTGCAGTTTGACCTTTATTTTTTCCGGTTCTTTGCCTCTTAAAGCATTTAAAATATTTGTTGCCACGCCCTCGCCTGTCTGCAGAGCTGTTTCTACCATAGCTGGATACGGCTTGCCTTTATCATTCTCCAGCGCGCCCACATCGCCGATGGCATAAACATTGCTGTGTTTTGTACGGCAGAATTCATCGACGCGGAGCCGTCCTCCCTGGCCCTTATCCAGCTCCATTTTTTCCGTATCTAAAGATGAACGGATACCGGCCGCCCATATCAGTGTGCAGGTGTCGATCTTTCTGTCCCCGGTATCAATATAATCAGGCGTTACCTCTTTAATAGGTGTGCTGAGTATGACTTCGATGCCCAGCTTTTCCATATAGTCATGGGCACGTTTGCTGTTTTTATCGCATAGATTGCTGAGTATGCAATGGAGCATGTCAATGATAATAAGGCGGACTTCTCCGCGTGAAATATGATGCTCTCTGCACAGCTTCTTGACCCATTGCGCAAGCTCGCCGATCATTTCAACGCCCGTGAAGCCCGCGCCGCCTACGACAAACGTCAGCAGCCTCTTGCGGCGCTCGGCATCTTCTTCGGTAGCCGCCTCAAAAAAACAGCGTTCAATATGGTCCCGAATGACGATAGCGTCGTTGACGGACCACAGCGGATAGCCGTTCTCCTCAAGTCCCGGTATGCCGTAATAGTTCGGCGTGGAACCTATGGACAACACCAGATAATCATAGTGATATTCGTGATGTTCAGACGAAACCTTCTTAGCCTCAAAATCAAACTTGTCAATATTGTCTACCACAACATTGACACGCGTGTTTTTAAATATATCATAAAGGTTAATCTTAACAGCCTCTTCCCCCACTCTGTTACCGGCCACTTCATGAATTTCTGTGAGCAGTGTATGATAGGGGTTACGGTCGATAATGGTTATATCCAGATTATCTTTTTTCCCTTTTTTGTGGAGCTTTAGCGCGGCTTCTATGCCCGCATATCCGGCACCCACGATCACAACTTTGTTTGACATTTCTCCCTCCCAAAAATTAAAAAATCAAACCATCTAATATTGTGCTTACTATAAAAGACACACCGAATAGCTGGTAGATCTGCACAGTTGCGGCGTTAGAAGCAACAAGCTTATCGATGCTGTTATAGTTCTTGCGGCAATTCTTTACCGATTTAACCGCCATAGGTATTGTGAGCAACGGCAGCAGCCAAATGGGATTCCAGGCATAAGCTGCCAGCCCAATTACGGCCAAATAGCTTAGCGCGTATAGCAGCGCATATCCCCATACCGCTTTTTCTTTACCAAGTCGTACAACCCAATTTTTCTTGTCATGCGCCTTGTCAACCTCATAATCAGGAAATTGATTGATCCAGAGCACATTGGTTATCATGAACATGATGGGGAGCGATGCCAGAAAAGGAAGTAAATCAAAACGCCCTTCAATCAAAACGTAGATACCCATCACAATCAGCGGCCCGAAAGAAATACCCACTGCAATCTCACCGAAGCCTCTATAACAAAGCTTAAACGGCGGAAGACTGTATAAAACGGCTAATAAAAAACCGACCAGCCCAATAAGAAATATCCCGGGTTCAATGACAATCGCGATAATAAGGCCAATGACAGCCGCTGCAAAAAAACAACCGATCGCAATGTAGAGACACTGCGTTAAGTCGAGCCGCCCTTGCACAATTGACTTTTTTCCACCTGAAAACGGTGTCCTGTGCGCTTCATCAACATCGGGATCAACACCCGACAAATAATCCACAACTTCGTTCAGTGCGTTTTTAGCAATTTCCACAAGAAAAACGCCAATCATCCCAAGCAAAAACCATATCACATTCAGCGGTTTGTTGCTAACACCAAAAGTCCAAGCAATCGCTGCGCCCGTTAGCATGGGAATGACTGATGCGATCCATATTTTTGGGTCCGCAACCTGCCAGAATCCTTTTATGAACAATGACCGCCTTTTTGACATGATACCATCCCCTATAACATACGCTTTTCCTATAACAAAATCACAATAAAACTCAATGTCAATTATTTCTAATTATTTCCCGTAATACACGTGTTTATCCAAAGAGATAAAATTACAGTAGGCATTCTCTTTTATTTATGATAAAATCTCAAAAACCCCGAAATAACAATTACAGCCAAAATGACGGGGTAGCTATATTATACATTAACCAATATGATTTTTAAAAGCATTTTTTTAGATCATACTTGGCGAAACTAAGGGAGGTTAAAATATGAAAAAGATTTTATTATTTGTTCTGGTCTCATTAATGGTTGTCTCGCTGTTTGCGGGCTGTGCCGGTAATGCCCAGAAAGAGGACGTTACGAATGCTCCGGAAACGTCGGCCACGGAACCCGCCGAAACGGCAGCAGCAGAAACTGATGGAGCCGTCGCGACAGGCGCTGTTAAAACCGGCCTTGGTCAGTTCATCTCTATTGCTCAATCCGCAAGCGCATCAGTCAACGAAGACGGCGCACCCGTCAACGCTTTGGCTCAGATGGATGCCATCATGGCTGCAGTCACAGTTGACAGCGAAGGCAAAATCGTCAGTGTGAAAATCGACAACGCTCAGGTCAAAATCAATTTTGACAGCAAAGGCCAGCTCGTATCTGATCCGTCAGCTTCGGTACAGACAAAGGTTGAATTAGGCGATGCGTATGGTATGAAAAAGGCTTCAGGCATCGGCAAAGAGTGGTATGAGCAGATTGCCGCGCTGGAAGACTGGATGGCTGGCAAAACCATTGACGAAATCATGGCAATGAAGACGTTCCAGAAGGATGATGCGCATCCGGCCGTTCCCGAGGAGGCCGATCTCACATCCAGCATAACGCTTTCTGTCGAAGGTTATCTGGAGGCCGTTAAAGAAGCTGTCGAAAAAGCACAGAGCTTCGACGTTGAAGTGACAGGCACCGCAAAGACGGGTCTTGGCAGCGTGGTCTCCATCGCAAAGTCCGCCAGCGCGACAGCGGACGCGGATGCATCAGGACAGGTAGATGTCGTGATGGCTGCTGTCACTGTTGACGAAGCCGGAAAAATCGTGGGCGTTCTGATTGACAACGGTCAGGTGAAGGTTAACTTCGACGCAAAGGGCACCCTCATCACAGACACAGCCGTCAACCCGCTCACAAAGGTTGAACTCGGCAACGACTATGGCATGAAAAAAGCTTCGTCCATCGGCAAAGAGTGGTTTGAGCAGATCGACGCGCTGGGCAAATGGATGATCGGCAAAACCATCGACGAAGTCATGGCTGTGAAGACATTTGTAAAAGATGAAGCTCACCCGGCCGTTCCCGAAGATGCGGACCTTACATCAAGCGTCACGTTATCCATCGAATCTTATCTGGAAGCCGTTCAAAAAGCTGTTCAGAGCGCCAAATAATTGAATTAAAACAAACAATGCAGCAAATAATCCTTCCAAGCCTCTTGGAAGGATTATTTTACTGTTGTACAATGAGGATACCTATGAAAAAGACTTTTGGCCTGTTGTTATGTCTGATATTAATCATCTCGCTGTTTGGCTGCGCCGCGCAGCCTAAGTATTTCAAGTACCGCAGCGACTTCGTTGATACATTTGACACCATGGTGACTGTCATGGCTTATGCACAGTCCGATCAGGAGTTCGACGACATTTTAAATGTCACCTATGACACGTTTTTGGAGCTGCACAGACTTTTTGACATCTACAACGACTACGAAGGCATCAACAACATAAAAACAATAAACGACAATGCAGGAATTGCACCCGTCAAGGTCGATCCCGTTATTATCGATCTGCTTAAGCTTTCCAAGGAGTGGTATCAAAAATCTCACGGCATCGTCAACATCGCCATGGGATCAGTTTTAAGCATCTGGCATGACTACCGCGAGGCCGGAATAAACAATCCGTCAGAGGCAAAGCTTCCCCCTACCGAAACACTTTTTGAAGCTGCTCAATTTACTGATATTGATAAGGTCATTATTGACGAAGCTGCCTCCACTGTGTTCCTTCCAGACAGCCATATGAGCCTGGATGTGGGGGCTGTGGCCAAAGGCTATGCTGCCGAAGTTGCCGCGAACAAACTGATTGAAAAAGGCTATGATTCGGTGCTCATCAGCGCGGGCGGCAACATTCGTGCCATCGGTACGCCAAAGGATGGCGTGCGCAAGAACTGGGGCGTAGGCATCAAAGACCCAGACAGTCCGCTTGAAGGCTCCACAGACGAAGCAAACCTTTTGGATGTCGCTTATGTTACCAATATGTCTGTTGTGTCCAGCGGCGTTTATGAGCGCTATTACACGGTGAATGGTGTGCAATACCATCATCTTATCGACCCCGTTTCACTCATGCCCGCCACCTATTATAAAGCTGTGACTGTTGTTACCAAGGACTCCGGGCAGGCGGATCTATTGTCGACAATACTCTTTTTAATGCCGCCGGAACAGAGCCTTGATTTTGCGGAAAACTTGGACGGCGTGGAAGCGCTTTGGGTTATGCCGGACAACGAACTGGTGCTCACATCGGGCATGAAGCCGATGCTGCGCGATCTGGGCGGCGCAAAAAACGAATAAAAATAATCCCGCTCCTTTCTGGCCAATCATGACATTAAGGAGTGGGATTTTCAATGTGAAACGGCTGCGGATGCAGTCTGTTGGAGGTGAGGAATCCCTCCGATGTCTCATTTAAATATGCACTATGAAATATTTTATCAACAAGAAATACTAAAAGTCGACAATTTCCCGTCCGCCGTCACCGATATCGGTCACATAAAAAGACGGCGCATACCCGATTCTGTGGGTGTAGGCTACTTTAAGTCTCTGCTCAAATTCATTAACCGCGCACTCTTCGACCAAACTGATCAAGCAGCCTCCAAAACCTGCGCCTGTCATCCTCGCTCCCACCACGCCTTCTATCCGAACAGCTTCATCAAAAAGCGTATCGAGTTCTACACCCGTTACCTCATAATCGTAACGCAGCGACTCATGAGACTGGTTTAATAGCGTGCCGAATTCTTGTATTCTGCCGGAACGAAGCGCATCCACAGCCTTAAGCGTCCGCGCGTTTTCACTGACGGCATGCCTGGCCCGTTTACGTTCATTCTCATTTGTCAGATGCTTTTCATAGACTTTGAAGTCATCCATTGTCATATCGCAAAGATACCTATAATGCCCGCCATTGTCATTGATCACCCGAAGCGCCGCGGTGCATTCCGCACGCCGTTCGTTGTATTTGGATTCAACGAGCTTTCTGGGTTTATTGGTGTTCACGATGACCAGCTTATACTGACCGAGCTTGACGGGCACGTATTGATATTCCAACGTGTTGCAGTTGAGCAATATGGCATTTTCGGCTTTCCCAACGGCCGAAATAAACTGATCCATGATGCCGCAGTTCATACCCACATATTCGTTCTCCGCCTTTTGACTCAACAGCGCTATCTCGACCGGATTGATGGTTTCCCGTCCGCCCAGCTTTGCGAGCGCTATTGCCGTCGCCACTTCAATGGATGCGGACGACGATAAGCCCGCGCCAAAAGGAACGGTGCCATGATACAGCATGTCGCACCCGCAAATGCGATAGCCGGCGTTTTTCAGTACATAAGCCACACCAAGCTGATAGTTGCCCCAGCTTAGTTTCTTATGCTGCTCAAGATTGCTTATATCGCCGCTGACCCTGTCGCCGATACTCGTGGCTGCCAGATTGATATTATTGGTGTTGTTGACCCTCGCCACCACAATATTGGACATGCAAAGCGCTGCCGGAAATACGTAGCCGCCATTGTAATCGGTATGCTCCCCTATCAGATTCACACGACCCGGCGCTTCAAATATCCGTATGCTATCTTTTGAACCGCCGTAAATACCTATGAACTCATCAATTAATTGAGCGTATGTCATTGGGCGTTGTTCCTTTCCAGATGTTTTTTATAGGCTGCCCGCAGTTCCAGCGCCTTTTCTTCGGGCGCTGTCGGATTGCAGTGTGCCCATGCACCTGTCTCGCTGGATGCGTTAAACTTCTGCCTGTCCTGCGAACGCATCGGCGGAAAAAACTCGATATGAAAATGAAATGTCTTTTGCGTATCTTCCGCGTTGACCGGCGCGTTATGCATACACATCATATAAGGAAATGTATTGCCGAACAGACAATCCAGCGTTCCGGCCGTATCTCGCACAGCCTGCGCCAGCTGTCGGCTTTCCTCTTCGTTAAAGTCGGTGATATACTGTTTATGTGTTTTGCTGATAATATACATGCCGTAAGGGTATTCCGTAAAAAAAGGCAGTATCACGGCAAAGTGATCGTTCTCAAATATCACGCGTTTATCTGCTTCCTGTTCTTCCTTAAGCCAGTCACAATAAATGCAGCAACTATTTTCATTATAGTATTCTTCTGCGGATTCCAGTTCAAGCGCTATTTTCTTGGGCATAAAAGGATAAGCATAGATTTGTCCGTGAGGATGCGGCATTGTAACACCCACCTCTTTGCCTCTGTTTTCAAATATGAAAACATATTTAACCTTTTCGTCCTTGCGAAGTTCGTCGAAACGTTCCTGCCATAAACCGACGATCTTTTGAACATGCTCCAGCGGAAGCTCGGGCAAAGTCATCTGGTGGTCGGGAGAATACAGTATGACCTCACATTTTCCGTATGCTTCTCTCGTCTGAAAGAAATCGGTGGCCACTTCGTCAGGCTCGGGCGGATTGACCGATAACGCGGGAAAATCATTATCGTATTTTAAAACGTCGTAATTCGGTACATTCCCCGATTCAGGACAAAACGGGCACCAATCCTTTGGCATCTGCGGCCTGCTTTGTCTGTGTGAAGCAATCATAATCCAGTCCTTTATAAACGGATGATATCTCAGTTCAACCATTTTCCCTTTATCTCTCCTCTTTTTACGTCTGTTCTGTATCTTAAGTTAACCCAGAATCATTATTTTGTCCATGACACATGCCATAAAAATAAAGCCTAATCATTCAGGCTTTATTTTACAGTCAGCCCTGCCCGTAATACGCGCCCTTGCCGTGCTTACGCAGAAAATGCTTGTCCAGCAAAGCCTGCTGTATGTCCGCTTGGGGGTTCATCTGCTGAGATATGTACGCCATCTCAGCCACGTACTCCATCACCACCGCGTTCTCCACTGCCTTGGCGCACGACGTCCCCCATGAGAACGGACCGTGGTTCGCCACGATCACCGCACTGACTTGCAGCGGGTCGATCTTTCGTTCCTTGAACGTCTGTATAATCACGCTGCCCGTCTCTTTTTCGTACGCGCCCTTGATCTCCTCGTCCGTCATGCGTCGTGTGCAGGGTATGCCGCCATAGAAGTTATCCGCGTGCGTCGTGCCCAGCGCGGGTATGTCTTTGTTCGCCTGTGCCCAGCTCGTCGCCCACTTGGAAT
>JAEZKQ010000013.1 GCA_023436115.1 Bacillota bacterium | reverse complement strand
CCGTCTGGTAGGGGGCGAGTACGAAATCCGCCAGGTCCCATCCTTCCGGCGGGCGACCGATGCCAATGCGCACCCGCGGGAAATCCTCGCTGCCGAGTTGGTACAGGATCGAGCGCATGCCGTTGTGGGTGCCCGCCGAGCCCTTTTCACGCACCCGCAGCTTGCCCGCGGGCAGGTCGCAGTCGTCATAGACCACGATCAGGTGGCTGAGGTCGATTTTATACCAGCTGACCAGCTGGCTGACGCTCTCGCCGCTTAAGTTCATGAAGGTTTGCGGCTGGACCAGCGCCACCCGCTCGCTTCCAATCGTTCCCTCACCAATGAGCGCCTTGCACTTGAGCTTGGTCAGGCGGATATTGAACCGCGACGCCAAAAGCTCCACCGCGTCAAAACCCGCGTTGTGGCGCGTGCGCGCGTATTTCTTTCCGGGGTTTCCAAGCCCCACCACGACATACATCCATCCACCCCACCAAAATAGCATGGCGGCGAGGAAACCCGCGTCCCCCCGCTGCCTATCGTTTTCTTATGTAGGAGATCTGCCCTTTTCGGGCGGATCATCCTATTTATTGTACCGGCGAGACTCCGGATTGTCAAGCCCTGCCGTGGGTGTTCGGATATCTGCAGAAGAATCCATGCCTTCACAATAGGCAATGAACCCCCGCTATGTAAAGCTTTTCGCACCCATGAATCTTAGTAGAGAATTCTCCGTTATCGAGCTCCGTGCATCTTCCTCTTCAAAAAAAACACTATAACACCCACCATTTAAGTTCTCTTTTCAGCATCCATTAGTTTATCTATAGCTTCTTGAATGTCTGCGCGTGATATACCTCCGCTTTCCCCAAGCCTCGCCATTATGCTAGCATATTGTTCATATGCATCTTTACGCCTCTTCACCAATTGCGTCGTAGTATCAGTTACTAGGTTCCCAAGACTATCCCGCGATCCATTTAATTGCAGCCTCTCATTAATATCCTTTTCTAATTCATCATCTCCATTTAGCATGTAAATTAGACCGCTTCGTTTATAAGCTATTTGGCTCATATGGGTTGCGTTAAGAGGATCGATGCTTATTTCGCTTTCTTTCTTCTTAGCATCACAACACAACACGCGTCTTTCATCTGTATTTGTCCGTTGTCCCCCCATGCAAACACCAAGTAAGTTTGAATACTTCAGCGCTAATCTCTTGCTCGAGCTAAGCGATTTCCAATGCTCGATCGCCATGGATTGACCACTGCTTTTAATTCTGCTCATGCAGTATGCGCACAGTCCATGTTGATCTTTTATTAAATTTTCTCGAATCTTTTGCTTTGGAAACTCGTTATCAAAAAATAAACGCATTGAGCTTACATCAGTATCCGGGATCGAATCCCATTCTTCGCTGATCTCTAATTGGTGCAACTCAGCCGAAAGCTGCGGCGGCAATGATTGCTTATGTAAAAGAATCACAAGTTATCACCTCAGAATAGTTCCAATTCAGCGCTAGCTTTTTTAACCTCTGTATTGTCCTCACCATATTTCTCTTGCATTATTCGAAAAGTTTCGCGTGCCGCTTCGTAGTTCTCACAATTCAATTGCTCGTCAAACTTATCCGCTAGACCCCTCAGTTCCCGGGCAATCCCCAGACTTCCCTGACGGAATTCCAGTACATCCTGTACATCGAAACCATAAGCTCCCGGTAGATATGTGACCTTTTGATCCTCTTGTAGCTGAATTAAGTTTACATGTTTACATGATGCAATGACAATTGGCGAATGCGTTGCAGTGATAAATTGTACATTCGGGAACGTCTCCTTTATCGCGTCAACTATATTCCATTGCCACTTCGGATGCAGATGCATATCAAGTTCATCAATCAACACAATGCCCGGAAGTTGTCTGAGGTCATTTTCGTTTGGATTAAGCAGCGCCATCCGATATGCCAAATCCATAATCATCCACAAAAGGGATTGATATCCTGCACTCAGATAAGATACTGGCATATCTTTCCCGTTCTCTCGATAGACAATCTCCGACAAGCTACGCGAATAGTAAATAGAAGGTGCTTTATCAAGAGAATTCATTTTCTGCATAAATACCGAGGCTATTCCCTTAAACGCTTCGTATTCGGAAATTTCTTGATTCTTCTGATACGCTGCCACTTCCATTTCCAGACACCACTGCCGAATGCTTTTCACGTCCATAGAATAGTCAAGGCAGCCGATATATCCACATCTTCTGTCATTTAGATAGGCTTTGGCAGCATTGCCAAAGTCTCCGCGCTTGGTTTGCCACGAACGCGCAGCCGTCTGAAAGCTGATCAGTGGTAACACGGCCTTAGGGTCATTAGCTAAACCCTGAGCAAATTTTTCAATCGCTCGATTTTCAAGCCTAGTTCTGGAATTCCCTGTTTCATCATTGCGGACACGTTTCCACATATACGGCTTATCATTTAGGTTCGCCCGGCATTCAATTTCCACGGGGGTAGCGTACTCAATTGCCGCGGATGCAGTACCCATTGGTTTTATTGACATATGTATATCTTCCTGAATAATGCCTTTTGAGCCGACACCTTTGATGCCTGCTAAAAAACCACCTAGCGCCAACGCAACAGCCTCAAGTATAGATGTTTTTCCTGCGCCATTATCTCCTGTTAACACATTGAGGCCAGATACGAAATCAATCTGACAATCTGATATTGCCTTGAAGTTTTTGATAGATATTCTGTCGATATACATATTGATAAACCCCCTTAGCCATCTGGATACAGTCGTAGTATACATCAATTGCTATAAGTATATGCTCAATATCAAGAATTATCTTTCCCCACACCCCAAGTCATATGTAACCTTTTCTCGGCGAGCTTCACAAGATTCCCCACGGCATTGTAGACTAATTTCGTTTTTTGACTTCTATACTGATAATATTACATTTTTTGGAGTAATCTGTCAATCACACGCCCCACAAGCTGCCTTGAGGTTTTCCTTTACAAGACGTTGGCAAACCGTCCGTCTGTGATACTTTATGAATGGAGCAGCACATCTATTTTTCTGCGATAATCAAGGAATGTTGAACACAGAAGAATTTGTCGGCCGTTAGGCGGATGCACTTTCGGGGACTCATGTGTCATGCTCGTAATTGAAAGTGGAAGGCCGCAGCCCTCCACCTCCATCCCTGCTATTATCCTGCGAAAGGGCAGAAGCCACGCCTAACGGAAGGCTTCCGCGGGCTCCACGGTGACGCGGCACTGCTGCGCGTCCACCTCGGTCAGCACCATCAAAGACTTCGCGCCCACGACCCGCCGCTTTTCGGGCTGGGCGGTGGAGATCATGACGCCCACACCCACCACCTCGGCCTGGAACTCGGCCATCATGTCCACCATGCCGCGCAGCGTACCGCCGCCCTTCATGAAGTCGTCGATGATCAGCGCCCGCTGCCCGCCGGTCACGGCGCGACGCGCCAGCGCCATGGTCTCGATGCGCTCGCCGCCCGCGCCCGCGATGTAGTTGATCTTGACGGCGG
>JAEZKQ010000026.1 GCA_023436115.1 Bacillota bacterium | reverse complement strand
TCCTGTCTTGTCGGAGATGCCAAAGGACATCGTTTCTACCAGTACACCGCTATCGATGAGTTCTCTCGGATACGTTACATTGAGGCTTTTGAAGAACACAATACTTATTCGTCCGCTATTTTCCTTGAGCATTTAGTAAAGCATTTTAAATTCTCGATAGAATGTGTCCAAACGGATAACGGCTTTGAGTTCACCAATCGTTTCTCAAATACTAGGCGTGACCTAAAAACATTATTTGAAGTCACCACCGAAAAACTTGGCATTCGACACAAACTCATTCGACCGTATACCCCAAGGCACAATGGAAAGGTCGAACGCAGCCATCGTGAAGATCAAAAGCGTTTTTACTCAAAGGCTAAGTTCTATTCCTTTGCCGACTTCAAGCACCAGCTTGAAGTCTATCGATACCGCTCAAACAAGATATCTATGCGCCCGCTCGGTTGGCGATCGCCAACCGAATATCTCGCATCATACACTGTCCAATATGTTTGACAAACCTACATAAAGCAGCCCTTGACGAACCTGCATAAGCCTAAAAAACCTGCATGAGCTTCAGCTTTTGTGACATACTCAAGCAGAAGGAGCCAATTATATGGGAATTGTCACAAATGTATCTGATGCTTATCAGAAATGTATTGATGCATGCAGCCGCTGCGTCTTAAGCCTGCTATGAATGCTTTGAGCCTGTCTCCAACGAAGGCGGATAGACAATCAAGAACTGGCTGTATCAAAATACTGGCGAAATGCGCGAGATGTGCGAAATGTCGGTAGCGGGTATGGCCTAAGCCATGAAGGGAAGGCTCATAACGGTTGTCATGAGCCTGTCCAACGTACAAATCTGATTCAAGAATCAATAGCCAAGCCATCTTTCAAACTCGGACTGATCAGAAATGGGTATCGGTGTTCCGAGAACCGTAATGCCGATGATGGGATCACACATATTCTGAATCTGCCATTTGCCGCCGTATTCAATTAGTGTAAAGCCGCCGACAAAATAGCTTCCATCATATTTATAAAGCACTGACCTGTACTGAAGGTCGTCTGCGCCGTATATATCCGCATACTTTTTCTGAATATCGCGATTTTGAATGGTGTCATGAACACTCGTTTTGGCGATTTCAACGATTTCCAGAGAATTCAGAATGTCGGGATTCAGCTCTTCCATTAACTCGGGAATTTGTCCGTCTTCCAACGCTGTGGTCATGCCGTTGATGAAGCCGCTATTTTTCTCAGAAAGGCTGAAGGAGACGGTAAAACCGATCATTTGCTCCACAATAGTCAGCGTATTTTTCAAGGCATTGTATTTGATGTATTGCGGGTATTCCGACGGCATGCCTGAGTAGCCAAGCGGGGTCAGTGCCATCAAACGCTGTACATACTTCTTATAGTTAAAGCCGCTTGCCATGCTGTCAATGGCGCACGTGCTTAAGGCTCCGTCGTAGTCACCGGATTTGAGGTATCCGATAAAGCTTTCAATCGCATCTTCAGGTGTTGCAAAGCTTTTCGGCGCGGAAGTGAAACCGGAAGACGAGGCTGTCGAAACAAACGGCGACGGCAGTATGCCGAGGAACGACAGCACAAGCGATGCCGCAAGCAATATGGCTATGGCGGCAAATATCAGCGCAGATGTGTTTGTCTTGCGGGTTACTTGTTTTGCGGCGGGAGCGGCAGCGACAAACGCCGGAAATGGCTGAGGTGTGTACCGGGAGGGCGGCTCTTGCGGTGCAGAGGCGGCTGTGGGCACAGGGGCGGCGGGGACCTGTCCGTCAGGTGCCGATGGAGGAGCATCAGGAGTCGTTGAACCGGTTTGAGACGTTCCGCAATTGGAGCAAAAAGCACTGTTGTCAGGAATCTGTTTTCCGCATATTCTACAATACATAACAGTCTCCTTTGTATGGATATATATATAAATAATAACATAAATACAAGCATAATCAAATACAAAAACAGCAATGCCAGGGCATGGCAATCGCAAGACGGGAGATTCCGGACAGATGATACGATTGAATGATATGGATTGAAGTGACATATGCGTCCAAGAAGGATTTCGATCGAATTAGGCTTTTGCGGGTGGGTTGTGTAAAAATCGGCTGTATAGTATAGTATTTTAAAACTGGGCGGATCGGAGGCTTTTTTGAACGCATACAGGTTTCTTGCAAAAACGTATAACGAACTCATGTCGGACGTGGACTACAGCACATGGGCGGCATATATCCATAGCCTGATAGGAAAAAACGGCGCGCGTATTTATGAAACGGCGTGCGGTACGGGCAGCTTAACATGCCGTCTGTATGACCTCGGATACGACATTGTGGCATCGGATATATCTGCCGATATGCTGCGGGAAGCTGTTAAGGCGGCGCGCGGGGGCGGACGTGATATCACGTTTGTTCAGCAGGATATGCGCAGCTTTGAAATGGGCAGAAAAGCTGACGCGGTGGTCAGCGCGTGCGACGGCGTAAATTATATCGACGCACAGGGGCTCAGGCAGTTTGCCGACTGCGCGTACGGCGCGCTTAAAGACGGCGGGCTGCTGCTTTTTGATATCAGTACCAAGGCGAAGCTCTCCGCTATGGATAAGCAAGTTTATTTTGATGATGCCGACGATGTGACATGCATCTGGCGCAACGCGTTTGATGAGAAAAACGACAAATTGCGCATGGACGTCACAATTTTTGTGCGTCGGGGCGAGCTTTTTGAGAGGCAAAGCGAAACGCATATCCAATATGCTCATGATATTGAGACAGCCAGGAAAATTATGCTGTCTGCAGGATTTACGCAGGTTCAGGTCTATGATTTTCCTACGAAAAATACCTGTACGGACACTGCTCAGCGTGCACAGTTCGTCTGTGTGAAAGAGTAAGCGTATTCAATTTCCAGCCGGTATGGTATAATAAGAAGAGGAGGTCAAATGAAAGACAAGAAGAACAACAAAGTACTCAGCTTTAATCAACCGGCCGAGTTTTTTATAAAAAAGGCGGAGAGGCATATCGATGCGGGTAATCTATTGGAAGCCCTCGCACTTTACCGCCGTGTCCTTGGTATGGAACCCGAAAATGTGGATTACCTTTTAAGCATTGCACAGATCTATTCGGAAATGGGACTCTATTCTGAATCTAATGATGTGCTGCTAAAAATTGCGAAGTATGGCAGCACGCCTACGGAATGCCTGTTTGCGCTGGGATGCAACTATATGGGCATGAAGAACTATGAACTTGCGGATGAGGCTTTTGAGCAATATCTGGCTATCGACCCGGAAGGCGAATATGCCGAGGACATCGACGAGCTTTTCGATATCATGGATGAGGAAGAATATGAAGAAGACGGCATGCTGCACGATATCAACCGTCGCATGACGTATGAAGAGGCGTTTGAGGGGAAACAGTGTCTTGACAAGGGAGACTATAAAAACGCCATCCGGCATCTGGAAAAAGTGGTGGAGCGCGACGATACGATGTATTCGGCGATGAACAATCTGGCCCTTTCGTATTTCTTTGACGGACGTAAAAGCAAAGCCGTGGAACTATCAAAGCGCGTGCTGGCAGCACAGCCGCTTAATTTGCATGCCTGCTGCAATCTTGCCTTATTCTTTTCGGATATGAACGATCACGCCAGTGCAGCTGCCCACCTGGAAAAACTGAGCGCCATGAACGATATCGAACCTGAAGACATGCATAAAGTGGCGCTGACTTATTGTGAATTGGGTTACCATGAGAAGGCGTACCGTTGGTTTCAGAAAATTGTGGCGTTTCAGCCGTATGATATCAGAATACTGCATTTTTGCGGGCTTGCTGCTTATAACTGCGGGCAATACGCAGAATCTTTGGGATATTTTATAAAGATTCTGAAAATTGATCCGAATAACAGTCTCGCAATCTATTATAAGATGCGTGCGGAGGATGCCAAACAGCGCGGCGCGCATAAAGAGTTGGAATATGTGTATCAGGTGCAGTTCGATGAAATCAAACGCCGTATCAGTTACCTGAATGACTGCTTAAAGCAGCGTGATGGCAGTTTGGCAGACAAGTGGAACAACGACGAATACTTCAAATCAATCGTATTCTGGGGTCTTCATTACGGAGACGATTATATCAAAAAGATCGTGCTCGAGATCATGAGTATGTTTGGAGATGAAAAGGTGGAGGAAGCATTCCGCGATTTTCTTCTGAAGAGCTCTGAAACGGACGAGATTAAGAACGATATATTCATGTATCTTAAAAAGATGGGTGCAAAGGAGCCGTACGTGGCTTATATCAGGGGCTCAATTGCCGAGGTGCGCGTGGGAACGGTGTCTGAGGATTTAAAAACACTCCCTGCCCGTTATGCCGAAGCGTTGACTAGTTTTATCAACCATGCGCGCCCCAGATACAACGATGAGTTTGTCACATTCGGTGTAGAAATGCTGATATCGGTCATGAAAGATCGCGGCGATGACGGTTCATGGATTGCCACGCCCGAAGCCTTTGCCGCAGCGCTTGAGCTGGGTGCAAGTGAAGTTAATGAAATCGCGCGTCCGCCGCTAAAAAAAGAGCTGGCAGGCATATACGGTATTTCAGTAAGTACGCTGAACAAGTATTACGCAATACTGTTTGATGATGACAAGGGTGGCCGTCATGCTGATTGATTTTGAGAAGAAATTCGGTGAATACCTTCACGACTATATGCACAAAAGCAGCCTGAGTGAAGATGAGTTGGAAGAGAAGATACCTGATTTATATCTGGAATGGCAGGATATGCCCGCGGATTGGCTGTCGGGGCAGTCTCCCAACACTTATTTTCAGGCGATGGATGCGGCTGGGCTGATCGCTACGTTGGGCCGGTATATGCTTGCGGACATTTCCGTACCCGGAGCACTGCTGAACTGTATTGCGGATAAGCATGAGCAGACCTATCCGCTGCTGCTGTCGCTGATGCAGAACTATGAAGGGGAAAAGTGCGACGATATTAAGACAGCTATCGTACGTCTTATTGAAGAAATGGATATGCCGCGCCCGTTTGCTTATTATATTGATACTATTTCCTCGTCTGCTGAAAAGAATGATTTTTGCGAAGCGTGTGTGGAGGAGCTTAAAAATGCGGGCGGAGCGTATAAAGACAGCTTAATAGCCGCGTATGAGAACGCAAAATCTGCCTACAGTGCCGACTGTTTCTTGGATATACTGGCGGATATGCCGTTTGACGAGCGTGTTTATGAATATACCCTCGAGCAGTTTTTGTACAGCGAGACGAATAAGGCGTTTTATGCAAGCTGCCTTGGGAAATTGGGCAGCGATAAGGCACTGCCTTATCTGGAAGATGCCATACGCCAGGACGGCATCAAATATTTTGATTATGTGTCAATAAAAAACGCAATGGAAGCGCTCGGAGAAGACGTGGAGATAGACAGGGACTTCTCCGGCGATAAGGATTATGATTCGCTTATAGATTTGGAGGAATAGGGCTTGACGGTTTCACTGGATGATGTACGTAAAAGTGAAAAAATAAAAGAACTCGTGGAGCATGCCAATAAGGTGCTGGAAGTCATGGGCTATACCGACCACGGGCCGCGGCATGTGGGCTATGTGAGTCGTATCGCGGGTGAGATACTTGAAAGCCTTGGGCGGGAAAAGCGGCGTATTGAGCTTGCTAAGATCGCAGGCTGGGTGCACGACGTGGGCAACATGGTCAACAGAAAAAGTCACGGCCTCAACGGCGCTGTTTTGCTGTTTCCGATACTTTGCGAAATGGGTATGGCCATTTCGGAAGCGTGCGAGATATGCGCGGCTGTGGGTTCTCATGAGGAGGAAACGGGGCTGCCTGTGAGCGACATTTCAGCCGCTCTGATCATTGCGGACAAGGTGGATGCTCACCGTGCCCGGGTGCGCAATAAAGAGTTTTTGCCCACGGATATCCATGACCGTGTTAACTACTCCATAGATTCGACAAAGCTCACCGTTAAAGACGGTACAATCGCGATCGATTATACGATGGGCGGGGGCGCATCGCCGATGGATTTTTTGAGCATCTATATGACCCGCATGCAGATGTGCGAGAAAAGCGCACGCTTTTTGGGCTGCAAATTCGCGCTGCATATCAACGGTGTTAAATTGAACAGATGGGATGATAAGGATGACGTATAATTGTTTTGCGTCGTGCTCGTTTGGATTGGAATCGGTCACCGCTTTGGAACTTAAAAGGCTTGGGATGGACAGCGTAAATGCGCGCGATGCCCGGGTCTATTTTTCTGCCGACGAAGACGCTATCGCCAAAGCTAACATCTGTCTGAGAACGGGAGACAGGGTTTATATCGAGCTTAAAACATTTGAAGCACTCACTTTTGACGAACTGTTTGAAGGCGTTCGCGCGATTGCGTGGGAAGATTATCTGCCCAAGGATGCATGGTTTCCCGTGAATGCCGATTCGGTGGGCAGCAAGCTTTTCAGTGTCAGCGATATACAGGCCATCAGCAAAAAAGCGGCGGTGACACGTATGATGGAAGCGCACCATGTCAGCGTATTGCCCGAAACAGGGGCCAGATACGATATACACGTCAAAATACTGCGTAACCATGTATCGGTGTGCTTAAACACCAGCGGTCAGGGGCTTAACCGCCGGGGCTACCGCGCGGCTAACGTGACAGCGCCTATCCGCGAGACGCTGGCGGCCGGACTCGTGTTGCTCACGGGCTGGCAGGGCGGCGAGTTTGCCGATCCCATGTGCGGCTCGGGCACCATTGCCATTGAAGCGGCGATGCTGGGTGCGGGCATTGCGCCCGGATTAAAGCGGCCGTTTGATGCCGAGAAATGGGAAGGCTTCAAACAACCATGGAAGCAGGCCAGAGAGCAAGCGGCGCAGATAAAGAAAGACCCGCCTGTGATATTTGCGTCGGATATCGATAAAAAAGCGCTCAGTGCGGCCTCTAAAAACGCGCAGGCTGCGGGGGTGGATCTGCGGCTCTATCATGCTAACATTAAGGATTTTTCCCGCGAATGCCTGGTGCTCACCAACCCGCCATATGCGGCACGTCTCGGTGAGACAAAAGAAGTGCATGAGTTATATCGTGATATGGGACGTGCCCTTTGGGGAGTGCCCAAAAAGTTCATCATCACAGCGGACGAAGAGTTTGAACGCTATTTCGGCAAGCGTGCCACTAAAAAGAGAAAGCTGTACAACGGCAGTATCCGCTGCATGTTTTATCAATATACATAAGCGTTTTTGTTTGACTTGTAATGAAATTATGATATATTATATAGGCTGCCTGTGCAGTTCTTAAATAAATGTACCCGTAGCTCAGTTGGATAGAGCGTTGGACTCCGACTCCAAAGGTCAGAGGTTCGAATCCTCCCGGGTACGCCAAGTATTATTGACGATTTGGATATAACACCAAAAAGAGCTCGTTTTTACGGGCTTTTTTGGTGCTCTGGCTCCATTTCTTAAAAAGTTTATTTCCATAGATGCAAAATGGTGAAAAGCGATTTGTGTTGAATGAACCTTTTACCACAATAACAGTTGCATAAAAGCAATACTCACAAGCTCTTAAAGATGCTGTTTACAGACAGCGGCGAGTATGGAATATTTATGATATAATATCTTGTCGATAAATATTTGAGTAATGGGGGTATATTGTGAAGGAGGGTTTTAACTATTTTCTTGATACCATACCGAAAGATATTTACTATAAGACAAAATCTCATGTTTGCAGGCACATGGCTATTTTTGAACCTGAAGATTATTCGCTGGGAGAAGTGATCAGTGTTGATGATTATCACTTTCTCCTGTTTTTTTCGGAATCCCCTGTAACCAGAGTGAACGGTTGCGAGTACCAATTAAAAAAAGGCGGGCTTCTGGTCATCCAACCTTGGCAAGAGGTATACGGTATCATCCCCGGCGAGAACAGGAAGTTCGGTAAATATACACACATCGCAATAAAGAAAGAATTCTTTAACAAGATAGCAGCAGAAACAGCTTGTGGAGACACTTTTGAGTTCAAGCATATTCAAGGCGTATACAGTACACAATTGCTGGACTTGATCGGGAACTTTCAGCGTGAGATGATGAACCACGCAGAGACCTATCCCTTGATGATAAAAAGCATCTGCACACAGATCGTTTTTCAACTAATACGAGATTTAAATTGCAAATCAACAGCAGATAAGATTGGCAAGGAAAACAAATATATCAATGTGGCTATAGAGTATATGCAGAAATATTATAGCGCAGATATCAGTATTAATGATATTTGCAGCCTCATCTATCTAAGCCCCTGCCATTTTAAGCGCGTGTTCAAGGAATATACAGGACAGACACCATATCAGTTTCTGATGGGTATACGCATTGAAAAGTCTAAAGAAATGTTAAGAAAAAATGAGCACTCAATTGAGAAAGTCGCAGGATTATGCGGTTTTGTTAACTCCGGTCACTTTTCTACTGTTTTTAAACGTCATGTCAATATGTCCCCAACGGAATTTAGAAAATTAAACACATAGACTTAAAAGTTGCTGATTTCTCGATCAGCATTTTTTATTCGACAAAATTGATATTTTTTGAAACATAAATGCTCTTTTTAAAAAAGTCAAGTATCGCACTCAATGATAGTATGTGTTGAAAGATGTCCATGCTGGCACAGCTCATAGGAATGATCGGCACTGAGCAGCAGTCATATGGTCGTGCATGGCTCATGATAATTGAACCACATATTGTCGGTTTTTTGGATGACTCTCTTGAAATTTAATAATGGCCCTGATTTTCACTAATGCCTAGTTTTGGGGGTTTATGCTGTGAGAAAAGTTGTATTACCCTTCTTGTTAATATTTCTGTTCACCGGCTGCACCGCCGGAAATGTTGTGTCTACACACGCCCCGTCGATGACGGCTCCCGTTACCACTCCTAATGAAACAGAGGAACCCATCCTCATCCAGCCTGAGGAGCTCCGGCTTTCGGTGGGCGAAACCGCCTCCTTGGCTTGTCAGAACGCGATGGGCCAAGCTGTTGACGATGTTCTATGGAAGATTGGAGACGAAAAAATCGCTGTGATTACGGCAGATGGCACTGTTACAGCCGTGGCGGCCGGCGAAACGATCGCCTTTGCCGAACGGAAAGATATCTCGGGTAATCAGGCAACCTGTCCTATCACGGTCGTGAAACAAAAAGCGCTGGTGGCAGCCAATGGGGCAAAGATTGAAATCAGCGATAAAGTAGAGGGTATCATCGCCCAAGACGGTACCGAGTGTATCATGATTTTTGAGATGATCTCTGCCAGCGAGAACGGCATTTTCAAGGGTCAGGCGATGCTGCGTTCCGTCGGTGTGAAGGACATCGGTGGCAGCATACCTGCAACCGGCACAGTTGAGCTTGTTTCAATGGTGGAGTTTACTCTTGACTCGACCGACTCGGAAGAACCGCCTACTGTCAACATAGGAGGTAATGAGGTCACGCTGGCACCGCTTGTCGAAGCGGATTACCGCGGAAAAGGAACCTTCCGTTTTATTATGACTGATGTAGGTTTTATGGCTTTGGAAATAGATTTGGATGATGATGATATCTTTCTTGAGGTCCCCTTTGAGATTACCGTGACGGGTGACAAGGTTGGCCTCGGCTTCAGCGCGCCGGATGGACAATTTCTTTCTTTCCAAGGGAAGCTCACGCATAAGCCTGAATAGGCTTGCTATAGATACTTAAACCACGAATTAGAAAAAAACGCATCACTGCGAACACAAGACGAGAAAGGAATCCTGTTTATGAAAAAAACGTATGTATGGTCCTTGGTTATTTTGTTATGTCCGATATTGATTCTGTCAGCCTGCACATCCGTGACGGGGTCACCTTCCGGTGGCGACGTGAATGCCCCGGCGAAAACGGATACCCCGGATGATCCGTCCTCCCCGGCAGCCGAGACGACGGACACCCCTGCTGAGACTCTTTCCGCTCCGGTCATCCATCCTGATCAAGTTTTGTCCGCGGAGGAGGCATCGGCAATCTTGGGGCTTCCTGTGACCATTGAAGAAGGCTCTCGCAATGTGGACAAGGAGAATGGCATCAGCTCCCTGCAGTACCACTATACCTTAAGTGAAATGACCGATGTTAGCGCTCTGGTGCAGATAGAGCAAGACGGGCTGAAGCCGGCAGAGCAACTTGAGGAAGGATCAACTGCGCGGAGTTCTTTCGATTTTCAGGCTAAGCTTTTAAAAATTGAGAGCGATCCTGTGGAGGATATGGGCGATGCGGCCTTCCTCATGAAGATGGATGGCCAGCTTTTCATGGTTTACCGGGGTTATTATGTGGTAGTAGCCTTTACTATGGACGAGTATGACTCAACGAAAAACGCGCCGCTTACCATGACGCTGGGCCGTAAAATACTGGAGAACATACAGCGGTTGTTGAACGAGTAGAGACCGTAAAACAATATGATAATAAGCTCACAGGATTTGAACCTGTGGGCTTTTTTAATATTTGACAACGTATAAATTAAACTTAGAAACTAAATAAATTCGATTGTAATGATAAAGTGTTATGTTATAGTGGAAAGAAAAGGGTGGCTTTACTATGGTAGATAATATAAGGAACTTGTCGTCAGAACAATGCGTAGAACTATTCGGGACATTGAAAACACGCTTTGATAAAAACTTGAACCGTCATGAAGGCCTTGAATGGGCAAACGTACAAGCACGATTAGAAGCAAAGCCGCAAAAGCTGTGGTCGCTATATGAGATGGAGAAAAGCGGTGGCGAACCGGATGTTGTTGGCTATGATGAAAAATCGCTTGAATATATCTTTTTTGACTGTTCGCAGGAGAGCCCTATTGGCCGCCGGAATCTTTGCTATGACCGTGAAGCTTTAGAATCAAGAAAAAAACTCAAACCAGAAAACAGTGCAATGGATGTGGCAGCGGCTATGGGAATAGACATTTTAACAGAAGAGCAATATCGGGAACTGCAAAAATTGGGGGCTTTTGATACCAAAACATCAAGCTGGATATTAACACCTCCTGATATTAGAAAGCTTGGTGGGGCGCTGTTTTGTGACCGGCGTTATAATCATATCTTTACATACCACAACAGCGCGGAATCTTATTACGCTGTCAGAGGATTTCGGGGCTCGCTGAGGGTATAAAATTTCTTAGCGGAAAGAGAGTCGATGATTTATATTTATGAAAAAGCCACTGTTCCAGAGCCAGTGTGCCAGCCTGTCCAAGAATACTGTCCGTCACTATTATACTGAACGCGACAAGAAGCAGACAGACAATTATTGACAGGATTGCATGAACGCTTATAGATGGTTGCTTTCCCCACATTTGTGCTCGGTCTTGAGACGGCATATGATGAATACGGTTTTGTCGTCGAAGCAAAAGCTGTTGTAGATAGAATAACAAGAACGAGTACCAATGAGACCATCCCGAATTTTGTGTAAACCTCCGATAGGGTGTAAGATAGAAGCACCTGAACGGAGGTTTTTTAAATGGCACGAAAGATTACACCGGAACGCAGGGAAAGACGAAAACAGCTCCTGGCATTGTTACAGGATGCAGGTATCAACGATGTCGAAGGCGTACAGGACCTGTTAAGGAAATGGTCGGTACCGTCCTCGAGAACGGGCTGGAGGGCGAGCTGGATGAAGAGCTCGGTTACCTATAATCTATGGAATGTTTGTTTAAAAAGTTTCACAGAAGATAGACAAGCTAAGGAAAAAGGAGTAAAATGGCGCTTGCGCTGTGCACTGAAATATGTAAGGGGTCTTAAATTAAATTGAAGAATTATTTAAATCTCATAAGAAATGAGTTTGCGGGGTATAATGCCAAGCGGTTTTCTAAGGATCTGATGGCGGGGCTGACCGTAACGGCGGTGGCTTTGCCGCTTGCGCTGGCGTTTGGTGTCAGCAGCGGCGCGGACGCAGCCGCAGGGCTAATAACCGCGATCATTGCAGGGCTTGTGATAGGGGCGCTGTCCGGCGCGCCGTTTCAGATATCCGGGCCGACAGGCGCGATGACGGCTGTGTTGATTTCAATCGTTGTCAACCACTCGCTGCAAAGCGTCTTTATCGTCAGCCTGATGGCGGGAATCATGCTCGTGCTGGCAGGCGTTTTTAAGCTGGGTAAGCTGGTGAGCCTCATTCCGCGTCCTGTGATTACAGGGTTTACATCGGGTATCGCCATTATTATTGCTCTGGGGCAGATCGACAACTTTTTCGGCACGACGTCTTCGGGCAACAGCGCGATTGAAAAGCTTGTGTCGTATGGGCAGCTTGGTTTTTCACCAAGTTTACAAGCTGTGATTATAGGCTCTATCGTGATCGCTATCATGATATTATGGCCGAAAAAGTGGAACGCCCGTGTTCCGTCATCACTCGTCGGCATCGTTGCCGCCACGCTGGTCAGTATTCTTTTTAACTTTGATGTGGCAACCATCGGCGCGATACCCAAAACGCTGATGCCTGAAACACGGCTTAGTCTGTCGTCGATAGATTTTTCTGCGCTGCCTTCGCTGATTACGTCCGCGGTAACAGTAGCGGCTCTGGCGATGGTGGAGAGCCTGCTTTGCGGCTCCAGTGCGTCGCGCATGAAGGGGCAGCCGTTTGATTCCAACCAGGAGCTGTTTGCACAGGGCATCGGCAATATGCTCATTCCTTTCTTTGGCGGCGTTCCGGCCACGGCGGCGATTGCTCGCACCAGCGTGGCGATTAAGTCCGGCTGTGAAACGCGTATGACGGGCATTATTCACGCCTTAGGGCTGCTGGCTTCCATGTTCTTGCTTAGCGATGTGATGGCACAAATCCCATATCCGGCGCTGGCCGGTGTGTTGCTCATGACAGCGTGGCGAATGAACGAATGGCCCGCCATTAAATACATATTCAGCAAGCACTTTAAAGGCGCAATTCTTAAATTTTTAATCACCATGGTTGCGACGGTGATTTTCGACCTGACCATCGCCATTATCATCGGCGTGGTCTTTTCATCGTTCCTGTTTGTTTATAGATCCTCCAACCTGACAGTGACGGCCTCCGAAGTAAAAAACGAACTGCTTCATTCCAGCGACAGTAACGTGGAAAAAGCGCAAAAGGATACAACGGTTTTATATGTGGAAGGCCCTATATTCTTTGGAAATGCAGAAAAGCTGCTGACTCGCGTTCGTGAGGAGATTGAAAATGCGGGCAGCGTGATATTTTCCATGCGGGGAGCCTCCGGTATCGACACGACAGGCGCTGAGGTGATACTGGAAATCGTCCGAGAGTGCCAAGAGAAGCAGATCAGCCTCATATTCTGCGGTTTGAGCGGGAATGTGCGCAACGCTTTTGACCAGGCCGGGGTAACGGAAATGATCGGAGAGGATGCGTATTTTTTCAGCGTAGACCGTGCTCTTGTTGCAAGAATAGGCTAATGCAACTAGATTTATATTTGGAATGACCAATCTTAATAAGCTGTATAATGTTTTATATCTGTACTGTGCTATAATACAAGAAAATGTAAGATTGAGAGTTCGAATGACAAAAACGAATCTATATAAGCACAGCCTATTGATACAGACAAAACGCAGCTGCCTTTTCGTTTTGGCGGCTTTTATCTTAGTGGCCGCCGCATGCAGTGCGCAGAATAAAGAACAAACACCTGAACTGACGGCTTCATCTTCACCAAACCTTGCCGTTGTACCCACAGCCAGCCCTGCGCCTGTGAAAACGACAGAGCCAAAGTCCACGGCTACACCCGAGCCGTCGCCCGCGCCAAGCTTTGCGGAGCAGGTGGTTTGCACAGCCGATGAGTTTGTCAATATACGCGAAACGGCAGACAAGAATGCCGCTGTTTTAGGTACGCTTCCCGCTGGTGAGGTCGCCGGAATGATTGCGTATGCGGATGAATGGGCGAATATTATATACGATGGCATCACGGGATATGTGAACAGCGAGTATTTAATGGCTATGCATCAGCCTAGGATCAGCGTACCAATGGGGGATTGGGCGTTAATGCTCGTTAATCCGTCCCATTACCTGCCCAAAGGTTTTGAGGTATCAGTGGCTGATTTTGAAGGCGGGCAGGTTGACGCGCGAATACTGAAAATTTGCGAAGCGATGTTTGCCGATGCCAAGGAGGACGGTGTGGATTTTCAGCTTGTTGACGCGTACCGCAGCTACGACCGCCAAAATAAGCTGTATCAAGACAAGGTAGATAGCTATATCGCAAAGGGGTACAGTCGCGAGGATGCCGAAAGCAAAGCCGCGGCCATCACAGCACGCCCCAACACCAGCGAGCACCAAACGGGACTTGCTTTGGATATCGTGACACCTTCCTATACGAAAAGGGACAAGGGTTTTGCAAAAACCGACGCGTTTAAGTGGCTAAATGTCAATGCCCATCATTATGGGTTCACGCTGCGGTACAAGAATGATAAGGTTTCTTACACAAAAGTCATCTTTGAACCGTGGCATTGGCGATTTGTCGGCGTACAGGCGGCCGCAGACATGAAGCAAAGCGGTGAGTGTCTGGAAGAATACCTAAAGTTAACGGATTAGCAAAAAGACAATAAAAAACTCATGAGTGTATAGTCATGCCGCATCGGATTTGTTATACTTATTATTAACTAATATTTATTAAAAAGGGGTAAATGCTGCTATGCCTGTTGAAAGAACTTATATCATGCTGAAACCCGATTGTATAAAGAGGGGTCTCATCGGTGAAGTGATTTCTCGCATTGAGAAGAAGAGCTATAAGATTATCGATGCCAAAATGATGAATCTTGACGAAGCTATATTGCGAGAACATTATGCGCATCTTGCCGACAAGCCTTTCTTTCCTGAAATTGTAGCCTATATGACGTCCGGGCCGGTTCTGGGTATGATTGTGGAAGGCCAGAACGCCGTTTTGGGTATGCGTATACTTATGGGTGCGACAAAATTTGAGGAAGCGGCGGCCGGCACCATCCGCGGGGACTACGCGTCGAGCACGGGGGAAAATATCATACACGGCAGCGATTCCGTGGAAAACGCAGAAATCGAAATAAAACGGTTCTTTAAGTAGATATAGATGATAAAAGCTATCGGCAAACAAAGCGGTAGCTTTTTTACAGTAAAGGCTATGAAAAGTTGACGAGGGCAGAGCGGATTCCGAGCTATGAAACGGAGGACAGAACCGCTTCGCTAACAGACCATTTAGATATGCTGTCTGAGGCGGGATGGTGGAAGTGGTCTGGAATTATTACAACTTTGCCGTCTATAAGGCCATTTAATAAGATAACAAACGAAATTGTAAGTGCGAAGGATTTCCCCTGTAAGAGCGACAGGAAAGTCATTGTACTAAAGTGAGGTTTCATCATGGGGTTTTCAATTGAAGGTTTGCTGCTGGTCATCGCGGTACTGCTGCCGAATCTGCTGGTGATCGCTTTTCCGCCCCAGAACGTTCCGGAGGGCCCGAAAGACGCGGGTATCGTGTTGACTGTACTGGAGCGTATCGGTCAGGCGGGGTGTTTTCTGCTGCCGCCGCTTTCCAAGGATTATTTTAAAGCTGTGGCGGTAGATGTCTGGTTTATTCTCACGCTGATCAGCATCGCCGTTTATATATCTTTATGGATACGCTACGCGTTCAAAAGGGACTATGAATATCTCTTTAAACCGCTTTTGTTTATACCTGTTCCTATGGCTGTGTTTCCGGTCTGCGCCTTTGCTTTTATGGCCGTTTGGATTCAGTCTCTTTGGCTGGGTCTTGCCGTGCTGGTGCTGGGTATCGGTCATCTGGCGAATAGCTATCACAGCTATCAATGCATAATGGGGGATAAGCATGACTGAACTTTATACGCAGCGGCTGTACTTGCGGGCGATGACTAATGATGATGCCGGCGATATTTTTGAGTATGCCAGCAATCAAAATGTAGGGCCCAACGCAGGGTGGAAGCCGCATGAAAGCAGGGAAGAAACGCTGGCTGTCATGAAAGCCATTTTTCTTGATAAAGAGAGTATGTGGGGCATTGTCCTCAAGCAAAGCGGTAAGCTCATTGGCTCTATCGGGCTCGTAAAAGATCCGAAAAGAGAGAACGACAATGCGCGCATGATGGGCTATTCTCTGGGTGAGCCGTACTGGGGCGTTGGCTATATGACGGAGGCGGCGCGCGAGGTGCTCCGGTATGGATTTTGCGATATGAAGCTGGGGCTCATCAGCGCCTATTGCTACCCGTTCAATGAACGCTCTAAGAGTGTGCTTAAAAAATGCGGGTTTGTCTATGAAGGCACGCTGAAGTTAGCAGAAAAAATATACGACGGCAATGTTTATGACAATGAGTGCTATGTGCTGACAGCACAAGAATATTTTGAGGTGCTAGATAAATGAGCAAATCGTTGTCGCAGATGTCCAATGAAGAGCTTTGGCAGTTGTTTCCCATTATCATTAAAGAGCATGATAGCCGCTGGGCGCAATGGTACAAAGAAGAAGAAGCGCATTTAAGGCGGATAATCGGCAAAGAGAGCATTGAGCGTATCAATCATATCGGCAGCACGGCCGTCAAAGGATTAGCCGCTAAGCCAACCGTTGATATACTGCTGGAAGTAAGGCGCGATGCCGATTTAGAGAAACTTAAAAGTTCACTTGAGCAAAACGGTTATATCTTTACGCCGCAGCCGGATACTCCGCCGCCGCAGATGATGTTTTTAAAAGGCTATACATCCCAAGGCTTCGGGGAAAAAGTGTTTCATCTGCATGTGAGATTCCCCCGCGACTGGGACGAGCTTTATTTTCGCGATTATTTAAGGCTGCATGCGGATGTGGCACGTGACTATGGCTGTCTGAAGCATAAACTCAAAGAGACCTTTGAGCATGACCGCGATGGTTACACCGAAGCGAAAACGGATTTTGTTCAACGGTATTCGGCTCTTGCGCGAGAAGAGCTGGGGGGCAGGTATGCGCCTGAAAATACGGTCAAAAACTGTTGTTCTGTCGGTATCATAGGAGGTGCCGATGGACCCACCACCGTGTTTATTACCGAACCAAAAAGCAGGAAGAAGCGAAAGCAAAGACGCCGGGACAAGTTGCAGCGAGAATGGCAAAGCGTATTGGAGGCGTGCAAACAACAGGCGACACCCGTTCCGCGCATTAAAAACGCAGACGAGTTAAAAGCGTACCTCATAGAGGCTTTCGGCGCGAAAGAGACGGAGCCGATGCCGTCGCAGATTCTGTCGCTGAAAATCAACGCGCTCATGAACTGCCATCCCGAAGTGCTGCAAAGCCCCGATATGCCGGAAGAAAACGCGGATAAGCAGGAATGGATACAGTGGGCACAGCAGTCGCATCTGGATTATTGTGAAGCAGCGCGTTTGCTGCCTGATGATATTTATGGTTTCCGATACGCATTTTTGTCCATTCCGCGTAACGACGCAACCAACGCTTTCTACATTGAACGGGATAATGAAAGCCGAAACATAAAAAAGAAATTTGGCTTAAAAACAAAGCTTAAGCCGGAGGAGCCCGCCGATGCCGCTGATGAGGAAGAGCCGGATATCACCCTTGATATAGAACTGTCCACCTGCCAAATATCAATGGGGAACGGCTGCGCCAAATTGATGAACGAACTGACACTATGGCGCGGCATCACGCAAGACGATATCGACAATCAGACCGCACAGTTCATGGCCTATGCGGCCGCGATGCGGGACACGGGACAACTCAAAAACGTTTAAAGGGGAATGAAAATGAGCAGTATACTGGTACTCTATCAATCCAAATACGGCGCGACAAAAAAGTATGCCGAATGGTTGTCTCAGGCTTTGTCCTGCGACATGGTGGAAACAAAAGCGGCCACGATCGAGCAGGCGGCCAAGTATGACGTGATTATACTGGGCGGCGGTGTTTATGCCACAGGCGTGGCGGGCATCTCGTTCCTGAAAAAAACTATGAAAAGCTAAAGACAAAGAAAATTGTCGTTTTTGCCGTAGGCGCGTCACCGTTTGATGAAAAGGCGGTTGACGAGATCAGAAATAAGAATATGAAGAACGAGCTCTCACAGCTTCCATTTTATTATTGCAGGGGCGCGTGGAATGAAGAGATCATGTCGTGGAAAGACCGTGCGATGTGCAATCTGCTTAAAAAAGCCGTTGCCAAGAAGGATCCTTCCACATATGAGCCGTGGGAATCCGCTTTGATGCAAGCCCCAACCGGTGAAAGCTGCGACTGGACTGACAAAAGCAGCCTTGTTCCTATTATCGAAAATGTGAGGGGCTAACGGAGATAGATGGCAATCAGCAGACCTATATTTGAAAGGCGCAGTATAAGAAGATTTACGGATCAAGACGTATCCAGAGAATATATAGAAAAAATATTATTGGCAGGTGTGCATGCGCCCTCGGCCAAGAACAGGCAGCCGTGGCGGTTTGTTGTTGTGACGAATAAAGAAAAGGATGAAATGCTGTCCGCAATACGACAGGGCATAAACCACGAGAAGAATGGTCAGGGCTTGCTTATTGGCAGCACGCAATACATCGCATCTGCGGAGCATACGGTGAGTATCATGGCACAGGCCCCGGTTACGATACTGATATTGAATCCTTTGGGTCAGTCTCCGATAGAAAGCCTGAATGCTGAAAAGCGTTTCTATGAAATGGCGAATTTACAGTCTGTCGGCGCGGCGATACAGAACATGTCGCTTGAGGCAGTGGAAATCGGGCTAGGCAGCCTATGGATATGCGATATCTTCTTTGCTTACCGCGAGCTGTGCGATTGGCTTCACACCAAAGATCAGCTTGTGGCGGCGCTCACCATTGGGTATCCCGATGAGGCACCCGCTGCAAGACCAAGAAGAGCTTTATATGAGGCAGTCGAGTGGCGGTAATAATGTTATGGCTTATAAAGAGTTTCGGGATAATTGAATCTGAAGCAACGGGCAAATAGCTGATATCCCCGCAGTTCTTACTTGCGCTGAAACAAAAGGAAACACCACTTGCCGCAAAAATCTTGGCCGTGAATACGGTAGCTTATGCACTACCTCTCATCGGATTCATACCTCGTGTATTGGGCTATATAGACGACCTGATCATACATACTGTTGATTCATTTTCAATGGCAGCGAGCCAACCGTGCTAAAGCGTTAATAACGTTTCTATTTTTCGCATTTTGCAGTTAAATAAAATTCCACTATATCAATGGTTATGTTCTTATCATTACTATTACGCCATGAAAAAAACTGAAACATAGTGACTTTAACAAGCGAATAAATAGATTTAATAAGAATATAAAGAAACAAAAAACTATAAAATTTTCTGTATTAGCTGGATATGAGACAATACGGTATTGGTGTATTTTAGACTGCTGTATTGTCTTAAATTCAGCCAAACAGTAAACGGTTGACAAGAAAGCGTTGAAACAATACAATAATAAATAACAACAAATGATAAAAAACAATAAGGAGACAGTGTATGGGAGCATATGTGATCGGTATCGACATCGGAACTCAGGGGACAAAAGCCGCTTTATTCAACGAGGATATGGAGATGCTAGGCACAGCCTTTGAGGAATCCCGGCTTATATCGCCCAAGCCCGGAACGGTTTGGCAGGAACCCGAGGAAATTTATAGCTCTTGTGCCAATACGATAAAAGAACTGCTCGAAAAATCCGGTGTAAAAGGAACACAGATCGCTGCCGTGGGTATCGACGGTCAAATGGCGGGCATTATGGGTATCGACGAGCAGGGTGAGGCCTCCACCTATTTTGACTCGTGGCTCGATATGCGCTGCGGCCCGTATATGGATCAAATGCGCCAGCGGGCGGGAAAACGTGTCATCGCCTTATCGGGTGGTCCTGTCACGTATATTCATGGACCCAAAATTCTCTGGTGGAAGAACGAGCATCCGGATGCCTACGCGAAAACAGCAAGGTTCGTGCTGCCCAATGCCTATGTGGTGGGAAAGATGACGGGCCTCTCTGCGCAGGAATCCTACTTTGACTATACGCATCTTCATTTTTCGTGCTTTGCGGACAACGCGAACAAGCGCTGGTCGGATGAGCTGCTGGACACCTTTGATGTAAATCCGGACAAGATGCCGCGCATCGTGTCCCCGTTTGATGTTGTAGGCAAGGTCACGCGCGAATTTGCGGCAATAAGCGGTCTTGCCGAAGGCGTTCCCGTGGTGGCGGGGTGCGGCGATACGGCGGCCAGCACATTCGGTTCAGGCATGTTCCGCCGCAACATGGTGCTCGACTGTGCGGGTACGGCGTCGGTGCTGTGCAGCGTGGTAGACAGCTATGTGCCGGACACAGAATATGAAACGCTGACCATGATGAGAAGCCCTGTTGACGGCTTGTTTCTGCCGCTTGCGTATATCAACGGCGGCGGCATGTGCGTACGCTGGTTCCGTGACACGCTCTCGGGCAACCCGGCCGCCACATATGATGAACTCAATGCAGAAGCGGCGCAGATTCGTCCCGGCAGCGAGGGCATTACGTTTATACCGCATTTTTCGGGACGCGTTCTGCCCAACAATCCGTTCCTTAAAGGCAGCTTTTTGGGGCTGGATTTCAAGCATACGCGCGCTCATATGTACCGCAGCGTGATGGAAGCGGTGGCTTACGAATACAGATATTATCTTTCTGTGCTCCGGGCTCTTTATCCCAACGATACTTTTAACGATATGATTACCATAGGCGGCGGCGCAAAATCCCCGTTGTTCAACCAGATCAAGGCCGATGTGATGGGCGTTAATGTCACGACGTTTGAGATGGGAGAGACAGCGCTCTTAGGCAGCGCCGTGATCGCGGGCTGCGGCGTGGGGCTGCTGTCCGATTACAAGCAGCCTATCGAGCGCGTGATGCGCAAAGGCGCGGAATTCCGTGCTGAGCAGAAACGCAATAAAATCTATGCACCCTATGCGGACACGTATTTAAAAGCGATGGATATTTTAACGGATTTTTATAAGAAAGTACCGTTAGAAGCATAGATAAAGCTCCCGAAATTATGGAGCGGATAAGGAGCAAGGAGTATGGCAAAACAGCCTGACAGCATGTTTGCGCAGGTTCGCAAGCAGGCTATCAAAGAACTGGTAAACCAGAAAGGAAACGTCACAGTGGCGGAGCTTTGCGAGCGTTTCCAAGTGTCTCCGGCAACCATACGCAACGACTTAAGAGAACTCGAGGAGACAGGCGCGATCGATCGTACGCATGGCGGCGCGATCAGCTGCCAAAAGGCCGTGTATGAGCCCAACACCTATCAGAAAGAGGTTCAGCATGTGCAGGAAAAGGACGCGATCGCAAAAGTAGCGGCGGAGCTCATTCGTCCGGGCGATGCGATTGCGCTGGATACCGGCACTACCACATTTCAACTGGCGAAATATTTAGGTGGTATCGAGCGGCTGACAGTGGTCACAAACGATTTGCAGATCGCCGCGTGGCTGGAGAGAAACACAAACGTATCGATTATGATGGCGGGCGGTGCTGTGCGGCGTCATTTTCACTGCACTGTGGGGCTTACTGCATTGGAGACGATCACCAAGCTGCGCGTCGATAAGGTATTCACTGCGGCCAACGGCGTGAGTGTTCAGCACGGTTTGAGCACACCGAGCATTGATATGGCCAATATTAAGACGAGCATGGTTGAGGCGGCTGAAGAGGTGTTTTTGCTTGCTGACAGCAGCAAGATTAACCGCAATGCGTTTGTGGTTTTTGCACCCTTAACGGCTGTGAATGTCATGATTACCGATGATAAAGCTGACCCTGCCTTCGTAGAAGAGGCAAAGTCTGTGGGTGTGCGCGTCATACGTGCACATACCGAAAATAAATGATAATAAACAATAAAAAACGCTTGAAATATAACAATAAACAATATATACTTGAGGTAGACAATAATACAGACTAATACTGCTAGACTTAAGGAGTAAATTATGCAACAACAATTAGGAGTCTGCCTCATCGGCTGTGGTCGTGCCGGCATGATTCATGCCGGCAATTTTAATAACAAGGTGCCCAACGCGAAAATGGTCGCTGTCGTAGACGTCGTAGAAGACGCAGCAAAGGCAGCGGCAGCAGAGCTTGGTATCACAGCGTGGTACACGGATTATCAGGAAGCGCTGAAAAACAAAGCTGTGGATGCGGTCGTTGTGGTATCGCCGACGGATCTGCACAAAAGCATCGTGATCGATTGTGCCAATGCGGGCAAACATGTTTTTTGTGAAAAGCCTATGGCCATGAACAGCGAAGAGTGCCAGGAGATGATCGACGCGTGCGAGAAGAACGGCGTCAAGCTCCAGATTGGATTTATGCGCCGTCACGACCAGAGCTTTAAACAGGCCAAAAAGCTAATTGAAGAAGGCGCTATCGGCGATCTCGTGATGATACGTTCGTGCACACGCGGGCCCAGCAAGCCCCGCCCGTGGATGTATGACCTCAAGAAATCCAACGGTATTCTGGCTGAGCTTAATAGCCATGATATCGACTGCATCCGCTGGTTTGCGGAAAGCGAAATCGAAACGCTATTTGCGGTGGGCGGCAATTTCAGAAACAAAGAAGCGGCAGAGCAATATCCGGATTACTACGACAGCGTGGTGATGAACGGTGTATTCAAGAACGGCATACAGTTTAGCATCGACGGTGCTGCTTATGTGCAGTATGGCTACGACGCGCAGGTTGAACTTGTGGGAACAAAGGGAGTATTGCATGTGGGCCGCTCGGACGAGACGTTCTTAAAATGCACCACGGTCGAGCACGGAACGTCAACACCGTTTGTGAGAAGCTGGATGACGCTGTTTATTGAAGCGTATCTCGCCGAAGATATCGCGTTTGTTGAAAGCATCCTCGAGGATAAACCGACAAAGGTCACCGGCCATGACGGTATGATGGCTGTACGCATCGTGGAAGCGGGCAACGAGTCGATCGCTAAAGGCTGTATAATGCGGCTGTAAGCATAAAAGGAGAAACATCATGAAGAGCTTAAGGTTATTTGGAAAACAGGATATTCGCTTTGTCGAAACGGACGTTCCCAAGATCCGTCCCGATGAGCTTTTGTTAAAAACCGATGCCGCGGCCATTTGCGGTACAGATATCCGTATGTGGCAGAACGGCCACAAGGGCGTGGATGAAGCGCATCCTCTCACACTGGGGCATGAATTCGCGGGCACAATCGTTGAAGTGGGCAGCGACGTATCGTTCTACAAAGAAGGTATGCAGGTCGCGATGCAGCCCAACATTGGCTGCGGTATCTGCGACCGCTGCGTCGACGGCAATTTCCATCTGTGTGACGACTACCGTGCATTTGGTATCAATATGGACGGTGCGTTTGCCGAATATGTGCGTATACCCGCCGATGCCATCCAGCGCGGCAATCTGATGCTGCTGCCCGAAGGCGTATCGCCCGAGGAAGCGGCTGTGACAGAACCGCTGTCGTGCGCATATAACGGCTTTACGAAGTGCAATGTAAAACCGGGTGAATATGCGCTGGTTGTGGGCGCAGGCCCCATCGGTATCATGCATGTTCAGCTGCTGCATATGGCAGGCGCGAAGGTGTTCTTAAACGATATATCCGCGGAACGTCTGGCCTCCTGCAAAGCACTGTTCCCGTATATCACCACGTATTTTGGCAACGATCTGGCTGGTTTTATCAAGGAGCAGACACGTGGCCGTGGTTTGGATATCGCCATCACAGCCTGCCCGGTGCCTTCTGTTCAGGCGGCTATGCTGCCTCTTATGAACTACGGCGGACGCGTGAACTTCTTTGGTGGTATTCCGGCTGATAAGCAGCCGATACCGATCGACACCAATATTGTACATTATAAGGAACTGTATCTGACGGGCTCGACACGTTCCAGCATCGCGCAGTTCCGTAAAACCCTTGATTTTGTTTCGCAAGGTCTTATCGATGTGGGGAGCATAATCACGCACAGATATCCCTTAAGTGATATTCTGACCGGTTTTGAGAATGCAAGGCAAGCAAAGGGCATCAAACATGTTATCGTCTTTTAAGGAGGATTCTCCGGATGGAGAAAATGCGAGCTGATGCAAATTCAAATACAAAGGTTAACGCTATGATCAGAACCGTAATGGGAGACATTTCGGCTAGCTCGCTTGGGGCGGCCCAATGCCACGAGCACCTTTTTATCGAAAAGGGAAAATCGTATACCGTTAATCCCGCACTTTGCATAGATGATATGGAAAAAAGCGTAGCAGAGCTGTCCGCCTACCGCCTCGCAGGCGGTACAGCTCTGGTCGACGCACAGCCCGTACGCTGCGGTCGAATGGCTGAAAGTTTGGTTGAAGCATCCATGCGGACAGGCGTTCATATTGTGGCTGTTACGGGTTTTCACAGGCTGCTGTTCTATGAGGAGGGTGGCTTTCCTGTCAATACAACGGAGCGCGAGCTGGCAGACCTTTTTACGCAAGAGGTCTGCGAAGGTATGCTCTCCAGTGACGGGCAGCGTTTATCCGCGTGCGCAGGGATCGTGAAGGTGGCAATAGAAACTACGGGTGTTTACACTGACCGTACCTCCGAGATGCTTTTTGGAGCGGCGGCGCAGGCAGCAAGCGTCAGCGGCGCGCCGGTGCTCGTCCATACAGAACCCAACGCCGATATATTTGAAATGATTGATTTTTTCGGCAGCGCAGGCATTGCACCAAGGCGGCTGATCATCTGTCATATGGACAGGACGCGCCATGATTATGGTTACCACAAAGAGGTGCTGTCCACAGGGGCATACCTGTGCTACGACAGCGTGAACCGTTTAAAATACTTAAGCCATGAGCAGGAGATCGCGATTATTAAGGCGATGATTAACGCAGGATATGAACAGCAGCTGCTGCTGTCTCTTGATACAACGAGGGAACGACTGCGCGCTTATGGATCTAGCATGGGTCTTGATTATATTTTAAAAGATTTTACCACAATGCTTAAAGAGCATGACGTGCCAGCTTCCGCCATCAAATGTATGACAGCGGACAACGCCCATAATGCTCTGCGGCTTGAATAACAGGAGGAATTTATGAATTTGGAACGCGCGACACAACCTACCATGTACTTTATCGGAGTGACCACCGGAAAGTCTTCGATCATGAAGGTTTTCCCGGAATGGGCCAAAGCCCTTGGTTTAAAGGATGCCGTGATTAAAGGCATCGACATCGAAATCCACGCACCGCGTGAAGTCTATCGTGAAGTGGTCAGCTTTATCAAGAACGATCCGCTGTCTTTGGGCGCTCTTGTGACCACGCATAAGATCGACCTTTATGAAGCCACTAAGGATCTTTTTGAATATCATGATCCGTATGCCCTTAAGTTTGGCGAACTGTCATCGATATCCAAGGACGGCGACAAGCTTTGCGGCCACGCGAAAGACCCCATCACATGCGGTCTGGCTATGGAAGAATTTATACCTAAAAACTACTGGAAAGAAAACCCGAACGCGGGCGTATTCATCATGGGCGCAGGCGGCAGCGCTATCTCCATGTGCTCTTATTTCATGCGCAAGGATTTCGAAGGAAACTATCCGTCGCGCATCGTTGTGGCGAACAGATCACAACCCCGTCTCACGGAAATCGAAGAGATCAACAAGACGCTCAATCCGGGCGGCATCAAGTGTGAATATTACCTGACACCCGAATTCCATCAGAACGATGAAGTGCTTCACTCCATGCCAGAAGGCTCACTGATCATCAATGCAACCGGCCTTGGCAAAGACCGTCCGGGTTCACCGCTTACAGACAACGCTGTGTTCCCGAAGAACGCGATGGTATGGGAAATCAACTACCGCGGGGATCTTCGCTTTATGCATCAGGCGCTGGAACAGAAGGAAAAGCAGAATCTGCTTGTGGAAGACGGCTGGATGTACTTCGTGTACGGTTGGACGTCGGTTATTTCCGAAGTGTTCCACACGCCCATTGAGGGAGAGCTGTTAAAGCAGATGGACCGCATCGCTGCCGGATTCAACAACCGGTAACGCGGGGCCAAAGCGACTTTGAAAGGAGCCACAACAATGGCAGATTTTAATGCATCAAGCAGCAAACTCGATTTTGATCGCGGTTTTACGATTGATTTTGATTTAAATACCGGACTTTCCAAAATGATGGATACCGGCAAGCGTTATCTCTCTCAGATGAAGGGTATGTTTGCGGACGACGCGGCGTTTGAAGCTGCGTGCGCGGACGGTAAAGACCCGCTTGTCTATGAGTTCCACAGCATGCCTGTGCCGGAGCATGAAGGCGACCTGGCTTTCGGATGCAGCATTGTGTATCCGGGCAAGGTGGGCAACGAGTATTACATGACAAAAGGCCATTTCCACACCATACTGGAAACGGGTGAAGTTTACTATTGCATCGGCGGCCACGGCTATATGCTGATGGAAAACCCCGAGGGAGACTGGCTGGCGCTGGAACTGGAAGCGGGCAAAGCCGTATATGTGCCCAAGCGCTATGCGCACCGCAGCATCTGCGTTGGCCAGAACGAACCGCTTCGCACATTCTTCGTATTCCGCGCGGATGCGGGCCATGATTACGGCACCATCGAGACAAAGGGATACCGTAAGCTGCTTGTCGAAATGGACGGAAAACCGGCTATCATCGACAATCCGAAATGGAAATAAAGGAGCATAAGGATTATGAAACTGTTGGTAACGCCGACATCCTTCTTATCGCCTGAAAACGCGGAAGCAAAAGCAAAACTGGAAGCGTTCGCGGACACGATCGTGTATAACGATCTGGGCACGCCGCTTAAGGGCGACGAGCTGCTAAAAAGGCTCGAGGGTGTTGACGGTTATATCGCGGGACTGGACTATATCACGGCAGACGTGGTGAAGCAGATGCCCGCCAGTGTCAAAGTGATATCGCGCTACGGTGCGGGTGTAGACAGGGTGGACATTCCCGCATGTAAAGAGCGCGGCATCATCGTGACCAATACACCGGCAGCCAATGCCACGGCGGTGTGCGAGATGGCGTTCGGTCTTATGCTTTGTGCGGCGCGCAACATCCCGGCTCTTCATAAGGCAGTGGAAGCGGGACAGTGGCCGCGGTCTAATGGCATGGAGCTGGCCGGAAAGACGCTGGGTATCGTGGGCCTTGGTGCTATCGGCAAACGGCTGGCACTGCGCGCGAAAGCCTTTGAGATGAACGTGATCGCTTTCGATCCGTATTTTGACGCTGAATTCGGTAAAAAGAATGACATCGTCTGCATGGACATCGACGAACTGTTTAAAGCGGCCGACGTTGTATCGCTGCATGTGCCGCTGACTGATTCCACGCGCCATATGGTGGACGCAAAGCGCATTCAGGAAATGAAGCGCGGCAGTATCATCATCAACACGGCACGCGGCGGCCTGATCGACGAAGAAGCAGCCGCTGAGGCTGTGAAAAGCGGTCAACTTCGGGGCCTTGGCTTGGATGCTTTCGAACAGGAGCCGCTCACGGATTCGCCGCTTAAGAACCTGCCGGGCGTGGTGTTCACACCGCATGCAGGCGGCCATACCACACAGGCGATATCGCGTATGGGCATGATGGCTGTGGACAATTGCATACAGGTGCTGTCCGGACAGACCAGCCCGTACGAAATCAAGTAATACAGAAAGGCGATAAAAAGCAATGAATAAAATTGAAGTCCTGCGGCGTTTAGAGGAATGCGGCGTTGTGGCCGTGGTTCGCGGAGAGTCTGAAGAACAGGCCATGAAGATCGTGGACGCTTGCATCGAAGCGGGCATCGTCGGCATCGAAGTGACATTCACTGTGCCGGGCGCAGCCGACATCATCAAAACGCTGGCGAAGAAGTATAAACCCGAAGAAGTGCTGATCGGTGCGGGAACGGTGCTGACGCCTGAGACCGCTCAGACAGCGATACTCGCGGGCGCACAGTATGTGGTGTCTCCGTGCCTCAACGTGGAGACCGTAAAGCTTTGCCTCAAGCACCAGGTGGCTTGCATGCCGGGCGCAATGACCGTGAAAGAAGCGGTGGAGTGCATGGAAGCGGGTGCCGATATCATCAAGATATTCCCCGGAAACCTGTTTGGGCCCAAGATCATCAAGTCGTTCAAGGGACCGCTGCCTCAGGCGCGCATGATGCCCACAGGCGGCGTGAACGTGGAGAACGTGGGGGAATGGATCAAGGCGGGCGCTGTGGCCGTAGGTGCGGGCAGCGACTTAACTGCCGGAGCCAAGAAGGGCGATTATGCGTCCATCGTGGAAATCGGCAGAAAGATGATCGCCGAGGTCAAAAAGGCCAGAGAAGAAATGGCCAAGAAATAACAAAGCTCATAACTTTTTACCTTCTCATTATATTAGTAAAAAACCTCCTTTTTTACTGCCAGTTAAAGGCCCGGTCCGTCGGGCCTTTTTTGGCGTCTTTAGGCATTTATTGCTTATGGAAGCCTATTCATTTATATGTAAATGATGTATTATATATTGGATCAATTTCCTGACGTGCAGCATGTGACCAGATATACTAATGAAACCACGAAATGTGATATTTTAATATAGGCGCGACCATTATGTGTATAATGTATACTTTTCATGAAAATCATTTTGTTTTATCGTTGTACTCATAATAAGAATCAAATTCTTTATTGACTTTGACATCGTGTCGTCGTTTATACTCCCATTGAGAAAAGAGGTAAGGACATATGGAAATGATGACAATCAGCCAGGTTTCAAAGAGCTTTGGCATATCAACAAGAATGCTGCGCTATTATGAGCAGCTCGGGCTGATAGATAGCTTTCGTCGGGAAGGCTATGCTTATCGCGTGTATAACGAAGCTGCTCTTGTCACATTGCGGCAGATTTTAATATTGCGAAAACTGCGCATCTCTCTCAAGCAAATCAAAGCGATACTTATAAAACCTGATGCTGTGACGGCTATAGAAGTTTTCCAACAGAATTTAAGCGAGCTGGACGGTGAAATAGCCGCATTATCGACGATCAGAAGCATTCTGAGCCGCTTTGTGAATGAATTGCAAAAAGCAGCGGATATACAAATCCATCGCTTGATCACACAAGATGATTTTGTCATAGATGCCTTGGAATCCTTATCTCTTATCAGTATCAATTTTAAGGAGGATAGAGCGATGGACAAACTAAAAGATGCCGAGACCCATTTATCTAAGCTGACTGATGTCAGGATTGTTTATTTACCGCCCGCTACCGTTGCCGCCGCTCATTACATTGGAGATGAACCTGAGTATCAAGCAGGTTTATTGATGAGCAAGTTTGTACGGGATACAAACCTGTGCAAAATCAAGCCTGATTTACGGCATTATGGCTTTAATCATCCCAACCCTGTGGATGAAACCGGCAGCCACGGCTATGAAATGTGGGTGACGATCCCGGATGAAATAGAAGTTCCGCCTTACCTTACAAAAAAGCATTTTGCCGGGGGACTGTATGCGGCCCATATGATCCCGATGGGCAATTTCAACGAGTGGGAATGGTTGCTTGATTGGGTCAATAAAAGCAAAAAATATGAGTTCGCAGGTGATATGCAGGATCAGGAGCATATGTGCGGACTGCTTGAAGAACATCTGAATTATGTGAATCATGTCCTTCTGGATAATACCGAACCGGAGGATTTACAGCTTGATTTGCTTATGCCTATCCGGGAACGGCTATGAGGGATTTGCCTTAGGGGCACTAGGATGAGTTACTCCTTGTTGGTAAATCAATGACAGTATGCCTGCGGTGATCAAGAGTAGCGGCGGTATGTAGAGAATATATCTTAATGTGTCACTCGTTATCGCGTTTATTCCAAGTGAAGCGAAAGGCATACCCGTTAAAAATAAAAACTCTCCGGAGACGGTCATCATCACTCCGGCAAAGATATGTTTCTTCCTCACAAAGAAGTTTCCTATAAAGCCCGCAACAGCAAAAAGCGTAGGTACGCTGCTTAGCATCAGGAAACCGGAAGCATAGCCTTTGGATTCAAAATGAACTTCGTTATCGGGAAGGGTGAGAGTGTAAATACATGCTATCAACGTGATACGCGAGAAACACTTTTCTATTAGTAAAAGTCAAATGCTATACTTATACAAGAAATTGGATAAAGAAAACGGACCTGCTGTGGCAAGTCCGTTTTTCTCCCTATTTTTTCGACAAAATATAAAATAAAATGTTATTCGAGTGTGATACGGCGGCCTGTTTGTGCGCTTTCCACGCAAGCGAACACGGCGCGCATGGCGTTTAGTGCTTCATCGCCGGAAATCTCAGGCGGCGTATTGCCGGTCAGAGAATCCATCCAAAGATCGATAACGCCAGAGCTGGTTTGGTTGTCGTTGGTCTGTATCTGATCGATGTTGTAGTAGATTCTTTCGCCGTTTTTCTTGATGATGACAATGGAGTAGGTGGGGTCGTCGTAGATGTGCATAATGCCTTCCGTGCCGTAGAGTACGGTGGAGTTGTCTTCTGCGCCGTAATATGTCCAGCTCGCGGTCATTGTGCCCACAGCGCCGCCCGACATACGGTAGGTGCATATCGCGTTATCGTCCACTGAGATCGGTTCTCCGGCAGCATCCTTTTTGTCCAGTGTGCCCACGAATGCAGACACCTCAACGACGCGCTGTCCCGTCAGGAACTGTATGAGGTCGGTCTTATGAATGCCTAAGTCTGCCATGGCACCGAAAACGGCCTGTTTTTTGTCGAAGAACCATATCTTCTGGCCGGGGTCGATCGTCCATGTCTCGGGGCCGCCGTGACCAAAAGCGGTACGGAAGGTGACGATACGGCCGATTTCGCCCTTCTGAATCAGCTCATAAGCCTTGGCGTGCGCCTTTGCCAAACGCTGATTGTGACCGATCATGAGGAATTTGCCAGTTTCTTTAGCTGTTTTGACCATCAGTTCGCATTCCTCAAGCGTCACGGCCATAGGCTTTTCGCAAAGCACATGCTTTCCGGCTTTCAGCGCGGCCACAGTGACCTCGCAATGTGCGGAATTTGCTGTACAGACGCTCACCGCGTCTATAGCGGGGTCGGCCAGCAATTCCTGATAGGTGTCAAAGGCCTTGGCATCATACTGCTTGGCAAGCTGTGCTGTACGTTCTTTGTTGATATCATATAATCCGTAGATGTTGGCATTTGCATTCGCGGCATATTCGGGTAAGTGACGAACTTGTGCGATTTTGCCGCAGCCAATCACGCCGATATTAATCATGATTGTTACTCCTTTCGAATAAAGTGAGGGGCGTATATTTGCTATACACCCCTAGCTTGTCGAAAAACCTTCGGTTTTCCGCCAGTATTCCGGTTTTGTTCGCTGCGCCTTGTTCCTTGACATGCTTGAAACTGCGCAAAACCGCAATGTGTGGGCTTCATGGGCAAAAGCCCGTCTTGCCCACGAATTTTAGTATTCTTTTTAACTGACGGGGCGTACAAATGCTATACGCCCCGTAATGTGTTACTGAATCTCGGATATACTGACGCGGCGTTGTTCATCGCTGGATTTCTGGATGGCTTCCAGTATGCGGATGATCTGTGCGCCGTCATTAAAGTCCGGCTTGACCGTCTGCTTGCCGTCCATCGCATTCAGGAAGTCATAGAAGGCATTCACAAACGTATGCTCATACCCGATGATATGACCGGAGGGCCACCATGCGGACAGGTACGGATGATCCGCTTCGGTGACGAGTATACGGCGGAAGCCCTGCTCTCTGCCGGGCGCTGTGGCATCCAGGAACTCAAGCTCGTTCATCTTCTCAAGGTTGAATTTGACAGAGCCCTTGCTGCCGTAGATTTCAAAGTCGTTGAAGTTCTTGCGGCCTGTCGCGAAACGAGAGCTTTCAATGCTGCCCAGAGCGCCGCATTCGAACTCGGCGATGGTGAAAGACGCATCGTCTACCGTGACAGGAGCCAATGTCGAGGTATCGGCGCCGCTGCCGGATGAAAACGCTGTCGCGCCTACGCCGGGGAGGGGTCTTTCCTTGATGATCGTCTTATTAACAGCCGTGACTGCCGATGGTTCACCGATCAGATATCGCGCAAGATCCATCGCGTGAGATGTCAAATCATACAGCGGCCCGCCGCCCGCGCATTCCTTACGAAGCTGCCATGAAAGCGGGAAGTTGGGGTCAGTAATCCAGTCCTGCAGATAAGCGCCGCGGTAGTGGAATATCGTGCCCAAACGGCCTTCCTCGATGAGCTGCTTGACAAAAGCCACAGCGGGAACACGGCGGTAATTGTGGTTTAAGTAATGCACGATACCGGCTTTCTCCGCAGCCTCCAGCATTTCCTTGGCATCTGCATAGGTGAGGGAGAAGGGCTTCTCGCAAACGATGTGCTTGCCCGCCTTGGCTGCTGCGATAACCATATCTTTATGCTCGAAAGTGGGTGTGCCGATGTCCACGATGTCGATATCGTCGCGTTCCATGACAGACCTCCAGTCGTAGGAGACTTCATCATAGCCCCAGCGTTCGGCAAAGTCTTCGAGCTTTGTCTTGTTGCCTACGATGACCTTGAGCACAGGCTGGTAGGGAACATCAAAGAATTCGCTGACTCTCAGCCAAGCGTTGCTGTGGGCTTTGCCCATAAATCCGCCCCCGATCATGGCGACGTTCAGTTTCTTTTTCATAATGGTTACCTCCAAAAGATTTTACGCGAATTTAGCGCCAATCTTCTTCAAGTTTTTCACGCTGATGGCAATCGCTTCGTCTTCCATACCCAGCCATTCAGGAGCCGGCGCATCGATCTCAACGGCCAGGAAGCCCTTGTAGCCCGCTTTAGACAGCAGCTCGGCCAGTTTCATATTGTCCACAAGACCAAAGCCCACTGGGACGCCACAGAAGAAATACCAGTCTGTCGGCTTCGCTGTCGGATGCATCTTTAAGTCTTTGATGTGTGTGGAGAATACGTAAGGAGCCAGTTTTTCCATGCCAGCCACCGGATCGTCCAGCAGGCGCAGGAAGTTGCCTGTATCAAAGTTGATACCGAAGTTGGGGGAGTTCACAGCCTGGATCATTTCCAGCATTTCGTCCGCCGTATAGTCGATATGGTTTTCGGCAGCCAGTCTGACACCGTTATCCTCGGCAATCTTGGTGGCTTCCTTGTACATAGGAACCAAACGCGCGATATGGTCTCTGTGGTTCTCATGGCGCCAGTCAAAAGCGCTGCCTGTAATACGCATCACATCTGTGCCGAGCAAGCGGGTTTTAGGGATGAGGCTCTTCATTTCTGCGAAAGCTTCGGGGTTCAAGCCGCGCTCCAAGCCGTTGGGATGTCCCCAGGCAAACACAGTGTCGAAGCCGTATTCCTTAATTTTTGCGCCCAATTCCTTTATGTAACCGTCGTCCAGACTCGGCAGAAAGCACGTTTCCAACGAGACACCGTCAACATCGAGTCTCTTAGCAAGCTCCAAAAAGTCATCAACGGTTTTGAGCTTTTCGGGTTTCTCCTGAAAGTCATAGACTTCGCCAAACATTCTGTGATAGCAGTAACTATCTATTCCGATTTTCATCTGTAAATCCTCCTTGTTTTATTTTTGAAATTATAGTTCACTTTTTAAAGAAACCTCACACAAACGGTGAGGTTTCCCGTAAAAAGCTTTGTTGTTATCTCTCTTTTTCCTTGCGCTGGAACAGCACCGCGAATATGATGATCGCACCTTTGAAGGCATTGACAAGATACACGTCTACACCGATAAGCGTCAGTATATTGTTGATAATACCTAAGATTAATATACCGAATATCGTACCGATCATACTGCCCTTGCCGCCTTCCATCGCAATACCGCCGACGACAGCCATCGCAATGGCATTGAGTTCATAAGCCGTACCGGACGAGGTAGAGTTGATGGAGTTCATACGCGACGCTTCCGTGATCGCTGCAACTGCTACCGCAAAACCTAAAAGTATGAAGGCGATAATGCGGATTCTGTCGGTATTGATACCCGACAAACGTGTTGCTTTCTCGTTTGAGCCTACTGCGTAGATGTGACGGCCCAGTTTTGTGTATTTGGAAATGTAGAAGTACAGGGCAAACATCGCAAAGAAGTAGACGATGGACATAGGCAGCCATCCGCCGATGCTATAGTTGGAAATGCTCTTAAAAGCATCAACCGTGCCTGTAAAGCCGCCGCCTTCCATGAAGAACATGCAGAAGGAGCGGTAGATATACTGCATACCGAGTGTGACGATGAAGGAGGGGACGCGTCCTTTTGTTACCACCACACCGACAAAAGCCGATAAAGCGCAGCTGAATGCGATCGCGACGATGATGCCCAAAACGATACTCTGCGTTGAATTGAGAACTGTGATCAGCAGGGCAGCGACGGCAACAAGCTGTGAACTGACTGACAAATCGATGTTGCCCGAAATAATCACGAAGGACATACCAAACGCGATGATACCGATAACCGCATTGTTACGCAGTATGTTGATAAAGTTCTGCGGTGCCAAGAATGTACTGCCCTGAAGGATGGTCGCAATAATGATCATGCCGATTGCTACCAGAATGATGCTGTACTCGCTGGCAAATTTCTTTAAGACAGCTATACCTTTATTTTTTTCCATGCTTTGCATACTCGTGTGTCTCCTTGAATTAATGTATCGTACCGCCCGTGGAAAGTATCATGATGTTTTCTTCAGAAATTTCGTCGCGCGATAATTCGCCACGCATTTCGCCATGGTACATCACCAATACTCTGTCGCAGAGCTTGAATATTTCCTGTGCTTCGCCGGAAGCCACGATGACGCCAATGCCTTGCTTGGCAAGCTCCATAATCAGCGCATAGATCTCATTTTTCGCGCCGACGTCTACGCCCTGGGTGGGGTTAGAGAGTATCATCACATCCGGCTTGGCATTCAGCCATTTGGACAGGACAACCTTTTGCTGATTGCCACCAGAAAGACTCGTAATCTTGTTTGCCAGATTGGCAACCTTAATACCCAGCTTCTCACGGTACTCTTCCGCAACCTTGCGCTCGCGGGACGGTAAGAGTGTGGGGCCGGAGCAACACTTGTTGAGAGTAACGATAGTGATATTTTCCTGTACGGAAAGATCTTTGATGATTGCGTTTTCCTTACGGTTGGATGGCAGAAAACCTAAACCATACTTTTTACCCTGAGAGGGGTGCTTGATGGAAATCGTTTTGCCTTTGAGCTTCACGGTACCGCTTTGCTTAGGCAGGTCTCCAAAGAGCGCACGCACTAGCTCGTCTTTACCGTCGCCAAGCAGTCCCGTAAGGCCTAAGATCTCGCCGCGGCGCAGATTAAAGCTGATGTTTTTGACGCTTGTAGTGACTGACAGATTCTCCACCTCAAGCAGGACATCGCCGATTTCATGATCCTGATAAACCTCAACGCCCAGAACATCACGGCCTACCATCATACGAGCGATATCTGCCTGCGAAATTTTTGTACCGTCACTTTGCGTAATATATCCGTCGGAAACTTTTTCTCCGTTTCGCAGAACGGTGTAGCTATCGCAAAAATCCACAACTTCGCTTAACTTATGGGAAATAAATATGATGGAAACGTCATGGTCTTTTGTGAGTCCGCGCATGATTGTAAAGACGTTTTCAATTTCTTTAAGTGTCAGCGATGTTGTCGGCTCGTCCATGATGATCAGCTTGGCATTTCTTAAAAGTGACTTCGCGATTTCCACAATTTGCTTAAAAGATGTTTCTAAATCGCGCATCATGGCTTTGGGGTTGATCTTTACATTCATCCGGTCAAATATGGCTGCCGTTTGACTGCACATTTCCTTAACATCCAGCTTGCCGGATTTTTTTCGCAATTCGTGACCTAAAAACATATTCTCATAAACCATCAGGTCGTTGACAACGTTAAGCTCCTGATGAATAAAAGCAACGCCTTTGGCTTGAGAATCGGCAGGGGAAGTGAGCCGAACCTCTTCTCCAAAAAGGACGATATTTCCACGATCCATGGGTGTAACACCACCCAGTATATTCATTAATGTTGTTTTACCCGCGCCGTTTTCGCCGAGAAGCGCGTGTATTTCTCCTTTGTTAACCGAAAAATCGACTTCCTTAAGCACAACAACACCACTGTAGGTCTTGACGATTCCGGTCATCTGCAATGCGCATTCAGCCATGCTTTTTCTCCTTGCTTGCATGTGTTCGTCTTTTTGCGGCCGTATTTTTCAAAGACCGCATATGCCTTTTATTTTCAAGAGGAGGCTAAGCGCCTCCTCTTGATCATGCTTCTATGCTCCTTTTAGCTTAGAACGGAGCGTCCGGTGTGATGTTGTTCTCATCCAGCCATGCCTGGTAGTTATCTTTGTCAAGGCTCTTTGCGGGGATGATCGTCTTCTGTTCGAATGTCTCGCCTTTGAGCAGTCCGGCAGCGATCTCGACGCAGGTGTTCATCATATAAGGATCATATGTCTGCGAGGAGATAAACATTTCCGGATACTGATCCATGACCTTGAAGTAAGCCTGAGCGCCGCCGCCGCCTGTGATGGCTTTGATTTCGCCCATACGGCCGTTCTCAACGATAGCCTGGATAAGGCCGATCGAGAGTTCGTCGTCGGTAGAGTAGATGGCATCGATTCCGTTCGGATGAGCGGTCAGAATGTCTGTCATCACCTTAAGGCCGGTTTCGGGAGCACCGTTCTCAGCGCCGTACTCTTCAAGCACTTCGATTTCCGGATATTTTTCGGCAATTGTTTCTTTGAAGCCCTTCACGCGAACGTTGAAGATTTCGCCGTAAGCGGGGATGTTGACGATAACAACTTGGCCTTTGCCTTCGAGTTTTTCACCGATATACTCTGCGCCCAGAACGCCCATCTGATAGTTGTCACCAGCGACATAGTAGTCAGGCTCTAAAGAACCCAGTGTACGATCGAAGTTGATCAGCGTGATGCCGGCATCCATGATCTTCTGAGCCGCAGCTTCCAGTGTGTCGTTGTGCGGGAACAGAACGATGACTTCGCAGCCAAGCTGTATCAGTTCATCTATCTGGTTAGCCTGATCGTTCTCGCTGTCAGAGGCCAGCAGGCGATAGTTAAGGCCGAGTCTATCAGCTGTGGTCTGAGCAGCCCACTGAACAGCGGCAACCCAGCCTGTCGGAGCTGTGGGAACAGAAATACCAACCAAAGGCTGATCTTCTGTTACTGCCGGGGACTCTTCGGTCGGAGCCTGAGATTCCTCAGTGGCAGCGGGAGCAGATTCTTGAGGCTGGGGAGCGCTGCAAGCAACAAGACCCAGTGCAAGAACCAAGCACAGTGCGATCATAAGAATTTTCTTCATGTGTCTATTTCCTCCTATTTTTTCATATTCTCAAACGGCATTTGCCGTGGTGAGACGGTTTTGGGACTTTAGGAAAACAGATTTCTTAGGAAACGACAGCCGTTTTCCGCAAGTATATCTGAGCTTTGTGCCAAAGGACGCCATAATGAAACGGCTTTGGCAATTTCACGAATCGCAGGCGTAAAGCTTTCGATCACGACTGGCCCGGTGTAGCCCGCGTCGGCAAGCGCGTCGCGAATAGCGGTCCAGTCGAAGTGATCCTCTCCAGGTGTGCCGCGGTCGTTGGCACAGGAGTGGAAGTCGAATATTTTACCTTTTGCCATGCGTATGGCGCGGGGGATAGATTTCTCTTCAATATTCATGTGGAAAGTATCGAGTAAAAATCCGACATTGTCAAAATCCACAAGCTTTAAGAACTCAAGGCCCTGCTCAACAGTATTCATAAAATCCGTTTCGAAGCGGTTTAGCGGCTCCAATGCCAAAGTGACACCATTTTGAGCAGCATAATCTGCCAAACGCTTTATATTGTCCGCTGCCAAAACGGTTTGAGACTTCCTTTCCTCAGCAGTGGCAAGACGGGTTCTGCCTACCGCGGCATACATAGGACCGGCCACATAGGGGGATCCTACCGCTTTCGCCATATCAATGAGCGTGCGAATATAAGACATGCCGTTGTCCCGGTATTCGGGAACATCGCTGCTGATATCACGAGTTTCGCCAAATGCACCGCATATATTCACTTGGATATCAACTCTTGCGGCTTCTTCGCTGATTTTTTCTATGTTTATGACGCTTGGGTCTTCAACAGCTATTTCATAAACATCAAAACCAAGACTTTTGGCATGGGAGAGCTGATCCAAACTGTCCATCGAGAATGGAGACACCCAGATATATGAGCTTGCACCAATTTTTATCATAATTTACCTCCCGGTATTAATACCAGTCGAATCACGGACGACCAGTTGGCAGTCCAGCAGGACGTTTGAGCATGCAATTGTTTTCGACTTCATGAGCCGATAGAGCAGCTCAGTCGCTTTATACCCGATTTCGTAGCAGGGCTGAGCCATTGTGGTTATATGCGGTCGAAACATCGTGGCATGCGCCACGTCGTCAAAACCGACAATAGAAACGTCATTCGGTACTTGCAGCCCCATATTTTGCGCACCATTTATGGCACCCAGTGCCAGCATATCGGAGATGCAAAAAATAGCAGTTGGGGGACTTGGCTGCTGCAACAGGCTTTGTGCTGCCGCAAGACCGCTGGAAAAGCTGTAATCAAGGCTGCCGTAGCGGATCAAATCATCATCCGGCTCTATACCGGCGGCTTTGAGCGCATCCGCATAACCTGCGAGGCGAAGCTTCGTTGACGGATAATTGTTAACGCTGCTGATCGTCGCGATGCGGCGATGTCCGATAGAGAGCAGATATTCAACAACCTGCTGAGCGCTGCGGTAATTGTTAACCGCTACATGAGCAACGCTTGTATCCGGGTAATATTCGGAACATTGAACGATAGGGTAGCGGTTAGCATATTGTTCAATGTCTTTTTGGCTTAAGCCTGTTGCAAGCATAATGGCACCATCAGATTTTCTCTTTGCTAGCATATCCAGATAGTCACGTTCCTGCTCGCTTTCGCCGCCGGTGGTGCAGATCATAAAGCTGTAACCCAGACGGCGGGCAGATACGCCGATCCCGGTGAGGATCTGGCTGTAGTAAGGGTTCGTGATGTTGGGAGCCAGTATCAAAATGACACGGCTCTCACTTTTGCGGAAGTTGCGTGCCAAGATGTTCGGTTCGTAGGAAAGCTTATCTATGGCTTCCTTGACCCTCTCAATCGTTTCCTGCGAGACATTGATTTTATGATTAATGACTCTGGAAACTGTTGCAACGGAAACCCCCGCCTCTCGCGCAACATCTGCTATTGTAACCATTATGTTACCTCACAAACCAACTGTAATCGTTTACAGTAATCGATTACATCTTTGCACCCTGTCACTCACAATGAAGAATATATCAAGAATGCTTTCGTTTGTCAATATAATTTCGTAAAAATGATAACAAAAGCGTAATAAATGACAATAAACGATAGACCGACACAGAGTATGCGCCTGTGTCGGTCTTGAAACACAAATTGAAGATTAAAGCTCTATGGCATCCCATCCGAATACTCTCGCCAGCTGAAGCAGCTGCGGCTTGACATTTCCGGTGATGATCAGCGAGTGGTGAGAGCAGAGCGCATCCATTACTTTATGGCCGTCACGATAACGGATCAGCGCGCCGTTGCGGCAATCTGAGCCGGGATATTGGACGTATGATTCGATCTCCGCTTCAATGATGGACAGCTTTTTGAAGCCGGGATATATTTTCGCGAGCGTGACAGGGCCTTCCGGCAGACGGCAGTCTACCATGACGGCATCATCATTAACGATTTCCAGTACCTTGGGCCTTAGCGTCCACTGTGAACAGAAGGAACGCGGGGCCAAACCGAAATAGCCGCAATGTACGCCAAGAGCATGGTTGTCGGGGTCGGCAATGTCCGGGAAATGATCGATCTTTTCATGTGCCAGAGCCGCCATACCCACCAGGAAGGGATAGAGATTTGTCATCATAATAGGCTTTTCGATAGAACGGTAGATGATGTAAGTTGACAGCAAAGTCAGCGTATCACCTTCGCAAGCCCATATGATATTGTCCCGCTCAAAGAGCATATTCCAAACCAAACAGGGTGTGGTATCGCAATGGAAGGACTCATTCAGGCAGTTAGAGCCCACACCGGCCACATCACCGATTTCGTCGATAACGGCTTTAACAGCGATATAAAGCTTCACGGTTTTGAGGAAGCGCGCCTCACTGACATCCTCCATTGGGATATCCCAGTCGACGCAAATTTTTCTGGCTTCATCGTCGCTGATGGCACGTGCTTCTTCACATACCGCTTTCCAGCTGCGATAGATAAGCTGGCACCCAAATACCTGCTCCATCATCTCTGTGCTTTCTTTTTCCCACCAGTAAAATCGCTTAAAAATGCCGGATTGCATGCCTTCTCCGGGGCTGTCCTGGAACATGAGGAATTTAGCTCCGGCATTGAGGCTGCGCTTAACACCAAGTGCGCGCAGCACCGTTTTGCCCATTTCAATACTGTAGGGCGAAAAAACGGTCAACCCTAAGTCTCTCAAATATGTGACAATTTCCCAATCCCACATTTCCACGGTGCCAAAACGCGATGTGAGCACCACCATAGGCAGCCCATAGCTTGTAAGTTCAGGGTTGTGGCGAAAGGCTGCATAAATAAGCTGCGGAAAAAGAATGGCATCGGCTTCAGGCAGGGGGTCGCCGACCTGCACCTCGGGAAGAAACTCCGCCACGTCGCCGTAGAAATCACGAAGCCGTGTTATTTGTTCCTGAAACTCCCTGCGTTCTCTCTCATTTGCTTCAGCAAAAATAAGGGGCACTAAACGAACCTTCATGGATATTACCTCCAAGCAATATTCTTATTATGACCAAACAGTTCTGCCGGAAATCGGCATTGTGAGAGACAGGGTACAAAAGTGAGTGTATCATGGACCAACACATGACAAATGTATTTTAGCACAGGTGTGGTTTTATTTCAATCCGTCAGTCAAGCAAAAAGATATTGGTTATTTTTTGTATTGTTTTGTTGACGATTTACTTTCCGATGCTCTATAATCATCTCTGCACTCCATCACTCATTAAAGTTTAACAATGCTTTAATTATGGCATCATAGTAATGAGGAGGCTAGAATTTTATGAAACGTCCCATCACAATATGCTCCGGCCAATTCGGAGACCTATCTTTTGAGGAATTGTGTCAAAAAATGAGCGGCATCGGTTATGAAGGTATTGAGGTATCCACCGCTTCGCATATCGACGTGAACCGCGTTATGTCCGATGACTCTTATGTCGAATGGTTCTTTAATACGCTTGACAAAAATAATCTGAAAGTCTGGGCTTTGGGCTCTCATCTCACAGGGCAATGCGTGGGTGACAAGTGGGACCCGCGTCTTGATAATTTCGCACCCAATAAATATTCCCACAAGCCGGATGAGATTCGCGCATGGGCAATAGAGGATATGAAGACGACGGCTCTGGCGGCAAAGAAGCTGGGTATTGATATTGTCACAGGATTTTTGGGTTCTCCGATATGGGGCTTTTGGTATTCATATCCGCAGACCACACCCGAGATGGTGGAGGAAGGCTTTCGTACCATCAAGGAGCTTTGGGATCCCATATTCGATGTGTTTGACGAATGCGGCGTGAAGTTTGCGCTTGAGGTTCATCCCGCCGAGATTGCTTTTGACTATTACAGCACCAAAAAGCTATTTGAAACCTTTGATTATAGAAAAACGCTGGGACTCAATTTTGATCCGTCACATTTCGTGTGGCAAGGCGTGAATCCGGTAATTTTCATCAAAGATTTTTCCGACCGCATTTACCATGTCCATATGAAGGACGTGAAAATGAATCTGGACGGACGTGCGGGTATACTCGGCTCGCATTTGCAATTTGGCGATACGCGCCGCGCGTGGAACTTCGTGACGCTGGGGCACGGGAATGTGGATTTTGACGCCATCATACGTGAGCTGAATCAGATCGGTTATCACGGCCCGCTATCCGTAGAATGGGAAGACAGCGGCATGGAGAGAATGCATGGAGCCACAGAAGCCTTTGAATACGCCACACGTATGAACTTTGAGCCTTCGACGGTTGCGTTTGATGCCGCACTGAAAACGGAATAAAAAAATCACGCCATTTAAGGCCGGCAGCATGTCAGACAAACTGCCGGCTTTTATATACCAAAAACAATCTGTTGACAAAACAATTATCTCTATGTTAGTGTGAGTGCACGGGCACGTAATAACTTATAGGATTTATACCTGTTGGCAGGAATTCATAAGTATACGGCGAATATAGCAAAAAATAATGCAATAGTGCACGGGCACGTATTAAGGGGTATTCATGAAGGTCACGATTCGGGAAATTGCGCAGATTGCCAATGTGTCCCGCGGAACAGTGGATAAGGTTTTAAATAACAGGCCGGGTGTCAGTGATCCGGTGAGAGAACGGGTCAAAAAAGTGGCGGCAGCGCTTAACTATCAGCCGAACATTATCGGCAAGGCATTGGCCCGACAGCACACCCCGAAAAAAATAGGCGTGATCGTGGCACCCGATTATAATCCGTTTGTCAAGGATATCAAGCTGGGCATAGAAGCTGCTCGGCATGAATTAGCTGATTACGGTTTCCAGATCGATATGCGCGTGCTCAATACGCTGGACGCGTCGGAGCAGCTTAACATCTTAGGTAATTTCATAGATAACGGCATCGATGCCATCGCCATGTTTTCTATCGACTCGGAGGATATCCGTCAAAAAGTCGATGAAATGGCAGGGATGGGAGTTCCCGTTGTTACGTATAATACAGACATACATAATTCCAAGCGTTTATGTTACGTCGGGCAGGATCATTATCAGGGCGGTATTGTGGCGGCTGACCTCATGAGCAAGGTGCTTTGCGACGGCGCGGATGTGCTGATAATTACCAGCCTTGTTGAACTTGAATGCCACCGAGAGAGAATCGCGGGGTTTAAAGCGGGTCTTAATGCGTTTAGCCCCCAAATCAATATCGTTGAGATCGTTGAAAATGAAGATAAGGGTCAGCTTGCGTTTTCTTTAACGCTCAAAAAGCTGGAACAATACCCGAATATAAACGGCATTTACGTGACAGGCGGCGGCGTCAGCGGTGTGGGGGAAGCCCTCAAAATGCTGGATAGGGAAAGAGCCGTACGTGTGATATGCCACGACCTTGTGGAATCGACAGCCTCTTTGGTGAAAGAGGGTGTTGTGGATTTTACTATTGGGCAGGACCCGTTTTTTCAGGGCTACCAGCCGGTCAAGCTGCTTTTTGATTATTTGATTGCCGGAAAGACACCCGAAGAGGAGTTTGTCAGAACACGGATCGATATTCGAAGCCGAAGTACGATCTAAATTTTTTGACTCAACCGTGCCCGTGCACGTAAAATACAATTATAAACTTAAGAACGTCTGTTGTTCAAAAAAAATGCCGATATACGGATTGAGAATGAGTAAGAAATGACATGAGCTGCAGCTATAGAGCATGTATAAATATAATGAAATGAGGGAGGAAAGACTATGTCTAAGATGATGAGAGCACAGGTTATCAAAGAACCCGGAAAAATGGTATTAGAACAGGTTCCGGTGCCCACGATCAATGACGATGAGGTATTGATTAAAGTCAAAATGTGCGGCATTTGCGGAACGGACTGGAAGATATTCATGGGCGAATATGCGGCCGAGCATCTGCCTATGATATCGGGTCACGAATTCTGGGGCGTGATTGAAGAGGTGGGCAGCAATGCCAAAGGATTCAGTGTGGGGGACCGTGTTTCGGTAGATATCTGCATGCCGTGTGGCACGTGTTATTTCTGCCGCCGCGGCGAAGGACTGCTCTGCCAGACATTCACACAGCTGGGTATTCACACAGACGGCGCGTTTGCCGAATACGTAAAAGCACCGTGGCAAAACTGCTACAAGATACCCGACGACGTGGACGATTATTCGGCGGCCTTCATCGAACCCCTGACCGCCGTTATTCAGGCATCCAAGAAGATGGACTGCAAGATATCCTCAAGCGTTGTTATTATCGGCTGCGGCCTTGGCATACTGCACGGTGCGCTGGCACGGCTGCGCGGTGCGGCTCCGGTCATCGTGATTGGGGACAGCCCCGCCAGGCTGGAAATGGCCAAGCAATTCGGCGCGGATATCACCATCGATATCAACGAGGTCAGCGATCCTGTTGCTGAGGTCAAGAGGCTTACCGGCGGTGTGGGCGCGGATTATGTGCTGGAAGCCGTGGGAACGCCCAAGACATATGAGCAGGCGTTTGAAATGGTACGTAGAGGCGGCAAGGTGGAAGCCTTCGGCGTGGTGCCGCAGGGTAAAACAGCCGCGCTTCAGCCGTATGAATTTGTGCTGGGCGAAAAGAAGGTCTCCGGTTCCTGTGCGGGCATCGGCAACGATTGGGGCGATGTGATCAATCTTCTGGCACATAAGCGTATCGATCCTAAGCCGCTGTTCTCGATGGTCGTGCCGCTCGAAGAACTTGAGCAGGCGCTTCATGAACTGAGAGCCGATAAAAACATCATCAAGGTGTTCGTCAACCCGGAAATCTCCGAGCGAATCTATATCAACAAATAAAGGAGCGTTAAAAAATGAGCTACAAAGACACATTATTAAATCCGATTCAGATCGGCAGCAGAACTTGCCAAAATAGATTTTTTATGCAGGCCATGGAATGCAACGATGAGGATCAGGCGGGCAACCCCAGCGACCTCACAGTGGAACGTTATGAGAACCTTGCAAAAGGTGAAGCCGGTCTGGTTTCTCTGGAAGCCATCACGGTCACCAAAGAAAGCCGTTCCCGTGACAATCAGCTCGCTATTATGCCTCAGAACGAAAAAGCGCTTACTGAATTTGTGAAAAAGGTGAAAGCGGCGAATCCCAATATGCTATTCATCTTCCAGCTTACGCACTCGGGCGAGCTCTCGAACCCGGCTTTCTCCAGACGCGTCACTGTGAAACCGCTGCATGGTTACGGCGGCGATGTGCTCACTGAAGAAGAAGTGGACAAGATCATGGACGCGTTCGTGTTGGCGGCAAAAATCACACATAACGCGGGTGCAGACGGTATCGACATGAAGCTTTGCCACGGCTATTTCGGCAGCCAGATACTACGCCCGTACAACGACCGCAAATGGAAATACGGCGGTTCGTGGGAAAACCGCTCGCGCTTTGCGTTTGATCTTTATGAGCGTATACAAAAAGAAGTCAACGATAAAAACTTCCTCATCGGCTCTAAGATTTCGGCATGGGAAGGCTTCCCGGGCGGCTTCGGCACAGACGGCCCCGATTCACCCGTCATCGATTTAACGGAGCCCATTTCGCTGCTAAAGGGCTTGGAGGAGCGCGGCGCGCAGTATTTCATTCAGAGCGCGGGCAGCCCGTCTATCACCATCAGCTTAACGCAGGTTGATAAAAATGTGCCGTATTTCGGATATCTGCACCAGTTCTTTGCCAAAGAACTCAAAAAGAATATCAAGAAGGAAACAGTGCTTATCGGCTCCAACTTCAGCGTATTCCGCAACGGCAAAAACCGTCTGTGCGCGGTTGACCCCGAAAAGAGCTCAATGCTGCAATACGGTGCGCAGTGTATCGACCGCGGTATCGTGGATATGGTGGGTCTGGGCCGTCAGTCCTTCGCAGACCCGTTCCTGCCCAAGAAGCTGCGTGAAGGCAACGAAGCCGACATTAAATATTGCACTGTCTGCGACAATTGTCTTGAGCTGCTGATTCAGCAGAGCAAAGTGGGCTGCTGCACATACGACAAGCGTTACGCTCAGGAGCTGCTGAATACGCGCAAGGAAAAGGGCAAGCTCAAGGTCGCGCATACTTGATCGAATTTAATACTTCCTGGTACTTGTGACTCTAAAAGCCTTGGACATTAAACAGTTCAAGGCTTAGAGTCATTAAGTCGGGACTGGCTTATATACAATTCATAAAGGAGGGATGTTTATGGAACTGTCTATTTTTTCAGTGTTGTACAAGGAAAAACCACTTCATGAAGTTCTGGATATATTCAAAAGCAAAGGTGTCATGCATGTTGAGGTGGGCGCAGGCGGATTTATAGGCAAAGAGCACTGCGACCCGGCAAAGCTGCTGGCTGATAAAGAAGCGCAAAAGCGTTTTAAGGGCATGTTTGACGAGCGGGGCATGACGATATCCTGCCTAAGCTGCCACGGCAACCCTGTTCATCCGCAGACGCAGCTTGCTCAAAGCTATCATCAGGATATCAAAGATGCCATCGACTTGGCATCCGCGCTGGGTGTTGACCATATCGTCACGTTTTCAGGCTGCCCCGGAGACTGCGACGATTCAAAGTATCCCAACTGGCCGGTGTCGCCGTTCCCTGAGGATTTTCAGACGGTGTTTGAATGGCAATGGGAGAAAAAGCTGATTCCGTATTGGAAGCAGATGGGCGCCTATGCGCAGGACAAGGGCGTGAAAGTCGCGATGGAGCTGCATGGCGGCTATTCGGTGCATACGCCTTTTACCGCGATCAAAATGCGTAAGGAGACAGGCTGCAAAGCGCTGGGCGCGAACCTTGATCCCAGCCATATGTGGTGGCAGGGTATTAACCCCGCACAGGCAGCGCGATATCTGAATCAGGAAGATTGCCTGTATCATTTCCACGCGAAAGATGCGATGATCGATCCCCATTATGTGTCGTACTACGGTGTGACAGATATGCAAAGCTTTGGTGTGGCTTACGGGCGTGGCTGGCAGTTCCGCACGGTGGGTTTTGGCCACAGCTTAAAGGAATGGGCAGATATTTTCAGCACACTCCGCGCTACAGGCTACGACGGCGTGATCAGTGTAGAACATGAAGATTCCTATATGTCTATCGAAGAGGGACTGGATAAGGCGGTTGCCAACCTAAAGCAGGTGATGATATTCCAGCCCGCATCGTCACCAAAAGCTTTTGATATCGACAAACGCTTTGTAGAGTGAACAACACAATCTCCAATAAAACATAAGAAAGAGGGACAACTATGAAGTTCGGAACATTATACGCATATTGGACAAGCGAATGGCACGGCGAATATCTGCGTTTTGCTAAAAAGGTAAAGGATGCCGGTTTTGATATTCTCGAGATCTCGGCAGGAGAGCTGCTGGACATGTCTGATGCTGACATCAAGGAATTAAAGCTGGTTGCGGCCGATCTTGGCATCGAAGTATCCTCCAACATCGGGCCTCCGAAGAGCAAGGACGTTGCGTCCAAAGACCCTGCGGTCAGAGCAGCGGGTATCAAATTCCTGTCGGATATCATGAAGCAGATGGACAAGCTGGATTCGCGCGTGCTTGTCGGCGTTACATACACCTACTGGCCGAATCAGTTTGACGATCTGGATAAAGAAGCGATTTGGGGCCGCGGCGTGGAAAGCATTAAAACACTCGGCAAGGTAGCGGGCGATCTTGGCATCGATATGTGCTTGGAGGTTGTGAACCGCTTTGAGACGCACATACTCAACACTTGCGAGGAAGGCCTTAAGTTCTGCGCTGACGTTGATAACAAGAACGTAAAAATTCTGCTGGATACCTTCCATATGAACATCGAGGAAGACAACATTCCCGCCGCATTCCGTTTGGCTGGAGACAAGCTGGGTCATATACACGTCGGCGAAGGCAACAGAAACCTGCCGGGCAAGGGCTCGCTGCCGTGGAACGAGATCGGTCAGGCATTGCGCGACATCAATTATACCGGCGGCGTTGTGATGGAACCGTTTGTGAAAAACGGCGGCAAGGTCGGCGAAGATATCAAGGTATGGCGCGACATCAGCCGCGGCGCGGATGAGGCGCAGATGGATAAAGACATAAAGGAATCTCTCGTTTTCTTGAAAAAAGCATTTTTAGGATAGGAGAATCGTACAATGTGTGAAATTTGGACAATGGGCGAGATGCTGGTTGAGATCATGCGCCCGCGCGCGGGTATGGAATTGCATCAGCCGGGCGAGTTTATCGGCCCGTTCCCGAGCGGCGCGCCCGCCATTTTTATCGATACGGTGGCGCGGCTGGGACACACCAGCGGCATTTTCGGCGGCGTCGGCAAGGACGATTTCGGCAAGAACGTGCTGGACAGGCTCAGAAAAGACGGCGTAAATGTGGATTATGTGTTTGAGGATGAAAGTCTTTCAACGGCTGTCGCTTTTGTGACGTATTTTGAAGACGGGTCGCGCAAGTTCATCTATCACATCGGCAATACGCCCGCCGTTCATCCCAAGCCGTTCAACATCAAGGACATTGAGGACCCGAAGTACTTCCACATTATGGGTTGCTCGTTGATGGCGAACGATGCTTTTAAGGACAACATCATCCGCACGGCGCTGTTGTTTGCGGAGCACGGTGCAAAGATATCCTTCGATCCGAATATACGGCTGGAGCTTTTGGGCGGCCGCAGCGTGGATGAAGTGCTGGGCAATGTGCTGTCCAACTGCTCTGTGATCATGCCGGGTATCGAAGAGCTTAAAATGCTCACGGGCGAGGAGACCATAGAAGGCGGGGTCAAGAAGCTATTTACCTACGATAAAATGGAGGTCGTCGCACTTAAGAAGGGCAGCAAGGGCAGCACGCTCTACAGCCGTAACGAGAAGGTGGATTGCCCGCTTTTCCAGGTAGAGCAGGTAGACCCGACGGGCGCGGGAGACTGCTACGACGCGGCGCTGCTTTGCGGATTGCTGGAAGGCAGCTCGCTGGCTGTGGCGGGAAACATGGCATCGGCGGCGGGCGCACTTAATGTGATGAAGCTGGGCCCGATGGAAGGTGAGATCAGTATCGATAATATAAGGAAGATGATCAATGAGCAAAGGAACTGATTATTTGCGGGGCATCGTGGCCGGGACACAGAAAAACAAGGGAATTGCATCGCTATGCAGCTCCAATGAACTGGTGCTAAGGGCCGCGATCGAGTATGCGCGCGACAACGATGAGTTTGTGCTGATTGAGTCCACCGCGAATCAGGTCAATCAATACGGCGGCTACACCGGCATGAAGCCCATCGACTTTAAAAACCATGTTGTAGCTCTGGCGCAAAGCCTTGGGCTGCCTGCCGATAAGATCATATTCGGCGGCGATCATCTGGGCCCTGTCGTCTTTAAGGATAAGGACGAGCAGGAAGCCATGCGCGAAGCGGAGGGGCTGATTGAGGCGTTTGTGCAGGCGGGTTTCGAAAAAATCCATATCGATACCAGCATGCGCCTTGGAAGCGACCCCATAGACCAACCCTTATGCGATGAGGTGATTGCGCGGCGAGGCGCAAGGCTGTGCAAAGTTGCCGAAGAAACCTATACAAAAACCTTTGGCAAACCGAGCGAGCTTGTGTATGTGGTGGGCAGTGAGGTGCCGATTCCCGGCGGTTCGCAGGCCAGCGATGACGAAGGCCTTAAGGTGACGTCGCCCGAGGATTTCGCGAACACATACCAAACGTTTAAAAACGCCTTCCAAGAAGCGGGGCAGGAGAAAGCCTTTGAGCGGGTCATTGCCATTGTGGTGCAGCCGGGCGTCGAATTTGGCGACGATGCCGTGGATGAGTATGACAGGGAAAAAGCGCGCGCACTGACAGCCAAGCTCTCGGATTTTCCGAATATCGTGTTTGAAGGCCACTCGACCGATTACCAAACGCAAAAAGCGCTCGCCGAAATGGTGCAGGACGGCGTTCGCATATTAAAGGTAGGGCCAGAGCTGACTTTTGCTCTCAGGGAAGGGCTGTTTGCGCTGCAAAGCATAGAAAAAGAACTGGGCGGCAACGCGGATTTTACCGGAACACTGGAACGCTTGATGCTGCAGCAGCCGGGCAACTGGAAGAAATACTTTACGGGAACGGATGAGCAGATCGCGCTGAAAAGAAAATACAGCTATTCCGACCGGTGGCGCTATTATGCGAACCAGGATGAACTGGCAAAGGAATTAGGCGGTTTGCTGAGCAGCCTTGATGACAAGGGTATTCCGCTCACGCTTTTGAGCCAGTTTATGCCGGAGCAATACCGCAAGGTGAGAGAGGGGTTGCTTGAAAACACAAGCGAGAACCTCGCAAAAGACAAAGTGAAAGATATTATATATAAATACCATCAAGCCATAAAAGGCTGATGATGGGGAGATGGATGTCGTAGAATAGAGAATAGACTTGATATTTTATGTGGGCTATGGGTTATCTGATAGTCCGTTTTTTTTACTCCGAGTATGCCAAAGAGGCTGAATAGTTTGCGTTTTGTATGAAACATATGGTAGAATCTATCACAATCAGCTATTTAAGAGGATGACTATGAAGCTTATCTTTAAAGGCAAATACACAAACGAAGAACAGTTGCCCAAAGGGGAGCTGCCCGAAAACGCGGTTCGTTTTAACGAACCCGAAACGCCCGCAAAGGTAAACATCGTGGCGTCGCTGTTTTTAGTACCGCCGCTTGTATTGATCATAGGCGGTATATTTGCCGCAGGTATGATACATGGCGAATTAACGCTTGAACTGAGTCTTTGGGGTGTACTGCTGGCTTTCATAGCCATGATACCTCATGAGTTTCTGCATGCCGTTAATTTTCCCAAAGACACTGAAGTGCAGATGTACTATTCGCTCAAAAACATGATGATGTTCGTGATTTCCACCGCGCCGGTCTCTAAAGCAAGGTTCATCTGGATGAGCTTTTTCCCGAACCTCATGCTTGGGTGGCTGCCCTTTATACTTTGGATGGCTTTCCCCAATGTTCCGATCCTCAGCGCCATACTGCTGCCGTTTGCGGTGATCAACATATTCTTTGGAGCCGGTGATTACATGAACATGTATAACACGTGGCGGCAGATGCCCAAAGGTTCACTCACGCAATTGTCCGGCTTTCATTCGTATTGGTACATGCCATAGCTTATTGTACCGCTAAAATCACAAACTAAAAGCCGGCCATAGACTGTGCAGCCGGCTTGTTTTATGACGGGTTATGAATCCACAATCACACCGCCGTTGACATGCAGGACCTGGCCGGATACATAGCTGGCATCATCTGATGCGAGATAAACATATGTGGGCGCAAGCTGAACCGGTTGCGCGGCATACTGTACGGGCACGGATGAGCCAAATTCGCCGACCTTCTCGGGCGAGAACGTGGAGGGGATCAGAGGCGTCCAGACCGGCCCCGGCGCGACGGCATTGACGCGTATGCCGTTTTTTAAAACAGACACGGACAGCGAGCGCGTTAATGAGACGATTGCACCCTTTGTGGCCGAATAATCGATCAGCTCCGCATTGCCTTTATAGGCCGTGATGGACGTTGTATTGATGATGCAGCTGCCCGCCTTTAAGTGCGGCAAAGCCGCTTTTGTCATATAAAAATAAGAAAAAACATTCGTTCTGAAAGTATCGTCAAGCTGCTGTGCGGATATATCCGAAATGCTGTTCTGCGGGTACTGAACGGCAATGTTGTTCACCAATATATCAATTTTCCCTAGCGATGACAGTGTTTCATCGACAACGCGAAATGCTGACGATTCTTCCCTTAAGTCTGCGCATACGGTGATGCACCGTCTGCCATAATTCTCAACCGCTGTTCTGGTCTCCGCGGCGTCGTTGTCCGCTTTTAAATAGGCAATAACCACATCCGCGCCTTCCTTAGCAAATGCCACCGCGACGGCACGCCCGATACCGCTGTCTCCGCCTGTCACAACGGCCACTTTATTAAGCAGTTTGCCGCTGCCTTTTTGGTTCGGATCGTCATAAACGGGCTTGGGGTTCATCTCCCATTCCTTGCCGGGCGGAGCTTGATGCTGCTCGGGGAAGTTACTATTTACCATCTTGTTTTTCTCCTTAAGATTTTAGGAATATTATTTGGGCGGAGCTGCGCTGTTATGCATCAATATGGTAGTAAGGAATCAGTCATAATCAAAAAAAGGGCGCGAAATCGTGAGGCCGCTGGCGCTGACGGATGATTACAAGAAGTCCATCATCGAGGATATTAACGGGCGATGGATTACGTTTGGCATCAAGCAGGGGTAAACGTGTCTGGACCATATTTCTCAGAGAAAGCACCGCATTTAAAATTATAGATCACAGCGGTGCTTTTCTTGTCCGTCAAGAAATGTTATGATATGTCATGATTCCAAAAGAAGGGCTTAAGACATGGACCAAAAGGTATTAAGTAAACTTGAATTTGATAAAATACGCGGTATGCTGGCGGAAAGAGCGCTCTCGGACAGCGGCAAAGAAGCAGCATTGCAGATAAAACCGCAGACCACGGTACGCGCCACACGGACGCTGCTTGAAGAAACGCTGGAAGCTGAAAGCGTGCTGATGCGCGCAGCTTCGTCGCCCATAAGCAGCTTTTCGGACATTTCATCCGAACTGGCGCGTTTAAAAGCGGGGGCAGACTTGGGCTGCCGTGAGCTGCTCCGGGCGCTGGGCGTTTTCAAATCGGCACGCCGTGCCAAGAACGGGCTCAAGGAAAGCGGTGCGGCCAGATTGTGGGATATGGCGCAGCAGCTTGAGTACGACGAAAAGCTCATGACCGCGCTGGATAACGCCATTGATAACGAAACAACACTTTCAGACAGTGCGTCAGCGGAGCTCGCGGCGATACGGCGGCGCATGCTGCGTGAAAACGAGGGCATACGAGAAAAGCTAAGCGCCATTACGCGCTCGTCCAAATACAAGGATTATCTGCAGGACGCCATTGTGACGACGCGCGGCGGCCGTTATGTGGTGCCCGTGAAGCAGGAACATAAACGGCATATCAGCGGTTTGGTGCACGACCAATCGGCCAGCGGGCAGACGCTGTTTATCGAGCCGATGGAGGTCGTGGAGGCGAACAATCGGCTGCGGGAACTGGAACTGGCAGAGGCGGCGGAAATCGAGCGCATACTGCATGAATTCAGTGAGCAGCTTCGGGAACACGCAGACGCGCTGGCTTTGGACTTTGATATACTCACATCGCTCGATCTGATATTTGCCAAGGCGCATCTGGCTTCGGCGATGAAGGCCTCGCCGCCCAGCATCAGCGAAGACGGTACAATGATTATCAAGAAGGGCCGGCATCCGCTGATCGACCCCAAAAAAGTAGTGCCCGTGTCGCTCGTCATCGACGACGGGTACCGCGGCCTTATCATCACGGGGCCCAACACGGGCGGCAAGACGGTGACGCTCAAGCTCACGGGACTGCTCTGCCTTATGGCGCAGTGCGGCCTGTTTGTACCCGCCGACGGGGGCACGGTGCTGCCTGTTTATGCGGCCGTGTATGCGGATATCGGTGATGAGCAGAGCATCGAACAAAGCCTGAGTACGTTTTCGTCTCATATGGCCAATATTACGCGCATTGTAAAAAAGGCCGACGCCCATTCGCTGGTGCTGCTGGATGAGCTGGGCGCGGGCACAGACCCGGCTGAAGGTGCGGCACTCGCGATGTCGATACTCGAACATTTGGAGCAGCGCGGCTGTACCGTGTTTGCCACGACGCATTATAGCGAGATCAAAGCGTTTGCCATGTCAAGCAGCGTCTATCTAAACGCGTGTATGGCGTTCAGTCTTAAAACACTGAGCCCCACATATGAGCTCATCATGGGCGTTCCGGGTGTATCAAACGCTTTTGAGATATCCAAAAAGCTGGGGCTTGATGATGCCATTATCACGCGCGCGCGGGAGCATATGTCCGAAGAAACCATAAAATTTGAGCAACTGATAGGCGAGGCGGCGCGGCAGCGTGAACTGGCCGAACGCAAGGAGCAGCAGGCCGAGAGCTATCGCCGAACAGCCCAGTCCATCAAGGATAAAAGCGATATTGAGCTGAAAAATGCGCAGGAGAAGGCGCAGAAGCTTATCGATCGTGCCAACGAAAAGGCGCTGGAGATACTTCGCGAGGCGCGGGATGAAGCTGAGCAGGTCATTACCCAGTTGAAGCAGGCGCAGTCCATCAGGCAGGAGGATATCAACGCCTCGCGCAAGAAGCTGACCGATAAAATCGACGATGCGGCATCACGTCTGCGCGTAAAGCCCGAAACGAAAAGCGGTACACGCCCTGAGGATATTGCTGTGGGCGAGACTGTGCAGCTGCTAAGCCACGGCGTCAACGCGGTGGTGCTTAAAGCCCCGCGGGACGGCAGCGTGTATGTGCAGGCGGGTGCGCTCAAGCTCACTGTGCCGCTGGGTGATGTTGCCAAGGTTAAGGCGGAAAAGACGGTAAAGCGCATCGGCGGTTTCAAACGCAGCGGGGAAACGCCCGGTATGTCCACGGATCTGCGCGGCATGACGCTGGATGAAGCCATGATGGAAACGGACAGATATCTGGACGAAGCATTTCTGGCGGGGCAGACCGAGGTCATGCTCATCCATGGCAAAGGCACAGGCGTGCTCCGTTCGGGACTGCGCAGCTACTTAAAAAGCCATGCGCATGTGAAAAGCTTCCGTGCCGGTCAATACGGCGAGGGTGAAGACGGCGTGACCGTCGTGACATTAAAATAGAGGAGACAAAAGCATGGATATCGCAAGCGCATGTTTAGCGGGCATCAAATGCCGATATGACGGGCAAACCAGAGAGGATGCCGCTATTAAGGAAATGTATGAGAGCGGATTGGTCAAGCTGGTATGCCCCGAGTGTCTGGCAAAAATGCCAGTGCCCCGTTGCCCTTCGGAGATCGAAAACGGAGACGGCGAGGATGTGCTGGAAGGCCGTGCGCGCGTGATGGCGCAGGACGGCGCAGACAGGACGCAAGAGTTTTTGGAGGGCGCGCAAAAGACACTGGCTGCCGCGCAAAGCTGCGGAGCAAAGCGGGCTTATTTAAAATCCAAAAGCCCGTCATGCGGCAGCGGTCAAATCTATGACGGCACGTTTTCGGGCAAGCTAAGGCCGGGAGACGGTGTGACCGCGGCGCTGCTCAAAAAAAACGGCATAGAAGTGATCGGAGTTTGAAACTTTTATGAATAATCGGTGAAATGTCAGTTAATTGTATTGGTTCACTTTACGCATATGGTCTATAATAAGATAAAAGTATTCGGTGATAATAAACAGATGAGGTAAAAAAACCATGTCTAAAGAGATACTGGTCATTGATGATGATAAAAACATTTGCGAGGTTATCAAGCTTTACCTGCAAAAGGAAGATTTTAAGGTCACGCTGGCATACGACGGACAAGCCGGTATTGACGCTTTTGAGAGAAACACGCCCGCGCTGGTTGTGCTGGATATTATGATGCCGCGCAAAGACGGTTGGGAGGTGTTAAAGCAGATCCGCAAATCAAGCGCGGTGCCTGTGATTATGCTATCCGCAAAAGGTGAGACGTTTGACAAGGTGTTGGGTCTGGAACTCGGTGCGGACGATTACATTACAAAACCGTTTGACCCCAAAGAATTTATCGCACGTGTGAAAGCGGTCACCAGACGTGCGGGCATGCAGGAAGAAGAAAATAAACAGATCACATATGAAGGTCTGACCATCGATATATCCAACTATACAGTCACTTATAAGGGAGAGACTGTGGAAATGCCGCCCAAGGAGATTGAGCTGCTGTTTTTCCTCGCCTCACATCCCAACAAAGTTTATACGCGCGAACAGCTCTTGCAGCAGGTGTGGGATTTTGAGTTCTTCGGTGATTCGCGTACGGTAGACGTACATATCAAACGCTTAAGAAAGAAGCTGTACGATCAGGGCGAAAATTGGGAGATCAAAACCGTCTGGGGTGTCGGATACAAATTTGAGGTTCGCTGATGGCCAGATCGCTTTTTGCCCGTATGCTTGTTGTCTATTTGCTCATTATACTCATGGCGTTTACGCTGTTGGGCAGTATTTTCTTTGAGACGTTAAAGGGGCAGTATTTGGATTCACAGATGGCTGCTATGGGGACAAAAGCCGAAGAAATCAACATCTGGTATACAGATAACTATTATGATGAAATGGGGAATGCGGAGCTCGAGACGCGTCTGATTCAAAAAGCAATGGATGAAGGCACCGTCATCTGGCTCATCGGTCCTAACGGAGGCGTTTACATCAACGCCGACCCCGAAAGAAAAACCAATATCGACGAGGCATTTACGTCGCAAAGCACGCGTTACTTTTTAAACAACGCATTGCAAGGCATACCGATCAGGCAAATTTCCAATGTGGACAGTACGTTTAAAAGTGTGGTCATGTCTGTGTCCATACCGCTCAAAGTCGATGAGACCATCGTCGGCGCTATTGTCGTGCATAAAGAGGTGGAGGATGTCGGCGTAGGTATCAGTGCCATATTCCGTCAGGTTTTTATACCGCTGCTCATATCCGTGGCTTTTGCATCCATGCTCGTCTTCATACTTTCGCGCCATATCGTGCGCCCCATCAGGGATATTTCATACGCGGCGGGGGAACTCTCGCGCGGCAATCTGGATTGGCGCGTCACGCCCACCACGCAGGATGAGATCGGCGAACTCGCCGAGTCTTTTAACAAAATGGCAGTGGAGCTTAAGCTTCAGGACGGCTTGCGCAATACGTTTATCGCGAATGTGTCTCATGAGCTGCGCACACCGCTGGCCTCTGTGCAGGGCTTCATTCAGGGGATGCTCGACAGAGCAATCGATGAAACCGACCGCGATAAATATCTTGAGATCGTGCTCGGAGAGGTCAAGCGTATGAACACGCTGATATCCGATCTTTTAAGCCTTGCCAAGATAGAGTCCGGCAAGTTCCCGATGGAATACAGTCAATTTGATATACACGAGCTGCTTTGTCGGTGCCTGCTCATGTTTGAACAGCGCATTGAGGAAAAGCAGATCGATGTTGATATCCGTCTCGGAGAAAACAAGCTTTTGGTCTGGGCTGATGAAGACCGTATATCACAGGTGATCACGAACCTCGTGGATAATGCCGTCAAATTCACAGCACCCGGCGGACAGCTCAAGGTTTGGACGCACAGCCTTGATACCAAAGTATATATCAATATCGCCGATACGGGCGAGGGGATACCCTTGGAAGATCAGCCGTATATTTTTGAACGTTTCTTCAAGGTTGATAAATCCCACAGCAAAAGTACGCCGGGGACGGGCATCGGACTTTCTATTGTCAAGCGTATCATTTCCCAGCATGGTGAGAAAATAAGCCTGCAAAGTGCGCCCGGCAAGGGAACGACGTTTACGTTTACGCTGACCCGCGCATTGGACAGCGTATTGGAAAAGCAAAAAATAAAGTAACGCAATGTTTACGGGTTGTTTCCACTTTGTTAAAAATAATTGTATATAATGTCATGCATACAGCAATAATCATCCCAAAAAGAGGAGGTTAAAATATGAACGGCGACAAATGGCCCGAGGTCGGGAACACGAATCATTCAAAAAACGATGAGACCGGTTTCGGGACTGAAGATGACAAACAGTCAGCGGGAATCAACGAGGAACCCAGACCAAACGGTTATGCCGGCAACTTTTATACGCCACAGGATTGGCAGCAGCCCGGATGGCAGCAAAGAAGCGGCTATAACGGCGCGGTTCCCCCCAAGCCAAAGAAACCAAAGACGGCACTAATTGCGATTTTACTGGTGGTTTGCCTGCTCGGCGGTGTTGCCGCCGGCACATTTTTAGTGGCGCCGGGCGTCCAGAAGATCGCACAGGCTTTACCGGGCGGTTTAATACCGCTGCCGCAGGAACAAAATCCTTCAGAGCAGGCGGCTGTTCCCAGTGAGCTGCCCAATATAGGCGGTGAAGCACCTGAAATTAATGTGACGGAAAGCCCAATTGTGCAGATCGCCAAGGAAGTCAGCCCCACTATCGTGGGGGTCACGGTCAGCACAGATCGACCTGTTTTGGGCATGGATAAATCATCGGAGCAGGAAAGCGGATACGGAACGGGCATTATACTAAGCGCGGATGGCTATATCGCGACCAATAACCATGTGGTTGCGGGCAGCGATTCTGTAAAGGTGACGCTTTTTGACGGCACAGAGTATACGGCAAAAATTCAGGGCGTGGATACCACGACGGATCTTGCGGTGCTCAAGATCGATGCGACGGGGTTAAAACCCGCAGCTCTTGGAAATTCCGATGAACTTCAGGTGGGGGAGACGGTGGTAGCCATCGGCAACCCGCTGGGCGCTACGCTTGCCGGCAGCGTCACATCAGGCATTGTCAGCGCGCTAAACCGTGAGATTACCACAAACGGATACAGCCAGACATACATACAAACGGATGCGGCAATCAATCCCGGAAACAGCGGCGGTGCACTCGTGAATATGAAAGGTGAAGTTATCGGCATCAATACGCTTAAAAGCTATCTTGCCGGCTACGATAACTACGGTGTGCCCATTGGCACAGAGGGTATCGGTTTTGCCATTCCGATTACTTCCGCGAGACCTATTATCGAACAGCTGATATCAACAGGCAGTATACAGCGCCCGGGTATCGGAATTTCTTGCCTTGTGGACGAAACAAACCAGTTTAATCCCAGCGGTTCGCCCGCGGGCGTTACGGTCGTGCAGGTGACGGAAGGCGGCCCTGCCGATACAGCCGGTATTAAAGCAAACGATATCATTACTGCTATCGGAAGCGTCCCTACGCTGACAGTTGATGAACTGACCGCTGAAATCCAGAAAAACGCTGTCGGCACTCAGTTGGAGCTGACGGTATGGCGCAATGGGCAGGAATATAAAGCCACTGTCGTTGTTGGTGATCTTAATAGTATGCAATAATGATTAATTGCTGGCCAATAGAAAAGAAGCAGGTCTGCGTATTTTTGGCGGACACTGCTTCTTTTCATGTGGGGTGCCGTGGCTTAAAACAAAAGAGCCGTCTTAAGACTACGCATTACATTTCATCATCCATGTCCTGCATCCGGCTGTCGCAGTCTGAGCGGCAGGAATCACGCTCTTCAAGTTTATCAGAGTTCATCATCATTTTCGGCATCTGCTTGGAACGCATCTTTCTGTTTTTCATATCGTCACCTCCAAACGATATTTTACCCGGATCTGGCGCATAATATCACAAAAGGTTTAATTATGCGGTATTTTGATAATATAACGATTGTTCATGGGCGAAAATGAGGATATTTCAGCGAAAATCTGCCGTTTTGTCTTTTTTAATTTTATGATAATATATATCAATTAATTTGCATACGATGGATGAAATGAGAATGAAAATGAGCGATTTTGTGACGTATGGATTGGTTGGCGAAGACATATCCCGATCCTTTTCACCAAGAATATATAACACGATATTTGACGAGCTGAACATGTCGGCTGTCTATATGCCGTTTTCGGTTACTAAAGAGAGGCTGCTTTCCGCGCTGCCTGTACTCCGCAGCGATTTTGCGGGTTTTAATACCACAGCGCCTTTTCGGGAGGAGATCATGCAGCATCTGGATACGCTTGATGAGACCGCCCGACGCGCCGGTACTGCTAATACCGTTGTCGTGCAAAACGACAAGCTGATCGGTTATAATACCGAAATGGTGGGTTTTGAACGCAGTCTGATCGGTTTCGCAAGCAATTTTCATGACAAAGACGTGCTGCTTGTGGGGGCGGGGGGTGTGGCAAGAGCTGTAGCCAGTGTGCTGCTCGATAAAGGCGCGTTTTTAACGCTGGTATCGAGAAATGAGGAGCATGCGGCTGCGCTTAAGGAAAATCTGCAATATAAATGCCATAAAAACAGGATGCGGATCATTAAAGGGCTGTCTGCGGAGGAAACCTTCGACGCGGTGTTTAACACGGCATCGGTTGATTTGGAAGGTAATACTTCGGATATCTTTATCCATCCGCATACATACCAAAGCATCAAATATGCGTATGACACCGCGTATGTACCCACGGCATTTCTTAAAAAGGCGGAAAGCTACGGTGCAAAAACTAAGAATGGCTTTGATATGCTGTTCTATCAGGCAATTACGTCCGTTAAGATATGGACTGGCCAAGAGATCGATCCGCAATCGATAGAGCGTATCCATAAAAAGGTTATCGAAAAGTAAAATCAAAAAAGCGCGGTGTGCAAAGATGTAGGAATAAGGGGCACAGTCTGCGCTTTTTATATTGTCATTGTATTGTATTTTATGTTGGCAAATGTACGGTTTTGTTCGAGTTAGTCTCCCGTTACAATGCGTAAACTCCGACCATCCGAAACAAAAAGTATATCTCCGGATAAATCGGTACGCAACGGGCCAATATCATATTTTTCGAAAAGGGCTAGCGTTTCGTCATGCGGATGGCCGTATTTATTATCTTTGCCGCAGCTGATAACGGCATAATCGGGCGAAACGGCGCTCAGAAATGCTTCAGACGTTCCCGTTGATGAACCGTGATGCGCGACTTTCAGCACATCCGCATCGACAGGATAGCCGTTCTCCAAAACGGTATCTTCCGCCCATTCTTCCATATCTCCCGTAAATAAAAATTCTGTGTCTAAATAATCAAGCAGCAAAACCACGCTTTCATTGTTCGCGTCTTTATCTGCGTCCTCGTCCGGCGAAACAATCATACACTCGGCGCTGCCCAGTTGGAACGTTAAGCCCGCAAAGGCTTCGATAAGCGGTATTCCGCGTGCGTCAATGGCAGACCTTAGCTTTTTATAGGTCTTGGAATCGCTTTGCATGTCAGGCATGTATATGCTGCCGATTTCATAGCTTTCAATGATCTGCGTCATGCCGCCGATGTGGTCGGCATGGGGGTGCGTCGCAATGAGTATATCGATTTGCGTGATACCGCGTTCATCGAGCTCCTCTTTAATCGACGATACTTCCGATGATTCACCCGCGTCAATGAGCATCGTTTCACCCGTCTCCATTGTCACGAGTATGCTGTCTCCTTGGCCCACATCGATCACCATCACGTTCATTTGTGCGCCTGCAGCCCCAGAGTGAGTTGGCGCGGGGGCATCCGCCTCAAACGACACGGCTCCGGTGACAACGATGTATGCAACCAAACAAATTAAAACAAGAACCCCGACCGCAAATGTAATTTTATTCAGTCTTTTACCGGACTTCATACAATTTCCCCCTCCAAAAGAACCTCATAGCCCTTTTTGCATAGCTTCCAGATTCGTCTTTCAAAAAAGATTCTAAAGGGTATAAAGCTTGTCTGTCAATGCATCATAAAAGAAAGGAAGGAAACCTTTTTCAATAAGTTGTATCAAAAATGAATGCAATGGCAGTAATGATGCATAATTGCTGTTGTACTGGTCAATTAAATGAGGTATAATTTTTTGGCTGGATTTTTTAACGAGGCTGAAAAGTCTTAATATATATTGAAGGAGTTATTAAAGAATGTCAAAACAGTATGTGTATCTTTTTAGCGAGGGTAATGCCTCGATGAAAAACCTCTTGGGCGGCAAGGGTGCCAACCTGGCAGAAATGACAGGGCTTGGGCTTCCCGTTCCGCAGGGTTTTACGGTGTCCACAGAAGCCTGCACGCGTTACTACGAAGACTGCAAAGTTGTTGCAGATGATATTGTGGCTCAGATTTTCGATGGTATGGTCAAGATGGAGGAAATCAACAACAAGAAGTTCGGCGATCCTGTGAATCCGCTTCTGGTTTCCGTCCGTTCAGGCGCAAGAGCATCGATGCCCGGCATGATGGACACGATTTTGAACCTAGGTCTCAATGACGTGGCTGTGGAAGGCCTTGCCAAGCTGACAAACAACGAGCGTTTTGCTTATGACAGCTACAGACGTTTTATACAGATGTTCTCCGACGTCGTGATGGACATACCCAAGGCTAAGTTTGAAGAGATACTTGACGCTGTCAAGGAAGAGAACGGTGCCAAGAGCGATACAGATTTGACAGCTGAAAACTTAAAAGCGGTTGTTCAGAGATATAAGGCATTGTATCTTGTGGAACAGGGCAGCGAGTTCCCGCAGGATCCTAAAGTTCAGCTTATGGAATCCATTAAAGCGGTTTTCCGTTCTTGGGACAATCCCAGAGCGATCGTATACCGCCGCATGAACGACATTCCGGGCGACTGGGGAACAGCCGTTAACGTACAGGCGATGGTGTTCGGCAACATGGGCAACGATTCCGGTACGGGCGTTGCGTTCACGCGTAATCCGGCAACAGGTGAAAAGAAGCTCTATGGCGAGTTCCTTATGAACGCGCAGGGCGAAGACGTTGTGGCCGGTATCCGCACGCCCAATGCGATCAGTGAGCTGCAGAATACGATGCCTGAAGTTTACGACCAGTTTGCCAAGATTGCACAGACACTGGAAGATCACTACCGCGACATGCAGGACATGGAGTTTACCATCGAGAAGGGCAAGCTTTACATGCTTCAGACGAGAAACGGCAAGCGTACTGCGGCTGCGGCGCTAAAAATTGCTGTGGATCTCGTTGCCGAAGGCAAGCTCACAAAGGAAGAAGCGCTGCTTAAAGTAGATCCCAAGCAGCTCGACTCACTGCTCCATCCCACATTTGACCCGAAATCCATCAAGACTGCCAAGCCGATCGCCAAGGGCCTTGCGGCTTCACCGGGCGCGGCATGTGGTAAAATCTATTTTACAGCGGAAGAAGCCAAGGAGGCTGCTGATTCGGGCGAAGATGTCATTCTCGTTCGTCTTGAGACCTCTCCTGAAGATATTGAAGGCATGTACGCTTCCAGGGGCATACTGACAGCCAGAGGCGGCATGACATCACACGCGGCTGTTGTGGCCAGAGGTATGGGAACATGCTGTGTATCGGGCTGCGGCGACATTATGATCGTGGAAAGCTCCAAGACAATGAGCCTGCCGGACGGCAAGGTTTTCCGTGAAGGCGATTACATCTCGCTGGATGGTTCAACCGGTATAGTTTACGGTGAAAAAGTTGCGACATTGGAAGCTGAACTTACCGGCGATTTCGGTACCATCATGGAATGGGCGGATGAAGTGAGAACGCTGAAAGTACGTACCAACGCGGACACACCCAAAGACGCTGCTCAGGCGATTCGGTTTGGCGCGGAAGGCATCGGCCTTTGCCGTACGGAGCACATGTTCTTCGACGAAGAAAGAATTCCCGCCGTTCGTGAGATGATCGTCTCCAAGACGCTGGATCAGCGTGTACGCGCGCTTGCCAAACTGCTGCCCATGCAGAAGCAGGACTTCAAAGGTATCTATGAGGCAATGGGTGAACTGCCTGTGACCATCCGCCTGCTGGATCCGCCGCTGCACGAATTCCTGCCGTCTGAAGAAGAAGATATCAAGAAACTTGCCAAGGAAATGATTATCCCCGTGGACGAGCTCAGGCTTACGATCTCTAACCTGCACGAGTTCAACCCGATGCTGGGCCACAGAGGCTGCCGTCTGGCTGTGACTTATCCGGAAATCGCCGAAATGCAAGCGCGTGCCATCATGGAAGCTGCTGTGGAAGTTTCCAAGGAGAAGGGCATCAGCATCAAGCCGGAAATCATGATTCCGTTGGTTGGTGAAATCAAAGAGCTCAAGTACGTGAAGGACGTTGTTGTCAAGACATGTGAAGAAGTGCTCTGTGAAAAAGGTGTCAAGATCGACTACATGGTCGGCACAATGATCGAAGTGCCGCGTGCGGCGCTCACGGCTGACGAGATCGCCGAAGAGGCTGAGTTCTTCTCGTTTGGTACCAACGACTTAACACAGATGACGTTCGGCTTCTCTCGTGACGACGCGGGCAAGTTCCTGGACGATTACTACAACAAAAAGGTCTACGAATCCGATCCGTTTGCGAAGGTGGATCAGAAGGGCGTCGGCAAGCTCATGAAGATGGCTGCCGAGCTCGGCAGAAAAACGCGTCCCAACATCAAGCTGGGCATCTGCGGCGAGCATGGCGGCGAAGCCAGCTCGGTCAAGTTCTGCCACGATATCGGCCTGAACTACGTATCGTGCTCACCGTTCCGTGTGCCGATCGCAAGACTGGCTGCGGCGCATGCGGCGATACTCGAGAAACAAGCATAACGTACATACGAAATACTTAAAAAGAACGGGGCTTAGGCTCCGTTTTTTTACACTTGTGAGAATGAGATAAATAATGACTATACCAAAAAATAGAATATATAGAAAAAATAAATTGACAAAAAAGAGGAAAAAGATATCGTTTAATTATCTTTTGGACTAACGATAAAATGTTAAAAAAATTAATGAGTGTATGATTATGATAAAAGTCTTTAGAAATTTCGTTTTTTTAGTTACAGTATTGACCTTTATGACTGTGCTTGCTCTGGGTTGCGCGAAACAAGTGGAGTCTAGTTCTAACGAGAGCAGTCAACAGCCGGAAGTCAGCATGGAAGCTACAGTTGATGAGAATGCGGAAAAAGCAGAGATTAGCATGGATGATTATGCTATGGTCAACGAATATATTAGAAGTGTCGGCGCTAATGAGATTCCCGTGATAGCTTTGGATGGAATAACGAATGTACGATTTAAAAATACTGTCACAAACGAGATAAAGAACAATTGGCAGCTTGTAGTGGATTACATTCGTAATGAGACAAGCGAAAAGAAACGGGAATTGGACTATTCAATTATTTTCGAGGACAGTTGTTTCAGCCTAGAAGATAATGAAAATTGGAAATGCATCGGAGTGGAAGAGGATGGTGAAGCTTAAACAATTATTAAGCCATAAAAGATTATTGCCACTGTAAAGACAATATCATTAAACGAAAAGCGGTGTTGGCGCATCGCTTTTTTCTTTGTGAACAGAATTTAAACAATGGCATAAAAATTCATGTATAGCGAAAATTTGTACGCCTTCTAGCAGGACTTTTTCATTCTTTGTTTAAATACTATGTATGGATGCAAAGAACGCCTGCTTTCGTCAGGTCTGCGAGCAAAACGAAATAGAACGGCTTTCGCCTTACGCGGCCAAAGCGGCACTGTCTAAGGGGCGCGAGCGGCCTATGGAGCCGTGTCCGCTGCGCACCGATTTTCAGCGCGACCGCGACAGAATCATACACTGCAAGTCGTTTCGGCGTTTAAAGCACAAGACGCAGGTTTTTTTGTCTCCAGAGGGCGACCACTACCGCACGCGCCTCACGCATACGCTGGAGGTGTCGCAAATCGCGCGAACGATATCGCGCTGCCTCGCGCTCAACGAGGACTTGACAGAAGCCATCGCGTTGGGGCATGATTTAGGGCATACGCCGTTCGGTCACGCGGGAGAACGGGTGCTGCAGCGGCTCAACGGCCATTTTGAACACAACGAACAGAGTCTGCGTGTGGTGGAGCTGCTGGAAAACGGCACGGGCCTTAACCTCACATTAGAAGTGAGAGACGGCATACTCAACCATAAAAAGTCGCTGGCCCCGGCCACAATGGAAGGTATGGTGGTCAACTACGCCGACAGAATCGCCTATATCAACCACGATATAGACGATGCGCTGCGTGCGGGTGTCATAAAAGGCATACCTCAAGCGTGCGCCAACGGACTCGGGCGCACACACGGAGAGCGTATCAACACGATGATCACGGATATCGTGCAAAACAGCGCGGGTAAGCCGCGGGTCATGATGTCGGAAGAAACAGAAGTGCTGACTGAGCAGCTGCGTCAGTTTATGTTCGATAATGTTTACTTGGGTTCGGTGGCAAAGGTTGAAGAGATCAAGGCAGAGAATATGCTCTCCATGCTGTTTGAGCTGTTTTTAAAAAAACCTGATAAGATGGGTAAAGACGCGATGCGCCGCACGGAGATTTATGGTCTGCAGCGCACGGTCACAGACTATATCGCGGGCATGACAGACAGGTATGCCGTTGCGCTGTTCCGCGAGATTTACATTCCGAAAGGCTGGTATAAAGTCTAGTGGCAAGATTCACCGATGTCTGGCTGTCCGATCTGTATGCCAAAAACGACATCGTTGACGTGATATCCGAATATACAACGCTTAACGAGCGCGGCGACAGGTATTGGGGACTGTGCCCTTTTCATCATGAAAAGACACCGTCTTTTTCGGTGAGCCGTGACAGACAGCTTTATTATTGTTTCGGGTGCAAGCAGGGCGGCAATGTCACCAACTTTATCATGAAGGTGGAAAACTTCACCTTCGGCGAAGCGGTGGAGGTGCTGGCACGGCGCGCGGGCATTCCCATGCCGCAAACCATCGACGACAAACAGTATCAGCAGATCAAAGAAAAAAAGCAGAAAATTGCCGCGATGCATAAGCTGGCAGCCCGTTATTATCACGACACTTTAATGTCCCCACAGGGTCATGAAGCGCTCTCGTACCTAAAAAGGCGAGGTATCGGAGAAGATGTGATCAAGCGGTTTGGCTTGGGCTTTGTGCCCGATAAATGGGACACAGTGGCGAATCTGCTTGCGGAAAACGGCTACGCGCCCGGGCTTATCGAAGAAAGCGGCCTTGTGACCGCGAAAAATGGCAAGGTGTTCGATACCTTCCGTAACCGCGTGATGTTCCCCATCATCAATGTCTTTGGCGATGTGATTGCCTTCGGCGGCCGTGTGATGGATAATTCGACGCCCAAGTATCTCAACACCAAAGATACGACGCTTTTTAACAAGAGACGCAATCTGTACGGTATTGACCTGCTGCGTCGCCAGAAAAATATCAAAAGCGCGGTGATCGTGGAAGGCTATATGGACGTGGTCTCCATGTATGCGCATGGCGTCAAAGCCATTGTGGCATCGTTGGGTACGGCGCTGACAAAGGAACAAGCCGTGCTGCTCAAGCGATACACGAGCGATGTTTTTATCGCCTATGACGGTGACGAAGCGGGCGAGATCGCGACGCAAAAAGCGATGGATATACTCGAAGCCGAAGGTTTTGCCGTGCGTGTGATACGGTTTGAAGAGGGCCTTGATCCCGATGACTTTATTCGAAAAAATGGACTTAGTGGGTTTGCCAAAAAGGTGAAAGCCGCGCCGTCAGCCATTGGTTATCGGCTGGAGATCAAGAAACGCGAATTTCTGCTCGATACGGCAGACGGCAAAGAAGGCTATGCCATAGAAGCCTCCAAGATCATATCGAGAATTGAAAGCCCCATCCGGCGGGAGCGTTATGCCGAGATTGTGGCAAAGGAAACCGGCTATAGCGCCGCATCGATTTTAGGACAGATACAAAAGAAGCCCGTGAATGAGAATATTAATACCAATTATAGGTATAATAAGACTGAAAAAACCGCGGGTGATGGTGCTCCAAGCGCGTTTTTAGCGTGCGCGATGGACAATGTTCGCTTTTTCGCCGATGTCGCAGACGACTTAAATGCGGATGATTTTTTGCTTTTACCGCATAAAAATATTTTTTCTGCATTATATGACAGCGTAAAAAGAGGAATTCAGCCTACATATGCCGAAATAATATCGCAACTTGACGAAGAAGAGGATCGTGGTGAAGCCGCACGGCTTGCAGGGCTGCAAACTGCTGTGGATAATCCGCTTGTCTTTTTGAAAGATTGTGCCGAAGCCATCCGTATTCAAAAACGTGAAAGAGAAAGACAAGTGCTGATTGAAGCACTGCGCGGCGCATCGGTCGAACAAAAGCGTAAACTGCTTGCCGAGATCGGTGAGATAGATAAAGAATTGAACCAAAAAAAGGTTTGAGTGAATAAGGGTGATTAAATTTTGAACAAGAAAACGGCTGAAAAGCCGAATGCATCGGTTAAAGCCGCTGCAAAAAGTGAATCGTCTGAGCGCAAGCCTACGGAGCAAAGCCGCCAGACGGACGCAAAAACAAAGACTGCGCTCAAAGATGAGAGGCATACAAAAATGGATAAGTCCGATCAATCTGATATGTCGCTTTCGAAAGAGAATCTTGCTAAGATCGAAGCTCTTGGTATGATTTCCCATTCGGATAAAGAGGAAAAGCTCAAAGACATCATTGAATGCGGAAAGAAAAAGGGCGTTCTGACCTACAAGGAAATCAACGATGCGCTGGACGGTGCCGAAATTGACGCTGAGAATCTTGACAAGCTTTTAGGTGCGCTTGAAGAGATGAAGATCGATGTGATTGATGCCGAGCTGGAAAAAGACATTTCTGAAGACGAGGAAGATGTCGACGCGGATATCGATCTGTCAATTCCCGAAGGCGTCAGCATAGACGATCCGGTCAGGATGTATCTAAAGGAAATCGGAAAGGTCAGCCTGCTGTCTGCCGATGAAGAGGTTGAGCTAGCCAAGCTGATGGCATTGGGAGATGACGAAGCCAAGCGCAAGCTCGCTGAAGCCAATTTGCGTCTTGTTGTGAGTATAGCCAAGCGTTATGTCGGCCGCGGCATGCTGTTCCTTGACTTGATTCAGGAAGGCAATCTGGGCCTTATCAAAGCCGTCGAAAAATTCGATTATACCAAGGGTTATAAGTTTTCGACTTATGCCACATGGTGGATTCGCCAGGCTATTACGCGCGCGATCGCGGATCAGGCGCGTACCATCCGTATCCCTGTGCATATGGTGGAGACCATCAATAAACTGATTCGTGTTTCCCGCCAGCTGTTGCAGCAATACGGACGCGATCCGCTGCCGGAAGAGGTGGCGCGCGAGATGGATATCAGTGAAGACAAGGTCAGAGAGATCATCAAGATCGCGCAGGAGCCGGTCTCGCTTGAAACACCTATCGGTGAAGAAGAAGACAGCCATCTTGGCGACTTTATTCCCGACGATGACGCACCGGCGCCCGCCGAAGCCGCTGCTTTTACGCTTCTCAAAGAGCAGCTGATGGATGTGCTGGATACGTTGACGCCGCGTGAGGAAAAAGTGCTTCGCTTGCGGTTCGGCCTCGACGACGGACGTGCCCGTACGCTCGAAGAAGTAGGCAAGGAGTTTATGGTCACCAGAGAGCGTATACGGCAGATAGAAGCCAAAGCGCTGCGTAAACTGAGGCATCCCAGCCGCAGCAAAAAGCTAAGAGACTTTTTGGACTAAAAGCTTAAAAAAACTTTATAAGATACATATCGAGGCAGCTTGTAGGGCTGCCTCTGTTACGCATAAGGGAGGAAAATCAGTGCTGTCAGGCAGGCTGAAAGCCATTGTGTCAATGGTGCCCGAATCAGAAACAGTGGCGGATATTGGCTGCGACCATGGTAAGGTAGCCGTTTGGCTGCTCAAAAACGGCAAAGCAAAATTCGCGGTTTGCAGTGATATAAGCGCCCCCTCGCTGGAAAAAGCGCGCAAGCTGGCGGCATCAAACGGCTTTGAAAACAAGGTGTCGCTGCGCGTGGGCAACGGGTTTGACGTATTGCAAAAAGGAGAAGCGCAAACGGCCGTGATAGCGGGAATGGGTGCAGAGCTTATGATAACTATACTCGGACAGGGTGGGGATAAGCTGCCCGGTACGCTGGTGCTGTCTTGCCACAGGGATACCCAGGTTTTAAGAAAGTGGCTCAGTGAAAACAGCTACCGCATTGAGGATGAGGAACTGATGTTTGAGAACAGACATTATTATCCTGTGATATTGGCCAGCAGGGGCGAAGCCAGAACACTGACTGACGTAGAGCTGGAGTTTGGGCCGGTACTGCTGGAGAAAAAGCCCGTACTTTTAAAGTCTTATGTCAGATACAAAGTGAGCCAGACTCAAGCGGTGCGTGAAAAGCTGATTAAATCCAAATCGACAAAAAGAGACGAATTGCTTGGCGAACTGGATGCCCGACTGAGAATGTATGCAGAGGTGGAAGAATGCCTGTAAACATTGACGATTTTGTCCGTATTATTGAGCGCATTGCGCCTAAAGAACTGGCTTACGACTGGGACAATTCGGGGCTGCTGCTGCGTTGCGGCGACACCGTAAGCCGTGTTCTCGTTGCGCTGGACGCGACGTTGGAGGTAGCAGAAGAAGCCGTTCGCGAAGGCTGTGACATGCTGCTTGTGCACCATCCGTTGATTTTTTCGCCTGTCAGGAGCTTAAGCCATAAGAACCCGACCGATGCTGTACTCATGCGTCTGATTCGAGCCGGGATATCGCTGTACGCGGCACATACCACTTTTGACAGGGCGCAAGGCGGCATCAACGACGCTTTGGCGCAAAAACTCGGTCTGGCAGATCTACGGACGATACCGGGGCCGGGCGAGGAACTGCTGCGGATAGGCCGTCTGCCTGGGGAGATGAGCCGGGACGGCTTTGTATCGCATGTGAAAACGGCGCTGGGGCTTAAAGCACTGCGCGTATCGCAATCGTCGTGCGAGACTGTGTCCTGCGTGGGTGTTGCGGGCGGCAGCGGGGGAGACTTTATCGCGGCGGCCAAGAAAGAGGGCGCGCAGGCGCTGGTGACAGGCGAAGCCAAGCACCATCACCATATAGAAGCGGTGGCACAGGGACTGCTGCTTATCGAAGCCGGACACTTTGAAACGGAATATGTGTTCGTCGATCGGATATTTATGAGTTTACAAGCGGCCCTGAATGAGGTACAATTAGATTTGGTTCTGAAAAAGACCAAGTGCGAAAAGGTGCCATACGCAGTCCGTTAAGCGGCTGCGGGGCGCGGGGAGGAAAGATTATTTGGATAAGCTGGCTTTACTATATGAGTACCAGCAGGCAGATGCCGAGCTCGAGGCTTATGAGAAAAACTTAAAAAACACGCCGACAAGAAAGCAGCTGATTAAACTGCAAAACTATCTGAAAAAGCAGCAGGCCGTGCTTCGTGACATGGAAAACAAGGCATTGGTCGAGCAGAACGCGCTTTCTGAGATAGAATCGCAGTATGACCGGATGATTGAGCTTTTGAATAAAAAGCACAAAAATATCGACGAATATGAAAAGATGAATCCGGAGGAGCTCGACTATAATGTGGTTCGTGACCTTGTTCATGAATATGAGGTTACCTATGAGAACATTGTCAAGCAAAAACACAGGGCCGTCACCGTGCAGAATAAGGCAGAAGAAACGGCGGCAAAGCTGAAAGATATTTTGGTTCGCGTCAGCCAGGCGCAGAAGGAATTTGCCGAGCTTAAAAAGCAGCATGAGGATGAGCTGCGCGCAGGTTCTGATACGCTTGATAAGCTAAGAAAAGCAGTTGAACTGGCTGCGTCCAAGGTGGAGCCCGCGCTTATCGAGCGCTATAACCGTATCAAACAAAACCGCGCAATGCCGGTTTCCCTTCTTAAAGAAGGGCGCTGTATGGGCTGCAATATGGAGCTGCCCTCGCGCGATCTCGCAAAACTTAAAAAAGAAGGTGCAATTGTCGAATGTGAGAATTGCGGCCGAATACTTTATCTGATATAATAGTCATTGAGCAAGCTGAACGGTCGCGTCGATTGACATCGACGAGGAAAGTCCGAGCTCCGCAGGGCAGGACGCCGGGTAACTCCCGGTGGAGGCGACTCTAAGGATAGTGCAACAGAGATATACCGCCGGATATAACCGTCCGGCAAGGGTGGAAAGGTGAGGTAAGAGCTCACCAGAGCCATGGCGACTTGGCTGCTATGTAAACCCCGTCCGGTGCAAGATTGATAGTGGGCATTTAAGCGGTTGCCCGCCGCGCCCCATGTAATCGCTGGAGCCTGCTGGCAACTGCAGGCGTAGATAGATGACCGTTTTCGACAGAACTCGGCTTACAGGCTTGTCTCAACAACTTAAAAACATAAAAGAAGCTTTTTCAATCAAAGGCTTCTTTTTTTCGTTTGCTAAATGCTAGTTTTTAACCGCATTTGAATATTTATCGCGCAAGGCAAGACAATAATATGAGTATCACACATCGGGAGCGGAGGATCTATGCTGGGCAAAAACGGCAACCACATACTTGATGACTTTACGCTGTCACGGCAGGAACTGCTCAAAGTTGCCGCTGATCTGTCGCTTAAAGATAAGGTTTACACAAGAAAAATAGACGAAAAGCACTTGCATCTTGGCACAGAACGCCATCAGATCGAAGATGCTTATCTTGCCGCGCGTCAGCGAAAATATAAGGGAAGTGAATTACCCGCTTTATCCGAATGGTTTTATGATAACCGATTTTTGTTCGTTGAGCAGATACGCCAGATAGAAATGGACCGCCGGACTTATCGGCTGCCTCATTTGCGCTCTGGCCGGTATGCGCATTATCCGCGCAGCCTTGCTCTGGCGGCGCTGCTTTTGGGGCACAGCGCACTCAGCGTGTCGGTGAGCGGTATACAGGAGTTTTTGGAAGTATATCAAAAGGAAGCCGAGCTGGATTCGGGTGAGATTTGGGCTTTTGTGGATATGCTTAAAATTGCTTTGCTGCGCGCTGTGGCCGTTCTTGCTCAACAAAGCGTCAAAACGATTTCCATGTGGAGCCGCGCCGACAAGTTCATCGAACAGATTGAGAAATACATGATGGCCGGTGATTCGCTGCTAAGTGATTATAAAAATGTACTCGCTAATCCCGATTTCTTGGAACATGCCATGATGCTGCTGCATGACAGCCCGCACCAGGCCTCGGTGATGACGAGTATAAACGAACGGTTATCGCTGAGAGGATTAAAAGCTGAGCGGCTTATCAAAAAAGCACACGCCGCACAAGCGCAAAGCATACTGTGTATCTCCAACGCGATTGCATCACTGAGACTGTTGGCAAAGGTCAATTTTGAGCCGATTTTTGAGAGCATATCGGCCGTTCATAAGTATTTAAGCGACGATAACGATTATGTCAATATGGACTTTGCCTCGCGTGAATATTACCGTGAGGGGGTTGCAGCTATCGCATCGTCTCTGCGGACACCGGAACCTGCCGTGGCCCGTGTGGCCAGCGAGCTTGCCGCGCAAACAGGTGTCCATGTCGGTGAATTCATAGTCGGCAGCAGAAAGCGCGAGCTTTATGATAAGTTCGCAAAGCTGCCGTTTAAAGTCAGGTTTACGGATTTTATAAAGCGGCATATGCTTTTATTCTATGCGGGAGGCACGGCCGTTTCCACTGTCATCAGTTCCGCGCTGCTATGTTTGTCGCTGTTTTTTATGTTTCCGCCTGTTTACGGTATCTTTGGCTTTATCATCAGCCTGATACCTGTTTATACCGTTGCCATTGCCGTTAATAACCGTATTTTTACGTTGCTTAATAAGCCGGCTTTTGTGCCAAAGATGGCGCTTAAAAACGGCATCCCTGGGGATTGTGCTACCATGGTGGTGATTCCCGCTCTGCTGACCAGTGAGGATGATGGCCTTGAGCTGCTGGGCAAAATGGAGGTTTATTGGGCGGCCAATCAACAAAACAATATTTATTTTACGCTGCTCAGCGATTTCAAAGAGGATAAGAACGAGATCGCTGCGCAAGACGAGTCGATCATCGAAACGATTGAACGGCAGACAAACAGGCTTAACGAGCAATACGGCAAGCCACTGTTTTTTTATGCGCAGAGAAAACGCACGCTGAATAATGATAACGGGCGTTACGGCGGTTGGGAACGTAAGCGCGGCGCATTACTGGATTTTTGCACCATGCTGGACGGAGATGCATCGGCGTTTGTCCATGTCACCAAAGGCATGCCCACAGAAGTTAAATATGTCATTACATTAGACGCAGATACGCAGTTGGGCCGTGATGCCGCTTTGAAGATGGTGGGCGCAATGGAGCATCCGTTAAACCGTCCGGTAATCAGTGAAAAGACTAACACCGTAGTAAGAGGCTTTGGCATCATGCAGCCGCGTATCGGCGTGGATGTGGTCAGCGCCGCCGCAACCCGGTTTTCAGTCACGTTTTCCGGAAAAGGAGGTCTGGATACTTATGCGAGCGCCGCATCGGATGTTTACCAGGACGGATTCGGCACCGGGATATTTACGGGCAAAGGCATATTCAACAAAGACGTTTATATGCGCGTGCTGCGGGATGCGTTTCCTGAGAACAGTATATTAAGCCACGATCTGCTGGAAGGCAGCTATCTAAGGTGCGCGCTGCTCAGTGATGTTGTGTTGATGGATGGGTGCCCTGCGCGTTACACCGCATGGGCGAAGCGCCAGCACCGCTGGGTGCGCGGCGACTGGCAGCTGCTTCCTTGGCTTAAACGCAGCGTCAAGACTAAGACAGGGCCAGCGAGGAATCCGCTTTCCAAGCTCGCCAAATACCAGATATTTGATAACATACGACGCAGTTTGTCGATACCACTTTCTTTTTTGGTCATACTGCTTTCACAGACCGCGTTTTATAGAAACGCGTTCTTCTGGTTTATATCGGGCATACTGCCGCTGTTTATCGACGGCATACTCGATTTTGTGACGCGGATAATCAATCTCATCAAAAACGCAGGCAAGGGCTCCACGCTAAAGGATGTCTGGTATGAAACAAAAACAATGTTCGAGCAGGCGTTCTACAAGTTCGCTTTTCTGCCATATGAAACGTATCTGATGCTGGATGCGGCAGTGCGTACGCTGATAAGGTTGATCTCGCGGCGTAATCTGCTGGAATGGGAAACCTCTGCCGAGGGCGACAAAAAGGCGAAGATGGGCATCACGTATTACTGGCGGCGCATGGCTGCCGCGCCGCTGCTGGCAGCCGCATTGTATGCGTTATCTATACTCACGACTCATACGTTTTCTTTGGTGGCTTTCCTCGTTTTCGCGCTTTGGTTCTTCGCACCGGCCATCGCACATGCCATCAGCCGTCCGCGTAAGGCTAAAATCTATGTGCTTGAGGATAGGCATAAGGCTTATCTGGAGGATATCGCTCTGAAAACATGGCGGTTCTTTGAGCGTTTTTCCCAAGAGGATGAATACTACTGGACGCCGGATAACTATCAGCAGAGCCCCATGAGGGGTGTGGCGAAAAGAACGTCACCCACCAACGTTGCTTATGCGATGGGGGCAGTTGTGTGCGCTTATTATATGGGGTTCTTAACGCTTGCCGAGGCTGTGAAACGCGTCGACCGAATTGTTACTGGTATCGAAAAAGCCGAAAAATGGAAGGGCCATCTTTACAACTGGTACGATATCACGAATCTGCAACCGCTGGAGCCTCGCTATGTGTCTTCGGTCGACAGCGGCAATCTGGTCTGTTATCTCATCGTTGTGGATGAAGCGCTCAAAGATATGATTGACACACCGATGGCTGCTTATCTCCATCAGGGATTATCCGTTGTGGCGCGGGAAGCCGAGCGCGATTTATCTCTTCACATCGACAACGACGTCTTCAACGCGGCAGGAGCGCTCGGTCTAATTGCCCATACAGACGGCACACTCGCCGTGTATCGCACGCAAATCGACGCATGGCTGCGACGGTATGCACCCTGGGTTTATGTTCTTGAAGCTTTCCCCACTCAGAAGGTTCACTTGTATATTGAGCAGACACGCGTAATGCGTGATAAGTTGCGTGGCGTGTCCGCGCAAGGCTACACACAGATTTTCCAAAATCTTTTAGAGCCTTTGTCTCAGATACTTGAAAAAGCGAAGGCAGATAACGACGAGGATGTGGTCGCCTGGGTGTCTAAAATGGAAACGGCGCTGGGTGAAGCCTATGTGGCTTGCCGCCGGCTCTGCCAGCGCATTGTGCGGCTGCGCCGCCGCATTGCCGTGCTGATCGAAAACACCGGATTTATGCCCCTTTATGACGCAGACAAGGGCTTGTTCTCCATCGGCTATGATGTGCGCAACGCGACATTGAGTGATTCGCATTACGACCTGCTGGCCTCCGAAGCGCGGCAGACCAGCTTTATCGCGATTGCCAAAGGGGATGTGCCTGAGAAGCACTGGTTCCGGCTGTCGCGCCCGCTTGCCGTTGCGGGAGAGAGCCGCGTGCTGCTCTCATGGGGCGGCACAATGTTTGAATATCTGATGCCTCTCATCATTATGAAAAGTTACGACAATACGCTGCTCGGGGAAACATACAAATCCGTGGTGGATATGCAGCACGCCTACGGTGAGCAGCGGCATATGCCGTGGGGCATATCCGAATCAGGTTATTATGCTTTCGACCTTCACATGAATTATCAGTATAAAGCGTTTGGCGTACCGGGGCTGGGACTTAAATCCGGTCTTGTGCGCGAAGCGGTGATAACGCCGTATGCCACCTGCCTTGCGCTGCATGTGAATCCGCGCGCGGCGCTTGCGAATATGCTCAGGCTCGAGAAGATTGGGGCATTGGGTCGATACGGCTTTTTTGAGGCGGTTGACTATACCTCTTCGCGATTGCACGCAGGCAAGAAAAAACACATTATCAAAAGCTATATGGCGCATCATCAGGGCATGATTCTCTCGTCAATCGTGAACTGTTTGCAGGACGGGCGCATGCAGACGCTTTTTCACAGCGCGACTGCCGTTAAGGCGACGGAACTGCTGCTCAAAGAAAAGGTGCCGCCGCGCAGCGTGACACTGAGTCTGGGTGAGAAGCCCTCCGATAAGCAGACGTTTGCGGAAGAGATACATGCTGTGCGCACATACCGCAGCCTGTCGCAGTATCCGGAAGCCTATTTCCTGTCTAACGGCAGCTATACCGTCATGCTCACGCAATACGGCATCGGTTACTCCAGATGCCGCGGTCGTATGGTTTCTCGGTGGGAGAGCGATGTGCTTCGGCGTGCACCGGGCATACACATTTATATTAAAAACATGGATACCGGGGCGGTATGGTCGGCAGCGTTTTTGCCCACATGTCTGCAAGCCGATCAGGACCGTGTGCAGTTTGAACCCCACAAGGCGACGTTTTATAGGCAGGTGGGTTTTATTGAAACCACAATGGAGGTCTGTGTGTCTCCTGAATGCGATATGGAGATCAGGAGCCTCGATATAAGAAACAATGCCAAAGCCGCAGTCAATCTCTCTGTCTTTTGTGTTTATTCGCCCGCACTGAGCGCTGAGAAGGACTTTGAAGCGCACCCCGCTTTTGCGGAGCTTTTCATCGATACCATTGAAGATCGCGAAAACCGAACGATCTATGCGCGTCGGCGCGGTAAGCCGATATGCAGCGCGATGAAAGCGTGTTTTGACGATCCCGTGGAGCTTGTGACGGACAGGACGTATATATTCGGGCGACGCAACGTATTTGGCCCTCCGGCTTGTATGTCTGAACAGCCCGCAGAACGGGACGTATCCCGCGCGGTAGGCATACGCTGCACGAAGACAGTCCAGAGCGGTGAATCGGCAATGGTCGCGTTTGCTATCACAATGGCCGACAACAAACGCCACGCGGCTGAATGTCTTGCCAACATCACGGGTGAAGAGGATTTAAGACGCGTGTTCCATCTTGCATGGACGCATGCGCAGGTGGAAATGCGTTTCCTCAAGCTCAAAAACATGCAGGCCAACCTGTTCCAGCAGATAGCGTCGCGTACCGTGATTTATGTTCCATCGGCCTGTCCTCTCACAGCGAAACCCGGCGGGTTGGGTTCGCTCTGGAAGCATGGTATTTCGGGCGATATACCGATTATCTGCATGTTTGCGCACACATTGGAAAGAATCGACGATGTGAAAAATGTGGTCAAAGCGCTCGAATACTTAAGCTTAAAGAACATACCGGCCGAGCTGGTAATTTTGTACAGTACGAACGGCTCTTATTTTGATCCGCTGCGGGATAAGATCAAAGATTTTGAACAGGCCGCTTCGGGCCGCCCGTATAACCGCATCATTGCTTTGCCCAATGAAACCACTGAAATGGCCGATAAAGCCGCGATCGCGGCAGCAGCCTGCCTTGTTCTTACCGATGAGCTATCGCTTGCTGAACAGCTCAAAGCCCCGGTGCTGACGAGGCCCTATCAAGTGTTTGAAAAGGATAGCGATGAAAAGCCACCCAAACGGGTACCCAAGCTGCTAAAAGCGTTCGACAATACCTCCGGCGGATTCTTGAGAAACGGTACGGAATACTGCATTGATGTCAATGGTAAACCGCCACTGCCCTGGAGCAACCTGCTTGCGGGACGTACGTTGGGCAGCCTGTTAAGCGCGGGCGGCGGTGGATACACCTGGGCCGAAAATGCGCGTATGTTGCGCCTCACGCCCTTCCGCAACGATGCGCTCACCGACGTACCCGGTGAAGGCGTGTTTATCCGCAACGACCGAACCGGCGCGGCGTTCAGCATTGCGCCCGATATGTACGCGGCGGGCAAATATCGCGTGATACACGGTTTTGGCTATACCGTTTTTGAACGTTATGGCGGTATCAATACGCATATGACGTATTTTGTTGACCCCGAGCTACCGGTAAAGACAGGGCTCTTAAGCATTGCCAACAACACAAGCAGAGAGGAAACGCTGTCCATCTATTACTACGCGGAACCGGTGCTGGCCGCCATTGGCTGCGGGGGTATACGTGCCCGCTTTATCGGGGACAGAATCGAAGCATCTTCGCCGTTCTCGGCATCCGACAGGGCCATGTTTATTGCCATACCCGGACAGAGCTTAAGCTATACCGCTTCAGCGTACGAATTTTTCGGCGTGCCCGGTCATACGATTTGGCCTGAAACACTTAAAACTGAATCGCTGTCCAATAGTGACGGCTGCGGTGCGTCGCTGCTGGCCTTGCAGGCTCATATAAGGTTGAAGCCCGGGGAACGTAAAACACTGCCGCTCCTGATGGGTTATGGGGACGATGCGGCTATCGAAACTGTGACGGAGGTATTTGGTACGACTGAAGCAGCCGAGAAACGGCTGCGTGACACCAAGGCGTATTGGAGCCATATGGTGGGCGGGATACGCGTGACGACACCGAACAAATCGTTTGATACGCTCGTCAACGGCTGGCTGATTTATCAAACCTACACCGCACGGCTTTGGGGCCGTACGGGCTATTACCAATCGGGCGGCGCTTTCGGTTTCCGCGATCAATTGCAGGATGTGCTTGCCATCATGTATACCGACCCGGATGCAGCACGCTCCCACATTGTCATGTGCGCCCAGCGCCAGTTCCCGGAGGGTGACGTGCTGCATTGGTGGCATGAGCCCGCGAGCGGTGTGCGCACATACATCACTGATGACAAGCTGTTTTTGCCGTATGTCGCGTGCGCGTATGAACGTATCACAGGCGACATGGGTGTTTTCGATGAGGAAGTCGCTTACCTAGATGGCAGAGAAATTCCCGAAGGCCGCCACGAACTTTATGAAGCTTTTCAAACGGGGGGAATGAGAGAAAGTGTTTTCATGCACTGCGTCCGCGCCATAGATTCGGCGCTGAAGTTCGGCGAACACGGTCTTCCATTAATGGGCACGGGTGATTGGAACGACGGTATGGACAAGGTGGGAGCGCTGGGCAAAGGAGAAAGCGTCTGGCTCGCGTTTTTCCTTGTCGAAGTGCTGCGGGAGTTCATCGGGCTGTGTCGCACGCGGGGGGAAACGGAAACAGCGGAGCGGTTTGAAAAACAGCGCGAAGAGCTAAAAATCAATATTGAAAAAAATGCATGGGACGGAGAATGGTATTTGCGCGCTTTCTTTGATGACGGGACACCGCTGGGCAGTAACACATCGCCTGAATGCCGTATCGATATCATTTCACAGGCATGGGCGGTATTTTCGGGTGCGGTACGTGCACGAAAGGCATTTGCTTCGGCGGAGGAACGGCTGGTGATGCGCGAGGAGGGTGTGATCCGCCTGCTGGAACCCGCATTTGACAAGTGGGATAAAGACCCGGGCTATATCAAATCATATCTGCCGGGCGTAAGGGAGAATGGCGGTCAATACACACATGCAGCAGTCTGGTTTGTGATTGCCGCCGCTAAGCTGCGCCACAAGGATGACGCGCTAGCGTTGTTTCAGATATTAAACCCCATCAACCATACACGCACACCCGCAGGCGTGGCGAAATATAAGGGGGAGCCGTATGTGATGGCGGCAGACGTTTATTATACGGACAACTACCGCGGACGTGCCGGATGGACTTGGTATACGGGCAGCTCAGCGTGGATGTATCAGGCGGCCATTGTGAACCTTCTCGGCATGCGTATCGAGCGGGGCATGCTCTCGATTTATCCGTGCTTACCCGACGACTTTGGAAGCTACACCATCGAATACAAAAAAGGCGCTGCGCAATACATCATCACAGTGACCATCACACCCGGATATCAGGGCTATGCGTGGCTGCGCATGGAAGGCGGGGAAGCCGTCAAAAGCCTGCCTCTTGATGCGGCGGATGGCGTACACAGAATTAACGCTTGTTGGCAGACAGGGTCTGATGGTATACTCGAACAATGAATAATGAATTTCTACCCATGACGCCTGAAGAATTGCATGGCGGGCAGCTGGATTTTATCGTGGTCACGCCCGATGCTTATGTGGATCACCCGTCCTTTTCGGCTGCCATAATCGGCCGATTTGTGGAGAGCCTCGGATTCCGCGTGGGCATACTGGCTCAGCCGGACTGGCGCTCCGACGACGATTTTTCAAAGCTTGGCACACCACGCTACGCTTTTTTGTTGAGCGGCGGCAATATGGACGGCATTGTGAACATGTATACGGCCGCAAGAAAAGCCCGCAGTGAGGATGCTTATTCACCGGGCGGAAAAATAGGGCTGCGCCCCCCAAGACCGACGATCGCATATACCGCGCGGTTAAAACAGTCGCATAAAGACACGCCTGTCATTATCGGCGGCATCGAGGCTACGCAACGCCGATTTGCCCATTATGACTATTTGGAAGACAAGGTGCGTCGTTCGTATCTTGTGGACGCCAAAGCTGATCTGCTTGTTTATGGCATGGGGGAAAAGCCGCTTGCCGAAATTTGTGCGCGTTTCAAGGATGGGCAGGGCATACAGGATATGGTCGGCATACGTGGAACGTGCATATTGCGAAGCAATCTGAACGGCATTGGCGAGCATACCACACTGCCTTCGTATGAAAACGTTGCAAACGATAAGAAGACGTTCGCGGCCGCGTTTAAAACCATTTATCTAAACGGCATCCCCGCAGGAAAAACGCTCGTTCAGGCGCATGGCGACAGGTACGTGATACAATTTCCGCCTTCACAGCCTCTTTCCACACCGGAAATGGATGCGCTCTACGGGCTGCCATTTCAAAAGCGTGCGCACCCTTCTTATAAAGAGCCTATTCCGGCGCTCGCTGAGGTGCAGTTCGGCATCACGGCTTTGCGCGGCTGTCCCAGCATGTGCGCGTTCTGCTCCATATCGTCGCATCAGGGCAAGCGTATTCAAAAGCGTTCCAAAAGATCCATTGTCGAGGAAACAAAGCGTATCGCACAGATGAACGAATTCAAAGGCAATATCAGCGATGTCGGCGGCCCCACCGCCAATTTTTACGACGCTATATGTACCAATAAGAATTCGCATGCCTGTACCCGCGCCTGCCTTACACCCACCATATGCCCACACCTTCGGGTGAGCCATAAAGGGCTGACCGAGGTGCTGGAGGCGGTGGAAAAGGTTCCCGGTGTGAAACGCGTGTTTATCCGCTCGGGACTGCGGTATGATTATATCATGGCCGACAGGAATAATCATTTCTTTGAACGCCTTGTGAAAAAGCATGTGAGCGGCCAGCTCAAAGTGGCACCGGAACATGTCAACGAAAATGTGCTTGCGCTTATGAACAAGCCGAATTACAGCGTGTACGAGCGTTTTTCTAAGCGTTTTGCAGGTGCGACAGCGCGTGCGGGCAAGCCGCAATATCTGCTGCCTTACTATATATCGTCACATCCGGGCTCTACGCTGCAAGATGCCATCGAACTGGCTGTGACGCTCAAAAGACAGGGCTTTGTCCCGGACCAGGTGCAGGATTTTTATCCCACGCCCGGTACGCTTTCCACCTGCATGTATTATACGGGGATGAACCCTTTGACGGGAAAAGAGGTATACGTCGCCAAGACTCAGCGGGAGAAAGCTATGCAGCGTGCGCTGCTGGCGTTTGATAAGAAACGCAACTGGCCGCTTATTCGAGAAGCGCTTACTGAAGCGGGCCGCGAAGACCTGATCGGGCGGGGCAAGGAATGCCTTGTTCCCGATGAGTCCGCAAGCCGCAGCGCCGGACGCAATGAAGCACATGGCAGCAGCCGCGGGCGTTCTCTTGTTCGCAGTGCAGGTCGTGCCAAGGGCGGAGAAAACCGCATCGGTGCAAAACGTGATGTCATCCCGGGAGCCGGCAGCTCTGGCCGTGATGCAAGACTTGATAACAAGCGCGGCGAAAGCGGCGGGCCAAAGCGCGGCAGATCTGAAAAACGCGGCGGGGCAAAACATGGCGGCAAAACGATAAATCGTTAGCCGTATCGACGCTTTATTCGTATTAATTGCATATTCATTCTGATGCTATATGTTTTTTATGACTCTCAATCCCACCTTGAAAAGCTTTTCAACGGTGGGATTTTAATATTGTAAGTAATGTGGTATAATCATATCTGTAATTATTATTTGTATATTAAACAAGGAGAAGGTGTATGAAACGTATACTGATCGTCGATGACGAACCGAGTCTCATCAAGGGACTAAGGTTCAATCTCGAGCAGCAGGACGGCTACACGGTGGACGAGGCGCTTGACGGACAACAGGCGCTGGATATGTTTGCGGCCGGACGCTATGATCTGGTGCTGCTGGACCTTATGCTCCCCAAAGTGGACGGCATGGAGGTCTGCCAGCGTATCCGCAGCGTATCCAACGTGCCCATCATTATGCTGACCGCCAAGGATGATGACATGGACAAGATTATGGGCCTGGAATTCGGCGCGGACGACTACCTCACAAAGCCTTTCAACATGCTTGAGCTTAAGGCGCGCATCAAGACCATCTTCCGCCGTGTGGAGGGGACCGAGAAGACGCGCGAGCCGCAGTTGCTTCACGCCCGAAACATGACCGTCAATCTCGAGAACAGAAGCGTTGAGATTGATAATGAGGAAGTGGCGCTGACGGCCAAGGAGTTCGATCTGTTGCAGCTTTTTATCACCAATAAGGGCAAGGTGTACGACAGGGAGAAGCTGCTCGAGCTGATCTGGAAATACGAATACCTAGGCGATCTGCGTACGGTGGACGTGCATATCAGACGTCTGCGCGAAAAGATTGAAAACAATCCGGCAAAACCTGAATTTATCATGACCAAGTGGGGAGTGGGATACTATTTCTCGGATAAATAGCCTGCTGTATTCCATACGGTGGCGTTTTGTATTTATATTTCTCGTTGTGGCCGCCGCCGCCTTTGCGGCGGTCACATTTGTTATTTCCTATCTCGCTGAAGACTATCTGGTCAACATCCGTGTGCGCGACCAGCTTAAAAATACAAACAACGTCGCCGTAAGTATGGCACCCTACTTAAGCAGCGCCAACGCCCAGAAAATGTACGAGCTTGCGGAGCAAAGCTCCAAGGAATACGGCGGGCGTTTTTTGGTGCTCAACAAATCCGGCATCGTACAGGTGGACAGCTTTTCCGTGCTCAACGGTCAAAAGCTGGATCATAAAGAGATTTCCGATGTGCTGCTGGGGCCTGCCGACACATCATACGGCTTTCATAAGATCGACAACGGCGAAGGCGAGCCGTTCTACGCCGTCTATTACACCTCGGCTATCGTATCAGAGTCCGAAACGATCGGCGCCGTACTGTATGCCGCCGATATACAGGACGTTGTTGAACTCACGGATGAATTTGTTAATATCGTCTTTCTGATCGTCCTGGCTGCCTGCATATTGGTTATCGTGGTCAGCATCGTGTTTTCGGGATATATCACGCGGCCTATCAAGGATCTAAAATCCGTCGCGCTTTTGATCTCGCGCGGGAACCTGCATCAGCGTATCAAGGTTCACGGCAGGAATGAGATGGCGGAACTCGCCGAGACATTTAACACCATGAGCGAAAAGCTTGAGAATCTGGACAGAAAACGCAGTGAATTTGTCTCCAACGCTTCACACGAGCTGAAAACGCCCTTAAGCTCGATGAAAATACTTATCGAGTCTCTGCTTTATCAGGACGGTGTGGACGAAAAGATATACAAAGAATTCTTGGGCGACATCAACAACGAGATCGACCGTTTAACCGACGTGATCTCGGGCCTGCTGACGCTCGCCAAAACAGACAGCGAAACAGAAGCGCTCAAAATAGAAAAGATACTGTTGAGTGAGCTTGTGTATAAATCCGTCGCGGCTTTAAAACCCATTGCGCGCGAAAAGGACATCATGATCACCTATACGGTTAACAACGAGCTGGAGATATGGTGCGATGCGGTTAAGGTGATGCAGGCGGTTATGAACCTCGTAGACAACGCGATTAAATATACCGATCCGGGCGGCAGCGTTTGGGTCACGCTGCAAAAATCCGGCGCAAACGCGGCCATTGTCATCAAGGACAACGGCTGCGGTATACCTGAAGCCGATCTGCCTCATCTGTTTGACCGATTCTACCGCGTGGATAAAGCCCGCGCAAGGGAAACAGGCGGCAGCGGACTGGGGCTTTACATCGCGAGAACGATCGCGCTGCTGCACGGCGGCAGTATTGACGTGCAGAGCGAAGAAGGCGCGGGCACTGTATTTACGCTTTATCTGCCGATTAAGGCATAGGAGAGGAACGAATGGCAAAGCTGAAAACCATCGCATGGATGTTAATATTAGTACTGGCTATAACAGGATGTGCTGCGGCACCAAAGGACGCGACCGAGGCAAACCTGCCGGATATCAATCCCAAAGCTGAATCAGCGAATAAGGATACCAAGGATGTCACACTTTATTTTTCATATAACGGAGAGCAGCTGCTTGCGGGAGAAACACGCCCAATAGAAGTATCCGTCAGCGAAAAACTCGAGGCGGCCGTCATCAATGCGCTCATCGCCGGGCCGTCGTCTGACCGGGACGAGCTTGTCGGCCTGTTCTGGGACGGTGTCAGCCTGGTTAATATTGAAAGTAATGCGGACATATTGTTTGTGACATTGAGCGACTCCTTTGTGACCACAGAGCCGAAAACAACAGTACTGGACGAAGGAACCGTTCAAGACCGCAAAAGGCTTGCAATTTACTCTATTGTGAACACCATTACGGAGATAGGGACTTATTCCAGCGTACAGATTTTTATCGACAAGCCGGAAGGTGCTCAGCGCATTACACTCAGCGAAGCCGGATTTGGGAGCGGAACAAACGACAAGCTGGAGCCGCTGCCTTGGACAGCTTCTTTGAGCACAAACGAGTCGCTTATACTCACGCCTGAGAATACGCTTAAAGAGGCGCTGGATTCGTATTCAAAGAAGAACTGGGAGCGTCTCTACGATTTTACGGCTTATAGCAATACGGACGGCTCAGTGAAACCGGACATGGATGATTTTTACGCGGCTCTCGCCGAAACGGGCAATGTGTTGAACACATTCAGTATAACGGGCATGAATGTGGCCTATGACGGACAATCCGCGATTGTGCTGCTGAGCTATTCCATCAATACGCGCCAAGGAGAGTTGATTGCCGGTTCAAGCGTTCCTGTCGTTCTTGTCCGTGAAGAAGAAATTTGGAAGCTCTCCTATACATCACTCGCGAATGTGCTGATGAATGAAAGGTAGCAGCATGAAAAAAATGATTTGTTATGCGCTTGCAGCCTGTCTGCTGCTTTCTGGATGCGGCGTGATATCAGATTCAAACAGTACAGGGACTAAGGTGCCCACGAGCGTCCTCGATTTAAGCGAATTAAGCGAATCTGGGCGTATGGATACGTATGCGATCTATTTTCTCAATTCATCAAATAATACGCTGACCGCAGAGCCGCGCAAGCTCAATATAAAGCAGGATACAAACCCTGCCATAACCGCGGTGGAAGCGCTGCTTGCAGGCCCGTCAAACGACAGCGTGGCGGGTGTTGCTAAAATAGGTATGACACTTGATTATATCGAGTTTTCCAATGAAGCTGCCAACGTGTATATCAATTACTACGGTGGTTTGATGCAGTCGGAAGAAGCCTATATATTAGAGCAGGCCATTGCAAATACGGTGACGGATATTCTGGGCGACACATCGATCTGTGTTTTTTATAACGGCATACGCAGAGGCTTTGACGGCTATCCAGCGGCCCCGTTAAAAAAACAGGTGGGCAATGTGCACGACGCCTATACAAATGCATATGCAAAATATGTGCCGCAGCAGCTAAATATGAACAATGGGCCAGAGGAAGCAAAGCCCACGGATGAACAGACTGTGTTACCGTCTATTGGTTCAACGCCAACCGGACATACAACACAGAACAGCTTAATGCAAAATGAGCCCGCTGTGGCGGAGATACCCACTGTTCTGTACTTTGTGGCGGCAAGCGGTGATTATATTCTGCCGGAAGTGCGTACCGTTAAATATGTACCGGGCCATTTTGAGGGTGAAGAATATGTGGACGGCAATTATATTGAGGCCGTTATTGAAGAACTGAGAAAAGGCCCTCAAAATACGGCTGTGTTGGAAAGTCCGCTCTTATCCGAATCAAAGCTGACGACATCTCCTTTGAAAATTGCTAACGGATCAGCCGCCTATGATTTAAGTCTCATGTTCAGCGATTTGCCGTCGGGTACGGGGAAGGAGGCGCTTCTTTCCTACGCGGCGATTATATACAGCATTACAGGGCTGGTGCCGGGTATTGAAGATGTCAATTTGTATGTTAGAGGCACTCAGGTGACAGGCGGTTCCGCAGGGGGATCCAAAAGAAACGACTATTTTGGCTGCCTCGGGAGCAGTGCGCCGGTCTATTTCGAGGATGAAACCTCAGACCTGCTGCTGGAAGTTTCACGCAGTATGGAGCAGGGACAGATATGGAGCGCACGAGCGCGTTTGCTCGAATTGATGAGAGGGCCGCAAAAGGGTGACAGCGAAAGCGTGGAAGCCGTTATGCCGACGGGTTCCTCGGAGGCGGATATTCTGGCAGTGAATGTGGACAACGATACGGCATATATCAGCTTATCCGAGAATTTTAAAAACGCCTGCAAAGGACTCAGCGAAAGAAGCGAAATGCTGCTGGTTTTCGCTATGGTAAATACCGTGACGGCACTGGATGGCATCAGCAAGGTTCAGTTTCTTGTGGAGGGCAAGCAGGTTGACACGCTGGCAGGCCATTTATGCTTGTCTGATCCTTTTCTTAAAAACTATGGCATCATCAAGAACGGCGGCTAAGGTCTCAGAAACATAGCTGCTAGCAGGTAAAAGCACCTCAGCGCTTTGCGGCTTGAGGTGTGTTTTATTGGCAAAGTTCTTGTTGGGAATAATGTTGGACAATGGCGTCCTTAAGATCATTGATGAAACTTGTATCCTTTTTACTCTTGATTCCATACATTTTTGCAAGATATTCATCCTCGCTGCTGTAGTTGAGATCAAAGCCAATATCGGCCAGTTTGATCATGTATTTATCAATAGCTTCGGCATCTTCTCTTCTATAGTCTGCCCGAGGCTTGTTTTCCAGCGAACGGATATATTTTTCGATTGTTTGTTTATTAAGGCTGTCCAGTACGTCGGTCATAGTCTCAAAATACGGGAGTGCGAACTGCATATAAACAAAATCAAAGGCCTCATTTGTTTTGTTTTCCTTTAAGCTGTTAATGAGTACTCTGGAGACATCTTTTTTATCAAAGACTGTGTTTAGATATGAAATAATCTTAGCTATCTGGTTTTTATCTAAAGTTTCGTTGACATCTGAATTCTGAGCTATGGCCTTTATCAGCAGTTCAAGATCAACTAAGTATAAATTGGCGAGCAGTTCATCAATGATCTGGCAAACTGTATGAATGTTTGGCCGGTCTTTAAGCTTTCTTTCCAGTCGCTTACCGTTGGCTATGGCCAGGATTGGAGACTGTACAGCCATTTCGTTTGTTTTGAGAACATTTACAGCTGTTCCTGTGACAGTCAACATGAACATAAGCGTCCCTTTTCCTGAGACCTCATCAAAATCACATCGTGTGCCAATGAGGGCGTTGCATTTTCTGCTGGCAAGTTCAAGTTCTATGCTATTGATAGCCTCCAAATACAGCTCTCCCAATCTGTCCTCCAGCTTTTGAGAGCGCCCTCCAAAAAAATCAGTAAATGAAGCGAAAAATTCTGAAAAAAACCGACGCCAACAACGACTCTTGATGAAACAAGACCTTTTTGTTCAACGATTTCATAACCTTTAATTGAGTCCGTCGTGCTTATAAGATTCATATCCATAGATAATCCTCCTAAATCACATTTGTGAGACTACTGAAGATCAACAAGCTTAGTTTATATATATGCATTCTATCACATGTTCTGCCAGAATTAAACACAAGAAAATCCCTTAGATAAACTGGTTAAGGGATTTTCATATAAGTTATGTTTATGAGTTTTTAATGAGCAAGTCTGCGGTTTCTGAAGAAAAACAGGCTAAGCGGCCACCATACTACGGCAAAAGACGGAAACACGAACCAAAGGAAGCCGGGCGATGTGAGCAGATTGATCGAAACAAACAGTATGATGGCGAGCAGGCTGCCCAAAACGGCAAAAGCGAAGGGGCGCTGTTTCTTTGCGAAGTAGACGGACAACGGCCACCACAACACACAAATCACGGGGAAAAGGCTCCATATGAATCCGGCTGACGTCAATAAATTCACGGTTAAAAGCGTGCTGACGACCAGCAGGCTGCCGCAAACAGAAAAACCGAAGGGCTTCTTCTTTCCCGCAAAAAAAAAAGACAGCGGCCACCAGAGTATGCACAGTGCTGGGAATACGCTCCAGGCGAATCCGGCCGATGTAATGATATTGACTGCCGCAAGGAATATGATCGTCAGCAGACTTGCGATCAGTGAATAGCCAAGCCACTTGCGTTTGCGCGCAAAGCACATCGTCATAGGCCACCACAGTATGGCGAAGGCGGGGTAATAGGCCCACAGCGCGCCGGGTGAATAGACGAGGTTGACGGCTGCAAAGAAAGCGATGCTGAGGGCGCTCATGATAACGGCATAGATCTGCGTGCAGCCCCGTCCATAAAAAAACACGGACAATGGCCACCAAAGCACAGCAAAAGCTACAAACATCACCCATGGGCTGCCCGGAGCGAGCAAAATGTTCAGCGCGCCATACCAAAGCACGGTGCATATGGAGCCGATTACGGCGATATGCAGCGTCCCAAGCCGCTTGCCGGCGAATATTGCAATCGGCCACCAGATGACGGGAAAGCAGGCATATAACGCCCAAGGATAAGGTGAGTTTAGCAGGTTGGACGTGATAAAGAATATAATGATCAGTAAAGAGCCCACAACTGAGGCCTGCTTCGGCTTTTGTTTCGTCCTGAAATACAGCCCCAGAGGCCACCATATTGTAAGAAAAATGGGGTAGATGGCCCAGATATATGCCGGAGTGAGAAAGAGGTTCACTGCGAGATAGTAAAGAATAATGACTGTACAAAACAGCAGTACGAATGGCAGCTTTCCCATGCTTTTTCGAGCGAACATGCCCACCGGCCAACACAGAATGGGCGGCACGGTGTATAGAAACCAGAGTGTCAGCGGCGAAGTCACAATGTTTGTGATGGCCAGAAAGGCGATTGTCAGCATGCTTCCTGCCAAAGAAAACGCGAAGTAACGTTTCCGGCTGCAGAGATAAACACTCATCGGCCACCAAATCACAGCATACAAGGGGTAGAAAAACCATAGAACGCCCGGCGTTATCAGAAAATTTAGTGCTGTTAATAAAACCGCTATCATTGCCGCACCAATCATCGCAAAGGCGGTTGCGTCTTTTTTCATATTCATCACCTATTTCATAATAAATTTTGGGGGTTTAGTTCTGGTTATACTTTCTCCAGCGGAAGTACATCGCCAGAGGCCACCACAACACGCCGAAAATCGGGAATATGCACCACAGAAAGCCCGGCGCAATGTAAAGATTGATAAACACCATGAGCGCGATAATAAGCAGACTGCCCGCCACCGAAAAACCAAGCTGCAGCCCCGCGTTGCTCCTCTTTACCGGCAGCTGTTGTTGGACACGCAGTTCGTCGCGTATGTCACTGATGTCTCCAAATTCAACGATAGCCCGATTGATGGCATCTTCTTCGGCTTTGCCCTGTGCCATAAGGTCAGTCACCTTTTCCTGCAAATTAGCCACGATCTCTCTTTTAAGCGTGTCCTTGCGTTCGCTGTCGGGGATTTCCCGAAACAGAGAATCCACATGTTCCTGTATGGTTTTCATAACTGCTCCTCCATTACCATAAAAATATCGATGATTTCCTTGGTCTTGCGCCACTCATCCACTTCTTCCTTAAAGAATGCCCGCCCCAGAGGTGTGATCTTGTAATAACGTCTTTTACTGCCCAAAGACACATCCCCTTCATAAGAGCTGATAAGCTCTTTTTTTTCCAGACGCTGAAACACGGCGTAGAGCGTAGCCTCTTTTATCTGGAATCGGTCAGATGTTCTTGCGCTGATCTCTTTGCTGATTTCGTAGCCGTAACGGTCTTTTTCCAGTATCAAGCGCAGTATGATCGGATCAAGATGGCCACGAATAATGTCGCTGCTGATCATAACTTCACCTTTCTTCTATTGACTCTGCCAGACAGAGCTCTAATAAATAGTGCACTACCTAATAGAGTTCTATCTGATAGAGTAATAATATATAGCAAGTTATTTTTTGTCAACCTTTTTTATAGTAAAAGACAAAAAAGGAAAATGAGATAGATGTATATTGGGGATTGTCTTTTAAATCACAATGTATTATAATATAAAAAATAACATGGCGGGGTTTCGGTTGAAACAGCGATTGTTTCAAGATTTGAAGTTTCTAGGGTGGGAAGCTTAGCGTATCCGCTCTTTTTTATTATAGACGGTAAACCCGGTAGTATAACTTGCAGAATACGTTTTATGGTTTTTTAAATCCTTTGACACGGGCGGAATATAGCTCGTTCATGGGTTTAGAATAAAGAATACCAAAACATAAGGGAGGGAACAACATGAAAATCAACATCACGGAAACTGTATTGAGAGATGCGAACCAATCTCTTATTGCAACACGTATGCCGTATTCTGATTTTGAAGGAATATTGGAAACAATGGATAAAGCAGGGTATTATTCTCTCGAGTGCTGGGGCGGAGCCACATTTGACTCCTGTCTTCGCTATCTGAATGAAGATCCATGGGAGAGGCTCCGGAAAATAAAAGCGAAAGTTAAGAATACCAAGCTTCAAATGCTGCTTAGAGGACAGAACATACTCGGATATAAGCATTACCCTGATGATGTCGTTCGAAAATTCGTCGCACATGCTGTCGATAACGGAATGGATATTTTCAGAATATTTGATGCGCTTAATGACTTTAGAAACATAGAAGTCGCTATGGATGAAACAAAAAAACGTAAAGCGCATGCTCAAGGCACAATCAGCTATACCACGAGCCCGATCCACAGTATTGAAAAATATGCATCCATGGGAACTCAGCTGGAAAGCATGGGCGCAGATTCAATATGTATCAAAGATATGGCCGGTATCATGGGGCCGCAGGAGGCTTATGATCTGGTGAAAGCGCTGACGGAAAGCGTTAAAATACCGGTGTTTTTACATACCCATTCGACGACTGGACTTGGCCCAATGACCTATATGAAAGCTATCGAAGCCGGATGCCAGGGGATCGACTGTGCCATCTCCTCGTTCTCGGGCGGAACTTCGCAGCCTTCTACGGAAACGATGGATTATGCGTTGAAACAAGTAGGCCATCAGACAGGTGTTGATGAAAAGGTATTAAAGCAGATTAACGATTTCTTTAAACCTATAAAACAAAAATATATATCTTCCGGTTTGATGGATTCCTTTGTTATGGGAACAGAAACAGACGCTTTGGTGTATCAGGTGCCGGGCGGTATGCTGTCCAACCTGCTGGCTCAGCTCAAAGCCCAAAATTCCTTGGACCGTCTGGAAGAAGTCCTGCAGGAAATTCCGAATGTTCGTAAAGACTTGGGATATCCGCCGCTTGTAACACCCATGAGCCAGATGGTTGGTGTACAGGCCGCAACAAATGTGCTTCAGGGTGAAAGATACAAATCTGTTTCAAAAGAGGTTAAGTCCTATATCAGAGGCGAGTATGGAAAAGCACCCGGAGAAGTTGATAAGACACTGATTCACAAGATTTTAGGAGACGAAAAGCCCATTGAGGGCCGGTTTGCGGACACGCTGGCACCCATCTTTGAGCAGACAAAAAATGAGCTTGGAAGCATGGCAAAGAACGATGAAGACGTACTTTCATATATCGCTTTCCCGCAAATTGCAGAAAAGTTCTTCAAAGATCGTGAAGATCAAGCGGCAGTGAAAGTGTCTTACTCGATCATTAAGAAGTAAAGGAGAGACTTATGTCTGTTTTAGATAGCTTGACCGTTGATATTTTCGGTCTTTCCATTGTATTTCTTGTGCTGATAGCACTCAGTTTGGTGGTTAAACTCATCTCGAAAGTAGTCAGCGGATTAACAAAGAAGAGCCATAACACGCAAGCCGCGCAGCAAGAGACGAAGGTTATAGCAACGCCTGCGGGGCAGGAGGCCTCATATGCTGACGGTGAACTGAAGTTGTTTGATGTGGATGAGAAAACGGCCGCGCTGATTATGGCGATTGTGAGCGATGAGTCTAAGATCCCATTGTCGCAGCTGCATTTTAAATCGATTCGGTTGATGAAATAGGAGGTTAACAAAATGAAATATATTGTCACAATCAATAACAATAATTATGAAGTTGAAGTGGAGCAGGGCGAGGCCAGGCTTGTAAAAACGAATGAAACGGCTGCTGTTCCTGTCGTTGCTCAACAGGCTGCGGCTGTTCAACAGGCTGCGGCTGCTCAGCCGGCAGTGCAAGCGCCCGCCGCGCCCGCCGCTGCCGTTGTACCAACAGCTGACGGAGAGAAAATTACAGCACCTATGCCCGGCGTGATTCTGCAAATCAAAAAGAGCAGCGGAGATCAGGTCAAAAAAGGTGAAACGATTTTGATTCTGGAAGCAATGAAAATGGAGAATGAGGTGATTGCGCCAAAGGATGGTGTGATCGTACAGATAACTGCCGCAACAGGATCTTCGGTCAATACCGGTGATGTTCTTGCGGTTATGCAATAACGGAGGTTAGCATCATGTCATCTTTTATAGAGACTCTGCAAAAGATCTGGACAGACTCCGGATTTGCGACATTGACCTGGCAGCAAGCCGTTATGCTATTGATTGCATGCGTGCTTATATATCTGGCCATTGTTAAAAAATACGAACCATTACTGCTTCTGCCCATCTCTTTTGGTATTTTGCTGGCCAATCTCCCGCTGACCGGCCTTATGGCCGCGCCTGTTGAGGGTTCGACAGAACCGGGCGGCTTGCTCTACTACCTGTATCTGGGCGTTAAAAAAGGCATCTATCCGTCGCTCATATTCCTTGGCATCGGGGCCATGACGGATTTTGGCCCGTTGATTGCCCGTCCGTCCAGTTTGATTATGGGTGCTGCCGCTCAATTCGGTATTTATGTCGCTTTCTCATTGGCGATCGCATTGGGCTTTAGTCCGAATGAAGCGGCTTCCATTGGCATTATCGGCGGTGCGGACGGCCCGACAGCCATTTATCTAACCACCAGGCTGGCTCCGGAACTTCTTCCGGCAATCGCCATTGCAGCCTATTCGTATATGGCGCTGATACCGATTATTCAGCCGCCTTTTATGCGTGCGCTGACGACAAAGAAGGAAAGAGAAGTCAAAATGGTACAGCTTCGCGAAGTGAGCAAAACCGAGAAGATCATTTTCCCGATCGTTGTATCAGTACTTTGCATACTCCTGCTTCCTTCTGTTGCGCCTTTGATCGGTATGCTGATGCTGGGTAATCTCTTCAAAGAATCCGGCGTTGTCGAAAGGCTTTCCAACACGGCTCAGAATGCGCTGATCAATATTGTTACCATCTTTTTGGGCGTGACAGTTGGCGCGACAGCCGCGGCTGAAAACTTCTTAAGGCCGGAAACGCTGATGATTATCGGACTTGGATTATTCGCGTTCGTATTCAGCACGATCGGCGGCTTGCTCATCGGAAAACTGATGTATTTGCTGTCGGGTGGCAAGATCAATCCTCTTATCGGCTCGGCGGGTGTTTCCGCTGTGCCTATGGCAGCGAGAGTATCGCAGGTGGTAGGACAAAAAGCCAGACCTGACAATTACCTTCTTATGCATGCGATGGGACCCAACGTGGCCGGTGTTATCGGATCAGCGGTTGCCGCAGGTGTGCTTCTCGCGCTGTTTGGCTAAAGCGTATTACTTCGGTGTCATTGGGGTTTATCCGGTGGCACCGAAGTTATTTTTCACGAAAGACCAGACAAAAGATTAAAGGAACTCTCATATCTCTCATCACATTTACAGCCAAAATTGCATTATTTATTAATTAACAGTGTTTTTGCAGGTAAAAAGCCCAACGTTTTGTTTCATTCCATATTTATAGATTATATATAAAATAAAAATGTTTAGTACATAATTTCTCTTTCAGCTTTTCTTTTTTATTCATCTATGGCTGGCTTTATCGTTCACCTAAAAATCTAATCGCCTAAAAAGGAGATCTTGTGAAATGATAAATGGAGACATTCTTAACAAACTAGCAAATTGGGATCTGGAAGCGGACACCGGTCAAATCACGAATGAAAGCTCAATAGAAGAGACGATTTACAAACAGTTGCAGGATTATTTCAAAAGGTTTTTCCTGTATTCTGAAAATATATCGCGAATATCAAATCAGCTCAATACTGTGGTGCAGGATTTTAAGAATGAGTCCGACCAAATTGAGCAGGTCGCCGTTTTTCTCAAAAAGGGGTCAGAAAAGCAGACACTGGACATACAAAAGTGTATAAGCCTTGTTGAGGAATTTACGGATAAAATCAACGGCATTTATGACAAGTCCCGCAGTATCATATCATTGGCTTACGATATGGAGAAAAACAACCAAAGCGTACGCGAATCTGTGGACCAGCTTGTTTTGAACCAGGGAAAGAATGACGAAGCGGTTCAGGACATATTCGAAGTTGTCAAGAATCTAATCAATAAGACACAGAAAATAGGGGAAATCACCAAGCTGATTAACCGGGTGTCCAGTGAAACGAATCTGCTGGGGCTTAACGCTAAAGTTGAAGCGGTGCGCGCGGGGGCCGCCGGAAAAGGTTTTGCGGTCGTTGCGGAAGAGATTCAGCGCCTTTCGAGAGAAAGCACAATAGCCAGCGCGAATATCAGCGATACCATTGCGAGCGTTACAGACGAGATCAGCTTGCTGGAAAAGGTTGCGCTTAAATCAAAAGGCATATTTGCGGCGCAAAGAGAATCCGTGAGCGAGGTCAGCAGTGCATTTGAGAAGAACACCGAATTTATCAATACATATATCAGCGAACAGATGAACTTTAATTCAGCTATTGAAGAAATTAAAGGCGACGAAGATATACTTGTCAATGCAATATCACGTATCTTCTCATCGGTTCGGGAAGTATCCGCAACGGCGCATGAGATTTCCAGCCTCACATATAACCAAAATAACTCGATCGCTTTGCTTGACAAGCTGGAGGAAGATTTATCTGCCGATGTGTCAAAAATGAACAAACACAACCAAAATATCAAAGTGCAAAAAATTTCTGCACCCAAAAAGAAAATCGCAATGATGTTTGATACAGACAATCCATTCTGGGACCCGACCGTGAAAGATGCTATCAAGGCGGCAGAGACATATAATTATGAGGTTAATTTTTACGCGCCTAAGTCCGGCGGCCTTGAAAGAGTTAAAGAGATGGTCGGTTTTTTGGATGAGATCATAGAGAAAAAAATGGACGGCTTGGTGATAAGCCCGGTCGATGATGATCTTATGCTTCAAAAGCTCAAGCAGATGACGAGTCTGGGCATAAAAATTGTATTTATTAATTCAAAGCTTAATAATGTCGATTATATATCGTTGATTCAGACGGACGGAATATCAGCGGGGGCAGCCGCTGCACGCGTGGTGATGGGTGCTATGGGGAACCAGGGAGAAGTGATCGTGAACACTTGGGCAGATATGCATATCACGGCCATTGAAAACCGCAAGACAGGCTTTATAGAGGAAATAAGGAAGAACTCGAAAATAGATGTTTTTGAGACGCCGGTACACAGCAAACCGATCGGAGACGAAAAAAATACATTCGATACCATACTGCGAAAATACCCCAATGCCCGCTTTATTTTTCTGACAAATTGCGAATGGAGTGTCGCTTTTGCGGAGTATTCAAGAAAGTATAATCCCCATATACAGGTTATTACAGTTGACTTCACCAAAGAAATTCAAAAAGCAATGCGCGAGGGACTCATTCATTATGCCATCGGTCAGCGCGCGTATTCCTGGGGCAGCATGTCAATCAGTTTTATCGATAAGAATTTTAACAATAAACCGGTGAAAAAATATATCGACACAGGTACCTATGAAGTTAACCAGCAGAATATGAGCATATTTAACAGCATTCTGTAAGGGGTGGCTCTTAAGACTACATAACGAGGCGGGTATGCAACCGCCTCGTTTTTTGATTGTTTTAGTAATCGCAAATCCTACTTTTCTGTTTTATCCAGCACCATGATTGTCGTGTCGATATCGGCCGGGTTTTTCCCGCCGTCCTTATAATCTTTAAATCCAAAATGCAGATATAATTGCCGGGCGGGCTTGCCGGATTCAACATGGGAAGAAAAAGTCTGAACATATATCGGTTTTGTACTGTCTAAATGCTTGATGGCTGCGTCTAATAACGCATTGCCATAACCTCTGCCGCGATACTTGTTTTTAACCGCAAGCCATTCAATTTCGTTTTTTTCTTTGCTTAGTGCGATAATACCGGCCACCTCATTATCGGTATGTGTTGCGCATAATGCTGACGAAGCGTTTATACATTCTGATATTGCGTCTCTGAATTCAGGTATGCCTGCCATATCACCGAATAAGGCTTCAACTTCTTTAGCCAGTTCCAACCACTGATCGATGTCCTTATTAGTTACAAAACGAATCATGTTATGATATCCCTTTTTTATATTTAATGTGAAGGATAGTTATTATATGATGCTGCAAAGCAAATGTCAAATTCATGAAAGTCAGTCAACGAGATCTTTCTTTAATGCCTTAAAATCTGATGAGAAATCATGGGAAATAGAACTCCCCAATACAGACAAAACAGCGGATTAAGGGAGCTTGTACTATATTGCGTGAGCCGTAAGGAATGGCGCTTAAATTGCAGAGTTGAATATTATATGTATAGCGCTTACTCGGGCGATTTCATGTGCGCAAGGCGGCCGCCGTTCTTAACGAGCAATATCTCGCTGATGATGGAGACGGCGATCTCGGCGGGCTGACCGCCGCCCAGCGCGATACCGATAGGTGTATAGACCGCGTCCAGCTTTTCCTGCGGAATACCTTTCTCTTTCAGAGACGACATCATCACAGACACCTTGTTGCGGCTGCCGATGACACCTAAATACTTCGGATCCTTTTGTATCATGTGGTAGAGCGCCGCTTCATCGCACTTGTGCCCGCGTGTGGCAATGACAACATAGGTTGTGGACGGCGATATGGACAGCTTTTCGCATTCTGCACCGATATCTCCTACAAATATGCTTTTGGCGTTCGGATAATAATCGGGCGTGGCGACATCTTCGCGGTCATCAACTACAATAACGTCATAGCCCAATATTTCAGCAAATTTATATAATTCTTGTCCGATATGGCCCGCGCCCACAATAACGAGTTGAATGGCAGGACTGTAGACCTTGATAAATATATCCGCCTCTCCGCCGCATTCCATGCCAAGATCTTTTTTTAAATCGAAGTGAATGGAAATACTCATGTTGCGCTCGAGGCATTCTTGAGCCTTTTTTATGGACACATACTCCAGATTGCCGCCGCCGATCGTGCCGCCGATGTTGCCGGAGGCATCCACCAGCATTTCTTTGCCGACCTCGGCGGGAGTTGAACCCTTGGCAGACGTTACTGTGACCAATGCAACTGTTTTATTCTGAGCGATAATCTCCGGAATACGTTCAATGAGCATGACAGCCTCCTATTGTGGCAAACACTTTGCCGTATATTCTTAGAAAAACCTATGAAAAAACGAGTTAAACCAATCCATATGATAGCCCGTCAGTATCACCGTATACGGCGATCGGCGGATGATGTATTCGGCCTGAAGCTTCACTTTTCCATCTATTGTATCGTATTTGTTTAAAAAGACAACCCTTTGGGCTGTGTCAGGTGCATGCCGGAACAACCCTTGGGGATGGGTGATGAGCGCTAAAATATGCTGCACGGTGATCGGCTCATCTAAGTCAGCCCCGGTGACATGTGAAAAAAGTGCAGCGCGGTGAACCTGCCCATCGTTTGCTGGCTGGCCCAAGCAGTCCAGGCCGATCACGCCAACAATCAAATTGACAGAGGCGGGGTAAACAGGCTCGGTTTCATTCGGGGCTTTTATCGGTTTGCGAGCCGCCCCGTCCGCTTCGATGATGATATCATCGAAAAAACCGAGCGTCGTTATTGCCGATATGTCCTCAGGACTGTAACCTTCCAGCTTGCCATCGCCCAACACACCTTTTGCAGCCGTCATAAACGTGCTTAAGACGCGGATATTTTCTGCCGGGCCTAAATAGACGGGACCATCCGAAGGCATGAAAATCTTTGTTGTGGTGGTAAACAATACGCGGCGCCCCATATCGGTAAGACTTTTACCTATATGATTACTGAGTGTTGTTTTTCCGCCCGCACCAACGACCGCGATAACCATAAACGCTCCTTCGTCTAAGCTTTCTTAGCTAGTGCCATTTTATATGATATAACGCCGCCTGACAACATAAGTATTGATTTTCGGTAAAAATATGAAAGTGCTCAAATATATGCTTGTAATGACTGAACATACGTTGACAATACAGCGGGAACATGATACATTCAATTTATAAAAAATATTTAGGTATTCAAAATATTTTTGTAAGAAGAGTGTTTGATATGAATACTGACAAAACATATATTATTTTCATAATTAAAGCAATCCGCATCATATAGGGCAATATTAGTTATTGCCCTATTTAATATCGTAAAAACATGAAAGGAAAGCGAAATGGATTTTTCTTTGATCAAGAAGGCAGCAGGCGAATATGAAGCGTCAATGACAAAGTTTTTGAGAGACCTTATTGCAATACCCGGCGAAAGCGCGGGCGAAGAGAAGGTGATTGCACGCATCAGGCAGGAGATGGAGTCTTTAGGGTTTGACAATGTCGTGATCGACAAAATGGGCAATATTTTAGGTTACATGGGCGATGGCGACAAAATCATTGCATACGATGCGCATATCGATACCGTGGGCATCGGCAACATCTCAAACTGGACTTTTGACCCGTACCAGGGGTATGAGACAGACGAGGAGATCGGCGGCCGCGGCGCATCCGACCAGCTGGGCGGCATCGTAAGCGCGGTTTACGGTGCAAAAATCATGAAGGATCTAGGTTTGCTGGCCGGTTACAAAGTGTTGGTGACGGGTACGGTACAGGAAGAAGACTGCGACGGTCTGTGCTGGCAGTACATCATTAACGAAGACAAGGTGAGGCCCGAATTCGTTGTGATTACCGAGCCGACAGACGGGCACATCTACCGCGGGCAGCGCGGCCGCATGGAGATCCGTGTGGACGTGAAGGGTATTTCGTGCCACGGCAGTGCACCCGAGCGCGGCGACAACGCTATCTACAAGATGGGCGAGATATTGGCCGAGGTCAAAGAGCTCAACAACCGTTTGCGTTATGACGAATTTCTTGGCAAAGGCACGCTGGCGGTGTCCGAGATATTCTTTACTTCGCCTTCGCGCTGCGCGGTGGCCGATAGCTGCTCCATATCCATCGACCGCCGTTTAACGGACGGGGAGACGTATGAGATGGCTCTGGACGAGATCAGAGCGCTTCCGGCTGTGAAAAAATATGAAGCTGTGGTGTCTATGTACAAATACGACCGTCCTTCTTACACAGGCCTCGTGTATCCGACTGATTGCTACTTCCCGACATGGGTATCGCCGGAGGATCACATCACCACCACTTCAATGGTAGAAGCATATGAGGGCATGTACGGCACGCCTGTTGTGGATAAATGGACATTCTCGACCAACGGCGTGTCTATTATGGGACGCTTTGGCATACCGTGCATCGGTTTCGGCCCCGGCAAAGAGGCACAAGCTCACGCGCCAAACGAGAAAACATGGAAGGCCGATCTCGTAAAATGTGCGGCGGTTTACGCGGCACTTCCCGAATGCTACAAAAAAAGAGATAAATAGCAAAGGAATAGGAAAATGAAAGATATGAATAAGATGATAGAAGAATTAAAGGCGCTTAACTTAAAGGATATGTATCAAAACGACTTTTTTCTGACATGGGAAAAGTCTGACGACGAAATTCAAGGCGTTTTTCAGGTGGCTGAGATTTTGAGAAAGATGAGAGAAAACAACATCTCATCCAAAATATTTGACAGCGGCCTGGCTATATCGCTATTTAGAGACAATTCCACGCGCACACGCTTCAGCTTCGCGAGTGCCTGCAATCTGCTTGGCCTCACCGTGCAGGATTTAGACGAAGGCAAATCGCAGATTGCTCACGGCGAAACAGTGCGCGAAACAGCCAACATGATTTCGTTCATGGCGGATGTCATCGGTATCCGCGACGATATGTATATCGGCAAGGGCAACACGTACATGCGCGATGTGTCCAGCTTTGTCAAGCAGGGCTATGAAGACGGCGTGCTGGAACAGCGGCCTACGCTGGTGAACCTGCAATGCGATATCGACCATCCGACGCAGTCGATGGCTGATATGCTGCACGTGATCAAAGAATTCGGCGGCGTAGAAAACTTAAAGGGCAAAAAGGTCGCCATGACATGGGCATACTCTCCGTCTTACGGCAAGCCGCTGTCCGTCCCGCAGGGCGTCATCGGTCTGATGTCCCGCTTCGGCATGGATGTGGTGCTGGCGCATCCGGAAGGCTATGAAGTGATGAGCGAGGTGGAAGAAGTCGCAAAGAAAAACGCAGCGGCATCGGGCGGCAGCTTCACAAAGACAAACAGCATGAGCGAGGCGTTTAAGGATGCCGACATCGTGTATCCCAAGAGCTGGGCACCGTTTGCGGCGATGGAAAAGCGCACGGATATGTACGGCAACGGCGACTTTGATGGTATTAAGGCGCTGGAAAAGGAACTGCTGGCTCAGAATGCGAAGCACAAAGACTGGGAATGCACCGAGGAGATGATGAGCCTCACGAAGGATAAGAAGGCGCTGTATCTGCATTGCCTGCCTGCCGATATTACCGGTGTGTCATGCGCTGAGGGCGAAGTGTCAGCGAGTGTGTTTGACAGATACAGAGTGCCGCTTTATAAGGAAGCAGGCAACAAGCCGTATATCATTGCGGCAATGATACTATTAAGCAAAGTCAAGAATCCGGGTGACGTGCTCCAAGGTCTAATCGATAAGGCGTTCCCGAGATGGATAGGATGATGACCGCGTGAACAAGAGAATCGTGATCGCCCTGGGCGGCAACGCGCTGGGGGAAAACCTGTCGCAGCAGATGGTAGCCATTCGCAACACGAGCAAGAAAATAGTCGAGCTCGTGAAAGAGGGATATCAGATTGTGCTGACACACGGCAACGGCCCGCAGGTGGGCCTGATGACTGACTGCTTCGATACATATAAAATTGACCATAATATCGACCGGTTTACAATGTCGGTATGCGTCAGCATCACACAGGGGTATATCGGCTACGACCTGCAGAATATGCTGCGCGAAGAGCTGCTGAATCAGGGGCTTAATATTCCGGTGTCCACGGTGATCACTCAGGTGATTGTGGACCCGGATGACCCGGCGTTTGCCGATCCCACCAAGCCCATCGGCTTGTATCTGACCGATGAGCAGGCCGAGAAACGGCGGCAGATGGGCGAAGCGCTGGCGCAGTTTCCCAAGGGCTGGCGGCAGGTGGTGGCATCGCCCGAGCCTCAGCACATCGTGGAGAGCGAGACGATACGCGTACTGCTGGATGCGGGGCAGGTGGCCATCGCGTGCGGCGGCGGCGGCATTCCGGTGATGCAGATTGGCAACCGCCTCAAAGGTGTGGAGGCCATTATCGATAAGGACTTTACCAGTGCCAAACTCGCTCATTTGATTGACGCTGACTATTTTGTTATACTGACGGCAGTGGAAAAAGTGGCGCTCAATTACGGCAAGGAGAATGAGCAGTGGCTGGATCGGCTCACACTTGAGCAAGCGCAAAAGTATATAGACGAAGGTCATTTCGGCAAGGGTTCCATGCTGCCCAAGGTGAAAGCGGCGATGCGCGTTGTGCAGGAAAAACCGTCGTGTACGACGCTGATTACCTCGCTCGACAAGCTGATGGACGGCATACAAGGCAAGACCGGAACGGTGATAGTGCCGTAACGGCAGCTTGGCAAAAAACCTTCGTTTCCCGCCAGTTTTTACGTTTTGCGCAGTTCCTTGCATCTCGAAACTGACAAAACTACAAGGTGTGGGCTGTGGGATCCTTAAAAAGCAAGGTTTTTGGGGAGAATGATAACCCGACTTGGCCCATGAAATTGTATTAAGGACTTTTACACTCTTGGAAATGCGAATGGTATTCCACTCTGGGATTCTCAAAGGATGAAATCCCTCGTGTGCCACGAAGGGGAAGAAACGGTGGTTTGGCGGCAGAGCCGCTAAGGTCTTAGACCTTAATAACTGCTCTGCATCATCCAACCGTAACGGATGAAAGGAAACGACGATGTTATTGATCGGTAACGGGGTGCTCATCACCCAAAATGCGGCGAATCCGTTGATCAAGGACGGATGCGTGGCGGTAAACGGAACAATAATTGAGGATTTCGGCACCACATTGGAGATGAAGGCCAAATATCCGCAGAGCGAATTTTATGATGCAAGGGGCGGTGTGATCATGCCGGGGCTTATCAATACCCACGGCCATATCTACAGCGCGTTCGCGCGCGGCATGAGTCTGAAAGACAGCAAGGTGTCTAAAAACTTCACGCAGATACTGGAGAACCTATGGTGGCGCCTAGACCGCGCGCTCGATCTGCCCGAAATTGAATACAGCGCTTATACCACATATATTGACGGCATTAAAAACGGCGTGACCACGGTGTTCGACCACCACGCCAGTGCCGGACATGTGAAGGAAAGCCTTTTCACCATCGCGAAGGTGGCGGAAACGCTGGGTGTGCGCACGTCGCTGTGCTATGAGGTTTCTGATCGTGACGGCGAGAGGGTGGCCGCCGAAGGCATCAAGGAGAACGCAGACTTCATCGCGTATGCGAATAAACAGGCCAGTGATATGGTCAAGGGTCTGTTCGGACTGCACGCATCATTCACGCTTTCTGACGCAACGCTGGACAAGTGTGTGACCGCGGCCAACGGGGCGGGCTTTCACGTGCATACGGCGGAGGGTATAGACGACCTGTATGATAGTTTGAATAAGTACGGCAAGCGTGTGGTGGAGCGTTTGAATGACGCGTCTATACTGGGCCCGCAGAGCATCGCGGTGCACTGCATCCATATCAATGCGCGTGAAATGGATATTTTAAAGCATACCGACACCGTCGTCGTACACAATCCGGAATCCAACATGGGAAACGCGGTGGGGTGCTCGGCGGCGCTTCATATGATGGAAAAAGGCATATTGATGGGCCTGGGAACAGACGGCTACACGACCGACATGCTGGAGTCCTTCAAGGTAGCCAACATCATCCACAAGCATAATCTTGGCGATTCCAGTGTGGGCTGGGGAGAGAGCGCGCAGATGCTGCTGCAAAACAACGCCAAAATCTGCGCACGCCATTTCAGAAAACCGTTGGGTATCATCGACAAAGGAGCGCTCGCAGACATTATCGTGGTGGACTATGACGCGCCCACACCCATCACGGCGGGCAACACGTCGTCTCACATACTTTTTGGCATGATGGGACGAAGCGTGCGCACCACGATGATAAACGGCCGTTTCGTGATGAAAGACAGAGAGCTTCTGACAGCGGACGAACGGGAGGTTTACAGCAAGGCGCGGAAATTGGCCGCCGCGTTCTGGGAAAGAGCCTAACCTTCATGTGATTATACATGAACGCAGTAAACGAATATTCTGACGGGCGGGCGTGAAACCCGCCCCTTGGCATGAACTGTAGGGGAGGTGTCCCATCCTCCTGTAACATAACATTTAGAGGGAGTCTACAATGAGCGAGATCATGACGCCGATGCCGTTTGAACAGATGATGCGCTGGATGACGGCGGAATACCGCAGCAAAAACAGCGTGTTTGGCGTACATAAAAATAAGTTCTACCGCAACAAATCGGGTCGAAAAGCAATGGTTTTCGGGTGCGAATTGAGCAGCCCCTTAGGCCCCGCGGCCGGTCCTAACACGCAGCTTGCGCAAAACCTGCTCGCGTCTTATGTGGGCGGACTGCGCTTTATGGAGCTCAAAACGGTGCAGACGATGGACGGCGAGGAGCTGCGCAAGTGCATACCGCGCCCGTGCATCAACGCGGAGGACGAGGGGTATAACGTTGAATGGTCCACCGAACTCACTGTGCAGCAAGCTTTTGAGGAATACGTCAAGGGCTGGTTTGCAATCCATGTGGCGATGAAGGAATTCGGCCTCTCGGACAAGACGGACGTGATGTTCAACATGAGCGTGGGCTACGACTTCGCGGGTATCACATCGGAAAAGATAGACTCATACATCAACAACCTAAGGGATGCGAGCGGCACCCCAGTATTTAAGGCTTGCCGTACATGGCTGCTGGACAACCTCGATCTGTTCGAGAACGTAACAGCAGCAGATATCGAAGCGATACCTTCCTGCGTATCATCGTCCATCACGCTGTCTACGCTGCACGGCTGCCCGCCCGAGGAAATCGAAAAAATCGCGAATTACTTTCTTACCGTGAAGAGGATGGACACGTTCATTAAAGTGAACCCCACGCTGTTGGGATACGACTTTGTGCGCGATATTCTAAATAAGCTGGGATATGATTACGTAAGCTTCGACACGCGGCATTTCGATCAGGATTTGAAGATGCCCGATGCGGTGGCGCTGATTGCGCGGCTTAAGGACACAGCGAAGCAGCAGGGCTTAAGCTTCGGCGTGAAGGTGTCAAACACGTTCCCTGTGCAGATCAAAGACGAAGAACTGCCCGGCGAGTTTATGTATATGTCGGGCCGGTCGCTGTTCCCGCTCAGCATCAATGTGGCGCGGCAGATCAGCAATCACTTTGACGGCACACTGCCCATCTCATATTCGGGCGGTGCTGACGCTTTCAACGTGGAACGCATACTGAAAACGGGCATCAAACCCGTGACGTTTGCGACGACGATTTTGAAGCCGGGCGGCTACGCGCGCGGCAAACAACTCAGCGAGAAGGCCGAGAAGGCGTATTATGAGAGCACAGATATCGATGTGGCAGCGCTCAATGAGCTGGCTGACAGCGTACTCACAGATAAGCATATCGCCAAGGACGCGCGTGATGTGAAGTCGCGAAAGACGGGTTCCATACTGCCCCTTTTCGACTGCTTTAAAGCGCCGTGCAAACAGGGCGGCTGCCCCATAGAGCAACAGATACCCGAATATCTGAAGTGTGTCGCGCGCGGCGAATACGACAAGGCGTTTGAGATTATCACGATCGACAATGCGGTGCCCGCCGTAACGGGCGAAATATGCAGCCATGCGTGCCAGACAAAATGCACGCGCATTGACTACGACGAACCGCTGCAGATTCGGCAGGCCAAAAGGCTGGCCTCGAAGAATGCGCAGCAGAAATATATCGACAAGCTGATACCTGTGCCTTTGCGGACGGACAAAAAGGTGGCAATCATCGGCGCGGGCCCCGGCGGCATCGCAGCAGGCGTGTACCTGCGCCGCAACGGTGTAGCCGTGACGATATTCGACCGACGCGAAAAGCCCATGGGTGTGGTGCAATACCTCATTCCCGAATTCCGTGTATCGCAGGCCGCTATAGACCTTGATTTTAACATGGCGGTTAAAACGGGCGTTGAATTCCGATTCGGTGTTTCGGATGTCGATGTGGCGAAATTGAAAAAGGAATACGATTTTGTTGTGATCGCGACAGGCGCGTGGAAAGAGGGCGCTTGCCCAGTGCAGCAAGGCGGCGAGTATACCATGGACGCGCTGGATTTCCTCGAACGCTCCAAGAACGCTGATTGCAAGCTGGATCTTGGGAAGTCAGTCGCGGTTATCGGCGGCGGTGATGTGGCGATGGACTGTGCCCGTGCTGCCTTAAGAGCTAACGGTTCACCCAAGGTGAGCATCGTCTATCGGCGCACGCGTAAATTCATGCCTGCAGAGCCGGAGGAACAGCGTCTGGCGCTGGAAGACGGCGTGGAATTTCTGGAGCTGTTGGCTCCCGTGGCGTATGAGAACGGCCTGCTGACCGTTAAGGTCATGAAGCTGGGCGAAAAAGGGGCGGACGGACGACGCAACGTAGAGCCGACGGGCGAGACGAAGCAGCTGTCGTTCGATACGGTGATCAACGCGGTGGGCGCGCGCGTGGATACGGAGTTCTTCGCGTGCAGCGCCATTGATCAGAATAATCGCGGATATGCCGCAGTGAACGAACAGACCTGCCAGACCAATCTTGACGGTGTATATGTTTCGGGCGATTGCCGGCGCGGCGCATCCACCATCGTGGAGGCCATGGCGGACAGCAAACGCATCACAAAGGACATACTCAGGATACTGGGGCTTTCGCACGACTTTGTACGCGTGTCCAAAGAGGCTCAACCTGAAAATATCCGCAGCAGCCGTGCCGTGCTGGCGGACAGCATGGACAATGCCAACGATGCTGCACGGTGTCTTAATTGCGACGTGGTGTGCGAGGTGTGCTGCGAGGTTTGCCCCAACAGAGCCAATGTAGGCATTATGGTTTCCGGGCATCCGCAGATCGTTCACGTGGACGGTATGTGCAACGAATGCGGCAACTGCGGTTTCTTCTGCCCGCATACAGGCCTGCCTTATAAGGATAAGTTCACGGTATTCTGGAGCGAAGAGGGCTTCCATGACAGCACCAACAAAGGTGTGCTGTTTATAGATGATAATACGGTATTGATTCGTGACGAGAGCGGCGCGGAATATTCATGCACAATAGACGGCGCGCGGCTTCCAGAGGATTATGCGGCCATTATCAAGGCCATAAAGAAGGACTGCGGTTACCTGATTCCGTAAGGAGGAAGCATTGATCACATTTGAAATCAATGGCAATGTTATTCAGACGGATGCCACAAAAAATCTGCTCAATTTCCTTCGCAATGATATGGGTATTAAATCTGCAAAGGACGGTTGCAGTGAAGGGGCATGCGGCACATGCAGCGTGCTGATAGACGGCGTTTCCCGCCGTGCTTGCACGCAGTCTGTTCAGAAGCTGGACGGCAAACGCGTGACCACTATCGAGGGTCTTTCGGAATATGAAAAAAAGGTGTACGCGTACTGCTTTGCCAAAGCGGGCGCTGTGCAGTGCGGCTTTTGCATTCCAGGCATGGTCATCAGCGCCAAAGCATTACTGGACAAAAACCCCGCACCTGCGAAAAATGAGGTCGCTCAGGCGCTGGTGGGCAACATTTGCCGCTGTACCGGCTATAAAAAGATATTTGATGCCATACTGATGGCGGCGGAATTTATCCGCGAACATAAGCAGGTGCCGGAGCATAAGTCCTCCGGACGGATCGCAGAGGATGTGTTCCGCATCGACGCGTATGCAAAGACGCTGGGCACGGGCGAGTATGTTGACGATATGGAACTGCCCGGCATGGTGTATGCGAGTGCCGTAAGAAGCCAATACCCGCGGGCAATCGTGGAGGATATCGACATATCCAAAGCGGTGGCATATCCCGGCGTGATCAAGGTGATTACGGCAGCAGACATACCGGGCCACAACAAACACGGCCATCTGGCCAAGGACTGGGACGTGCTGATCGCCAAGGGTGACACGACGCGTTATGTTGGTGATGCGATTGTGCTGGTGGTGGCGGAAACGGAAGAGGCGCTTGAACAGGCTAAGGCGCTGGTGGATATCACCTACACGCCTTTAAAGCCGATAAGCTCGCCTCGTATGGCACTGGAAGAAGATGCGCCCCAGTTGCATGAATCGGGCAACGTGCTGCGGCACGACAGGGTTAAGCGCGGCGGAGATGTGGAGGACGTATTCGCGAATTCCAAATACGTGGTGAGCCACGTGTACCGCACGCCGTTCACCGAACACGCGTTTATGGAACCCGAATGTGCGATCTGCCGCAACGACGGGGAAGACGGACTGACGCTGTATACAGCCAGCCAGAACATATTCGACGAGCAGCGCGAAATCGCGCACATACTGGGCCTGCCTGCTGAGAAGATACACATCATCAGCAAACTGGTAGGCGGCGGCTTCGGCGGCAAGGAAGACATGAGCGTTCAGCATCACGCGGCGCTGGCATCATATATCACCGGACGCACCGTTAAAGTCAAGTTCTCGCGCCAGGAGAGCATCATCGTTCATCCCAAACGCCATGCGATGGAGATCGAGATGACGACGGCCTGTGACGAGAACGGCATACTGACAGGCATGAAAGCACGCATACTCTCGGATACCGGCGCTTATGCGTCGCTGGGCGGGCCGGTGGTACAGCGGGCCTGCACACACGCGGCGGGACCATACCAATATCCTTGCGTGGATATCGAGGGCCGCGCGGTCTATACGAATAACCCGCCGGCCGGGGCATACCGCGGCTTCGGCGTCACTCAGAGCATTTTCGCAACGGAATGCAACCTGACCGAGCTGGCTTCTCTGGTGGGCATTTCGCCTTGGGAGATACGTTACCGTAACGCCATTGTTCCGGACGGTATACTGCCCAATGGACAGATTGCCGACAAGACAACGGCATATAGAGAATGTCTGCTGGCTATCAAAGATGACTACGAGCGGCATGCCATCGCGGGTATCGCCGGTTCCATAAAGAACACCGGCCTTGGCGTGGGCGTGCCCGATACGGGACGCTGTATCGTCTCGGTGGAGGATGGCAAAGTCCACCTGCGGTCAGGCGCGGCACGTATCGGACAGGGGCTGGACACTGTGGTGCTGCAAATAGCGTGCCATACACTGGATATGCTGCCTGAACAGATGGTCGTGGAGGTGCCGGATACGCTGCGTACGCCTAACTCGGGCACCACAACGGCATCGCGCCAGACGATGTTTACGGGTCAGGCGGTACGAAAAGCCTGTCTGGAACTTAAGAAAGAGCTCGATGGGGGAAAGACGCTTAAGGAGCTGGAAGGCCGCGAGTTTTACGGCGAGTTTACTTGCGTCACCGACCCCATCACGACGGATAAAGAGCATCCATACAGTCACGCCGCATACACGTACGGCGTACAAGTTGTGGTGCTGGACGAGAACGGTAAGGTCGATAAAGTCTATGCCGTCTACGACGCGGGACAGGTCATTAACGTAAAGAGCGCTGAAGGACAGGTGGAAGGCGGCGTGGTGATGAGTCTCGGATATGCCCTCACGGAGGACTATCCGCTTATAGACTGCGTTCCGCAGGCGAGATATGCCAAACTGGGGCTTTTCCGCGCTAATGCAGTGCCGGATATCGACGTGAAGTTCGTGTGCGCGCCGGTGAAGGCAGATCCCGCATACGGCGCAAAAGGTATCGGCGAAATCGCCTCCATACCCACAGCACCCGCCGCGGCCGGAGCGTACTTCAAGCTGGACGGAAAGCACCGTACAAGTCTGCCGCTTGAGGGAACGCCATACAGAAAGTAAGGTGAGTTGCAGTGGTTATTAAAAACGGCTATGTGGTCACTGAAAACGGCGTGCTGGAAACGGATGTGCGCATAGAAAACGGCGTTATCGCAGAAATCGGATATAACCTGTCCGATACTGATATTATCGACGCGTCAGGCAAGTATGTGTTGCCGGGAGGCATCGACGTACACACACATTTTTGTCTCGATGTGGGTATCGCCGTGGCTCAGGATGATTTCTATACCGGAACGGTGGCAGCAGCCTGCGGCGGTACAACCACTATTGTGGACCATCCGGGCTTCGGGCCTGCGGGCTGCTCTCTGGATCACCAGATCAAGCTTTACCATTCGTTCGCCCAAGGCAAAGCCGTCATTGACTATAGCTTCCACGGGGTGATGCAGCATGTGGACGACGATGTGCTGGGGATGATGGAAACGCTGGCGGACGAGGGTATCACGAGCCATAAGATATACATGACGTATGCGTACAAAATGTCGGATGAAGATATTTATGCCGTGATGAAGCGTGCCAAAGAGCTGGGTGTGATGATCACAGTCCATCCCGAGAACGATGGCCTTGTGAACACATTACGAAGGGAGCTGCCCGAAAGCGGCCACACCGCGCCCAAGTATCACGCGTTGAGCCGTCCGGAGCCGTGCGAGGCTGAGGCCATCAGCCGAATGACGCATATTTCCGCCGTAGCGGGCGACGCACCGCTGTACATCGTGCACCTCTCCAATCACTTGGGGTTGCAATATTTAAGGCTGGCGAAACGCAGCGGCCTTAAGAACATATATGTGGAAACATGCCCGCAGTACCTGTTGCTGGACGATTCATATTACGAACGTGAGGACGGTCTGAAATATATACTGAGCCCTCCTTTGCGCCATAAGGCCAACAATGCGCTGCTCTGGGAGGATATCCGAAGCGGCGATATCCATACAATAGCGACAGACCATTGCCCGTTTGACTATACGCTTAAAGAGAAGCTGGGAGGACATGATTTTACCAAGTGCCCCAATGGTATGCCGGGTGTGGAACTGCGCGTACCGCTGATGTTTTCCGAAGGCGTGTTGAAAAAACGCATTTCGGCAGTGGAATGCGCCAAGCTTTGTTCCACAAATCCCGCGAAGCTGTTTGGCATGTATCCGAAAAAGGGCGTTATCCGGCCGGGCAGCGATGCCGACATTGTGATTATTGACCCGAATAAAAGTGATACGGTCAGGCATGAACATCTCCATGAAAACGTGGACTATACGCCGTATGAAGGGCTTGAGCTGCTGTGCAGCATTGACTGCGTCATGTCGCGCGGAGACGTGATCGCGAAAAATAATGAATTTGTAGGACAGAAGGCCAGAGGCCAGTTTATCAAACGCGGCAAACCGATGAGAAGCGTCTAAAGATAAAAAATAAAGAGAAATGAGGAGTCACAACATGAGTAAGTACAAACTGATCGACCTGACGATGGATCAGGAGCGGCTGAAAAGAGCGGTAAAGCGCGCAAAGGAGCGCAATATTGTCATCCCGACATTCTCGCAGATGAAGAATCCTGCGCTGATAGATAACAGCATCAAAGACCAGCTAAAAAACGTGGGGCTTTGGGACATTAATCCGCTCAACCTGTTCCGTATCAATTGGCATAACGAACCCAAGGAAAAGGGCGGCCAGTTCGGCGGCGTGAACTATGTCGAATTCCCGCAGGAGATCACGGGCGTTAAGGCCAAAATCGTGGCCATCAGCGGAAAATGGTTTCCCACGGGTGCGCACAAAGTGGGCGCGGCTTTTGCATGCCTAGTTCCCCGACTGGTGACAGGTCAGTTTGACCCCACCACGCAGAAGGCTGTTTGGCCGTCTACAGGTAACTATTGCCGCGGCGGTGCTTACGACTCTGCGCTGCTCGGCTGCGACTCCATTGCGATATTGCCCGAGGGGATGAGCAAGGAACGTTTCGAATGGCTCAAAACAGTGGCCGGCGAAACCATCAAAACACCGGGTACTGAAAGCAATGTGAAAGAGATATTTGATAAGTGCTGGGAACTGCGCCATTCCGGGCAGGACCTCATGATATTCAACCAGTTCGAGGAATTCGGTAACTACCTGTGGCATTATGAAGTGACGGGCAGCGCGATCGAAGAGGTGCTCAAAGCCGTAGGCGGCAATCTGCATGGTTATGTGAGCTGCACCGGTTCGGCAGGTACCATCGCGGCGGGCGATTACTTAAAGAAACTGTTCCCCAAGAGCCGCATCGTGGCATCCGAGGCACTGCAATGTCCGACAATCTACAACAACGGCTTTGGCGCGCATCGCATTGAAGGTATCGGCGATAAACACATACCGTGGGTACACAACGTCAAGAATACCGACGTCGCGGTGGCGGTGGACGACGAGATACCGATGCAGTGGATCCGTATGTTCAACGAACCCGAAGGCTTAAAGCTGCTGCGTGAAAAAGGCGTGAAGCAGGACGTGATTGACAAGCTTGATTGGGTAGGCATATCCGGTGCGGCCAACATTGTCGCGGCCATCAAGTACGCCAAGTACTTCGAACTCAAGGAAGACGACGTGGTGGTCACAATATTGACCGACTCCATAGCGATGTACGGCAGCCGTCTGGAAGAGCTCAGACAAGAACACGGCGATTTTGACGCGTTTTCTGCGCACGAAGTCAATGCCCGTTATTTCGACGGTGTGGGTATTGATTACTTAAAGGAACTCAACTACTACGACCGCAAAGCGGTGCACAACTTGAAGTATTACACTTGGGTAGAGCAGCAGGGCAAAACGTACGGTGAGATTCTTGCACAGTGGGAGGACGACAGCTACTGGACAGATATCGTGACCCATACAAAAGAGCTGGATGAGCTTATCAGTGAATTCAACAAGCTCGTTGCTGAGGCATAAACGCTTATGGAACTGATCAAATACGTACCCAACAGCAATAAAAACAGTGTCTATACCAAAGAAACGGCGCTGTTCTCAGAGGCTGAGGTGGCCAAGGTCTATCGCTTCCACAAATCGATGGGAGACAAGTATAACAAAACCCCGCTGGCCCGTTTGGACGCACTCGCTGCGTCCTTGGGGCTGGGCGGACTTTGTGTAAAAGATGAATCAAAACGCGGCAACTTAAAGGCTTTCAAGCTGCTGGGCGGCGCTTACGCAGTTGCCAACAGCATCTGCCGCAAGCTTGGCGTGGACATTACCGAGGTGGATTTTGGCTATCTGAAATCCGATGAAGTTAAAGAAAAGCTGGGCGATCTCACCTTTGCGGCGGCGTCGGACGGCAACCACGGCAAATCCGTCGCGTGGGCGGCGCACGAGTTTAACCAGAAGTCTATCGTTTATATGCCCAAAGGGACGGTGCAGGACCGTATCGACGCCATTGAACACTTTGGCGGCACGGTGGTGGTATCGGATGACAACTACGACTGGTGCGTTCGTGAGGTCAACAGGCTGTCCGAAGAAAAGGGCTGGGAGGTCGTGCTGGATACAGCCAGCGAAGGCGATGCGCAGGTCGCCACATGGGTGATGCAGGGCTATGCCACGATGGGCGCAGAGGCTGTGGAGCAGCTCGGTGATACATTGCCCACTCACATGTTCCTGCAGGCCGGTGTCGGTTCTATGGCGGCTGCGATGGCGGGTGTGTTCATCAACCACTACAAGGAGAAATGCCCGAAGATATATATCGTGGAGCCGCATCAGGCGGCATGCTACTACGATTCGGGCCTTGCGGGCGACGGAACAGCGCGCAGCGTGGAAGGCGACATGGACAGCATCATGGCCGGTCTGTCTTGCGGTGTGCCCAACCCCATATCGTGGGAGATCATACGCAATTTCGCGGACGGGTTCTTCTCGTGTGATGACGTGCTGACTGCGAACGGTATGCGCATACTTGGCAATCCATTGGCAGATGACGCGCGCGTGGTCGCGGGCGAATCGGGTGCTGTGGGCACCGGCCTTGTTGATGAGATCATGAAACACCGCCCGGATTTAGCAAAGCAGATCGGGCTGGATTCTTCCTCGCGCGTGATTATGTTCAGCACCGAGGGAGATACGGATACAAAAAACTATCGCGATATTGTCTGGTACGGTAAATATCCGAGACTTTAAGTGTTATGGGGCACCCAGAGGGCCGGACAGGCGCGATTCCACGGCCTGTAGGTCTTCCCGGGTGTCGATATCCATGAGCTGGTAGGCGTCGGCGATGTGGTAAAGGCGCAGCAAGTCTTCGTGGCGGCAGGCAACCGTCTTGCCGGATTCTTTGCCTTCCAGGCTTTTAAGCTCGCCGTACAGGCTGGCGGGGTAGATGACAGGGTTGCCGCTTTGGTCGTCGTGCGAAACCATCAGTATGGTGCCGCGCTCATAGTCTTCCAGCATACCAGCCAGCGTTTCTTGTTTGAGCAGCGGCTGGTCTGCCACGCAGAACATGCAGGCGTCTGTCTTGGACATCAGTTCAAGGCCCATACGGATGCTTCGACTAACGCCAAGCTCGGGGCGGTCGTTCAGCGCGAGCTCAAAGCCGTGGCGCTGCGCCGCATCGATGACAGATTGGTCAGCGGTCACCACCACGACACGATGAAAAAGCCGGGCGGGCAGGTTGTCCAATATATACTCGATGATGGGATTACCATTTACGGGGGCGGCCAGCTTATTGCCGCCAAAACGGGAGCCTGCGCCTGCAGCCAATACGACACAACCGATTCTCATAGTGCAGTCCTTTGTTTTTTGGTCATTATACCATTTTAGGTCGTTGTCATACAACGCGGAAAGAAGGCGTAGGCATGGAGAGCAAATACAGTGTGTTCGATATCGTGGGGCCGATCATCATCGGGCCTTCCAGCTCGCATACCGCCGGTGCGTGCCGCCTGGCTAATGGCGCGCGGGCGATATTCAATAAGCCGATCTCCGATGTGGTGATTCATGTATACGGTTCTTTCGCCGCCACGCTGCACGGGCATGGTACCGACAAGGCGCTGGTGGGCGGCATTGCGGGTATACCGCCCGATGACGAGCGGCTGACGCACGCGCTGGAAATCGCGCGGGAAATGAAGCTAAACTACCGTTTCGTTATTGAGCAGGAAGCCGGGACGCAGCCGAACCTTGTCAGGTTCGATATGCGCAACGCCGAGCAAGGCGCCGAAATGAGCGTTTCCGGCGTGTCCATCGGCGGCGGCAATATCATCGTCACCCGAATCAACAGCACGGACCTTCAGATCAGCCTGAAATACAATACGCTGATCGTCGACCATATGGACAAGCCCGGGGCAGTGATGAGTGTCGCCAAAATACTCGCGGAACACCAAATCAACATTGCCAGCATGAACATGTATCGTCATGGCAAGCATGACCGGGCCTATATGATCATGGAGACGGATCAGGTCATTGAGCGCGACGTGCTCATGACACTCAGAAGCCTTGAGGATATGTACGTCATCTATATACCTCAGTTGTATTAAGGAGACGGCAAAATGTATCAGTATCAGTATGCAAGCCAAAAAGAGATTGAGCAAATGACCGACCGGTACCAGATCAGTCTGTCGGCACTGGCCATGCGTCACGAAGCGGAGCGCAGCGAAGTGGGTGTATCCGAAGTAAAAACCCGTATGAAGCAATCTCTGGATGTGATGAAGAGCAATATCCGCACGGGCGTGGCCGCCACGCAGCCTTCTATCGGCGGTCTGATCGGAACCAATGCTGCAAAAGTTTATCAGTATTTGCATGACGGCAATTCTCTGGGCGGAGAGCTGCTGATGAAAGCCACGGCCTACGCGCTGGCGGTAACCGAAGAGAATGCCCGTATGAAACGCATCGTAGCGTGTCCGACAGCAGGGGCGTGCGGCGTGGTGCCGGGCTGCCTTGTGGCTGTGGGGGAGCAGCGCGGTCTTTCGGACGACATATTGACTGACGCACTGTTCAACGCTTCCGCGATAGGTATTGTGATTGCAAGCGGCGCAACGATCAGCGGAGCGGAGGGCGGCTGTCAGGCGGAAATCGGCGCGGCATCTGCCATGGCGGCATCTGCGCTGGCGGAAATCGGCGGCGGCAGCGTTTCGGCCTGCATGAATGCAGCGGCGATTGCGCTTAAAAATATACTGGGGCTGGTGTGCGACCCTGTTGCCGGTCTTGTGGAGGTGCCCTGTTCCAAACGCAACGCGATGGGCGTGGCTAATGCCATCGTTGCAGCGGACATGGCTCTTGCGGGCATTACCAGCGTCATCCCTCTGGATGAGGTGGTGAAAGCCATGAAGGAAGTCGGGCGGGCCTTGCCGTTTGAGCTTAAGGAAACGGCAAAGGGCGGTGTGGCCGTTTCCAAGACAGGGAGAGAGATTAAAAATCGAATGTGCCATAGCGCCGGCGGGGTCAACGACGACAGCGTATGATATAAATATAAAAAGCGGAGAAGATCGGAATCGAATTATGAAAGAGCAGATGGCAATTAACGCTTATAAAGAAGGTGTGCGCATGGATAAAGCTTTTTTCCGGCCATTCTGGATACAGCTCGCCAAGGGTATCACAGGACATTTCGGTGAAAATTGCGAGGTGGTCATTCATGACTTGACGGAGGATGAGGAACATACGATCATCTATATCGAGAACGGGCATGTGACCGGCCGAAAGGTGGGTGACGGGCCGTCGCATATCGTGCTGGAATCGCGAAACAAAAAGCCGGAGGAGCTCAAAGACAGAGTCAACTATCTGACGCAGACCGAGGACGGCCGTATGCTGAAATCGACCACGATTTACATTCGTGACAACGACGGCAAGGTGGTCGGCATCTTCGCCATCAACTATGATATTACCAACTATATCATGATGGATTACTCGCTGAAGAGCTTGATCAGCACAAATGATGAAAAGCCGGAGAGGATCATCAAAGACGTTAACAGTCTGCTGGACGATCTCATCGACCAGTCCGTGAAGCTCGTCAACAAGCCCGTCTCACAGATGAACCGTGAAGACAAGATCAGAGCGATACGTTTTTTGCAGGATAAGGGTGCGTTTCTCATCGCAAAATCCGGGGACAAGGTATCGAAACACTTTGGCATTTCCAAGTTCACGTTGTATAACTACATCGATGTGAAGGAAAACGGCAAGGATTGAAAAATGGGTTTGATGAGTGTGTTTTTAAGAAGGCGGGGTTTTTTGACGGCTCGCCTTTTATAATACATGAATCAACGTTGCCATAGCAACATACATGCTTCGTATTTGTGCTAAAATGAAATTGGATTCATGGCAGTCCCCGCACGCGAGAAAAATGAAATATATCTTCTCATCGCAGGAAAAACTTGTATTGGATGAACCGAGAATGAAGCTGATAAAAACAACAGAAGCTGTGGGTCATGTGCTCTGTCATGACATCACGCAAATCATTAAAGATATCAAAAAAGGCCCCGCTTTTCGTAAAGGCCATACCGTCACACAGGAGGATATTCCCGTGCTGCTTTCGATGGGAAAGGATAACCTCTATGTGTGGGAGAAGCAGGAAGGTATGCTGCACGAAAACGAAGCGGCTGAAATACTGCGTACGATCTGTATGAACGAAAATATGGCCGCCTCGGAGGTCAAAGAAGGCAAGATCGAGCTTTTCAGTACGTCTGACGGGTTGTTTAAAGTCGATACGCAGCGACTGAACCGGATCAACGCGCTGGGCGATATCATCATTGCGACGCGTCACGGCAACACGCCGGTAAAAAAGGGCGACAAGCTCTCAGGCATGCGCGTGATACCGCTGGTGATTGAACAGGAGAAAATGAATAAGGCCGTGGCAGAGTCGGGAGGCAAACCGATTATGCAGGTGCTCCCCTTTATTCACAGGAATGCGGGTATCGTGATAACGGGTAACGAGGTTTACCACAAGCGTATACCCGACGCTTTTGGGCCGGTGATTGAGGCAAAGCTATCTGTATACGACGTGGACATACTCGGTAAAACGTTCATAGATGACAATGCGGCGAGGATCACAAGCGCCATAACGGAGCATATCGGGAACGGCGCGGATATCATCATTTGCACAGGCGGCATGAGCGTAGACCCGGACGACACCACACCGACAGCGATCAAAAACACGGGAGCAATGCTGGTGACCTACGGTGCGCCCGTACTGCCCGGCGCAATGTTTCTGCTGGCTTACTACGAGGACGCAGAGAAAACAATTCCCATACTTGGGTTGCCCGGTTGCGTGATGTATGCTAAACGGACGATATTTGATATTGTTTTGCCGCGCATCATGGCGGGAGAGAAGCTAAAAGCAGGGGATCTAACGCGGCTGGGTGAAGGCGGTCTGTGTATGGACTGTCCGGTATGCACTTATCCGGTCTGCGGGTTTGGCAAATAAGGAGGACGCGTGGAAGGAAAGCTTACCCATTTCGATGCAAGCGGGCACGCGGCGATGGTGGATGTGACAGATAAAGCTGAGACACTGCGTATTGCCGTGGCAAAAGGCAGCATCCTTATGAACGAAGCGGCTTTTGCCGCCATACAGGAAGGCAAAACAGATAAGGGGGATGTGCTGGGCGTGGCGCGCGTGGCGGGGATTATGGCCGCCAAGCGGACGGCGGAGCTGATTCCGCTGTGCCACCCGCTGATGCTTACAAAAATCAACGTGGATTTTGAGCTGTGCCCAGAAACGCTGACGGTGGGCGCGACCTGCACTGTGAAGCTGAGCGGCAAAACGGGCGTGGAGATGGAGGCGCTGACGGGCGTGTCCGTGGCGCTGCTTACAATCTATGACATGTGTAAAGCGCTGGACAAAGGCATGACGATAACGGATATCCATTTGGCTGAGAAAAGCGGCGGCAAAAGCGGTCACTTTCAAAGCAGGATGAAAGATTGATTTTTGCGAATATCAAAGAGAGAATGTATGAAGAAGCGTATTGGTATCGTGCTGATACTTTGCACGGCGTTAGCGCTGACAGGCTGCGTCTCACAGCCTCCTGTTCCTTCGGATGAGCCGGATGCGGCGAAAGTGTCTGAATCGTCAGCTGTGAAGACGGATGACCCTACGCCCACCGCTGAACCGGTGGAACTGGTCATCGCCGCGGCGGCCAGTCTGACGGATGTAACGGCGCAGATGGCGGAAGCGTATAAGAAGGATGAAGCGTCCAATGTGACGCTGACGTTCACCTACGGCGCGTCGGGCGCGCTGCAGACACAGATCGAGCAGGGCGCTCCGGTGGATATATTCATATCGGCGGCAGAGAAGCAGATGGACGCGCTGGACGAGCAAGGACTGCTGTTGGACGGCTCGCGCACTGATCTGCTGGAAAACAAAGTTGTGCTGATCGTCCCTAAGGAGTCTGCGCTGGGCCTTGCCAGCTTTGACGATCTTAAGAAGGGCACGGTCAAGACAATTGCAATTGGAGATCCGGCGAGCGTTCCGGCGGGGCAGTACGCCCAAGAGGTGTTGACATCGCTGGGAATCAAAGATGCGGTATTTGGCAAGGCCAACCTCGGCACCGATGTGCGTCAGGTGCTCACATGGGTGGAGAACGGTGAAGTGGAAGCCGGTATCGTGTACGCCACCGATGCAGCGACCACGGACGATGTGACGGTGGTCTGCGAGGCGCCATTAGGCAGCGTGAAGAAAATCGTCTATCCGGTTGCGATACTGAAGGCTTCAAAGAACGCGGCAACGGCTCAGAAATTTATCGACTATTTAAAAACACCCGCCATTGCGTCGTTATTTGAAAAATACGGATTCATCATGGCTCAATAAGCTTATTTTAAGAGGATGGTATGGATTATTCGCCTCTCTGGCTGTCACTGAGAGTTGCGTTTCTCGCAACGCTTATCACATTCATACTGGGAGTGCTCGCGGCTTGGCTGACTGTGAAGCTTCGGCGCGGCAAGGGAATTGTGGACGGTTTGTTTACGCTGCCTTTGGTTCTGCCGCCCACAATGGTCGGCTTTTTCCTGTTGCTGATATTCGGCAAAAACGGTTTGATCGGGCAATTGCTCAGCGAGATCGGCGCGCCGGTGGTGTTCACATGGACGGGTGCGGTGATTGCGTCCGCGGTGGTGGCCTTTCCGCTGATGTACCGAACGGTACGCGGCGCATTTGAGCAGCTCGACGAAAACATCTTAAGCGCAGCGCGCACACTGGGCATGTCGGAAGCGAAGCTTTTTTTTCGAATTATGATACCGAATTCCATTCCCGGCATCATGGCGGGGGCGGTGCTGGCTTTCGCGCGGGCGCTGGGCGAATTCGGTGCGACGATCATGCTGGCGGGTAACATTCCCGGGAAAACGCAGACGGTGTCGGTCGCGATATACACCGCGGTACAGGCGGGAAACTGGGAGCTGGCTTACCAATGGATGATTATCATCGTGGGTATCTCGTTAGTCACGATCATGCTGATGAACCTGTTTTCCGGACGGTCGATGCACACGAGAAGGGAGCCGGTGAGAAGATGGCGCTGAGCGTGGATATTGAGAAGCGCGCGGGGCGCTTTCATCTTAAAAGCCGCTTCGAAGCGGAAGATGAGACGCTGGCTATACTCGGCGCTTCGGGTTGCGGCAAGAGCATGACGCTTAAATGCATCGCAGGCATCATGACACCGGACAGAGGCCGCATCATCTTAAACGGGCGGGTGCTGTTCGACAGCGATAAAAGGATCAATATACCCGCGCGAAACCGTAACACGGGCTATCTGTTCCAAAATTACGCGCTGTTTCCCAATATGACAGTGACACAGAACATCGCTTGCGGTATACCCAAGGGCCGCGATAAGATGAGAGCGGTCAAAGACAAAATTGAGACTTTTTATCTGGAAGGGCTGGAGCGGCATTACCCGTACCAGCTTTCGGGCGGGCAGCAGCAGCGGGTGGCACTGGCGCGTATGCTGGCGAGTGATCCGGAGCTGCTGATGCTGGACGAGCCGCTCTCTGCGCTAGACAGCTTTTTGAAATGGCAGCTCGAGATGGAGATACTCAAGGTGCAGGAGAGCTTTAGAGGCACCATACTGTTGGTGTCGCACAACCGTGATGAGGTATACCGCCTGTGCAACCGTGTGGCGGTGATGGAAGACGGGCAGACGATAGAGGTGCTGGACAAAAAGGATATTTACGCCAAGCCGCAGACGCTTTCCACGGCGCTGCTGTCTGGCTGCAAGAACTTCTCAGCGGCGGAAAAGACCGGCCCGAACACGCTTTTTGCTAAAGACTGGAACACCAAGCTCGCATCTTCCAAACCTGTGCCGGACGACCTCAAATATGTGGGCTTTCGCGCCCACTTCTTTGAACCGACTCAAACGCCGGGGCCCAATGTGCTGGAATGCCGGGTGACGCGGGTGATCGAGGATATGTTCTCAATAATCGTTATTGCCCGGGCCAAGGGCGGCAGCGACGGGGACTGGGCAAATCTGCGTTATGAGCTGGATAAGGAAAAATGGAGCCAGCTGGGCAATTCCAAGACGCTTCTTCTGCGTATGCCCGAAGATCAATTGATACTGATGAGGTAGCCCATGAAAGACTCTGCCGGACGCAATATCAACTATATGCGTATATCTGTAACGGATCGCTGCAATCTGCGGTGCGCTTATTGCATGCCGCCGGAAGGTGTGCAGAGTTTGCCGCACAGCGAGATTTTGCAGTATGAGGAAATTCTGCGCGTCATAAGAGCGGGCGTTTCGCTTGGCATCGATCAATACCGCATCACCGGCGGAGAGCCACTGGTGCGCAAGGGCATCATGGATTTCGCGCGCATGGTGAAGCAGACACCGGGCGTTAAGTCTCTGTCGATTACGACGAACGGCGTGCTGTTTTCGGACATGGGGGAGGCGCTGAAAGACGCGGGGCTGGATGCCGTGAATTTCAGCCTGGACTGTATGGACGCAAAGCGCTTTCATCGGCTCACGCGTGTGGATGCCTTGGATGGCGTGATGAAAGGCATCAGAACAGCTTTGAAGCTGGGACTGAAAACGAAGATCAACTGCGTGCCCATGCAGGACTATAATGCGAGTGATTGGGTGAGCCTCGCAGCGCTGGCGAAAGACAATCCGCTGGATGTGCGTTTTATTGAGATGATGCCTATTGGGCTAGGTCAGGATTATAAATTTGTCGACAACGCCGATGTGTTTGAAGCACTGGTGCTGGCATTTGGTGAACCGGAGAAGTCAGTCAAGTGCCACGGCAGCGGGCCTGCGGAATATTGGGACTTCCCGGGGTTCAAAGGCAGCGTTGGCTTTATCAGCGCAATGTCGCATGCGTTTTGCGGCAGCTGCAACCGCGTGCGCCTGACAGCAGATGGGTTACTCAAGCCCTGCCTGTGCTATGAGGATGGACTGAACGTCAAGGAACTGTTGCGGGCAGAGGTTTCCAATGAGGAGCTGCAAGCTGCGATTGCGCAAACGATAACAAGCAAACCGAAGTGTCATAATTTCTGTGAGGACAGCGGCACATCGGAAAAACGCAAGATGGTACAAATAGGCGGTTAATATGGGAAAAGTCAAGGCAATCTGCATCAGCGAAAAACGGGGAACGAAAAAGATTAACATGGGGCAGTGCGAACTCATTGAGGATTTCGGGCTTAAGGGCGACGCACATGCGGGGGATTGGCACCGTCAGGTCAGCCTGCTTTCCTACGACCGTGTCGAAGCGTTCCGCGCCGCGGGTGCAAAGGTGGATGACGGAGCATTCGGAGAAAACCTGCTGGTTGAGGGTATTGATTTTAGGGCGCTGCCGGTGGGGACGCTGCTGCGTTGCGGCGATGTTGAGCTGGAGATCACGCAGATCGGCAAGGCGTGCCATACGCACTGTGAGATATACCATCAGGTGGGAGACTGTATCATGCCGCGCGAGGGCGTTTTTGCGCGCGTCGTGCGCGGCGGCATAATTTCCGTGGGGGATGATATGCATGTCGGATAAGATTTACCGCGCGTGTGTGATTACCGCCAGCGACAAGGGCGCGGCGGGGCAGCGGGAGGATATAAGCGGTGAAACGCTTAAAGAGATATTGCAAAAAAGCGGTTTCAGCATTGTCAGCCATAGCGTTCTGCCGGACGATATAGACAAGCTGGCCGCGGAGATGACGCGGCTGGCGGATAACGACCTTTGCGATATCATATTTACGACAGGCGGAACGGGGCTATCGCCTCGAGATGTAACGCCCGAGGCTACATTATCTGTTGCGCATCGGCAGGTGCCGGGTATCAGCGAAGCCATGCGGGCTGCGAGTATGCAGATAACGAACCGTGCCATGCTGAGCCGAGGCGTATCTGTAATACGCGCCAAGACATTGATCGTCAATCTGCCGGGAAGCCCCAAGGCGGTAAAAGAAAGTCTGGATGTCATATTGGATGCGGTATCTCATGGGCTTGCCATATTGCGCGGTGACGACGGCGAATGTGCCCGCTAGTCGTCCATGCCGGAAAGCAGCTGAAAATGGTTCTTGTCGAACGTGATTAAGCCTTCCTTTTGCATGCGCCCGAGTTCTCGGGATAGGGCGCTGCGGTCCACGCAAAGATAAGCGGCAAATTCCTCACGGTTAAATTTAAGGATCAACTCGTTGGTCTTTTTTCTTTTTGCCTGTAAGTTAAGGTAAAGCATGATACGTTCCCGAAGGCTCTTACGTGAGAGTATATCGATCTTGTAAAGCTGGCGTATGTTCTGGTTGGCGGTCAGTTCCAGTATATTTTTGAGGAGGACACAGCGAAACCTGTCGGGGACAGGGCCGGGAAACGCGATGAGGCTGTAGGGGAATGTCAGCACATCGGCATCCGTGGCGCACTGAATAATCAGCGGACTGAGCTGCGTCGGTGTACTGGCGATATCCACGCCGAATATTTCGTAAGCGAGCGTTTTTCGGATCAGATTGAGCCGTCCGTCCATGTCTTCCTTATAAGTATTGAGCTCGCCGGAGAGCACAACACCCACAAAATCAACAGGCCTGTCTGTAACGGCTAATACCGTTCCTTTCGGGTAAGTCTTTTGCTGACAGCTCAAAAGCGGAACGATGGCTTCCATTTCCGACAGAGTGAATCCGCTGAACAATTTTGTGTTGATCAGGCTACCGGCGATCATATAGCTTCAATAGGGATAAAGTCAAATTGAGTCACGTCAAAAAGCCCCATGTCTGTGAGCTTTAATTCGGGTATAACAGGCAGCGCCATAAAGCACAGTGTCATCACGGGTTCCACAAGCTGGCTGATTCCCAGCTTTTCCACCGCCGTTTGATGAATACGCGTGAGCCTTTCATCCACCCATTCACCGCTTTGATCGCTCATAAGACCTGCAATCGGCATGGGCAGGCTCTCGATGACCTCTCCGCCGTTAACAAGCACGATGCCGCCGTCTTGTTCGATCAGCTTTTGCACCGCGAAAGCCATCTCATCGTCACTCACGCCTACGACAATGATGTTATGGGAATCATGAGCGATAGAGAGCGCAACGGCGCCTCTTTTGATACCGTATCCTTTTAACAGCGCAACGGCCACGTTTCCGGTGTTTTGATGACGTTCGACTACAGCAATTTTCACTATATCCTTGCTCGGGTCGAATAAAAAATCACCGTTTTCATCTCTTTTGATTTGCGCGATTTCCTTGGCGGTGACGACGCCACCGGGGATAATCGTGATCACATGAGCTTTATCGGATTTCACGTTGAGCTTCAACTTATCTTTGGAAAAATCTTTAACATGAAACCGTCCTTTTGTTGCAGAGATATCATGTTTGATAACGGGCAGCAGGTAATTCCCGTCCGCCGCGGCTTCCCGTCCGGCGATAAACACCTTATTGACATGAAAATCAGAAAGGTTATCCATTACAACGATATCCGCTCTTAAACCGGGGGCGATGGCACCCCTGTCCTTAAGACCGTAGCATTCGGCTGCGTTCAGACTGGCCATTTGAACTGCAATAATGGGGTCGATTCCTGCGTTCACACATAGGCGCAAATGGTTATTAAGATGCCCGTCGCTTAAGATCGTTTTGGGCTGGCAATCGTCCGAGCAAAGAACACAGCGTCTGCTATTGAGTGGCGTGACCGCTTTGAGCAGCTCGGAAAGATTATGACATGCCGAACCCTGACGCATAAGGACATACATGCCTCGTGACAGACGGTCCTGCATTTCCTCAACAGTGGAGCATTCATGATCGGTATGGATACCTGCGGATACATACGCGTTCAGCGCATTGCCATTTAACCCCGGGCTGTGTCCATCGATAGGCTTTCCGTGATTGATTGCGACCACAAGCTTATCAAGTACAGCGCTGTCCGCAGCAGCGACTCCCGGAAAATTCATAAACTCTCCGAGTCCTAAGATTTCGTCACGGCCGATGACCTGCTCCATATCCTTCGCGGCAACCACCGCACCCGAATGCTCAAAAGGTGTTGCGGGTACGCAGGACGGCAGCATCAATTTGATGTCCAGAGCGGTTCTCTTCGAAGCCTCTATCATATATTCTAAACCTGAAAGACCGCATACGTTGGTGATTTCATGAGGGTCGGAGATAATCGTCGTTGTGCCGTGCGGAACGATGAGCCTGCCCAGTTCCTCAGGACTCACATAGGAAGATTCAATATGGATATGACTGTCGATAAAACCCGGCGCGGCATATTGCCCGTTCGCATCAATTTCGATATTGCCTTCATATAGACCGATACCGGCAATAAGTCCCTCGCATAACGCAATATCGCCTTTAATAATCGACGCATTGTATACGTCTACCACCTGACAGTTTTTAATAACGAGGTCGGCAGGAATTCTGCCCGCGGCGACATCGATCAGTTTTTTCAGCATATTTTTATTCATTTTCATTACCAGCCTTATTCGAATTTCCTTGTCTATTCAATAAACATGCTATCACACTTAATAAAAACTATAAACCCTGTTTCAATATTTCCTTAAGGCTGATTTAAGTGGAAATACACATTTTAAATGAGTTCGTATCATGACGGGGAGGGTGGTGTGTGTTGATTGTGCCATGACTTTATTTGTTATTATTTTTTTAATCATCCATATTGAAAAAGCCCGTTATTTATTATAGAATACAAGGGTCAATGTGTGATTGCCAAATCATGTTCCAATTAAGCAAAATGGCGGCTTTAGTAAGATTTGAGTCGCCGGTATTCATGCGATAATGCATAGAAAGAGCTAATACGATATTGAGAAGTTCACGCTGCGGACAATTATGTATACACAAAAGGGCTTGTGTTATCAAGACAGTTGTAGTATTATTATATTTGCATGAACAAGGATGTCTGCGAAGATAATCTTTGTTTATTTTTTTCTTCCCGTATTTAAAAGGATGCGGGAAGCCAGAAAAAGGGCTCATTTATGTGAGAAAAGTAATGTTAATCCTGATTTCACATTTAATAATTAAGGAGGAACCTATGAAGAAGTTAGTAATGATTTTAGTGGTGTTGGCAATGGTTATCGTGCCGTTTGCCGGCTGCGGTACGCAGACTCCACAAGCTCCGCAGGGCGAGCAGTCTGATGTCAAGATCGGTGTCATTTTGGTTCATGACGAAAATACCGGTTATGACTTTGCCCACATTGACGGCATTAAGAAAGCCGCAGCAGCAGTTGGTATCTCTGAAAAAGACCAGATCGTCTGGAAATACAACGTTTCTGAAGACGAAAACTGCTATGACACAGCAACTGACCTTGTTGAACAGGGCTGCACCTACATTTTCTCGGACAGCTACGGTCACCAAAGTCATATGCAGCAGGCTGCCAGCGAAAACCCGGATGTGACCTTTGTGTCGATGACGGGCGATACAGCCGCTCTTTCTAAGCTGCCTAATTTAAAGAACGCATTTAACTATACTTTCGAATCCCGCTATGTATCGGGTGTTGTCGCAGGTATGAAGCTTGCCGAGCTTGTTGCGGATGGCAAGGTTACTGACAAGAATAAGGATGCTGATGGCAACATCAAGCTTGGTTATGTCGGTGCTTATCCGTATGCAGAAGTGGTTTCCGGTTATACCGGCTTCTATCTCGGCGTTAAGTCCATCGTCGAAAACGTCGTGATGGATGTGCAGTATACAAACTCATGGTATGATCCGACAGCTGAAGGTGAAGCGGCTAACGCGCTTGTCTCTTCCGGCTGCATCATCATCAGCCAACACGCTGACTCCACAGGCGCTCCTGCTGCCTGCCAGGCGCTGCTCGACGGCGGCACCACCGTTTACTGCGTGGGTTACAACGTTGATATGCTCTCCGTTGCATCTAAGGCCGCTCTGACCAGCGCTCAGAACGATTGGAGCGTTTATTACACCTATGCGTTTAACTGCATCGTCAACGGTGAAGAAATTGTGACCGATTGGGCAAAAGGCTACAATGAAGGCGCTGTGATGATATCCACGCTGGGCGAAAGCTGCGCCAAAGGCACAGCTGAGAAGGTTGCTGAAGTTGAAGCTGCTCTCAAAGACGGCAGTCTCAACGTATTTGACACCTCCAAGTTCACTGTGGACGGCAAGGCTGTGACAACCTACATGGCTATCGACACCGATGGTGACTGGGTTGGCGACACAGGCGAAGCCATTGAAGGCGGTATATTCAAAGAATCGACACTGCGCAGCGCGCCTTACTTCGGTCTGCGTATCGATGGTATTACTGAGCTGAATGCCCAGTAATTAACACTCTGTTACACATACAGAAAGAGCCACAAAAGTGGCTCTTTCTATACTTTTCTAAGGGGGTAATCCACTATGCAAAGCGCAGGAGCGGCGGTCTGCATGCGCGACATCACCAAGACCTTTGGCCCGATTGTCGCAAATGACAGAATCGGGCTCGATATATACAGGGGAGAGATTCTTGCTTTGCTCGGCGAAAACGGCAGCGGCAAGACAACACTCATGAATATGCTCTCCGGTATTTATTATCCCGATGCCGGACATGTATTGGTTGACGGCTGCGAGGTTTCGATCCGCAGTCCCAAAGACGCTTATGACCTTGGCATCGGCATGATCCACCAGCACTTCAAGCTTGTCGATGTGCTCACCGCAGCGGAGAACATTATATTGGGTATGCCGGGGAATGGACGTTTGGACATTAAATCGGTCGGCGACCAGATTCGCGATATTTGCGCGAAGTATGGCTTTGATGTGGACCCGGAGAAAAAAATCTATGATATGTCCGTTTCACAGAAGCAGACAGTAGAAATAGTAAAGGTGCTCTACAGGGGCGCTGATATTCTGATTCTTGACGAACCCACTGCCGTTCTGACGCCACAGGAAACAGAGAAGCTCTTCGCTGTCTTGCGCAACATGCGAGATGACGGCAAAGCGATCGTCATTATTACGCACAAGCTGCACGAGGTCGAAGAGATATCCGACCGCGTTGTGGTGCTGCGGCGCGGTCAGCTCGTCGGCGGTATGCCAACGAAAGACACAAACGCGGCCGAAATGACCAATATGATGGTCGGACGCCCTGTGTCGCTGAATATTGAGCGGCCTGAGCCCAAAGACCCAAAACCACGCATTATTGTGGACAGCCTTACTGTACGCGATAAAGATGGGGTCACAAAACTTTGTGATGTATCATTCACCGCGAATTCCGGTGAAATTCTCGGCATAGCAGGTATTTCCGGCTGCGGACAGAAAGAGCTGCTGGAATCCATTGCCGGTCTGCAGCCGTTTGAATCAGGGAGTATTGTATATATAGACCCTGAAACAGGTGAGGAGATTCAGCTTGTCGGAAAGGATCCGCGCGAAATTTCTTCTATGGGCGTTTTGCTCTCTTTCGTACCCGAGGACAGGCTGGGCATGGGGCTTGTCGGCAACATGGATCTAATTGATAACATGATGCTTCGTTCATTCCGTCATGGTAAATCCGTTTTCACCGACAGAAAAACACCGCGTCATTTGGCAGAGCGCGTTGTCAGCGAACTGTCTGTAAACACACCAAGTGTTTCCACTCCGGTGCGCAGGCTCTCCGGCGGAAATGTTCAAAAGGTTTTGGTCGGCCGAGAGATTTCCTCCTCGCCGACCGTCCTGATGACGGCCTACGCGGTGCGCGGGCTTGATATCAATTCATCTTACACCATTTATGATCTTATCAACCAGCAAAAGCAGAAAGGTGTCGCCGTCATATTTGTCGGTGAAGATCTGGACGTGCTGCTGGAGTTCTGTGACCGGATTCTTGTTCTCTGCGGTGGAAAGGTCAGCGGTATTGTCCCTGGCAGAGGCGCGGATAAGAACGAGGTTGGCATGATGATGACCAAACTGAGAGGGGGAGACACAAAATGAAGAAAGCAAACAAGACACCCTTTGTGCGCATCGTCAAGCGCGATTCGATTCCGATGTGGCATGGCTGGCTCATCCGTATCATCGGTCTTGCTCTGGCGCTTGCCGTCAGCGCTGTCGTCATTTACGCCATTGTTAGGCTCAATCCGCTTAAGGTTTACAGCGCTATGTTCGAGGGCAACTTCGGTTCCGAAAAACGCTTCTGGGTCACACTGCGCGACATGATGATGCTGCTGTGTATCGGTATCGGTTTGGCACCGGCCTTTAAAATGCGTTTTTGGAACATCGGGGCAGAGGGACAGATACTTGTGGGCGGTATCGCGACCGCTGCTGTCATGATCTATTTGGGCAATTCAATGCCGACATGGATGCTTTTGGTTGTATCTCTTGCCGTCAGCTGCGTGGCAGGCGCTATATGGGGCTTTATACCCGCTGTATTCAAAGCGCGCTTTGGAACGAACGAAACGCTGTTCACTCTGATGATGAACTATGTCGCTATACAGCTCACATCGTATTTTGTTGCCCTATGGGAGAACCCATTCGGTTCTAACACGGTCGGCATCATCAACCAGCAGACAAAAGCCGGTTGGTTTCCGCCGCTGTTTGGGCAGCAATATCTGCTGAACGTGGTGATTGTATTGGCGCTTACGATTCTTATGTACATTTATTTGCGTTACTCTAAGCAAGGCTATGAGATTTCGGTTGTGGGCGAATCTGAACGCACGGCTCGTTACGTCGGTATACAGGTTAAAAGCGTCGTGATCCGTACAATGATGATTTCAGGCGCTATCTGCGGTTTGGCAGGCTATATTGCGGTGGCAGGTGCATCTCATACGATATCAACGAATACCGCGGGCGGGAGCGGATTTACGGCCATCATCGTGGCTTGGCTTGCCAAGTTCAACACATTTATGATGATACTTGTTGCGGCGTTGCTGATATTCCTGGAAAAGGGCGCGATACAGATCGCGTCGCAGTTTAACCTCAACGATTTCGCATCTAAAATGATTACAGGTATTATTCTGTTCTTCATTCTTGGCAGCGAGTTCTTTACGAATTACCGCTTGGTTTTCCGTGGAAAGGAGGCAAACTGATATGGATCAGATTTTGTCATTGCTTCAGGCGGCTATTGTTTTCGGCACAGTTATACTCTTTGGCGCTGTCGGCGAAATATTGACGGAGAAATCCGGCAATCTGAACCTCGGTGTTCCGGGTATCATGTACTTAGGGGGTATTGCAGGCCTGGCCGGTTCTTTCTTGTATGAATCGAGCACTGCAACGCCCAGTCCGCTGCTTGGTTTGGTGATCGCTTTTGTCTGTGCGCTGGCAGCCGCGACTCTGGCCGGTCTGATTTACAGCTTTCTGACCATCACGCTTCGTGCCAACCAGAACGTCACGGGTTTGACACTGACCATTTTTGGCGCGGGTGTTGCAAACTTTTTCGGCGGCGCGATGAATACGATGGCCGGCGGCGTCGGCCAGATTTCCGTTGCCGCGACAAGCGGAGCTTACCGCGCAACGCTGCCCTTCCTTTCGGAAGTGGGCGTCTTTTCTGCGTTGGGATTCATGGTCTATCTTGCCATTATATTGGCTTTTATCGTCAGCCGGTTCCTAAACAAAACGCGCAAGGGCCTCAATCTGCGCGCGGTGGGTGAAAACCCCGGGACAGCGGATGCTGCCGGTATCAGCGTGACGAAATATAAGTATCTATCCACTTGCATCGGCGCAGCTATTACCGGCCTCGGCGGCTTGTATTACGTCATGGACTATATTAAAGGGACATGGGCAAACGACGGCGGCATCGAAAAGCTCGGCTGGCTTGCTGTGGCGCTTGTTATTTTTGCCCGCTGGAAACCCAAACACGCCATATGGGGCTCGTACTTGTTTGGCATTCTCTTCTGGCTCTTCTTTTACATTCCCGGCCTTACGCGCTCGTCGCAGGAGCTGTTCAAAATGCTGCCCTACATTGTCACGATCGTCGTTTTGATTATCGTCTCTATGCGCAGAAAACGCGAAAACCAGCCTCCCGCCAGTTTGGGACTTCCTTATTTCCGTGAAGACAGATAGTCTTACGACTTGAACGAGATACAAGAAACGAAGAGACAGCCTTATCGGCTTGTCTCTTTTTTGTGTAAGTGTAGCCCTTTAAAAGCCTTGCTTACCGGAAGAATCGCAGCATCCCAAAGTGGCTCAGAGAGTGATTACAACTTGACATGAAGCCAGTAAATTGATAAAATTAATTGACAATATAATAGGTGTAGCTGTTGATATGACGGCTGTCATATTCATAGCTAAATGGCTCTTGTATAAGTCCATTAATTGGTTTGGACGTTTCTGACCAGGCAACCGTAAATTGCCCCAGGCTACAAGAGATACAGGTTGAGAAATCATACTGAGACACAGGTGTTGAAGGTGGTGAGTCGGATTTTTCAAAGTGTATCTTTTATAGTCAGGGGTTTTGTTTTCTAAGCGCTTATAAGAGAGGGTAAAGAAAATAAAACAGTATGAATAGGCAATAACACTGAATGTGCACTGTGTGTAAACGGGGTGAAATGAAAAAGGGTGTGATGCAGGTGCTTAAGAACTTGGTGGTTGTCCGAGGCGGCGGAGATATGGCGACAGGGACTGTTTATAAATTAGCACGATGCGGGTTCAATGTCGTGATTCTTGAGACCGCGCAGCCCACCGTTATCAGAAGGACTGTCTCATTTGCGCAAGCGGTTTTTGACGGGGAAGCTTCCGTTGAAGGGTTAATCGCCGCCAAAGCAGATTCCGTTAAAGATTGCCATAGGCTGTTAGTGGAAAAAAAGATTCCGGTACTGATCGATCCGGGCTGCCAATCGCTTGGGCAACTGGCGCCGGAAATTGTCGTTGATGCCATATTAGCCAAGAGGAATATAGGCACAACAATTGACATGGCTACCATCGTAGTTGGCCTCGGGCCCGGCTTTTGCGCCGGACGTGATGTTCACGCCGTTATTGAAACAAAAAGAGGGCATAACCTTGGCAGGGTGATTTATGAAGGTGAAGCGGCGCCGAATACGGGCACACCCGGCAACATTGAGGGCTACAGTACTGAGCGGATTGTCCGCGCTTCGGCATCGGGGAAAATAGCCAATATATCAAGTATAGGCGAAAGCGTTCAAAAGGATCAGATCATCGCGCGCATTGAAGAGGTGCCGGTGTATGCGCCGCTGAGCGGTATGCTAAGAGGCCTGATACAAACCGGAACAAACGTTGAAGAGAATATGAAAATTGGGGACGTAGACCCGAGAAACAATCCGGAGTATTGTTATACCATCTCCGAAAAATCACGGGCAATTGCAGGCGGCGTTTTGGAAGCCATACTCAGTTTAAGAATAAAGTTTTTCGAAGAATCATAACAAAAGCAGATGAAGACTTAATAATATACGAAAATGTATTAAAAGGGGGAATGCGTTGTGAGTAATGTAGGTAAGAGTGTCACAAGGGTCGATGCATTTGATAAAGCAACTGGGCGTGCCAAATACACAGATGACTTGTGCGATAAAAATGCGCTTATTATTGTCGTTGTTCGCTCAACAATCGCACATGGATACGTCAAATCGGTAGATATTTCCGAAGCAAAAAAGATACCCGGCGTTGTGAAGATCTTTACATGCTTTGATGTACCGGATATCAAGTTTCCTACAGCAGGGCACCCCTGGTCAACCGATCCCGGTCATCAGGATATAGCTGACCGTCGGTTATTGAACCGTCATGTGCGCTATTATGGCGACGATGTCGCTGCGGTTGTGGCAGAGAATGAGGTCGCCGCTGCGCAAGCTGCGCGTGCCGTTAAGGTGGAATATGAGGAGCTGCCGTTTGTGCTTGACCCTCAGGAAGCCATGAAAGACGGCGCGCCTTTGATCCATAAGGATTATGCGAACAATATACTAAAACATACGTCTATCAACACAGGCAACTATGATGAGGCTATTAAAGAACCGGGTCTTATCTGTGTGGATAAATGGTATGATACAGCCGTCGTTCAGCATTGCCATATTGAGAATTTTATTGCGTATGCCTATGGGGAAAACGGGAGAATCGTTGTCGTTTCATCAACGCAGATACCGCATATCGTCCGCCGTACCGTCGGCCAGGCGCTGGGTTTGCCATGGGGCAAAATCCGTATCATCAAGCCGTACATCGGCGGCGGTTTCGGTAACAAGCAGGATACGCTATATGAGCCGTTAGCCGCTTACGTTTCTCAGCAGCTTGGAGGTCGGCTGGTCAAGATTGACGTACCCCGGGAGGACACATTCGTGAGCAACCGTGTCCGTCATGCCATCCGCTCGCACATTATTTCTTGGGTACGACCTGATGGCACATACGTGGCCCGCAAATTGGAGGCGTTTTCGGATCAGGGGGCTTACGCTTCTCATGGACACTCGATTGTGGCAAAGGGAATGGGAGCTTTTCCGCAAATGTATCCGTGCTCGAATGTGCAATGTGATGCCTATACCGTCTATACCAATAAATCTGCGGCGGGTGCTATGCGCGGCTACGGGATCCCGCAAGCCATGTTTGCGGTGGAAAGCCATACGGACGACGTATGCAAAGTGCTGGGTATGGATCCGGAAATGTTCCGGCGCAAGAATCTGATGCCTAAGGGTTATAAGGATAACTTTTCGAAGAATGAAAACTATTTTGATTCCTATAACCAGTGCCTTGACAAGGCGATGGCGTATATGGACTATCGAAATAAGATAGAGGAATATAAGGATCAAACGGGGCCCATCCGCCGGGGATTGGGTATCTCGTGCTTCTGGTATAATACCGGAGTGTGGCCGATTTCTCTGGAGCATTCTTCCTGCCGCATGGTGCTCAATGAAGACGGCTCGCTGCAGCTGCAGGTTGGCGAAACAGAAATTGGGCAGGGTGCCGATACGGCCTTTGCACAAATGGCGGCTGATGTGGTGGGTCTGAAGGACTACCGCGATGTCCATGTGGTTTCTTGTCAGGATACGGACATCTCGCCGCATGGCCTTGGTGCATATGCCTCGCGTCAGACTTATGTTTGCAGTTTCTCCATCACGCAGACTGGACAGATACTCAAAGAAAAAATACTGAAACACGCAAGCGAACTGACACGCGTCGCTGTCCCGGACTTGGACATTGCGGACAGCAATATAGTTCGCATAACCGATGGCAGGGTACTGATGTCGCTTGAAGAGCTGGCGACAGAGGTGATGTACAGCCTCAAAAAAAGTGACCATATCACTGCTGAATCGAGCTACCATATTAACAATAACGCTTACTCTTTCGGCTGCTGCATTGCGGAGGTGGAGGTGGATATTCCGCTGTGCAAAGCCACGCTTGTGAAAATTGTCAATGTTCACGACTGCGGGAAGCTGATAAACCCGGCTTTAGCCGAGGCGCAGGTGCATGGCGGTATGTCAATGGGCATCGGCTACGGACTCAGCGAGCAGTTGCTGTTTGACCCAAAGACAGGCAAAGCGCTCAACAACAATCTGCTGGATTATAAGCTCTCGACGATGCTGGATCATCCGCATCTGGAAGCGCAGTTTGTGGAAAACCCCGAGCCCACCAGCCCCTTTGGCACAAAGGCATTGGGAGAGCCCCCGGCAACGCCTGTGGCACCGGCAATCCGCAACGCCATACTTCATGCGACCGGTGTTGCGATCGATAAGCTGCCGCTGAATCCTCATGTGCTGTTTAAGCGGTTTGTCGAGGAAGGGCTCATAGCTGACCCCTTAAAAGAGGAGGAGAAATAAGCCATGTTCGATATGAAGGAATTATATGAGGCCCAAAGCATAGATGACGCGATCCGTCTTCGTGTGGAGCACCCCGATGCGCATATTATCGCGGGCGGCTCCGATGTTCTGATACAGATGAGGGAGGGAAAGCGTGCGGGTGTGGAGCTGATCTCTATTTATATGATCGATGCGCTTCGCGGCGTTCGTATAGATGAAGACGAAGCCATACGCATCGGTTCGCTGACCAGCTTTTCGCATATTACCAAAGACCCAATCATACAAAAGCATATAAACGTACTGGGTGAAGCCGTGGATACGGTGGGCGGCCCGCAGATTCGAAATATTGCAACAATCGGCGGCAACACCTGCAACGGTGTCACATCAGCGGATTCCGCTTCTACGCTGCACGCCTGGGATGCAATCGTGGAGCTGACAGGACCTGACGGGGTAAGGAGAACCCCTATTAAAGATTTTTATATAAAGGCGGGCACCGTCGATATCCGCCCCGGAGAAATACAGACCGCTCTCATCATACCCAAGGAAAGCTATGAGAATACCTGCGGTTGCTATATGAAGTATGCCATGAGAAACGCGATGGATATCGCGACTTTGGGCTGCTCCGTCAACGTCCGCTTATCACCGGATAAAAAGACGTTTGAACGTGTTCGTATCGCCTATGGCGTGGCAGGCCCGGTGCCTATGCGGGCACCATCCGCGGAAGCTGCGGCAAACGGTATGTCTGTATCGATGGATACGGCGGAGGCCTTCAGCAAAAGCGTGCTAAAAGACATTAATCCGCGTGACTCGTGGCGTGCATCCAAGGCGCTACGGCTGCAAATCGCTGTTGAATTGGCAAAACGTGCATTGATCGAATCGGTAAAACGCTGCGGAGGTGAAATCTAATGAGAGATCAGTTTCGGCTTATTGAATTCAATCTGAACGGAAAAGATGTTGCTTGCATGGTGGATGCGCGTGCTTCTCTGACCGATATGCTGCGAAACGACTATAACATGACCTCCGTCAAAAAAGGCTGTGAGGTGGGTGAATGCGGAGCCTGCAACGTCATTATCGACGGCGAATGCTACAACTCCTGCATCTATCTTGCGGTGTGGGCAAGGGGTAAAAAAGTCCAGACTTTGGAAAGCCTTCTGGGCCCCAATGGTGAACTCAGCGATATCCAGCAGGCATTTATTGACGAATCGGCTGTGCAGTGCGGGTTTTGCACGCCCGGCTTTATTATGTCCGCGGTAGAAATTCTGAATAGCGGTAAGGAGTATACGGACGATGAACTGCGTAAACTCATGAGCGGTCATCTGTGCCGCTGCACCGGATATGAGAATATACTCAATGCCGTGAAAAAGACAATGTATAAACGGCTTGGCAAACAGATGCCAAAGTGATAAACTGCCGAGCGTAGCTTTAATATAAGTCATGAAATACAGCTGTTTGGATAATGACATCAAACAGCTGTATAACTTAACGCTGGATTGTGACACGCAATCAAAGCAGTAAAGGTGATGAAAAGATGTCTAAGGACAAAACGTTGATTCTAAAAGGGAATATCATATTTGCGGAATCAAACCGGGCGCTGTCAACGCAGGAAAACGGCTATATCGTGAGTGAAAACGGTATTGTAACGGGTGTTTTTGCACAGCTGCCAGAGCGGTATCAAAACGCGAAAGTTGTAGACTATGGAAGCAGTCTTATTATTCCTGGCCTTGCCGATCTGCATCTGCACGCGCCGCAGTTTGCATTTCGCGGTATGGGGATGGATTTAGAGCTGATACCGTGGCTCGACAAATACGCTTTTCCCGAAGAAGCCAGATATGCCGATCTGGATTACGCCACAGCGGCCTACGGGGCTTTTTGTGCTGCTCTGAAATCGGGCGTAACCACAAGGGCATCTGTTTTTGCAACGGTGCATGCCCCGGCGGCGGATTTGCTGATGCAAATGCTGGAGGAATCCGGCTTGGCCACATATGTCGGCAAGGTCAACATGGACCGCAACTGCTCAGACAGCTTGATTGAAAACACCAGTGATTCAATCGCCGATACGGAGGACTGGATCGTTCGTTCTCTGGATTCGTTTAAGAACACACGGCCTGTCATCACGCCCCGGTTCGTACCCACTTGTACGGCAGAGCTGATGGCAAAGCTGGGAGAACTGGCCGCGCGTTATCATGTTCCCGTCCAGTCTCACCTGTCCGAAAATCGTTATGAAATCAGTTTGGTGAAGGAGCTTCATCCTGAGTTTGACACATACAGCGATGTGTACCAAGGCTTCGGCCTGTTTGGGCAGGAGAAAACCATCATGGCGCACTGTGTCCACCTCTCTGATAGAGAGATGGACTTGATTCGTGAAAACGGAGTTTATGTAGCGCACTGCCCGCAGTCCAACACCAACCTGTGCAGCGGTATCGCGCCGGTGCGGCGGATGCTGGATAAGGGTTTGCGGGTCGGTTTGAGTACGGATGTCGCCGGCGGTTTTTCGATATCTATGTTCCGTGCCATATCCGATGCGATACAGGCATCAAAGATGTATTCTGTGTTCGTGGACAGCGAACACGCGCCTTTAACACTGCCCGAAGCGTTTTATATGGCCACCAAAGGTGGCGGCAGTTTCTTTGGCAACGTGGGCAGCTTTGAGACGGGATATGAACTGGACGCTGTGGTGATTGACGATAGTAGTTTCAACGGTCTGTCGCCGCTGACATTGGAACAACGGTTGGAGCGTGTCGTTCATCTTTCGGATGATCGGCACATCAAAGCGAAGTTTGTGCGGGGGGAGACGGTGCTGCAAAAATGAAAACAACGCTGATCAAAAACGCAAATGCAATCGTCACGGTGGATGAGAACGATACCATACTCCGGGATGCGAATATATTAATAGAAGGCTGCCGAATCAAGAGTATCGGTACGCAAAGCTGGGACGCGGATCAGGTGATCGATGCGTCCGGCTGCTTTGTTTATCCGGGACTGGTCAACACGCACCATCACCTGTACCAGACGTTTACGCGCAACCTGCCCATTGTGCAGAGTATGGAGCTTTTCCCGTGGCTTGTCACGCTTTATGAGATATGGCGGGGCCTCGATGACGATAGTGTTTACTATAGCTCCCTCACCGGGATGGGAGAGCTGCTCAAATACGGCTGCACCACGGCGATGGACCATCACTATGTTTTCCCAAGACAGGGGTCAGAGCATTTTATCGACCAGCAGTTCCGCGCCGCCGAAGACATCGGCATGCGCTTTCACGCATCACGCGGCAGTATGTCTAGGGGAAAGAGCGACGGCGGTCTGCCGCCGGACGATTTGGTGCAGGACATCGACACCATATTAAAGGACAGCGAACGGCTGGTATCACGTTATCACGACACGTCCAGATTCTCGATGAGGCAAATCATTCTTGCGCCGTGTTCGCCGTTCAGCGTCACGACGGGACTGCTTAAGGAGTCCGCCGATTTGGCGCGGCGGCTGGGCGTCAGGCTTCATACCCATCTTTGTGAAACGAAGGATGAGGAAGCGTTTTGCCTGCAGCGCGTGGGCATGAGGCCGCTGGAATATATGGAATCCTGCGGCTGGACGGGCAGCGATGTCTGGTTCGCGCACGGCATCCATTTTAACGACGAGGAGCTTAGTTTTCTCGCTAAAACCAAAACAGGTGTGGCGCATTGTCCCGTTTCCAATATGAAGCTGGCATCCGGAGTGTGCCGTATTCCTGATATGCTGCGGCTGGGTGTGCCGGTTGGCCTCGCTGTGGATGGCAGTGCGAGCAACGACGGCTCTAACCTGATGGCTGAGATACGATCGGCCTATCTGCTGCACCGTTTAAGCTGGAGCGCAGGCGCGCCCACAGGCTACGATCTGCTCAAAATCGCTACGCGCGGCAGCGCCGCCCTTTTGGGACGGGACGACATCGGCAGCTTGGAAGTCGGAAAGGCTGCTGATCTGTTTATGATTGACGTATCGCTGCTGGAACTCACGGGTGCAAAAAGCGATCCCGGCTGTCTGCTCGGTACGGTCGGCTATTCACGTCCGACTAAGATGGTCATGGTCAGCGGTAAAGTTGTGTCGCAGGACGGACAACTGACGACAATAGACGAACCGCGGGTGAGGGATAAGGCCGAGGCGTTGGCGACCGGGCTGCTTCATAAGGCCGGGCTGGCATAGCGGGCACGAAAATGACTTATCCAAGTTGAGCAGGCAATTAATACATATCATACAGAGCGAATGAATGCCGATGATAATTTCATCGGCAAATTTGCTTCTATTAACAGTTATTAAGACATCGGATTAAAGAATGGATAATAAACCTGTAGCAGAAGATATGAATATCCGTTAAAGTACAAAAAAATGATGTGGTACTGGAATGTCGTCTGTGGGACTTATCTTTTTCGCCTGACTCCATGTATTAACTTTCGTATATGGCAGCTATATCATGTATTCTACGCTTCATCTCTGTGCGGATATGTAACGGCTCTAAACACTCGCATTTATCCCCAAAGCTGAAAAGAATATTGTAGTAGTATTCGTTCTCTATGAAAGGAAAATTTACAATGTAATGCTCATCACCGTCTGGAGAAAAGTGTTCATAAGTGCAATAATCAAGTACTCTGTTCATGACAGATTTATGAATACGAATTTTGATTTTTGTTTGCATCGTTGCTAAAATATCAGTAATATCTAACTGCGGTTTTTGATAATCTCGTGGCGTAAATAATTCCTCTTGTATTTGTAGGTTTGATGTGCGGGATAGTTTAAAAAGCCTAAAATCATTTCTTTTATGGCAATACCCTTGCCAATACCAATGACTACTTTTCAATACAAGCTGATACGGCTCGGCTGTTCGTGCGGTTTTGTTTCCGTAGCGGTCTGCATATTCAAACGAAAGCAGCTTATTTTCCTGTAAAGCTGTTTTGATAATTTCTAAATATGGCTGTATGTTCCTGTTGCCCATCCACGGACTTAAATCTATATATATTTGATTTGCTTTCAATTCAATGTCTTTCTCTCTATCGGCGGGGATAAAACTCTTGACTTTCGCAAGGGCGTTTATCAGTTCATCGCCTCGTATCATGCCCGAAAGACTGGAAAGTCCCATCAATATAGCGGAAAGGTCGGCAGTCGAAAAAACATTTCTATCAATCTTGTAATTCTGCATGATTTCAAAGCCGCCGCCCACTCCCGATGTAGAGCGAACAGGAATACCCGCCATGTTGATCGTATCTATGTCGCGGTAGATTGTGCGGGGTGAAACTTCAAACATATCTGCTAACTCTTGTGCGCCTATACGCTCTTTATCAAGGAGTATCATAATAATGCTAACAAGTCTGTCAACTTTCATCTGATAGCTGCCTTCCAAAATTTCTTGTTATCACTATAGATTGTTGCCATACTGTTGTCAACAATTACAAGTTATAATAAAAAAGCAAACAAATTAATCTACCTATCAGGAGGAGACACTATGCAGAAAAAAGCCTTAGTCATAATCGATATTCAAAATGACATAACAAAGAATTACAAGGATGTTATTGAAAATATCAATAACGCTATTGATTGGGCAGTCAATAATGAAATTCATGTTGTTTATATAAGGCATGAAAATTTATCAGCCGGCACGAGGACTTTTAAGCCCAATACATATGGGTCTGAATTTGCTTCAGACTTGAAAATAGTATCGGTAAATGTTTTTACAAAGTACAAAGGAAACACATTAAGCTGTGAAGAATTGACTGACTTTATCAGTAAAAATGAAATATGCGATTTCTACATAGCAGGGGCAGATGCTGTTGCTTGCGTTAAATCAACCTGTTATAACTTACGCAGAGCAAATTATGACGTTAACGTCCTATCAGATTGCATTACCAGTTATGATAAAAGGAAAATTGACGAGATGCTGCGTTACTATGAAAGTAAAGGCTGTAAAATTATTTGTTTGAATGACCTATTCACCGCATAGCGCGGCGGGCGTTTTTTCGCCTGCCGCTTTGCTCGTTTATCGGTCAATGTCGTGCGCCCTGCGTGGTACTATTTGCGCTGTTCCTGTCGCATGATACTGTAAACGCTCTTAGCCTGCATTGCGTGAAGTCTTAATTCCTTTATATGCTCACCACAATCATTGAATAATCACTTCTTATTCAGTTTGTTCTATATTTTTGCGGCATTTTTTAAATAATAATGGTAGAATAGAGTCTCAGTAAAAACGAGGAGATTTCTGCATGAGTGAAACCACGACACATACCAACCGCCTAGCCAAGGAGCAGTCTGCCTATCTGCGCCAGCACGCGCAAAACCCCGTAGACTGGTATCCGTGGAGCAAAGAAGCTTTCGATAAAGCCAAAGCCGAAGACAAGCCTGTGTTTTTGTCGGTGGGCTATGCGACCTGCCACTGGTGTCATGTAGCAAAATAGAACCAGATAGACTATTTCGTCTTTTTTACATGTTCAATCATTTGTGATAGCTTAGCGTAATATACGTTGTCCCATCCAGTTACTTGCCTCAAAGAAGGACAACTGATATGAACTTTTTCTTCGTATTTATTTCCAACAAAATCTCTCAATTCAAATACTACTTGAAGATTAACAATTGGCAAGCTTCGCCCATCTAAATTGACCAAATTCTCCTCATTATTATCAATTTCTCTATCGTAATATTTTTGAACGATATATAAAATCTTTTTTTGTTCTCCAATCAATAGACTACTAAATCTGCTTGACCTACCATAATTGACCTTTAAAGACGTACCATTAATGGCAGCAAAGAAGTTCATTATTGAAAGACTTTTAATGTTGGTCTTGCTTACATTCTTGATATTTATCTCAAATGAGCATAACTTTACTGGGATTGTACCATTGCTTTCATTGATAGAACCTTCAAAGGAAAGAACTTCGTTTGTTCGTAACTGTTGATGTTGCTGATTTTTTTCTGGATATAAATATACACACAAGTCACTTTGTTCATCAATTGTGATATAGGGAGTTTGTCTCTCTTCTTCTATCTCTATTAAATGCTGACTTAATTCCAGAGATTTTTTATTTAATTCAATGAATCTTGCTTGCCATTCATCATTTAGGGTGTTTGTTTTCCTGTTTTGTTTAATAGCAAGCCAACCGAGAATAATAGTACCCACATAACCCAGAGTAGCTCCCCAAAAAACAAGCCAATCACTTCGCTGAAGCTGAATGCCCAATGGTATAAAACCATCGAATAAAAACATAATTATGATTACTACTGGTAGAGTAAAAAAAATTAATAAATACTTTTTCTCTTTCATTATATATTGATCCTTTAATCCGTCACACTAACAAATAACACTACAATATGATCATCTTCTGCAATGGCTACTCTTTTAAAACCTTAAGAGTTGATTCGTGGCTTTCAACCTGTTCGCCCAGTCTTCCAAGCAAATCCATTATTTGATTATTAAAGTCATGTTGTGTCATACTCATACTCCTTATATCTATTGTTTATTGATATTCTGAATAATTTTGAACACCGAACCGAAGAAATAAATGGACTTATTAGCGATTCACTCAGTAATCTTTAATCTCATGAACCATCTTTAAACACAGTATTATCAATATTTCACAGCATATAACCGAATCCTTACGCAAACTGTCTTTATTCATAAAATGAGGTCTACCGAACGTCACTCCGAAGATTTATTTGACAGGTATATAATTCTCAATTCTTCAATAGTTAGATTATCATCTCGATTTCTGTGTAACATTGAATGGCAGTTTGAACATACCGGTCTAAGATCGTCTACAGTTGCATTATAATCGCGTCCGATATTTTTTAAAGGAACACAATGATGCACCTCAATAAACCCATCACCCAAGTTACCATAGGTCTCTTTAAAGTTCATGCCACAAACACAACATGTTACACCTTGATTCTTAATACATGCTTTTCGTAATGATGTGCTTCGTTCATATGCATTGACTAAAATACTCTTTTGCGAACCTTCTTTATAGATTTTACCTTCAGGAAATTCACCATTTTCAATATAAGATTCTTCATACTGCTTATTGTCATTGCGAGAAAAGTTCATTGTTTCAGTAATAGGCTTTTCAATAGAAACAATAAGGGATGATTCGCTACTCTTAATAACATATTTAGGTAATGAGCTTTCTATATTAGTTACTATATCAATCTTCATTTTGTGGCTTCCCTTTACATACATTACAAACCAGATGGTACTTATTATCAATATCTGCCTTGGCTAAAACCCAATTATCTGAAAAAGTTTCAAATATTAAATTACAGTTTGGGCAATGATGAAAAAATCTCTCCCTTGTCTTTTCAATATCATAAAGGGTTATGTTTCTATTCCTTGAGTATTGATTATTTGATTTCAGATAGGTAGCAATATTTCGAAAATAATTATTTACCATTTCATATGATATGGTTAGGTTGTCGATATCTTCGGTGTCTTTAATTATCTCAATTAAACCATTGTTTATTGGGATTACTGTTCCATCTGGTCTTTTGAATACCCACCGCTGTCTATCCAGATTTTGCGGTGAACAATACGCAACATCTTTCTTGTCGATGCCTAACTGAAAAAATAATTCGAAGCAATATTCTGACTTTGGATCATGATCCCTATATTTTCTAATATGGCTAAGTTGCACTAAATCAAAAGGTTGTCCTTTAGGTATTGTTTTTGATGGCTTTCTCAATTTATCATAATCTGATAAAAAATTTGAGGGGAAGGATTCACTATATTGAGATATAAGATAATCTTTAAAACTTGATATCCAAGAGATATGTCTATCGATTGTTTTTTGTGAATAATTGAAATCTTCAAGCATAGTTGTATAAGCTTTTAAGTCTTCAAACGTGAAAAGGTTGAAAGGTTTCTTTGAATTATTAAGTGTTAATGAGAAAAGATCAGTAAGCATCTGTTGCATTTGTTTTAAAGTCTTCGGTTCTGTTGTTTCATTTACACGCAGCCATTCAATGAAACTGTCAGACCATTCGATATTTATATTTAATGGCGAAGAGAACAACTCAGAGGATATTTTTCTATTTGACATAATAAGTTCCCCTAAAAATTATATATACAAATATTAACACAAATATACAATAATCGCAACACGCATATGATATTATCTAAATCAAATATTTCAATAGGGTAAACCCTAATGAGACACTTATAAATGGTCAGTAGCGTATGGCAATAGGGTAAAAAAACAAATAATGAAACATGTCATAAAATATTGACACCCATATGACATAGTGATATATTTGAAGCAACAAATCTATGGAGGATATCACAATGTTATTAGGCTATGTTCGTGTTTCGAGTAAAGATCAAAATACGGAAAGACAGTATGAAGCATTTACTGAATATCAGCGAGTAAATAACGTTAAAATCGAGCGTGTTTACGAAGACAAAGTCAGTGGTAAAACTTTCAATAGAGAACAATACCAAGCATTGAAAATGACACTGCGTACAGGAGATACATTAATCGTAAAGGAGCTTGATCGATTAGGACGGGATATGGAGCAAATCAAAAAAGAATGGCGTGATATTCAAAACATGGGAGTAGATATCGTAGTTCTTGATACACCAATCCTTAACACAACCAATAAAACCGATCTTGAAAAGTCTCTAATTGCAAATATAGTCTTTGAACTGCTTGCATATCTGGCTGAAAAAGAAAGAATTAAAATAAAGGGGCGGCAACGAGAAGGAATCGAATTAGCAAAGAAGCGTGGTATATACACGGGCAGAAAGCCCTTGGCTGTAGACGAGACTTTAATGCGGAAAGTATGTGCTCAATGGCGCGGCGGCGAAATCACAGCGAGAGAAGCCATGAAACGGGTGAGTTTAGAAGCGAATACATTCTATCGGCGAGTAAAGAAAATGGGATTATAAGCTGTGTGTCAGGCATGGAACAACATTAATCATGGAGAGCTATGAAAGGCAGTATAAGAGCCAACCAAGGCTTTCAAAGAGATGGACGAGGCTACCCTTAATGCTCAGAAACAACCTCTTAGAAGCGTGTATATGGCTTTGTATGCGCTTTTTGTGTATGGGGGTGTATTTACATTTCCTGAGACGATGTTAGGTGTTGGGAACTGCTCAGTACATATTTGTATCTATTCAGACCAAAACACAACACCGAAAAAACCACTGGGAAAAAAAGTACAGAATATTTCAGGATATATGTTGACACAGTGCAATTGTCTATGATAAAGTATAGTTTGGTTATTCTTAAGGGGATATGCACCCAAAGCTACCATTTAGGTAGCTCGCTAATTGAATATGAGGTTTGGGATTTATCTATTTAACGAGCGTGATTATACCACGATATGATGAATATGTCAAGTATAGATCGCAATAAATTTTGAACTTCATTAGCTAAGGTTTTCAATGCGTTATAAGAAAGAGGTTAATAACGTGTTAGAAAATCTGCAATCCCAAGAATACAAACAACTGAATAACAATGGAATCCGTGGCATGCAATTCAAAGTTATGGTACATACTTTTGAAATCATCAGTCGAGATGATGTTTATTTGCGTGACGCTGAGATAAGTGAAAGACCGTATATTAAGTCTGTGAAGACAGTTAACGGAGCTACGATATTTGCGATCAATCCAAACAAATTTTTGGATCAACGCTTATATACCTTATCTGATTTTGAACAAGTCTTTGAGTGGATACTGGAAGATTTACACATTAGCAAATACCAACTTGGTAGGGTTGATATTGCTGTAGATACTACAATACCATTTGAACAATGTTTCAAGATCAATGCTTATCTATCAGCATTATGGGCTTGCTATAACAATAGCAAAAATAACTGCAAAAACATCGGCGATGATTGTAAAAAGCGGAGTATCTATAGTTACACACGCTCTAAAGCTCTTGCTATATATGACAAGAAATTAGAGAGTAACGGACTTGATCCGGCAAGTACAAGGATAGAATTCCGATATTTGAGAGTTCGAAAAGACATTACAGTAATGGAACTGGTACACGATGTATGCGCTGTATTAGCTCAACTACCAGATTACTTCAATGAGCTTCACGAAAAGAAAATTGCTTTATTACAGAAGCAATATCAAATCGAACAATCAAAAGGCTACGAATCAAATTCATTGAACCTACCTATATTTGTTAACAAGTGGGTTTATGAAATTTTTTGCTTGCCTATTTTAAAGGGACTATATCAATTAAATTGTAACGGCAATTGCAAAGATTGGCTTTATCGGTTTAGAAAGCGTGGGTTTAACCTGACGTTATATTCTCAATCCGATATTCTGTTGTATCTGAAATTAATAAGGAAAGGATTGAAAGTATATGTAAGTAACTAAAAAAGCGACTATTAAAAAAAGCCAAACGGCTACAACATCGATAAATACTGCTCTTTTTATAATTGTCTGTCAAATGATAAAGAGACAGTATTTATGTTAAACCAAAATAAAAAAAATATACAAGCATTGATTCTTTAGTATCAATTAGCGGGACAGTTGGGTGCACCTCTTTGGTTAACAAATAAACTACAAGGAGAACAATGCTATAAATGGTTTGAATGTATTAACTAATTCGTATAACGTACAGCACGACGAATATGGAAAGAACCACGGAAAAATATTCGAACATGCATCAACCAGTACGATAGTTAAACAGAATGGTAAGACTTATATGGTAACGTGTAAGAGCAATAAACCCAGTGATACGGCTTTGGAAGCTCTTGCTACGCAGATCATAAAAAATATCAAGTAGAATAAAAAACAGCTATCTGATATTATGGATACATAACATGAAAGGATACATCGCACAGTATGGAGCAAACCTATCAGAAAGAAATAAATTATGTGGCTTTATATTTACGAAAATCAAGGGGAGATATTGATTCAGACCTTGAAAAGCATAAAAAAATTCTGATAGACCTTTGCTTAGAAAAGCGATGGAAGTATGTTGAATTTTGCGAAATTGGTTCCGGTGATAGTATCCATGCAAGACCTGTTTTTCAGAGATTACTATATGATGTGAAAAATGAAATCTACGATGCTGTTTGTGTAGTAGACTACGATAGGCTTGGAAGGGGTGATGAAGGTGATCAGGCAACGATTAAAAAAGCGTTTTCAAAAACCGATACATGGGTTGTCACCCCATCCAAAACCTATAATTTGAACAATGAACATGATGAATTCACAGTTGACTTTCAAGGATTTATCGCACGGCAAGAATACAAAAAAATAACAAAACGACTATCTCAAGGGAAAAAGGTAGGAGCGAGAATGGGTATGTGGACAAACGGAAGACCGCCATATCCCTATGAATACCAGAGATGGGGTGATAAGTTTAATAAAAAGGGACTTGTAGTAAATGATGATAAGCTTAGAATTTACAGAAAAATCATCGAAGCTGTTATTAATGAAGGGAAAACACCGTCAGAAATTGCATGGGAGTTGAACAGACAAGGGGTTCCTTCTCCCAAAAACGGTATTTGGCATGGGGTAACAATAGGAAGACTACTGGTAGATCAAACGCATTTAGGAAGGATTGTAGCTAACAAATCTGTTGGTGATGGGCATGCGAAAAGAAATCCAGATGCAAAAGAGTATAAGCAGTTACCACCGGATCGGTGGGTAGTCGTAGAGAATTGTCATGAACCTATAAAAACAATTGAAGAGCATGAGAAGCTGCTTCTATTTGCTTCGCGCTTAACTAAAGTACCAAAAAGAAAACCTGCTCAGGTAAGACCGTTGAGCGGATTGGTGAAGTGCGGGATATGTGGTCATACTATGACATTCTACTACAGACCAGAAAGGAAAAACCCTGAGAGCCTCAAACCTTGTTGGTACAGAAGTCCAATTGGAGAAAAGTGCCCTAACAACGGCATGTTAACAAGCATCATTTACGATACTGTTAATAGAGAAATCATGCAATATAAAGGGGAATTAGCAACAAAGATAAAAAGCTTAAATGTTGACGCAAAGAAAAATGATGTTGATAGTAAACTTGAGCAGCTTGAAATCCAAAGATCAAATAAACAAAAGGCTCTAAGCAGGATACTCGATGCTTTTGAAGGGGGAGCATACACATTAAAGGAATTCAAAGAAAGAAAAGAAAAAAATGAATCTGAAATTACAGCAATTAATGATCAGATTGAGATGCTGAAAATTGAGCAAAGACACTACAGCGTTGATACTATTAAAAACCTTTATGAACTGATAGAGAAATTTGAAAACGAGATGAATGGCGGCGGCGGCTTACTGTCAGACAGACAAAAGAACGATCTTTACAAGTCGATAATTGATTGTATTATTTGGACACGTAAGGACAACAGAATAAATATTGAAGTAAAGTTCAAATAAACAAGTTAAGCAACAACTGTTTTTTATACATAAATAAGTCAAAAGGATGGTCAAAATGAAATATAAAAACAAACGAAAAATAAAGAAAATATTTATGTTTATTAAGACGATTTCACTTTTCCCACATTTTTGGTTTACAGTATTTATTATCACATTAGTTATCATCACTCTATTGCTATCAAAACATTACAGTGATATGGGAAACTCATTTTCTTCATCAATTTTTGCTAATCTATTTGCAGGACTTGTGACCGGTTTAGTAATTACGATTATGGCAGGGATAAAAAATACTTACTGTGCGATATTGCATGGTAGATGTGCTTGGTTAACCGAGACCCATAAAATGATTTTAATCTTCTTTGAAAACAAACATGCTTTATACGGATACAAAAAAATGACAGATGAAGAATTCTTTAATAAAGCTTACGATGCTGGAGGCTCAGCAAATCATGTCAATGAAAGAATTATACAAAGTACATTCGATAAAGTGAATTGGTTTGACCCATCAGAGTATATAAAAATCAAATATAAATACAATGCAATAGAAAAAGCAGACGATATGGAGTCACTTCATGTTTTTATATCAAACAATGGGGAGGATAGTATTTATAGGCGAGATATTATAAAAAAAATAGAATTGGTTTCAGATTCTATGTTTAGATTAAATTCTGACATTTTGAATGATGTGCGTAATATGGAAGTGAAATTAAATGTATTAGCGAAATCGATGCTTTGATTTCTAAGTTGATAAATGATTTAGGAAAGAAAGGATTGTAAAACGGAGAAAAGTTAATACTACCTATAAACCAATCAAAAAGGAGGTGATGCCGTGAACACAAAAGGAATACCCAATAGATTGCTAAATGAAAGTTCTCCATACTTACAGCAGCATGCATATAACCCTGTTGACTGGTTCCCTTGGGGTAATGAAGCTTTCGAAAAAGCAAAGATGGAAGATAAGCCGATCTTCTTATCTATTGGGTATAGCTAACGTGGTTCCATTTAAGAACATGCCATTGGTGCCATGTAATGGCGCACGAGAGCTTTGAAAGCGAGGAAGCCGCGGCGATTCTCAATAAATATTTCATCAGCATCAAGGTTGACAGGGAAGAGCGCCCCGATGTGGACGCGGTGTATATGGAGGTGTGTCAGGGCATGACAGGCAGCGGCGGCTGGCCGCTCACCGTTATCATGACACCCGATAAGAAGCCGTTTTACGCGGCGACGTACCTGCCGCTACACACCATGTACGGACGCATGGGGCTGGTCGAGCTATTATCCAAACTGGCCGCGTTATGGAAAAAAGACCGCAAAGTGCTGCTGACACAGAGCGATAAAATCGTCAAGCATTTTACCAAAGCGCAGGATAAAGGCGAAGCGGCAGACATAAGCGAGCTGCTTGAGGCCGGTTACCATGATCTATCAGTCATGTATGAACCAAAACATGGCGGTTTCTCGCACGCGCCAAAGTTTCCCATGCCGCACTATATGCTATTTTTGCTTGCGGACTGGAGGGCGAACGGGCGCGCCGAATCTCTTGATATGGTTTCTCAGACGCTGGTGCATATGTACCGCGGCGGTATATTCGACCATGTCGGCGGGGGATTTGCACGTTACTCGACGGACGAGAGATGGCTGGTGCCACACTTTGAAAAGATGCTCTATGACAACGCGCTGCTGCTGCAAGCGTATGCCAAAGGCTATGCCGCCACCCAAACGGAGCTTTTCCGCTTTGTCGCGCAAAATATCGCGGACTATCTGATGAATGATATGCAAACCGCCTTGGGCGGCTACTGTTCCGCTGAGGACGCAGACTCGGAAGGGGAGGAAGGCAAGTTCTACGTTTGGCATTATGACGAGCTTAAAGATGCGCTCAGTGCCGACGAGCTGCTGCGTTTGGAGGGGCGTTATGGGCTAAAACCCAAGGGTAACTTTGAAGGCAGATCGATTATCAACCGCATCAACGTGCCGGGTATGGCGGACGAGGCGGATCTGGCTCTGCTGCGTAAGCTTTATGACATACGCAAAAAGCGTATACCGCCGTTTAAGGACACAAAGATATCCGCGGCATGGAATGGCTTGGCTATTGAAGCCATGGCCATTGCGGGTATGGCGTTGGATAACAACGCGTGTATTCGCAGCGCAGAGAAAGCGGCAGATTTTATATTACAGAACATGACCAAAGGGGACAGGCTTGCTTGCGGAACGTATATGGACAGCCCGGGAGGTCCGGCTTTTCTCGCTGATTACGCGAACATGATCAACGCGCTGATCGCGTTGTACACGGCCACACGTAAGCTGGAATATATCGAAAAAGCAACGGCGTTCGCGTCTTCCATGCTGCGGCTGTTCCAGGACGATAAAGGGTTTTCTATGTCGTCAGCCGGTTCGGAAGGCCTTTTTATGCGTCCGCTTGACGAATATGACGGTGCGATGCCTTCGGGCAGTTCATGCGCTGTGATGGCGCTGATACGCCTGTATCACATAACGGGCGAGACAAACTGGCGCAGTGAAGCCGATACCTCGATTTCCAAACTATTGCCTCAGGCGACCGCATCGCCCGCATCTCATATCCACCTGCTTAGCGCCGTTATGCTCCTTGAAAAGCCGCATCGCCAGATTGTGATATCGGCTGCTGCTGACAACGCTGAAGCGGCAAAAAGCTACGAAACGCTGCAAAAACGGTATGATCCTTTCACCACCGTCATATGGTATGACAGGAGCGTGCATATGGATGCGCTTATGCCGCATGCAGCCGCATATAAAACAGACGCACCCTTTGCGGGATACGTCTGCGAAAATTTTGCCTGTAAGCAGCCTGAGTTTTCGGCTCAAGAACTGCTGGAAAGCGTCATGGCGTAAGCTTACGGTTTGTTTTCCATTATAAAATCCAGAGCTTTCTTGATGTCGACGACACGTTCGCTCTTGATTTGACGGTCCATCCAATAGTCGTAGTAATCCATTGAATAGCTGGTGTTTATGAGAATATCCTTATATTCTTGGGGTGTTAAGTTATTATTGACGGATTTTAATATCGCCACAAAACCAGCTGTCACCGGTGAAGTGGATGAAATGGACATGAATATCGGCATCATTTGACTCCTCTTGAATGCGTCGGTCTCAGCCATGTATTCAATATAGTTTTTGACAAAGAAGGTGTTGTAATCATACGGAAAGATGTTGAGGTCCGCGTCTCTGCTCATCTTTTCCGAATTGAGCGGCCACAAGCCAACAGGCCAGATGTTATTGGGATTATCATAATGAATAAAGGTGGTGACAATGCCGTTTTCCACGGCTTTGTCCACTGCCGCGTCTATGTCGGCTCTGTACCCATCCGTGAACGCTTCTCCTGAGTACGTCAAAATGTCAATATCATTTTCAATAGCCCAGTCGATGGCCTCAACTATATTTTTGACTTCTGCCATTTCACTATCGCTGTATGTACAAAGGGCATAAATTTCACATTTCGGCGCAATTTCCCGAAGCACACAAGCCATCCAATATCCGTGTGATTCGTCATAGTTCATACCAGATGGATTATTCGTAAAATCCATACTGCCGGCATAAAGCCCATCGTGCTTTTTTACAGCAAAGGAATGATCCAATATTCCCACCTTGATTCCTTCGCCATTGCTCACCTGCTGTGCCGCCTTCACATTGTGTATGTTAAAGTAAGTGTCCCTTGAATTGGCGTTATCGAAATGAACGATATCCAGCGGGGTTTGTACGGAAGATGATGCACTCTCGCTTTGCATGCTCGAAATCTGATTTGTAAAAAACAGATATTCAAAAAGACACAGGCAGACTAAGAGCACAATAGGTATCAACAATAAATACTTTTTCTTGCTCATACATGATTTGGCCTTTCATAGAAAATTTATAATGCATTTTATCATATACAGAAAATAATGACAACTTAGGTAGGAATACCTATTTTAATTTGTGGTAGATGGGACATCTGATATTGTTTAAAATTAGAATTCCGATACGATGTCGATATGCATCGCGCTTGCCAGACCAAGAACCCGTCCGCTTGCGGCAGGGGAGTCGCTCATGACACTGATTGTGACACCGGAATAATCACAAATGAGATCGACCGGACGTACAGACAATGTTTTACCGTCCTTGTTCCAGACAAATTGTAGAGGTATGGCATTGTTATTATCATCCGTCAAATAGACGAATCGATTCCAATCGGCTGAGGTATCCATCGGCTCAGAGAATTCGATGTCCAATTTAAAGCTTCGGCTGCGAGGGATCTGAAAGGACTCAAATTTATTCGCAAAAGTTATTTCACTAGTATTGGGAGACAGCAGCGGCAGAGCTTTGAATTCGCTGTCTTCTGCGCCCGGCGAATAATTAAGAATGCTGCCATTTCTGGTCAGATATCCATACCATTCCTCGTTGTCGATAAGCTCCTTTTCCAAGCCGGGAACAAGCTTGTATAGACTGCCGTCGTATCCGCTCAGATAGTAAAGCGCACCGTCGAACCAGACCATATCGGCGGCAAAGTCTTCCGTAAGCGTCTGCTCGTCTGTGCAGTCCAGATCCATGGCTTTGATATATCCCATATCGCTGAAATAAATACGGCTGTTTTTTATATCAAGCGCGTGGCTTTCATAAATACTGCTGTACCGGAGAAAGCCGGTATCTGTACACACAGGCGGTAAAACCGTTTTATCATGAGGATAACCAAGTATTATATTTACCGGCTCCACACCGTTTTCTGCGAGGTTGCTTTTTCGTGTCTCATCATCCATCAATATGGTATTGATAGCATCGGTGTAGCTGCCTGCAGATCCGATGCAAAAGGTGACATCAGAATGATACCATTTATCGTTGAGCTGAATCATGTTCCAAGCGTGGGCTTCATTGCAGACGTATTCAATGGTTAAGCCCGCTCTGCTGAGCACATATTCCATAAGAATGGCGAATCCGCCACAAGTACCAACACCTTTATTGATAATGCTGTATGGATTGATAGTGGTGATATCGCTTATATCGGGCGTATAGTCGGCATGATCACAAAGATACTGAAACATGGCAAAATACTTTTGCATATCGGTGCCATCTTCAGGTGCGACATTATGAAGCAGATGAGACAGCCTTGCATAGAATGTTTCCAGATTCGGCCCGATTTGCTCTATGTCGTCAGTGTATTTAAAATTGACAAATTGGCCGTTCTCCGATTCATAGCACTTAACGCGATCCAAATAATAGAATCGAAAACCGGTTTCACTGTAGAGACATTCCACAGTTCTTACTTTTTGTTCAAAGGGCAAATCAAAAGCAGTCATATCAAACTGCTCCTCATGCTGTTGAACAGCGCGAAATACCGCATTATACAGCTCTTTATCAGGGTGATAAATATCAACTAAGTATTTGCTGATTTCTGATGAAGGGTCAATGAGGTCCTCGGCTGCAACAGAAATGTCCGTCATAGCTTCTATGTTTAAAACGCGTGGCGGGGGAGGCTCTGGTGTCATAGAAGCGCTGACGGCAGGCTTATATGTCAGCTTAGGTGTGTTGGATTCGGATGAGGACATATTGCAGCCCGTAAGCAGGCCAACAACTATGAGAATGGAAATGAAAGCGCATACAATTTGTTTTCTAAGCAACGAATTTCTCCTTAAGACAGCCCAATCATTCTTCTGTCTGATCGTTTAAATAACGTGTGCCCGCCGCAGCGGCGTCCGCAGCCCGCGCATATTGCACGTGTTTCGCGTTTTGCACGCAGCACATACTCGCCGCCGGATATTTGAGCGTACGGCCTTCCACGATACAGTGCGCAATGAATAAATAAAATATATCCATTTTCTAACGGGTATATTCTAGCATAATTTATTACTTCTCATTCTCTTGCGTTTGCAGTCGTTCGCTTATGGCACGAAGTGCATCAGCATTTTATATGTCTCGCAGCTCAGGCAATCAAAGACGAATAAGTCAAGGGTGAAAGTGTCGGCAAATACTTGCTAGGAGGATTGAGTAATACCAAAAGCCGCATCTTCATTAACGAAAACGCGGCTTTTGGTTCAAATCAATATGAAAATAAATCTTTCAGGCAACAGATATGATAAACAAAAGGCACAAAGCGGCAAATGGTATCGCGCCGCCGGCGGCAAGCTGCAAATTTGTATGACGCTTCATATACAGGCTGGACGCCCAAGCCAAAGCGAGAAACGCAAAGCCGATATAGCCGATAGGATGCCCGAAATAAACCAGTAGAAGAAATGGGCCCGTTACGCCGCACGCATGTCCGCTTGCTTTAAAGTGAAAAAGCTTATTAATAAGCGCGACAAAAAAACCAGAAAGCAAATAGGATAAGAAAATGACCAATACATCTTTGGGCGCACCGAATATGAGTGCAAAGAGACAGCCTAAAACATAGCCGGCAACAGCAAAGATCATAGCGAGCGTTCTTTGGCCTTCACGCCCCTTGTCTTTAAACTTTTTGATTAGCGGCTGCAATGGATAAGCCGATAAAGGCAGAACGACCAGAAATAAAACAAGCAGCGCAAAATGCAAAGGGCTGCCAAACAGAGCAGGGCTTTTCAGATATAAAATGAGTAGCATAACAAGCGCCATAACCGGGGCTACCGTTATGACTCGTATAATATAGGTAAGCCTTTTCATTTTAGACCCCTTTAATGTCCGTTCTTTTATCGCCGACGAAGAACAAAGCCACTGTACCGGGGCCGGTATGCGAACCGATCACGGTTCCCACGCTGTTGATTAAAACTCTGCCATTGAGGCGGGGGAATGCTGATTCTACCAGCTGCGCCACGGCTTGTGCATCTTCCAGACATGCGGAATGCGAGATGAAGCACTTTCCGCTGTAATTCGCACCGTCTTTGGCATGCTCTATCATTTTGGATACGATTTCTCTAATGACTTTCTTTTTGGAACGGATCTTTTCCCGAGGAATGAGATGTCCGGCCGCATCCATGTTAAGAAGCGGGCAGATGCCCAGCAGTGTGCCGATAAAGCCGGCTGTTTTAGAGATTCTTCCGCCCTTTATATAGAACGTCAAGTCCGTTGAAAAGAACCAATGGTGAACAGTCAGCTTGTTATCTTCCGCCCACGATAAGCACTCGTCATAAGATACGCCGCTGTCACGCTGATCTGCGAGCATATCCATTAGCAGTCCATAGCCGGAGGATGCACCCCGGGAATCCACGATCTCAATTCTTCGCTCGGGATATTTTTTAAGCAGCTGCTGTTTGGCAGTATTCGCTGAGCTGTAAGTACCGGAGATACCAGATGATAAGCTGACATGGATAATGTCCTTACCTTCTTTTAAAAAGGGTTCGAAAAATTCGTTGAATTGATCCACGTTGACTTGTGAGGTTGTGGGCTGCGACCCTGCAGCCATTCTGCTATAGAACTCGTCAAATGGCACCGATTTACCCAGATCGTCAGGATATTGCTTTCCGTCCATATTAAAATGAAAACACACATAAGGAATGGATTTTTCCTTAAAGTATTCGGCACTCATGTCTGCTGTGGAGCAGCAGGTTAATACAAATTGGTCCATAATCTAAATCTCCTAACTGATGAAAGGTTTTTAGGCTTTTCCTAATAATAAAAAAAGCAAATTTTTCACAACACTGATACCATACAATAATGAGCTCGAATAGTCACTCTATAGCAATCATAACGGCACTCTCCGAGTAGTTCCTTGGGCAGTAGAGAGAATCTATGGAAAATCTACTACCGGTAGAGCGGGATTTAGGCGTGTTTGTATTATTTGCTTGTCACTGTACGATATGTTATACTTTAAAAAATGTATTTGGGGGTGACTTATCGCTTCATGGTCGATTTGAAGCCTGTTATTGCTAAGAATATCATCGATTTGCGAAAATCAATGAACTGGACCCAAACTGAGCTTGCACAAAAATTGAATTATTCAGATAAGGCTGTTTCTAAATGGGAACGGGCAGAATCTGTCCCCGATGTGACTGTATTAAAAGAAATAGCAGATATCTTTACGGTAACAGTCGATTATCTGCTGACGGCAGAACACACAAAAAGTCAGAGCATCATCCAAACCTTTCATAAGCTAAAAAAACGAAATGATCTAATCATCACGCTGTTATCTGCATCGCTTGTTTTTCTGATTGCTACGATACTGTTTGTTATCATGGGGTTGTTTTCGCTTGAATTCATTCATCCGGCATGGATGATCTACATATATGCCATTCCTGCGGCCTGTGTGGTTTTACTGATATTTAACTCTATATGGGGGAAACGCCTTGTTAATTTTGTTATCATTACCTGTCTCATATGGAGCATTCTTTTATCGTTGTATTTAACTTTTGATGTGAATAACATATGGCTCATTTTTATGATCGGCATACCGGCTCAGATTATCATATTGCTGTGGGCAAAGCTTAAACGAAAACATAAATAGTACGATGTTTTTTAAGTAAGCTTGCAGATTTACGATGCAATATAAAAATAGCTGCGTCTTTTCTGCACTATTATTGACATAATAGTAAATGGGGGAATAGAATCTATCATGGCATATGACAAAATCAAAAGGAGACATATTGACTATGGCAGACTGCGGTAATTGCCCGTCTAAAGGCGAGTGCAAATCAAAAGATAACTGTGGTATTAAAAATAATCCATACAGCCATATAAAGCGTGTGATCGGTGTGATGAGCGGCAAGGGGGGTGTAGGAAAGTCTACGATATCCGTGCTCTTAGCCAAAGAACTCAGCGCACGCGGCTATAAAGTGGGTATATTGGACGCTGACATCACGGGCCCCAGTATACCGCGTCTTATGGGCGTGAGGGATGCGAAGGTGGAGCAGGGCGAGATGGGGATCATCCCTGTCAATGCCGATGGTATATCCGTGATGTCTTTGAATCTTTTGCTGAGCGACGAAAGGCAGCCTGTGATATGGCGCGGGCCGATCATAGCAGGCACAGTCAAGCAGTTTTGGGAAGAGGTGTTCTGGGGCGAGCTTGATTATCTTATTATCGACATGCCGCCGGGAACAGGTGATGTGGCTTTGACTGTGATGCAGTCTATCCCCATTAGCGGTATGGTCATTGTGAGCGTACCGCAGGACATGGTTTCCATGATTGTGGCAAAAGCGGTCAACATGATACGCACTATGAATATTCCGTTGATCGGGGTTGTTGAAAATATGAGCTACTTAACCTGTCCGGATTGTGGCAAGCAGATAAAGCTGTTCTCGGGCGCTAAGGATACCTTCTCCAGTGAATTGGATATCGCACTGCTGGGTGAACTGCCCATGATTCCCTCCATTGCGGCCATTACGGACGAAGGCCTGCGCCAGCCCGATGAAGAAATCGGAAAGACGATCGAGGACATCACCGACAAAGTGATAGCAGCGATCAAGACAGAATAATAAGTGTTTAAAAACTGCGGATGAATTTAATAACCTTAACTCATATAAAAAAGCCACTGTTTCTTCCAAGCAGTGGCTTTTCGGTTTGTTTAAGCAATCTTAGTAATCAGAGCACCAATGACGGCGGCGCATAAACGCGGGCACCCAGCTCCTGATCGAGAAGATAGAGTCCCTTGGAATCGCTGCCGAACAGTTCATACTTACGAATGAGATCGGTGGCGTTCTTTTCTTCTTCACCCTGTTCCTTTACGAACCAATCAAGAAACTGCATGGTGCGAAAATCCTTTTGCTCATATGCCACGGCATAAATGTTGTTGATCGATGCGGTCACAGTCTGTTCGTGCGCTAAAGTTTTCGTCAGCGGTGCCTTAAGATCCGCATAGGCTTCATCGGGCGCGTCTATAGCCAACAGAGTGATATGTTCATCGTTGTTGAGCAGGTAGCCACGGATAAGCATGGCGTGATCGCGCTCCTCTTGAGCTTGTACATAAAACCAATTTTCAAAACCATTAAGTCCCTGATCCGCATAATAGTTCGCCATATCGAGATAAAGATATGCGGAGTAGAGTTCTTTGTTGATCTGTTCATTGAGTAAAGACGAAACTTCTTTTTGCATGTTGAGATCCTCCTGTTTTATAGTTTTATTATACCAATGTTTCCATTGGCCTTATGTGACTAAGTCACAAAATTATTTATTATTCGTCATGATTATTGATATTACTATGAATTCAACGCGTCAGTTTGTCTACGCCAATAATTATAGAAACGGTTATGGCCACTTAAGTCGTTCCATTTTTCAGTGTAAAAATCGTCGATCATCGCCTGTTCTTCGGCTTGGGCTTTGGCCGCAAAGGCCGCTAGTTTCTGGGTATCGGGAATACAGTCTTCAAAAAGCGCCTCTTCTTCCTGAATCCATGAGGTTTCCAACTCATCACGGCGCTTACGCAGAGCCTGCACATCGACATGCCCGGCCAACACAGCGCGATGGAGCTGCTCGCGTTTATGCCAGTAAGCGCGGCCTTGGGACTCGTCCTCAAAAATGGGTGATTGGATGATGCCAAAGAATACAGGTTTAAAAGCAGCCAGACAAGGCGTTGAAGCGCCTGTGGACCATATTGTCATCGGAGCGTTCTCGCGCAGTACGGCCACAAAGCTGCCTGTGGTATGATCTCCGATCAAACCGCCCGCATGCATGCAGACACTGCTTACGCTGCCGCGCTCGAATTCGTGTCCGTCTAAGCCAGTTGCGTGGGTGCGCAGTGCTTTCATCATCTGGCCGACGCTGACCGGCCCTTGGGATACGGCAGACAGAGACTGCGCGCGGCGTTTTTTGCCCTGAGCGAAATAGGAGAATACCGGTTCCGTAAAACGGCGTGCAAAATCTTCGCCGGGCCCAATTCCGGTGCATTCTATATGTTCCCGGCCGATAAAAAGCCTGTTGGAAATTGCAGCTTTGTCTGTGACCTCTGCAACTGCATAATTTCTGCCGGATGTCTCTAGAATAAATGCGCTTTTGGTGTCGGCGATCAAGAAGCTGTTGTCATAACGAAAATCCTTGGTATAACCGCAATTGCCGCCCTGACCGAACTTGAGCAGCAGCTTTATCATGATATCCATCGCCGCTTCCGCAGAATCGCCGCGCTCCAGGCCAAGGCGCAGCAGATCCATACCAATGAGCGCTTTCTTGTCGTTCTTGGATTTGGTAAACACCGCTTCGTTGCCTATGGCGACACCATGTTCATTTACACCCATTTCCGCGCCCCATATCCAGTCCGGCTTATATAGCAGCACTGCATTCGTTTTGACCGTCTGCGGAATCGTTAAATATGTGCAGGATAGCTTTTCATCGGCAGCATATGTTTTCCCTGGTACATAGCGGATCACATGGGGTTCATTGGGTTCGCGGTCACTGTTTTTCGCGAGCATCGTATGGTGGTTCTTTGACCAATTGGGAAGGGTGCAGATCATATCACACATGAATGTTCTCCTTCATGCCATCGTTTCCGCCGTTTTTTCGGATATGTTCGCTTCGCCCTGTCCGGACTCCGCAAGGTGTGAGCTTCACGGGGATGAGCCCTTAAAAAGTTTAGCCTTATGGGGAAATCAGAGCCCAACTTGCCTGCGGTTGATAACGGAACTCTCAAAAGCGAAGCATGTTTCTTAGTATTATTATCAATGCTTACAGTGATTATATCATTTTTCTCTCGTTTTTCCAACAAAGCGATAGCTTTTGAAAACATAAATTGAATCCATATTAATCATATTATATAATTCGGGTATAAATAATAAAAAGGAAGGTCGCTTATGAAAATTTCTACGCGCGGGCGGTATGCACTGCGGATGATGCTAGACTTGGCAGCTGCACCCGCCGACGAGTTTATTACGATCAAGAGCATTGCGGCGCGGCAGGAGATATCTGAAAAATACCTCGAGCAGATCATTACCGTTTTGAGCCGCGGAGGCTTTGTAAAAAGTGCGCGTGGCGCTCAGGGCGGTTACAAGCTTTCAAAGCCTGCTGAAGAATATACTGTGGGCATGATACTGCGGCTTATTGAAGGTAGTCTCGTCCCTGTGGCTTGCATGGAGGATGAACCCAATCAGTGTCCGCGATGTGAGGAGTGTGTCACGCTCGACGTCTGGAAGCAGCTCAACGATGCAATCAGCGGTGTTGTTGATAATATTACTCTGGCGCAGCTGGTCAATAATCAAAAGAAAAAATGATAAAATCATCTTGACAATGAAAAGTGCATCGTGTAACTTAAATGCATACAATGTTTATATGAAATATATACATTATAAAAGGAGTGTGCCATGAGCGACAGAAAGTTTAAGTTTGAAACCCAGCAGCTGCACGTAGGGCAGGAATCGCCAGACCCAACGACCGATGCGCGTGCCGTGCCCATCTACCAGACGACATCTTATGTTTTTGCGGATTCCGCGCAGGCGGAGCGCCGTTTTGGATTGGCAGAACCGGGAAACATCTATACGCGTATCATGAATCCCACGTCCGATGTGTTTGAGAAACGCATCGCCGCGCTGGAAGGCGGCATAGGCGCACTCGCTTTGGCAAGCGGAGCGGCGGCCGTCACGTATGCAGTACAGAACATCGCACACGCGGGGGACCACATTGTCGCGGCAAATACTCTTTACGGCGGAACATATAACCTGTTCGCCCACACGTTTGCGGATTTCGGCATTGATGTGTCGTTTGTTGACCCCGACGTACCCGGCAGCTTTGAAGCGGCAATACGCCCCAACACCAAAGCCTTGTTTATTGAAAGCCTTGGCAACCCCAACTGCAGCATTATTGATGTGCAGGCTATTGCGGACATCGCGCATAAGCACGGCATACCGCTCATCATCGATAACACGTTTACAACGCCCTATCTGCTGCGCCCCATTGAGTACGGCGCAGATATCGTGGTGCACTCTGCGACGAAATTTATCGGCGGTCATGGTACGACGATCGGCGGCGTGATTATTGACAGTGGTAAATTCGACTGGGCGGCTTCGGGCAAGTTCCCGTATCTGACCGAACCGGATCCCAGTTATCACGGTGTTAAGTTCACAGAAGCTGTGGGCGCGGCGGCCTATATCACCAAGGCGCGCGTCACATTGCTGCGCGACACGGGCGCAGCCATCAGCCCGTTTAACTCGTTCCTGCTGCTGCAGGGCTTGGAAACCTTGTCGCTGCGGGTAGAACGCCATGTGGCCAACACGCTTAAAGTGGTCGAGTTTTTAAGTAAGCATCCCAAAGTGGCTCGTGTGAACCATCCTTCCTTAAAGGATAGCCCGTATCACGAGCTGTACAACAAATATTTCCCGAATGGCGCGGGTTCGATATTCACGTTTGAGATAAGGGGAGGTGCCGAGGAAGCCAAGGCGTTTATCGATAAGCTGGAGGTCTTCTCATTGCTGGCCAACGTGGCTGATCTCAAATCACTTGTGATCCATCCTGCCAGCACCACCCATTCTCAGATGAATGAGAAGGAACTTGCTGATTCGGGTATCAAGCCGAGCACCATCCGCTTATCCATAGGGACTGAGCATATAGACGACATAATTTATGATCTTGAACAAGCGCTATAGATTCGTTAACAAGCAAAGCAGCGGGAAACCGTTGCTTTTTTTTGGGGCATGGATGCTTGCGGTAAAAGATACATACTATCGGACAAAAGTATTGGAAAGATCAATATCACTCGGGAAGACTATATGGTTATGATATAAGGCACTGCCGATGAAGAATGGTTTGAAAATATCATCTATTTTGAAATAGGACGTATAAAACGAAAATAATGTGGATATACTAATAAGTTACCCACCGATTGCGGGCTGTTTGCAAAACCCGACAGAGATGCAGACAGCAGCTTTTTTTGCCCTATATTTGAATCTTGATATACATAGGGCTTCGATGTTTTTTAATAACAATGTCTAAATTTCTTTAACATGAAGATGATAGGATTAAAAGCACGTATTTTTTAGATCCAAGAATATTTTGGGAGATATTTGGTGTGAAAAAAGAAAAAGGGCTGTCTGTTTGGTCTCTCACAATGATGACTTTGGGCACTGTAATAGGAGGCTCGTTCTTCTTAGGTTCGTCGGTCGCCATACGGGCGGCAGGGCCGTCAATCATTTTGGCTTTTATTATTGCCGGCGCGATGGTCTACTTTATACTCTTTGCGCTTTCCGAAATGACGGTGTCGAATCCGACAACGGGGTCTTTTCGAACCTATGCCAGCAACGCGTTCGGGCGCGGAACCGGTTTTGTGGTGGGTTGGGTGTATTGGACAGGTATGGTACTCGCAATGTCCAGTGAAGCCACGGCCGTTTCGATATTGATAAGACAATGGCTGCCGGGTATGTCTGTGGCGCTGATGGGTGCGGTTATCATCATCGCGGTAACACTACTCAATTTACTTGGGGCCAAAGCTTTAAGCAAGCTGGAAAGCGGGCTTGCCGCCATCAAGCTGCTGGCCATTGTTCTGTTCATCGTGATTGCGGTGTTGCTTATCGTGGGGGCGTTTTCCAGCAATGCGCCTGTGGGCTTTGGCGCGCTGACAAGCGAGCCGCTGATGCCCGGCGGGTTTGCCAGCCTTGCGGGCAGCATGCTGATCGTCATGTTTACCTATGCGGGTTTTGAGATCATCGGCCTTGCCGCTTCTGAGGCCGAAAACCCCAAGGACACGATACCCAAGGCTATCCGAAATACGGTACTAAGCCTTGTCGGCCTGTACATCATCGCGGTAGCCATGCTGATTGTACTTATCCCCACGGCGGGGCTTAACGCAGATACCAGCCCGTTTGTAGCAGCGCTGGATGCGCGCGGTTTCGGATGGGCAGGCACTGCTCTTAACATCGTGCTGATCACGGCGATACTCTCAACGATGCTGGCGGCGATGTTTGGTCTGGGGCGCATGATGCGGTCATTAGTGGATGAGGGTATGGCTACCGATTGGCTCAAGGATAAAAAGGAAGTACCGTACCGCGGTATACTCTTTTCGGGGTTCGGTATGCTGGCCGCACTGGGTATCGGGCTGCTCTTTCCAAGTGTCTATCTGTTTCTTATCAGCTCTGGCGGGTTCGCGCTGCTGTTTACCTATCTGGTCATCATGGCGACACATATCCGTTTTCGTAAGAAGTATGGCTGTCCGCCGGATGGCAAATGTCAGCTTTGGGGTTTTCCTTACACCTCGGCTATTGTTCTGCTGCTTATCGCGATTGCCATCTTCAGCATGCCATTTGTAGAAGGGCAGGCGTCCGGACTTTTCGCAGGCGGTCTTTTTGTGGTGTTTTACGCGGCGGCCTATTCCATTATGAAACAGCTGAGGTCTAAAAAGAAAAGGGCAGCTGCTGCGAGTGTTGGAAAGCTGAGGACAAGCCTGTCCGCCGAAGCTTCAAGAGAGCTTACCGATACGCATAAAAAAGGTGACGATTCACAAAAAACATGACGGGGAAATGAAACAATTTTTAACACTTGTTGAAATAAAAAAATCTTGTATTTTATTCTGGCATTCATTATAATGCTTAATGCAGCATAAAGAGGCATTGAGCCTTTTTTGGTAGTGCGGAGAAACCCGCCTGCCGGCAAAGAATTTTTGACCATGCTTAGCTTAAGCATTAAGGCCATACGGACAGCCGGGTCAAAAGCCGAAACTGGCAACTTTGTTGCCTTATTGGTTGAGTGCGATTCACTCAAATTTTATAAGTTGGCTACTTAATAGCCGTGTGCAAAAATAAGCACATCACACTTGTGAAACAATCAATAAGAGTAGTAAAAGTAATTCCTTGCTATATAGACTCTGCCCTTTAAAGCTCACAAAGTATTCTTGACCTTATCGGTAAGGCAGGAAACAATAAAGTTTTACAGGATTGAACGCCCAAGTGGATGCGCAGATGTGCACATTTTTGAGGCGTTTTTTATTTTGTCGATACAGAAAGGCGAGACCGTATGGAAACAAAACTCAAGCTCTATGGGTTTAACAACCTCACAAAATCATTAAGCTTCAATATATTTGATGTCTGTTACGCCAAAAGTGAGCGCGAGCAGCGTGAATACATCGCCTATGTCGACGAGCAGTATAATTCAGACCGTTTAACGGGCATACTCGAGTCGGTGACCGAGATGATCAGCGCGCAGGTGCTTAGCATTTCCAAGCAGGACTACGACCCGCAGGGCGCAAGCGTTACGTTTCTGATTGCTGAGGAATCTATGTCGGGTTTAAGGACGCGTGGAGATACCGTGGTGGCGCATCTTGATAAAAGCCATGTCACGGTGCACACATATCCCGAATTTCACCCGGAAACATCAATCGCGACGTTCCGCGTGGATATCGACGTGGCAACATGCGGGGAGATCACGCCGCTGCGCACGCTGGATTATCTGATAGGGAGCTTTGATTCGGATATCATCACGATGGACTACCGCGTGAGAGGGTTTACGCGTGACGTGAACGGCAAAAAACTTTTTATCGACCACGACATGGCATCCATACAGGAATACATCGCGGAGCCGACGCTGGAAAAGTATGACGCGATCGATATTAACGTCTATCAGGCGAATCTGTTCCATACCAAGATGCTCATCAAGGATCTGGATTTGCAGAATTATCTTTTTAACAAGGATGTGCACGAGCTGCCGCCACGGGAAAGGCTGGAGATTACAGGTAGCCTTCGGCGTGAAATGATCGATATTTTCAGCGGCAAAAACGTTTATTGATGGTAAAAAAGGTTATGAACACACTCGATCAGACAAGAGCGCCGATTCTAGAGGCGCTTAAAAATCATAAAGCCGCAAGAGTCGTGCCTTTTGACGTACCCGGCCATAAGCAGGGACGCGGGAATCCGGAACTTACGGCTTTTTTGGGGCGCGCCTGCATGGAAGCCGATGTGAATTCAAGCAAGCCGCTGGACAACCTTTGCCATCCCATTTCAGTAATAAGGGAAGCGGAAGCGCTTGCAGCGCAAGCTTTTGGCGCTGCCAACGCTTTTTTTATGGTCAGCGGCACAACATCCGCCGTGCAGAGCATGATACTGGCTATGTGTAAACGCGGCGATAAGATCATTCTGCCGCGCAACGTGCACCGCAGCGTGATAGGTGCGCTCGTGCTTTGCGGCGCGGAGCCTGTGTATGTGAACCCGCAGACGGATGAGCGGCTGGGCATTGCGCTGGGCATGTCTGTGACGGATGTGAAGGCGGCGATTGAAAACCATCCCGAGGCCAAGGCGGTGTTTGTCAACAACCCCACATATTACGGTATCTGCTCGCATATTGAAGAAATTACGAGGCTGGCGCATGAGCATGGCATGGCGGTGCTTGCTGACGAAGCGCACGGCACGCATTTTTACTTCGGTGATGACATGCCCATGAGCGCGATGGCAGCGGGCGCGGATATGGCAAGCATCAGTATGCACAAATCGGGCGGGTCATTGACGCAAAGCTCGCTGTTGGTTACGGGAGAGCGCTTAAGCGCAGGGCATGTGCGCCAGATTATCGGCCTCACACAGACGACAAGCGGTTCGTATCTGCTGATGTCCAGCCTTGATATATCAAGAAAGAACCTGGCACTGAACGGTACGGAAATATTCGATAAGGTCTGTGCACTGGCTCAGTACGCGCGGGAGGAGATCAGCGAGATCGGCGACTACTACGCCTATGCGCACGAGATCGTCAACGGGGACACTATATATGACTTCGACCCCACAAAGCTGTCAATCAACACGCTGGATACGGGTCTGGCGGGCATCGAGGTTTACGATATACTGCGTGATGAGTACGACATACAGGTGGAGTTTGGGGATATCGCCAATATACTGGCCTATATCTCAGTGGGCGACCGCGAGCGCGATATCGAGCGTTTGGTGAGTGCGCTGGCCGAGATTCGCCGCCGCTATAAACGCAGCAAAAGCGGCATGATGCGCATGGAATATATCAGCCCGCAAGTGGCAGCTACGCCCCAGGAAGCGTTTTACGCCGAAAAAGTATCGCTGCCCATCGAACAAAGCGCGGGGCATATCTGCGCGGAATCCGTGATGTGCTACCCGCCGGGTATACCGATACTCGCGCCGGGCGAACGCATTACCAGAGAGATATTACGTTATATCCGCTATATGAAGGATAAGGGAGGCTCTTTAACAGGGCCGGAGGATCTAAGCATACAGCGCCTCAACGTATTGAAAGGAAGATAACATATGCATCTGGTTTTCACGGAAAAGCACACCCCGCATGTGGGGCTGTCCATTGATGTTGATGCCCAGGTTTACTGTGCGCAAAGCCGCTTTCAGAGAATCGATGTGTTTGAAACACCAGAGTTTGGCCGTATACTCACACTCGACGGTTTTCTGATGCTGACCGAGAAGGATGAGTTTATCTACCATGAGATGATCGTGCATGTGCCGCTGGCCGTGCACCCGGCAGCTAAAAACATACTCATCATCGGCGGGGGAGACGGCGGCGCGGTGCGCGAGCTCTGCCGCTACAACTCAGTGGAGCATATCGATCTTGTGGAGATCGACGAAGAGGTGGTGTCGGTGTGCAAGCGGTTTTTACCCAACGTGGCATGCAGTTTAGGCGATAAGCGCGTTCACATTCACTATGAAGACGGGCTGCGTTTTATACGCCGCTTCAGCGACCATTATGACGTGATTATCGTGGATTCCACCGATCCGTTCGGGCCTGGGGAAGGGCTTTTCACCAAAGAGTTTTACGGCAACTGCTTTAAGGCGCTTAAAGCCAACGGCATACTTGTGAATCAGCACGAGAACCCGTTTTACGATGAGGACTCGCTTTCGGTGCGGCAGATTCATAAGCGCATCGTGCAGAGTTTCCCGCTAAGCCGGTTGTATCAGGCGCATATCCCAACCTATCCGTCGGGACACTGGCTATTTGGCTTTTCTTCGAAAAAGTATCACCCCGTACAAGACTTTGATGCAAAGAGATGGAACGCTTTGGGACTCAAAACACGCTATTACAATACCAATCTGCATAAGGCGGCCTTCGCACTGCCAACCTATGTAGAGGACATCATAAGGGATGTGGAAGCATGACATTCTTAGGCTGCGATAAGCCATACGACAAAGCCGACACGGTGATATTCGGCGCGCCTTTTGATTCCACGACGAGCTACAGGCCGGGCACGCGCTTTGCGAGCCGTACCATGCGCGCGGAATCGTATGCGCTGGAAACTTACAGCCCGTATTTGGATGCGGATGTGGAAGATATCGCGGTCTGCGACGACGGCGATTTGGAGCTTTGCTTCGGGGACTCCCAGCTCGCGCTTCAGGCCATCGAAGACAAGACCGCGCAAATATTGGGTGATGGCAAACGTCCCTTGATGATCGGCGGCGAGCATCTTGTGACGTTGGGCGCTGTGCGTGCGGCGGCAAAGACATACAGCGATCTGCATGTGATTCATTTTGACGCGCATACCGACCTGAGAGACGATTACCTTTGTGTTACGCTTTCGCATGCCACGGTGATGCGCCGTGTGTGGGATATATTGGGTGACGGGCGCATATTTCAGTTCGGCATCCGCTCAGGCACAAAAGAGGAGTTCGAATGGGGCAAGCGGCATACGCATCTGCGCCCGTTCGATTTTGTCGGGTTGGAGGGCGTTGTGGAAAAGTTAAAAGGAAAGCCGGTCTATTTGACGATCGACCTTGATGTGCTTGACCCTTCAGTATTCCCCGGAACGGGAACACCCGAGCATGGCGGCGTGAGCTTCATGCAGTTGCTCGATGCCATTTTTCTTATCTGCAAACAGCTCAATATCGTGGGCTGTGATTTAAACGAATTATGTCCGGTTTATGACCCAAGCGGTATATCCACGGCCGCGGCCCTTAAAATACTGCGCGAATTATTGCTCGCGCTGGCAACGTCAGGAGGAAAATAACGATGGGAAAAGCATTAATCATCGGCTGCGGCGGTGTCGCAAGTGTGACGATACACAAGTGCTGCCAGAATCCCGATGTGTTTGAAGAAATTTGTATCGCGAGCCGTACGGTGTCCAAATGCGATGCGCTCAAGGAGAAGCTTCAGGGCGGCAAGACAAAGATCACCACGGCGCAGGTGGATGCCGACAATGTGGACGAACTGGTCGCGCTTATCGAATCGTTTAAGCCTGATGTGGTCATCAATCTTGCGCTGCCGTATCAAGATTTAACCATCATGGACGCATGCCTTGCGACCAAGACTAACTATATGGACACGGCCAACTATGAGCCGCCGGATACGGCCAAGTTTGAATACAGTTGGCAGTGGGCTTACCGCGACCGTTTTAAGCAAGCGGGTATCACCGCACTTTTGGGATGCGGCTTCGACCCGGGCGTCACTGGCGTTTTCTCGGCCTACGCGCAAAAGCACTACTTCGATGAAATACACGAAATCGATATACTCGACTGCAACGGCGGCGACCACGGCTATCCTTTTGCGACGAATTTCAACCCCGAGATCAATATCCGCGAAGTCACGGCCAAGGGAAGTTATATCGAAAACGGAAAATGGGTAGAAACAGAGCCCATGGAAATCAAGCGTGTTTACGATTTTGACGAGGTGGGCGTAAAGGATATGTATCTGCTGCACCATGAGGAGCTGGAGAGTCTTGCGCTCAACATCAAGGGTATCAAGCGCATCCGTTTCTTCATGACGTTCGGACAGAGCTATTTAACGCACCTCAAATGCCTTGAAAACGTGGGTATGACGTCTATCGAGCCTATTGAATTTCAGGGACAGAAGATCATTCCCTTACAGTTCCTAAAAGCTGTACTGCCTGATCCTGCGTCGCTGGGGCCGCGCACGGTGGGCAAGACAAATATCGGCTGCATATTTAAGGGAATCAAGGACGGGAAAGAGCGCCATTACTACGTTTACAACGTCTGTGACCATCAGGAATGCTATCGCGAGGTAGGCAGTCAGGCCATCAGCTACACCACAGGTGTGCCTGCGATGATCGGTGCAATGATGCTCATGACGGGCATATGGAGCGGAGCGGGTGTATTCAACGTTGAAGAGTTTGACCCCGATCCGTTTATGGACGCACTCAACAAATGGGGCTTGCCATGGAAGGAAAACTTTGACCCCGTCATGGTGGACTGATGGAAGACCGGATGCATGATCTGCCAACGCCCTGCTATGTGGTGGATGAGCGCAGACTGGTTAAAAATCTGGAGCTGCTAAAACACGTGATGGAGCAAAGCGGCTGTCGGATACTATTGGCGCAAAAGGCGTTTGCGATGCACAGCCTGTATCCTCTGATCAGCCGTTATCTTTCGGGTACGGCTGCGAGCGGCCTTTATGAAGCCAAACTGGGTGCCGAGATGTTCGGCGGAGAGACCCATGTCTATTCACCTGCCTACAAGGAGGAGGACATGGAGGAGCTCATGCGAATCTGCGGCCATATTGTGTTTAATTCCATCGCACAGTGGCAAAAATTTGGACCTGCGGCCTTGGCGGCAGGGTGTTCCTGCGGTTTGCGCGTCAATCCGGAATGCTCGACGCAGGATCATGCCATCTACGACCCGTGCGCACCGGGATCCAGACTGGGCACAACACTTGCGAATTTTCAGCCGGATGCGCTTGTCGGCCTATCCGGGCTGCATATGCACACGCTCTGCGAACAAAACGCAGACGCACTTGTCAAAACGCTCGATTGTCTGGAAAAGAAATTTGGCCCATATATACAGGGTCTAAAGTGGCTCAATCTGGGCGGCGGTCATCATATCACACGCGATGATTATGATGTGGAGACGCTGATTGCGCAGTTGGTACGGCTAAAAGACACATACGGCGTGCAGGTCTATCTGGAACCGGGCGAGGCCGTGGCGCTGAATACAGGTTATTTGATTTGCAGTGTGCTGGAAGTGACGAACAACGGTATTGATATTGCGATACTGGACACATCGGCGGCCTGTCATATGCCCGATGTACTCGAAGTGCCCTATCGGCCCGAGATCATCGGCGCGGCAAAACCCGGAGAAAAGCCATATACGTACCGTCTTGCGGGGCCGACATGCCTTGCCGGAGATATTATAGGCGACTATTCGTTTGACAGCCCGCTTAAAACCGGAGACAGGCTTGCTTTTTGTGATATGGCGCACTATACGATGGTGAAGAATAATACATTTAACGGCATGCCGCTGCCTGCTATTGCGATTCGTAAAACGAGCGGCGAAAACCAAGTCGTACGTACTTTCAGATATGAAGATTTCAAAAATCGTTTATCCTAAAGGTTAGTTCCGGTCATGACTTTTAAGGACTAAATATTAGCGTTACATTATTGTTCTTTTGGCCGTTAGAATACCAAAAAAATACGGGAGCAACTTAGGTGAAGACAGAACGAATGAATGTGGGATCGGCAAAGCTGGTCTATAGTATTTTTGGAGAAGGCCGGGTCGGGGTAGTGATTGAGACGGGACTCGGCTCGTGCATGGCTGAATGGTGGCATATCGCAGAGCGGCTTTCGCAATATCATACTGTACTTTTGTATGAACGTGCAGGCTGCAACTTAAGCAGCAAATCATCATTGAAAAGAACACCTGAAACAATCGCAAGGGAGCTTAAAACACTGCTTTCTCTGCTTGACCATAATGAAAAGCTGGTATTGATCGGACATGCGCAGGGCGGTTTATATGTTCAGCAATTTGCGCGCCTTTATCCCGATCAATTGAAGGGTGTGATACTCATCGATCCGCTCACAGCCATGAATGACCGGTTTAAAGAGATGCTGACACCCGAGGAGTTTAAGAAATGCGGCATCGATGCTTTGAGCCGTATAAAAGAGAATATTATGAAGACGCGGCTGGGGTTTATGCATAAAGCTAAAAGCGCGCTGTTGTATGACGATGCTGCCTTTTCGCCGGAAGCGAAGGCGTATATACTAAGATCATACAAGAAGCTCAATACGTTAACGACGGCCAGGCAAGAGCATATATTATCCCATGACGAAAGCCTGATACAGAATCTAAAGCATAAAGAAGGCTTTCCAAACATTCCGTTGGTGCTTATCACACATTCTTCTGATACAGCGGTGAGAGAGATGATGGCGTTTGGCGCCGATAAGCAGCTTGCTCAAAAAGTTGAAGATTTCGCACAAGCACTCATAAAGACGTATTTGAGCTTCAGCACGCAGTCGGTGTTGATGCAAGCGAAGCGAAGCGGCAATCAACTGCACTTGACGGAACCCGAGCTCATTGAGGATGCACTCAAACAAATTGGGTGAAGCCAGAGAGCCTGATGGAGGCTCTTTTTTAATGCTCATAAAATTGCATAACCGAAGATGAGCATAACTCTCATAAGCAGCCTGATGAGCACTAACGAGGTTAACATAATAACTCTCCGGAGGAAAACGCATTAAGGGCGGAACAGATCAGGTGCATAAAAGCCTGTTGGTTTGTTTGATATCACATATGAGGACGCTGATGAGATCGGGTAAACTTTTGGCATGGTTCAACTCATGTAAACAAGAAGAGAATGCCGGAAACTCCCGGCATTCTGAATCTATATGGGATTAAGTTGCATGTAATCTTTTAGCAGCCGCTTTGACCAAAGCCGCCAAACCCGCCTCCGCAGCAGCAAAGCAAGAGAATCGGTAAGAGGCATCCTAAGTCGTTCCCACAGCCTTTGTTACCGCATCCGCACGAATCGCCAAACCCGCCTCCGCAGCAGCAAAGCAGCAGTATTATCCACAGGCAAGAATTATTTCCACCAAATAAACCGTTCATATATGACCTCCTATAAGAGTATTGATAATTTACTATATGCCAATTCAGGAATATGGTTCGAAAAAAACGGCTGATTTTAAAAATACTATAACGGATAAACTTTTGTTTTTAAAAATAATATATAGGTATTAGGAAATATAGGAAGAAGTGATATGGGTGAGTCTTACAGAAATATTCAAGGCTTTGGGGGATCATAATCGATTAAGGATATTGAGCCTGATCTCACAAAATGAATTGTGTGTTTGCATGATTGCGGAAGTGATGGATGCGACACAACCCACAGTTTCAAAGCATCTCAACAGGCTTAAATATGCGGGGATCATCAAATGCAGAAAAATATCGCAGTGGTGCTTTTACAGTGTCAGCTCTTCCTTTAAGAATCGCTTTGAGTCATTGTTTGGTTTTCTTTGCAAGGAGTGGGAATCAAATGAGCAATACGGCAAGGATATGCTCAAATTAGACTATCTGCACAAGACAAACAAATGCTGTCAGCAGCTTTTAAATATAAGATAAAGCGTTTGTTAAAAAGAAAATAAGATGCTGTACCGAACAGCAACTTTTCAACATCAATATGATGCTTTTCGGTGACATGTCTATTATGTCATCTCTCTGTGGGATGCAAAAACTGCAATCTAGAATGCGACAGTGCTATACCACAGCTCATAAGAAGTCGGCAAAAGCAACAGCTCCAGGCGAGAGTTCTTTGGAATCAAGCGTTCTTGAGCAAAAAAAGAACGGTTATTCTATGGAAAATAACCGTTCTTCTGTGGTGCCGGTGGTCGGACTCGAACCGACACGGTATCGCTACCAACGGATTTTGAGTCCGTCACGTCTGCCAATTCCATCACACCGGCAATTAGGACTTAGTTAATATAGCATATACGAAAATATGCGTCAAGATAGATAGCCATACTTTCGATGAAAACCCGATTAAAACTTAAAACCTATTCTCATAAGCTAAAAAAGCAAAAAAAAAGGGCAAACGCTGTCAACTGTTTGCCGAAATAAATAGGGAGATGTGTCGTATCAAAGTCGGTGTGCATTAAAAAATGCCCAACGGATACGCATATAAACATACAAACGCACATTATCGAATATTATACCACAAAAGATATCATTTTTCCTTTATTCTTTTAAAAATTTGCGAGAAAATAAAAAAAGTACGTTTGCTGCGCAGTTCGTCAATTTTTTCTAACGATTTTGCGTATAATTGAATTCGTATAAAGAAAAGACGAGCTAAAGGATTTCATCAATTAATGAAGCAATTTGAGAATTTTGACTTAATACCGCTGATTGTCTTTGTTGCCGCCGCTGAAAACGGGAGAGTTTTGTATGCCAATCCTGTTGCCGAGCGTAAAGGCATAATTAGAGGAACAGATGTTTTTCGAATGATGCAAGATCGGCCATCGATGGATTTTGATGAAGAGACCTCGCATATTTCCGCCGTTTTGTTGATTGAAAGCCGTACCTATAAGGCCGAGTGTTATGTGTCAAAATTGGATGATGACGGTGTTGCTGCTTTGCTTTTTACGATAACATCTTTGCAACCTTCTCGCAGGCAAAACGAAAACGATGTCATCGCACAAATTTGCGATGTCTACATTGACACCAAGGCCAAGCCGCGGGAATTTCTTCGAATGACAGCACAGGCTGTGGGTGCTTTTAACGCGGTGCTTTACGAAAAAAGAAACGGCAGGTATATCATTTGTGATGAGTGGCGGGATAGAAAAAGCGTATGCATTCCCATGCTCAGTACAGATTTTGATATCAACCCGGACGGGGAAGCCGCAAGACTGAAGACCCTTAAACGCGCAAAAGATGCAGCTTATGCATCATACGTTAAGCCTTACGGCACGCAAGGCGTTGTTATCTATTTGTTTGATGAATCGGTGGATGTTACACTTCGCGCTCATATAAAGCGATATGCTGCGGTCTATAAAACGCTGACGCCCGATTCATCGCATAACGATTTTATATCTGTTATTAAAAAAGCAATGGATACTGTTGGTCAGGGCTTTGCTATATGGGATTCTGAAAGCCGGACTATGCTTTATGAAAACAGAGTTTTTCGCGACGTGTTTGGGCCGGATAGTGATGTGATGCTTAAAGGTCAGCCAGAAGACTGCACAGGCGCTCGTTCAGGATTTGTTTACACCGATGTGTCAGGGCGTGTTTTCAATGTGACGCATCTGCCTGCGCGTGTGGGCAGACGAGGCATTTTGGTAACCGCTGTTGTTGATATCACAAAATATAAGCTTGCAGAAAAGCGCCTTGAGATGCTGGCGAAAACTGACGCATTGACCGGTCTGCAAAACCGTCGCGCCGGTCTGGAACTGTTGGAGCAGATCTATGCTCAGAGCAAGAAGGAAAAGCATCCGCTCACGGTCTGTTTTGCCGACATTGACGGACTCAAGCGTATCAATGATTCTTTTGGGCATGATGTCGGTGACAATATGATCCGCATGGTAGCGGGTATGCTTAAAAAGCACGTGGGGGAAGCCGGTTCGGTATGCCGCCTGGGCGGCGATGAATTTGTGCTGATACTGCCGGGATACGGCAAAGCGCAGGCTATGATGCTGTCTTCGAAAATCGGGTATGCCGTCGATAAGTGCTTTATAGATAAGTCTCAGAGTATAACGCTGAGCTTTGGTTTTAAAGAAGCCGATTACAGCGACGAAGAAACAAGCGCCACATTAATCAATGTGGCGGACTTTGATATGTATCGAGAAAAACACAAGAAAGCGTGAATCTTATGCCAACCCACTGCGTTTGATAATCTGCTCGGTTTCGTCGGCTTTGTTCATCACGTACAAATGGAACTTGTTGATGCCGTTTTGCATCAATCCGCTGATTTCATTGACAGCATAATCAAGACCGGCCTTTTTGAATGATTCGGCATCTTCGCCATATAGGCTGATGATTTTGCTTAGCGACGCCGGAATGGAACAGGCGGAAAGAAGCGCCATCCTGATGATCTGGTTGGGGTTTAAGACGGGCATGATACCCGTTGTGACTGGCACTTTAATACCCGCTTTATCTATTTTTTCAAAAAAATCAATGATTGCGTTTTGATCAAAGCAAAGCTGCGTGACGAAAAAATCAGCGCCCTGATCAGCTTTATATTTCAAGCAATCAATATCCGCGCCTAACGACGCGGATTCATAATGGGCTTCGGGATAAGCCGCAGCACCGACAGTGAAACCGTCACGTTTTTTGATTTCTGCAATAAGATCGCTCGCATGGCGGTAATGAACAAAAGCGCTGGATCGGTCCATGCCTTGCGGGATATCGCCGCGAAGCGCGAGTATGTTCTTGATTCCCCGTTTTTCGAGCTCGCTAAGCACATCATCGATCGTGGCGGGGTCTGCGCCCACACACGTCAAATGCGCGATGGCTTCAAGCCCCATATCACTTACGTGTGAAGCCACTTCAATCGTACGGTCCCTGTTGCTGCCGCCCGCGCCGTACGTAATGCTAACAAAAGCGGGATTGAATTTGCAAAGTTTATCAATGGCGCCATAAACAGACGTGACAGGCATATCCTTTTTCGGAGGAGAAAACTCCAATGAAAACGCGGTATTGTTTTGGCTGAGTTTGTTTAATAGGCTCATTAATATATGCTCCTAAGTGGATTTATGACGGCCTGTCATAGATTTCTTAACATTTAAACACAATCACACCCAATTTTCAAGAGGTTGAATAATACAGGCAAGTGGTGTATCATATTTTGGAGGTGTCGGATGGAGCTTTTTTCATTTATACCGTTTGTTCCTGACAAAAAAACAGTAATGAGGCGCCTGGGTTCTCAAAAGGCTCAGTTTTCGGCAACGCTGGAGAGAGAGATAGACGCATACCTGCAGGCGGCGCAGCTGCTGTTTAGCGTAAAAGGAAAAGCGCTGAGTGTTCCGGTGCAGATAGTGAGCGAGGGCCTTATTCGCGTGGCCGGCCACAACATTGAATCAAGACAGCTGGCTCGGCTTATGTCTCAAAGCCGCGAGGCTTATCTCATGTGTACATCGATACCGGCACGAGAGGTGGAAAAGATCAACGCGGCGATGCAGACGGGGGAAGGACTAAAAGCGATTGTATTGGATGCGTATGCATCCGAATTCGTGGACGGCGCTCTGGATGTGATCGAATCGCGCAAGAACGAAGCCTTAAGACGCACAGGCCAAAAGCTGACCAGGCACAGGTTTAGTGCCGGATACGGCGACCTTGACATTAAATATCAAAAAGTGTTTTTTGATTTACTAGATATGAGCACGCTGGGCGTGGAATTAAGTGAACAATATTTGCTGTCACCTGAAAAATCGGTGATTGCCATAGCAGGAGTGGAATAAATGAAACGGGTAGACGGCCTCACATTTCTAGAATATATAAAGGAACGGTTTCTGATACTTGACGGGGCGACCGGGACATTCATGATTAAAAATGGTATGAAGCCCGGCGCTTGCCCGGAGCTTTTTGCTTTGGAGCATCCCGAACTGTTAAGAGATATTCAGCAACAATATATGAAAGCGGGTTCACGCGCGCTTTATACTTTTACAATGGGCGCCAACGCGCTTAAGCTGGAGGAGTTTTCTCTCAGTGACCAGGCACAGCGCATGAATAAGGAACTGGCGGCGCTTACAGCCGGTATTGCGGGAGATAAGGCGTTTGTTGGCGGAGACATAAGCACGACAGGCTCGTTTCTCAAGCCGCTTGGAGACGTGCAGTTTGAACAGGCCGTTGACGTTTACAAGCAGCAGGTTAAGGCGCTTACGGAAGGCGGCGTTGATTTTATCGTCATTGAAACAATGATCGATATACAGGAAACGCGAGCCGCGATCATTGCAGCCAAAGAGGTTTGCGATCTGCCTGTGGTGGCCAGCATGACGTTTGATGCCAAGGGTCGCACGCTGACAGGCACGAATCCCGAAGCGGCTGCGATAACGCTGATTTGTGCGGGCGCGGATGTTGTGGGTATGAACTGTTCCACTGGCCCCGCCGAGATGGTACCGCTTGTAAAAAGAATGAAGGCGGTTTCCACTGTACCGCTCATCGTTAAGCCCAACGCGGGTATGCCCAAAATTGTAGGTGGAGAGACGCAGTTTGATCTCTCTTGTGATGAATTTACAACATACGTTAAACCGCTTTGCGAAGCGGGCGCGAACTTGATCGGCGGCTGCTGCGGTACGGACCCGTGCTATATCCGTTCGCTATCGCAGGAGATTGCGGCACTGAGACCGCTGCCATGGAAAAGCTGTTTGCCTACCGTGCTCACATCAGTGTCAGACGAAGCTGTTTTTGCAAAGAGCTTTCGCGTGATCGGTGAGCGCATCAATCCCACAGGCAAGCCAAAGCTGAAAGCCGCGCTGAAATCCGGCGATTACGATGAAGTGCTGGATATGGCGATAGAGCAAAAGCAAAACGGCGCGCACATACTCGACGTGAATGTGGGGCTGCCCGAAACGGACGAGAAGACCACGATGAAGGAAGTCATTGAGATGTTGTCCGTTCAGGCCAAGCTGCCGCTTAGCATCGACTCATCTCACGCGGATGTGATTGAGCTCGCCCTGCGTCTGTATCCGGGCCGCGCGCTCGTCAACTCGGTTTCAACGAAAAAAACACATATGGAAACGTTGCTGCCCATTTTGAAGCGGTATCGCCCCATGTTTATTCTGTTGCCTATCGGTGACGCGGGTATACCGCAAACCGCACAGGGGCGCATTGAAGAGATAAAGAAAGCATATGAGCAGTTCAGGCAGGCCGGTATCGGCAAGGAAAGCATACTCGTCGATGGTCTCGTGATGACCGTTTCTTCTGATTCGAACGCGGCTATCGAAACGCTCAAGGTGGTTAAATGGTGCAGCGATAACGGCTTTTTCAGCGTGCTGGGCATATCCAACGGCTCTTTCGGGCTGCCCGAACGCAAGTTTATCAACACAGCTTATCTGACGATGGCGATTGGCAACGGACTCAGCGCGGCTATTATGAACCCCAACGAATCGCTTATGATGGATATGTATCATGCCGCGGAAGCACTTGTGAACCGTGATGACAACTTCGAGCGGTATTTAGCGCGTTTCGCGCATATCGACGTATCACGGGAAGAAGCGGAAACGGTAGAAGATGCGGTTGTGGCTGGAAAGAAAAACGCGATCAATGCACTGATCGACGCGGAAATGGCAAAGGGGGTTTTGCCCAGTACCATTATCAACGATATGTTGATCCCCGCGCTGCAAAAAGTAGGCGACCTCTATGAGCAACGGGTTTATTTTCTGCCCCAGCTGATATACAGCGCGGAGGCGGCGCGCGCGGCCTTTGACTACCTTGAAAAGTTCCTTGCGAAAGATGGGCAAGCCTCGGTTAAAAAGAAAGTCGTGATTGCGACGGTAAAGGGCGACATACACGATATCGGCAAAAATCTCGTGGCGATGCTGCTTCGCAACCACGGTTATGATGTAACTGACCTTGGAAAGGATGTTGCCGCTGAAACCATCGTGGATGCGGCAGAGTCGAAAGATGCTGATATTATCGGCCTGAGCGCGCTGATCACCACAACGGCGCAGGAGATGGGCAAGGTAATAAAGCTTGCCCGTGAGCGCGGCCTTAAAGCAAAAGTACTTGTGGGCGGTGCGGTGATTACGGAAGATTATGCCAAAAGCATTGGCGCCGATGCCTATGCCCCCGATGCGGCGGGTGCGGTTAAGGCGGCATCGCAGCTTTTGGCGTAAAATAGAATTCAATTTGGAGCTTAATTAATCATGCACATCGAAGTGGATACTCATACGCACACGGTACTGTCCGGACATGCGCATTCAACGCTTCTCGAAAACGCGGCAGCGGCAAAAAATATTGGGCTCAAAGCATTCGTACTGTCGGATCATGGCCCGTCCATACCCGGAGCGCCGCCGGATTTTAATATCGGCACATACCCATATCTGCCCAGCCATATGGAAGGAGTGCGCGTCTATCCGGGCGTTGAAGCCAATATTATCGACCATAATGGCAGCATCGACATACGTATGCCGTATCTGGAATATACGGAATTCGCGATTGCGGGCATGCATGAGGTGGTTATAAAACCCGCCGGAAGAGCCAAAGACACACAAGCCACAATAGACGCTCTGGGTCATAAATATATCGATATAATCGCTCATCCTGATAATCCGTCATATGATTTTGACTACGAAGCCATCGTGAAAGAAGCTGCCCGTCATAATAAACTTTTAGAAGTCAACAACCATTCGTTTGAATACCGTAAGGGCGGCATAGAAAACGCGCATGTTTATTTGCCGTTATGCGTGCGTTATGGCGTGAGAGTTTGTGTCTCCAGCGACGCTCATTCCACATTTGGAATGGGTCACCATAGCACGGCGCTTCGTGTTCTAGAAGAAATCAATTTCCCGTCCGAACTCATTGTGAACCTGACTATGGAACGCTTTGAAGGATATCTGCAAGAACGCAAGATCAGGGTGGGCACTTAACAATTCCACATAAATGCAGAAAAGATTTGATATACGAACTATCTTTATGATAGTATAAATTGTTTACTATATGAATGGACTTATTATATTTATTAAAAACGGAGGCTTTGGTCATAATGGACATGATCTTCGAAAAGCTGGCCGCATTAAAAGAAGAGCAGAGTTTCAAAAACCTCTTTTCGATTATATGCAGCCATGGGGATGCCGTCGCGGCGGAATATAACGACGGCGGGGGTATTAAAAAGCTAAGCTACAGCGACTACGAGCGGATTACAATGGCAGGCGCAAGCACGCTTTCCGCACTTTTAAAGGATGTTGAGCCCAATACTTTTGTGGCTCTGCGGTATGCAAACAATCCGCTGTGGCCGGCAGCTTTCTGGGGCATTATATTGGCTGGTTTTCGTCCGTTGCTCCTTGATGCAAACGGTGACGATGCGCAAGTGATGCACGTACTGCGCCAAGCCGGGTCGCGCACTATTATCTCCGACACACCCGTCAATGTAGGCGGTGTAAGGCGTATCGCGCCCGAAGAGTTCTTAAGCTATGACGCCAAGAGCGAAATGTACATACCCGTATACGGGGATGCCATCGCGCTCTGCACGTCCGGCACAACAGCCACGCCTAAGGTCTATGTTTATAACGAGCAGGCGGTTTGCAATCAGGTACTGCTTGCCGATAACATCTACAAAAACAACAAAGAAATCATACACAACGGGCCTATCAAGCAGCTCGCGTTTTTGCCGTTCCACCATATCTTCGGTCTCATCGCGGTCTATATGTGGTTCACTTTTTTCGGTAAGACAATCGTGTATATTAAGAACAGAACCGCTGAAGTCATACTTTCGGCCTGCAAGGAACATAAGGTCACGCATATATTCGCTGTACCGCTTCTTTGGAACAACGTTGCCAAAAGCATTGTCAGAAAGGCCAAGCTTCAGGGCGAGAAGACATACGACAAGCTTATGAACGCCAGCGACCTGAGCATCAAGCTGCAGCGCCGCATGGGCAAAGCCGGGCGCAAGCTGGTTTCCAACCTTTTCTTTAAGGATCTGCAGCAAAAGCTGGTGGGAGACAGCATCGAGTTTATGATTAGCGGCGGCGGTCACATACAGCCCGAAACGCTCAAAATTATCAATTCTATCGGTTATCCGCTGGTAACAGGCTTTGGCATGACCGAAACGGGAATCGATTCGGTTGAGCTCTCTTCCAAGATCGAGACGAAGCTGGACGCTAGCGTAGGCAAGCCTTTTTATCCTATGGAATACCGTATTGTGAAAGCCAACGAAAACGACAAAACGGGTGAGCTTCAGATACGCGGCGACGCCATCCATTCGGGGCGTATGGTCGACGGGGTTTACATTGCGCGTGAGGATGGCTGGTTCTCTTCCGGCGATATCGCGCGTGAAGTGAACGGACGCTACTATATCGAAGGCCGCTTAAAGGATGTTATCATCAACGAATCGGGTGAGAACGTATATCCCGATGAGTTGGAAGACAGCTTCTCCGATCTGCCGCATGTGGAGCATATCTGCGTCACGGGTATTGCCGCCAAAGGTGTTTACGACGACACGTCGCTTATCGTCTATATGGGCGACAATATGAACGATACGGAAAAGGTTAATGAGCTGATCAGCGAGATTTCCCGTATCAACGGATTGCTGCCGATATACAAAAAGATCAAAAAGGCTTATCTGTCTTTGGAAGCGCTGCCGCTTGCAAACGGCATCAAGGTACGCCGTCAGAAGGTGAAGGAAGCGATAGAGCGCGGGCAGGCCAGCTTTGAAGAGATTGATATTCGAAGCGGATCACTCAAACACACCGTGAAAATAGAGGAAGCACCCGTATCCGTGGCGAATTATGACAATATCGAACTGGCCGATATTATGGATAAGGTCAGGGAGATATTTGCTGAGGTGCTGGGTCTTGACCCCAAAACCATCAAGGATACCGATCATTTTGTGGATGATCTGGGCGGTGACAGTCTCTCGAGCCTCGGCGTTTTTTCCAAGGCCGAAGAGCTTTACGATGTGATTATTCCCGACACTGATTATTTCTCCTGCGCCAACGTAGAAGACCTTGCACGTTTGCTTTACCGCAAAGTGCATCATATTGAGGAAAAACGTGCTGAAATCAAGCCGCAGGATATCCGGAAAATCACACGCTTTGACCAATCGCGTGAGTTTGAAGAATACGCCAAACGTCGTCTCGGTATGCAAGACGCGAATATCAAAGACCCGTATTTTGTGGCGCATGATTCGGTGCTCAAAGACACGTCCATCGTAGCCGGGCGCGAAATCATCAACCTTGCGTCATACAACTATGTGGGCATGTCGGGGCATCCGAGAACGAGCGAAGCAGCCAAGAAGGCTATCGATCAATACGGTACATCGGCATCGGGATCGCGCCTGATCGCGGGCGAAAAGACGCTGTTCCGGGATCTGGAACGCGCGATTGCAAAGTGGAAGCATACGGATGATGCACTGGTATTGGTGGGCGGGCATTCGACCAACGTGACGATTGTCGGTAATTTCTGCGGAGAAAGAGACCTCATTCTTTACGACGCGCTTTCGCACAACTCGATCACCCAAGGTTGCCAGCTCTCCAAGAGCGATACCAAAGCATTTCCGCATAATGATATCGATTTGCTGGAGCATATGCTTAAAGCAGCGCGTGATAAATATGAAAAGATACTTGTCGTCGTGGAAGGCGTATATTCTATGGACGGCGACATTGCGCCCATTCCAGAGTTTGTGGCGCTGAAAAAGAAGTACGGTGCTTTTCTTATGGTGGACGAAGCGCATTCGAGCTGCGTTATCGGTCCTTCGGGCGGGGGTGTAGACGATTATTTCGATCTGCTGCCCGGCGATGTGGATATCAAGATGGGCACGCTCTCCAAAGGACTCGGTACCTGCGGCGGCTACATCGCGGCTGAGCAAAGCATGATCGACTATATGCGCTACTCGGTTCCGGGCTTTATGTTCTCAGTGGGTATCAGTCCGCCGCTTGCGGCCGCTTCATTGGAAGCCGTGAAGATCATGATGGAGGGCAATCCCAAGGTGGAGGATCTTCAGAAGAATATCGCCTATTTCGTGGAAGGGGCAAAACGGCGTGGGTTCAACACATGCCTTGCCAAAGAAACCGCTATTGTACCGGTTCTGGTCGGCGAGGATAACGATGCCTATCTGCTATCGACTTTGATGCTGGAACGTGGCGTGTTTGTGCCGCCTGCCGTTTATCCGGCCGTTCCCAAGCACCAGGCGCGGTTGCGCTTCTGCCTGATCAGCGAGCACAAGCCTGAGCAGCTTGATTACGCGCTGGATACGCTGGATGCCTTATTTGCAGAAAGAGGACTCATGAAACGGGGGGAATAGCTGAATGAAAGTACTTGTAACGGGCGGAGCCGGTTATATCGGCAGCCATGCTGTTCGACAGCTCATGCGGGCGGGACATGAACCCGTGGTATTTGACAATCTGTCTAAAGGGCACATTGAAGCCATTAAGGGTATTCCGTTCTTTAAGGGTGACTTGCTGGATAAGGATGCGCTGCAGCGCTGCTTTAAGGAGCATGCGGTCGAGGCTGTGATGCACTTTGCGGCACTGAGCCTTGTGGGCGAGTCCATGCAAAAGCCGGACATTTACTATGAGAACAACGTTGTCGGAAGCTTTAACCTTTTCCGTGCGGCTATGGATGCAGGCATCGATAAGTTTATATTCTCATCGACCGCCGCTACCTACGGACAGCCAGAGACTGTGCCTATCACGGAAGACTGCCCCAAAGCACCGCTCAATGTGTATGGACGCACAAAGCTCATGATCGAAAACATGCTTACAGACTTTTCGGATATATTTGGAATCCGTTTTAAAGCGCTGCGCTATTTTAACGCAGCGGGCGCCGATGCCGAAGGGGATATCGGCGAAGATCATACGCCCGAATCGCATCTTGTACCGATCATATTCCAGCGCGTGAACGGACGGCGCGATAAACTGACCGTTTTTGGCGACGATTATCCCACGCCGGACGGGACATGTATTCGCGACTACATCCATGTGACGGATCTTGCCGATGCCCACGTGCTGGCTCTTGACGATCTGGCGAAGGGCGGACAGAGCGACGTTTACAACCTCGGAAGCCAGAAGGGCTATTCGGTGCTGGAGATCATACGTGCCGCGGAAAAGGTCGTCGGTCATGAGATACCCTATGATATCGTGGAACGCCGCGAGGGAGACCCGGCGACACTCGTTGCGTCGTCCGAGAAGATCCACAGCAAGCTGGGGTGGAAGGCCAAATACGGTATCGACGAGATACTGCAAAGCGCATGGGCGTTTCATGAAAAATTCCCGGACGGGTATAAGTAAGATTTTAGCCTAAAATATGTTTAACCAAAAGGGCAGACGATACGTTTGCCTTTTTTTCTTACTAAAATGAGCTGTTCATGAAAAATTCATTTTTTAAACAGGAAACTGTTAGACTTCGTCCGTATAATGAGCACAACTTAAAAAAGCAAGCCAAAGCGGCGGAAGGTGATAGTGATGGAAAAAGGCAGGTTTCATTTAAAGAATTTGAATTTTAAGCAGATGAAGAAGGGAACCAAATGTATGGCTATCGGGGCGGCAGCTGTTGTGGTTGTCGGTATTGGACTGGCTGTTTATCTTGGTGTGTCCGGTTCGGCGGCACAGGCTGGCGCAGGCAGTGACGATCCCCAGTTTGACGTGATCACGACGGGCGATATCTCGTTGACGGTATCGGGCAGCGGCAATCTTACAAGTGCGGAAACGCTTGCCGTACAGGCGAACGGCACGATCGTTGTGGATGATGTGCTTGTCAGCGCAGGCGATACTATCGATGTCAACCAGCCAATTGCCACGCTAGACACGCAGGCGATGCAGGCGAATGCTGACGACCTGCAAGACCAGATATATGTGCAGCAAATCAGCATCGATACCACGAACAATGTGACGACGTCGCTGTCGATCAAATCGCCCGCGGACGGATGGGTCAAAAACGTGCTGCTCAGTGAGGATGATGAAATACAAACGGCAATGAATGAACATGGCTATGTGGCACTGGTTGCCACGCAGGAACGCGAAATCATTAATGCCTCTGAACAGGGCCTTGCGGAAGGTGATACGGTAACGGTTAAATGCGAAGGTTATAGCTACGACGGTATCGTGACAAACGAGAATGGAACATTGTATGTGAGCATCGATACATTGAGCCGTACGGTGGGTGCGCAGGCTGCCGTATACGACACAGAGGGCAACGAGATTTTCACAGGTTTGATTGAGCTGGCTGCCTATGAGAAAGTGACGAGCAGCTATGGCATTATCACAGACGTGGCTTTCAATGATGGCGACGAGATAGAAGCGGGTGAGACCATATACAAGGCCACTCAATATTCTCAGGATGTTAAGGAAATGTATGCCAAGCTGGAAGATTTAAATGAGGACTATGAGACCATGGTGGCATACATAGAAGCCGGACAGCTTTTGGCTCCCGCATCCGGTGTGGTCAGCGAGGTCACTGTGCAGGACGGCCAGATGTGCGAAGACGGCACGATACTTATGTCGATCGAATCCACAGATGTATGGATTGCGCAGGTGTCGGTCGATGAGCTGGATATCAACGCCATAGAGGTGGGACAGAATGTCGATGTGGAGCTGGACAGTCTGCCAAATGAAGTGTTTGAGGGGATCGTGACCAGTATTTCAGATATGGGCACGGCAACGGGCGGTATCACCACATACAGCGTTGGTGTATCTATTAAGGACAACGAAAAATTCAAGCTGAACATGACGCTGAATTGCGAGATAAAAGCTCAGGAGGCCACCGGCGCGGTGCTGCTGCCGGTAGACGATCTAAGAACGTCAGGGAACAAAAGCTATGTGATGGTAAAAGTAGAGCGCAGCGACGCTGATAAAAGTGCTATTACGAAGCTGATCGGTAATAACGATTGGCCCAGTCTTGCCCAGTACATGGGTGCAGACGCGCAGACGCTGGGTATCAGCATACTGTCTGATCCGACAGAGCTGCTTTATGCCGAGGTTCGTGCGGTTGAACCAGGCATTGAAAACGCTTATTATATCGAAATTACTCAAGGCCTTTCCGAAGGAGAGAGCGTACTGAAGCCCATATCCGGCGAAGAGGTGGATAATATATTTGGGTTCCCTATGGATATGGGCGCCATGCAGGGCATGGGCGGTCCGCAAATGGACGCTCCACAAATGGGCGGTCCGCAAATGGGCGGCGGTCGTCCCGATAACTTCGGCGGCAGGCCTATAGGGAACTAAGGTGACAACTATGCAAAGCAACCGGAATTTAAAGACAGGCGGTGACGCACAATGGCTCTGATTGAAATAAAAGACATGTATAAGGTGTACCAGATAGGCAGCGAACAGGTTCATGCGCTGGACGGTATCAGCCTTAACATAGAGGAGCATGATTTTGTGGCTATCGTGGGCTCGTCGGGAAGCGGCAAATCAACGCTCATGAACATGATCGGGTGTCTGGATACGCCCACATCCGGGACATACCTGCTGGACGGTGAGGATATATCCTCTTTCTCCGACAGGCGGCTGGCCAAGGTAAGAAATCAGAAGATCGGTTTCATCTTTCAGCAGTTCAATCTGCTCAAAAAGATGACCGCATTGGAAAACGTGGAGAGACCCGCTAAGTATGCGGGCTGCAGCAAACAAGAACGGCAGACAAAGGCAGTTGAGGCAATGGGCAAAGTGGGGCTGACAGACAGAATGCGTCATAAGCCCAACGCACTTTCCGGCGGACAGCAGCAGCGTGTGGCGATTGCACGGGCGCTCATCAACAATCCGCCCGTTCTGCTCGCCGATGAACCCACTGGCAATCTCGATTCAAAAAGCAGCAAGGAGATTATCGCCATGATCAAAGACCTGAATAAAGCGGGCAGCACCATCATACTGATCACGCACGACAACGCTATCGCTGATAAGGCGGACAGGGTAATAAAGCTTTCCGACGGAAAGATCGTTTCGGATGTGAGGAAAGGAAACAGGTTATGAGAATACATGAAGTGATTATTTCTGCGCTGAGCGCCGTGTGGGCGCATAAGCTGCGTTCCTTTCTCACCATGCTGGGTATCATTATCGGCATTTTCGCGGTAACGGCGCTGATTTCAGTGGGGCAGAGCTCCAACGCGGTGGTGACCGAGCAGATTGAAGGGCTCGGCTCCAATCTGCTGACAATCAGCATACGGGACAACCGCGCCGATATGGATTTGGACGATGTGGATGGGATAGGCAAATTAATGGGCGTCGGGGCCGTATCGCCTTATATCTCATCGTCGTACACGGTAAAAAACGGCGCGTCCAGCATGGAGGATATCAGCGTTGTGGGTGTACTGAGCGATTATCAGGATATACGCGAATATGAGCTGACAAGCGGACGCTTTATCACAGCGCGTGACAACAAGAACCGGCTTAAGGTGGCTGTGATTGGCAATGATATCGCGGTTGAACTTTATGGTTCGCTCGATGTCATAGGGAATAAGATATCTATAAGCGGCACAAAGTATGAGATCATCGGGTTGCTTTCGAAGCAGGGAGACGATGAGACGATAAGCGCAGACGAAATGATCATAATACCTTTTGTGACGGCGCAAAGAATGATGCAGAACACAAAAATCTCCACGATATACGCCAGCGCGTCGTCTGCGGAGACGGTGGAGGCCGCTCAGGCAAACATAGAGAACTACCTGCTTGCCTACTCCTCCGAGGATGACGGTTTTACGGTAAGCAGCCAGGACAGCATTTTGGAGTCGCTGGACGAAGTGACAGCAACACAGACAGCGATGCTGGGCGGAATCGCGGGCATATCATTGTTGGTGGGTGGCATCGGCATTATGAACATTATGCTTGTTTCCGTCATGGAGAGGACGCGTGAGATCGGCGTGGAAAAAGCCATTGGAGCAACGAGGAAGGATATACTTTTACAGTTCCTGTTTGAAGCTATTATCGTGAGCGGTATCGGCGGATTCATCGGTATATTGCTGGCGCAATTCGGTTCTGGCTTCGTGGGCTCGCTGATGGACACGAAGGTCACCGTCGAATCGGGCGTGATGCTGATGGCCTTGGGGTTTTCGGTAATCGTGGGCGTGGGCTTTGGCATGTATCCGGCCATTAAAGCGTCTAAACTCAATCCCATTGAAGCTCTCAGATATGAATAAGCATCGGTAAGAGAATGCATACGGCTAACCGTCGGATACATGTTAAGGGAGGGCGTATATCCGGCGGCAAAGCCATAACTTTTACAGAATGTTCTTAAGAGCCAACGATACGGGTGGTAAAATAGAACTGAGGTTAGATCAATGAAACAAGGTCAAGTGGACAATGAAACAATTCTCGTTGTTGATGACGAAGCGCGGCTGCGCGATCTTTTACGCGTTGTGCTGGAAAGCCGGGGATATCGCGTTCTGGAAGCGCTGAACGGTCAGGATGCGCTGCGCATTTTTACCGAGGCTTTACCCGATATGGTGATACTCGATGTGATGATGCCCGTTATGGACGGTTTCGCGTGCTGCGAGCGGCTGCGCGGTATATCAAAATGCCCGATACTCATGCTGACGGCAAAGGGTGAGGATTACGATCAGGTGAAGGGCTTGGAGTGCGGCGCGGATGATTATATCATCAAGCCGTTTACGCCCATGGTGCTTGTTGCCCGTGTGGAAGCGCTTTTCAGAAGGAGCCAGTCTTCGCAGAAGACGGTTTTTGGCTGCATGAAGATTGATCCGGACGCAAGAGAAGTCATCGTTGAGGGTGAAACTGTATTGCTAAGCCGCAAGGAATATGATCTGCTGATTTATCTCTCTGAGAATGAAAACATATCGTTAAGCCGCGATCAGATACTTGAGTCGGTCTGGGGTTATGACTACTTAGGCTCCTCCAATACCGTGGACACGCATATCAACCGCCTGCGCACCAAACTGGGCAAGTGCGGCGCTTATATCACGACGCTGCGCGGCTACGGTTACCGATTTGAGGTGGGATTGTGACAAAACGACGCACAAGCATTACAAGACGCCTTATCCTATACATGATTAGCGTGGTTCTTGGCATATCCGTCATGATACTGCTATCCAATACGCTTCTGCTGAAACCTTTGTATTACAACTCAATAAGAAACAGCATGCTCTCGGGCATGGAACTGATTTCATCAATTGATTACACGCGGGATACGGATATATGGCGCGATGAGCTCGACGCAAGCACAGCGGGAAGTTCATTTGATGTCGTAATCCGCACAGAAGCGAAGATTCTCTATTCCTCGTCCAGAGAGTTTGGCATCATGTCCAGACCGGACGATTCGCCTGGTACGCAAGCAGGTTCACAAACATATGAGGCGTCGCCCCCCGATGATATGCCGTCCGGAAACGGGCCTGTTTCGGAAGGTCAGGCAGCTGATGAGAAACCCAATTTATTTCTTGGGCCGCGATTGAACAATGCCGATTTTGAGCAGGTCAAGGATGGCATTTATTTAGGAACTGTTCATGCACCGAATTCGGATGCAGAGATGCTGATTTGTACAAAGAGTCTGGATAACGGAATTGACATCTATGTGACACAGGCCGTTGAGCCCATTAACCAAAGCGTCAGTCAGGCTAATATTCTGCTGCTGGCATGTGCGCTGCTGTCGCTTGGGATTTCAGTATTGATAGTCTTTAAGATATCAAAACGCTTTACACGGCCGATTCGAGAGATACAGCATACGGTGGGAAAGCTTGCCGAGCTCAATTTTACACAAAAATGTGATGTAAAAACAAGGGATGAGCTTCAAAGCCTTGGCGAAGATGTGAATCGTTTGGGCAGCGAACTTAAAAGCGCGCTTGATACGCTCAAACTGCAAAACGAGCAACTGGAAAAAGATATCATCGCGGAGCGGCAGTTCATTTCCAACGCGTCGCATGAACTGCGCACACCGCTTGCGCTTATTAAGGGATATGCGGACGAAATGAACGCAGGGTTTGCCAGCACCGAACCGCAGAAAGATTTGTACATCAGCATCATTGCCGAAGAAGCGGCCAAGATGAACAGGCTCTTAAAGGAAATGCTCGATTTAACACGCATGGAAAGCGGCCGCACAGAAATACTCAGCGAAAGGCTATCCGTGAGCGAACGGATAAAAGCCTTCATTGAAAAATACGACGGTTTTATTTATCAGAATGGTCTTCATATAACGCTTCAGCTCAACGAGGATGCCGTGGGTGTTTTCGATGCCATGCGATTTGAACAGGTGCTGGCCAACTACATTTCCAACGCGGCGCGCTACGGAGACGAAAAAAAACTAATTCGAATTTCCTCGCAGATCGCAGAAGAGACGATTCGCGTCAGTGTGTTCAATACGGGAAAGCCTATACCACAGGATATGATGGAAAACATCTGGAACAGCTTTTATAAAGCCGACAGCGCACGAACGCGTGTGAAAGACAGCTACGGACTAGGTCTCTCAGTGGTAAAAGCCATTCAGACGATGATGGGGCAAGGGTTCGGCGCAGAAAATGTTGACGGCGGCGTGATTTTTTGGTTTGAGGTCAAGCGCTTCAGGGAATGATAAAAATTATATAAAAGAGCAATTGCCCTCCAATTATTGCTCTTTTCATATAAATCGAGCAGGCTCTTTCGAGCCTGCTCATATATTATTCGTCTTTCATAGCAGCTTTCCATACGGTATTAAAAGGAACGCCTGCTTTCTTTGCGGCTTCAAGCACATCGTCATATTCGGGTTTGCTTTTATTGGGAGCATGCTTAATGCGTATGAGCCCATAGGGCGTCTGCTTTTGTGTATAATGAACCGGCAGTCCTTTGCCGACATAGGGGCTGCGGCGCACGCCAAATGTGGTCGTATGGGTCAACATCAGGGCGCAGAGTCTGTCGGCATCCTCCGCGGCGGACAAACAAGTGAGCATCACGGCAGGACGATTCTTTTTCATCTGTATGGGCGTAAAGAACACATCACGCGCGCCGTTCTCAAGCAGAACATCGATGGCTGCACCCAGCGCCTCTCCAGTCATATCGTCGATATTACATTTTAATTCAACGCCTTTTCCTATGGTATCATCCGATTCGCCAAGGAAAACGCGAACGCAATTTGGAATGGAGAATTCCTTCTGACCAAAACCGTATCCGACGCTTTGCAATGTCATGAGAGGCATAGCGGAGAAAGAACGCGCAAAGTGTTTAATCAGTGCCGCACCCGTCGGGGTACAGAGCTCACCTTGGATATCGCCGCTGTAAATGGGTACACCGGATAGCAACTGGGCCGTCACGGGTGTGGGTACGGGTAGTGTGCCGTGCGCACAGCGGACATGACCGCTGCCCACATGAACAGGGGAGCAGACGATATAATCAGGTGCAATCATATCGATGAGCAGGCAGCACGCAATAATCTCAGCCATCGCATCGGTATTGCCCACTTCGTGCATATGGACTTTATCTGGGGTTGTGCCATGCACTGCGGCCTCCGCCTCCGCGATCAAATCATAGACGGTGCATGCATCGGTTTCAACTTTCTCGGAAAGACCTGATGAGCGAATCAGCATGACAATATCTTCAAGACTGTTATGATGATGGACATACTCATGGGCGGAGCCGCTTTGGTTGGGCGTTCCCACAGAAGCAGAAAAGCCGCTAATGCCGAACTGCTCGACCCTGCGAATGTTAATATTCGTTTTGGGGAGGTTAAGCTTGCTCATATGATTAAGAAATGTTTGTTTATCCGGACAAATACCATATAAGGCACTCATGAGCATATCACCCGAAGCGCCCATGGCGCATTCAATATAAAGCTGTTTCATTGATATCTCCTTTTTTAGCAGAGAATTTCCTTATGTCATCACAAAGAGCTGCTTTTTAACTATCCTATCATACGCGACATATTCTCCAATATCAATACAGTGTTATTCAACACAGAATTTCTTATGTGTAGGCAGTAGTAATAAAAAAGGTAAAGACAAAACCATCATTTGAGCTTCGAGAGTCGAAAAAGGTTACTATATATCATGCGAACAAATCGGGCTATGATTTACCTAAAAAAGCATTGCGGTGCTGCGCAGTCTCCAGCGAAGCTAAGGGACAAGGCGAAGCGTACTAAACCGATAAACTGGCGAAAAATAAGGTTTTTATCAATCTAAACGCTCCGTTTGCGAGGCTTTTTATGTCTTGTCACCAAAGTCACACAAAATGTGAAATCGAATAATATATGATATAGTGGCTGAATTTATAACACTTAAAACGATTTAGGAGGCGTTAAACACATGGCTGAAGTGAGAATACCGTTTTGCGCGACAGCAGAAATTCCACCGCCATTTATACTAGATGAAGATTATGGAGAGCCGAATGGCGTCAAAAGCGTATTGTTTGATAAGAGTTTACTGCAGGTAGTAGGCAGGGAGGAATCTGTCGATGTACCCAAAATCGGCCCGGTAAAGATGTGCGTATACTACGTGGTCGGAACGATTCCATACATTTGTAACGTTTTCCCAATCATTCAGAGTGAGCATTCGTATGATGTGCAGGAACAAGCAGCAGTATTTGACAAAGGTACAGGCAATGCGGCCGCGGTTGGAGTCGGCACGTCGACCTTAACACCTTTGGGATGGCTGTCGGCTGTCGGAAGCGTTAATGTCGAGGAACCTGTAGGAGGTAACATTTCTCTTGCCGGCATGCCAGAAATTGAAAGCGTCACGGTGGAACATCTTGCGGTAGCAAACAATTCAGCAACGACGCTGAATCCAACAGGTACAGATGCGACGGCTTCGGGCGAAGAAAGCAAGCGCGTTATCAAATGGAGAGGAAGTTTTGTTGTCAAGACCTCTTAACATAACAAAACATAGGACCGTACCAAAGTGGCTGCGGGTATGGTCCTATGCTTTGTATTGATATATTGATTTAGAACTAAGGTTAAGCGCGTTCAAGCTGCGTTGCTTTTTGACGCTCCCGTCTGTCTGCTGCCAGCATGAAGCCGGAAATGACAAGTGTCAGGGCTTCGGAGAAAGGCCCGGACAGCCATATGCCGTTAAGCTGCAGGAAGCTCGGAAGAATCAGCACACCCACGATCACAAGAAGCTGTCGTATTAAGCTGATAAGAAAACTTTTGCGCCCCTGAGCGGTAGATTGGAAATAAGCCGTTGATAGTACGCTGAAAGACAGCACAGGCAAAGCCAGCATTTGCAGGCGCAAGCCGTTTGCACAAACAGCCATTGTGGGAGAATCAGGATTCAGAAACAGCGACGCGAAAGCCGAGGGGAAGGCTTCCATTAAGCCGAACATAACGAATGTGAATATCGAGCCAAGGCCAATACCTGCCCAAAGCGTCTTCCAAACACGGTTTGACTGGCGCATGCCATGGTTATAGCCCATGATAGGGCCAATACCTTGAAGCAGACCGATCACCGGCATTAGTACCAGCGTAAACAGGCTGTTGATAGCGCCATATGATGTGATGGCAGCGTCGCCGCCATAGAAAGCCAATGCCGAATTTGTGAACGAAGCGGAAACACCCGTCCCCATGTTGATAACAAAACTTGAAGCGCCGATCGTGCAGATCTGACGCACATATGAAAAGCGCAGCCGCATATTCGCCAATTTGAGCTTGAGGAGGCTTTGTTTTGAGAAGAAGTAATAGTAAGACAGTATACCAAAACCCACAAACTGACCAATTAGAGTCGCAATCGCCGCACCTTCAACACCCATGCCTAGCGGGCCGATGAAGATATAGTCTAGTATGATATTTGTCACAGCCGAAATGATCTGGCTGATCATTGAAAGAAACGGTTTGCCTTCGCTGCGTACGGTTGCCGCCATCGTAAACGAAGCAAGCTGAAAAACGATACCAATGATGATTATACGCATATATGCCATTGCGTATGGATAATTGGCCGCGGTCGCACCCGATATATCAAGAAGCTGTGGTAAAAAGATTTCGCCACAAATCATCATGATAATACCGCTTAAAAGAATCAGTGTCGCCGTATTGCCGTAGACCTTGTTAGCTTCGTCAAGATTATTTTCGCCAAACCGTATCGAAATAAGCGTTGCGCCGCCAATGGCAAAAAGCGTGCCGATAGCGAACCCGACCATCATAATAGGGAATGATACGGTTAGTCCGCCTAAGGCATCTTCCCCGACGTAAAGCCCAACAAAGATTCGGTCAACGATGTTATAAATCGCATTCACGATCATTGCGAATATGGTCGGAAGAGAAAACTTAATAACGAGTTTTAGAATTGGTGCTGTGCCCAGTTGCTTTGTATGGTCCAAATATAACGCCTCTTTTCTAGAGAATATGTGCAAGTATATACGTCAAACGTTGTTTTTGTCAAGCTATAGAACCGCTTGTGCATACTTGGAAACAGCCATGGGAATAATGCCATCATCAAACAAAAATGGAGGATGATTATGGCTAAAGCAGGTATGCGCCGGCCCGACCCCAGCGAACCCCATGGGACAGAAAGCAATAAAAAACAACGTTTTGAAAAGAACCTTCAGACTCCTGTACCAGAAATACAGGGAAAAGCGAAGACTGGCCATGAGAAGGCAGGCCATAAAGCCAGCAAACAAAGACCCGGTTGACAACCGGATTCAGAGTATCAAAAACTTGATATAAACTTCCACCATCGCGGATAGTCAGCATTATCAATGGGATGCTGTTCCGCTGCTTAGTCGCTACGCTTAGTATGACATAATGGAACTGTCAAAATGAAAACTCTATAAACGGTTTCCATTGTCTTCTCGTTCATGCCAATGTTGACTATCACATCTTATAATTCTCTTTTAACGCTAAAGCTAAGGCTTTTCGCCAAGCAAAGCCCGATAAGTGAGCCGGGTTTTGCTTTTGGCACGATTTTTCATAAAGGACAATAGACTGTTAATAGAATGCTATTAAGACATGAGTAAAGGAGCGCTAATATGAATCGTGCCAGATTTAGTCATACACTGCATGGCCGCAAGCTTAGGGGACGATGGATGAATAAAAAGCCGGTAAGCGCATCCCGGCGAATAAAAATGGCAGCGGACAATATACAGTCAACTTTAGACGAACCCTTTGAGAGTCTGCAAGAAGTGCCTGAATATGAGCTTGAAGAATTAATTCCAATAGAAAAAACGCAGCCGGTTGGTGGGCTAAGCGCGTATGGATGTGTTTATCATGTGGGTGCACAGTCAATTGCCGTCACTGTGCCCGGAGATTCTGTTCCGGTGAAATTCAGCCACAGCGCTTATTTATCGGGCGTTTGGCATGAAGATGACACACCCGATCTGGTTATCAAAGAGCAGGGCATTTACGAAATCAGCTACGCGCTTTATATGTCGGGCATAACAGAAGCTGCGGTGGCTATCGCGATTCAATCGGATGGAGATACATTGCCGGGCAGCTTACAGCGTCGGTTTCTCACGTCAGAGGAACAAGTCTATGGCGGTATGGTCGTCGCAGAACTATGGAAAGATTCAATGCTTCGCGTCATTATGACTTCAGGCACAGTGGTGAGTGCGGAGTTTAAAGGCAGCGGCGTCACCGCTACGCTTGTGCTTAAGAAGCTTGATTAGTGCAAAGAAGCTCTTACATATTGTCCTAACCCCATGAAAGCATCATAAGGCTTGTTTGGGTTAGCCCGAATACCTCACCAAGACAGCTTATGATGTTTTAAGACAAGCATTGCCTATGATATAGTGATGACTTTTCTATTCTAATGTGATAGTATTTATTGGCAGTATAAGTGAGGGGGAAATATCAAACGTATGAAGAAAGCATTGATGGCTTTATTTTTTTCTGTGTTGTTGTTGCTTAGTGCGTGCAGCAACGTTCATAACAGAGTCTTTCAAGTCACAGAAACTTACAGAATTACATCGGCCAACGGTACAAATTCTTTTTTGCAGGTTGACCTGCCTATGGCTTATGGTTACCAGAAGGTAAGCGATATAAATGTTGAAAACGCTGATGCTTATTCGATAGAAGATAAGGATGGCTACCGTATACTTCTAGCTGAAATACATGGAGATAACACTGAGAAGACAGTCAAGATATCATATGATGTGACACTGTTAAGCGGCGAACAGCGATGGAAAGATACCGAGCGGAAAGAGGCCTACGCGCTGGCCGATGGCTATACTGACTCGGACAACTCGGTGATTGTCGATGCGGTTGAGCCGCTGATCGGTGAAGACAGCGATTATAAAACGGCTCTAAATATCTTCAATTTTATTGCGGGGTCTATAGCGTTTGATTATGAACCCAAAATAAATGAACAGAAGAAAACGGCTTCAGAAACGCTGAAGACGAAAAAGGGCGTATGTAAAGACTATGCGACGCTGATGACGGCGATGCTCAGAGCGGCCGGTATATCGGCCAGGGAAATATCCGGCCTGGTTTTAAACAGCCTCAGTGACGCCGAAGACTGGTCGCATTCCGCCGCAAGTGGTTCACATGCCTGGGTCGAGTTTTATGCCGATGGACAATGGCATTTCGCTGACCCGACATGGGGAGACGAATATTTTGACAGAACCGACGGGTATCATCTCTCGTACGGGACTGAAAACGTTAATTTGGATTCGGCCGAATATCTGCAGTTTATAGATGGAATAGAGGAGGAGGGGTATACCATCATGGGTGCTATGACAGCTCCAATAAAATTTGCCGCGTGGTCTGAAGACGTGAACGCCAGCATTGTCCCATCAGTGTCCGTTAAAGAAATTCAAAACCCATAGAATTCTGCTTTTTCTCTACTAATCGCCCGGTGAAGCAACCACTGCTTTGACATATTGCCTTAATGCGCTAAGACCGTCATGCGGTTCACCGGCACCGACTGACAGCATGCTCCCGCAAGGCAGTACCCGGCACACACCGGATCGGTATAGGGTTTCGGACATTTCATCATATTCACCGGACGCACATGCCAAGCCGACGGTTTGGAGATAACCTTTTTGCTGGCGAAGCATATTGAAAAATGCCGCCCCGCGCATTGGCTTAACGTAAACAGTACGAAACTTGGGTGCCGCGCACAAAACGGGGTTGTCATCTATGATGACGGCAAAACCGCTGCCTTGTATTAGCCTGACTTTATCGATCAACTCTTCGCAGCGTGTCAATGAAAGCTGCATCGTAATTTCCGCCTGAACAGCTTGATCGAGCACAAACGGGGGATACAGCTGGCATTGGGCCTCCATTTGATCCGCGAACCGTTCGCCGAAAGAAACGAGCTCTTCAAAGCTTTGCGCTTCAAAATAAACACATTGCGGAGAGCTGCATAGGAGCTGCTCGGATTGGCAAATATCTTTCGCAATACCTGCCAGTGCTTCTTTTGACTCTCCCTGCCTCGTCACACAGGCAAAGCTGAGCTTGTGTCCCCATTCAATAAGACGCAGACCGGGGGGGGCGACAGCGCGGATGCCAGAGATCGCAAAATCCGAGCCCCAGACAGCTGCAGCATCCGATACGGACAGCATCTTTCTAATCGCATCAATATCCGTGGACGGTAAGTCAAATACATAGATATATGGCGACAAAAGCGGTTCAACATCAATCAGCATTTTAAGTAGCAATGTGGAAAGCCCGTCGTCGAAGCCGGGCAGCTTAAGTATATTGATGTTGCCCGTCATCAGGCCTTCCAGCACGCTGATGGCAGGCAGACCCGCGGCGTTTCCGGCGGCAATGTGTGTCAGCACGCCCAGCGGCCTCATCGCCACGCGCTTACCTCCTCCGATATCATGAAACGCAAACGGATCTCTTCCCAGCTCCAGATCCAGCTTCTTTTCCAGATAGTCTCTGCTCAAGAGATATCGTGCCTGTTCCATCAATGCAGACGCGTCGGCGGGTCTTATAGGCATGGCATCAAGCAAAGCGGAAGCATCTTTCGCAGAAAGCATTTTTGAGAGACGATCTGACGCACCTATGACAGTTTCAATATCTAAAGCTTTGTTTTGAAGCGTTTGATCGACGACGGTTTCAATATCACTCAGAAAATGGCGCGCATACTCTTCACCCACGATTTGACCGTTAATCAGATTCATAATGTGCCCCCCAGCAACTCATCCGCCGAAACCGAACAATTTCTCATTCTACTTGTCCCCGCACGCCCCAGTACTTCAAAGTATGGTGTGGTGATGCCGCAACCGCATTCGCGTCCGTCGTGAAGAACGGCAAGATCGCCCATCATGACGCTTGTGAGCGGAGAAGAGATAGAAAGCGGTGTGACAAAGCTTAAAAATCCGGGCTTATCAAACCCCAAAGGTTCCAGCGTTTTGACATCACGTATAAATACACGGCTCCATATCGGAATATGCATGTGATGATGCCGGCACTCCGCATATGCCACGCTATGCTCGACAGCGCTGTAAAAATCACGACAGTTTACCGCGGGTATACCCAGCGTCCTTTGAACGAGCTCATAAAGAGAGGCTTTATCGATCGCTTCGTCTGAGAACTGCTTCCAGCCTCCGCCCAGCAGTATCTTGGATGATTGGTTGAGCCGGAAAGAATATCCTTGAGAATCAAGCCGCTTCAGCAACCGATAAAGAAAGGCCGGGAAACCCACAAAACGAACGGGGATATGGAACTTATGGCACTTTTTCAACGTATCAACAACACCGAACCAGTCTGGCTCATAGCCTTGTTTTGTTTTTCTGAGTACAAATGTGCGATGCAAAGCAGGCGCAAAGCGTGTGACGCCCATCGCAGTTTTTACGGCACCCATATCGTTTGAACTGTCCGGCTCATAGCCGAGCATAATATAGTGGACGGGTATGGGGGAGATGAGGCGGTGATAGGCAAAGCAGTTAATAACCATGCGCGTGCCAAGCTGTAATGTATCATCATCAATGAAAACCTGGCTCTTTTGCCCTTGTGTGCCCGACGATGTGGCATGGATGCATATATCATTCCGCGATATGCTCAAAGCTTCATGCCGCTTAAAGAAAACGGCGGGGATAACAGGAATACGCCAGCAATCGTCGGCAGACATAAGGCTATCTGGATCGAACTGGTTTTTGCTTAAGAGATCATGATAAAACATACAGTGCTGAGAATGATATTTTACGTTTTCAATGACTGCGGATACGAAGACAGATTCGGTCTTCTTTAAATCGTAGATGTTTTTTGAATGGAAAAGTGTGTGTCTGGCATCCAAAAAGAGCACCTCCGTTAATAATTGATTTGAAATAGAATAAAAGCCCGATGAGCTTGCACCGGGCTTTAACTGACTATTCGGCTTCTTTGGGCGGGAATATCTTAAGCATCAGCTTGATGACACCGAAGAACACGGCCAACACGACGAACACGACGCCGACGCCGATACCCATGTATTGCAGCCCCTGAGAGACCATTTCACCAACATTAACCATTATTATTTCCTCCTGTTAAGCAAGCAGCGATATCAGCACTGCGCCCGCGATGATCGAACCAATCTGACCGGACACGTTTGCGCCGATAGCCGGCATGAGTATAAAGTTAGACGGGTCTTCTTTTTGAGCCATCTTATGAACGATTCGCGCCGACATTGGGAATGCGGAGATACCTGCCGCGCCGATCATCGGGTTGATCTTTTTCTTTAGGAACAGGTTGATAAACTTGGCAAACAGCACGCCGCCCGCTGTATCGAACACGAAGGCCAAGAAACCAATAATGAGTATCATGACCGTATTCCACTGGATGAAGTTTGAGCCGGACATCGTGGAACCGATCGTGATACCTAGCAGTATCGTGACGAGGTTGGCCAGCTCGTTTTGCGCGGACTCTGAAAGTCTCTTGAGCACGCCGCACTCACGAATGAGGTTACCGAACATCAGCGCGCCCACAAGCGGCACACCGTCCGGAGCGACAAATCCGACAACGATCGTGATGATGATCGGGAACGCGATCAGTACAGGACGCGGAATCGGCTTGCCCGCATCAGAATCCATATGGATACGGCGTTCTTTTTTGGTTGTCAGTGCGCGAATCACCGGCGGCTGGATGATAGGCACAAGCGCCATATACGAATAGGCGGCCACCGACAAAGCGCCAATATATTTCGGTGCGAACAAATTACCAACAAATATCGTTGTGGGGCCGTCCGCCGCGCCGATGATACCCACTGCGGCCGCTTCCTGCATACTAAAGATACCGGGAACAATACTGTTCGCCAGTATTGCCAGCATCATCGCGGCGAATATGCCAAATTGAGCGGCAGCGCCAAAGAAGAGCATAACCGGCTGCTTAAGCAGCGGTGAAAAGTCGATCATAGCGCCAATGGCGATGAATATCAGCAGAGGGAAAAGCTCTGTTGCAATACCCGCGTCAAAGAGAACCTTTAAAAATCCGTGTTCTCCCAACGAATTTGCGAGCACAGTCGCGAGAGGGAGATTGACCAATATACAGCCAAAGCCAATAGGCAAAAGCAGCATCGGTTCGTATTCTTTCTTAATGGCCAAAATAATGAGCACAAGACCGATAATAATCATCACGCCCTGCTGCCAGCCAAAGTTAGTAAAGCCCTTTAATAATGCCTCCATATGCTTCCTTTCATGAATGTGGGTTTTATGATTTTATTCTTTAATTACCGACAATTATTATAGATTAACGCAAAAGGTGTGTCAAGGTGAACGCATGCCTTAAAGGGGTTGTTTAAAGGATTGTTTAGTATGGAAAAAATGCTCTGAAAAAAATTTCTAAGACATATTGACAAATATTCAATGTTGTTTTATAGTTAGTTACATGAGTACATAACCAAGGAGGTGTTAAAGTGGAACTTGATACCCAGAGTGATATGCCGATATTTCTGCAGATAGCCCAGCAGCTGGAAAACGCGATCCTTTCGGGTGCGCTGCAAGAAGATATGCAAGCGCCTTCAACAACTGAGATTTCTATCAGCTATAAGATCAACCCGGCTACGGCGCTCAAGGGAATTACAAAACTGACGGATGACGGTATTCTCTATAAGAAACGGGGGCTGGGTATGTTTGTGGCTCAAGGGGCAAGGCAAATGATACTCAAAAAAAGAAAACAGCAGTTTTATGAAAAGTATGTGGTGCCGCTTATATCAGAAGCTCAAAAACTTTCAATATCTAAGGAGGAGATCAGTGAAATGATAAGAAGGGGTGTTGACCTATGAGCAAAATCGAAGTGAAGAACGTGACTAAGTGTTATGGATCCACAGTTGCGCTCAAAGATGTATCGCTCACATTTGAAGAAAACAAAATCTACGGTCTTTTAGGCCGCAACGGTGCGGGCAAATCCACACTGCTAAGCCTTATTACCAACAAGAATTATCCCACAAAGGGCGAGGTTTTGATCGATGGAGAGCCGGTTTGGGAAAATGATGCGGTGCTGGCAAAGGTGTACTGCATGAGCGAGCAGTCTTTATATCCGGAATCCATGACGGTCAAAGAAGTGTTTAAGTGGACGCGTGAATTCTATCCCGAGATGGACAGTGAATACGCACAAAAGCTGGCAGACAGATTCGAGCTGAATACAAAAAAGAAAGTGAAAGCGCTTTCGACAGGCTATGCATCCATATATAAAATCATCGTGGCGTTGTCGTGCCAAGCTCCCATATTGCTGCTTGATGAACCGGTGCTGGGTCTGGACGCGAACTTCCGTGAAGTGTTTTACCGCGAGCTCATTGAGAGTTACAGCGATAGACCCAAAACGATCGTTGTTTCCACGCATCTCATCGAGGAAGCCGCTAACGTTATTGAGAACGTGGCTATTATTAAAAACGGTGAAATCATAATGAATGATACCGCGACGAACATATTGTCAGCAGGATATACAGTCACGGGGCCTGCAGGAATCGTGGACATATTTACGCAAGGCAAAAAGGTATTGGGCAGCGACGCGCTGGGCGGCATGAAGAGCGCCTATCTGCTGGATAAGCTTGACAGAAACGATGTTCCGCAGGAACTGGAGATTTCAAGGCTCAAGCTGCAAAGCCTGTTCATTCATCTGACAAATTCCTAAATAAGGAGGGTTAAAAAATGAGATTTTCATCGGCTTTAAAATATCATCTTAGTAACGCAAAATGGCCTATTATCATATTCTATATCGTTATTTACAGTTTGCTGATCCTATTGACGGTTTCTTATTTGTTAATGGAAAAGTACGGTGTAAGGGGTAAAGTGGGCGGTTTGGATACGGCTAGCATGATCTTTTTGTTTATCGTGGGGCTCAATTCATTCAAGTCAACTTTCTATATGTTCGTGGGCAACGGCATATCCAGAAAAACCATGTTTTTAAGTTTTGCCGCAATGGCGGGAATCGTCTCAGTAGGTATGGCGGCTATCGACAGCCTCACTTCGCTTGTTGTGAGCCAGTTTACCAATTACCAGCCGACAATGTTTCAATTATTCGCGCAGCGCTACAGCAGCTATAACATCACCGTATTCGGCGAGGGTCTTTTATGGATGGTCTTTAGCTATATGGCCGCAACGATGGCAGGCTTTTTCATCACAACGGCTTATTACCGCATGAACAAAGCGATTAAGCTACTTGTGTCTATCGGATTGCCTATATTTGTGTTCATCGTTTTGCCCATTATTGATGCCCAGCTTTTTAACGGTGCGATTTATAGCGCTATCGGAACGGCAATCGCTTATTGCTCTGGTATCGCAGTGGGAAGCCCGTATATCGGCATGCTGACCAATACAGTACTCTTAGGGTTGTTTGGTACATTTGCGTATCTGCTGATGCGCCGCGCAACCGTAAAGATGTAAAACGCTTCATTTGTCATCAATCATCCATATTATTATACCTGGCAAGGTCGTGAACAGTCATGATACGTCATGCGCTCGTCATGGCCTTGTTTGGTTTTTGTTCGCAACTCGCAAATCATAGCCGTGAATGATATACTTAAGAAAAATAAACCAGCTTGCGTGTGTCACGTAAAAGAAAGAAAGGAATGTGTCATGAAAAAGTCGTTGTACCGTGTCTTAGGAATGGGCTGTGAAGCCTGTGTGAAAAGGGTAGAGAAAGCCGTTTCGAGCGTGGAAGGTGTCAGCAGCGTGCAGGTCGATTTGGCGGCTCAAACGCTTACCACTGAATATGACGAGAGTAAAATTGATTATAGCCAGCTCAAAAACGCTGTGGAAGAAGCGGGATATGAGCTTGAAGAAATAGAGTGACAGTCAGCGTTGCAGAATCAAGATTTATTGAGCTTCGCGTCATGGGGATGATCTGTACGGTCTGCATAGGCCATGTGCAAAAGGACGATGCAAAAATGAAGGGTGTTCAATAAGGTGAAGCCAATTTCGCAACGGAGGAATTAAATCCTTCACAGCAGCCCTGTGGATTTTGACGTGCTGAAAAAATCGGTGGATGCTGCGGTATGCCGGAAGAACCGTCCGAAAACTATTTTGTACTACCTAAATATGTAAGGTGCTGGCCTTGCTCCAAAATTGGTATCATAAAAAGCATAAACGCCTGATTTATCATGTGTTTCGCATTGCATCTGTTGGAAATGCTGATAGAATTGCCCTTTGTATAATCTTGTCTTTTGTTCGGATAAGATGAATAGAAACCGCGTCTCTGCCAGGGAAGAACATACACTGTAGGCAATTGCGACTTTTTTGCTTTCATATAATCTACATGCTCAGCTATCAAATTATAATCCTTTTTTTCTTCGTTATATTATCGGTTGTTTAGTAAGTATTCCGCTAGCATTAGCTACTGCTATCGTACCAAATACATCTACTAAACTTAGAATTAACACAATATTGATTCATAAAACCTAGTTCACGATGTTTCAAAAAAGAGAACTGGTTTTGCCTCATGATAATATGAAGAAGCATGTGACAAAATAACAAAAACGAAACAAACGAGGAAAAGGATTATGAGGCGGTTAACACTTTTATTAATTGTCATACTGCTGATTGTCGGCCTGTTTTCGGGCTGCGCGACACCCAAGCAATGGAGTACGCTCACAGCGTTTTTTGAGGAGTTTGAGGATATCCCCGGTGCCAATTCTATAAAGCTGCTTTTAGACGGATATAAATATCGGTATAGCAGTTCTAAAAATTCCGATCAGTTCGCCTTTGGCGATGTGATGATTTGGAGCCATCGGTGGGGAGGCAGCATAAACACTTTTTCCAATGAATCGCAGGCCAACGCTGTGGTTATATTGAAGGACAGTTTTACGGATGAAAAGAAACGGAACGATTTTTTTGAGCAGGTTCTTGATGAGCTCACGATTGAATTGGGAGAAGGACAAAAGACCGTTGATAACAACGACAGAGAAATGATAAGCTGGAGTAATAACAGTGTGACTATAAATTTAAAGACCGCAGAATCGGGCAAACAGTATGATGTCATGGTGGAATATTCGTCATACAAGTCGATGGGATAGCGGATTATTAATCTTTTAAATAATTTAAAATTACTGCTTGACATTGACGTTGCGTAAAGGTTTACGATAACTCTCGAAGGGAGGTAAGCGCATGGATTACACAATAAGCAAGCTGGCAAAGCTAGCGGGCATCAGCACCCGTACGCTCCGGTATTACGATGAGATCGGTCTGTTGCGTCCCAAAGACGTCAATATGTCGGGGTATCGGGTTTACGGGCAAAACGAAGTGGACGCACTTCAGCAGATATTGTTTTACCGCGAGCTGGGCGTGAGCTTGGATGAAATCAAAAGCATCGTATCGTCGCCGGATTTCACGCGCCGCAAAGCGCTGGAGGCTCATCTTGATGCGTTGCTGGAAAAACAAAAGCAGCTTGCCACGCTGATTGACAATGTGCGCAAAACAATTGCCTTCGAGAAAGGAGAAATCGCTATGACGGATAAAGAAAAGTTCGAAGGGTTCAAAAAAGGACTCATCGAGGAAAATGAAAAGCAGTATGGCGCTGAGGTGCGCGCAAAATATGGCGAGGAAACGGTCAATAAATCCAACGAGAGGCTGATGGGTATGTCACGCGATGAGTATGAGCGCATGGAGAAGCTTTCTAAGGAAGTGAATGACACGCTTAAAGCCGCGCTGGAGACGAAAGATCCCGCCGGTGAGCTGGCGCAAAAAGCCTGCGCTCTGCACAAACAGTGGCTGATGTGCACGTGGCCCAGCTACAGCCCCGAGGCGCATAAGGGCCTTGGACAAATGTATGTGGACGACGAGCGTTTTAAAGCGTACTACGAGAAAATCGGGCCGGGCTGTGCAGCGTTCTTAAGAGATGCGCTGATGGTCTACTGCGGATAATCCGATAGGCACAAACATAATAATGTTATATAGTAGAAAACAGTAATGCCATTTTGGTACTGCTGTTTTCTTTTTGGGGTGTCATTTTTGCCCATATTCCAGTAGTCATAAATGCCAATTTGGTGTATCATAGGCTTATGATGACAACACAGATTTTTGACGTGATGACAATGGGGCCTGAGATGACGGATATCGTCGCGATGCCTGTGGAAAATGGCCTGTTTAAAGATACATTGGTGGACGATACCGGCATGGATAGCTTAATGCAATGCCGTGCGCTTTCGACGGCAAGCCTTTGCGGCATGCCCAAGCAGGAGGCGGATGGCCTGCTTGAAATGCTCAAAACAGCGAAAAAACACGGTGTGAAGACGTTTGCGAATATTTTTGTTCAGAAGGGCGATGCAAGGCTAGGCGTGAAACGCTTTTTGCCATACATCGACTTTTTTATTCTCAATGAGATGGAAAACGTTTATGTGACGAACGGCCTTGGTATTGAAGAGGCTAAGGCAGGTACGGCAAATGTGAGCATGCAGCCGGGTGCGCATGGCGAATGCGCAGACTGCAAGGATTATACGGGCTATATACCCGCCAACAATATCAAGACGCCAGATACCACGGGTTCGGGGGACGCTATTTGCGTAGACCTGATACAAAGCGCGTTGGGCGGAATGTTCTCTAAAGACACCATCGACTACGCATATGCCCGCTATGCATTCAATGCATCGACGATGGGCGCATATCGCGCGCCGCTGACCACGCAGACTGTTAAAACGTTTATCGCCGGCACAGCCTGTCGAAGCGGCAGCTAGAAGGAGGCGGTATGGAAAGAGGAAGCGGTATACTACTTGGTATTTCATCACTGCCCGGACGGTTCGGAATCGGCACGCTGGGGCAATGTGCGCGTGATTTTATAGATTTGCTTGCACAGAACGGGCAAATGTACTGGCAGATACTGCCCGCATCGCCCACGGGTTACGGTGATTCACCTTATCAGGCGTTCAGCGCGTTTGCGGGCAATCCGTATTTCATAGACTTTGACGATCTTTACAACGACGGTTTGATTCCCGGTGAAGCGCTGGAACACTGCGAAGAGCTTTTCGGCGGCAATGACGGTGAAGTGGATTATTATGCGCAATTCATAGGCAAGCAAAAAATACTCGAAGCTGCATGGCAGTTTTCCGCGGAGCGCTTGTCAGAGCCAGTAGCGGCTTTTGCGCAAAAGCATGCGTTCTGGCTCAGTGACTTCGCGCTTTTTATGGCTGTCAAGGCCGAAAACGATATGTGTCCGTTTTGGGAGTGGCCCGAAGTGCTCTCACAACGGCAAGAGGATGCCATCAAGCAAGCGGAAATACGGTTAAAAGAGCAGATCAATTATCATATATTTGTTCAGTACTTATTCTTCTGCCAGTGGGAAAAGCTGCACAGCTATGCGACGCAGCTCGGCGTGCACATTATCGGTGATATGCCCATCTATGTGGCGCCCGACAGCGCGGATGCGTGGACACTGGGGCGTATACTCGACAAACAAGGCCGCGTGGCCGGATGTCCCCCGGACTACTTTTCGGAAACGGGTCAGCTTTGGGGCAATCCTGTTTATGATTGGGATGTGCTTAAGGAAACAGGCTATGATTGGTGGATAAAACGCATTGCGCACCAGCTTACACTTTACGATTATCTGCGTATCGATCATTTTCGTGCCTTCGAGGCCTATTACGCCATACCCGAAGACGCCCTGACGGCTGAGTGCGGCTGCTGGTGCCAAGGGCCGGGTATGGATTTTTTCGATGCGCTCCAACAAGCACTGGGCAATTTGCCGCTCATCGCCGAAGATCTGGGATTTTTAACGCAGGGTGTTTTTGATTTGCTCCGTGAGACGGGTTTTCCGGGGCTTAAGGTGCTCCACTTTGCGTTTGATGAGGATGGCGGGAGCATATATCTTCCTCATCGGTACGATAAGAACTGCATCGTCTATACGGGCACACATGATAATGATACAACGGTTGGATGGTATAGCACGCTGGGTGAGGGCGAGAAACGCTTTTTAGCCGAGTATTTGGGGAGCGTTGACGATGCGTCTATTCATTGGCAGCTCATACGCCTGGCGATGAGCTCTGTGGCGGATGTTTGCATCATACCCATGCAGGATATTTTGGGGCTGGGCTCGTCCGCGAGAATGAACCGTCCGCAAGAGGCTCAAGGGTATTGGCGGTGGCGGCTTAAACCCGAAGAGTTACAAGATACAGCCATGCAGAATTTAAAAAAGCTCACGCAGATTTACGGAAGGAATGGCGCTTACTAGATCAATTTTTAAGTTGTTTTAACAAAAGCATACTTGTCTGGTAGCGAAAATAGAGGGAAAAAGTTTACTTAAGTCGAATAGTATTGGCAAACAAAGAAGGATATAGTCTAACGATACAAAGGATGTGTGTTTCTATGCAGGATTATGAAAAACTTATCGATATGGATGAGATATACCTGTTCAATATCGGAGAAGCACAGCAAGCCTATGCCGTTTTCGGATGTCATCATATAAGCGAATTAAATGCCCATCGCTTTATGGTTTATGCGCCCAATGCGCGTAAGGTCAGCGTTGTGGGTGATTTCAACAACTGGGATCCGTCAAGTAACCCGATGGAGAAGCTTCATCAGGGCGTTTATGTCGCTTTTGTATCGGGCTTAAAAGATGGCGATTGTTATAAATACTGTATCGTAGGTTGCGACGGTAAGACGGTTTACAAGGCCGATCCGTTTGCTTTTCACGCTGAGGTGAGGCCCGCTACAGCGTCTAAGGTCTGGTCGCTTAATTACATGTGGCAGGACAGCGCTTATATGGAGCGCCGTGCTACGCGGGATGTGCAAAGACGGCCTATGTGCATTTATGAAATGCACTTGGGTTCATGGCGTACCAAGGAAGGATATAATTTTGCCAGCTTAAGAGAAATAGCGGACTCCTTAAGCGACTATCTTGTGGAGATGGGCTTTACCCATGTGGAGCTGCTCCCAATTACGGAATACCCGTTTGACGGATCGTGGGGTTATCAGGTAACGGGTTTTTATGCGGTGACGAGCCGCTACGGGACGCCGCAGGACTATATGTATTTCGTAGACACCATGCACGCCAAGGGTATCGGTGTGATCTTGGACTGGGTGCCCGCGCATTTCCCAAAGGATGAGCACGGACTGGCGCGTTTTGATGGTACTTGCCTTTTTGAACATCAAAACCCCATGCAGGCCAATCACCCCCAGTGGGGAACGCTGATATTCAATTATTCGCGACCCGAGGTAGTCAGCTTCCTCGTGTCCAGCGCGATGATGTTTTTTGATGTGTACCATGTTGACGGTATCCGTGTGGACGCGGTGACCTCGATGCTGTATTTAAACTATGCGCGAAACGAAGGCGAGTATGTGCCCAACGAGCACGGTGGCAATATCGATCTTCATGCCGTGGCTTTTTTAAAAAAGCTAAACGCCGTGATACTCACGCGTTATCCTGGCGCTTTGACTATTGCTGAGGAATCCACATCGTACCCGAGCATCACAAAGCCGCCCTACGACGGCGGCCTTGGCTTTGTTTTCAAGTGGAATATGGGCTTTATGCACGACACGCTCGATTATATGTCCATGGATCATTATTTCCGCCAGTTCCATCATAACAAGCTGACTTTTTCGATGTGTTACGCATTCTCCGAGAATTTCATACTGCCTTACTCCCATGACGAAGTGGTTCACGGGAAAAAATCGCTTCTAAACAAGATGTTCGGTACATATGATGAAAAATTCGCCTCGCTTCGCGCACTGCTTGGGTTTATGTACGCGCATCCGGGTAAAAAACTCTTGTTTATGGGCAGCGAGTTCGGTCAATTTATAGAATGGGATGAGAAGAAGCAGCTCGACTGGTTCCTGCTGGACTATGAACGCCACAGGCAGATGCAAAAGTATGTGAAAGCTCTTAATGCTTTTTATACACAGAGCCCAGCGCTGTATGAGGTGGACGACAGCTGGGACGGTTTCATGTGGCTCAATGTGGACGACGCACAGAAAAGCGCGCTTTGCTTTATGCGGCGCAGTGCGGGCGGTGCGGCGCAAAGCTGCGTCTGTGCATTTAATTTTACGCCTGTTAACATCGATCATTTTAGGATCGGCCTGCCGTATGAAGGCATGTTGCGCGAAGCGTTCTCGAGCGATAGCACGGCTTTTGGCGGCGAAGGCAGGGATAATAAGCCTATTGCGGTCAGACAGGAGGGCTTTGGAGGCCTGCCTTACAGCGCGGAGATATCGCTGCCGCCGCTATCTGCCGTCTACTATGATTTTAGCGATATTCCTGTAAAGCGAGGTAATAAGATATGATCAATAAGAAAAAATGCATCGCCATGCTGCTTGCGGGAGGCCAGGGAGCGCGCCTTGGGGTACTCACGAAAACACGCGCTAAACCTGCCGTGCCTTACGGCGGCAAATATAAAATTATCGATTTCCCGCTTTCCAACTGCACCAACTCCGGTATCGACACAGTGGGTGTATTAACGCAATATCAGCCGCTGGAACTTAACTCGTATATCAGCACAGGTGCGCCTTGGGATTTGGACAGCAACACGGGGGGCGTTTACATACTGCCGCCGTATTTAAAATCTGAGCGAGGCGAATGGTATTCGGGTACGGCCAACGCGATCCATCAGAACACCTTCTTTATTGAGAAATTCAGTCCGGATTATTTACTTGTGCTTTCGGGCGATCATATCTATAAGATGGACTATAACGCCATGCTCAAGTTTCATATTCAGACGGAGGCAGACGCGACCATTGCTGTGATTGAAGTACCTATCGAGGATGCACCGCGCTACGGCATTATGAATACAGACGAAACGCAGCGCGTGATGGACTTTGAAGAGAAGCCCAAACATCCAAAAAGCAACCTGGCTTCAATGGGCGTTTACATTTTCAATTGGAAAAAGGTCAAGAGATATTTGCAGGCTGACAGTGAGGACGCTTCTTCGTCCAACGATTTTGGCAAGGATATCATACCCAAAATGCTTGATGCCAATGAGATGATATTCGCATACCGCTTTAAGGGCTATTGGAAAGATGTCGGGACAATCGACAGCCTTTGGGAAGCCAACATGGAATTGCTCAGCGGACGCAGCGAGCTGAATCTGCATGATCCGGCATGGAAGGTGTTTTCCAGAAACCCCAATCAGCCGCCGCATTATGTGGGCGACAATGCGCAAATTAACAAAAGCTTTGTATCCGAAGGCTGCCGTATTGACGGAGTTGTAGAACATTGCGTATTGTTTCCCGAAGTGACGATAGAAAAAGGCGCTTACGTGAAGGACAGCATCATCATGCAGAACACCGTTGTCGGGGAAGACAGCGTGATCACGCGCGCCATCATCGACGAAGATGTGGTGATCGGCAGCAGCTGTGCCATAGGCGGTGACGAAAAAATCACTGTGATTGGCCAGGGGGTAAGAATCAAAAACGCAGCCACAATAAATCAGGGCGAGTCCGTTGAACCGGACAGCGTTTGCTTAATGAATATATGCAGAGTGGAAAGCGAGGCGGGGGTATGATTAAAGACGTATTTGGGCTTATTTATGCGGGCGAAGAAAATCATAATCTGCGAGAGCTTGTGCTGGCGCGCTCCATTGCAGCGCTGCCTGTGGGCGGGCGATACCGCGCCATCGATTTTCACTTATCCAACATCGTTAATAGCGGTATACGCAATGTGGGCATTATCACGCAAAAGAATTACCAGTCGCTGATGGATCATGTGGGTTCAGGCAAGGAGTGGGACTTAAGCCGCAAAACGGACGGGCTTTTTATACTGCCTCCGTTTGACAATGCCGAAAATACAGGCATATACCGCGGCCTCACAGACGCGATAAAGAGTAATATGTCATATATAAAACGCGCGTCGCAGCCGTTTTGTCTCATGTCAGGCGTGAGCACCATTTTTACGTCCACATATAACAAAATGCTCAAAAGCCATATCGATAAAAAAGCGGATATTACGCTGCTTTATAATGTAGAAAAGAGGGATCCCGAGCATGTGGAAACAAGCCGTGATTTAAGGCTGTTCACCGATGAGGAGGGCTGGGTGACCGAGATGGATTACAACTTTAAATACTCCAGCTCGGATAAGATCAGCATGGATGTGTTTCTGATACACAAAAGCTTGCTTGAATATCTTGTTGACCGCTCGGTGGCGCACGGCAATTTTGACTTTATCAGTGACGCGCTGATGAAAAACGTGAGCAATCTGCGAATTTTGGCTTTGGAGCATGAGGGCTATGTGGGGCGGCTGGATTCCATCAACTCTTATTACCAGCTCAATATCGATATGTTAAGATCCGATGTGCAACAAGATCTGTTCTATACCGGCAACCCTGTTTATACGAAAATCAAGGACGAAGCGCCCGTGAAATACGGCGAGAACGCATCCGTTAAAAACAGCCTGCTTGCCAACGGCTGTGTGATAGACGGTGAGGTGGAGGACAGCATGCTGTTCCGCGGTGTGCATGTGGGCAAGGGCACCAAGATAAAGGGCTGCATCATTATGCAAGAGTGTGATATTGATGAGAACTGCACGCTTGAGCATGTGATCGCGGATAAGAACTGCCATATCCGTGAGGGACGCCGTCTTGCCGGGGATATAAGCTATCCCAGTATCATAAGAAAAGGATCGGTGCTGTAATGATGAACGATGTGACTCAGACGGTTATAAAGCCAAGCGTACTCATGTGCGGAGCGGAATGCGCGCCGTTTGCAAAGACAGGCGGCCTTGCCGACGTGATGGGTACGCTGTCCCGTGAGCTTAAAGACTTAGGATTTGATATTCGTTTGGTTTTGCCGTTTCATCGCATCATAAAGGACAGCTATAAAGATAAAGTCAAGCATTTGGCCAGCTTCTCGGTGGAACTGGGATGGCGTACGCAGTATGTGGGCCTAGAGCTTTATGACTGGGACGGTATACCCATCTATTTTATCGATAATGAATATTATTTTGGGCATATGATTTACCGCGGCGGCACATTTGAAGGCGAGCAGTATGCGTTCTTCTGCCGTGCTGTACTGGAAGCCCTGCCGATGACGGGGTTTGTACCGGACATCATCCACGTGAACGACTGGCATACCGCGATGATACCCATGCTGCTTAAAACGCAGTATCTGCCGCGTCCGCAGGGACACAGCAAAACGGTGCTTTCGCTGCATAGCCTTGGCTATCAGGGACGTTTCGATTTTGGTTTTGTCTCGGAACTGCTGGGTATTGATAAGCGCTATTATCACCCCGAGTACTTCGAATATTACGGCAGTGCCAATTTCTTAAAAGGCGGCATTGTATTTGCCGATAAACTCGTGACAGTCAGTCCTACATACGCGCAGGAAATCAGAACGCCGTATTATGGAGAAGGATTAGACGGTATTTTAAACGTACGTGAGAAAGACCTTGTGGGTATACTCAACGGTATCGATACGAATGTGTTTAATCCGGCAGCTGATACTTTGATTGCTCATAATTACGATGAAAATATGCTTGATGAGAAGCAAAAGAATAAGGAAGCATTGATCGGTGAGCTGGGGCTGAAAGTCGGGCCCGACACACCACTAATCGCTATGGTATCTCGGCTGACCAAGCAAAAGGGCCTTGACCTCGTGCAACACGTGATAGAACAGATGATGAGGGAAGATGTGGGCTTTGTGCTGTTGGGCACGGGCGATGCCGAATATGAAAACTATTTTAGAGATGCGTGGCATAAATGGGGCGGCCGCGCAAACGGCATAATCAAATTTGATGAATCGCTGGCTCATAAAATCTATGCCGGATGCGATCTTTTTCTGATGCCCTCGCGGTTTGAACCCTGCGGCTTGTCGCAGATGATTTCGCTTCGTTACGGAACGCTGCCCATTGTCCGCGAAACGGGCGGGTTGAAAGATACGGTGATGCCGTATAATGAGCATACAGGGGAAGGCAATGGTTTCTCTTTCGCAAACTATAACGCGCATGAAATGCTGGATACGGTGCGTTACGCGCTGAGTATATACAAAAGCAATGAGGCATTTCGCAAACTGCAGAAAAATGCGATGGCGCAGGATTTAAGCTTTAGGAAAAGCGCGCAAGCCTATGCCTCGCTCTATCAGGATATGATGAATGCAAACCCAACGACGGACACAAAAGAGCTGACAGAAGAATAAAAAAAGTTAAGGCGGTTTTTTAACGGAGGAAGACAATTTGATAACCGAACGCAAAAACGAAAGATCTCGTATTGAAAGAATAAAAGAATCTATTCAGTCAAAGCTCAAAGGGCAATATGGGCGCACGCTGGAAAATGCATCGGATGAAGAAATGTTCCAGGCTGTGGCCTTAAGCGTACGAGACCTTATTTTAGACAGATGGGTGAAAGCCGGAGAAGAGATAGAGAAGCGGCAGTTAAAACGGCTCTATTATCTTTCCGCTGAATTCCTCATGGGCCGCGCGCTGGTCAACAATATGATCAATTTGGGCATTTTGGATGATTACAAGGCGGTCATGCAGGAATTGGGCTACCCCTTTGATAAGCTTGAGCAGGAAGAAAACGAAGCGGGCCTCGGAAACGGCGGCCTTGGCAGGCTGGCAGCTTGCTTCCTCGATTCTCTTTCCACGCTGAATCTGCCTGTGATCGGCAATGGCATACGCTATGAATACGGTATTTTCCGCCAGCGCATCGTGGATGGGCAGCAGGTAGAAGAACCCGACGACTGGACAGCAAAGGGCGATGTTTGGGAAATCGAGAGGCGCGAAGAGCAGGTTGAGGTGCATTTTGAAGGTGTTATCGATGAGCAATGGACGGAATCGGGCTTGGTTGTGGTGCACAAGAATTATCAAACGGTGATGGCGGTGCCGTATGATATGCCTGTGATCGGCTACCAAAGCGAAATGCCCGCGACGCTGCGCCTATGGCGTGCGGAATGTCCCGCGGCGTTTGATTTACAGTCTTTCAACAAAGGCGATTATATGTGCATGATGCAGCAACGCGAGCTGGCTGAGTCTATATCTAAGGTGCTTTATCCAGAAGACGATCACGTAGCGGGCAGGCTTCTGCGTTTGAAGCAGTATTACTTCCTTGCGTCAGCGACGATGCAGAACATGGTGCGTGAACACAAAAAGCGCTACGGTACGGTTAAGAACCTGCCCGATAAGGTCGTGATACAAATCAACGACACGCATCCGGCTTTGGCCATACCTGAACTGCTGCGTATACTGCTCGATCAGGAAGGTCTCGGATGGGACGAAGCATATGATATCGTGAGCCGCGTGTTTAACTATACCAACCATACGGTGATGCAGGAAGCGCTGGAGGCGTGGCCCGAGCAGCTTTTTAAATCGCTACTGCCGCGCGTATATGCCATCGTCAGCGCGATTAACGACCGATTCAGCCAGAAACTATGGCAGACGTTCCCCGGAAACTGGGATAAGATCTCTCATATGTCTATTATCGCCTATGACGAGATTCGTATGGCCAATATGTGTATTGCCGTGTGCAGCGCCGTCAACGGCGTGTCACAGCTGCACGGAGAAATATTAAAAACACGCACTTTCCGTGATTTTTATGTGATATTCCCGGCCAAGTTCACGGCCATCACCAACGGTATCACGCAACGGCGCTGGCTGGCGGAGGCTAACCCGGAGCTGACGGCTCTGATCAGCGACCATATAGGCAATCAGTTTATCGCCGATTATCGTGAACTGGAGCGATTGAAACCGTTTGCGGATAAAAAGAGCTTTCTTTCGGATTTCGCCGAGGTAAAAGCGCAGAATAAAAAGCGCTTGGCCCAGCATGTCTTTAAGACTCAGGGTGTTTCCATTAACGATACAAGCATATTCGATGTTCAGGCCAAGCGGCTTCACGAATATAAGCGGCAGCTACTCAAAGTGCTGCATATACTTTACCTTTTTAACCGCTTTACAGAAGACGCGTCATTTTCGCTGCCCGCACCCGTGACGTTCCTTTTTGCGGCGAAAGCATCTCCCGGATACCGCAAGGCCAAAAGCATTATCCGCCTCATCAACGCCGCGGCTGATCTGGTGAACAATCATCCGCGCACAAAAGAAATGATTAAGGTCGTATTCCTTGAAAACTATAATGTGTCGCTGGCTGAGCTGCTGATTCCGGCAGCCGATATCAGCGAACAAATCTCCACCGCGGGGCGTGAAGCCTCGGGCACCGGCAACATGAAGTTCATGCTAAACGGCGCCGTCACGCTGGGTACGATGGACGGTGCGAATATCGAGATATTAGAGCAGGTAGGAGAAGAGAACATATTCATATTCGGTGCACTTGCTGACGAGATTGCGCGCATGGAGGCGGACAATACCTATCGGCCCAAAGAATTATTTGACAGCAATATGAATATTCATAATGCCATAGCGCGACTCATTGACGGGACGCTGAGCCCGGATGAACCGGGCCGCTTTGAGAGCATTTACAACTCACTGCTGTTTGGAGACTATGACCGGGCGGATAAATACTTTTTGCTATATGACTTTGATTCGTATTGTCATGTTTTTGAAACCGTCCTTAGCAAATACATCAATACCTACGCATGGATGCACATGGCGGCCATGAATACGGCCTGCGCGGGATTTTTCAGCGCCGACAGGACGATTGACGAGTATAACAGACTGATTTGGCGGCTCAACAAATAAGAGCAAAGGAGCTTACCGATCCGATGCTGATTAATTACAGGAACGAAATGATGCACAATTCAACCATGCAGGCGTTTAGAGATCCTGTGGGGGCTGTCACTTGTGAGACAGCAGTGACGCTGCGCCTGCGAACGCGGCTACACAACATAACCAGCGTTTATTTATGTCTTTTCTGTGAGGGGTTTCGTCAGGATATAGTCATGGCGCAGGAAGACGGGTATTGGCGCGCGCAAATCAATGCGCCGTCCAGCCCCGGCGTATACTGGTACTATTTTAGCGTCAGCACAGAGGGCAAAATTGTCTACTACGGCACGGAAGGAAAACGCACGGGCGGTATTGGCTGTGCATACACCGAGCCGCCGCCTGCTTACCAACTGACGGTGTACAGCGCGGATTTTCAGACACCCGCATGGTTTCGCAAGAGCATCATGTATCAGATTTTCCCCGACCGCTTTAAACGCAGCGGAGAGGATACGGTGAAAGCGGGGCTTGATTATCACCGAGACAAAGGCCGCTTTGTATATGAGCATGATAGATGGAGTGAGGAGCCGCTCTACAGAGCGATGCCGGGCAAGGAATCCTATGACCCTTGCGACTATTTCGGAGGTACGCTCAAGGGTATTGAAGATTCGCTGGATTATTTCGCAAGTCTCGGCGTCGGTGTGATCTACCTAAACCCGATATTTGAGGCGGCGTCCAACCACCGTTATAACACGGCGGATTATATGAAGGTCGATCCGGTACTGGGCAACGAAGAAGACTTTAAATCGCTGTGTGATAAGGCAGCAGACAAGGGCATCCGCATTATGCTGGACGGCGTTTTCTCGCATACCGGCTCTGACAGCATTTACTTTAACCGCGAAGGCGCATATGACACAGCCGGTGCGGCAAACAGTATCGAATCCGAATACTACCCATGGTATACGTTTGAAAATTATCCCGACAGTTATAAATGCTGGTGGGGGTTCAAATCGCTGCCTGAGGTCAATGAAAATAACCCGGACTGGCAAACATACATCATCACAGGCGAAGACAGCGTGATTCGCCATTGGATTCAAAAAGGCGCATCAGGATACCGCCTGGATGTGGCTGATGAATTACCTGATGAGATATTGGCGCTTATGTACAGCGCTGCCAAGCAGACCAAAGGCGACGCGGTCATGCTGGGAGAAGTATGGGAAGACGCAACCACTAAATACAGCTACGGCACAAAGCGCAAATATGCGCTGGGGGGTATGCTGGATTCCGTCATGAATTATCCGCTCCGCAACGCGCTTGTGGGTTTTTTAATGGGCATTATCGACGCGCAGGCGCTTAAAGATTTTTTGGTTGACCAGGCTGCGGCTTATCCCAAACCTATGTATTACGCGCTCATGAATCTGTTGTCGTCCCACGACATTGAAAGGATTCGCACTGCACTCAGCACACGACTTGATCCGCATACGCTGAGCCGTGAGCAGCAGGCCTCGTTTCGTTTAAGCGACATGCAAAACAGAAAAGGCGCCGAGCGTCAGCGGCTTGCAGCGGTGCTGCAATTTGCGCTGCCGGGCGTACCTTGTATTTATTATGGCGACGAAAAAGGCATGACGGGTTTTTTAGACCCGTTCAACCGCGGGCCGCTTAGGACAGGTGCTTATGACTTGACGGATTTTTACAGAAAGCTTGCCGTTATGCGCAGTACAGCCGATGCGATGAAATCCGGTTATACCGCGTTTTTCTCGGCTGATCAAGATTGTATCGGCATATTGCGCTATATCGCAGACGGTAAGGATGCTTTTGGAGAAACGGCAAAGGACGATGTATACTTCGTGGCTGTCAACCGCGCCGAACGCAGAGTCCATGTGGTGTTTGATTTGTTGGGCAATCACGCGCTGATACCTGAGGCTCATCAGCGTTTGCTGAGGCCTCGCCTTAAAAAAACTGCCGTTTGTCAGTTAACGAACAGACAATATGGCCTTATCGACGGATTGCTGGAACTGACTCTGGATGCTGGCAGCGCCGCTTGGCTAAAAATAGGCTGAATAATAACTATAGGAGAGTTTTGATGACATATAAGGACACTTACGAGCAATGGCTAAAATCAGTTAATGAAGAGGAGCTTTTATCGGAGCTTAGGGCGATCAAAGACGACGACACGCAGATCAAGGAGCGTTTTTTAAACGATCTGCCTTTCGGAACGGCCGGGCTGCGCGGTATTATCGGCGCAGGAATCGGCCGCATGAACCGTTACATCGTTGCGCGCGCGACACAAGGACTTTCTGACTATTTGAAAGCCGCCGGGCAAACGCAAAACGGCATGGTGATTGCGTACGACTCACGGCTTTATTCGCGTGAATTCGCTCTTGAAACGGCTTGCGTGTTCGCGGGAAACGGCATAAAGGCTAGAATTTTTAAGCAGCTTACGAGCGTACCGGAGTTATCCTTTGCTGTGAGATATTTTGGCGCCGATGGCGGCGTGGTCATTACAGCGAGCCACAACCCCAAGGAGTATAACGGATACAAGGTGTACGCGTCATATGGCGGGCAACTGGGGCCCGAGGAGAGCCTCGCAGTGACTGAATGTATTCAGAAAGTGGATGCGTTCCGCGATATAAAAAGAATGGACTATGACGAAGGGGTTCGTGAAGGCATTATCGTGGAGATCGGCGAAGAGATCGACGCGCTATATTATGAAAAGCTGCTGACACTGTGCAATCATGAAGTTGCGGACGGTTTTAAAGTGGTTTACACACCGCTGCACGGTTCGGGGCTGCGTACCGTACAGAATGTTTTTCCCGCGGCAGGTATCAATAATTTGGCGATTGTGGAGGAGCAGCGAGAGCCGGACGGGCATTTTCCCACAATTAAATCGCCTAATCCCGAAGATGCATCCGCGATGAAGATGGCAGTGGAGCTTGCGCAGAAAACGGGGGCGGAGCTGGCATTTGGGACAGACCCGGATGCAGACCGCATGGGCGCTGCGGCGCGCGATAAAGACGGTACTTTTAAGATGCTGACGGGCAACCAGATCGCGTGCATACTGATCGAGTATTTGCTGGAAAAACGCAAGGCTGATGGAAGTTTAAAGCGGACAGACTATATCATCAAATCGTTTGTATCTACGACGCTGGCCGATGCCATCGCCAAGCATTACGGTATCGTCTGCCATACGGTGCTGACAGGTTTTCGGTTCATATCCGAGATCATCACGCAGAACGAGGGGACAGGCTCTGAGTTTGTTTTCGGCTTTGAGGAGAGCTACGGCTATCTGGCCGGTACGTTCACGCGCGACAAAGACGGCGCGCTGGGGGCGCTGCTGCTTTGCAAGGCCGCGCAGCATTACCGAAAGCAGGGTAAAACCCTGCTCCAAGTGCTGGATGCCATGTATCAAAAATACGGCTATTATGCCGAAGGCGTGAAAAATATGGTTTTTGAAGGGCTGGACGGCATGGACAAGATGAAGGCTATAATGACGTCGCTCCGTGAAAAGCCCGCTTCGCAAATCGGCTCACTTAAGGTTCTGGTATTTGAGGATTATCAGTCCGGTGTCAGCACAGACGCGCAGGGGAAACAGCAGCCGATAACGCTGCCCAAAACGAACGCATTGCGTTTCCTGCTGGAGAACGGCGCATGGGCGTGTATTCGACCTTCGGGTACAGAGCCCAAAATCAAGGCGTATTTTGCGGCTTGTGCTGGCAACAAAGAGGAAGCCCAAAAGCAGCTTGAGCAGATCGCTGCGTATTTTGAGGGGTTGATATAAAAATTTCATTAAAAAGGTATGCACTTTTTAAAAATGCTTGAATAATATTGTAAGGGCAATCTTATTTGTGTAAAAATCGCATGTTGACAAATAAGAGCATGTTTGTTATTATCGAAACAATAAAAGCGTAGATGGAGACAGGTTAAGCAGAGCGTGACTTAACAGAGAGCCGGTGTGTGGTGAAAACCGGTAGCATGGCGCTTAACAAATCCCTCCGGAGCTGCGTGTCGAACATAGTAGACATGGCCGGGTTATCCCGTTATCGATTAGGGGCTTGATGGAGCCTTTGAGGTGGTCTTTGTATAAAGACAAGTAGAGTGGTACCGCGAAGTTGTTTAACAACTGCGTCTCTTCTGTTATAGAAGGGTGCAGTTTTTTTGTTATATTGAACATTTATTGAGAAAGAAAGGAAATGATTATGCAGCGTGTGATATCGTTTATCGTATCCAACCAGCCGGGTGTCCTATCACGAATTTCCGGTCTCATCAGCCGCCGAGGGTTTAACATCGACAGCTTGACAGTTGGTGTGACAAGTAACCCAGACCTATCGCGAATTACAATCGTGATGGATGCCGAGGATGCGGTGATTGAGCAGGTTGTTAAGCAGTTTGATAAGCTGCTGGATGTGAAGGCCATTAAGGAGATTCCAGGGGATAATGGTATATTCCGTGAGATTGCGCTCATCAAAATCGGCACAGAGGGTGTGGATAAAAAGACGCTGATGGCCGATGTTGAATCTAGGCGCGGTATTGTACTGGATATCGGTGAAAAGTCTCTTACGATACAGCTTTACGGAACGATAAACTATATCAACCAGAGCGTTGAGCTATTAAGAAAATACACTATTATTGAACTGGCCAGAACGGGTATGGTCGCTTTGGAAATGGGCGATACGCAGCTTTACGACAGCCAAGCTGCGGCTATGCAAAAAATATAATGAGAATATTAAATCTAATAAAATTATAAGGAGAACGAAGAAAGTGGCAAAGTTATATTATCAGTCAGATTGCAAAAAAGAGTACTTAATGGACAAAACGGTGGCGATTATCGGCTTTGGCAGCCAGGGCCATGCCCACGCGATGAACCTGCATGATTCGGGATTCAATGTGATCGTCGGTCTGTATGAAGGTTCTAAGTCTTGGGAAAAGGCCGCTTCATATGGCTTAAAGGTGGCAACGGCGGCGGACGCGGCAAAGCAGGCTGATGTGATTATGATTCTCGTTAACGATGAGCTTCAGGCAAAGATTTACGAAGAGTCTGTGAAGCCCGGTCTGACGGACGGAAAATATCTGGCCTTTGCACACGGCTTCAACATCCATTTCAACCAGATCAAACCGCCCGCGGGTGTCGGCGTGTTCATGGTGGCGCCCAAAGGCCCCGGCCATACCGTGCGCAGCGAATTCGTGGATGGCAAAGGCGTGCCGTGTCTCATCGCGGTGGCTCAGGACCCCACCGGCGATACGCTTGAAGTGGGCCTTGCCTATGCGGAAGGCATCGGCGGCGCACGCTCAGGAATTCTTGCCACGACATTCCGTGAAGAGACTGAGACCGACCTTTTCGGCGAGCAGGCTGTGCTTTGCGGCGGCGTGACGGAGCTTATGAAAGCCGGTTTTGATACACTCGTGGAAGCGGGCTATGAGCCCGAAAGCGCGTATTTTGAATGCATTCATGAAATGAAGCTGATCGTTGATATGATTAATAAGGGCGGTCTTTCCTATATGCGTTATTCCATCAGCGATACGGCAGAATACGGCGATTATTCCATCGGTCGCCGCATTATTACGGATGAAACCCGCAAGGAAATGAAAAAGGTACTGCAGGAGATTCAGGAAGGCACATTCGCAAGCCGCTGGATCGCCGAAAACAAAGCGGGGCGTCCGGGCTTTTATGCCAGAAGGCGTATCGAGCGTGAGCTTCCTGTTGAAAAGGTCGGTAAGGAACTGCGCAAAATGATGCCTTGGCAGACTGAGCCGGAGTTCTAATTCGCCCCATATAAGGAGCATTAAAATGTCTAAAAAGGTTGAAATATTCGATTCCACACTGCGTGACGGTGCGCAGGCACGTGGTATCAACTACTCGTTATCCGACAAAATACACATGCTCAAACTGCTGGATAGTCTTGGTGTGGATTACATAGAGGCAGGAAATCCTGCCTCTAATCCTAAGGAACGGCAGTTCTTTGAAGAAGCGGTCAAAGTTGAGCTTGCTCATGCGCGGCTTGTCGCGTTTGGAAGCACACGCCGGAAAAACGCCGATGCGGCCACGGACGCGGGCGTGAAAGCGCTCATGGACGCGGAGACGCAGGCGGTAGCGGTCTTCGGCAAGGCCTGGGATCTTCACGCCACGGAAGTGATAGGCACCACGCTTGAAGAAAACCTGAATATGATCTACGATACGTTGAGGTTCTTAAAGGACAGCGGTAAAGAGGTCATATTTGATGCGGAGCATTTCTTCGACGGATACAAAGCCAATCCGGTCTACGCACTGGAGGTTCTTAAAACGGCCTGCCGGGCGGATGCGGATGTGATCGTGCTGTGTGATACCAACGGGGGTACGATGCCGCACGAAATGCAGGCGGCTGTGAAAGCGTCTTTGGAGGTTGTCGATAAGAAACTGGGCATCCATGCACACAACGATACAGAGCTGGCGGTAGCCAATTCCATCATGGCGGTGCAGTTGGGCGTCTGCCATGTGCAGGGCACGTTGCTGGGCTACGGCGAACGCAGCGGCAATGCGCGCCTGTCGTCTATCATACCCAATTTGCAGCTTAAGCTGGGGTATGATTGTATAGGTGACAACTTAAGCAAGCTTTACGCTGTGTCGAGAGAAGCGGCTGAGATCACCAACCTGTCGTTTGACGAAACGCTGCCATATGTGGGCCGAAACGCTTTCGCGCATAAGGGCGGCATGCATATCGACGGGCTGTGCAAGGCCAAGGGTTCTTTTGAGCATATAGAGCCGTCGGTTGTGGGCAACAGCCGCGAATTCCTGCTCAGTGAAGTCGCGGGGAAAAGCGCGATGGCCGAAAAGCTTAAAGATATTTTCCCGGATGTGGCCGAAGACAAACAGAAAGTCTCGCAGCTGATGAAGACGCTCAAAGAACTAGAAAGCGAAGGGTACAGCTATGAGGGCGCGGAGAGCAGCTTTAAGCTGTTTGTGATGAAGCAATTGGGGCTGCACAAGTCAAAATTTTCTCTGGTGCACTTCAAGGTCAGCGACGAGCCGACATATGAGAACACATTTGGCGCTTACGCCGTGGTCAAGGTGGATGTAGACGGTGAGAATCGCATGGCGGCAGCTGAAGGAAACGGCCCTGTCAACGCGCTGGACAAAGCCATTCGTGAAGCGCTGGGCACATTTTTCCCGGCTCTTAAAGGCGTGATGCTGACGGACTATAAGGTTCGTGTATTGGATACCAATGCAGCGACGGCGGCCAAGGTGCGCGTCGTGATCGAGTCCAGTGACGGAGAGAATTACTGGCGGACAATGGGCGTTTCGACAGACGTTATCGAAGCGAGCTTGCTGGCACTCATCGATTCGATCGACTACCTATTACTAAACGTGTAACCAGAAATAGTCATGCTAATAAATAAATGCTATAATGACTTGTATGTTTTAAGGTTTAACAAGGAGGCGCAATGAAAAAAAGAATTGCGGTGATACCGGGCGACGGAATCGGCCCGGAGGTGATAAATGAGACGCTTCGCGTACTGGAGCGTGCGACGCAAAATAAGGATTTGACACTTGAGTTCGAGCACTATCTGGCGGGCGGCTGCGCTATCGACGCAAAGGGCTGTCCGCTGCCTGAGGAGACGCTTGCGGGCGCTCTAAACAGCGATGCCGTGCTTTTGGGCGCGGTGGGCGGCTATAAATGGGATACGATGCCGTCTGGCATGCGACCCGAAAACGCGCTGCTTGATCTTCGTTCGAAGCTGGGGCTTTTTGCGAACCTGCGCCCGGCGCTGCTGTATAAAGAACTGGCAACGGCCTGTCCGCTTAAGCCTTCGCTCACCGAGAACGGGCTGGATATAATGGTGATACGCGAGCTCACGGGCGGCGTTTACTTTGGTAAGCAGGAGCGCACCGACACATATGCTTATGATACCATGAGCTATACAGCGGATGAAGTGCGGCGCATAGCCCATGTGGGTATGAAGACCGCGATGGGGCGCAAGAAGCAGCTTGTCAGCGTGGATAAAGCTAATATACTGGAGTCGTCAAGGCTCTGGCGCAGCGTGGTGACAGAGGTGGCGAAGGAATATCCCGAGGTGACGCTGTCTCATATGTACGTGGATAACGCTGCGATGCAGCTTGTGAGAAATCCTGCTCAGTTTGATGTCATCGTGACGGAAAACATGTTCGGTGATATTCTTTCGGATGAAGCGGCGATGATCACCGGGTCTATCGGCATGCTGCCGTCGGCGAGCCTTGGTTCATCGACATTGGGCATGTATGAACCTGTTCACGGCAGCGCGCCGGATATTGCGGGGCAAGGCATTGCCAACCCACTGGCTACGATGCTTTCTGCGGCTATGATGATGCGCTACTCGCTGGGGCAGGTAGATGTGGCGAAGAATATCGAAAATGCGGTGAGCCGCGCGCTGCAAAGCGGTGCGCGTACGAAGGACATCGCACTGGCAGGAGAAGAAACCGTATCCACCACGCAAATGGCGGATATCGTATTAGGATTTTTGGAGGCATAAACAATGATAAGCGACAGCGTCAAAAAGGGTGCGGACAGAGCGCCGCACAGGTCTTTGTTTAAAGCGATGGGGTATACGGATGAGGAGCTCTTGCGTCCGCTGGTGGCTGTAATCAACGCGGCGAATGAGATTGTTCCGGGTCATATTCACTTGGATAAAATCGCGAAGGCTGTGGCCGACGGTGTTCGGATGGCAGGCGGAACACCCATCATGGTACCCTCCATCGGTGTTTGTGACGGTATTGCTATGGGGCACACGGGCATGCGTTATTCGCTGGCCTCACGCGAACTCATAGCCGATTCTATCGAATCGATGGTGGGTGCGCACGGTTTTGACGCAGTCGCTTTTATACCCAATTGTGATAAAATCGTGCCGGGTATGCTGATGGCAGCAGCTCGCGTGAACAGGCCCTCAATATTTGTGAGCGGCGGCCCTATGCTGCCCGGTAAAGACTTGGACGGCGTGGACGCAAGCCTGACCACCATATTTGAAGCGGTGGGCGCATACAGCGCGGGAAAGCTTGCCGAGGAAGAGCTTAATAAGCTGGAGAACTCAGTGTGTCCCGGTTGCGGCTCGTGTTCGGGCATGTTTACCGCAAACAGTATGAACTGCCTCGCGGAAGCGCTGGGTATGGCTCGGCGCGGGAATGGTACGATTCCCGCTGTACACGCAGCGCGCATACGCTTTGCCAAGGAGAGTGGAATGCAGCTCATGAAGCTGCTTGATATGAATCTGTGCCCGCGTGATATCATGACACAAAAGGCGTTTGAGAACGGGCTCGCTCTGGATATGGCACTAGGATGCTCCACCAATTCGGTGCTGCATTTACCGGCCATCGCCAACGAATGCGGTATTAAGCTGAGCCTTGATTTGGTAGATGCAATCAGCAAAAGAACGCCGAATCTATGTAAGCTCGCGCCCGCAAGCCGCACGCATATCGTCGACCTCGATGCGGCGGGCGGTGTATACGCTGTTCTCAACGAGCTGAATAAGCATGGGTTGATACAGAGCGACGCAAAGTGCGTGGCAGGAACGACGATAGGAGAAGCCGTCAAGGACGCGCGAATACTAAACGGCGCCGTCATAAAAAGCTTTGATGCCCCGCATTCAAAAGAGGGCGGGATCGCGGTGCTCCGCGGCAATATCGCACCGGACGGCTGCGTGGTCAAACAGTCTGCAGTGGCACCCGAAATGATGAAGCACACCGGCCCCGCGCGCGTGTTCGATGGCGAGGAAGCGGCGATTAAGGCCATCTATGCAGGCAGCATCAAGGACGGCGATGTGGTCGTGATACGCTATGAAGGCCCTTCAGGCGGCCCGGGTATGCGCGAAATGCTGGGCCCCACATCCGCGCTTGCGGGTATGGGCATGGACAAAACGGTAGCGCTGATCACTGACGGACGTTTCAGCGGCGCGACACGCGGTGCGGCTATCGGGCACGTTTCGCCCGAAGCACAGGCGGGCGGTGTAATCGCCGTCATCAACGAGGGTGATACCATTGAAATCGATATACCCGCGCGGCGAATATCGCTAAAAGTGGATCAGGAAACGATAGATAAACGGCTGAGCAGCCTTGAAAAAAGAGAGCTCAGCGTGACAAGCGGCTGGCTTTACCGATACGCACGGCTTGTGTCCTCGGCGGATAAGGGAGCCGTGCTGCAATAAGGGGGAGACTTATGCAATTAACAGGCGTACAAATTATCATGGAGTGCTTGAAGCGTGAAAGCGTGGATACCGTATTCGGTTATCCGGGCGGCAAGGTCATCAAGCTTTACGACGCGCTGTATGACGAGAGATCGACGATCAGACATATTGAAACGGCTCATGAGCAGGGTGCTTCGCACGCGGCGGACGGTTACGCACGTGCCACGGGCAAGGTGGGCGTTTGCATTGCGACATCCGGCCCCGGCTGTACCAATCTTGTGACGGGGCTGGCGACGGCCTATATGGATTCCATTCCCGTTGTCGCCATCACAGGCAACGTACCGGCCAGCCTGCTGGGCACCGACAGCTTTCAGGAAGTGGACATCATGGGCGTGTCGATGCCCATAACCAAGCATAATTATCAGATCAAGGATATCACAAAAATATCCGACGTGTTCCGCGAGGCTTTTGCGTTCGCGCGCTGCGGACGGCCGGGCCCGGTACTTATCGATATCACAAGCGATATTTTCACACAGGTATGCGAATATACGCCGCCCGAAAGTGATTACAGTATCGCGTGCAAGTATTCGGATATACCAGCACAGGACATCAAGGTACTCATTGATAAGGCGGAAAAGCCCGTCATACTCGCGGGAGGCGGCGTGGTGCTTTCGGGTGCAAGTGACGAGCTTTTCAAGCTGGCCGAGCATATCGACGCGCCCGTGGCCTGCACTCTGATGGGCGTGAGCTCATTCCCGTCCAAGCATCCGCTTTATATGGGCATGGTGGGCATGCACGGCACGAAGGCAAGCAACATGGCGTTTCAAAACTGCGATCTGCTCATCGTTCTGGGTGCTCGCTTCAGCGACAGGGTGACTGGCGACGTGAGCAAGTTTGCGTCGCACGCGAAGATCATACAGATCGATATCGACGCTTCTGAGGTCAATAAAAACATACCCACTCATGTCCATGTGATTCAGGATATCAAGACGGCGCTGACCCAGCTGAATCCGCTTATGCCGCAGAAGAAACATCCTGAATGGGTGAAAAGTATCAACGAATGGAAAGCGGAGAACGAAGCGCATATACCCGAAGGGCATCTGCCAAAACAAATCATGGAGGCAATCAATGAGCGCCTCGGCGAGGATACCATCATCGTCACTGATGTGGGCCAGCATCAGATGTGGACGGCGCAGTATTACCCGTTTAAAAAACACGACAAGTTTTTAACGTCGGGGGGGCTCGGCACGATGGGTTATGGCCTCGGTGCGGCTATCGGCGCGCAGGTCGCGCACCCCGAAAAAAAAGTGCTGCATATCACGGGTGACGGCTGTCTGCGTATGAATCTTAATGAGATGGCGACAACGACGCGTTATAATATCCCTGTGGTGACGATACTTTTTGACAATAACACGCTGGGTATGGTACGCCAATGGCAGACACTGCTTTTCAACAAGCGCTATTCGGAAACCACACTGCCGTCCATGGATTTTTGTGCCATCGCACGCGGGTTTGGGTATTTCGCTCAGAAGATCGATAATGTGGAGGCGTTCCGGCAGGCCCTGCAAGCGGCACTTAGTCACCAAGGCCCGTCGCTTATCCATTGTGTGATCGATCAGGATACGATGGTGCTGCCCATGGTTCCGCCGGGTGCAGCGATCGATAATATCTTGATGAACATTTCTTAATGAGTGTCAATATAAAAACTCATAGAAGAGCTTCTCGATGTGCAGAGGCTCTTTTTCATTTTTGTTCACATATCGTTCATTGACAGCGGGTTTGTCCACAGCGTAAAATAATAATGTTAAGAGGGAGTAGTTATTCTGTAAAGCCAACAGTACGATGCCCTAAGGCATCTGGTTATACAGCCTTTTAAGGAAACGAGACTTTTAGCTTGGTTGAGTTATCAAGCTAAAAGTCTTTTTGTTTCTATAAGAACGAATAAATGAAAGCCGGAGGTAAAAATGAGTCAATCCAGAAACCCGGAGATCAGAGATTCAGAGAGAAACGCGGCAAGGGATGTGTCTTTGCATCAAGTGAAAACACATGCGGCGCTTAAAAGCGGACGCATGCATGGAACGGCAGTTTTGGCCTGCCCGCACTGTAGTTCTGAAATCATGACAGGCTCAGCATACTGCAGTACCTGCGGACAAAGAAAAACGGGCAAAATCGAAAACTGTATTTACTGCGGCAAAAAGCTGCCTCTGTCGATCAAATTCTGTGAAGCCTGTGATGTTTAAATAGCCTATTGATAAAAGATCCACTGCAAATAAAAAAGAGCCTCATCAAAGAAGCTCTTTTTGCTTTAAGCCTATTTAACACGTTTTGCGCCTTCATCGAAGGCCTTTTCATTGATCGGTATCAAGTGCGCTTTGCCGTGACCCAGTACATACTCTACAGCCTCGATCACGCTTTTTTTGCTGACAGCGCCGGAAGAAGCTACGTATGCGCCCAACATCACGATGTTAGCCACACGCGGATTGCCCAGTTCGGTCGCAATATCGTTGACGGGTATATAGTGCACATCGATATCACTGCGCGTCGCTTTTTTGTCTATCAGAGACGAATTAATAAACAGTGCACCGCCCGGTTTTAGAGCGCTCTCGTATTTGTCCAGAGAGGGCTTATTCATTACGATTACAGCGTCTGCTTCTGTGACAACGGGGGAGCCGACGGGATCGCTGGACACGATGACACAGCAGTTGGCCGTGCCGCCGCGCATCTCGGGGCCGTATGACGGCAGCCACGACACGTTTTTTTCTTCAATCATGCCCGCATAGGCGATAAGCTGTCCCATCAGAAGCACGCCCTGACCGCCAAAGCCTGCCATTATCATTTCACTTGTCATGTTACTTCGCCTCCTTATACACGCCGAGAGGATAATACGGGATCATGTTTTCCTTGAGCCAGTTTATCGATTCGACGGGGGAGAGGCCCCAGTTTGTGGGACAAGTGGAAAGTATCTCGACGAGTGAGAAACCCTTGCCGGACATCTGGGTTTCAAAAGCCTTTCGGACCGCTTTCTTTGCTTTGTTGATATTGGGGACATCGTGCAAGGAGACACGTTCAATATAGGCCGCACCTTCCAGAGTCGACAGCATTTCTGATACACGAACGGGGTAGCCGCAATGGCTCGCGTCACGTCCGTAAGGAGATGTTGTGGTCTTCTGTCCCACCAGCGTTGTCGGTGCCATCTGTCCGCCTGTCATGCCATATATGGCGTTATTGATGAATATGGTGGTGATCTTCTCACCGCGTGCAGCCGCATGAACGATTTCCGCTGCGCCGATAGACGCCAGATCGCCGTCACCCTGATAGGTGAATACAAGATTATCAGGATGCACACGCTTTGCGCCTGTGGCCACAGCGGGCGCGCGGCCATGAGCGGCCTCAAACATATCGATGTCAAAATACTTGTAGGCGAACACAGCACAGCCCACAGGGGCGATGCCGATTGCCTTTTCCTTAAGACCCATCTCCTCGATGCATTCGGCCACTAGCCTGTGCGCAATGCCGTGTGTGCAACCGGGGCAATAATGGAAAGGAACGTCGCGGATGAGCGGGGTTTTTTTAAATACAACTGCCATGCTACAGTCCCTCCTTTATCTCAATAAGCTTTTCAATAACCTGTTTCGGTGTGGGGATTATACCGCCCGTGGTGCCGAAAAACGATACGGGACGCGCCCCGTTGACGGCGAGACGCACATCTTCGACCATCTGGCCTGTGCTCATTTCGACAGAAAGGAAAGCCTTGCATGTTTTGGCTGCGTCGGCAATCGCCTGCGAGGGATAAGGCCATATGGTGATGGGACGGATCAAACCCGCCTTAATGCCATATTCGCTGCGCGCTTTGGTGATGGCATTGCGTACGATACGCGAGGTGGTACCGTATGCCACAATGCATATTTCTGCATCATCCATCATGAATGTATCATATTGCGTTTCGTTCTGCTCAATCTGACGGTAAACGCTCTGAAGCCTTGCAGACACGGCGCACATTTCGTCGGCCTCGATATAAAGCGAGTTGACGACAGCGCGCGGCCGTGTACCGTCATAACCTGTGGCTGCCCACGATTTGGCAGGCAGATCACGCTTTTTGGGCTGCTTGAACTCGACGGGCTCCATCATCTGGCCGATCATGCCATCTCCTACGATAAGTGCGGGGACACGGTAATAATCGGACGTTTCAAAAGCCTCCATGACACAGTCTGCCGCCTCTTGAACTGACGAGGGTGCATAAACGATGAGACGGTAGTCACCATGGCCGCCGCCTTTGACGGACTGAAAATAGTCTCCCTGTGAAGGAAGAATACCGCCGAGTCCGGGTCCGCTGCGGACGATGTTTACGATGACGCAAGGGAGCTCGGCACATGCGATATAGCTGATGCCTTCCTGCTTTAAGCTGATGCCGGGGGACGACGAAGATGTCATCACGCGCGCGCCTGCACCTGCTGCTCCATAAACCATATTGATCGCGGAAATTTCAGATTCAGCCTGCAAAAATGTGCCGCCGACCTCGGGCATACGCCGCGACATATACTCGGGTATCTGATTTTGAGGCGTGATCGGGTAGCCAAAAAAGAACCGGCATCCTGCCTGGATGGCCGCTTCCGCGATAGCCTCATTACCTTTCATTAAAACTTTTGCCATTCTGTCGCCACCTTAAAAATTTATTACAAGCCTCTTTTTTAGGCTTACTATTTTTCGACTGTCAACACAAAATCAGGGCATGTTTTTGCACAGTTGGCACAGCCGATGCACAAACTCATATCCGTGATTTCCATAGGATTATATCCTTTTGCGTTGATATGTGTTTTTGAGAGCACAACGATGTTTTTGGGGCACACCGTTACACACAGCCCGCAGCCTTTGCAGGCATCTTTGTTGATTGTCACCTTAGCCACAGCTTTTCCCCTTTATACCTTAAAAATTATTCTTAAAACATACCACACAAAAGGAAAAAAAGTCAACGCCGCAAGAAGCTTTTAACAGCAAAATGTCGAAATGTGTCCAATAACTTATAAAACCATTCATTATCATTATGTATATAATAACATTCGTATAAAAAATTTCAAAGTTATAAGCATCCTTATAATGAGTCGCGGTACTAATATATGGCTGGAATGTTTTACGTTTTATTCACAGACGGCAGCCCCGTTTAGAGGGTCTGCAGCTTGCGTATCATGGCGCTCAGTGGTAGAATGATACAGTATGTTTTCATCTATTTGAGATATACGATCGATTCTGTCACTCTAAAAGGTGGAAGAAAAGGGGAAAATATGGGCCTTTTAAAAAATATGATTTCGGGAAGCAATGACTCCCGGCTTAAGAAGATCAGAAAAATAGCCGACGAAGTGGAGGCTTTGGAGAGTCAATTCAAGGCGCTTAGTGACAGTGAGCTTGCCGCTAAAACAGATGAATTTAAAAAACGCTATGCAGACGGAGAAAGCCTTGACGACCTGCTGCCTGAAGTGTTTGCGCAGGTTAGGGAAGCATCAAGCCGTGTATTGGGTATGCGCCATTTCTATGTACAGCTAATCGGTGGTATCGTATTGCATCAGGGGCGTATCGCTGAAATGAAGACAGGCGAAGGTAAAACGCTGGTGGCGACGCTGGCCGTGTGTCTCAATGCGCTGACCGGAAAAGGTGTGCATGTTGTGACCGTTAACGACTATCTGGCCAAAAGAGACTCGGAGTGGATGGGTAAGCTCTATACTTTCCTTGGCTATACTGTCGGTTTGATTATTCACGAGGTATCGCCGGAAGACAGGCGTAAAGCATATAGCTGTGATATCGTCTACGGCACGAATAACGAGTTCGGTTTTGACTATTTAAGAGACAACATGGTCATCCGCAAGGAACGTATGGTACAGCGAGATCTGTATTTTGCGGTTGTTGACGAGGTTGACAGTATACTCATCGACGAGGCCAGAACGCCGCTCATTATATCCGGTGCGGGAGACAAGAGTACAGATATGTACGCTACGGTAGACAGGTTTGTGAAGCAACTCAAAGAGGAAGAGGACTTTACAATCGATGAAAAACTCAAAGCCGTGAACCTGACAGAGCAGGGCGTTGCGAAATCGGAAAGAGCGTTTGGCGTTGAGAACCTGTCGGATATTGAAAACACGGAGCTTAACCATCATATCAATCAGGCGCTGAAGGCCAACAACCTTATGAAACGCGATATCGACTATGTTGTTAAAGACGGTCAAGTCATTATCGTAGACGAGTTCACCGGCCGTTTGATGATGGGCCGCCGTTATTCCGACGGCTTGCATCAGGCTATTGAAGCCAAGGAGAACGTCAAGGTGGAGCGCGAGACACGCACATTGGCCACCATTACGTTTCAGAATTATTTCCGCATGTACACAAAACTCTCGGGCATGACGGGTACGGCTAAAACAGAAGAAGACGAGTTTCAGGGTATATACAGCCTGGACGTCGTGCTGATTCCCACAAACAAACCGATGATACGCGACGACATGAACGACGTGATCTACGCAACTGAGGAAGGCAAGTTCCGGGCGGTGGTGGAAGAGATTAAGCGTGTGCATCAGACAGGACGCCCTGTGCTTGTCGGTACGGTATCGGTTGAAAAATCCGAGCGGCTATCCGGCATGCTGGTGCGAACCGGTATCAAGCACAACGTGCTTAACGCCAAGAACCATGAAAAGGAAGCGCTGATCATTGCGCAGGCGGGTAAAAAAGGTGCGGTCACGATTGCGACCAACATGGCAGGCCGCGGTACTGACATCATACTAGGCGGCAACCCCGACTTTTCCGCCAGAGCCGATATGCGCCTTGAAGACTTTTCGGAAGAGTTGATTGAGCAGGCGGTTGGCCATGCGCCCACTGACGACGAAGATATATTGAGGGCACGCAAACGTTATGCGGAGTTACTCGATAAGCATAAGAAGGCGATGCTTCCCGAGCATGACGAGGTTGTCAGCTTAGGCGGCTTGCACATCGTGGGTACGGAGCGGCACGAATCCCGACGTATCGACAACCAGCTTCGCGGCCGCAGCGGACGTCAGGGAGACCCGGGTTCGTCAGTGTTCTTCATTTCACTGAGCGATGATTTGATGCGTTTGTTCGGCGGAGAGCGTGTTCAGGGCATCATGGGTGCCGTCAGCAAGAATGACGATATTCCGATCGCGGCGGGGCTGCTGACGCGTCAGATTGAATCGGCACAAAAGCGTATCGAAGCGAGAAACTTCGAAATCAGAAAGAACGTGCTTCAGTACGATGATGTCATGAATAAACAGCGTGAGATCATCTACTCACAACGGCGTATGGTGCTTACGGACGCGGATATACGCGAGCACATCGTGAGCCTTATGACATCGCTGATCGAAGAGATCACAGCTGTTTATTGCCCGGCCAATGTTTACCCGGAGGAGTGGGATATTGCGGGGCTAACAGAATATTTCTATAAGGTGTTTTTACCCAAGGGAGAACAGCTATTTAAGCAGGATGAGATCGACGACCTGACACCTGAGACCGCAAAGCAGAAGATACTTGAAAAAGCACTGGCGTTTTATAAACTCAAGGAAGAGGAGATCGAGCAGGGCGGCCAGAGCATGCGTGAGATCGAGCGTATCATACTGCTGCGCGTGGTCGATGAAAAATGGATGGCGCATATCGACGCGATGGATCAACTGCGGCAGGGCATCGGCCTGCGCGCATACGGTCAGCGCGATCCTATCATCGAGTACCGTAATGAAGGCTTTGATATGTTTGAAGAGATGGTAAGAGAGATTCAGCAGGATACGATCACCATGCTGTTCCATGTCAAGCTCACATCTAAGCCGATTCATCGCGAAGCGCCTCGGGTTGTGGAAGCGCCCAAGAAAGTGCTTGATTCCAGCGGCAATAAGGTTGGCCGCAATTCGCCGTGTCCGTGCGGAAGCGGCAAGAAATTTAAGAACTGCTGTGGACATGCGGAGTAGGGGAGACTATGCTGACAACAGACGAAGCCAAGCTGGCATTATCAGAAATACGCACACTCGCCAAAGAGGCCGAAGCGGCGCTGGGGCTGGATGCACTAAAAAAAGAATTGGGTGAGCTTCGGGAGAAAATGGAAGCTCCGGGGTTTTGGGAAGATATCAAAGAGGCTCATAAGGTTAACAAAAAGCTTAAACCCATTGAGGATAAATTGGAACAGTTCGGAAAGCTTTCACAGCGATTGGATGATGCGGCTGTGCTGCTGGAGCTTGTGGAGGAATCGGGTGACCCTGACATGGGCGAAGAACTCACAGCGGAATTGATATCATTAAAAAAGGATGTTTCCGAGCTGCGGCTTAAGGCGCTGCTGCGCGGCGAATATGACAGCAACGGCGCGATACTCTCGCTGCACGCGGGTGCAGGCGGCACAGAGGCACAGGACTGGGTGGAGATGCTTTACCGAATGTACACGCGCTGGGCGGAACGTAAGAAATATGCTGTTCGTGTACTGGATTTCCTTGCCGGTGATGAGGCAGGTGTGAAAAGCGTCACCATTGAGGTGACCGGACTTAACGCTTACGGTTACTTAAAGGCGGAAAAGGGCGTACATCGGCTGGTGCGCATATCGCCTTTTGACTCATCTGCACGACGTCACACGTCGTTTGCATCGCTGGATGTGATGCCTGATTTGGATGATGATGAGGCAGATATCGATATTAACCCGGACGATTTACGTGTGGATACTTACCGCTCATCGGGTGCGGGCGGCCAGCACGTCAATAAGACAGAATCGGCAATCCGCATTACCCATCTGCCTACAAATATCGTTGTGCAGTGCCAGAACGAGCGATCACAGATTCAGAATCGAGAGACGGCAATGCGCATGCTTAAAGCCAAGCTCATCGAAAAACGTGAAAGCGAAAAGATGAAGGAAATACAGGAAATAAAGGGTGAGATGAAAAAGATCGAATGGGGCAGCCAGATACGCTCCTATGTGTTTCACCCGTACAGCCTTGTTAAGGACCACCGCACCGGCGAGGAGACTGGAAATGTGGGCGCAGTCATGGACGGTGAAATTGACGCTTTCATAAACGCCTATTTAGCGAACTCATAGCCTATGTATACGGCAGTTGTTTTCTATTTCAGCGGTACCGGAAATACGTGGTGGGTGGCGGATAGGATCAAAAGGCAGCTTGATGCGAAAAACATCAATGCGTCCGTTGTTTCGATCGATACGCTGGGCCCTAAAAAAGCGGATTGGTGGATAAAAACCGCCGATCTCGTTTTGTTTGGCTGGCCTGTTTACAGTTCTGATTTGCCTTTACCATTTAAGCGTTTCATTGAAAGCTTGCCGATATCGGGAAAGAAAAAGCATATCCACACCTTCTGCACTCAAATGGGTGCATCAGGCGACGGCGCATGGATATCGCGCAAGCGTTTCCTGAGCAAGGGGCTTATTGTTGATACGGCGGCGCATTTCACGATGCCGTCTAACATGAGTATGTTGCATAACTTCCTGGGTACACCCGATGAAGAGAGTATTAAGCGGATCATGGCGAAATGCGAGCAACAGGTTGCGTGCTATGTTGAACGGCTGTTGACAAGCCGGGCACGCGTAACGGGACGCTATGGTTTTTTGCTTGGCATGATCCAGCGGGGCATGTATCGTTTATCTGTGCGAAAATCCCAAAACAGGATTGGTGTTGACAAAGACAGGTGTACGGCTTGCGGCCTTTGCGTGAGCCTGTGTCCGATGCATAATATCATACTCAAAGAGATTCCTGAGTTTGCGGGAAATTGCACACAATGCCTGCGTTGTTATTCCTTCTGCCCGACGAGCGCCATTACATATAACAGAAAAACCCGTGATATCGACCTATACGGCAAGCCTTACTGCGTCCCCGATAAGCATTTCAAACCCTCCATGCTCATCAAATAGGACTTTTTTTGTGAATAGTATACATGACTTCGTACGCGCATATATTCTATTGTGTATTCTATACGAAGGAGTTTGTCATGTATATCGAAGAGCAAAGGGAACGTCCCGTCAATAACGCGCCTCATAAGATTGTCATCGACTCGCGGCAAAAAATTATTATCACAGCCGTAGAGGATGTTGACAGCTTTAATGAGGTGGAGGTGATACTGCTGACCAATCATGGCTTTATCACAATCACAGGGGAAGATCTTCATATCAACAAACTGAATCTGGAGGACGGCCAGCTTGTGGTGGAAGGGAAGATTCAAAGCGTTGATTATGCGGACCACGAGGAAGAACGCACCAAACGCGGTGTCTTCTCCAAGATGTTCAGGTAGGTGTAAGCTATGGAAACGACGGTGCCTCAAATATACATCTTCCTGATCACATTATATGGTGGTATGATTGCAGGATTTGCGTATGATGTGTTCAGAAGCATCCGTAAGTCGTTTAAAACAGGCAGATGGGTAACGGCATTGCTTGACACCATGTTTATCATTTTTCTGGGCGCTATTGTGACCGCAGTGATGTATGCCGCCAATGCGGGAGATCTGCGGCTTTATACGTTTATCGGTTTTGTGCTGGGATTTGTTTTATATATTGTGGGTATTTCGCCTTTCATCGTTTTTTTGGCCAGAAAATTTAAAAAGATGCTGGCAAAAAACAAAGAAGATAAAAAAGACGAATAAATTGACAGCACTATAGGATATTATTCTCATATGGCGAATTTATCTATATAATAAGTTTCATTATTAAAATATGGTTTATATACTAAAAGAAGAGATGAAATATCATCCGCCGCATTTTGTGAGGACTATATGAAAAAAAGAAAAATCAAATTCAGGTTTAAACTGCTTTTGCTGACCTTGTTTTTGGTCTATGCGGGTATTTCTATCTGTTTGCAGCAAGAGAATATCGGGATGCTTCTTGATGAACAGAAGGCGCTCAATGAGCGCTATGAAGAGGCACAGACGGAGCTTGAACGGCTGGAACATAAAAATGAATATATGAATACTGAAAAATACGTTGAAAACGCTGCGCGTGAAAAGTTGGGTCTTGCTTATAAGGATGAGCTCGTCATCACGCCTGAGGATAAAACTGAGGAGTAAACAAATCTGAGCTGCAGGCTGCTGGTCATGCAGCTTTTTTATTTTCTAAGCAGCGAAAAAAGAATAGGTTCATGATGAAACAACAAATGAGCGTTCTGGAATGGCAGCGATTTGTGTGCTATAATGTGGCGATTATATTAAAGAGGACTACGCAGTATGAAGCATTATGCGGTTGTGGATATAGGGACAAATTCGGCGCGGCTCATGATCGCGCATATTGAAGGAAAACGGGTCATAGCAGATTACAAAACGCTGCGGCTGATTCGCGTGGGCGAGGGCATGGTGGGGAAACGGCAGATTGTTCCTGCAGCGATGGAACGCACAAAGAAGGCACTTTGTGAATACTTACTGATAAGCACTCAGCATGGCGTACAAAAAGAGGACTTTTTCTGCTTTGGTACAAGTGCTGTTCGTGATGCACAAAATCGTGAGGAATTCTGTGTATATATAAAACGTGAATGCGGTATAAGTCTGGATATTATATCAGGTGACAGAGAAGCGCTGCTGGGCTTTGCAGGGTGTATAGACGAAAATGGCGGTATGTTTGACATCGGCGGGGGAAGCACCGAGGTGATGCTGGGCAGCTTAAAGGATGTTCAGTTTCAAAAGAGTTTTCAAATCGGAACGGTGCGTATGCTGCAGATGTTTCCCGGCGGCGATGAAGCCGACCCTCAGGCTTTTATAAATGCGCATGAATGGGCCGCTAAGACGTTTGAGGGAGTTCCCTCGGCGCAAGGCTTTACGTATACAGGCATTGGCGGAACAGCGACGGCATTAGCTGCGCTGGAACTTAAGCTTCAGTCTTACGACGCGAAGCTTATTCAAGGGCATGTCATCACGCTGGAAAGCGCGCAGGTACTGTGTGATATGCTCAAGAGCCGAACGAAAGAGCAACGTAAAAGCATGATCGGCCTTGAGGAGAACAAAGCGGATGTGATCGTATTTGGAGCGATACTGTTTGTCGAATTCATGAAAGCTGTTAAAGCTCAAACGGTTATCATCAGTGACAGCGATAATCAGGAAGGCTACCTTAAATTCAAGCTTGGGCTGATCTAAGAACCGTCCGTATTAAGTTTCGCCTGATACTTGGTGACTGTTTCCCGGTTCAGCGTGTATTTTTTCATAAACACAAGCGCCGGAATGAAGCAGGCCAGAAAACCTGCGGGCAGTATCATGCCCATATTGATATATAAATCATGCGATTGCACAGCCGCTGAATTAAAACCGATCACATCGAGCATTACACCAACGAACATCACTGCAAGCGACTGAGAGAGCTTAAATAAAAACGTAGCACAGCCGTAGAACACGCCTTCTTTGCGCGTACCCGAATAATAGGCATCTTTGTCGATCGTGTCGGTGATCATCGAATAGGGAAGTGAAATGCTGCCGCCTATTGAGAACCCTATCAGCATTGCGGCGGGGAGCACCATTAAATAATGCTCGGCGATATAGCCGCTTATGAGCACCAATACGGAAAACAGCACCGATACGCCGATGTTGATATACAGGCACGCTATCATCGCTGTTTTCTTTTCGAATTTGTTGGCAATTGCCGTCCATACCGGCTGAGCAACGATGGCCATTAAAAAAAGTGCGCCAAAGACCACAGCGATCTGCTGGTTTGAGAAAGAAAACGTATATGTAAACACATGCATGCCAATGGAACCGACAATACTCATTGCGGCATTTACAAAAAGCAGAGAGAGGCTGACATTGCGGAAATCCGCACACTTTAGCGCTTCTGCCGATTCCTTAAAAATGCCCTTGAGCGGGTTTCTTTTTGCTTTTGGCGGTGTATAGGGCGCGATATGATGCCTTGACAGTGCTGTGCAAATCACAGCGCACACCAGCACGATGATTGAAGTGACAAGCGCAAGCGACGCATAGGCTTGAGGGTTGAGCTGTCCGTTTGCGTATTCAAGCGTCGGTTTAAAGAAGAGAAGCATACCCATGATTGTAGGAAACATAAAACCTGCAAAGAAAAAGGCAGTACGGTATGACTGTACGGCTGTACGTTCGTTATAGTCGCTGGTAAGCTCAGCGCCAAGCGCCATGTAAGGCGTGGCATATATCGTGGAGGAAGTTTTTAGCAGTATCAGCAGCAGCCCCAAATATACGGCTTTTAAGGAGTAGGGCAGCTTCGGATCGACCTGCCAGATCAGCATCGTACACAATGCCAAACCGACAGCACCGATAAGCACATAGAAAAGCCGACGTCCGAAGGGCACCTTGTTGCTGGTATGGTCGGAAATATAGCCCATCACCGGATCGGTCACAGCGTCCCAGATCGTACTGATGGACACCAGAGCGCCAGTAAGCGTGCCGGAAATGCCAAGGACGGCCGTAGAATAGAATACAAAGCATGCGGATATCAGCTGAAAAGGAATGCCATAAGACAATGTTCCCAGTCCGTATCCCATTTTAACGCGTGTCAGTAGTTTGTTTTTTCCTGAAGTCATAAACTCGTATTCCGCTTTCGATTTATTTTTCCGCCCGTTCGCATAAACTCAATACGCATGAGTTAATGGGCTTTTAAGGCGCAGTGTTAACCTTAGCATCTAGAATGTAAAAAAAAGCAAAAGAGCAGGGCGGTTTAAAGATCGCTCTGCTCTTGCGTTTTTGTAATTATTTGTTCAGCGCATCTTTGAATGCTTTGCCCGGTTTAAAGGCCGGTGAGCTGGAAGCAGGGATGTCGATAGAAGCGCCTGTGGCGGGGTTGACACCCTTTCTTGCGGCTCTCTGTCTGAGTTCGAAAGAACCGAACCCTGTCCACTGTACTTTTTCACCATTGGCCAATGTGCTGCTGATGACGCTGACAAGCGCAGACAGACAGGCATCCGTATCTTTTTTTGTGAGGTTTGCATTTTGAGCGACGGCTTCAACCAATTCTGATTTGTTCATTTTTTTGATCCTCCTGGTTTAAGTTTGTTTGGCATTTTATTAAAAAACACCTATTCAGACTCGGCATCAGAACTGATTTGTTCTGTGTCAAGCTGTAATTTAGCTTGGTTCCACAGCTCATCGAGCTTTTCTATCCCGCAGCTAGTCATATCCACTTGTTGCATAATGGCGAGCTGCTCCACAAGTGCGAAACGCGATATGAATTTATCAGTCGCCTTTTGCAGCACAGTCTCCGGCTCAATACCTAAGAGACGTACGACATTAACGGCGGAGAAGAGCAGATCGCCGCATTCTTCGGCGAGATTTGTAGCATTCTTGCTTTGCTGCACTTCTTTGATTTCTTCATATAGTTTATCGAAGGCTTGAGACACATCTGTAAAATCAAAGCCGACATGGGCGGCCTTGTGCTGCACCTTGCCGCTGCGCATGAGCGCGGGCATACTTTTGGGGACGCTTTTTAATACCTCTGTTTGTGTCTGCTGGCCTTTTTCACCCTTTTTAATCTGCTCCCAGTTGTTAATGACGTCTGAAGCATTGTTTGCCACAGCGTTGCCGAATATATGCGTGTGGCGTGATATCATTTTTGAGCATACTGCTGTGGTGACATCCGAAACGTTGAATTCGCCCTGTTGCTCTGCGATGCGAGAATGGAACACGACCTGCAGCAACACATCGCCCAGCTCGTCGCAAAGCGCATCCATATCGTTATCATCGATGGCTTCGAGCACCTCATAGCTTTCCTCAACGAGGTAACGCTTTAAGCTTGCGTGTGTTTGCTCCCTGTCCCACGGACAGCCTGTCCTGCTGCGAAGCCGATCCATGATGGCAACAAGATCGGCAAATGTATAACGCCGCTTTTGCTCAATGGAACAGGAAGGTAATACCATGCTAGTATAATAACCGTATGATGCTTCTGCGTCAAGAAGGTAAAGCGGAATGATTTTCCCTGTGACGCTGCGTGTATCAGCGAGGAATACGTCATGTTCATCGTCGTAAAAGCGGGAGAGCTTGAGTTTTAGTTCAGAGGCTTTTAAACGAGAATCGATTTCACTGATGACCAGTACGGCATCCGTATCATATACATGTGTAAATGAGGATGCGGTAAAGGAGATCACCCCGCGCGTACCGTCGGCCACACCCGCCGCAAAAGCCGCACACAATGCGGGATTTCCTCCCGGAATCACGCTGACGCTGCCGCCTTCTTGCAATATACGTTTGACGGCTGCTGACGCGATGGCGTTACTGCTTAAATCGCCGAGTACGATAAACAGCGCATCGCCGGACAACAAACGGTGACAGGCCGCGCCAATCAGATCATCAAAATCTTCCGAAGAATCGTACAGACTGTCCAACGATTCAAACGGTATATTTGCGTCACTTAAAGTATGTCCAATTTGTGTCTGTAATATAACACGGGGGGCATTTTTTGCCGCTCCCAGTACGTTTTCAGATATATAACCGTTGGCATCCATGCTTGCTATGGTCAAATGCATGTTAGTCCTCCCAAAACCCAAATTTGTTCATGACCCGCGTGATTTTCCCGCCGCCGGGAATATACTTCATATCATCTTTCTTAAGTGAACGGGTGATGAAGAGCATGACGACATAAACAAGGACGGCGGCCGCGATGCAGATTATTGTGGTTTTAGTATTCCCAAGTTCTAAATTAAGTGTTTTATACATGAAGTAAACAACGGTTCCCATGATGGCAGTGGATATAATCGGCATCATAACGCCGGAGACGGGCTGGATAGACGGCTTCGTAATTCTTACGACGCTGATGAGATTCAGTATGGCGGCAATACCATAACAGGCGGCTGTTCCTATGGCAGCGCCGTTGATATTGATAGACGGTACGCGTATCAGCAAGATGCTGATAATGATCTTGACAATAGCGCCGACGCCCAAGTTAATAACAGGTACGATAGCGCGTCCCGCGCCTTGGAGTATGCCTGTCATGGTTTGCAGCATAGTCAGAAAAAGCACACCGATGGACATTGTTTGCAGCAGGTAGGTCCCCACAGCGAGTTCATCAGCGGTCAGATTCGTATAAAGCAATGAAATGATGGGCCCAGCCAGCAGATACATGCCCATAGCACAGGGCAGACCGATGAGAGCGGCAAGTTTAAAACCGACGGCCGAGCGCTCACTCACGGAATACGTATCTTTCTTCGCGCGGGCTTCAGCAATGGCGGGCACAAGGCTCATGCATAGAGCTACAGAAAGCACGGCGGGCATATTCACAAGCGTGTTGACGGCTCCTGTCAGCAAGCCGAAACTTGTCTTTGCATCAAGCGGATTAAAAGCAGAATAATCGACTCCGGCCATTGTATTGGTCACAATCAGTGTATCCAAAAAGCCCACGATAGGCATCATACAGGCACCCAACGTAACGGGTAAGGCGATACGCAATATTTCGCTCGATAATGAACCGTGCGCTTGAACACTTAGGCTTGCTGTCTGCCGCCTTTTTGATTTGATCTGGTTCTTTTTACGGTTATAAATAAAAACGATCACAATAAGGGCGAGAAGCTCTGATATGGATACACCGAGCAGTGCACCGGCAGCACCAGCTTCAACACCGCCTGTTTTGAACATAGCAGAGGCAAGGTAAAGACCTGCACCCAGTTTCACAACCTGTTCGATTAGCTGTGTGACAGCAGTGGGGAACATGTGCTGAAGACCTTGGAAATAGCCACGATAAGCAGAAAGAACAGAGACGAAGAACAGTGACGGTGCGATCATGCGAAGCGAGGCTTCAGCACCCGGCATACCAAAAGCATCAGCGAGCAGCCCGGATAGTGCGAACATAATTATGGTTGTTCCCACGCCAAATATCAACAGCATTTTAAATGCTTTTTGGAAGACCTTATGCGCACCGCGGTAATCCCCGAGAGTCACGCGCTCTGATACCAGCTTGGATATGGCAGCAGGGAGTCCTGCGGTAGATATCACAACGAGCGTGGCATAGACGGGATAGGCTGCCTGATAATACGCCATACCATCAGGGCCGATTATATTTGTCAGCGGAACACGGAAAAACGCGCCAATAAGCTTAACGATTAATCCAAAGAATCCAAGTATAGCAGCACCTTTGACAAAGCTTTTCTGTCCTTGAGACATAAGTACTCCGATCCGTTATTTTGGCTGGCTTAAACAAAGCCGTATCGATTAACGATAGCATTATATTATAAATGAAAAGGTTTGCCAATATGCATGTATATTGAAATTCGATAAAAATTATGTGTTGGGTCAGTCCTTAACTGTTGCGTAGAGCAGGCTGCTTTATGTATAATGAAGCCTATATTAAGGAATTGGGAGTAAAAATGAGTATCAATATCGTGCTGGTTGAGCCCGAGATACCCGCCAATACGGGAAATATTGCGCGCACCTGCGCAGTGACGGGGGCACAGCTTCATCTTGTGGAGCCGCTGGGCTTTGATATATCCGACAAGCAGCTTAAACGTGCAGGGCTGGATTACTGGCCGCATCTGAATGTTCAAATTCATAAAAGTCTTGAGGCTTTTTTTGAATCGACAAGCGGTATCTACTATTATTGTTCAACAAAAGCAAAAAGGTCTTACCATGAGGTATGCTATGAAGATGGCTGTTATCTTCTTTTCGGCAAAGAGACAAAAGGGCTGCCTGAACCGCTGATTATTGCTCATCCTGAGCATAGTATACGCATACCCATGAAATCGGGCTTAAGATCCTTAAATCTCTCTAATTCGGTGAGTATCGTGGTTTACGAAGCACTCCGCCAAAAAGGTTTTCCCGAAATGGACTAAATATGAAATAATATCGGCAGATCATACCATAATGTTTAAAGGCAGGTACATTTTCGCTTGCTTTTTTGCATCTTTTCGAATAAAATTATGCGAGATAATTATACTCTTTGAGTATCAGCATATTTGCATGAAGGAGCCGTTTATGAATAAGAAGACAGTAAAGGACATTGATGTCCGTGGAAAAAAGGTACTGGTCAGAGTCGATTTCAATGTGCCGCTTAACGACAAAAAAGAAGTGACAGACGAAACAAGAATCGCCGCTGCGTTACCTACCATTGAATATCTCATCAGTCAGAACGCTAAAATCATTCTTTGTTCCCATCTGGGACGTCCCAAAGGTGAATTTAAACCTGAGTTTTCTCTCGCTCCCGTAGCCGAAAGGCTGGAAAAGCTTCTGAATCGTAAAGTCACATTCGCTGCAGATGTGATTGGGCCGGAAGCCAAGGCGGCTGTAGAAGCTGTTAAGGAGGGTGAAATCGTTCTTCTTGAAAACGTGCGTTTTCATAAGGAAGAGACAAAGAACGATCCGGAGTTTGCAAAGGCGCTGGCATCTTATGCTGATATTTTCGTCAGCGACGCTTTCGGCACATGCCACAGAGCGCATGCGTCCACAGCGGGTGTTGCCGACTATATTCCTGCGGTGGCCGGCTTCCTTATCGGGAAAGAACTCGATTTTCTGGGCAGCGCGTTGGAAAAACCTGTACGTCCCTTTGTGGCGATACTCGGCGGCGCAAAAGTTGCTGATAAGATCGGTGTCATTGATAACTTGATCAACAAAGTGGATTCCATTATTATCGGCGGCGGCATGGCTTATACGTTCTTAAAGGCCAAAGGCTTTGAGGTGGGTTCTTCGCTCGTTGATAATGAGAGCATAGACCTTGCGCTTAACCTCCTTAAAAAGGCTGAAGAAAAAGGTGTGGATATCTTCCTGCCTGTTGATGCTATTGAAGCCGACAAGTTTGATGTGAATGCCAAGACTCAGGTGGTTCCTGCTGAACATATGTCGGAAGGCTGGATGGGGCTGGATATCGGGCCTGCTACAAAAATGCTTTATGCGGACAAGATCCGCACAGCGCGCACAATTGTTTGGAACGGGCCGATGGGCGTGTTTGAAATGGAGCCGTTCGCGGAAGGTACAAAAGCGGTTGCCAAGGCTATGGCGGAATCTGATGCGGTCACTATTATCGGTGGCGGTGACAGTGCGGCTGCGGTGAAGATTTTCGGCTATGCGGATGCCATGACGCACATCTCCACCGGCGGCGGTGCGAGCCTTGAATTCCTTGAAGGTAAGGCGCTTCCGGGTGTTGAAGCACTCCAAGATAAATAAGAGAGTGCACCAAATCTAGATGTTATAAGGGTTGCTCTCTTTTGGGGTAACCCTTTTTTAAAGGTTAAATATATTATAAAATTTTTATGGAGGTTAATTATGAGAAAACCGATTATTGCCGGAAACTGGAAAATGAACAAAACGTCTGAAGAGACCAAAAAGCTTATCAGCGAATTGATTCCGCTTGTCTGCGATGTCAGCAACGTTGATATCGTTGTGTGTCCGCCATTTGTTAATTTGGCAGCGGCATCCGAAGCGCTTGCCGGTTCGAATATAAAGCTGGGTGCTCAGAATATGCACTTTGAGCAGAGCGGCGCTTTTACAGGCGAAATTTCCGCGGATATGCTGCTTGCTTTTGGTGTGGAGTATGTGATTCTCGGACACTCGGAAAGACGGCAGTATTTCGGCGAAACAGATGAGGGCGTCAATAAAAAAGCAAAGGTTGCCCTTGGCAAAGGCTTAAAGCCTATCGTGTGCATCGGCGAGACGCTTGAGGAAAGAGAAGCGGGTATCACAAACGAGGTTGTTTGCAGGCAGACAAAGCTGGCTCTGCTGGGCCTGAGTGCGGAGGAAGTGGCAGGCATGATATTGGCTTATGAACCCATCTGGGCTATCGGCACAGGCAAAACGGCGACATCCGATGATGCCAACGATACGATTGGCGCTATCAGAAACGCTGTGAAAGAAGTATACGGCGACAAAGCTGCGCAGAGCATCCGTATACAGTACGGTGGTAGCATGAAACCTTCCAATGCGTCTGAGCTTATGGCAAAACCGGAAATCGACGGCGGATTGATCGGCGGCGCGGCTCTGAAAGCCGAGGACTTTGCCGGAATCGTGAAGTTCTAAAGTGGGGAAAAAATGAGTAGAAAATTAACAGCATTAATGATATTGGACGGATTTGGGTATGAGAATTCGCAAACGGGTAATTCAGTGCGAATTTGCGGCATCCCCTCTATCCGTGCGCTGAAAGAGGCCTATCCGCATACGCTGGTGGGCGCATCCGGCATGGATGTTGGCTTGCCGGAAGGGCAGATGGGTAACAGTGAGGTCGGCCATTTAAATATCGGAGCGGGGCGTATCGTTTATCAGGAATTAACGCGCATTACGAAAGACATTAATGACGGCGGTTTCTTTGAAAAGCCGGAGCTGATTGAAGCGATGCAAAACGCTAAGAAGAAAGGCACCCGTTTTCACACCTTTGGCCTGATTTCCGATGGCGGCGTTCACAGCCACCTTGGCCACCTTTATGCACTGCTTAAACTGGCTAAAGATCAAGGCCTTGATAATGTTTATATTCATTGCTTTATGGACGGTCGTGACGTGCCACCGGACAGTGGACTCGGATATATTGAGCAGCTGGAGGAGAAGATCAAGGTAATCGGTATCGGGCAGATTGCGACAGTTATGGGCCGATACTACGCCATGGACAGGGATAACCGATATGAACGGGTCGTAAAGGCTTACGACGCTATGGTCAAAGGCATAGGCGTTAGCGCTGACAGTGCAGTGCAGGCCATGAGGCAAAGCTATGAAAAAGGTGAGATGGATGAGTTTGTTTTGCCCACTGTTGTACAGCAGGGTGGCAAACCCGTGGCAACAATCGGCGCAGGAGACTCCATTGTATTCTTTAATTTCAGGCCCGACCGTGCGCGAGAGATCACACGTACATTTATTGATAAGGACTTTTCCGGTTTTGAAAGAGAGTATTTCCCGGTTCACTATGTCTGCATGACGCAATATGACAAGACTTTTGAGAATGTACATGTGGCATATAAGCCGCAATCGCTTGACAACACGCTGGGTGAATATTTGGCCGCCAACAATAAGCGGCAGTTCCGCATTGCCGAAACAGAGAAATATGCGCATGTCACATTTTTCTTCAATGGGGGCGTGGAAAAGCCCAACGACGGGGAAGATCGGTTTTTAATACCGTCTCCTAAGGTGGCGACTTATGACTTAAAGCCCGAAATGAGCGCTTATGAAGTGGCCGACGAGGCCGTGAAGCATATCGAATCCGGCGAATATGATGTAATGATTTTAAACTTCGCCAATCCGGACATGGTGGGGCACACGGGTGTGCTAGAAGCGGCGGTAAAGGCCGTGACTGCCGTAGATGCCTGTGTCGGCAAAGTGGTCCAGTCTATACTTAAAATGGGCGGAGAAGTTATAATTACCGCAGATCATGGCAACTCCGAGAAGATGTTTGATGAGAACGGCGGGCCGTTTACGGCTCATACGACAAATCCAGTGCCGCTTATTCTTGTGGGTGAGCGCTATAAAAATGCGAAGCTGAAAAAAGACGGGCGTTTGGCGGATATTGCGCCGACTATGCTGGAGATGATGGGACTTACTAAACCATCAGAAATGACGGGCGAATCCCTTATCGCTGAATGATGAAATAGAAGGAACGCCTTGTTTTAGGATAAGGCGTTCCTTTTATAGTGTTCTCATATTGGTATAATTGTATTATGACTTGTGTTTTGTTCTTTCTTGAAGTAAAATGAGACGCATATCCGGGTTTATTTACATTTGAATAATTTAGTTTTTATATAAAGGAGTTATAAATGACAAAGATAAAAATGCCGGTACCATTAGTTGAGCTTGACGGCGACGAGATGACCCGAATTATCTGGAAGATGATTAAGGACTATCTCATTGAGCCTTATGTTGAGCTTAATACCGAGTATTATGATCTCGGCCTCATCGAAAGAGATGCGACAAATGATCAGGTCACAATTGACTCGGCCATGGCAATAAAAAAGTATGGCGTTGGTGTGAAGTGCGCCACAATTACACCGAATGTACAGCGTGTGGAAGAGTATGACCTGAAAAAAATGTGGAAAAGCCCCAACGGCACAATCCGTGAAGCGCTTGACGGCACTGTTTTCCGCGCGCCGATCCTTGTAAAAGGCATATCGCCTTCCGTCAAGACTTGGCAGGAGCCTATCACCATCGCAAGACATGCATTTGGCGATATCTATAACGCACAGGAATGTGTGGTTGATGGCGCAGGCAAAGCTGAAGTTGTTGTGACACGTGCAGACGGGACAACGGAGAAACGGCTTATTGCGCAGTTTGATGAAAGAGGTGGCGTGGTTCGTGGCATGTATAACACCACAACCTCAATTGAGAGCTTCGCTAAGAGCTGCTTTAACTATGCGCTGGATACAAAACAGGATTTATGGTTTGCATCGAAAGATACAATTTCTAAGCTTTATCATCACCGTTTCAAAGATATATTCGCCGAGATATATGATAATGTTTACAAAGAGCAGTTTGAGCAAGCCGGTATTGAGTATTTCTATACATTGATAGATGATGCAGTGGCGCGTGTAATTCGCAGCCGCGGCGGTTTTATTTGGGCCTGCATGAACTATGATGGGGATGTCATGTCTGATATGGTCGCGACTGCATATGGCAGCTTGGCGATGATGACATCCGTGCTCGTTTCGCCGATGGGGGTTTATGAATATGAAGCGGCTCACGGCACGGTAACAAAGCACTATTATCAGCATCTGGAAGGCAAGGAAACATCGACAAACTGCATGGCAACATTGTTTGCTTGGACAGGCGCTTTGAAAAAACGCGGTGAGATAGACGGTAACGAGCCGCTTGTGACGTTTGCAGAGCGTTTAGAACAAGCGTCTATTCGTACCATTGAGCAGGGAGTTATGACGGGTGACCTTTATGTATTGAGCGAATTAGAGCATAAACAAAAGGTGAGCACCGAAGCGTTTATTAAACAGATAAAGATGACGCTTGAAAAAATGATGTGAGGGAGAGTTCATGAGCTTATTTAGTCAGTGGCAGAGTATGGCCGAGGCGCAAAGAACGCCGCAGGAAAATAAGGCCTTTTGGGACGAGTATTTTGGTATTGAGACAGAAGCTTATAAGAAGATACTTGCGCGTAAAGAAGATTTCTATGAAGGCAAGCTTTCTGATATTGCTGAAGAGTTTGGTATGTCCAGCGTTGTTTTTACAGCCTTTATGGATGGCATTAACACCAGCCTTGTAAAAGAGGTTGATCTGGAAAAGCTAAAAGAAGCTTCGGATATTTCTTTAAAAGTTGACTTTGAGAAGCTTTACTACAATATGCTGGATGCGAAGGCCAAATGGCTTTATACGCTGTCTGGCTGGGACGATATACTGACCGAAGAGCGCCGCCGTGAAATCAGAGATAAGTGGCGACAGGACAAACAAGCCGTTTCTGACAAGATCGGGCGGAACATGCCTTGCCCTTGCGGCAGCGGAAAAAAGTATAAGAAGTGTTGCGGTGCGGGCGCTTAAAGCCCGCATTTCTTTTGTTGGTTTCTAGAAATACAGTGCCTTCTATAATGGCTTTTGTTTTCGAATAAACAATTTAAAATATGCATAAATAGTGTATTGACTAAACGTAGATGTGGTGTTAGAATACCAAAGTGCCCAAAAACGGGGGGCCGTTTTGGATGCAATACCAGCGGGCGTGGCGGAATTGGCAGACGCGCTAGACTTAGGATCTAGTGCCGCTAGGCGTGGGAGTTCAAGTCTCTTCGCCCGCACCAAGGTAACACCGAGCGGGAGTGACTCAGTGGTAGAGTGCGACCTTGCCAAGGTCGAAGTCGCGGGTTCGAATCCCGTCTTCCGCTCCACTATTTTCGCGGGTGTAGCTCAACGGTAGAGCCCCAGCCTTCCAAGCTGGTTGCGTGGGTTCGATTCCCATCACCCGCTCCACCTTTCATAAGGGCCACTAACTCAGTTGGTAGAGTACGCGACTCTTAATCGTGTTGTCCAGGGTTCGAGCCCCTGGTGGCCCACCAAAACCGCCGATAAGGCGGTTTTTTTATGTCCAAAAATACAATTAATTTTTAATACTGAGTGATTATGAGTTGAGTAATAAATTATGATCCAAATATAAAAAGATGAGCCGTTCGTTTTGAGCGGTTTTTTGTTTCCGTTAGAAAAGAGAGATTGAGCGAAGTTGAGCGACTCTTCATAGGATAATGACAATAACAAAGTAAATGATTTTTTTAAACACCAAGTAAGGAGATAAGCAGATGGCCATTTTTTTGGAAGACCTTAAAACGTATTTGGAAAGCAAAGGATATGAGAATATCGGCAAAGACGTTTTACCCGGGACTCCGGATCAAGCGGTGGGCCTTTTCGTGACAGAACATAAAGGATCCATGATTGCCGACGGATCTGCCACGCGTTATATAAAGGTTCAGGTGAGGGCGGCGAATGCAGAGGACGCTTATGTGCTGGCTTCACAGATGGCAACTCATATTGACAGCGGGCCGGACGAAAACATCATCCATTTGACTGATACGCGTTGGGGCATCGGACGCATACGAAGTCATCCGTGCAAGCTTTCGGTGGATGAATCAGGAAGAACGGTTTATTATTTTGAGTTCTCGTTTTGGGGCGAGGACATATTATAGAAAGGAAAATAATAGATGGACAAGATTGCATTGAAAGGCTTTTGCGCAGCACGTACATGGCCGATTACAGTTAACTCAACGACCGTATATTCGACCGGTACAATGATTCCGCTTTCAGGTGCGCAGAATCTCACAAAAGAAGTCAGCCGAAGTGAATATACCATTTACGCTGACGATGCCGTGTATGATTCGGGTTCCGACTACCAGTACGAGGACCTGACTTTCACGATCGCGGGATTGCCGCTAGAAATTGAGGCGAAGCTGGCCGGCGGAACTTACAGCGAGACAGAGAAAACGTATGTATTTAAGAGCGCTGATGTGGCCCCTGAATTTGCGTTTGCGTATGCAGCGCTTCGTTCTGACGGGCAGTATCGTATGTTCAAGCATTACTGCGTGAGACTAATGTCTGTTAAGGTGGATCATGCGACAAAAGGCGAAGCCAATGAAATCGCGGCTTACACCCTGACATTCCGCTCGACACAACGTGCAGCGGACGGGGCGGTAAGAATTGAGAAGGACAGCACTGACAAAACGTATACCTGGTTGGATACAATTGATCAGATTGCTGAAACCGGCGGTGGAGAGGGTTAATACCCTCTTCTCCATTTATCGGAAAAGAACCATCGAGGAGGAAGCTATGTCTTTATTTGATTTTAAGAGTAAAAGCACAAATATTACACTGCCTAAAGAAAGGGTAGTACATGGTATTGAAGTCAAGAAAGTCCCGGTCGGAAAATACTTGTCGGCAATGCGAGAGCTTGAAGAATTGCCAGGTGCAATCGTGAACGAACTTTTTCCCGGGAAGAAAATTTCGGACATCATGAGTGAGCTCACGGCGCTGACAGAGGAATCGCTGATTCGTATTCTGACGCGTCTTTTCATGATTGCGCCCGAGTATGTGGTGAGCACCATATCACTGATACTCGACGTTGATAAGGACGTTATAAAAAACACGCTCACACCAAAGGAATTCTGTGATGTCGTTAAAGAATTCTGGGCGATGAATGATATGACGGATTTTTTCGAAACCGTGTCGGGACTGATAAAGGCGAAGCTTCCGGCACTGATTACTGGCTCCAAAAATGGATCGCCATCGCCGAAAGCATCGGTATTGGGAAAGCAGCTCTCTTAAACGACTATTATTTTGATGAGTTTCTAACCGTGCTGGATGCTTATAATGAGATGCATAGCTTTGATAAGAAGGAAATGACCACAGAGGTCTCTGCAGATGAGTGGTAAGCAACACAGGTGGAACAATCACAATACCAGAGACCTCAATTGTATCGGCGGCGCAACAGCGGACAATAAGCGTTTGCCGTTAATGATATATAAATACCGGTTTTAAGAAAAAGCGACCTTAGTGCCGCTTTTTTTCATGAAGGAGGGCCGGACATGAGCGAAAAAGTAGATTTAATTATAAATGTAAAGGTTGCGGGACTGGACACTGTTGTCCAAATGGCAACAGCGGCTGCACGTCAGATTACTCAAGCGTTTTTAACAATACACGCAGCTATGGAACAGGGGGCGAATCTTACAAAAGATACCCTATTAGGTGTAATAGCTCAAGTGAGCGCCGCATCGGCGGAAATGAGTAACAAATATAAGGGTATGTCGCTTGATGAATTAAGTAGTGAGTTTGTGAAGCTGGAAGAGAGTATTCGAAGACAGACAGCTGTTTTGGAGGAGGCTCAGACCAAGCTTGAAGCGTATAAGGCTTCATTGGGCGCTGGCGAAGAAGTAAATGATGCGCAATATATTGCCCTTGCTGATTCGGTAAATGCAGCAAGAAGCTCTCTCAGCGCGCTTAAAGCTGAGCAGGGGCAGGTAGCAGTAGCGAAGGTGAATGCAACTTCGGAATCAAATTCAAACGATGATTCAAAAAAGAAAGCAGAAAGCTCGAAGGCGACATTAACTGCGATAACATCATTGATGACGACCGTAGGAAAAGCAACCGGCGGTGTGACTGAACAGATACTATCGATCGGGGCACAGGTGCTGAACCTAATACCCGCTTTTCAGGCGGCGGGGCAAGCAGGTGCTGTCATGGGCTCCACTTTGAATACAGCACTGGGTGTTGTCGGTATAATTTTTACTGTGATTATGGCAGTGGTTAACGCCATTGCACAAGCGGAAGCCGAAGCCAAAAAGAAACTTGAGGACAACCGTAAGGAGATCGATTCGCTAAGGGAAAATAATACGGGTGCTGGCAGTCTGGTATCAGAATATGATATGCTCAGTCAGAAAGTGATCAAGACCGCTGAAGATATGCAACGCATGAATAATATACGCGCCGAATTGGTAGAGACATATGGTTTTTCAGTGGGAGCTATTGACGAAGAAGGAAGGCTGCTTGCAGGCAATCTTGATACCATGAAAGAGCAGCTTGCATTATCGGAACAACTGATGTTGAGTAAAATGCGAGAAAATGAAGCCGCTGAGAAAAATACTGTCAATAATTCTGTCAATAAAATAAAAGGTTTTGAAAATGATCAAGATTACTGGAAAAGCAGAATAGAAGATCCTACCATAGTTTTTGGTGATCAGTATAAAGATGCTGCCCCAGATTCTCAGGCTATGGAAGATATGCAGTATACAATAAGTGTCTGGCAGGAAAATCTCGATAAGGCTATGGCGGGTATCGAAGATGCCAAAGCTGAAGGCCAGGTTGCTTTAGATAATCTGTTTAATCAGATGGTTTTAAAAATACGAAACCGTGGTCAGGATGTTCCAATAGCACTTCAACAAGTCATGAAATTAAAGATGGATGAAGCATTTAACGGTGAAAGTACGGCTGAAGAGGCAGCAGCTGCAGCTCAAAAAGTCTTTGATGCTTATACCAATCTAGATTCTGTTGTTTCAAAGGCCGATCTTCCAACTGGAGAGGCCATAAGAGAACAATTGCTTTCTATGTTCGCTGCTGGTGAAGGCAGTGGCTTAGGTGAGATAGATATGCTTTCTGGTATAGTTGATTCTCTGAATTCCAGCGGCGCTCAAATGAATACGTCGCTTCAGTTGATACTTCAAGATGCAATTACAACGATTGATAGTAACACCACATCGATAGCTGATAAAAAGGCACAAATTAATGAACTGTTTTCAGGATTTGATCTTTCGGGGTTTGCGATTTCTGATGTGTTCGGTAATTTGGAAGAAGCCGCTGCTGCAGCCGACGAGGGAGGGGCGGGAGCTTTATTGAACTATGAAGCTGCGCTTGAGGCGGCCATTAACAGTGTTGATGGGATGAATGCAGCTAGCGAAAGTCTAAAAAAGGTTTTAAAGACTAACCTTAACAATGCACTCGATGAAACAAGAGAAAAGATCGAAGTTGTTGGTAAATCATCAAAGCGAGAAACGCAAAACATTAAAAAAGCAGATGCAGTTTTTGAAGATTTGGCAAGCGGCGGAAAGAATGCCACCAAAGCTATTGGCGATATCAGCAAATCTATGGGGGACTTGGGGAAATCAAAGTCTGCTTTAAGTATTGTTGAGCAAGGTGCTGACGCGTCTGATCAATATACTGAGGCTTTAAATTATCTTGCGGAGCAATTTGGAGTATCTGCCAGTGATATTGAGAGTAATTCGGGGTTGATTGCAGATGCCATTTCGGACGAAGAGGATTATTACAGCTCATTATTGCAAACACTCGGACAATTTGTAGGAGTGGAATTCACTGGGGATGCGTCCTCTATGGTTGCACAGTTGCAAAACTTGAGAGCTGGTGCTGATGATGTCACCAAATCTGCTATTGACGCGATGATAGCCATGTACAGTATACCGTCAGCTAATGTATCCAGTGATGGAAAAGTTACGTTTAACAACAAAAGCCCGTTTGGGTCCAAATTAACCGGCGGCGGTGGGGGCGGCGGCGGTGGCGCCAAAAAGAACAAAGCGCTTGAACGTGAGAAAGAACTGCTGGAGCATAATAAAGCGATGGGTCAGGTGACAACGGCAGAAGAGATCGCCAATCTTGAGCGTATATTGGCCAAGTATGCCAAGACGACTGATGAAAAGCGTGAACTGACGGAAAAGCTATATGAGCTCAGAAAGCAGCTTGCCGAGGAAGAGCTTGAATACCAAAAGGCCATGGATCAGCTGACACTGCGTGAAGAGATTGCAGCTATGGACAAGATGATTGCCTCCTATAAAGAAGGAACGACAGCGAGGCGTGATCTTGAAAAGGAGCGATACGAGGCTGCAAGAGAGCTGGAGCGTCAGGAATATGACCTAAAAGTTTATTATGGACAGATGACGCTGGCGGAGCAGGAAGCCCAACTCAAGAAAATGATAGCGTCTTATAAGGAAGGCGTTCAGGATAGAATTGATCTGGAGAAGGAGCTTTATGACCTTCAACAGACGATAAGACAGCAGAATATTGATCGGTTGAACGGACTTTCTGACGCCATCGTATCCGCATTGCAAGAACGGTATGAAGCGCAGCGTGAGATGGAAGAAAAGACGCTCAACGATTCTATCGATGCATGGCAGACATGGGGCGATGAACAGGTAGCAGCGATACAGCGCCAAATTGATGCGCTGGATGAACTCACAAAGCAGGAAAGTGATGCGGAGGAAGAAGCCAAAAAACGCCGCAAGATCGCTATGCTGGAACAGCAACTGCTTTATGAGCAGGATGTCTATAACCGGAGAAAACTACAGGAAGAAATCGTAAAATCGCAAAAGGAGCTAGACGACTGGCTTGTTCAGAAGGAGCGTGATGCTCTGAAAGCTGATTTGCAAAAACAGATTGATGCTGTGAATGAAACGGTAAAAACCGAGCAGGAAAAGCTTCAGGATAAGATCGATGCTAATAACGCTTACTATGAAGAGTTGGAAAAAGAACAGAACCTGCGGGCTGAGGCGCAGAAGATGCTGATGCAAAGTGGACAGACAGATATCATCAATCTGCTTAAGGAATTTGCACCTGAGTACAACGCGACAGGGCAGACGTTGGGCGATCAGCTTGTTGACGGGTTTATGAGCCGGGTGGGTGATATTGAAGCGTGGTTTGCCAGCCTGACATCTAGCTTGACGACTTATCAACAAGAGCTTGCACATGTCGCTACAACAGCGGCTGAACAGTATTATTCGGTACATGGTTACCCGACAGCTCAAGAGTCTCCTGCACCGACAGGCCCGGTGACGAATGTGGGACCTACACTGAATCTTTACTTTACTGAGACCACGCAAAGCCCGGCTGAGATAAGACGTGAGCTGGAACGACTGCTGGAACAAATTTCGCAGATGTGACAGGAGGTGGAATGAATGCAAAGAGTCAGGTATATTAACCCAAAAGGTAAAGAGGTGGTGTTTTCTAAAGCCCCGCCTTTTATTTTGGAAAAAATCAGCGGTATCGGGACGGAAGATGTACAGATCATGAAATCGGAGCCGGCACAGCTGGACGGAAGTTCATTTAACGGCCTTTATATTGATGCCAGAGAGATTACGCTGACTGTCAATATCAAAGGCTCAACGAGAAAAGAAATGTATGAAAATAAGCTAAAGCTCATTTCAATTTTAAGCCCGGTACTCAACAGGGACGGAGATATGGGTCGGCTTGAGTATACAAATGATTTTGGGACATGGTGGATACCGGCGGTGGTGAAACGCGGGCCGCAGGGAAGTTCACGTATTGCTAATTATTTGAAAAGCGATCAACTGGTGTTTTACTGCCCTAATCCGTACTGGCGCGGTATGATTAGTGAACGGGCGAGTATGGCATATCTGGGCGGCGGTTTGCGATTTCCGTTAAGGCTTGGCCAGGTCCGGTTTGGTGCGCGCGGGTATAAAACGTCAATATGGAACCGTGGAGATAGTCCGGCGGCTATGCAAATTGAAATATCCGGGCCATCATCGCAGCCGGAAATATTGAAAATCCGTACCGGTGAATACATTCGAGTTAAGCGTGAATTGTACGAGGGAGACATCTTGCACATTGATACGACACCGGGCAATCCAAGAGTGACAATAAGACGTACGGGCGGCATTGTGGAAACGGCGATAGGTTATATTGATTTAAGTAGTACATTATTCATGCTGGATCCGGGTGAGAACCGTCTTCAATATCTATCGGGTGATGACAGTCAAACATCTCTAATCAGTATATCGACTACGCCGTGGTTTGGAGGTGTGTGATCGTGGCGGTATTGAGAGTGATGGACACCAGCTTTACACCGCTTGCATACATTGACAACGCTTCAAGCATTCAGTGGACACGAAAACTCTGGGAAGTTGGTACTTTTGAAATACACATTGATTTAAACCACCGTGATGCAAACAAGCTCACTCCTGAATCCATTGTATTTCTTGATAGACGCAGAGCTGGCATTGTGGATTATTATGAGGTGCAGGAAAACAACAATGGTACTGAAGTGATTGCAAAAGGCAAGGAACTCAAATGCCTTTGCCTGTTGCGGCTGACAGTTCCCGGTCAGCTTGAGGATACACAATATTTTGGCTATGACCGCTTTCCTGGAGTAAACGAACCAGACAAACCGGCTGAGAGTGTGATTAAGCATTACGTAGACCGACATATGGTTAGTCCGGATAATACGGACAGAGTGTTTCCAAGGCTGACTCTAGCTGACGATCGGATGCGTGGTCAGGGATTGAGATGGCAGAGCAGATTTGAGCCGCTCAGTACTGTGTTTAAGGACATCGGCGAACTAACCGGTATAGGATACGAGATAAGACTAGACTTGGAAAACGAGTGTTTTGTTTTTGATGTGATTGAGGGAAATGATCATACGGCGGGTGGTGGTTCTCCGGTTATTTTCGCACCTGCCTGGGGAAATGTATCCGGAATAAAGTATTCAGAGGATATCAATCAATGGCTGAATACAGGATATGCAGGCGGTGCCGGAGAGAATGAAGGGCGTTTAATACATACGGTTTATGAAAATGACGTGACACGAACAGGCTTTGAAAGACGTGAAACATGGCTGGATTGTGGTAGTGTTGAGATGATTAATGATCTGCTTTATGAAGGCAAGTATAAGCTCAAGGACAAAGCACGAATTAGAGGCTTGACGGGGGATGTTGTGACGGCCGGTCCGTTTACATACCAGAAAGACTGGGAACTCGGGGATTATGTAACAATACAGAGCCAAAAATCTGGGGTTGAACTTGATGTACAGATAACCGAAGTGAAAGAAGTATACGAAAAGGGAAAAACCGATATTAAACCTACGTTTGGAAAGCGCAACAAAAATGCGCTTGATGAAATTAGAAAGATAGGAGTTGTTCGATAATGGCATTGGAAGAGAGCCGTTTTTTTGATTATGCAGATGATAACCGAGAGTACCAGGCAGACGATTTTGCGGAGTTTTTCCGTACATTTTTAACGGATGGAGTTCCCGTTATGGGAACAAATCTTGCTGTAACGGCACCGGGAACAGGCATGTTTGTCAATGTGAATTTTGGTGCCGCTGTTGTGCAAGGTTACGGATATTGGCTGAGGGATGATGAGAGTGGTTTGAAAGCAATGGCTATCGTTGAGCCACACCAGTCATTAAGTCGTATCGACAGGGTTGTTTTGCGGCTAGACAAGAGTGTTGCCGGACGCTCAATTAACCTTTTGGTGAAAAACGGAGAAGCATCGGGAAACCCGGTTGCGCCGGTATTGACACGGGAAGGCAACATCTATGAACTGTCGCTCGCAAAAATAAGAGTTGAACCAGGTGTACAGAGCATTGCGGTTGATAAGGTCATTGATGAGAGGACAGACAACAGCGTGTGTGGCTTAATTGAGCCTATTTCAGTGAGGAATCATATTGATCAGGGAGTTAAGACCTCAGACAGTCCGACATTTAACGAAGTGACAGCCAACAAGGTGATTGGGGCGGTGTATCAATAATGCCAACATTTAGAAGCAACACAACGTCAAATACGACGATGACGGTCAATGTTTATGAAGTTGGTCGTTCGGGCAACGCTGTGACTGCACGTGTTGACTGGTCTGTCAAATTAGGCAGTGGGACGAGTAATGGCTCAAGCTCCTCAAACAACAGAACATTATATATTTATCGGAGCGATGGTGTATTACTGGGCAGCGGAATAATAAAAAATTCGCAGGCATGGTCTTCCAGTCAAACGTATAGTGGCTCATTTGTTATTGCGTTTGATGTGGGAACAACGCTTTCAGGAGGATGGAATCTGTATATACAGACGAGCACTTCCGGTACGGAGTCTTGTATTTGGACAAACAGAAATTATTGTACGGAATTCGGTTTTGGATGGTCGCTTTACTGGACACGTGCCGGTGCGCCATATAGTCCTTCGCTATCTCCCAATCCATACGAAAACAGAGTGACATTTTCGTGGGGGCCGGCTTCAGTGGGTGTCAATAACGCCATACAGACTTATCGTGTCTATTACAGGATCAATTATGGCGGTGAGAATTTAGCTGATGTGGGTAATACGACAAGCTGGACGCCCGATGTATCAGGATGGGGAAGAGGTACGATCGTTGATTTTTATGTTATGGCGGTGACGCAGCGCGGTGATAATCCTTGGTCTGGCTGGTCCAATGCTGTGACTAAGAACCGTATTCCCAATCAGCCGACAAGTCCGGGGGTACCTAAAACATCTTATATTCCCGGCGATATCATCCGTGTATCGTTTGCTAACACCGGCGATCCCGACAATAATCTTGTGGGCTTTGAAGCGGCGACAGACCAAAACGAGACGATTGTGGGAAACTCTGCTTCCGGCGCTGCTACATTTGTTGATGTGAACACAAGCGGGTGGCCTCAGGGCATACAACGCCGATTCCGCGTTCGCAGCTATGATGCCTATGGAATAAGGAGCCCATGGTCTTCTTTCACCACTGTGGTAACGCTGAATACTACACCAAATTCACCTGAAATCAGCTTTCCTGCTGCTGGGAGCAAAGTATACAATAAGCGACCGCATATTTTACTTGCAGCAGGGACAACGAATGACGGGCCAAAACATATTCTGTGCTTAAATGATGGCTCCGAGAAGACGACGGCAACGGTATCGGGTTTCTCGTGCGGAGCGAATGCCAATTTGGCATCAGGTCAGAAAGTCGTCTATCAGCCGTTGTCTGAATTGACAGCCGGAACTGTAAACATCAAGTCCAGGATGTATGATTCGTATCTCTATTCTTCTGATGTAATCCGTTCATTTAATGTGCTGGCATTTGTACCCGAAGATGGTGATCTCACAATTCCGGGCATGAAGATTAAGGCGGTACATATAAGCAGCCTGCAAGTAGCCATAGGGAACTTAAGGGCGGCTTATGGGCTGGATGCGGTCTCATGGACAGCGTGTCATGCTGGAGCCTCAAAGATTGGTAATGCGGTATTCATCACAGAAATGCAAACCGCATTACAGGGCGTAATTGACCGCATAAACGGATGGGACACGAGCAATAGCAATTCTGATATCAGTGTGGCATGGATAAACCCGTCAGTGATAGGCGGCGGTGTGAACCGGGTTAAGCTGAGACAGGCAATTGAGCAGCTTAGAGATATAGTCAAACAAGTCTAGAAACATTAATAGCACTTAGAAGATATTGATAAGATATCCATAATACGGATTGTCTATTGACTCCGAACCACCGCCCGGCATATTGGTCTATAGCCTAAGGTTTGCCAAATATTCTGGGCAAAATGAGTTCCATATTCCAGTTGGTAGTCCAGAGAGTAAAAAAAATAATACCAAGGCCTTTGCCGTCAGGCCCAAAACAGATCACTCCGGCGCTCAGGTTTGCTTCGTTCTATCGTCAATGATACTTCCTTAAGCAACCTGAATCTGGAAGATGCGGACTATATAAACTCGGGGGCGGTAATCAGGTATACAATAATATGCTGCCGTATCTAGCTGTTTTTGTATGGACAAGAATAGCATAAAGATATCTATAGTTGGTAAGCACTATTATGAAAAAATGTAAGTAATATGAAGGGGTTTATCTATGGCGTTCTTGGAAGGAAGATATTATAAAGGGTCCATGACAGATAAACGATACGAGGCGGATGGGCTTGCTGAGTATTGCCGACGCTTCCTATCATCAGGTGTATGGGAGTTTGGATCAAATCTTGAGGTTAAACCGTATGGCGCAATGTATGTCAGTGTGGGTTACGGTGCCGCAATGGTAGACGGATACTTATTTAAAGTAACTGAAGATGGTGTAAATACACTAACACTTAAATTAGATAACGCTGAAAATTTACCACGTATTGACCGCATTGTTTTACGAAAAGATAGTGTGAGTAAAAATATTGATATCAATATAAAAAAAGGTGCTGCGGCTTCAAGCCCAGTCCCCCCTGCTTTAGAGAGATCGGATGCGGTTTATGAAATCAGCTTGGCAAGGATACTTGTTCCGGCCGGTGCGGCAGAAATCGTAATGGCCTATATAACCGATGAACGAACTGATACAGCAATGTGCGGCATTGTCAGCAGTAAAATAGGTCTTGCAGGCCCATCTATATCTGCCCTCGATAATATATCTGTTTTTAACAGCACAGACGGCAACAAACTTAAAGACAGCGGCATATCGATAAGAAACATATGGCACAAAGGAAATGATGGTGCTGGCAGCGGGCTGGATGCGGATCAGCTTGATGGATATCACGAATCATCGTTTATAAAAACATCGGCATCATGTAATAAAAACTGGAATTGGTCCGGTCAGGGCGGTCAGCCATCCTGGCTGTGGGGTGGAAATGATGGTACGAATATGTATGTGTATAATCCATCAAATTTTTCGGTTAACTATGCCAACAGCTCGAATTATTCAAATAGTTCAGGGAGCGCAGGTTATGCAAACAGTTCGGGAATAGCAAACTCCCCATCTTTTGGACAAGGATCTTGTATCAATATATCAGGACAAGATTGCTTGGCAAATAAAAATACGGGTTTTTATATGGGTTCCGGTTGTCCCAACGCACCGTCGGGAGATTGGTACTACTTTATTTGGTTAAGACATAATGACATTTGGAATATCATTATTGCGTTTCCACTCAACATAGCGGGCTTGCCAAGATGGAGAAGACAAGCTAATGGCGGGTGGGGTAACTGGTACGATCTTGTACACTAATGGAGGTTTTTATGGCATTAAAGCAGACTATCAGATCTCAGTATGGATTTGATATGGAATATTGGCGAATTGCAAAATATGAAATTGATATTATAAAAAAGGAAATACATATTGAAGTTATGCCGTATATCAATTCTACGGTACGCTTTTCCGGCGGCAGCCCAATTGATTCTGAAAAAAAGAGAATCGACTTATATAATAATATACCATATAAAGATGATTCGGTGTATGATGATCACTTTGCTCCCGATATTATGCAATCGAAAGGGGAAAATATTGTCGCCTTGTTGTATTCATATATAAAAGAATATGTTAAGGATTTTGAAGGCGCACAAGATTGTTAGGAGGTTCACATGGCGCTAATTGAAGGAAGGTATTTCAAAGGGGCCATGACTGACAAACGTTATGGAGCGGATGGAATTGCTGAATATTGCCGCCAATTTGTGTCATCGGGCATATGGGAGCTTGGTGATAACCTTCGGGTTTCTCCGGGAGAGGGATTGAGTATCAAAATTGGTTTTGGAGTCGTACTAATAGATGGCTATCTATTCAAAGTCAGTGATAATGGTACAGGACTTTTGACACTTCAGCTTGAGGCAGCCGATACTCTGTCACGAATTGACCTTGTTGTGGTTCGAAAAGATCCTGAAAAAGGCAGTGTCTACGCTTGTATTAAAAAGGGATTAAAATCAAAATCGCCCATAGAACCTGCTCTTTATAATCATAACGGTGTGTTTGAAATTGTTTTAGCAAAGATCTACGTAAATGCAAATGCCGTCCAAATAGTTTCTGAAGATATTACTGATGAAAGGATTAATTCAAGTTTACGATTCGGAGCCATTTATTTTAAACCAGGTAATGATGGTGTGGGTATTGGCGGCAAAGCTGATGCTAATGAGCTTCAGGTTTTTTTGAAATCAAAATTTAAAGACAAAGTTCAATTTGAAAATGATGTTGTTGTAAACGGTAGATTAAGAGTCCAAGGTAATATTTTTACATGGGTTAAATTAGGGGCACAGTTCACTTCCGTTACATCGTGGCAAAAGGTGAGAGGATTCACTATAAAAGTTAGCGATGCGGCAAATTGCTGGAATGCATCAACCGATAGATTTACGGCTCCTGTTTCAGGTCGTTATTTAATTACGTGCGGAGGGTATTGGTTCACACCCGGTAACGGTGAACGTTATGCTATTGGAATAAGAAAAAATGGCATTGTAACGCAGTTTTCCGGGGGAGCTATGACTCCTGTAGATATACCCATGAGTGAATTTGTTATTACGTTACCGTTAGTGGAAGGGGATTATCTTGAGGTATGGTTATTTACCAGCAGAACAATATCTGCGCCTGGTTATAATGCTGACTATCCCGATCATTGTTTGTTTTTTCAGGCAGTATTTTTAGGGTAAAGGAGTGTAAGTATGGCTCACTTTGGCTTTGAATTATCGGATGTGGAGACTAAAGCCCTTTCTACTGAAGTGCTTTCTATTCAAGAATGGATCGAAAATGTTGTCCATGAACGCTGTCGTATCGCAATTGACAATGTCGTTGATGCTGAAATAAAACGCAGACTTGATGCGGGGGAACCAATAGCGGGATCACGCGAAGAAATAGTTTTATCAGCTGTTTTTACTAAATAGACTTATTACAGAGAAAAGAGCAGCAATAAGGTTAAAACATTCCAAAGCAGATTTAATAGTCTAGCAAATATTATATGTAAAATTTATTCAAAAGATACGACATTTTATTTAAAGAAATAGACTATACTTTGCATCATTGTTGGGGGAGAATTTGGGCATTGAGCAATTTAAAACATCGGTAAGAATGTTGGTAGATAGCATTGAAGTATTATAGATTTGAGGTTATGTTTCAATCAGTTCGAAACAAAGCTTATTTTAAGCCGGTATTATGAGAGAAATAGGCGTAGCCGTATGTTTGAAATATCCCGGTTAACCGGGGATATTTGTTATTTTATATAATGTGATATATAGGTACTGTAAATACAAAACGAATTACTAATGTCAAAACATGAGAAGCCTTGATTTGTGCCAGTTTTGTGACTGAAGCCCCTAGGGTTTGGAACAATAGGATTAGTATAATCATAGTATTTGGGTTGTAACTGCAAGAAGCTTGATAACTTGCCGATTTCGCAAAACAAAAAAGTGGTGCTAAAGAAAGTATCACTTTTACTTTGCTTTTAATATAGATCGTTATTTATTTAAATCATGACGGGGCGCTTTTTTTACGACTTCAATGGCGTTAATGAGAACTGTTGTGATATTTGCCTGCATTTGAGGGCTCAAAGCCTGAAAACGTGTATAGATATCGCCGCTTGAGCTGACGACATACCGAGAAGGGAGTTTGTTTAGAGCCATAGCTAAAACATCAGCTCGGCAGCGGTCGCAATTGCAACAGTTTGTTATTTTTATGAGCTCATCTAGCTTATATGACACCAGTTCTTCCAACACATTTTTGGGAACGACTTTATCAGACATATATATGTTCCTCCAAATAAGAATCCTCGCAAAAAATGCGTATAATCAATTATTCTATATTATATCATTAAAAAGGATTTTCGAATATACATTGATTAACGATTTTTTTATTTAAAGTAATTAGATGAAAAAAGGGCCGATTGATAAACCGGCCGTATACAAATATTGAATATTATTATATCATTTTTGCACTTGTTTCCCGCCTCGCACTTTCATTTCGCGCGCATTTTCTGCTTGCTTTTGGGGAACTGAGTATATATCGGCATAACCTTCCACTTCGGCTTCATCCAGCGGCGGAGATGGCACCATACCAGTGCATTCGGTGCTAGATGCAATATCAAGCGACGTGTAATCATCATCAATATCTTCTCTTGGACTTTCAAACTTACGTTTCATAATGGTGTTCCTTTCATCTATATTTCCTATTATTATGCCCCAAATGATAAATTAAAAATGACTATGCTTTTATTAATGTGCAGATAATAAACTTTGATGAAAGAGAAAGAATCAATTTCTTTATTGGACTCGTTATTGGCATGGCATGCGGCTCCGACTCTCCTTGGTTTGAAGACAGCATCCCTGCTTATATTCAATTCAAAAAATGGCGACATCTCGACCCAGATAAAACAATTTAACGTTTATGGGCAGACAAGAGGCTTGTTTATTCGTGTTTTGTACCAAAATGAAAATCGGCAATGGCTTTATATTTATAACAAGAGCATGCTGTTAAGGGATATAAGATGCGCTGACCGTGCTCTTATATTAGGAAAAATGGGGTACTCCAGATGGCTTTCATCTGAAGATATGTTGGAGCGGCTGAGTTTGCGAATGGCTGCCTCCCAAGGATTTCCTCATGAAATCGGACTTTTCTTAGGATATCCGGTCGCAGATGTGACGGGATTTATCAAGAACAGAGGTAAACACGGCTTGCTCAATGGGTGCTGGATTGTATATTCCGATGTTATACGGGCTAAAAGATTGTTTGATTGCTTCCATATTGCTCAAGAGTATTTATCACGGAAAATAGAACAGGGGTTTTCTCTCGCTGCTGTGTTAAAGCATGTTCATGACGCATACATATAAACGACTTGTTCTGATCACTTATATTCTGTCGCGTATAAACTTAAGTTTATATAGATTATCCTTTTTGAGGAGGCAATATGGAGCTTATGATTCTAGCCCCCATTGGGGCAGTGGTGTCGCTGCTTTTTGCAGGTTTCCTCGCTTGGAGAATAAAGAGCTTTTCGACCGGCACCGAACTGATGACAAAAATTGCAGCGGCGATAAAAAAAGGAGCTAAGGCTTACTTAAAACGACAGTATACCGGTGTCGGTATATTCTTCGCCGCCATGTTTGTTGTTTTACTGGTACTTTCGTTTTTAGGCTTTGTCAATCCGTTTGTTCCCTTTGCCTTCATCACCGGAGGCTTTTTTTCCGGTCTTTCGGGATTCATCGGTATGAGCATAGCCACATCAGCCAACTCACGAACGGCTTATGCAGCCAGTCAGAGCCTCAATAAGGGACTGCGTGTTGCCTTTTCGTCAGGCGGTGTTATGGGGTTTGTGGTTGTCGGCCTTGGTTTACTGGATCTGTCGATATGGTTTTATTTTCTTCAGATCTGGTTTAATCCGACGACTGCCGCAGGTATTCAAGGTATCACATCGGCAATGCTGACATTTGGCATGGGCGCTTCATCTATGGCTCTGTTCGCGCGTGTGGGCGGCGGTATATTCACGAAAGCAGCTGATGTTGGCGCAGACCTTGTGGGTAAAGTAGAAGCCGGAATACCTGAGGACGACCCGCGCAATCCCGCCGTTATTGCTGATAACGTTGGCGATAACGTAGGGGATGTGGCCGGAATGGGGGCCGATCTCTATGAATCATACGTAGGATCAATCGTATCAACCGCTTCACTGGCAGTTGCCGCGGGACTCAGCACCCAAGGTGTACTGATACCTATGATTATGGCTGCAATTGGAATACTTGCATCTATTATCGGTACATTTTTTGTGCGCTCGGGCGAAAAGGCCGAACAGAAGGTGCTTCTATCAGCGCTGCGAAGAGGCGTTTATATCAGCTCTGTATTGATAGCGATTGTGGCTTTTCTGCTCGTTTACTTTGTTATGGGCGTTGAAATGATAGGTGTGTTCTTTGCGATCATGTCCGGTCTTGTTGCGGGCATTTTGATCGGGCTGTTTACAGAGTATTTTACATCGGATTCGTATAAGCCGACACGTAAGGTAGCAGACGCTTCGTCAACAGGGCCTGCGACCGTGATTATTGGCGGCCTCTCGCTGGGTATGAAGTCAACTCTGCTGCCAATACTCATAATCGGCGCTTCGGTACTCGTATCATTTTTTGTGTCGGGCGGCAGCGTAAACTTTAATATGGGTCTTTTCGGCATTGGTCTTTCTGCGGTAGGCATGCTTTCAACGCTTGGCATTACGCTGGCAACGGACGCATACGGCCCTGTTGCGGATAATGCGGGCGGCATTGCCGAGATGTGCCATATGGATCCGCAAGTGCGTGAACGCACAGATGCGCTTGATTCACTGGGCAACACAACAGCTGCCACTGGAAAAGGCTTTGCAATCGGCTCAGCTGCTTTAACGGCACTGGCGCTGATCGCATCTTTTATGAACGAGGTACAGATATTAAAGCCGGATTTCATATTTACTCTTGATATTTTAAATCCGGTCACACTGACAGGCCTGTTCATTGGCGGTATGCTGCCGTTCCTGTTTTCATCTATGACGATGAATGCGGTGGGGCGTGCGGCGCAAGGTATCGTGGTGGAAGTCCGAAGGCAATTCTGCGAGATCGTAGGACTCATGGAAGGTAAGGCTGAACCGGATTATGCACGCTGTGTATATATCTGTACGAGGTCAGCTCAAAAGGAAATGATTTTGCCTTCGTTGACAGCAATCATATTCCCGATAGCGACCGGCTTGATACTGGGGCCATACGCAGTTGCAGCAATGCTTGCGGGAGCGACGGTGACGGGCTTTATACTTGCCATCATGATGGCCAACTCAGGCGGTGCATGGGACAATGCCAAAAAATACATTGAATCAGGTAACTATGGCGGCAAGGGCAGCGATGCTCATAAGGCGGCTGTGGTCGGCGATACGGTAGGCGATCCGTTTAAAGATACATCCGGCCCGTCTATCAACATACTGATCAAGCTGCTGTCGATGGTATCCATTGTTTTTGCTGGTTTGTTTATTAACGGTTCATTGCTCAGTTTATTCTAGGACGGTAAAGAAATAAGGCTATACAGCATTTTTTCATAGCCATTTTTCTTTAATTGAAATTTAATTATTGACAAAGTTCTTGTGCTGAACATATAATAATTAACAATAAAGGCTGTGATGGAGAACAGTAGTGAAATCCTGCTTTGCAGAGAGCCGTCGCGTTGGTGAAAGACGGCAGGCAGTGTTTGACGAAGCTCGCTCCGGAGAAGCCGCTGTACCGAAGCTTTTTGTAGGTGCAGACGTCGTGACTCAACGTTACACGAGGACGGGTATCATGTTGTACCCTGATGAGCTGGCGGCCTTATTTGCCGCAAGCAGAGTGGTAACGCGAAGTCTTTCGTCTCTGTAATGACGAAGGGCTTTTTTTATTCCCTGTCCTTTAGGCCTGGGATGGGGGAGTTGCCGCAAGTCAAAGCAACATGGAAATCAAAAAAGTTTAAAAAAAGGAGGAAGCAAAAATGGCAACAATTAAGATTTTTGACACCACATTAAGAGACGGCGAACAGTCACCGGGATGCAGCATGAATCTGCAAGAAAAAATAGAGGTTGCACGTCAGCTTGAAAAGCTGGGTGTGGATGTCATTGAAGCGGGCTTCGCCATTGCTTCACCCGGCGATTTCCAGTCTGTCAAAACCATTGCCGAAACGGTGAAGAATGCCCGCGTCGCGAGCTTGTCTCGCGCGCTCAAAAAGGATATCGACCGCGCATATGAGGCGGTGAAGGGGGCTGTGAGCCCGCGTATCCATACGTTTTTGGCGACATCACCGATCCACATGGAGTATAAACTCAAAATGACGCCGGACGAGGTCTATCAACAGGCAGTTGATATGGTCAAATATGCAAAGTCGCTCTGCGCGGATGTTGAGTTTTCAGCAGAAGACGCGTCGCGAAGTGAACCTGAGTTCTTGTACCGTGTTTTCGAAGGCGTGATCGCCGCTGGCGCGACATGCATTAACGTACCAGACACAGTGGGCTACTCAATGCCTGAGGAATTTGGCGCATTGATTAAAAGCATTAAAGAAAACGTGAGAGGAATCGAAAAGGTTGACCTTTCTGTGCATTGCCATAACGATTTGGGATTGGCCGTGGCAAACTCGTTGGCGGCAGTGCGAGCCGGCGCGACACAGGTGGAATGCACGATCAACGGTATCGGAGAGCGGGCAGGCAATGCGGCGCTCGAAGAGATTGTTATGTCTATCGCGACCAGACAGGATTTGTTTGGTTACACAACGAATATCAATACGAGGCAGATATATAACGCTTCCCGTCTGATATCCGGAATCACGGGTGTGCCTGTACAGCCCAACAAGGCTGTGGTAGGTGCCAATGCATTTGCGCATGAGGCGGGTATCCATCAGCACGGCGTATTGGCCAATAAGAAGACGTATGAGATTATGACACCCGAGTCTATCGGATTACCCGAAAACGCCATTATTCTGGGCAAACATTCTGGTAAGCATGCGTTTGGGGAGCGGCTCAAAGACTTGGGTTACGTTGTAGATGATGAAAAACTCAACGAATACTTTGACAAATTTAAGAAACTGGCGGACAGAAAGAAAGATGTATCCGATCTTGATATTCGTGCGCTTGTGGAATTAGAGCAGTTTGAAATTCCGGCAGACTATGAGTTTGACACGTTTGTCATCAACAGCGGCAATCGTATGACATCAACGGCGGTCATGAAAGTCACACATGATGGGGAAACGATCGAAGAAGCGGCGACTGGTGACGGTCCCGTCGATGCTGCGTTTAACGCAATCGAGCGTTGTATCGGAGACAGCTTCGTGCTGGAAGACTATATCGTCCGTTCGGTTGGCGGTGGCAAGGATGCTCAGGGCGAAGTGGTCGTCAAGCTGTCTAAGAACGACAAGAAGGTGAAAGGACGCGGACTCAGCACGGATATTATGGAGGCCAGCGTCAAGGCATATATCGATGCCATAAACAGATACTACTATCAAATGAAGTTGGAGGGCTGATCACATTGGGAATGACAATGACACAAAAAATACTGGCGAGTAAGTCAGGTCTTAAGGAGGTTCACGCCGGACAGTTTATCGAAGCGCGTATCGATCTGGCGTTGGGCAACGACATCACGACACCCGTAGCCATTCGCGAGTTCAAAAAGTCGGGACGTTCGTCTGTTTTCGACAAAGACAAGATCGCCATTGTACCGGATCATTTTACGCCGAACAAGGATATCAAAGCGGCGGAGCAATGCAAGATGATTCGCGAGTTCGCAATGGAACAAAATCTGACCAACTATTTTGAAGTGGGTGAGATGGGCATTGAACATTGCCTGATTCCCGAGAAGGGTCTTGTTGTGCCGGGCGACGCGGTGATCGGCGCGGATTCTCACACTTGCACGTACGGTGCGCTGGGCGCATTTTCTACGGGTGTGGGCAGCACGGATTTAGCCGCCGTGATGGCGCGCGGCAAGTGCTGGTTCAAAGTGCCGGGGGCCATCAAGTTTAACCTGACAGGCAAAATGCAAAAATGGGTATCAGGAAAAGACCTGATACTGCACATCATCGGCATGATCGGTGTGGATGGTGCGCTTTATCAGTCTATGGAATTTGCGGGTGAGGGCGTTTCCGCGCTGACGATGGACGACCGCTTCACCATCGCGAATATGGCGATTGAAGCGGGCGCAAAGAACGGTATTTTCCCGGTGGATGAACAGACGATCGCTTACGCAAAAGAACACGGACAGCGTCCGTATGAGATATTTGAAGCGGACGATGATGCGCAGTACACACGTGTGATTGATATCGACCTTTCTAAGTTGCGCCCGACGGTGGCGTTCCCGCATCTGCCGGAGAACACCAAAACGATCGACGAGGTGGGGGATGTGACGATCGATCAGGTTATCATCGGTTCCTGTACGAACGGCCGCATCAACGACCTGCGCATCACAGCGGATATACTCCGCGGACGCAAGGTTAAAAAAGGTGTGCGCGTGATTGTGTTCCCAGGTACACAGGCGATCTATCTTCAGGCGGTGAAGGAAGGTCTTGTGACGGATATCGTTGAGGCGGGTGCAGCGTTCTCGACACCCACCTGCGGGCCGTGCCTCGGCGGACATATGGGTATATTGGCAAAGGGTGAACGCTCGATTTCCACCACTAACCGCAACTTTGTGGGGCGCATGGGTCATGTGGAATCCGAGGTATATCTCGCCAGCCCGGCTGTGGCGGCGGCTTCGGCGCTCACAGGCCGCATCGAGAACCCAGAAAATATATAAGGAAGGAAAGACGAATGAGCAAGGTATATAAATACGGAAACAACGTGGATACTGATGTCATCATACCCGCACGGTATTTGAATACATCGGACGATAAAGAGCTGGCCGCTCACTGCATGGAGGATATCGATACTGAGTTTGCGAAGACCGTGCAGAAGGGCGATATCATCGTAGCAGAGGCCAACTTCGGATGCGGTTCATCCCGTGAGCACGCGCCCATCGCCATCAAAACGTCCGGTGTGTACTGCGTGATTGCTAAGACATTTGCGCGTATTTTCTTCCGCAATGCCATTAATATTGGTCTCCCAATACTCGAGTGCCCCGAGGCTGTGGACGGAACACAGAGCGGCGACGAGCTGGAAGTGGATATAGACACAGGTGTGATCCGCAACCTAACGCGCGGCACGACGTTTCAGGCAGAGCCGTTCCCGCCGTTTATGCGCGGCATCATCGACGCGGGCGGCTTGATAGGTGCGATATCCAAGCCGGAATAACTCTAAATTAACCATCAAAGACGTGTGGTAAAGCCGCGCGTCTTTTTTCATATATATAGAAGCAAGAATGTAGAGACAGGGTTCCACTTGTCCGATATATATGATGGCAAAGAATTGTTACGGACAGGCACAGAAAAATCGGAAGACAGTTTCTGTTCTTTTCCCAGAATAGGAGTACGTATGCAGGATTTTGTATGTTTAAATAGAAGTTATATATAAAAATAGCGTTATTGCAGCCACGGAGGGGTCAAATGGAAAAGCGTTTTATCATGGGTATCGATCAGGGAACGACGGGCACGCGCGTATTTTTGTTTGACAGAGACGGGCAAATCCATTCATCCGCATACCGCGAGATCACGCAGATCTATGCGCATCCCGGCTGGGTAGAGCACGACGCAAACGAGTATTGGGACACCGCCATGATATGCGCGGCTGCAGCACTGCAAAAGGGCGGTGCCGGTGCAGACGAGATCGCCGCCATCGGCATATCCTGCCAGCGTGAAACCACAATACTCTGGGATAAAGACACAGGCGAGCCGCTGTACCGCGCTGTTGTCTGGCAGTCGCGCCAGTCCGCGGCCGTTTGCGAGCAGCTAAAAGAAATGGGCCTTGACGGCTATGTGCGGGAGAAAACAGGCCTGCCCATTGATGCTTATTTTTCGGGCTCTAAGATCAAATGGATTATCGACAACATACCGGACGTGAAGGAAAAGGTACAGGCCGGAAAAGTGCTTTTTGGCAATATCGACTCGTGGCTGATTTACAAGCTTTCGGGTGGTGCGGCGCATGTGGAGGATTATTCGAACGCTTCGCGTACCATGCTGCTGGATATTCATATACTTCAATGGGATGAAAAGATACTGGATGCGCTTCAGATTCCGGTTCATATACTGCCGGAGCTTAAGCCGTCCAGTGGTATACTCGCTATGACAGCAAAGTCAGCGTTCTTCGGGCAGGAGATTCCCATTTCGGGTGACGCGGGAGACCAACAGGCGGCTACGTTCGGTCAGGCGTGTTTTGAGCCGGGCATGGCGAAAAACACATACGGCACGGCGCTCGCGGTGATGATGAACATCGGCGATACGTTCAAGCCGAGCCACACGGGGCTCATGACGGACCTTGCGTGGGTGCTGCCCGAATGCAAGCGTTATGCCTTTGAAGGGCTCGTTTACATGGGCGGCGCGACCATACAATGGCTGCGCGATGGGCTCAAGATCATTAAAACGTCCGCAGAGGTCAACGACCTTGCGGTGCAGGTGCCAGACGCGGGCGGCATCTATCTTGTACCCGCTTTTACCGGCCTCGGCGCGCCCTACTGGGATATGTATGCGCGGGGGGCGATTGTGGGGATGACGCGCGGTACCTCGGCGGAGCATATCGCGCGCAGTGCCCTGGAATCCATCGCCTACCAGACACGTGATCTTTTAGAATGCATGGAGAAGGATTCGGGACAAAAAACGGTGACGCTGCGTGTGGACGGCGGCGCGACAGCCAGCGAATTTCTGATGCAGTTCCAGGCGGATATACTGGGCATTCCGCTGCAAAAGCCGGTCATCACCGAGATGACAGCGCTGGGTGCATCGTATTTAGCGGGTCTTGGCGTGGGCTTTTGGAAAAGCGAGCAGGAGATCGCGAAGCAGTGGAAGGTGGCGCGTGTATTTGAGCCGAACATGAGCGAGGATCAAAGAGAAACGCTGTATGCGGGTTGGAAGCGTGCGGTGGAGCGTTCATTTGATTGGGCGAAGGAATAAGTACGCGAAAGCCTGTTGTGTTTGGGTACTATAATGATTATTCAAGTCAGATATCAGGTTTTAAAGACTTCCGGTTGACAGCCATCGAAGGCGGTTGCGGCACTGTGAGGCAGCCGCCTTTTGGCGTTCCAAAGCAAAATAAGTTATACCTATTGCGCAATATGCTTATGCTATTTACATAGGTTTTAGGTTCTGGTTTAAGCGTAATATAATCTTATCAAGACGTGTTCGTTTTGTCTCCTCCGATTTTGCGTCAAGATATAACCGCGTATAGGTTTTTTTCACCGATGGCGACATCCCCATAAAGTTTGTAAAAGCTGGTTCATGTTCCTTAAGTTTGTCAATGAGTAGTTCGATTTCGGCATCAGATATTATTGTGGGAGACGGTACGTCCCACATACCGTTTCTTTTTGCGTCTTCTATTTTAGCGTAACCATACTTCGTCATAAGACCTTGATTGATAAGGTTGTTTGCAATAGTCTTATTCTTCTGCGACCATTTGCTTTTTGTGCTGCGCATAGAGAAATATTTAATATATGTTTTTTCATCTATACTTTGTATTTGACCATCAATCCAGCCAAAACACAGAGCTTCTTCAAGAGCTTCATTGGCTTTTATGGTCTTTGGCCCTCCGGTTTTACCGAACACAAGCCAAACCCCTTTGCTTGTCAGGCAATTTGTTTGCAGCCATTGTCTAAAACTATCCCTTGATTCAAATTGTATCTGTACTGACATTATCAAATATCCTCTCATTATATGAATAACTGAATGTTAAGCCGTGCAAAAACGACCAACTGACGTGCTCATAATTTTACTGATAAATTCATCACGTTTACCCATTCGGTTTTCTTTGTAATAATTAATCGATAACCATATTCAGATTCTACGGTAGAAATGATGTGACGAAACCAGTCAATCGGTAACCATGAACGCATGGGCTGCGAATACAAAAAGCGTTCCTTAGCATCCCAATAAGCGGAGATATATATGATAATTGAAAAGACCTCCATTACGATATAAGCATTTGGAAACCATTTATGTCTTCTGGAGAACAAAGTTGACACATAAAACGAGAGGAGTAGAAATATAGCGGACATAATTCTAAATATTTGTCCGATTGTATCCAATTCCAGGCTGAAGATTTCTAATATCGACTTGCCGTTTAACGCAATTCCACCAATAAGCCGGATGAGGAGTAAGATCAGAAATCCGCCGAGATGGAGGGGCGCATCGCCCAAGTCTTTTTTCATAAGGACCCCTTAAATCTTATTGTTAATACACATAAATGATTTTTTTCAAACACTATAAATAGGAAAAGTAATTATAGCATTTAAATAATATAGCATTATATGGGAGATGTCCATACACCTCGTTGTAATAAAACAAAATAAAAAATAAAAATAATAACGTCATAGAAGATAAACACAACCTCATATACTTTAACCATGGAACGAAAGATTGACTGGCGCACCGCACTAAAGAAGTATCTGCCGGATGCCATATACAGGGCATTAGCGGCGATCAGTGAAGATGTCGCGCCGAATATAGAAGAAATACGTTTGCGCAACACGCGGCCTCTCATGGTATACACCTGTGAGAACGGCTATTGCGTGGGCGCGGGCGGCGGCCTTTCCCACACGGATGGCCTTTTTGTGTCGGAGGACGATATCGAACAAACCTTCAACGCATTGACGGGTAAATCGCCTTATGCCTACGAGGATGAGATACGACAAGGTTTTCTGACGCTATCCAGTGGCATACGCGCCGGTCTGGCGGGCAGCGCCCAGATGACGGGGGGGCAACTGCGCACCTATAAGTCGGTCAGCAGTATCAACTTTCGTATTCCAAGACAGGTGGCCGGTATCGCAAAACGGCTGCTGCCCTATATATCCAAGGAACAGCGCCTTGTGAGCACGCTCATCATATCCTCGCCGAGACTGGGAAAAACCACACTTGCGCGGGATATCGCCCGAAGCGCTGGCAGCGGCATCGGGCTTAAACCCATGCGTGTGTCTGTGATCGATGAACGGCAGGAACTCGCAGCCGGTCTATACGGAAGGCCGTTGTTTGATGTGGGGCGCGAAACAGATGTGATATCCGGCGTATATAAACATACTGGCGTTTTCATGGCGCTGCGTTCTCTTTCGCCCGACGTGATCATCACTGACGAAATAGGTAAAAGCGATGATCTGGAAGCGCTCAAGGAAGTGGCCAACAGCGGTGTGGTTATGGTGGCCACGGCGCATGCGCCTGATTTTAAAAGCCTCAAAAATCGGTTGTTTTTTCAGAAGATATGCGAGGAGCGGCTGTTTGATACATATGTGGTGCTATCAGCGGCGTTTGGTCGCATCACGGTATCTCAGATACATAACGATGTGGGACAAGAACTGCTTGCATATCCGTTAAAGCTCACAAGTACGGAGGCGGTATGAACTTTATTTTTTGTATTGTAATTGTGATAATCAGCACCGGAATCGGCCGATTGTTTGCGGGGCGTATGGCGCAGCGGCTCGAATTCTTCCGCGAGTACCAAAACGCGGTAACTTATCTCTCGGATAAGGTGGTCGGGCTGAATATGGAGCTTTATAAAGCGCTTTCTTCCTGCCGAAGTACATATATCAGGTCTGTTTTCATGGCATGCGCTTATGCGCTCAAAAAAACACCACAGACTGAGTTTTCAGATATTTGGCGGCAAAGCTTCGAGCAACAGCGCACGGATTTTGGTTATCTCTCCAAAACGGATAGCCAGATCATTCTGGACGGCGGAACAGCGGTGGAAGCGCTCTGTAAAAATCCAAGCGAAAAGCAGGCGGCATTATATTTAAAGCGCATCGGCGATTATACAGCGGCTTTGGAGCTGGAAAAGGTGAAAAAATGCAAGCTCTATAACACAGCGGGTGTGCTGGCAGGGCTCATGGTGGCGCTGCTGGTGATATAAAGGAGGATATGGAATTGGATATTGACCTTATTTTCAGAATCGCCGCGATCGGCATACTGGTCGTCGTGGTCAATCAAATCTTGAAGCAGGCAGGACGCGAAGAGCTGGGCACGATGGTGACCATCGCGGGGCTCATTATCGTGCTGCTGATGGTTGTCGATCTCGTGAGCAATCTGTTTGAGAGCGTCAAACGGATATTCAATCTGTATTAGCCATGGAGATCGTCAGAATCGCACTCATGGCGATTGTGGCCGGAATATTGGTCATCGCCATCAAGCAAAAACAGCCTGAGCTGGGTATGCAGGTCAGTATCATCGCCGGCCTTATCATATTTATCTATGTGCTCGACTATATCGTCGTAGCGGTTGACTATATCAAGGACATTGTCAATCGCTATAACATACCGTATGAAAGCATTGCCGTTGTGCTCAAAATTGTGGGCATTGCGTATATCTGTGAATTTGCCGTTCATGTGCTTAAAGACACAGGCGAAAGCTCTTTGGCTTCAAAGGTAGAGATTGCCGGTCGCGTTTTTATCGTTGTGCTGTCACTTCCTGTACTAAGCTCTTTTATGAATATGATTCTGGGAATGTTGGAATAACGTATGAAGAAAAAGTTTTGCATCATTGTGGTATTCATGCTTTGTTTGCTGCTAGTGCCGAACATCGCATTAGCAGACGACGAGGTGGAAGAAGCCATTGAAGATGAAATCGAAGATAATATCAGCCGCGCTCTGAGCTCCGCGGATCTTCATGAGATCGAAACGTATTATAACGAATACGCGCAGGAGCTAAAGCCGCTGACAGGGGGAGCGGACCTAAGGACTTTCATGACTATGCTCGCAAAGGGCGGCGCTGAATTCGACTTATCCAGTATATTTGCGATGGTGTTTAATTCGCTGCTGACAGGCATGAAGCAAAGCATACCTGCTATTGTGCAAATCATCGTCGTGGCGCTGATATTCTCGATTATCACGCATTTTAAGCCATCTTTCGGTGCGTCGGGCGTCTCCAAGGCGGCGCAAACGGCCCAATATGTGATTATCGGCACGATGACGATAGGCATACTTGTGTCGGCCTTTGCCATTGGCTCGCAGGCCATTGCTGACATGACCAACTTCACATCGGATTTCTTTCCGCTGCTGATCACGCTGTTAACGGCGCTTGGCGGTATCACATCATCGGCTATCTTGAGTCCGGCTACGGTTTTTTTGACCACCGGTGTTTCTATGTTTTATAAAAGTTTTATACTGCCGCTTATTATCGTACTCACCGTGTTTACGATCATCAATCATTTTTCTACGTCTGTGAAGCTGACAGGATTCTGTGCGCTTATCAAAAGTGTCATCAAGTGGGGCATCGGTTTAAGCTTCACCATATTTTTGGGTATCATCGCCATACAAGGGCTGCTGGGCTCCACGTTCGACGGACTGTCAATCAAAACAGCCAAGTTCACGATCGACAAATTCGTCCCCATTATCGGCGGCATGTTTTCGGATTCTGTGGACGTGCTGATTTCCTGTTCGCTGCTTATCAAGAATGCGGTGGGTGTGGCAGGCATAATCATTATTATAGGGGCTGTGATATCACCCGTTTTTGCGATTCTCGCTCACCACTTTTTGTTCAAGCTGGCCGGTGCGGTGCTGGAACCCGTAGCGGGCGGCAACATGGGTAAATTTGCGCAGGATGCGGCGGATGTTCTGCTGCTGCTTTTTGCGGCTGTGGTGGCCGCAGCCATCATGTTCTTTATTACCACCGCCGTGATTATAGGCGCGGGCAACGCCAATGTGATGCTGAGGTAATCAACATGCAGAGTTTTTTATCCACATGGGCCGTTTCGGTCACCATCGCCATACTGCTCAGTGCCATTGTCAGCATGCTGCTGCCCGACAGCGGTATCAAAAAGTATGTGGCTGTTGTGATGGGCGTTGTGGTAACCATCATCATACTGTCACCGATCATTACACTGCTGGGCGGTAACGATGTGCAAAGCGAACTGGAAGATGCCTTTCGCACCGCTGACAGTGAACGGGTCTTTGAGTATGACGGTAAACGGTACAAAGATTACATTTACGAACTCTATGAGGTATATATGGGGGATGATGAAAATAAATATGAGTAATGAAAAGGACGTGAGATAAATGACTGAGGTCACTGAACGAACACAAGATAAAAAAGGGTTGCTGCTAAAGTTTGTGAAGCTGGATTTTAAGAAGAAGCTGCAATACTTGGCGATATTGCTTGTTGTCATTGTGATGCTTGCGATCTATTTTGCCTCGACAGGCAAAGCACAGCAGCCGGAGCCCACACAACAGCCATCGTCAAATTCACAAACAGATACGGACAGTATGGAGGAAAAACTCCAGGATACGCTTTCAAAAATAGCTGGCGCGGGTCGTGTGGAGGTGATGATCACCTATGAATCCAGCGCCGAAATCGTTCCGGCTTTAAGTGTGGATAAACAAACAAGCACAACCACAGACTTAGGCGACAACGGTTCGAGCACGACAAATACGGAAAACACGCAAAGCGAGATTGTGACGGTGAACGGCAGCGACGGTAACAGCGCTCTTGTTTTGAAGGAGAACAGTCCGCCTGTAAAAGGCGTCATCGTGGTGGCGGAGGGAGCGGAAGATATCGGTGTGAAGCTGAGCCTTTTGAGCGCTGTCCAGACGATACTTAACATCAGCCCCGACCAGGTTGATGTATATAAGATGGGAAATCAATAAGGAAGTGAATATGTATAATGAGTAAGGGAAGTGGAATAATGAAGAATAAGAAGATGGGCAGATATTTGCTGCTGGCGGGTCTCATTGTATTGCTGGCGGGAGTAGGCTATTTGAACTATGCGCTGGGAACAGGTGCACAACCGGAAAATGTGGCGGATGCGGCTGACTTGCCGGGTGAAGAAATTGAAGGCGCTCTCAGTGCAGATGACCTTGCCGTGATGTCTACAGAGAATTACTTTAAGGATTATAAGGCCAACAGGGAAAGCGTTAGGGACACCGAGGTTGCATATTTGGATAGCATTATCTCCAGTGATAAGAGCGACAAGGAAACCGTTCAGGATGCGCAGGATCAAAAAATCGAAATTGTGCAGCAGATGGAATCTGAGCTGACGATTGAGGGGCTTGTGATGGCAGCCGGTTTTGAGGATGCCATTGTCACGGTGCAAAAGGGTTCGGTCAATGTAGTGATTAAAGCAGCGGAAATAACCAAAGAGGACGCGGCAAAAATACTGGAGATCGTTCGTCAGGAAACGGGTGAACCGGCCCAAAACATTAAGGTGATGTTGCAGGGATGACGAAATTGTAGAAAAGTGTTAAAGTCTTTTTAAGCAGATTGTATTTGGCTGCCCCATCTGTTATAATTTAAGCATTCTTTTAAGAGGTGAGTTGTTTGAGCACTAACGATATGAATACACGCGAGGAACAGAACGGCAGCATCTCCTTTGCGAACGATGTGGTAGCAACAATTGCAGGACTGGCAACAATAGAAATTGAGGGCGTTGCCGGCATGAGCGGCGGATTTTCCGGCGGATTGGCTGAGCTTTTGGGGCTTAAGAACCTGACAAAAGGCGTTAAAGTGGAAGTCGGCAGGGAAGAGTGCGCCATCGATCTTTTCATAGTGGTGGACTATGGTGTGGAGATACCCGCTATGTGTGAAAAGATACAGACCAATGTCAAAAAAGCGGTGGAGACAATGACCGGGCTGCGTGCCGTTGAAACCAATGTCCACATACAAGGTGTACGCATCGCCAAGGAGCCGTCGGAAGATTCTAAACGCGTTCATTAGTCTAAAAAGACTGTAAACACGGGGGATACAAAAGATAATGCGTATAATCATGAGAATGTTGTTAACGCTGTACATACTTTTCGTGCTTTTTATTGTGGGTGTCACACTGGCATGCGCTTGGGGATTTATCGATGCCATTCATCCGCAGTACTGGCTGAAATTGCTGTATGAAAACGCGGTTGTGTGGTGGATTGTATCAATCATCGGTGTATTGGTTGTTGTTTTGAGCTTTATGCTTATGTTTTCCGGTATACGCAAACGCAAACCCAAAACAGCGACGATCAGCATGGGCGATGGCGGCGCTATCTATATTACACTGAATGCGATCGAAGAGATGGCCACACGGCATATTGCCGCAGACGCTGCTGTTAGGAGCGTTCTTGTTCGCGCCGTGCCTAAAGAAGGAAAAATCAATATAGCGGCTCAATTGACTGTAACCGAAGGCACGTGCATTCCGGATGTACTCAAAGCCCTTCAGGTCAGTCTGAAAGCTCATATTGAAACGCTCTCCGGCATTGAGGTGGGCAAGATCACGCTGTTTGTCGAAAAAACGGCACAGCTTATAAAGGCGCGTGTTGAATAGTGGATTCAAACGGATTTTTTGATTTTCTAAAAACGCATAGGGGACGAATTATCGGAATCAGCTTGGGACTGCTGGTGGGCATACTGATTTTGAGCATCGGCTTTTTCAGGACCTTATTTTTGGCCATATGCGTCGGTATCGGCGCTTTTTTGGGCACAAAAAACAAATACAGGAAAAAAATTTTTGAAATTCTGGACAAGATATTACCGGACATTTTTAAATAGACGGAGGTTGGTTTGAGCAGGAGATCAGCAAGGGACACCGCTTTTCGGCTGTTTTATGAATATTCGATCAATGGTGAGTTCAATCCTGCCACGATGGACGTGATGCGGGATTGTTTTGATAAGGGCATGAATGAAAATGCCTGGGCTTATGTGGGCCGATTGATCGATATCTATAAAACGAATGCCCAAGAGGTGGACGACATCATACAAACCCATTCGAAGAAGTGGAATATCGGCCACATGGCAAAAGTGGAGCTGTCAATTTTAAGGCTTGGCGTATGCGAGCTTAAGTTTTGCGATGAGATTCACGCGAGCATCACAGTCAACGAATGCGTGGAACTGGCTAAGAGATATGCGTCGGACAAATCGTCGCGCTTTATCAACGGCGTTCTAGCGGCCGTCATAGAGGCCAAGGAAGCTGTGAATGAACCCATTTGACGCTTTTTTAGCAGTCGATACCAGCGCGTATACAACATCTGTTGCGGTGGTATCCGAAGAAGGTATCGTTGCGGACAGCCGAGAGGTGCTTTTTGTACCGAAAGGCAGTCGCGGTTTGCGGCAATCGGATGCCGTTTTTGAACATGTCAGAAATCTTCGTGTGATATTTGAACAGCTTAAAACAGATGGATATAAAATAAAAGCCGTTGCTTTCAGCGAGAAACCATGCCCAACGCAAGGGTCATATATGCCGGTGTTTTGTGTAGGCGCATCTCACGCGGCGGCATATGCCAGCGCGCTGGGCGTTTGCGCTTACGCATTGACGCATCAGCACGGGCATATTTACGCGGCCTTCTTTGGACATGATATAAAAGACGGTGAATACGCCGCTTTTCATGTGTCGGGCGGTACGTTGGATATACTTCGCGTTCGCATTTATGCCGGACTTATCACAGACATTGAGCCCATCGGCGGTACGCTGGATTTAACGTGCGGACAGCTCATCGACAGGGTGGGAGTGGCTGCGGGATTATCGTTTCCGGCGGGTGCGCACATGGAAAAGCTTTACCAGAACGGCAGCAAAAAGCTTGCGGTGCATGTGAAAGGCTTATCCGCCAATCTCTCGGGTGCGGAAACACAGGCAATGCGGCGGCTTGAACAGGGCGAAGACAGCGCGCTTGTGTGCAGCAGCGTCATTGATTGCGTTTCGGAAACACTTGTCAGGCTCATCAGAAACACCTATCAGATTTCTGGCATTAGAAGCTTCCTATTTACAGGCGGCGTAATATGTAATACCATAATCAGAGAGAATATACAAAAAGAATGCGTGCAGCGCTCTTTAGACTTTGTTTTCGCTCAAAGAGCGTTATGCAGCGACAACGCTTGCGGGCTTGCGCTTGCCGCTGCACGGCTGCATAAAAAAGGAGAGTAGACTTGAGCATTATAGATGGTAAAGCCATATCGGCACAAATTCGGGAAGAACTCAAAAAGGAAGTGGCTGCGCTTAAGGTTCAGGGCACTGTTCCAGGCCTTGCGGTGATAATTGTGGGCGACGATCCGGCTTCGCATACTTATGTGAACAACAAGGAAAAGGGCTGTCAGGAAATCGGCATACGCTCCACAGTTCATCGCCTCGGCGCCGATACCCCGCAGGATAAACTGGTTGCGTTGATTAAGGAACTCAACGCTGATAAGGCGATACATGGCATACTTGTACAGCTGCCGCTGCCCAAACCCCTTGATCCGTTGACTGTACTGCGCGCGGTCAATCCCGATAAAGACGTGGATGGCTTGCATGTGGTGACAGCCGGTCGTCTTTTTGTGGGTGAGAAAGGGTTTACGCCCTGCACGCCCAAGGGCATTATGCACCTCATCAAATCCACAGGGACAAGCATCAGCGGCAAAAACGCTGTCGTTGTCGGACGCAGCAACATGGTGGGCAAGCCTATTGCGCACCTGCTGATGGGCGAAAACGCGACCGTGACGATTTGTCATTCGCGCACACAAGACCTTGATAAAATCTGCGCCAATGCCGATATACTCGTGGCGGCGATCGGGCGGCCTGAAATGATTACCGGAGATTTCATTAAGCCCGGCGCTGTGGTTATCGATGTGGGGACAACGAAGGTAGACGGTAAGCTTAAGGGTGATGTGCTGTTTGAAGAAGCTGCGCCAAAAGCGGCGTTTATTACGCCTGTTCCGGGTGGTGTGGGACCCATGACGATCACAATGCTGCTGCAGAACACGATTGAAGCGGCAAGGATGTATGGCTGATATTGGTTCGGACTCCCGAACTAATAAGGTTTTCGGGGGCTTTGTTTTCAGCGTTTCGCAGATCAACGAATACATAAGCCGAAAGATGTTCAGTGACCCGCTGTTAACCACAATTAAGGTGGTGGGTGAGGTCACCAACTTTAGTAATTCGTCTGTGGGTCATGCCTATTTTTCGCTCAAGGATGAAAACGCGATGCTGGATTGTATCGTGTACGATTATAACAGCCGTGACGATGCGGATGCCATCGTCGACGGAGCGTTGCTGGAAATAGGCGGGCGTATCGCTTTCTACAGAAAGAACGCGTCGGTGCAGCTGATTGTAGACACAGTGCAGCTGGGCGGCGTGGGTGATCTGTTCGCGCGTTTTGAACGTACAAAGCAAAAACTATACCGTGAAGGGCTTTTCGATGAGTCTCACAAAAAGCCATTGCCCGAAATCCCTTTGAATATAGGCGTGGTCACATCGCCTTCGGGTGCTGTATTGCACGACATCATCAATGTGGCAACGCGACGATTCGACGGTATCCATCTTACGGTTTATCCCGTACCCGTGCAAGGTTCGGATGCACCCGATCGCATTTGCTGCGCTATTGAATACTTTAACAGTACTCAGAATGTGGATGTCATCATCGTGGCGCGCGGCGGCGGTTCGTTTGAGGACTTAGCTGCTTTCAATGAGGAGAGTGTGGCCCGGGCTGTTTATTCCTCGGATATCCCTGTGGTATCAGCGGTCGGTCATGAGACGGATTATTCACTATGTGATATGGCAGCCGATTTGCGCGCGCCCACACCGTCTGCCGCGGCAGAGATCGTTGTTCGTGAAAAACGTGCGATGATTGACGCTTTGCAGCGCCAAAAGAAAACTCTTCTTGATGCGCTGCAGAATGTGTTGGAAAGCGAAACGGCTAAGCTTGAAAGGCTTAGAAGCGTTATTCAGGCTTATACGCCGCAAATGACTCTAAGTCGTATGCAGGAAACACTCAATACTCATAGAATGCTGATGAAAAACGGTATCATGAACGCGCTGCAAAGATGTGATATGCGTCTGGATAAACACCGTGACAGGCTGGAAAGCTTAAGTCCGCGGCGTGTGCTGGACCGCGGTTATGCTATCATTCATAGCGAAAACGGCATTGTCGTATCGGCAACGCAGGCGGATGATAAACTAGAGATAGAATTCAGCGATGGCCGCGTAGCAGTGGTAAAGAGAGGATAACGAAATGGGCGATTTCGAAAAGGATCTGGCAAAGCTGGAAGACATCACGCAGCGGCTTCAATCGGGTGAAGAAGGCATTGAAAAAAGCATGGCGCTATATGCGGATGGTGTGCGCCTCGCCGACGCCCTGCAAAAAAAGCTCAATGAATATAAAACAAAAATTGAAGTATTGGAAACCGAGGTGAGCGCGTCATGCCGCAAATAAACAGCAGTTTTGAGGAGATCGGCGCCGCCGTCAATCTGCGTCTGCAAGAGCTGCTGGATGATATGTGCGATCCTGGCATTTTAAAGGATGCCATGTGCTATAGCCTCATGGCGGGGGGCAAGCGCCTGCGCCCGGCGCTCTGCATGATGTCGGCCGGTATGTTCGGTGATATGACCCATGCTCTGGATGTAGCCTGTGCCATCGAGATGATCCACACCTATTCTTTGATTCATGACGATCTGCCGTCGATGGACAATGATGTGCTGCGGCGCGGAAAGCCCACAAACCATGTGGTGTTTGGTGAGGCATTTGCGCTGCTCGCGGGAGACGGGCTGCTCAATGGCGCGTTTGAAGTCATGCTGTCCGCTGCGCAAAAAGGACAAGGCAACAGGCTTGATTATATAAAAGCCTTGCAAATCGTAGCTGGCGCCGCCGGTATTAAAGGCATGATTGCCGGACAAGCCGCAGACCTTGAGTTTGAAGGCAAGGACATAGATGCGCTGGTGCTGCATTATATTCACGAACGCAAAACGGCAGCCATGATCAAAGCCTCTGTGATGGCGGGTGCGGCTTTGATGGGTGCAGATGAGGACGATTTAAAAGCGCTGGACACTTATGGCGCTAATTTGGGCCTTGCTTTTCAGATCGTAGACGATATACTCGATGAAACAGGAGACGAAAGAAAACTCGGAAAATCCGTCGGAAAAGACAAGAATTCTGAGAAGATGACATTTGCCCGTGCCTACGGCGTGAATGCGTCGCGCTGCATTGCCGCTGAAAAAAACGAGCAGGCGATAGCGGCATTGGAACGGTTTGGGGAGCGTGCTCAAGGTCTCACGGCTTTGGCGCAATATCTGTTGGAACGTGACAGGTAATGATAAGGGCTACTTGCTTTTGGCGGGTTTTTTATTAAGCTTTAACACAATGTTTCGTTTTTGCGCCATCGTTTGAAACATATTCGCCGCATGGGACGCTTTTTCTTTTATATCTTCCGATTTTGTTCCGGCGGTAATTTCGTTCATGACTGTTCGCAAATCTTCAAGTGACAGAAGATTCACAGCTATACAGTAAAGGCTCTTTCGCCGTCCGTCATTATAGTTTTCCAATAAATACTTTAACAGCTCCATCTTTTCGGATAGTTCAGATTTGTAAGCGTCCAGTCCTATCTTTTTTACTTTCTCTATATCCTTAAGTTGATTGCGGTGCGTGATGAAAGAGTCAAACGCATCAATACCGTCATATTTTTCACAGGGATATTCATCACAAAGATAACAGTATTCGATGCCGTTATGCTGCCGGCTGCACCTTATGATCGCGCACGGCTGATTGCCTGCGCCGCCGCCGCAGCCGGGGCAATACTGGTCTAAATACATGGTACATAAACCGCAGTTTAGGCCGCATAGAGAAAATAAGGGGTATGATCTGCGATAATCTTTCATGTGGGTGCCTCCTTATCTGTTCTGATTATAACATGATCTTATGATAATATGGGAGCAAGTCAGTGGCAAACCTGTGCCTTTGATATGGATAAGCCATAAAAGTCATGACAGTGCCACATTGAGCCGTTACTTCGTATAGATGAGCCTGATGATTTCTCCGATATATATGAGAGCTAGTCGGTGCATTGCACGGGTACAGGCAATGTATAATAAGCCGCGGTCTGTCCTTGACTTTGAATCATATTTAAAACAATGAAAAGTTCTTTTTTTCAATCATTAGTAGTCACAAATATATGAAATAAAAAATCTCTTCAATGTCCATGCGAAATCCTTCACGGTCAGCATGAATCTATGAAAGTACATGCCTGAAATGAGCCGCTTTTTTGGGCAAAATCTGGCCGTATAAAAGCATTTTCGCATGGCTAAGCTAGTCATATCAAAGCCGACCGAGGAGATATGACATGCTGATAAACAAGGTAGAGATATGCGGTGTTGATACATCTAAGCTGCCTATTATGAAGCCCAAACAAATGAAAGAAATGATGCTGAGAATAAAGGCGGGCGATCAGTCCGCGCGGGAAGAGTTTATCAGAGGGAATCTGCGTCTGGTGTTAAGTGTGATACAGCGCTTTACAGGGCGCAGGGAGAATATGGACGACCTGTTTCAGGTGGGGTGTATCGGTCTTATAAAGGCCATCGACAATTTCAATGTGGATTTGGGTGTACGGTTTTCCACCTATGCTGTTCCCATGATTACAGGTGAGCTTCGCCGTTATCTGCGGGACAACAACAGCATACGTGTGTCGCGTTCGCTGCGGGACATTGCCTATAAGGCATTGCAGATTCGCAACACACTTTCCAAGCAGGACAGTGCAGACCCCAGCGTGGAGAAAATCGCGCAGGAGATGGGCGTGAGCGTGGAAGATGTGGTTTTTGCCTTAGATGCCATACAAGACCCGGTATCGCTGTTTGAACCGGTGTATCATGATGGTGCGGATGCCATTTATGTGATGGATCAGCTTCAGGACAAAAGCTGCGCAGACGAAACATGGCTGGAAGGTATCGCGCTCAAGGAAGCCATCGACAAACTCTCTGAGCGTGAAAAGAATATCATCACCATGCGCTTTTATCAGGGCAAAACGCAGATGGAAGTCGCCGACGAGATTGGCATATCTCAGGCGCAGGTTTCAAGGCTGGAAAAAAACGCATTGAGAAGCATGAAACGCAGTATATGATCATAAATATTAGAACGCAATAATATTCTTTTAGAACCCCCATGAGCAATTCTCTGGGGGGTGTTATTTTTTAGAGGGAATTAATATGATGGAATAGAGGTGATATTTATGACGCGGTTTTCGAAGCTTCGGCAAAAGGAAGTAGTCAACATACTGGACGGCTCACGCCTTGGCTTCATATGCGATATGGTTATTGATGTTTGTACTGGTAAGGTTTGCGCCATAGTGGTGCCCGGTCCGTCGCGTTTTTCGTTTTTGTTCAAGGGAGAGAGGGACAGTGTGATACCATGGCGCAATATCCGCAAAATCGGTGAAGATGTGATACTCGTGGAAATCGACGTGAATTGCGTACCCAACTACCAGGATTAATTGTAATTATCCAAAAGTATGTTATAATATACGCAAAAGACTTGGGGGCTTAATATATGAAGTGCGTGTATTGCGGACATTTGGAAAGCAAAGTTGTCGATTCCCGGCCCACAGACGAAGGCAGTTCTATCAGGCGCCGCCGTGAGTGCCTTGTATGCAAGAAACGCTTTACCACATATGAAAAGATTGACAGCCTGCCGCTTCTTGTTGTGAAAAAGAACGGTGAACGCGTTCCCTTCGATTCGGACAAGATCAAAATCGGAATTATTAAAGCCTGTGAAAAACGGCCGGTTCCCATGCAGGATATTGAATCGATGGTCTCCAATGTTGAAAAAACGATATTCAATTCTTTGAGGCAGGAGATTTCCTCAAAAGAGATCGGATCACTCGTCATGCGCGGCCTAAAGGAGCTTGATGATGTGGCTTACGTACGGTTTGCCTCAGTATATAAAGAGTTTAAGGATGTCGATACATTCATGAAAGAGCTGCAACGGCTGCTGGAAGAGAAATAAAAATGCAACAAATCAAACAGGGTATGACATTATGGAAAAAAGAGGGCGTCAGGTTTTTTACCGTCCCGTTGTTTGAAAAAGCGGGCGCTGTCATCTGCGCCTTTTCTACGCGTATCGGAGGTGTGAGTCCGGCTCCGTATGAAACACTGAACTTCAGTCGCAGCAGGGAACAAAGTCAGGAAAATTTTGAAGAAAACTTAAGACGTTTTGCAGATGCCGCCGGTTTTCATGCTAAAAAAGTGGTTGGCAATAATTACGAGCATGGCCCTGTACTGCACCATGTCAAAAGAGGAGACGAAGGGCGGGGCATTTTCACCGAGGCTCTGCCGCACTGTGACGGGCTCTTTACTTGTGAGGAAAACATTCCGCTAATGACGTTGCATGCCGATTGCGTGCCTCTGTTTTTTTATGACCCAAAAAGAAGAGCCGTGGCTGTCTGTCATGCCGGCTGGCGCGGTGTTGCCGGCCATATGGTAAAGAACGCGGTGGATGCTCTTGTGGGTGTAGGCAGTAAACCAAGTGATATACTGGCTGCGGTGGGCCCTTGCATCAGTGTCAGAAACTTTGAAGTGGGTGAAGATGTCTGCGAGATTTTTGCGCAGGAATTTGGTGAAAACGTCATACAACGACGGGAAAACCGCTTATATGTTGATCTGAATAAGGCCTGCATAGCCGATATGCTGCTAAGCGGATTGGAAAGCGGAAACATTACCGACGCGCAGCTATGCACCTATGAGGATTCATACTTGTTTTACTCGCATCGAAGAGACCGCGGGCAAACGGGTGCGATGGCTGCCGTTATCGAGCTCAAGGCAGACAAACGGTAGAACATTAATAAAATGCGCCCGTTGTATGGAAAAATAATTGAGCGCTATGCTTGCACATTTTTGAAAAACATGATATATTACACGGGAAAGCAAGCTTGATTAACAGGAGAGTGGGAGAATCCCACTCTTTTAAATTGTCAGGCACCCAAAACTTTTAAAGGCTTTGGGGATAAAACAGGAAGGTGTTTGGATATTTCTAAGAAGACAGAATTGCTCATAGAATCGCTGGTTGAGCCCATCATTACGCAAAACGGATATGAATACGTCGGTACGGAATTGAATAAAAACGGAGCTGATACAGAGCTTATCATTTATGCCGATAAGCCGGGCGGCCTTGGCCTGGATGATTGCGAAAAGATCAGCCGTTTGATAGACCCCGTGATTGACGAGAATGATCCCATCCCAGAATCATACTATTTAGTCGTTTCATCCCCGGGTCTTGACAGACCGATCAAAACGCCAAGGGATTTTGAAAGAAGCATCGGTAAAAAAGTGGATGTGAAATTCTACAAGCCCGTGGATGGCCATAAAGAGGTGACGGGGGAACTCACATCGTACGACGAAAACGGTTTTACACTGGACGGCTCAAAAACGTTCATCAACAAGGACGTGGCCATTATAAGGTTGCATATCGATATTTAACGGAGGGTTAGTCTATGGGCACAGAGACAGAATTTATCAGTGCGCTCGCCGCACTGGAAAAAGAAAAAGGCATTGATAAAAGCGTATTGATCGACGCGATTGAAAATGCCCTGGTGAGTGCATACAAAAAAAATTACGGTTCTGTAGCCGATGTGCGTGTTGAAGTGGATGACACAACAGGCGCTTACCGCGTATACGCAAAGAAGACCGTTGTGGAAACTGTCGAAGATGATGAATCTGAGATTTCATTGACAGCTGCACAGAAGGTCAATATCGCATATGAGCCCGGCGATATCATCGAGATGGAAGTGACGCCCGGCTCGTTTGGGCGTATTGCCGCTCAGACGGCCAAACAGGTGGTTGTGCACCGCCTTAGAGAAGCCGAGCGCGGCATTATATTTGATAAGTTTATTGAGCGTGAAGGCGAAGTCATGAACGCCACGATACACCGCGTTGACAAAGCCAGCGTGCTGCTTGAACTTGATGGCATTGAGGGCATGATGCCGGCAGCAGAGTGTATACCGGGCGAAAAATATACGATTAACGAGCGTATAAAAGTCTATGTCATGGAAGTTCGCAAGACCACAAAGGGGCCGCAGATTATCGTATCGCGGACGCATCCCGGTCTTTTAAAGCGCCTTTTTGAAATTGAAGTGCCGGAAATTATGCAAAATATCGTGCATATCAAGAGCATTGCGCGTGAAGCAGGTTCCAGAACGAAAATCGCCGTTCACAGCGATGATGAAAATGTCGATCCGGTCGGTTCCTGCGTGGGTCAGAAGGGCTCCCGTATTGACAGGATCGTATCAGAAATCGGAAACGAAAAAATTGATGTGATTCCGTGGAGCGCTGACCCCATCGAATTCATTGCCAATTCGCTGCGCCCGGCCAAGGTGCTGATGGTGCAGGTTAATGAGGCGGAAAAAGCCGCGAAGGTCGTCGTTCCAGATTATCAGCTTTCGCTTGCTATTGGCCGTGAAGGCCAAAATGCGCGCCTTGCCGCCAAACTTACCGGCTGGAAGATTGACATTAAGAGCCAGAGCCAGATTGAGCAGGCACTTTTCAATCAGGATGACACAAAGCCGGAATCGGATGATGACCTGGAATATGATTCGTTTTTGGATGAAGATATAGACATGGAAAGCGACAATGGCACAGCGAATGCCATTGAAGACGAAAACACGAACGACTAAAGGAGCTCATTTCACGTTTTGAAAACGAAGAAAGTACCTGTACGCATGTGTATTGCGTGCCGTGAAGGAAAGCCCAAAAAGGAACTCGTGCGCGTGGTTGCGGCTGAAGAGGGCCTTATCGCTGATGAAACAGGTAAAGCGCATGGTCGGGGCGCATATCTGTGTCCGGATGTGGCTTGCTTAGATAAAGCGAAAAAAACAAAGGCTTTTGAGCGGGCTTTAGAAACGCCGTTGACAGAAGACGCGTATAATTCAATTAAAAGGGTGATACTGCGGCGTGGGATCAAATAACCTATCGATGGTCGGACTCGCGTTTCGAGCGGGTCAGACGATATGCGGCACGGCGGCTTGCGAAAAGGGCTTAAAACACAGACGCATTTGTCTGTTACTGCTGCAGGAGGGGCTTTCTGAATCCAGCAGGAAAGGTTTTTTGGAACTGAGCGAGCGTGTCGGTGTGAAAGTGTTGACAATAAGCGGTCGCGACCGCTTGGGAGAGGCGATAGGCCGGCCGGGCATCATGGTGCTTGGTGTAACAGATAAAGGATTCGCGGATGCGATACGCAACAATTATGATGGTGGGAGTGGCACTGCATGAGCAAACTGAAAATTATTGATATGAACAAGCAATTGATCGACAGATCAAAGCAAACGGTGAACCGAATGGAAACGCTGCAAACAAGCGTATCAAACCATTTGGCGACACTGAAGCGCATTGAAGCTGAGTTGATCAAAATTGCACGAGCCGAAGCAGAGGAACAAAAGCAGCTTAAGCAACAGCAAGAGGCGATGGAACAGGCAAAAGCCGCTGCTGAAGCCAAAAAAGCTGAAGAAGCAAAGGCTGTAGCCGAAGCGAAAGCAAAAGTTGCTGCAGAGCAGGCAGCTCCCAAAGAAGTCATACAAGAGACAATTAATAAAAACGTTGAAACGCCAAAAGCTGAGCCGGTTAAGCAAGAGACAGCGGAACCAGTTGTGCAGGAAAAGCCGGTGCAGACGCAGCAAGAAAATAAAATAGAAAATGCGCAAAAGACTGAACAGGAGCCGCGTCCGCAGCAGCAGGGGCAGCGCCCGTATGGCGACCGTCCGCAGCAGCAGGGGCAGCGCCCATATGGTGACCGTCCGCAGCAGCAGGGGCAGCGCCCGTATGGTGACCGCCCGCAGCAGCAGGGGCAGCGCCCGTATGGTGATCGTTCGCAGCAGCAGGGGCAGCGCCCGTATGGCGACCGTCCGCAGCAGGGGCAGCGCCCATATGGCGACCGTCCGCAGCAGCAGGGGCAGCGTCCGTATGGTGATCGTCCGCAGCAGCAGGGGCAGCGTCCTTACGGCGGTCAGGACAGACGTCCGCAGCAGCAAGGCCAGCGTCCTTACGGCGGATCGCGTCCGGACATGAAGGATGCGCCAATGGAACAAAGGGATTTTCAAAGATCGCATTCAAAGCCGGCTGCAAAGTCAGGAGACGGCGCTACCAGCGGATTTGTTCAATTGGAGAGAAGAACGCCTCCGGCGGCTAAAAAAGCATATAACAATACCTTTGCAAAGGATGATAAGAACAAGAAGTCCAAAAAGGCATTGATGAAGGAAAAGGTCGGCATCGATGACGGTGAAGACAGGTACAGGAGCAAGAGACGCACAAAAACAAAGCCTGTTATTCAGCCAATGCCGGTTATTATCGATAAGGCAGTGATGACGACAGAAATGATTTCTGTTAAATCACTGGCAGAAAAAACAGGCAAGCCGGTGGCAGAGCTTATTAAAAAGCTTTTCATACTGGGCATGATGTGCACCATCAATTCGGAAATCGATTATGATACGGCACAACTTGTCTGTTCTGAGTTTAAAATTGAATTGGAATATAAGCCCACAATGACGGCGGAAGACGTGTTGGACGAAGGCGATCAGCAGGATGCCAACGCAGATTTGAAACCGCGTCCGCCGATTGTGACGGTTATGGGCCATGTTGACCATGGTAAAACCTCTCTGCTGGATTCCATTCGCAAAACCCGCGTGACGGAACATGAAGCCGGTGGTATTACACAGCACATTGGTGCTTATACTATTAAGCATAAGAAGCGTCCCATTACGTTCCTTGACACACCGGGACATGAAGCGTTTACGGCAATGCGTGCCAGAGGCGCCCAGGTGACGGATATCGCGATACTTGTTGTGGCCGCCGACGACGGTGTGATGCCGCAAACCGTGGAAGCGATTAACCACGCTAAAGCCGCGGGCGTACCGATCATTGTCGCCATCAACAAAATCGACAGGCAAAACGCCAATCCAGATCGCGTGAAGCAAGAGCTCACGGAATATGGCCTGGTCGCGGAAGAGTGGGGCGGAGAAACCATTATGGTGCCCGTCTCCGCGCTGACCAAAGAGGGTATCGACCAGCTCCTTGAAATGATCGTTCTGGTTGCGGAGATGCAGGAACTCAAAGCCAACCCGAACCGTCTGGCGAAGGGCACGATCATCGAAGCCAAGCTGGACAAAGGGCGCGGCCCCGTTGCTACAGTGCTGGTACAAAACGGTACGCTGCGCATATCGGATATGATCGTTGCGGGCGTGGCCTATGGACGTGTGCGCGCCATGGTGGATGATTTAGGGAACCGGGTGGACGAAGCTTATCCGTCACAGCCTGTTGAAGTTGTCGGTTTCTCGGAAGTGCCTGTTGCGGGTGATATCATGCACGCGGTTGAGCAGGATAAACTCACAAGACAGGTTGCTGAGGAAAGAAAAGATAAGCAGAAGGCCGACATGCTTAAGAATCTGTCTAAGGTGACGCTGGAAGACCTGTTCAGTCAGGTGGAAGCGGGCAAGGTTCAGGATCTCAATATCGTCATCAAAGCGGATGTGCAGGGTTCTGTGGAAGCCGTTAAGCAGGCGCTTGAGAAGTTGAGCAACAACGAAGTGCGCGTTAAGATCATTCATGCGGGTGTCGGCGCTATCAAAGCTATGGACGTTATGCTGGCCAGTGCCTCCAACGCGATTATCATCGGCTTTAATGTACGCCCCGATACAATGGCCCGTGCCGAGGCTGATAAAGAAAAGGTTGAAATCAGGCTTTACCGCGTTATCTATAAAGCGATTGAGGAACTGCAGCTGGCTATCAAGGGAATGCTGGCACCCGAATTTAAGGAAGTGATACTCGGCCACGCGGAAGTACGCACAACGTTCAGTGTATCGAGCATCGGCACCATTGCAGGCAGCTATGTCACAGACGGCAAGATCACCAAGAATGCGTCTGTCCGCCTGCTGCGTGACAACATTGTGGTGCATGAAGGTGTCATGGCTTCTTTAAAGCGGTTTAAGGACGACGCGAAGGAAGTTAATCAGGGATACGAATGCGGTATTACCATTAAGAATTATAACGATGTCAAAGAAGGCGACGTGATCGAAGCCTTCGAGATGCAGGAGATAGCGAGATAGTGTATAAAGACAGGATGTCGGGCATACAGTCCGAGTTTAAGCGTACGCTCAGCGATATCATCAAGAGCGATATAAAAGACCCGCGTGTTTCCGAAATGACGAGTGTGACCCATGTGGAATTAACGCGTGATTTAAAATACGCAAAAGCCTATATCAGCGTTTTTGATACGGATAAGATGAAAAAGTCGACGATTGAGACACTCACTCATGCCGAGCATTTTATAAAGAATGAAATCGGAAGCCGTATGAGAATGCGCCGGCTGCCCGAAATCACTTTTTTGTTGGATACGTCGATCGAATACAGCAGCAAAATTTCTGAAATGCTAAAGAAAGTCTAGTGACAATGGGTCTGTCTGAAATTAAAAATGCAATGGATCAAGCGCAGCGGATTTTACTTGTCGCCCATATTCAGCCGGATGGCGATACACTTGGTTCATGCTTTGCGCTTAAGCGCATACTTGAAAAGCTGGATAAACAGGTGACGCTGTGCTGCGACGGTGATATGCCGTCGCGTTATATGGAGTTGTTTAATGCTGATGAGATGCTTTCTGCTCAGGCAGTGAATGAGGACATAGAGACAGCTGTTTCTGTAGACTGCGCGGACAGCGCACGGTTGGGTAAATGTTTAAAGCTTTTTAGAAGCGCAAAACAAACGATCAATATCGATCATCATATCACCAACGACGGTTTCGCGGAGCTGAACTATATCAGCGCGGCATCTTCTGTCGGAGAGATCATATTTGAGATGATGGGGCTTTTTGGAGTAAAACCTGATGAAAAAATTGCTCAGTCTCTCTATATTGCAATGTCTACCGATACGGGCAATTTCACATACTCCAATACCAGCCGCAAGTGCCTGGCGTATACATCCGAGATTGTTGAGCTTTTTGATCTGCGCGGTACGGCGGATGTGCTCTTCAGAAGGCGCTCATTAGTGGCGACGCAGCTTATAGGACGTGCGATCTCACGGCTGGAGACGTTTATGGACGGCCGTATTGCCAGCGTGACGCTTCTTGAGGGCGACATGAAGGAATTCGGTGCCCAAAGCGAAGACTGCGACAGTGTGGTCGATTTCGCACGAGAAATCGAAGAAACGCAGGCGGCTGTTTTCTTTCGGGAACTGCCTGCCGGTATAAAGATAAGTTTTCGTTCCAAGGGTAAGATCGATGTGGGTGCTGTAGCCGCAAAATTCGGCGGAGGCGGGCATAAAGGCGCATCGGGCTGCTGTGTAAGCGGTAAACTTGATGAAGTCAAAAGTGCCGTGATTGAAAAGCTGAAGGAGCTTGTCTGAATGAACGGCGTGATTAACTTCCTAAAGCCGCCCGGTATGTCATCAAACGGTGCGGTTGTTTTTTTAAGAGGCGTTCTCGGCGTGAAAAAGACCGGACACACCGGTACACTTGATCCGGGCGCCTGCGGTGTGCTGCCAATCTGCGTCGGCAAAGCGACGCGTATATCGTCTTATATGATGGGCGGTAAAAAGGAATACATTGCTGAAGTCACATTCGGAAAAAGCACCGACACGGGAGACAGCTACGGCAAAGTGACACGTGTTGATCATGCCTCTTTGCCGAGTGATGATGACGTCAAAAAAACGCTTGCGCAATTTCTTGGTCATATCACACAACAGACACCGGCATACAGCGCAGTCAAGCATGAGGGCGTTCAGCTATATAAACTTGCGAGGCGTGGCATTGAGATTCAGCCTAAGAATCGTGCTATCGTCATTTATGATGCCGAATATTTAAGCCAAACGCGCCCAAACGCGCATCTGCTGCGTGTGGTTTGCGGCAAAGGGACATACATTAGGAAGCTCTGCGAGGATCTCGGAGAAAGCTTGGGCGTTGCATCGTATATGTCGTTTCTGGTGCGCACAAAATGCGCCGGCCTCGATATAGAACAAGCCGTGACGGCGGATGCGCTTAAAGACATGAAAGACGGATTTGAAAGCATTCTTATTCCTATGGAGAGGTTTCTTAATGAGCTTCCCGGTATCAGCATGGATGCTTCCGTAAGCCGCGTTCTGCTAAACGGCGGCAGTGTCGTCTGTGACAAAGCTGACTTGGATGAAGCTCGTATCTATTTGGATGAAAAATTTATAGGGATCGGAGCTGTGAAGGATAGACAGCTTAAAATTTCGACTTTGCTGGTGGATATATAGATGGAAGTTATAAACTTACAGCAAGCCAAACAAATACGCTTTAAAGATTTATCGCTGGCGCTGGGTACTTTTGACGGGCTGCATTTAGGCCATATGGCGCTGATTAACGCCGTCAAGCAGGGACCGGGTCAGAGCGCTGTTTTTACGTTTGATTCTTTGCCGGCAGACTATTTTCTGGGTGATCATAGGCCTATGCGTCTGCAAACACTGGACGAGAAAATTAACGCATTCGAAAAAACGGGTATTGATTATCTATGCATTGTGCATTTTGATAAGAAATTTGCGGCCATAGATAAAGACCGCTTTACTGAAATGCTTAAAAATACGTTTTCCCCAGTGCGTATTGTGACCGGATACAATTATACATATGGGCGTGAAGCAAAAGGCGATGCCGACACTATTCAAAAAGCGGGTGAACAGCTCGGCTTTGAGGTCTGTGTGATATCGCCTGTTATATCCGAAGGGGAACCGGTGAGCGCCACGCGTATAAGAGAATGCATCGAGGCAGGCAATGTCGCCCGGGTGGCATCGCTTCTGGGTTACTGTTACAGCCTTACTGGTAAGGTAGGCAGCGGACGGCGTATCGGCAGCTCGAAGTTGGGTTTTCCCACGGCCAACCTGATTGCACCGCCCGAGAAGATCATACCGCTGCGCGGGGTTTACGGCGTACATGTTCGTGTGGAAGACGGGCTTTATAAAGGCGTCTGCAACATCGGATATAACCCGACTGTTTCCACCGGACAGCATGAGACCATTGAGGTGCATATACTTGGGCTGGATAAAGATATCTATGGGCAAACCATTTCGGTTTTCTTTGAAAAACGCATTCGGGGTGAGCGAAAATTCGAAAGCTTAGAGGCGCTTAAAGCACAGATACAGCGCGATATCGACAGCCTAAATATATAAGCTATTTATAAATAAAGCTGGCTCTTGAGATCACCTCTGAGTCAGCTTTTTATGATTAGTAATAAACGGGCATTAAGAGTGCAATTGTCTAATAACCAAAATCGCCGTCGATTATGACCACGTGCATCTCTTTGCCGCGCGTGGGGCGCTGAAGTCGTACGGTGACGTTGCACATGCGCCTTTCGTGGTCGCAGTCGGTGCATCGGTCTTCCGTCGCACATGGCGTAGAGATTCCCAGTCGACGTGCATTTTGGGGACAGGCAACCTTTTTGATGCGTGCAATCGCCGTGTGCGGGTTTGCCGTCAGCTTATTTCGGCCTGCCACGAATATGACGCGTTCAGGCCCGTAAAACATGGCTGCCACACGATTACCGATACCGTCAATGTTGATCAGATCGCCGTCGAGTGTCAGGGCATTGGTGGAGGTAAGATACACGTCAGCCGTCATGCCCAAGCGCTTGGCTGCGGCTTTATCACCGCCGTTACGTGCCGCTAGATCGCTGGAATAAACTGTGTTACCGCGGCTGATAAGCGCGTCCACGATTCCGGTTTCGAAAAGCGTCATGCTGCCGCCCATACCGACCGTATCCTTCCCGCTTATTACGGAAAGAACATACGAGACCGCTTCCTCGGCATTTCGAGCATAAGCGGCTCTAAACCCTTTACGTGACAACGCGTCAATTGTTTTTTCAATATCGTTCATTGATGATCCTCCTTGTTGTATTCACTATCATAACACGCGTTTAAGGTTAAGCCAATATTGCTGATTGCAATTATCAGCGGTTTTATATAATATAATCAACGAGAATATTTCGGAGGAAGAGAATTTATGGCAACTGGCATGGACCGGTTCAGAAACTTTTGCATTATAGCGCATATCGACCACGGCAAATCAACACTGGCGGACAGGCTCATCGAGCTGACAAACACCGTATCTCTGCGTGATATGCACAACCAGATTTTAGATACTATGGAGCTCGAACAGGAGCGTGGTATCACCATCAAGGCACAGGCTGTGCGCATGTTTTATGAACATGACGGTATGGAATATACCCTGAATTTGATTGATACGCCGGGCCATGTGGACTTTACATATGAGGTGTCGCGCAGTATGGCAGCCTGTGAAGGCGCGATACTCGTCGTGGATGCCAGTCAGGGTATCGAGGCACAGACACTTGCGAATGTGTATCTGGCGCTAGACAACGGCCTGGAAATACTGCCAGTTATCAACAAGATTGACCTGCCTTCCGCGCGTGTGGATGAGGTTTGCAAGGAGATCGAAGACATTTTAGGCCTGGACACTTCTTATGCGCCGCGCATCAGCGCAAAAGAAGGCGTTGGCATTGATGATGTATTAAAAGCAATTGTCAAATATCTGCCTGCGCCCAAAGGCGATCCGCAAGCGCCGCTTCAGGCATTGATATTCGATTCCTATTACGACAACTACAAAGGTGCGATCAGCTATGTCTGCGTGAAGCAGGGACACGTCTCTGAAGATGATCAGATATTGTTTATGGCTGCGGATAAACGCTTTGATGTGACCGAAATAGGTGTGTTTTTGCCGACACCGCTCAAAACGGGCTCTCTGTCGGCTGGCGAGGTGGGGTATATCGCGGCCAGCGTAAAAAACGTGTCGGATACACGTGTGGGCGATACTATCACGAATGCAAAGAACGGTGCGGACAAACCGCTGCCCGGTTATAAAGAAGTCACGCCCATGGTGTTCTGCGGTATCTATCCCGCAGACGGCGCAGACTATGAAGATTTGCGTGACGCGCTGGCGAAATTGGCGCTCAACGACGCGTCGCTCATTTATGAGCCGGAAACATCTGTGGCGCTCGGTTTCGGCTTTCGGTGCGGATTCTTGGGGCTGCTGCATATGGAAATCATACAGGAACGTCTGGAGCGTGAGTTCGACCTGAATCTTGTGACCACGGCGCCCAGCGTGAGCTACCACGTGATGACAGTGAAAGGTGAACTGCTGGTGGTGGAAAACCCCACGAACCTGCCTGCGCCGACGTCCATTGACTATATGGAAGAGCCAATAGCCGATGTGACAATCATGACACCCGACGAATATGTGGGCGCGGTGATGGATATCTGCCAAGAGAAACGCGGTATATTCAGAAACATGGAATACATAGAGGATACCCGTGTGCTGATCCATTACGAGCTGCCATTGAATGAAATCATTTACGATTTCTTCGATATATTAAAATCACGGACGCGCGGGTATGCCTCGCTTGATTACGAACTAAAAGGTTATAAGAAGAGCGATCTTGTCCGCTTGGATATGCTGCTCAACGGTGAAGCCTGTGACGCGCTGTCTATTATTGTTCACCGTGATAAGGCATATGCAAGAGGCAGGGTTATCGCCGAGAAGCTCAAAGACGCGATACCGCGGCAGATGTTCGAAATACCCATCCAAGCAGCCATCGGCGGTAAAATCATCGCACGCGAAACGGTGAAAGCGATGCGCAAGGACGTGCTGGCCAAGTGCTACGGCGGCGATATTTCGCGCAAGAAGAAGCTGCTTGAAAAGCAAAAAGAGGGCAAAAAACGTATGCGTCAGGTCGGCAGCGTGGAAGTGCCGTCTGAGGCGTTCATGTCCGTGCTTAAGATGGACTGATGGCGGCACTGGGGCTTTACATCCACATACCTTTTTGCCTGCGCAAATGCGCGTACTGTGATTTTGTTTCTTTTCCGGGTCGTGAAACGGATATTGACCGCTATATCGACGCGCTTATTGCTGAGGCAAGACTTTATGAACCGTTGCTGCGCCGCAAACGTATCGATTCAGTTTTTATAGGAGGCGGAACGCCGTCTTTATTATCTGCGGCACAAATGGAAAAGCTGTTTCATGGTCTTCAAGCGGTGCAAATATGGCAGGATGCCGAAGTCACAGCGGAAGCCAATCCTGAAACCCTCAGCTTTGAAAAAATAAAAGGCTATGCAAGCTGCGGCATCAACCGCTTGAGTATCGGCCTGCAAACGCACGAAGATGCTGTTCTTTGCGATATCGGCAGGAACCATTCATGGCAAACATTTGTAGATGCCTATGAATATGCGGCTCAAATTTTTTCAAACATCAATATTGATGTCATATTTGGTTTGCCAGGGCAGAGTATCCGGAGTTTCCAAGAAACATTGTGCCGTATAATTGATATTGCGCCGAAACATATTTCCGCATATGCACTCAAGCTGGAAAGCGGTACGCCGCTCGCAAAACGCTTTGAAGGCGCAGATGAGGACATAGACAGAGAGATGTATCATGATGCAGTTCGAATGCTGGAAGCGGCGGCCTATACACATTATGAGACATCCAATTTTGCACAAAAAGGCTTTGAATGCCGGCATAACTTAAAATACTGGACTGGCGAAAGCTATCTGGGGATGGGTGTGGCCGCCTTTTCGTATATTTCTGATAACGGCGGCTGCCGGTTCGGAAATGTGCAAAGTTTAGACGATTATTTTGGCTGCATTGAAGACGGCAAAAGGCCTGTTTTGGAAGAGCAGTTCCTATCGGAAGATGACGTGATGATTGAATATATCATGCTGCGGCTTCGGCTCAATCATGGTATTGATTTTAATGATTATAAAGCACACTTCGGCGGTAACTTTGAGGCAAACTTTGAAAAGTCTATCGACATGGCAAAAAAAGCGGGTTTGATAACGGTTGAGCCTGAAAGAATACGGCCGACTCTTAAGGGGTTTGATATGCAAAATTCACTGATCGGCTTATTTATAAATAAATTATGAATATGAAATGGGGCACTTGACTTTGCAGACAATAAGTGCTATTTTTATACCATGATGTTAGCACTCGTCAAGATAGAGTGCTAACAACAAATAATGAGGAGGGAGACCGATGGATTTAAGTGAAAGAAAGCTTTGCATATTGAAAGCCGTCATAGACGACTACATCATGACCGGTCTTCCGATCGGATCCAGAACGATATCCAAGAAAGACGGGTTTGAATTAAGCTCCGCTACCATAAGAAACGAGATGGCCGATTTGGAGGAGCTTGGCTTTTTAGAACAGCCGCATACGTCGGCAGGCCGTATTCCTTCACAGAAGGCTTACCGCTTCTATGTCGACCGGCTTATGAAGGTGGTTAAGCTTAACGCGAATGAGGCCGAAAATATAAAAAGATATTTTGAAGACAAAATGAGCGAAGTCGGACAGGTCATGGAGAAAGCCGCAAAAGTTCTTTCCGATACCACGCATCATATCTCCATGGTGTTAAAGCCGCAGCTTAAGAAATCTGTGATCAAACGTGTGCAGATTGTCAAGATCACCGAAAGAAAAGCGATTCTACTTGTGGTGACAAGCGCGGGGCTTGTGACGGATAGTGTCATCGTGGTGCCGGAGGGCATTACGCCGGATTACTTGGAGATGATATCAACACTGTTGACAGAGAAGCTGTCAACAAAGACGCTGGAGGAAGCGGAAAAAGATTTAAATGGGTATTTGCACGATAACGTGCGTGCCAACAATGAATTTGTTTCCGATGTTTTAAACGCGATAGAAACCAGTGTTGAGCCGTACGGTGAAAAAGGCATCGTATTGGGGGGGACGCAAAATATCATTGACTACCCAGATTATATGAGCATCGAGAAAGCAAAAAACTTTATTTCCGTGCTGGAAACAAAAGAGATGCTATATGAGATGATGAAAAAAGCCACACAGCTTGAATTTTCCGTGACGATCGGTCAGGAAAACGAGGTGAAGGAGCTCTTTGATATGAGCGTCGTTACCGCAACTTATAAAATTGGCGGTAAGTCGCTGGGGTCTTTTGGTGTGATCGGCCCGACGCGTATGGATTATGCAAAGATCATTTCCATTTTGGGATATGTAAGCCACAGTTTAAACAGTATACTGTCTAACTTTATAGAGGATGAATAACGAGGGGGAAAGCGACAAATGAGCGACAGCATAAACAAGGACGAAATAATGACTGAAAACGCCGAGACGCCAAACGAACAGCCCACAAAGTTTGAAGACGTTTTGGAGCAAGAGCAAGAAAGAGTTAAGAAAAGCGAAAAGAAAACAACCAAGGCTGATAAGAAGCTGGCCGAAGCATTGGCCGAGAGAGACGACTTTAAAGACAAATATCAGCGCACGTTCAGCGATTTTAACAATTTTAGAAAGAGGATGGCTACATCTCGCGCTGAGGCGCTTAGGGACGGGCGGTGTGACACCATCGAAAATTTGTTACCGGTGCTGGACAGCTTCGAAAGAGCTCTAGAACACATCGAAGGCGAAGACAGCGCACTTGTACAGGGCTTTACGATGGTATATCGGCAGCTTACCGAAGCCATCGAAAAGATGGGTGTCAAAGAGATTCCGGCATTGGGGGAGGTCTTCGATCCCAATAGGCATCAGGCCATACAGATGGCAGACGCTCAGGAAGGCCAGGTTTCCGGTACAGTTGCAGCGGTAGTGCAAAAAGGCTATGCGATGGAAGATCGCATCATAAGACCCAGCATGGTCATTGTGAACAAGTAATATATATTTTTTATATAAGGAGGGAATAAGACGATGGGCAAAATTATAGGAATCGATTTAGGTACAACTAATTCATGCGTGGCTGTGATGGAAGGCGGCGAGCCAACCGTTATCGTTAATGCGGAAGGCAGCAGAACAACGCCGTCTGTTGTCGCGTTTTCCAATACGGGTGAAAGACTGGTAGGCAAGGTGGCTAAAAACCAAGCCATTACAAATCCGGATAAAACCATCAGCTCGATCAAAAGAGACATGGGTACGGACAGAAAGGTCAATATAGACGGTAAGAGTTATTCTCCGCAGGAAATCAGCGCTATGATACTTCAGAAGCTGAAAGCTGATGCGGAAGCATATCTTGGGGAGACGGTGTCGGATGCCGTTATCACGGTTCCGGCTTACTTTACGGACAGCCAGCGCCAAGCCACCAAGGACGCGGGCAAAATCGCGGGCCTTAATGTGCAGCGTATCATCAACGAACCCACGGCTGCATCGCTGGCCTATGGCGTTGACAAAGAAGAAGAACAAAAAATACTCGTTTTCGACTTGGGCGGCGGTACATTCGACGTTTCCATCCTTGAGATCGGCGACGGCGTTTTCGAAGTGCTTGCGACAAACGGCAACAACCGTTTGGGCGGCGACGACTTTGACCAAAAGGTGATGGATTATATCGTATCCGAATTTAAAAAGTCTAACGGTATTGATCTGTCTAAGGACAAAATGGCGATGCAACGTATTAAGGAAGCGGCTGAAAAAGCCAAAGTTGAGCTATCCGGTGTGCTTCAGGCCAGCATCAATCTGCCGTTCATTACGGCGGACGCATCAGGCCCCAAGCATCTTGACATGTCGCTGTCAAGAGCAAAGTTCAATGAGCTCACAGCCGATCTTGTTGAAAACACAGCGATTCCCACACGTAAAGCGCTGCAGGACGCGGGCATCACAGCTTCACAGCTTTCCAAGGTCATACTTGTCGGCGGTTCTTCGCGTATACCCGCCGTGCAGGATAAGGTGAAAGAAATCACCGGTAAAGACCCCTATAAGGGCATCAACCCCGACGAATGCGTCGCTGTGGGTGCTGCGCTGCAGGCCGGCGTTATTGGCGGCGAAGTGAATGATATCGTGCTGCTTGACGTCACACCGCTTTCACTGGGTATTGAGACACTTGGCGGCGTGTCCACAAAACTGATTGACAGAAACACCACGATTCCTACAAAGAAGAGTCAGGTGTTCTCAACAGCAGCGGACGGACAGACAAGCGTGGAAATCCATGTGCTGCAAGGCGAAAGAGAAATGGCTGCACACAACAAGACGCTGGGCCGCTTTAACTTAACAGGTATTCCGCCGGCACCCAGAGGCGTACCGCAGATTGAAGTGACATTCGATATCGATGCGAACGGTATTGTTCACGTATCGGCTAAGGATTTGGGAACTGGTAACGAGCAAAAGGTCACGATCACGGCTTCCACGAACATGTCTAAAGAGGACATCGATAAGGCTGTGAAGGAAGCCGAGCAGTTTGCCGAAGCCGACAGAAAAGAAAAAGAAAAGGTTGAAATCAGAAACAACGCTGACTCGCTTGTATTCCAGACGGAAAAGACGATCAAAGATCTGGGCGACAAGATAAGCAGCGAAGATAAAGCCAAAATTGACACGGAGGTTGCCAACGTGAAGAGCGCGTTGGCGGGTACTGACACGAATGCTATTAAGGCAGCTACCGAGAAGCTCTCGCAGGTTTCCTATGATGTGTTCGGTAAGGTTTATCAGCAGGCCAACGCTCAGGCTAACGCGGCTGGAGCACAGGCTGGTCCGCAGGACAGTGCGCAGCAGGCTCCGCCGGATGACAATGTTGTGGATGCCGATTACGAAGTGGTAGACGACGACAAGAAAGACAAGTAAAATAGCATACATACTACACCGACTTAAAGCCAGAGCGCACAAACGCGCTTTGGCTTTTCGGGTGCATATGACTTTATTTTAGGCGGTGCTTAATTTTGGCAGATAAAAGAGACTACTATGAGGTTCTGGGCGTTGGAAAGAACGCTACTGGAGATGAAATAAAGAAAGCATATAGAAAACTTGCAAAGCAATACCATCCGGATGTGAATGTTAATAAGGAAGAAGCATCCGAGAAGTTTAAAGAAGCGAGCGAGGCTTACGGCGTACTCAGCGATGAGCAAAAGCGCCGTCAGTACGATACTTTTGGCCATGCGGCTTTTGATCAGACTGCGGGGGCCAGAGGCGGCGGCTTCGGCGGGTTCGACGATTTCATGGGCGGCTTTGGCGACATTTTTGATTCCATATTCGGCGGCGGCGGCGGGCGGACGGCTCGCCGGACTGGGCCTGTGAGAGGCTCCGACCTGCGCATGGAGCTGCGAATTACCTTTGAAGAAGCCGCTTTTGGTGTCTCCAAAGAAGTACGTTTGAATAAAGATGAGGCTTGCGCGGCTTGCGGCGGTACAGGCGCAAAGAAGGGGACGTCACCCAAAACATGCGGTTCTTGCGGCGGATCGGGACAGATACGCCAACAGCGCAACACAGCGTTTGGCAGTTTTGTTAACGTTGTGGATTGCCCGGACTGCGGCGGGCGCGGCAGCATCATCAAAGACCCCTGTCCGGATTGCGGCGGACGCGGCATTCTTAATAAACTCAAAACGATCAATGTGGATATTCCCGCGGGTATCGATAACGGACAGATTATGACGCTGCGCGGTGAAGGTGCGGCAGGCCAGCGGGGCGGACAGCCGGGTGATCTTCAGATATACGTTTATGTACAGCCGCATAAATTCTTTGCACGTGAAGGCTATGATCTTTATATCGATATCCCCGTATCATTTGTAGATGCCGCGCTAGGTGCGGAAATCGTCGTACCCACGCTCGATGGGAAAGCCAAACTCAAAATGGGTGAAGGCACTCAAACGGGTACCGTCTTCCGGCTCAAAGACAAAGGAGTGACGCATCTTCATTCGACCAGAAAAGGCAGCCTTTTTGTGAAGGTGAACATAGAGGTGCCAAAGAAGCTTAATGAGAAGCAAAAGACGCTGCTTCGTGAGTTTGCAAAGCTGTCTCATAAGGAAAAAAGTTTTTTTGAAAGAGTAAAGGGAGAATGAACTGGAAACAAGTCTGTATTAGCACAACGGAAGAAGCCTCCGATCTCGTTTCATCACTGCTGATGGACGCAGGAGCGGGCGGTGTGGAAATTGACGGCGGGGAAATTCCCATCGCGCACCGCGATGAATATCTTGAAGCCCCCAAACAAAGCGACGGCCATCTGATCGTCAAAGCCTACTTTGGAGAAGATGGCTTTGACAGCGTTTTCTCATTTATAAGAGAGCGAATTGATGACATAAGAACGCTTGACAGCAATGCAGGTTCGCTGAAGGTGGATATCACGACTGTGGTGGATACCGATTGGAACGAGAATTTTAAGAAACACTTTACAACGTTTCGGGCAGCAGGGTGTTTCGTAGTGAAACCCACTTGGGAGGACTATCCGGCCAAAACTGATGATATTGTGATCGAGATAGACCCGGGTATGGCGTTTGGCTCGGGGGTTCATGAAACAACCCGAATGTGTTTGGAACTTCTTCAGAAATATTTGCCGCCTCATGCGACCGTTCTTGACGTCGGATGCGGTTCGGGCATACTGGGGATAGGTGCGGCTAAGCTGGGTGCAAAGCGTGTGCTGGCGCTGGATTACGACACCGTAAGTGTGAACGTGGCGCGGGATAACGCGGTAAGCAACGGCGCAAAGGTAATGCAGGTAAGGCAGTCTGACTTGCTGAAAAATGCGGACGGCGGCCCATATGATCTGATTATGGCCAACATTATCGCGGATATCGTGATTCGTCTCAATAAGGATGTTGGGCACTTTTTAGCCCCGGACGGTGTCTATATCATGTCGGGCATTATTGACGAGCGTCTTGAAGATGTGACCGCTTCATTAAATGCCAATGGTTACCAGGTGATAGAAACACTCAGCATGGCCGACTGGCGTGCGCTGGCGGCAAGGAGAAAAAATGCATAGGTTCTTTGTTCTGCCTGAAAACATTAAAGAGAATAGCCTGACAATAACCGGAGACGAAGCCAAGCACATGAAAAATGTGCTGCGAATGGACAAAGGTCACGAAATGATCGCTTTTGACGGGACGGGTATGGATTATCTGTGCCGTATAAAGAATATCGGTTTTGATATTGAGGCACATATTATTACGAAAGAAAAGAATACCGCTGAGCCGGATATTGCCGTGACGCTGTATCAGGCTTATCCCAAATCGGCTAAGATGGAAGAAATCGTGCAAAAGGCTATTGAATTGGGCGCACAGCGTATCGTCCCTTTTCTATCGCAGCGGTGTGTAAAACGACCTGAGGAATCATCTCGCTTGCGGCGCGTGGCAATGGCAGCAGTAAAACAGTGCGGCAGAAGCCGTATCCCCGTTGTCGATGATGTTTTGCTTTTTGCAGATGTGCTAAAGCTGATGCGTAACCATGAGAAACTGATTGTGTGCTGGGAAGAAGAGCGAGAGACATCACTACGAGCGGCATTGGCGGGAGATGAGCAGGATATCGGCATCGTGATCGGGCCGGAAGGCGGCTTTGAAGGGGCGGAGGTTGCGAAAATGTGCGAAACGGGCGGTGTGTCCGTCACGCTGGGGCCGCGCATCATGCGCACGGAAACAGCGGGAATTGCCGTTTTGGCGGCCATTTTTTATGACAAGGGGCAAATGCGGTTGTGAAAAAGGTGGCTTTTTATACGCTTGGATGCAAGGTGAATGCCTACGATTCAGCATACATGCAGTCGTTGTTTTCACAGCACAATTTTGAAACGGTGGAATTCGGACAAGCTGCGGATATTGTCGTTATCAATACATGTACAGTCACGGCTGTGGCCGATAAAAAATCTCGAACAGCCATTCGGCGGGCAGCGCAAACCGGCCGTGTGATCGTCGTCGGCTGCTTGGCGCAGCGTGCAGCCGGAGAACTGCTTAAAATGGAAGGCGTGAGCGCCGTAATCGGGACAGACGACAGAAGCCGTATTGTCGAGGTTGCCGAAGAATTGCTGGGCGGCTCGAAAAGCGTGGATTTGACGCATGAGCTGAAAGGCTGCGGCTTTGAACCTATGCGTATCGATTCGGCTGGGTCTCGTACACGTGGCGTGCTCAAAATACAAGAAGGCTGCGACTGCTTTTGCAGCTATTGCATCATACCCTATGTACGCGGCAGGTCCAGAAGCCGCGGATTTGATGATATCATCGAGGAAGCAAACGCACTTGCGCAAAATGGTGTGAAGGAGATCGTACTTACGGGTATCCACCTTGCGTCGTATAAAGACGGTGAGCAGAGCTTGGGTGATTTGATAACAGCGCTTAACAAGCTCGATGTGCGTTTCCGCCTCGGGTCTATAGAGCCGGGCGTGCTCAGCGAAGAATTTGTGAGCAAGGCGGCAAAAGCGAAGAATCTTTGCCCTCATTTTCATCTTTCGCTGCAAAGCGGCTCGCAGACGGTTTTAAAGCGTATGAACCGGCCTTATACGCCGGATGAATTTATGGGATTTGTGACCCTGCTGCGACGCTATTTCGATAATCCCGCCATAACCACAGATGTGATTGCGGGTTTTCCGGCAGAAACCGATGAAGAACATCAGGAGACGCTGCGTTTTGTGGAAAAGGCCGCTTTTGCAAGAATGCATGTTTTTCCGTTTTCTGCACGTGAAGGCACGAGAGCTTACAGCATGACCCCGCGTGTGCCCAAAGCATTGGCAAAGCAGCGCACTGCAGAGCTTATCAGACTCGGCGAAAAACTTGAAGAAGATTATATAAAGAGTATGATAGGACGCAGTGATATAGTTCTTTTCGAAGAGGCATCCGAAGCTTTTCAAGGGTGTATGGAGGGCTATTCCGAGCGGTATATACGCGTAGCCGCAAAAGCTGAAAGAAATGAAATCAAAACGGTAACGCTGACGCAAGCCAAGGGTAAAACCGTTTTGGGTGAATAAAGGAGGTTCTATGAAGGATTGTTTGTTTTGCAAAATCGCTGCCGGGGGAATACCTTCTTCCAAGGTTTATGAGGATGATAGCGTGCTTGCTTTCCACGATATCGATAAGAAAGCACCGGTTCATGTGCTCGTGATTCCCAAGAAACATGTGGATTCTCTGGCAGCGCTCGAAGAAGAGGATTATGACACCGTCGCCCATATGATGTGTGTTGTCCAAAAGCTTGCCGCTCAGCTTGGTCTGCAAGACGGATTCCGCCTTGTGGCCAATACCGGACGTGATGGGGGTCAGACAGTGAGCCATTTACATTTCCATATACTTGGCGGGCGCCAAATGACTTGGCCGCCGGGCTGAACATGAAATTAAAATCTGTATATAATAATAATATATTATATATTCATGCCTTATTATACTAGACATACACACTATGATAAGGCTTTAATTGACTTGCCAAAGTAAGTCATTGTTCATAGAAATGTTAATAAACAAAATCACAATATATAGTATAATCATTGGGGTAGTTGGGGAAAAAATGGAGGAATATGAATGAAGATCAAAAAAGCTGTGATTCCGGCAGCGGGTCTTGGCACGCGTTTTTTGCCGGCGACAAAAGCACAGCCCAAAGAGATGCTGCCTATCGTTGATAAGCCGACAATACAATATATCGTTGAAGAAGCGATCAGTGCTGGAATAGAGAGCATACTCATCATCACTGGCCGCGGTAAACGAAATATCGAGGATCATTTTGATAAATCATATGAACTCGAATCCGAACTCAAACGAAAAGGCAATACGTCTTTACTCAGCATGGTCGAGGATATTTCTCATCTTGTCGATGTTTATTATGTCCGACAAAAGGAAGCGATGGGCTTAGGACATGCCATCAGCTGCGCCCGTTCTTTTGTGGGGAATGAACCGTTCGCAGTCCTTTTAGGCGATGATGTTGTCGTCGCACAAAAACCTGCCATCGGACAACTGATGGAAACGTATGATAAATACGGCACATCGGTACTGGGCGTACAGCGTATTGATATGGCTGATGTTGACAAGTATGGTATTGTGGCCCCTAACGGACACAATGCGGACCCTAGGCTGCATCAGGTCAACGACCTTGTGGAAAAGCCCGCAATAAAAGATGCGCCGTCCGATCTGGCCATACTCGGCCGTTATATTATCACACCCGAAGTATTTGATATACTTGATGTTCAGCCGCCCGGTAAAAATGGCGAAATACAATTGACCGACGCGCTCAAAACTCTGGGTAGAAAGCAAGGCATGTATGCTTATGAGTTTGAAGGCAAACGATATGATGTAGGCGATAAGCTGGGCTTTTTAAAGGCCACTGTGGAGTTTGCGCTATGCAGGGAAGACTTAAAGCAAAGCTTCGGTGAATATCTGAAAGGCATTGTAAAGGAACTGTAAATGAGTGAAATCAGAGATATAAGTCTGGCGTCTGAGGGCGAGCTAAAAATAGAGTGGGCAAGAAAGCATATGCCTGTGCTGAGCGAGCTGCACCGCAAATTTGAACAGGAAAAACCGTTCGAAGGCGTGAAAGTGTCTCTTTCGGTTCACCTTGAAGCTAAGACAGCCTATCTTTGCCGTGTGCTAAAGGGCGGCGGTGCTTTGATGTCTGTGACAGGCTCAAACCCGCTGTCCACGCAGGATGATATCGCGGCAGCGCTTGTAAAAGGCGGCATTGACGTGTTCGCATGGCATGCGGCGACTGATGCAGAATATGAGCACCATATATCTATGGCGCTGAATCATGAACCGGAAGTCGTGATCGACGACGGCGCCGATCTGTCGGAAGCGCTGCATACGCGTGACAGGAAAAAGGCTAACAATGTAATCGGAGCCTGTGAGGAAACGACGACAGGCTTGCTGCGGTACCGCGCAAGAGAGCGTGACGGGTCACTTCTTTTTCCGGTAGTGGCGGTCAATGATGCGGACTGTAAGCACCTTTTTGATAATCGTTACGGCACAGGTCAGTCTGTTTGGGACGGTATCATGCGCACGACGAATCTTGTGGTAGCCGGTAAAGCCGTGGTGGTGGCCGGTTACGGTTGGTGCGGCAAAGGGATTGCGATGCGGGCCAAAGGACTGGGCGCGCGCGTGATCGTGACCGAGATTGACCCAATCTGCGCCATGGAAGCGGCGATGGACGGCTACGATGTGATGACAATGGATGACGCTGCGGCACTTGGCGACATATTCATCACAGTAACAGGCTGCAGTGATGTGATACGCAAACGGCACTTTGAGAAGATGAAGGACGGCGCAATACTCTCCAACGCGGGGCATTTTAACGTTGAGATCAATATCCCTGAATTGGAAGCACTTGCGAAGAGCAGTCATATTGCCCGTAAAAATATCATGGCCTACGATTTGGGCGGTAAAACGGTTTATCTGCTGGCGGAAGGTCGGCTTGTGAATCTGGCGGCGGGAGACGGTCATCCGGCGGAGATTATGGACTTGAGCTTCGCCATACAAGCGCTGTCGCTGCAATTTTTGATACAGAATAAAGGAAAGCTGGAAAATAAGGTGCTCAGCGTTCCTCGCGAAATCGACAAACACGTGGCGTCACTGAAGCTTAGCGCAATGGGCATAAGCATCGATACCCTGGATGATGCCCAATATGAATATATGTACGGAGGAAAAAGATGAGCCTGCGCATCGAAAATGGGTTTTTGATCATATCGGGAGACAGAACGTGCCCGGACGGTTGTGTCATCGTAGACGGTGAGCGTATCGTTTATGCCGGGCCGAAAGACTGCGCGCCGGATATTGCCGCATCGCGAACGATCAACGCAAACGGCGGCATTATTGCGCCGGGCTTTGTGAATACGCACACCCACATCCCGATGAATCTGCTGCGCGGGTACGCGGACGATATGCCGCTAATGAAGTGGCTGCAGGAAAGTATATGGCCTGCCGAAGAAAAGCTGGATGAACAGGCCGTCTATTGGGGAAGCATGCTTGCCATCGCGGAAATGGCGGCAGGCGGTGTCACTTGTTTTTCGGATATGTATAATTTCAATGCGCAAATCGCCAAAGCGGCTGACGATTCAGGCATGCGTGCGCTGATTGCAGTTGCCGTATTGGATATTGACGGCAACGGAGAAGGGCGGCTTAAAAGAGCAGAGGATTTTGCCCAGATTGTGAAGGATTACAAACGTGTGGATGCCGCCATTGGCCCGCACGCGGAATATACAGTCAGCCCCGCTTTGTTTGAAAAGGTGCGCGACATGGCACAGCGTCTGGGGCTGCGCATCCATGTGCACGTCTCCGAAACGAAGGGCGAACACGAAGACTGTATCAAAAGACACGGGAAAACGCCCATCGCACTGATGGACAGCTTAGGGTTGTTGGAGCTGCCGCTGATGGCGGCCCATTGTGTTTGGCTCAGCAACGACGACATGGCCATAATGGCGCGCAAAGGTGCCAGCGTGCTCTCCTGCCCGGGCAGCAACTTAAAGCTGGGCAGCGGTATCGCGCGTGTAGCGAAAATGCTGGAGATGGGCGTGAATGTAAGCTGCGCCACAGACGGAGCAGCCAGCAATAACAATTTATCTATGATGGAAGAGATGACGATGATTGCGTTGCTGCAAAAAGGCGTGAATTTGGACCCGACTCTGATTCCGGCCGGTACGGCGGTGGATATCGCAACTGTCAACGGCGCAAAAGCGCTGGGTATGGACGGTATCACAGGTACGCTGGAAGCTGGCAAGCAGGCAGATCTTATCATTTTAGGTACCGACAATCCGCGATATTATCCGCGTACTAATCTTGTGCACCATATGGTTTACAGCGGCTGTGATGCGGATGTGAGGCTCACGATGGTGGGTGGAGATATCATCTATGAAAACGGCCAAATTACGTTTGGTGATATAGAAGAAATCAAGCAAAAAGCGTCGATGCACGCGGCGAAACTTTTTGCTTAAAGCTATAGGGGGGCAGTATTGAAGAAACTATTTTTGCTGATGGTACTATTGATATTCGGCGCACTGATCGCGGGATGCGTTCCTGCGTCTGATACGAATAATGGGCCGCAAACCGCATCCGGTGGTGTGGATTTGCCTGCGGAAAACATCAATATTAAAGATATCAATATAACGCAGCAAAATGGGCAGGCTATGCTGGATTTTTCTCTTGTCAGCGGGAGCCGGAAAGCCGGCTATACCGAAACAAAGCTGACACAACTGCCTGCATATGAAATCAAGCTGCTGGATCAGCCACAGCGCCTCATGATACGCTTTGACCATATCAGCTTTTGGGACTATGAGCAAAAGCAAACTTGGGCCCTTTCCGATTTTATACTGGGGGTATTCCGCGAGGTTCCTGCCGATGGCGACTCGCTTATTATCTATGTTCAGTTATCCGCCGAGGCTTCTTTCGACGTTCAGGAAGATGAGGGAAACCTGAAAGTGACAGTGACACCAGGAACAGCGGCTGAAGAGAAAAAGTATTATTGTGTCGCGAATGCGTTTTATGAACATCAGGAAGGACGGTGGCCCGGTACGGTTGATATGCAGCCGGTGTTATGCTCTGATCTTCAAAACAAACTGCTGATTTCCAGCCCGTTTGAAACGCAGGGCGAAGCGCAAAGTTATGCGGACAGTATAGAAACGAAGGTATCTGAAACACTGCCCGGAACAAAGCTTTTTGTGGTCGAAATACAAAGCGGTGCGTTGCCGGATTTTTCGGATGATATCGATTATTCAAAGGCAGAGCAAAGAAACCTGCTGATTAAGAACGGGACTTATCTAGATACGCCGGTACTGCTGGAAAACGGGTACTATCTTGCCACATCAGCGGACGGACGTATTGCCTTTTCCCGAAAATATAAACCCGAAGAACCCGCGCTTGAGCAAGACAGCTACCTGCTTTCCGACCGTCTTTGGATACTTGCCAACGGGCGGTCTCAAAGCCTTGACATATCCGAGTTTTACTCGATAAAGGAAGCGGCGTTTTCACCGGACGGACGCTATATTGCATTGCTGGACGCGTCAATAGAAAACAGCGTGCTGTATGTCTATGATTTTGAAAACGCGACGCTCATCAACTTGGGTGAAGAAGGCTTTGGAAGCCAAACAGCTGAATTCGCATGGTCGGATATCAACAATACGTTATATGCGATAACCGGGTACGATGCGCTGCATATGCAAATGCGTTCATGTACTTTTGCTGACGATGGCAGTATGCAGATCGGAACATTGGAAGAGGAACAGAGCGGTTCGGGAAGCATTGCCGTTCATCAAAACCGTTTGTTCTATGCCGACAGCGCAGCGGGGCGGGTTTACGAGATCGGTGATACACGGCGAGAGTTAACCAACGGCGTTGATTTATGTTCATATGTCAGTTCAAATCAGCTTCTTGTGCTGGAAGCGCTGCCCTCGAAAAATGAGCAGACATTAACGAACTTAAAACTTTGCGATATTGATACGGGGGAGACGATACTGGTATCGCAAGACTCGGGTATTATTGATTTTGGTTTTGGCCGTGACGGGAAGGTTTATTATATAGATGCGATGATAGAAAATCCTCAGGAAGGGTATCCTTATGGATTGTTTGTATATAACCCGCAGACGGATACAAACGAGCAGATTGCTTTGTGCGGCACAGAGTGGTTTGCATCCGACGCGCCCGGCGTGTTATACTTTATCGATTATATTGACGACGGTGAAAACGGCTTTAACGCGACATATAAATATGATTTAAGCTGAATAAATTATGCAGGAGGATGGCATGCAGGTTCCGATATCCGAGGTGGAAAAAATCGCCGCTTTATCACGGCTGAGCTTTAGCGAAGAGGAGAAGACACAGTATCAAGCACATCTTGAAGTGATACTGAAAACGGCGCAAAAGCTTGAAGAGCTCGATACAAGTCATATACAGCCGACAGCGCATATACAGGGCATAGAGAATGTGCTGCGCATTGATACGGTTGAAAAAAGTATGGACAACGAAAAACTGACGGCAGGCGCACCTGAACACGAAGATGGGTGCTTTATTGTGCCTAAAGTTGTTGAATGAGGTGACGCATTGAAAGCATACGAATTGAGCATGAAGCAGGCTATGGACAAGCTTGCCGCCAAGGAAATCAGCGCGGTAGAGCTTGTATCCGCACTGCTGGACAGAATCGCTGAGAAAGAGCCGCAGCTGCGGGCATTGAATCATGTGTGCCAAGACTCAGCCATAGAGGAAGCCAAACGCTCGGATGAACGCCGCGCAAGAGGAGAGCAGAAAAGCGCTTTCGACGGCATCCCAGCTATCATAAAAGACAATATCTGTACCGAGGGCATACCAACCACTTGCTCCTCAAAGATGCTTAAAGATTTCGTGCCGCCTTATGACGCGCATGTCATTCAGCGGTTTAAATCGCTGGGCATCATCACATTGGCCAAGTCCAATCTTGATGAGTTTGCTATGGGTTCATCCACGGAAAACAGTGCCTTTCAAACTACAGCCAACCCTTGGGACTTAAAACGTGTACCAGGCGGATCTTCGGGCGGCAGCGCCGCAGCCGTTTCGGCAGGCATGGCGCCTTTGGCTCTTGGCTCCGACACAGGCGGAAGCATAAGACAGCCTGCATCGTATTGCGGTGTTGTGGGTCTTAAACCGACATATGGCGCGGTTTCGCGTTTCGGACTCGTGGCGTTCGCGTCGTCGCTCGACCAGATTGGGCCGTTTACGCGCACGATCGAAGACGCGGCTTATTCACTGAATGCGCTTTGCGGTCATGATAAGCGCGACTCGACTTCCATTAACATGGATTATCCTGATTTTACATCAGGTATAAAGGATGGCGTGAAAGGACTTAAAATCGGTCTGCCCAAGGAATATTTCGGCCAAGGCTTGGGTTCCGATGCCAAAGAAGCGCTGGAGAAAGCCGTTGAACTCTACGAGAGCCTGGGCGCAGTTGTGGAAGAAACGTCGTTGCCCACTTTCGATTATGCCTTAAGCGCCTACTATATTATCTCTTCTGCCGAAGCCACATCGAACCTGTCGCGCTATGACGGTGTCAAGTACGGCCACCGCGCCAAAAATTATGATGGCATTGTGGACATGTATATTCAGACGCGTAACGAGGGGTTTGGCTCTGAGGTCAAGCGCCGCATGATGCTGGGCAACTACGTGTTAAGCTCCGGTTATTATGACGCTTATTACTTAAAGGCTTTAAAGGTTAGAACGCTAATCAAGCAGGATTTTGATACACTGTTTGGAAAATACGACTGCATACTTTCGCCCACAGCCCCCACACCGGCCTTTGTCGCGGGTGAAAAGAGCGATCCGATACAGATGTATATGACGGATATATTCACCGTTCCGGTCAACATCGCGGGGCTCACGGCGGTATCCATGCCTTTTGGCTTAAGCCGTGAGGGACTTCCCATTGGCGTGCAGCTTATCGCGAAGCCTCTGGGAGAACAGACGATGCTGCGTACAGCCTACGCGTTGGAGCAGGCGCTGCCGCCCATCGGTGTACCGTCGTTTTCGGGAGGAGACAAATCATGAACTATGAAGTAGTCATCGGGCTCGAGGTTCACGTCGAGCTTGCGACAAATACAAAAATATTCTGTGCCTGCGAAAACAAATTCGGCGGGGAACCTAATACGCATTGCTGCCCTATCTGCATAGGCATGCCGGGCGTGCTTCCGGTTCTTAATGAGAAGGTTGTTGAATTCGCGGCACGAGCCGGTCTTGCGACGAATTGCAAAATCGCGAACTTTTCCAAGATGGATCGCAAGGGTTATTATTATCCCGATTTGCCCAAGGCTTATCAGATATCACAGTTTGATCTGCCCATATGCAAAGAGGGCTATGTGGATATTAAAACGGAAAAAGGCGAAAAGCGTATCCGCATCACGCGTATCCATATGGAGGAAGATGCCGGCAAGCTGCTGCACGAAGCCTTTGCGGGTACAGCGGTGGACTATAACCGCTGCGGCGTGCCGCTGATTGAAATCGTCACCGAGCCGGATATGCGGAGCGCGGAAGAAGCCAAAGCGTTTTTGGAAGCGCTAAAAAGCATCATGCAATATACGGGCGTGTCCGATTGCAAAATGCAGGAGGGCTCTTTGCGCTGCGATGTGAATATATCGGTGCGTGAAGAGGGCAGCGACGTGCTGGGTACGCGCACGGAGATGAAGAATCTGAACAGCTTTTCAGCGGTGTTCCGCGCCATTGAGGCGGAAAGCGCGCGCCAGATTGCCGAGATACAAGACGGCGGCACGATCAAGCAGGAAACGCGCCGTTTTGACGATGTGAAGGGCAAGAGCTATCCCATGCGCGGCAAGGAAGAAGCGCATGATTACCGCTATTTCCCAGACCCCGATCTCGTGCCCATTACGCTGACAGATGAGAGAATCCAGATGCTCAAAGACAGTTTGCCGGAGCTTCCAGCCGCCAAGAAACAGCGGTATATCAGCGAACTGGGCCTGTCCGATTACGACGCGGGCGTGCTCACAGCGGAACGCGACATCGCGGAGTTCTTTGACGCGTGTTTGAAAGAATATAATGAACCTAAAAAGGTCTGCAATATCATCATGTCGGATCTTTTGAGGTTGCTTAAGGAAGACAACATCGCACCCGAAGATATCTCAATCAAACCCTCGCAGCTTGCGCAGACATTAAAGCTCATTGACGATGGCAAGGTTAACATTACAGTGGCAAAAGCCGTATTTGAGGAGTGCTTTCGTACCGGAGAAGACCCGGCTGTCATTGTCGAGAAAAAAGGGCTTGCTCAGATCAGCGACACGGATGCGATTCGCGACATGCTGCGCGATATCATTGCCAAGAATCCGGGGCCTGTGGCCGATTATAAAGGCGGTAAGCAAAAGGCGCTAACGTTCTTTGTCGGTCAGGTGATGAAAGCCACAAAGGGTCAGGCGAATCCGCAGGTCGTCAATGAACTGGCTGTAGAAGAGCTTAACAAGGCGTGACGGCAGGTATTGTAATTAAGACTTAAAAGCCCGTATAAAGCCTTATATAAATGAAATTGCGAGAAAAACCGTAAAATAATAAGCTTTTTAGAGAAACAGATTATTATTTTCTATGTAATGTGTTATAATCAGTAACTAATATGAACAAGGTGGGTAATTTATATTGCGGAGTATGACAGGCTTTGGCCGTGCCGAAGTCGAGGAAGACGGAAGAAAGCTCACGATTGAGCTGAAAACGGTCAATCACCGTTTTTTGGATATCAATATTCGCATTCCGCGCACACTGGGATTCACAGAGGAACTTATCCGCAAAACAATAAAAGACCGGCTTTCACGCGGCCGTGTGGATGTATTTGTGAACTACAGCGCATTGGCGGGCGACGCGAAAACAGCCACAGCCGACTTGGGGCTCATGCGTTCGTACTTAGGTGCGGCGCGTCAGGCCGCGCTGGAAACGGGTATTGAAGATGATTTGCAGTTGTCTCACATGATTCGCATTCCCGACATGATTGTGATACAGGAAGCGGATGAGGATGAAGACCGCTTAGCCAATCTTGTTCAAAAGGCTTCTACTATGGCCATTGATGCGCTGGAAGGTATGCGTGAGCGTGAGGGCGCTTCGCTCAAAGTCAACATACTTGAATGTCTGGATGCGCTGGAGGCGATACGTTGTCGCGTTATTGCGCGAAAGGATCAAGTGGTCGCTGAATATGCAGCAAAGCTTAAACAGCGTATCTCGGAGCTGATCGCCAATACAGAGATCGATGAAGCCCGTTTTAACACCGAAGTCGCTCTGATGGCCGACCGTGCTGATATTACGGAAGAGATTGTGCGGTTGGGTACGCATATCAGCGAGTTTGGCAAAGCCGTGGAGGAAGACGCAGCAGTGGGCAGAAAGCTGGATTTTATGGTGCAGGAAATGAACCGCGAGGTGAATACGATCGGTTCAAAATCTGCTGACTACGATATCACGGCGGCGGTCATTGAAGGCAAAAGTATCATTGAAAAAATAAGAGAACAAGTTCAAAATATTGAGTAATATATGGAGGGAAGCTGATGGCTATTAAGCTTATCAACATCGGTTTTGGCAATATCGTATCAGCAAACAGGCTCATCGCGATTGTCAGCCCGGAGTCAGCGCCGATAAAGCGCATCATACAAGAGGCCAGGCAGAAAGGCAACCTGATTGACGCCACATATGGCAGACGCACACGTGCCGTCATAATTACGGACAGTGATCATGTGATTCTCTCGGCAGTACAGCCGGAGACAGTGGCTCACCGTTTGTCGGACAAAGACGACGATTCTGAGGAATAGCCCATGGTAAAAGGACTATTGATTGTCCTTTCGGGCCCGTCGGGTACGGGCAAAGGGACGGTCTGCAAAGCGCTGCTTCGCAAACGCAGTGATATTTCTTTGTCTATTTCGTGTACAACGAGAGAACCGCGTGCCGGAGAAGTAGATGGCGTCAGCTATTTTTTCAAGAGCAAGCAGGAATTTGAAAGCCTGATAGAAAAGGGAGAGTTTTTGGAGTACGCCAATGTGTTCTCCAATTATTACGGAACGCCCAAAAGCTTTGTGGATGCGGCCGTGGAATCAGGCAAGGATGTACTGCTCGAAATCGATGTGCAGGGCGCACTTAAAGTAAAAGCGTCTTACCCGGAAGGTGTTTACATTTTCCTTGTGCCTCCGTCTATGGAAGAACTGGAAAAACGTATCAGAAGCCGCGGCACGGAAACACCGGCGCAAATAGAAACGCGTCTTGGAAAAGCCGGTGCGGAGCTTAAACTTCTAAGAGAATATGATTATGTGATCGTCAACGAAAACGTTGATGAAGTTGTCTGCAAGATCGAAACGATCATGACGGCGGAGAAACTTAAGGTTTCCCGCTATGAAGATAAATTGGATGAGCAAAGGAGTGAATCATTATGATGTATCCGGGAGTCAGTGAACTCAAAGATAAGGTTGACTGCCGCTATACGCTTGTCGTCGAGTCGGCCAAGCGGGCAAGACAGCTGGTAGACGGCGCGGAGCCTTTGACCGACTCACACGAGGCAAACCCTGTCTCGCAGGCGGCCAAAGAAATATTTAAGGATAAGATTACATACATCACACCGGAAGAGGGCTAAGCGCATGCCTCTGACGGTCGTTGTCGGCGTATCGGGCGGTATTGCCGCGTACAAGACAGCTTATCTTGTCAGTGCGCTTAAAAAACAGGGCTATGATGTTCATGTGCTGATGACGCGTAACGCGCAGAAGTTTATCGGCTCTGTTACATTTGAGACACTGACAGGAAATGCCGTTCTCACCGACACGTTTGACAGAAAAGATGAGTTTGATGTGAAGCATGTCTCGCTCGCAAAACGGGCAGACATGCTTATTGTTGCGCCCGCAACTGCCGATTTGCTGGCCAAAGCCGCAGTCGGAATCGCGGACGACATGCTCACGACCACACTGCTGGCGGCTACGTGTCCCATAATATTTGCGCCTGCGATGAACGAGGCGATGTATGCCGATACCGCCACGCAGCAAAATATTCTGCTGCTTAAACAGCGCGGCTACTATGTGATGGATACGGGCGAGGGCCTGCTTGCCTGTGGAGATGTGGGGTCGGGACGAATGAAAGAACCCGCCGAGATCATTGACTACATGAATGATGTGCTCAAATCACTTCAGGATATGCATAGCATCCGAGTGCTGGTTTCCGCCGGCCCGACACGGGAAATGATCGACCCGGTGCGTTTTTTATCCAACCGATCGACTGGCAAAATGGGCTACGCTATTGCGCAGGCTGCTATAGACAGAGGCGCGGATGTCACGCTTGTTTCCGGTCCTGTATCGCTGGAGCCTTTGCCAAAGGCGAAAATGGTGGACGTTTTATCGGCGGCTGATATGGCACGGCAAATGTTTGAACACGCAAAGGATGCTGACATTATTGTGATGAGCGCTGCTGTGGCCGACTATACGCCAAAAAATGTGAGTACACAGAAAATCAAAAAGGGCGAAAACTTAAGTCTTGAGCTCGTCCGCACAAAAGATATTTTAAAAGAGCTGGGCGCTCTTAAACGGCAGGATCAGCTGCTTATGGGCTTTGCGGCCGAAACGCAAAACTTTGAGCAGGGTGCAAAGCAAAAACTGATTGGAAAGAATCTCGATATTATCGCTTTAAACGATGTCTCGCGCAAAGGCGAGGGGTTTGAAGCGGATCAGAACAACATCATTTTATACTTTCGTGACGACACATCCGTAGATCTGGGGAGCGACAGCAAAGCTTCTCTGGCACGCCGGATTGTGGATGTGGTTTATGCGCGTTATCAAGAGATAATCGCGAGGTAGCCCATGTACGCAAAGGTCATTATTGATATTATCCACTCGGAAGTGGACAGAGTATTTGAATACCTTGTACCCGAAGGGCTTAAATTATCTGTCGGCTTTCGTGTTCGTGTACCCTTCGGACGCTCGAATGCCATGCGTGAAGGGTATGTGATAGACGTAAGCGAAACATGCCGCTACGAGGGCAATGATATAAAGAGCATTGCAGGTGTTTTAAGCGATTTCGCGGCACTGACACCCGGCCAGATTAAGCTGGCAGGCGTGATGAGGCGTTATTATCACACGACATTGGCAACAGCTCTGCGGCTGATGTTTCCGGCGGAAATGCGCGGCGGGCGCGTGGGCGATAAACTCGAAAAAGAACTTGTCTTTCTTACGGATGACACGCAATGGGAAACGGTTGTTGCCTCATTTATGACGGCTGACGGCAAACCCAAAGCGCCCAAGCAGCTAGAGGTCATGAAAATCATGCGCAAGCATGGTGTTTTGAAAACATCTGCGCTCGAAAGCATGCTGCCCGGCAGCGCCTCGGCACGAGACGCGCTTGTTAAAAAGGGACTGCTGGAATTGCGCACCGTGGAGACGATGCGAAATCGGCGCAAAACAGCCGAGCGTGAAGAGGATTTTACGCTCACGCAAGACCAGCTGAATGCCGCCAATACAATACTATCGGAAACAGGGAAATATCTGCTGCACGGCGTGACCGGAAGCGGCAAAACCGAGGTTTACATTCATATTGTTCGTGATTGTCTAAGGCGGGGTAAAAGCGCTATCGTGCTTGTGCCTGAAATTTCATTAACACCGCAGCTGGTGTCTATGTTCGAACGGCGAATCGGCCAGCAGATTGCCGTATATCATTCCACGCTTACGGCAGGCGAACGGTACGATGAGTGGAAAAGCATGGTGATGGGGCGCGCGAAAGTCGTGATCGGCGCGCGTTCGGCGGTTTTTGCGCCGCTTAAAGATGTGGGCGTCATCATCATCGACGAGGAGCACGAAACCAGCTATAAATCGGACATGCATCCCAAATTTACGGCGCATGAGGTTGCGCGCATGCGTGCCAATATCGAAAACGCGTCTCTGGTGCTCGCATCGGCCACGCCATCGGTTGAAAGCTATATTAAAGCTAAAAACGGCATATATAAGCTCGTCGAAATGCGAAGCCGCCTTTTCGGGCTCAAGCTGCCTGCTGTGGAAATCGTCGATATGCGTGAGGAAGTGGTGCGCGGCAACAGAACGCTTTTTTCCGGTACGCTGTATAATGAAATCAGTGATGCACTGAGCCGAAATCGGCAGGTCATGCTGTTTATAAACCGGCGCGGCTATTCAACATTCGTCATGTGCCGCGGCTGCGGCTATGTGGAATACTGCGACAGCTGCGAAGTGACCATGACATACCATGCGAACAAAAACGCGCTGATGTGCCATTACTGCGGACGTACGCGCCATGTAAAAACGGTATGCCCCGAGTGCGGTATGCCGTACTTAAAGCATTATGGTGTTGGCACGCAGCAAGTGGAGGAACAGACCAAGGCGCATTTTCCAGAGGCGCGTGTGCTGCGTATGGACTTAGATACCACGCGAAGCAAGGATGCGCATTTAAAAATATATGAGGCCTTCAAAAACGGTGAAGCGGATATACTGATCGGCACGCAAATGATCGCCAAGGGGCTTGATTTTGCGCGCGTCTCTTTGGTGGGCGTGGTGGCGGCGGACAACTCGCTTTATATTCCCGATTTTCGCAGCCCCGAAAAGACATTCGAGCTTTTAGAACAGGTGGCGGGGCGGGCAGGCCGCAAGGATCCGGGAAAGGTCGTCGTGCAGACATACAGCCCCGATCATTACGCCATTGATTTTGCAAAAAGGCACGATTATGAGGGCTTTTTTGAAGAGGAGATGCGCATCAGGCGTACGGCATTTCTGCCGCCGTATTCGGTTTATTTCCGTTTCGTTTTCACAGGCAAAAATGAACAGGCAGTGAAAATGGCATGCCTTGATTTCGAGAAAGGTTTTCGGGAAGCTTTTTCGGACATGATGGACAGTTTGCTGCTGTTTGATGCGGGGGAAGCGCCCATCAAAAAAATACAGGGGCATACCAGATGGCAAGTGCTGATTAAAGTACTAAACGACGGCACACTTGCACAGTTTCGAAAAAGATTATATATTTATACGGACACGAAGCATTATAAGGATTGTGCGTATGGCATGGAAATCAATCCGCAGAGCATGATATAGGGAGTGGTATTATGGCAATCAGGGATATCGTCACAGGGACAGACAACGAGGCGCTTCGCAAAATATCGCGCGAAGTGAAAACAATTAACAAGCATATCTTAACGCTGCTCGATGATATGAAGGAAACACTGCATGTTGAAGACGGCGTGGGCTTGGCTGCGCCGCAGGTGGGCGTGCTCCGCCGCATCGCGGTGATCGATTATGACGATAAATATTATGAGCTTATCAATCCGAAAATATTAAGCGCATCGGGAGAGGCCACAGAAGAAGAAGGCTGTCTTTCAGTGGTTGGCATACGAGGACGCGTGGTCAGGCCAGACAAACTCACTGTGAGTTATATGGATCGGGAAGGGAACAATCAAAATATCGAGGTGACGGGTATAACCGCGCGTATTTTCTGCCACGAAATCGATCATCTGGATGGTGTGCTTTTTGTCGATAAAATGATCGAACCCGCTGAGGACGAAGAATAAAAACACTTGCAATGTCCGGTAAATATAAAAGCGGACAAGCCAGACATAGAAAAATGGAATGAGGAAAAAATTTTGGCGATACGTGACATAGTGGTCGGGGAAGACAACGAGGATTTAAGAAAGGTTTGCCGCGAGGTCAAGCACATCAACGACCATATATTGACATTGCTCGACGACATGAAGGAAACACTGCATGTAGAAGACGGCAGCGGTCTTGCTGCGCCGCAGGTGGGCGTGCTGCGTCGCATTGCCGTGCTTGAATACGAGGATGATTACTATGAGCTCATCAACCCGAAGATCATAAGCCAATCCGGTGATGTGATCGAAGAGGAGGGCTGTCTCTCGCTTCCCGGCTTATGGGGCATTGTCAGCCGTCCGGAAAAGATCAAGGTGTCATATATGGACAGAAACGGCGAGATGCATGAGATCAATGTGAGCGGTATGAAAGCGCGTGTGTTCTGTCATGAGATCGATCATCTGGATGGTATTCTTTTTGTCGATAAAATGATAGAGGTTGTCGAATGAAGATCATCTTTATGGGGACGCCGCAGTTTGCGGTACCGAGCCTTGAAAAACTTATCAGCAGCGGATATGAAATTGCCGCCGTCGTGACGCAGCCCGACAGGAAAAGCGGACGCGGCTATAAGCTTGTTGCACCGCCTGTCAAAGAACTGGCACTGCAGCATGATATACCCGTACTGCAATTTCAAAAAATCAAGTCGCCCGAGGGTGTGGCCGCACTCAAAGAGGCTGCGCCCGACATGATCGTCACAGCGGCCTTTGGGCAGATTCTTTCCAAGGAAATATTGGACATTCCGCACATGGGGTGTTTGAATGTGCATGCGTCACTGCTGCCCAAATACCGTGGTGCTGCGCCGATACAATGGGCGATCATGAACGGTGAGACCTATACCGGCGTCACCATCATGTATATGAACGAAGGGCTGGACACGGGCGATATTATCAATATGGCAGGTGTTGAGATTGGCGAACAGACTACGGGTGGTGAACTTTATAACACGCTGTCGGAACTGGGTGCCAATCTGCTCATTGAGACGATAGCCAGCATTACCGGCGGTACGGCATCGCGCATCAAACAGGACGACTCACAATCCAGCTATTATCCGCCGCTTTCCCGGTCACTCGCCGAAATTGACTGGAGGAAAACAGCGAAACAGATTCATGACCTTGTCCGCGCACTCGACCCGATTATGGGTTGCGTATCACACATCGGTGGCGAGAAGATTAAGATATGGCGCACGCAGGCTGAAGAAGGCAGATCCAAGCCGGGACATATCGTAGCGGCCAGTTCAGAAGAAGGGCTTTTAGTCGGTACAGGAGATGGACTGCTGCGTATCCTTGAAATGCAGGCCCCCGGCGGGAAACGGATGCCGGCGACCGATTATTTAAGAGGAAAAAAACTGCCGGGAAGACGTTTTGACCTATACCCGGATGACGACGAATCGGAGATCCGATAATGAATGCACGTGAAGCCGCTTTTTCAGCGCTGACTGCTGTGCTGCGGGACGGCGCTTATACGGCTTTGGCACTAAAGAAGCATATACCAAACAATTTCTCCACTGAAGACAGGCATTTTGTATCCAAACTGTTAAGAACAACGCTGGAAAACCTCACACGCATTGATTTTGCTCTGGAAGGCTTTATTAAGACCAGCCGCGTTCATGGTAGCGTCAGAAATATTTTGCGGCTGGGCGCTTGCCAGCTGCTCTTTATGGATACACAAAGCTATGCGGCAGTAAGCGAAAGTGTTGCGTTGGCTAAAAAAGTGAAGCCCCAAACAGCGGGCTTTGTGAATGCAGTGCTGCGCAATCTGGAAAGAGGCAAGGATTCCATTGCCTATCCCAAAGGTGAGACGCCTCAAGCGCTCAGCATATTAAGCAGTTATCCGCTCTGGATATGCGAAAAGTACATTAAAGATTTTGGTGGGGATTTTGCAAAAGAGCTGCTCATGCATAAAGCGCCCGAGACCACATCTGTGCGAATGAATCCGCTTAAAACCAATACGGCTGATTTCCTGTCTGCTTTGGAAAGATTGGCAATCAAGTGTGAGCCGGGCAATGTACCGGACGCTTATGCCGTCTCAGGGCTCAGCGATATAGAAAATTTGGAACTGTTCACTAACGGCAGTTTGGCTGTCCAGTCGGAAAGCGCCATGCGCGCCGTACGGGCAATAGAATTGCATAAGGGCATAAAGCTTCTCGATTGCTGTGCGGCACCGGGAGGAAAAAGCGCTTATGCGGCGGCTCTTACGCAAAACGATATTGAGATTACGGCATGGGATATCCATGAGCACCGCGTTGAGATGACGAAGAAAAACTATGAACGCCTTGGCGTCGCGCATGAACAGACGCTGCTACACGATGCGCGAGAGTTTGAGCCGTCCTTGGAAGGGTGCTTCGATGTCGTGCTGGTAGACGCGCCTTGCAGCGCTATGGGGCTTATGGCGCATCATCCTGACATACGCTATACACGGCGCATTGAAGACATTGCAAGTTTATGCGCGCTTCAGCGGGACATACTGTCTGTATGCGCGCGCTATGTAAAAGCGGGCGGTAAGCTGGCTTATATGACATGCTCCATTAATAAAGAAGAGAATGAAGAAATAACGGAGGCTTTTTTAGCTTCCGCAGACGGTTTTGAATACGAAAAACCGCCTCAGACGCTCTACCCGCACCTTAGCGGGTCGGACGGGTTCTTCTTCTCGATTATGAGGAAGAAATGAACGATCTTTTATCAATGGATATAGAGCAACTGAAAAAGCTGCTCACGGAGCTCGGTGAAAAGCCTTATGCCGCAAAACAGTTGCGCTCATGGCTGTGCAAAGGCGTACCATTCGAGGATATGTCCAACCTGTCAAAGCCTTTGCGTGAAAAGCTCAGACAAAGTTATAGTGAAGGATATGCGCGCATTGCACAAAAACATACCTCGCGGGACGGTACGGTCAAGTACCTGTTGGAAATGTCGGGCGGAGGCCTTATCGAATGCGTCGTCATGGAATATCATCACGGGCGAACGCTTTGTGTGTCCACACAGCTGGGCTGCCGTATGGGCTGTGTTTTTTGCGCATCGGGGATGGAAGGTCTGGAAAGGAATTTGACCGTTGGTGAGATGTTGTCAGAGCTTATCGCAGCACGCGAGTGCGGCGATATATCCAATGTTGTTTTAATGGGCAGTGGTGAACCGCTGGACAACTATGATAACGTCATAACCTTTTTGCGCGCTTTGCAATCCGATTTTGGGATCGGTATGCGGCATATATCGCTGTCCACATGCGGCATTGTGCCCGGCATCAACAAGCTGGCGGACGAGCAGCTTGCCATTACACTCTGTTTGTCGCTACATTCGGCTATCGACGAAAAACGAAAGCAGCTCATGCCCATCGCCAACGCGTATACGGTTGCCCAGATCATGGAGGCTGCAAAAGCCTACTTTAAAAAAACAGGCCGACGCATTATAATAGAATATACATTGATACGTGGATTTAACGACGGACAGGAAGACATTGATGCGCTCAAAAAAGCTCTTAGAGGGCTAAACTGCCATATCAATGTGATTCCTCTGAATCGCGCAGCAGGCAGTTTTATACCGCCATCGTCCAAAGACGCGTATGTATTTGCTGCGGCGCTGGAAAACGCATCGCTCAGCGCCACTGTCAGACGCGCGCTGGGAAGCGATATTGAAGGTGCTTGCGGACAATTAAAGCGAAGAACGGAAAAGGTATGATTTATTACGCGAAAACCCACAAAGGAAATGTACGGCAGACCAATGAAGATGCCATCTATATTCCCGATGATGATCGTGGCTTTTTTGCGGTTGTTGCGGACGGAATGGGCGGTCATAGCGCAGGCGAGGTGGCCAGCGGTATCGTGATCGAATCGGTCTGCGAGGTACTTGGCGCTGTTAAACCTCAGGAAACGTCTGCCCAGGTTATCAACAAAGCGCTTTGCCATGCCAACAGCAGGGTTTGGCAGTCTGCAAAAAATGATCCGTCAAAAAGGGGGATGGGGTCAACCGCCACCATTGCGGCTTTTGTCAAAGGACAAGCTCTTATCGGTAACGTGGGGGATTCCCGTGCCTATCATTTTTGCGACGGTCATATGACACAAGTGACAAAAGACCATTCATATGTCCAGATACTAGTTGACAGAGGCTATATTACAAAGGAGGACGCATTACGTCATCCTCAAAAGAACGTGATTACGCGCGCAATCGGAACGGAAACGGATATAGAAGTTGATATCTTTACGGTCGCGCTTCATACCGGTGATGCTGTTTTATTATGCTCCGACGGCCTAAACAACACAGTGCCGGATGAGGAGATTCTGCGCATTATGCAAAAGGATATAAGCTCGGCGGCAGACCGCTTGATTGAAGCAGCTCTTGAGGGCGGCGGCACCGACAATGTGAGCGTTGTTATCGCTGTCAACAACGGAGGTGCGGTATGACCGGACGTACCTTAGGCGGCAGATACGAGATATTAGAGGCCATAGATGAAGGCGGCATGGCTTATGTTTACAGGGCACTTTGCCATAAGTCAAATAAAAACGTAGCTGTCAAAGTACTGAAAGATAAGTTTTCAAACAGCGCTGAATATATTAACAGGTTTAAGAAAGAAGCAGAAGCCGCTTTCTCTCTTGAGCATGAGAACATTGTTCATGTCAGCGATATCGGCTGCGATGACGGCACGTATTATATCGTCATGGACTTAGTCGAAGGAAAGACATTAAAAACAATAATCAACGAAGATAAAATATTACCCGAAAGTGAATCCATACTTTACGCGATACAGATTTGTTCAGCGCTTTCCGCGGCACATAAAAAAGGGATTATTCACAGAGATATCAAGCCGCATAATATATTAGTGGACAAGGAGAAGAACGCAAAAATCACGGATTTTGGTATCGCTAAGAGCTTGTCTGCGACGCATGAGGAAGAAAAAGAGGTCATCGGGTCTGTTTATTATGTTTCACCCGAGCAGGCCCGCGGTGATAATGTTGACGCGCGTACGGATATTTATTCGTTGGGTATTATGTTGTACGAAATGCTCACGGGAGAGCTGCCTTATACGGGAGATCAGACGGTTTCTGTGGCGCTTAAGCATATCAACGAGCAGATAACAGCGCCCATACGCAAGAATCCTGCGCTTAGCCAATCCATCAACAATATTATTTTAAAAGCGACATGTAAAAACAGAAAAGACCGTTACCGCTCAATGGAAGCGTTACGCGAAGACCTTGTTCGTGCGCTCGTTGATCCAAGCGGTGATTTTATCGACTTGCCGGCAGGAATCTATATCGGTGAAGGGCCTTCGCAAGCCTCACTGTCAAAACATAAGCTATGGAAGATATGTGTGCTTGTTGCATTAATCGCGGGCTTGGTTGGCGCGGTTGTTGTCGGTATATCGTTGTTTCAGAATGATTCTTCTCAAAAGATCACGGTTCCCGATTTTGCCGATCAAGGTATTGATGCCGCTACGCAAACGCTTACAAGTTTAGGACTGAATGCGAGTATCGCTTATGACATGAGTGAAAAGATACCCGCCGGACATATCATCACCCAAGTACCCCAAGCAAGCAGCCTTTTAAACAGCGGAGATACTGTGACACTCACAATATCAAGTGGCCCGCCGAGCCTATTAATGCCCAATCTGACAGGTATGTCAGCGGAAGAAGCTCAGGAACTGATCGAACAGATGAATCTTAAAATTGACAGCGTGACATATGAGCTGCGCAATGATATGCAGCCCGGCCTTGTTATTTCACATATTCCCGAAGTGGAAAGTGATGTGGCGGCAGGGGATGCCGTCAGTCTTGTTGTGTCCACCGATGTGCTTCAAGACCAAACGGCTATGCCGATGGTAATGGATATACAAATTGATCAGGCTGTAACGTTGCTGAATGAAAACGGTTTTACCAATTGTTTTGTTTATGAGAGTGACAGCGAATTGGCAGAGGGTACCGTGATTGATCAAAGCCCCGCTCAAGGCATACCGACCAGATTCGGTGATGAAGTCAATCTGTGGGTAAGCAGGTATCTGCAAAAGAATTATTATGGCATTTTCTTTGGGCAGATCGAAATCAAAGATAAGGAATCAAAGGTCAAGATTGTGCTGAATAGCGTACAAAACGGTGTCAACATCAACTATGTGGTTACCGAAACACTGGCTTCACAAACCGGTAAGCTGCCCATCAGTCAGCAAATACAATGCCAGACGGGAGGGGCTAAAACAGTAAAAGTATATGTCAACAACGTGGAAGTTTTATCGAAAGAGGTAGAGTTTGTCAGACGAGTCAATGGGTCTTAAAGGGACAATTTTAAAAGGAATCGGCGGATTTTACTATGTACGAGACGAGCAGGGCAATATTCATGAATGCAAAGCGTGCGGCCGGTTTCGTAAAGATAATATTATCCCATTGCCAGGCGATCATGTGCGTTTTACACTCAACGAAGGGGCATATGGTTTTATTGATGATATTCTTGAAAGGCGAAATGAACTTCTTCGGCCCAGAGTCGCTAATGTGGATCAAGTCGCCATTGTTGTGTCCGTATATAAGCCTAAAGCCGATTGCCTGTTATGCGATAAGTTGATCGTACAAAGCAAAATGGCGGGTATTCGTCCGCTGCTCGTGCTTAATAAGTGTGATGCGGCTGACGAGTCGGAGATAGAAGCGCTGAGCCGCGAGTATAAAAGTGTTTGTGCAACCATAAAGGTATCCGCCGCAACCGGGGACGGGCTTAGCGAACTCAAAGAACATTTAAATAACCGCTGCACCTGCTTTGCGGGGCAGTCTGCTGTAGGCAAATCGTCGATATTGAATGCGCTATTTCCGGAGTTAGCGCTGGAAATTGGAGGGCTTTCCAAAAAGACCGACAGAGGACGGCATACCACGCGTCACGCAGAGCTGTTGGTCATGGACGATATATCCGGTATGGTCGTGGACACACCGGGGTTTTCGTTTCTGGAAAACGCTGATTTGAAGCCTGAGCAGCTGAGCCATTACTATAGCGATATGCAACCATTCCTGCATGAATGCAGATTCACATCATGTCTTCACGCCAACGAGCCTCAATGCGCAGTCAAAGAAGCTGTAAAAGAAGGATTAATCAGTGAAGGACGGTATCAGCGATACCTGACGATTCTAAAGGAATTACAAGAAAAGAGGTTAAAAGAATATGATTAAAGTAGCGCCGTCTATACTGTCGGCTGATTTTACGCAGATCTGCGATGCGGTAAAAATGCTTGAGCAATCCGGTGCGGACTATATTCATTGCGACGTGATGGACGGTTCGTTTGTTCCCAATATCACATTCGGGCAGAAAATGATACGCGACTTAAGAAAGCATACCGGTCTTGTGCTTGATGTTCATTTAATGATAGACAAACCGGAGCGCTACGTGGCTGAGTTCGCTGACGCGGGGGCGGATATCATTACGGTGCACGAGGAAGCCACTGTGCACCTGGACAGAACGATCCAACTGATACATAGTGCCGGAAAAAAATGCGGTGTGGCATTGAATCCTCATACGCCGCTGAGCGTCTTGGATTATGTGCTGGATGATATCGATATGGTTCTGCTGATGTCAGTGAACCCTGGTTTTGGCGGTCAGAACTTTATACCGTATTCTGTGGAAAAGGCAAGGGCGTTAAAAGAAATAATCCAAAGCCGTGGCCTGTCAGTTGACATTGAAATGGATGGCGGCCTCGGGGCGCATAACGCTAAGCTGGTGACGGATGCGGGCGTGAATGTCGTCGTTGCGGGGAACTCCGTATTTAGCTCGGAGAATCCCAAGGAAGTCATCAGCGCGCTGAGGCTGGAAAAATGAAATGTTTGATCGTCTCGGGAGGTACGCCGCCCGCAAAGTCCGATCTGTTAAAATATATGAAAGACGCGGCGCTTATCATTGCCGCTGACGGGGCAGCGGATGTTTTCATCCGCTGTGATGTTTTACCGCATGTGATTATCGGCGACATGGATTCGGCAAAGCCCCATAGCATAGCCTATCTTTCCGAGCAAGGAGCAAAAACGATACATTTGCAGGTTGCGAAGAACGAAACAGATACGCAAGCCGCATTGGATTATGCGCTTTGGGCCGGCGCTGATGATATCGTGCTTTTGGGCGCAACGGGAACGCGTATCGACCATACGCTTGCCAACATATCCATGCTGCTCAGAGCAGCTCAGGCGGGCGTAAAATGCCGTATAATTGACAGATACAATGAGATACAGGCCGCGACCATGGACTTTGACATACACGGCCGTAAAGGCCAGACCATATCCATACTGCCGTTAACGTCGGATATATGCGTTAGCGCCACCAATCTTGTTTATCCTCTTAATGAACTCACGCTGTGCAGGGATGCTTCGCGCGGCATCAGCAATATCATTCAAAAAAGCCCGGCGCGCATTCGTATTTCCGGCGGCTGGGCGCTCATTGTAAAGATTCGCAGGAAAGCGTAACACTTCTAGGCAGCCAATCGTATGATAGATTAGGAATCGATTAAGTATCGCTGCCGGGAGGTAAAAAACGTGTTGTGCGGAAACTGCTTTTTGCGTAGACTTGTCGCCATCTTTATGATTGCTATCGGCATCATACTGTTAATATGCTTTATGCCATTTTGGATGTGGCTGGCATTGCTGGGCGCGGTGCTTATCGGCATTGGTTGCTTTGTTCTTGTGAGAAAGTTTTGGTGAAAACCCTTTTTGGAGGTGGGAATGGTGAGGATATATTGTTTTAAAGCACCGCGGCTGCTGCGCGGTATTCTGAGAAAGCTTTTCAAATAAAGCATACATAATAGAAAGCATGCCCGAAGAAATCAGCCCTTCGGGCATAAATTTACAAAGCAAAAGGACCGCCAAATAGGCAGCCCCGGTGTTTTGGTGAATCTATGAATGCAATTATCCGCGGGACACCTTGCCTGAACGAAGGCACCTTGTGCAGACATACATCCTTTTGGGGGCGCCGTCAACAACAGCGCGAACACGCTGGACATTGGGCGACCATGTTCTCCTGGATTTTCTGTTGGAATGGCTGACCGTATTTCCAGATACGATGCCCTTGTTGCAAACTTCACAGTACTTTGCCATTATTTTCACACCTCTCTCCTGAGCAAAAATAGCACGAAAAATATTTTATCATTGAAGATACTATTTGGCAAGAATAAATCTTTAAATTTTCGTTTCAATTCATTTAAATAGCTTGACGGGCAAAGCAAAACGCGATAGATTAAATTCGCCGGACTTTTACGGCAATGAGAGCAAGGAGGCTTTTCGATGTCTGTAATAAAACAGAATACACTCGGGAAGATCGAATATTCTGATGAGTTTCTCTCTAATCTTGCGGGTTTGGCATCTATGGACTGCTATGGAATCGTCGGCATGGCTTCTCAGAAGGCTATGGACGGTATTGTCGAACTGCTAAAGGGTGAAAATTTAAACAAGGGTGTCAAAATTACAACAGAAAATGATTCTGTTCGTATCCATTTATTTGTGATCGTAGAATATGGTGTGTCCATTTCGGCTGTCGCATCAAACGTCATTGATACTGTCAAATACAGAGTGGAAAAAATCACAGGACTCAATGTCGATAAGGTTGATGTCACAGTTAACGGTATCAGGGTATAGGGGGTAAAAAATGCAAGAGAGGATTAACGGTGAGCTGTTTAAGGAAATGGTATTATCAGCAGCCGCATTGCTCGACAAAAATAAAAAAAATCTGAATGCCCTCAATGTTTTTCCGGTTCCCGACGGCGATACGGGTACAAATATGTCGCTGACAATGATGTCAGCTGTGAAAGAAGTCCGTTCTGCCGATGCATCTAAGATCAGCGTTGTCGGCGATTCGCTTTCTCTTGGGGCGTTGAAAGGGGCGCGCGGTAACTCGGGGGTTATACTTTCACAGCTTTTCAGAGGATTATCCAAGGGACTCACCGGATTAGAAACAGCGGGGCCTTCCGATTTTGCCAAAGCCATGCAGGAAGGGGTCGATGCGGCATACAAAGCCGTGATGAAGCCCAAAGAAGGAACAATACTCACCGTGGCCAAGGAAATGGCTAAGGCAGCGCTGCGCAGCGCTTCTAAGGGAGATAATATTTATATGCTGATGGATGCCGTGATTGAGCATGGCAACCAGACGCTGCTCAAAACGCCGGATATGCTTCCGGTGCTCAAAGAAGCGGGCGTTGTGGACGCGGGCGGCAAGGGGCTGCTCTTTATCTACCGCGGTTTCAAAATGGCGCTGGACGGCGAAAGCATTACAGACAATCTTGTTATAGAGCCCGAAGCAACTGTGGATTTTTCTACAACCGCAGGCAGCGAAGACATCGAATTCGGATATTGTACAGAATTCTTTATAAAAAATATTCACGAAGGCGTCACTCAGGACGATATTGACCATTACCGCGAAAGACTTATGAAGATCGGCGATTGCGTGCTGGTTGTGGGCGATCTTCAGCTCATAAAAACACACGTGCATACCAACGTGCCGGGTAAGGCGCTTCAGTTTGCGCTGCGCTTCGGTGAGCTTTCCCGTATCAAAATCGACAATATGCGAGAACAACATACCGAGCTGGAACATGCGGAGACGCCCAAACCTCCCAAGGAGCAGAAAAAAATGGCGGTAGTCACCGTCGCGGCGGGATCTGGTATTGTCAACATTTTCAGGGAGTTTATGGTGGATGAAATCGTTGAAGGGGGTCAGACAATGAACCCGTCAACTGAAACCATTACCAATGCCATTGAAAATGCGCCGTCTAATAATGTGTTTGTTTTTCCGAACAATAAGAATATTATACTTGCAGCCGAGCAGGCGGCACAGTTTTCAAACAAAAACGTACAGGTGATACCGTCACGTTCCATTCCTCAGGGGATTACGGGCGTGCTGGCGTTCAATCCCGATCTTGATTTTGAAGAGAATACCAAACGCATGAAAAAGGCCATCACAACCGTTAAGACAGGTCAGATTACCAGCGCTGTCCGTGAATCAAAGATCAACGGACAGGTTATCAAAAAGGGTGAACTGATCGGCTTGCAGGACGGGGATATTACCTGCCATTCCGGCGATATGTTTGAAACCTGCCGGCAGCTCTTAGAAGGTATGGTCACAGACGATGACAGCGTGATTACTATATTCTATGGTGATGGCATCACGGAAGAATTTGCAGAGAAAATTGCCGATATAGTCAGAGATGAATTTTCCGACTATGACGTGGAGCTTCAGTTCGGCGGACAACCTGTTTATCCGCTTGTATTTGCTGTAGAATAATGACACTGGATAATCCCGTTTCAGCGGTTAAAGGCATTGGTGCAAAAAAGGCCAAGCTGCTCTCAAAGCTTGGTATTGTACGTATTGAGGACCTTGTCTACTACATGCCGCGGGATTATGAAACTCAAGGGACAAGCGTAAAAATTTGCGAGCTTAAGGACGGCGATGTTTTTAATATCACGGCTGTCGTTTCGGACGAACCGAAGCTTCGCAGGGTCAAAAGCGGTCTTAATCTAGCCACTATTTCGTTAAAAGACGAAACAGGCAGGGTTGAGGCTGTTTTTTTCAACCAACCATATATCTGCAGAATGTATAAGCCGGGTGAATACGTTTATGTCTATGGCGCTGTCAAACGGGTGGGAAAAAGCTATCAGTTTACAAATCCGCATATGGAGAAGAACGCTAATCCGCACATGGGGCTTAATCCCATTTATCCGCTTACAACGGGGCTAACACAAAAAACGATGCGTTTGGCTGTTAAGGCGGCTCTGGGCGCCGTCTGCGGGCATGTCGAAGATATACTTCCTAACGATTTTCGAAAACAGCATCATTTGGCCGAGCTCAACTTTGCGCTTGCCAATATCCATTTTCCCGAGAGCGGGGCTTCTTTGGAGCTTGCGAAAAGGCGGCTGATTTTTGAAGAACTTCTGCTTTTCAATATTGCCCTGACGCAGCGTGAAATATCCTCTCAGGAAGACGCCGCCCCTCTTGTTTGCGGCGAAGAAGAAAAATCTTTTTTCTTCAGCCGCCTTGATTATCAGCCGACAAGCGCGCAGCTTCGCGTGATGAGCGAGATTGAAGAAGATATTAAAAAATCAATGCCCATGAACAGACTGCTGCAGGGCGATGTAGGCAGCGGCAAAACGACACCCGCGTTTTACGCGATGCATATTTGTGTGCAAAGCGGTTATCAGTGTGTGCTGATGGCGCCTACAGAAGTGTTGGCCACACAGCATTTTACGAATGCCATGCGTATTTTTAACGATGTGAGCGTCAAGATGGAGTTGCTGACCGGGAGCACGCCGGCTGCGCAGCGCCGCATGATTTATGAGAACATAGCGGCCGGGCAGACAGACATCGTAATCGGCACGCATGCCGTGCTATATGACAACGTCCAATTCGCCAATTTAGGCCTGGTGATTACGGATGAACAACACCGTTTTGGTGTGGGACAGCGGGCTATGCTGGAAACAAAAGCAAAAGCGCCTCATACGCTCATCATGTCGGCCACGCCCATACCGCGCACATTGGCGCTCATACTATACGGGAAAACGGACATTTCTATTATTGACGAAATGCCACCGGGAAGGCAACCTGTCAAAACATTCTGCGTACCCGAAGCCAAAAGAGACGCGATGTATGGTTTTATCGAAAAAGAGATTGCCAGCGGGTCTCAGATCTTTGTTGTTTGTCCGCTTGTGGAAGATAGTGACGCATTGGCGGTGCGCTCGTCGGAACAGGTTTTTGAGGCGATGCAGCGGCGATTTTCAGCGGCAGGCGTGGCACTGCTGCACGGACGTTTAAAACCTCAGGAAAAGAACGCCATCATGATGCGCTTTAAGGCAAAAGAATTTTCAATCCTCGTGTCCACGACGGTTATCGAAGTCGGTGTGGACGTGCCGGATGCCACGATTATGGTGATCGAAAACGCCGAAAGATTTGGTCTTGCGCAGCTCCATCAATTAAGAGGGCGGGTTGGGCGCGGAAAAAAGGCATCGTATTGTTTTTTAATGTCTGAAAATACCGATAACGCGAGGCTCGGTGTGCTTTGTAAAACGAATGACGGTTTTAAGATTGCCGAAGAGGATTTAAAACTGCGTGGACCCGGCCAGTTTTTGGGGAACAGACAAAGCGGTTTATCTGATCTGTATATGGCAAATCTCATTAAAGATCTGGATCTGTTTACCCAAACGCGTGAAATCGCAAAGCATATCAAGGAATGTGACACATCTTTATACGATCAATGGCAGCGTGCGGCAAATGCACGTTTTGCTCAAAAATTCGAAAAAACGACGATTAATTAATTTTGCCACGCCTCTTTTTTATTACCAGCGTATATTTTAATAATTTGGGCAAATTAAATATAACAGCGGAATAAAAGGAGGTGAAGGTCATGTCGAGAAACAGAAGAACGTTAGTGCCTGAAGCAAAAAGTTCTTTAGACAATATGAAATATGAAATCGCAAATGAACTGGGTGTGAATTTGAAAAAGGGCTACAACGGCGATTTGACTTCGAAACAAAACGGCTCAGTCGGCGGTGAAATGGTCAAGAGAATGATTAATCAGGCGAAGGGATCAAAGTAACAAAAAGTCATCTCATTTTAAACGGTGAACACAGAAATGGAGGATTCTAAAAATGTCGAGAAACAACAATAACAACAGGCAGAACCAGAATCTACAAAACATGAAGTATGAAGTGGCAAACGAACTTGGCGTCAATCTGAAAAAAGGCTACAATGGTGACTTAACTTCAAAAGAAGCGGGCTACGTAGGCGGTTATATGGTGAAGCGTATGATTGAGCAGGCCGAAAGACAGATGGCGGGTAAATAAAACATAAACCAAAAGCGTCGGAATCTCCGGCGCTTTTTTATTACGCCACTAAAAAAGATTATCAATGCGAAAATATATTTGCAAGAACGTATGTTCTATTGTATCATGAAAAGAGAAAAGGAGTGTGAGTTGGTTTGGATCTGTTTGAGAAGCTTAAGATTCTGACTGATGCCGCGAAGTATGATGTGGCCTGCACATCCAGTGGGGCAGACAGGAAAGCCGTGCCGGGTGGTATTGGCAGTGCAGCCGCAATGGGCATATGTCACAGCTTCGCGGGCGACGGGCGGTGCATTTCGCTGCTTAAAGTCTTGATGACCAATGCTTGTGCCTACGACTGTGTTTACTGCGTAAACCGGCGTTCGAACGATGTCCCCAGAACGACCTTCCACCCGCGTGAGCTAGCCGATCTCACAATCGCGTTTTACCGCCGCAATTATATCGAAGGACTCTTTTTAAGCTCCGGCGTACTCAAAAGCCCGGATTACACTGTGGAGCACATGATCGAAACGCTGCGCATTTTGCGCGAGGAATACAGATTTTCGGGTTATATTCATGCAAAGGCCATACCGGGAGCCGACAGTGCGCTGCTAGCCAGGCTCGGGATTCTGGCCGACAGAATCAGCGTCAATATAGAAATGCCTTCGCAGACAAGCCTTCAGCTGTTGGCACCGGAAAAATCCAAGCAATCGATATTTTCACCCATGGGTTACATTTCAAAACGCATCCAGCAGAATTCAAAGGAAATCGTACGCTATAGAAGCGCAACCAAATTTGCGCCCGCCGGACAGAGCACACAGATGATTGTCGGCGCGTCGGACGAGAGTGATTATAAGATCCTCAACCTCACAGAGGCCCTTTATAAAAACTATAAACTCAAGCGCGTTTTCTTTTCGGCTTATTTGCCCATGAATGAGAATTCTTTGCTGCCCGCGCTGGGAACTAAACCGCCGCTGCTGCGCGAGCATAGGCTGTATCAGGCCGACTGGCTGCTCCGGTTCTATGGTTTTTCTGCTTCGGAACTGCTGGATGAGGCCCATCAAAATTTTAACCCGTTTCTTGACCCCAAATGCAATTGGGCACTTTGCCACCCCGAAGTTTTTCCCGTTGAGGTCAACCGGGCGCCATATCAGGTACTGCTTCGCGTGCCGGGAATCGGCGTGCAGAGCGCGCGCCGTATCGTGGCCGCAAGGCGGACGGGCAGCCTTGATGTCGCAGGGCTTAAAAAGCTGGGCGTGGTTCTCAAGCGTGCGCAGTATTTTATCACGTGCAGCGGTAAACGTCCGCAAGGGTTGGACACGGCGCAGGACGCGCTTTTGTCAGCATTGCTGTCTGAACAAGCAAGAGGAAGGGCACAGCAGACCCTGCTTCATATGCCGCAACAGCTTTCTATGTTTGAGCAGCCAGTGCTTGCAAAGGAGGAGCTATACAAATGCCTGAGCGGCCAATTATGATATACAGCTACGACGGCAGCTTTGATGGATTGTTGTGCTGCGTGTTTGAAAGCTATGAGAAAAAAGAGCAGCCTTGTGACGTGCTGCCCGAAGGAGCCTCCTTGCCGATGCTTCTGCCTGTCAAAAATATAACCACGGATGAAGATAAAGCAAGCCGTGTCCGCATATCCATTCCTGCAAAAATGGGACAGGATGCGATGGATTTCGTAAAGCATGCATTCTTAACATGCCACCCCCAAAAAGATGTGCTGTTACTGCGCTTCCTGCGCCTTGGCTACCGCGTGGGGCCTTCTGTGATGAATATGTTAACCGATGAGACGGTGCACACGCTGACAGCTGCTGTGCGGCATCTGGAAAGAGAAGCGCACCTTTATAAGGGCTTTGTCCGTTTCTCGCAAACAAACGGCGTGCTGACGTCACAGATCGAACCCAAAAACATCGTATTGCCTCTCATTGCCCCCCACTTCTGCGAACGTTATCCGGGCGAACGTTTCTTAATCCATGACAAAACACATGATATGGCGCTGTTATACGAGTATGGCGCATGGACAATCACCGATATTGACGATCTTTCTTTGCCTGATCCCGATGAAGAGGAAATAAAGTTCCGTGAGTTATGGCGTTTGTTCTATAAGACCATAGAGATAAAAGAGAGGCATAATCCGCGCTGTCGCATGAGTCACATGCCAAAACGTTATTGGGATCATATGACGGAACTTGTAGATGACAAGGATTTATTGCCCGAAAAATATTAAAATCAGCTATAAAGATTTTTGTTATGCTATGGAAATAGGTGGTTGACATATACAGCCTCTTCATATAAACTATAATCGTATTAGCGATTTAGCATAGTAAAACGATAAAAAAGAGGCGCTCATGGATAAATACAAAATGCATGTTCCCGAAGGCGTGGAAGATTGTCTGCCTGCGGAATGTTACATTAAGAAAACGATAGAAAATGCACTCAGACAGCAGTTTATCGTCTCGGGCTATGATGAGATCGAAACGCCCACATATGAACACTTCGATGTGTTTCAAAGCGGTGTGGGCTCATATATACAGGAGAGCATGATAAAGTTTGTGGATTCCAACGGACGTATTATTGTGCTGCGGCCCGATTTAACCGTGCCTATCGCGCGTGTGGCCGCGACGAAACTGAAAAACATGCCTCAGCGTTTGTTCTACATACAGAACTCTTTTGCAGCCGCAGAGCCGGCTATCGGCAAAGCCGGAGAATTCACGCAGGCGGGCATAGAGCTGATTGGAGACGACAGCTTTTATGCGGACGCTGAGGTGATAGCGCTGGCAGTGAAAGCATTGCAAACCGCGGGTCTTAAGAGTTTTGCGGTGGATATCGGACAGGTGGCGTATTTTAAAGCACTCATCAGCGGCGCGGGGCTTAAGGATAATGATATCGACGCGCTGCGCCATGCCGTGGACTCCAAAGATTCTTTAGCTATCGAAACGCTTTCCCGAAAATTTGATTTGGGTCCGGAAATGACACGCCGTATTTTGACTCTGCCATATCTTTTCGGCGGCAGCGAAATTTTCGACAAAGCGCTTAAACTAAGCAGCGCTCCCGGGTGCATTGAGGCTGTGGAGAATCTGCGCAGCGTGTATAATCTGCTGACGGAATACGGCCTTGGCGATTATATATCCGTCGATTTTGGCATGCTGCACGATATCGCCTATTACTCGGGCATCATTTTTAGAGGTCTTGCAACGGGCATCGGTTTTCCGGTGGTCTCCGGCGGACGCTACGACGATCTGCTGAGTAAATTCGGCGAGCCGTCTCCGGCCACGGGTTTTGCGCTGGGCTTAAAGCGCGTGATGATCGCGATGGAACGCCAAGGTCTGCTGAGCGGGTATTACAGCACCGACTTGGTTGTCTCTTGTGCGCCTTCTGTTTGCGGCATGGCTTACGCCTATGTGCAGGAACAGCGCGGTATAGGTAAACGCACGGTGTTTCTGGCGGGTTTAAGCAAGGATGAGCTGCAAAAAGAAAAAGAGAAGACCGGTGCGTTAGCTGCTATCTATTTTGACGCGGATGGCAAACAGTATAAGGAGTAATAGCATGCAGATTACGATTGCGCTTGCGAAGGGACGCCTTGCGGAAAAGGCGATGGATATACTTGAAAAGTGCGGTATAGAATGCAAGGAGATGTTTCAGGATTCCCGCAAGCTCATTTTTTACGATAAGAAAAATGATGTCCGTTTTATCATGGTGAAGCCGACCGATGTGCCGACGTATGTCGACCACGGTGTGGCTGATATGGGCATCGTGGGCAAGGATACGCTGCTGGAAGCCAATCTGCCGTTGTATGAGATGGTAGACTTAAAATTCGGAAAGTGCCGTCTTGCGGTAGCGGGCTATCCGGCTAAGCCGGATAACTCATTAACATCGTCCGTACTGCGCGTGGCCACAAAATATCCTGAGGTGGCGAAACGGTATTATGCGTCCAAAGGCGTGTCGGTGGAGTGCATCAAGCTGCACGGCAGTGTGGAATTAGGGCCCATGCTGGGACTGTCCGATGTGATACTCGATATCGTGGAAAGCGGAAGAACGCTTGTAGAAAACGGGCTTGTGATTATGGAGGATGTCTGCGACGTGTCTGCACGTCTTGCCGTGAACAGAGCCAGTCTTAAAATTAAAGCATCCGTATTAAAGCCTTTGATAGAGCGGATTGCCGACGTGGTGGAGGAAACGTGATGCGGATTTACCGTTTCAGTGAAATAAACGCTGTCTTTGAACGTTTGAGCCGCAAAGCCGAAGCAGATGACAATGTGATTCAGGCTGTGCGTGGCATCATTAAAGACGTGGCCGAAAAAGGCGATGAGGCGCTTTTTGATTATACAAGACGATTTGACGGTTTTGAAATAAATGTCGATAATATAGTTGTGACGCAGGCTGAAATCGACGCGGCTTACAGACAAATTCCTGCTGATTTGCTTAAGACACTTAAAAAGAGCGCCGAAAATGTCGCCGCATTTCATGAGCTGCAAAAACGGCCGAATTACGAACGCAGCATCGGCGGAGCTGTGACCGGTCGGCTCGTGCTGCCCATGCAGCGCACGGGTGTCTATGTGCCGGGCGGCAAGGCGGCTTATCCGTCCAGCGTGCTGATGAATATCATACCTGCCAAGATCGCGGGGGTGGACGAGATCATCATGGTCACCCCCCCGGGCAAAACAGGCTGTATCGAGCCGCTGACGCTTGTGGCGGCACATCTGGCGGGCGCAGATAAGATACTCAAAATCGGTGGCGCGCAGGCAGTGGCGGCGCTGGCGTACGGCACACAAAGCGTACCCAAGGTGGATATCATCACAGGACCGGGCAACGCTTATGTTGCAGCAGCCAAGCGCGAGGTATACGGCATCGTGGGCATCGACATGATCGCGGGGCCCTCTGAGGTGCTCATCATTGCGGATTCCAATGCCAATCCTGCTTATGCGGCGGCAGATTTTCTTTCGCAAGCCGAGCACGACGAAAAGGCCGCAAGTATCCTTCTCACGCCGGATTTAGACTTGGCGCAGCGCATAGCAGCGGAAATACAGCGTCAGCTGGAAAGATTGCCAAGACGCGATATTGCGCGTCAGTCTGTCAGCGATTATGGCACAATCGTCGTCACCGAATCGCTTGATGAAGCGTTTGACATCGCCAACAGCATAGCGCCTGAGCATTTGGAGATACTGACGGAGAATCCGAAGGAATACTTAGGCAAAGTGAGAAACGCGGGCGCGGTATTTTTGGGTGCGTATTCACCCGAGCCGCTGGGGGACTATTTCGCGGGACCCAATCATGTACTGCCCACATCGGGCACGGCAAGGTTTTCCTCGGCGCTGTCTGTCGATGTCTTTACAAAAACAGTAAATTATATTGATTATGATAAAGAAAGCCTTGAGAGTTGCTGGCAGGACATTGAGCGTTTTGCTGACGCAGAGGGGCTTAGCGCACATGCGCGCAGCGCCGCCATCAGGTTTGAAGGGGAGGAAAGACAATGAGAAGTGCGGAAGTTCAGCGTGACACGAATGAAACAAGCATTGGGCTGTCACTGGAGATAGACGGAGACGGTTCCAGGCAAATCAGTACCGGAATCGGCTTTTTCGACCACATGCTCGATCTGTTTGCCAAGCACGGCCTATTCGACCTGTCGCTCAATGTACAAGGTGATTTGCACGTGGATGAACACCACACCGTTGAAGATGTGGGCATTGTGCTGGGTGAAGCGTTTTGCCAGGCAGTCGGAGATAAGGCAGGCATATGCCGTTATGCCACACAGTTTGTGCCCATGGATGAGGCACTGGCTTTTGTCAGTGTAGATTTTTCGGGTCGTGCATATCTGCAATATAGCGTTAATTGTCCGGACAGCCTTGTGGGGGGCATGAGCGTTCAGATATTCGAGGAGTTTTTCCGCGCCTTTGCGACAGCGGCTAAAATCACGCTGCATATCAGCGTTTTCTATGGCTCCAACACGCACCACATGATTGAAGCGGTGTTTAAAGCTTTTGGGCGGGCGCTTCGTTTTGCTCTGGAGGACGACCCCAGAAACAGCGGCATCCCCTCAACCAAAGGAGTTCTATAGATATATGATCGCAATCATTGATTACGGTATGGGCAATCTGCGCAGCGTGCAGAAAGCTTTTGAGTTTGTAGGCTTTGACGCGCGCATTACGGACAACAGTCAGGCCTTAATGGATTCATCGCACATTGTACTGCCGGGCGTGGGCGCTTTTGCGGACGCGGCGGATTGTCTTTTAAAATCGGGCATGCAGCAAACGATGCTCTCTGAAATAGCAAAGGGTAAGCCTTTTCTGGGCATATGCCTCGGGATGCAGCTGCTATTTGACAAAAGCTTTGAGAATGGCGAGTATCAGGGGCTCGGGCTTGTGCCGGGTGAGGTCGTACCTTTTCATGTTGAGAATTTAAAAGTGCCGCATATGGGCTGGAACAGCCTGATAGCGCGTGACAACGCGTTATTCAACAGTGCAGACGGCAAATATGTTTACTTTGTTCATTCTTATCACGCCGACGGCGTACCTGAGGAATATATCATTGCCAAGTCGGATTACGGATACCGTTTCACGACAGCGGTGTGTAAAGACAACGTGTACGGCTTGCAGTTTCATCCAGAAAAAAGCGGAGATACGGGGCTGGATATGTTAAAACGCTTTGGAGGTCTCAAATGATCATTTATCCGGCTATCGATTTAAAAAACGGCGTTTGCGTGCGTCTTAAAATGGGCGATATGGAACAGGCTACGCAATACGGTGAACCGTCTGAAGTGGCACAAAAATGGCAGCAGCTGGGCGCGCAGTATCTGCACGTGGTCGATCTGGATGCGGCTTTCGCAGGAGTATTTTCAAACTACGATACGGTCGCTAAGATTTTAAAAACAGTGAGCATACCCGTGCAGCTGGGCGGCGGCGTGCGCTGCATGAGCGATATCGATCTGCGTCTAAAGGATTTGGGCATACAGCGCGTGATCATCGGCACGGCGGCGATAGAGAACCCTCAGCTTGTCGAGGAAGCCGCCGCGAAATACCCCGGACGAATTGTGGTGGGTATCGATGCCAAGGACGGACGCGTGGCGACACGCGGCTGGGCTTCTGATACCGGCGAAGACCCGGTTCGGCTGGCTCTCGAGATGAAAAAGCGTGGTATCAAGACGATTATCTATACGGATATCGCGCGGGACGGCATGCTGACCGGGCCAAATGTGGCAGCGGTGCAGCATATGGCGGAGCAGACCGGCATGGAGATCATCGCGTCGGGCGGTATGAGCGTGCCCGATGATGTCATCAATGTCCGCGCCTCTGGCGCTCAGGGTGTCATAATCGGCAAAGCGCTGTACACGGGTGGTATTAAGCTCGAAGATGCGATAAAACTGGGGGCCTGAAAATGCTGACAAAACGAATCATACCCTGTCTGGACGTGCACGCGGGGCGTGTGGTCAAGGGCGTTAATTTTGTGGATATACGCGACGCGGGAGATCCCGTCGAGCTCGCGAAGATGTTTAACAAACAGGGAGCGGACGAGCTTGTATTTTTGGATATCACGGCTTCATCCGACGAACGCAGCATCATGAGCGATGTGGTGGCACGGACGGCCGAGGAGGTTTTCATACCGCTCACGGTGGGCGGCGGGATGCGGACGGTCGACGATTTTCGGGAAATGCTGCGGCGCGGTGCGGATAAGATTTCGGTGAATTCGGCGGCTCTTAAGAATCCGACTCTCATATCCGAGGCGGCGGAGAAATTCGGCAGCCAGTGCGTGGTCTGCGCGATCGACGCGAAACGCAAAGCTGACGGCAGCGGCTGGGAGGTCTATCTCAACGGCGGGCGTGTGAATACGGGGCGCGACGCGGTTGCGTGGGCGGCGCAGGCGGAGCGTCTGGGCGCGGGTGAGATACTTCTTACCAGTATGGACGCGGACGGCACTAAGGACGGCTATGATCTGCCGTTGACGAAAGCCATATCCGAGGCTGTGCGTATTCCGGTCATAGCGTCGGGCGGCGCGGGGACGCTGGAGCATTTTAGAGATGCGATCACGCTCGCCAACGCGGACGCGGTGCTGGTGGCTTCATTGTTTCATTACGGCGTATATACCGTTGGTGACGTCAAAGACTATTTAAAACGAGAAAACATACCGGTCAGATTATAGAGGAGAAGACAGAATGAATATTGACAATGTGAAATTTGATGAAAAGGGACTTGTGCCCGTGGTTGTGCAGGATGTCAAAACGCACAACGTGCTGATGATGGCTTATATGAACCGCGAGTCTCTCGAAATGACGTTGGAGACGGGCGGTATGGTGTATTACTCCAGAAGCCGCCAAAAGCTTTGGCGCAAAGGGGAGACTTCGGGACACTTTCAGACGCTGCGGGAACTTAAGCTGGACTGCGACGGCGACACATTGCTCGCGCTCGTGTCTCAGGAAGGCCCAGCGTGCCATACAGGCCATTATTCGTGCTTCTTCGAGTCTTTATATGGCAAGGATGAATTCTCGGGCGGATACGGCATTATAGACGAGCTGTTCGCTGTCATAGAAGACCGCAGAGATAACCCCAAGGAAGGGTCTTACACCAACTATCTTTTTGACAAAGGTATCGATAAGATATGCAAGAAGGTGGGGGAAGAAGCCGCCGAAATCATTATCGCCGCTAAGAACGCAGCGCCAGATGAAATACGCTATGAGAGCGCTGACTTTCTGTATCATTTGCTGGTTCTTCTATGCGAGCGCGGTCTTACGCCTGCCGAGGTTTTTGCCGAACTTGAAAAGCGCAGATAGCGATAATTCTAGTATACAAATGAAAAACAGATTATAATCGAGTTATTAAGTTATAAATACGGATAATCAATGATTTTGGTTTTTGACACCGCGTCATGTCTATTATACAATTTCGGAGCGTTCTTCGTTACGCAAGGGCTCTTAAAAGGGGGAGCATAGCTCAGCTGGGAGAGCATCTGCCTTACAAGCAGAGGGTCGTTGGTTCGAGCCCAACTGTTCCCACCAGTATGGCCCGGTAGTTCAGATGGTTAGAACGCTAGCCTGTCACGCTAGAGGTCGAGGGTTCGAGTCCCTTCCGGGTCGCCAATAGAGACTTAAAGTGACAAGGCCGTTAAGAACAAGCGGGAGTGACTCAGTGGTAGAGTGCGACCTTGCCAAGGTCGAAGTCGCGGGTTCGAATCCCGTCTTCCGCTCCACATGGTAGCTGTATCTCCCGGGTAACACCGGGAGATATTAAAACCATTCGGTCGGCATATAGATTCTATGTGTCGTGTTTTTATCAAAGTGCATAAGGCGCCATAGCCAAGTGGTAAGGCCAAGGTCTGCAAAACCTTTATGCCCCAGTTCAAATCTGGGTGGCGCCTCCATTAGCAAACCTCATCAGCGTGATGCTCTTGAGGTTTTTGCTTTTATAAATCTTTTACGGCATGGAATTATGATACTATTCAAACTTTATTCCTTTTTGCGTTATTGACAAAAAGCCATAAAATGATAAACTGTTATTAGCACTCGTTCGCGGAGAGTGCTAAGAGGAAAAGCTTTAAAGGAGAGATTAACAATGGCAAAAAAACAATTTAAAGCGGAGTCTAAACAACTGCTCAATTTAATGATCAATTCCGTTTACACGCACAAGGAAATTTTCCTGCGTGAGCTGATTTCCAATGCGAGTGATGCGATTGATAAAATCTATTATAAAGCGCTCTCAGATGAGTCGGTCGTCTTCAACAGCAGTGATTATTATATCAAAATATTCCCCGATAAAGAAAAACGTATCTTGAGAATCGTTGATACCGGTATTGGTATGACCAAAGAGGAACTGGAGGACAACCTCGGCGTCATCGCCAAGAGCGGCTCCTTACGCTTCAAGAAGGAAAATGAGATCAAAGACGGGTATGATATCATCGGCCAGTTTGGCGTGGGCTTTTATTCAGCGTTTATGGTGTCCGATAAAGTGACAGTCATCAGCAAAGCGCTGGGCAGCAGCGAGGCTTACATATGGGAATCTGAAGGCGCTTCGGGTTATTCTATAGAGCCCACAGAAAAAGACAGCGTAGGTACCGAGATCATACTCAAAATCAAAGAGAACACCGAGGAAGAGAATTACGATGAATATCTGGAGGAATATCGTCTGCGCGCGCTGATTAAAAAGCATTCGGATTTCATACGTTATCCCATCAAGATGGATATAAGCCAAAGCCGCCCGGTGGAAGGCAAAGAAAACGAATACGAATCGTTCGTGGAGGAGCAGGTCATCAACAGCCGCGTTCCGATCTGGAGGAAGAACAAATCGGAGCTTAAGAGCGAAGACTATGATCGTTTCTATTCCGAAAAGCACTACGGCTTTGACAAGCCTTTAAGGCACATACATATCAAAGCGGAAGGCACAGTGCGCTATAACGCGGTTTTGTTCATACCCGAAAAGACGCCATATGATTTTTATACAAAGGAATATGAAAAAGGCTTAGAGCTTTATTCCAGCGGCGTACTGATCATGAACAAGTGCGCGGAGCTGCTTCCTGATTATTTCAGCTTTGTTAAGGGTATGGTGGAATCAGACGATTTGTCGCTGAACATATCCAGAGAGCTGCTTCAGCACAACCGCCAGCTTAAGCTGATTGCAAAGAACATTAAGAATAAAATCAAAGGCGAGCTGGAGAACCTGCTGAAAAATGAAAGAGAGCAGTATGAGACCTTCTATAAATCTTTCGGACGACAGCTTAAGTTTGGTACATACAACAACTACGGCATGGATAAAGAAGACTTGCAGGATCTTCTGATGTTCTATTCCTCCAGCGAGAAAAATATGGTCACGCTGGCCGAGTATGTATCACGCATGAAGGAAGACCAGAAATACATCTATTATGCGTCCGGCGATTCCATAGAGCGCATCGACAAAATGCCGCAGACCGAAATGGTGCTTGATAAGGGCTATGAGATTCTCTACTTTACTGAAGATGTGGATGAATTCGCCATTAGTATGATGATGAATTACAAGGAGAAAGAGTTTAAATCCGTATCGGGCGGGGACCTTGGTATCGAAGAAGAGGCAAAGGATGAGGCCAAGGAAGCTGAGGATAAAAGCGCAGACATTTTCAAGGCCATGAAGGAAGAGCTGGGCAGCAAGGTGAAGGATGTGCGGCTGTCTAAGCGGCTTAAAACGCATCCGGTTTGCCTGACCAGCGAGGGCAGTGTATCCATCGAGATGGAAAAGGTGTTAAATACCATGCCCGATAGCCCCGGAATTTCCGCTGAGAAGATACTTGAAATCAACAAGAACCACGATGTTTATACAGCGCTAAAAGATTCTTTTGAAAACGATAAAGACAAGTTCAAGCTCTACACGGAGCTGCTGTATAATCAGGCTTTGCTCATGGAAGGGCTGTCCATAGAAGACCCACTTGCATTCAGCAACAATATCTGCAAGCTGATGCGCTAAAATGCAAGATCTCAAAGCCTCTCATGTATGCAATTTGCCTATCTGAGGGGCTTTGATAATTAATAAAAGAATAAGCATTCAATAATAAAAATATACTTGCACAAACGATAGTGAAATGTTAAACTGATTGAGTCCAAAAAACGGGGGGCGTTTAACTGAATATGAGGGTGCTTGCCGAAGTGGCGGAATCGGCAGACGCACGGGACTTAAAATCCCGCGGTGGCAACACCGTACCGGTTCAAGTCCGGTCTTCGGCACCAAATAGTATGTACTGAAAGTCACCTGATGGGTGGCTTTCGTTGTATAAAAGATTCTTAACGGGAATCTGAACGTGTGAGATGAGGCATCGCCGTGTTATTATGAGATCGTGTGAGGGGTGCTATAAATATAGATGTCAGGGAATAACATGAAAGAAAATTGTAAAAGAACACGTGTGAAGCGCCTTGTGGCGGTTTTGCTTTGCACAGTTTTGGCACTTTGCACGCTTATTGGGTGCTCACAAAACCAAAGTGAAATGAAAGAAAGAGCAGCGGATATTGCCGTGCTTTACACAGGAGATGTTCACTGTGCCGTGGAAGACAATATTGGATATGCCGGGCTTGCGGCATATAAGAGCAGCCTTGAGGCGGATGGTTGTGAAGTGCTGCTTGTAGATACCGGTGACGCTATACAGGGTGCGGCCATCGGTTCATTTTCCACCGGGTCGGATATCATAGAAATTATGAACCGCGTTGGCTATGATGCTATGGCGCTGGGAAACCATGAGTTCGATTACGGCGGCCCGGAAAGGGTCGCGGAGCTAGCCAAAATGGCAGATTTCCCTTTACTGTCCGTTAATTTTACAAAAGAAGGCTCGAACGATAAACCATATCCGTCCTACACGGTTTTAGAAGCAGACGGCGTGAAGCTTGCATTTGTGGGTGTCTCTACCCCGGAGACACTGACCTCCAGCACGCCTGCTTATTTTATGAATGAAAGTAACGCGTTTATTTACGGTTTTTTAGGGGAACCGACCGGCGAAACCTTATACCGTGCTGTACAGGACTCGGTAGATGCTGCGCGCAAGGAAGGAGCGGATTATGTTGTTGTGCTTGCTCACCTGGGAATCGAAGCCGGCTCTGAACCGTTTACTTCAAACGATTTGATCGCCAATACCAATGGAATTGATGTGGTGTTGGATGGACATTCTCACAGCGTTCTCGAATGTGAGCGCGTGAAGAACAAGGATGGGAACAGGGTGCTGCTGTCCTCCACCGGGAGTAAGCTTGAAAATATCGGTCTGCTTTATATTGATAAGAACGGCAATATTACCACCGGATTGGTTTCGGGAATGGAGCAGAGAGATGAGGATATCACCGCGCTGATCGCCCAAATAAAAGGCAAGTATGAAGAAAAGCTGAATACCGTTGTGGGCGTTCTGGACATACCGCTTGTTACAGACGATCCCGAAACAGGAACAAGGATTATTCGCAATTCGGAAACCAACCTTGGTGATTTCTGCGCCGACGCATATCGCGCGGCGGGTGAAGCGGATATCGCATTTATCAATGGCGGTGGAATACGCGCCGATCTAAAACCCGGAGAGATTACCTATGGTGATGTGCTGGAGGTGAATCCCTTTGGAAACCTTCTGTGTAAGGTCTCTGTTAGCGGGCAGACTATACTGGATGCGCTGGAGTTCTCTGCCGATCAGTGGCCGGAGGAGAACGGCGGATTCCTGCATGTATCGGGTATGGCCTTTGAGATCCATGCCGATATTCCTAGCACTGTAGAGGTTGACGAAGACGGTATGTTTGTATCTGTCGCCGGCGATCGCCGCGTGAAAAATGTAACGGTCGGCGGGGAAGCGCTTGACCCGGCAAAGAAATATACACTCGTTTCCGTTAATTATATTCTGAAAAATTTCGGGAACGGATACAGCATGTTCTCTTCCGGAGAGATGATCATGGATGAGTTTATCCTTGACGCAGACGCACTGACGGATTACATCAGCGGTTCGGAGTATGATCCCGCAAACTATGCAGATCCGCTGGGAGCCGGTCGCATCGTCATACTCAACGGTACTGAAAGTGAATCTTAGAGTATATAGTTTATCACTGGACCGCTGTTCTTAATCGCTTTGACGACAAACAACCATAACTAAGTCGGCTGACATAAGTCGGCTTTTTGTCTGCTTCTTCATGATCGTCAAAGGTAAGCAAATTGTTTGCAGTGAAAGTCACCAAACGGGTGGCTTTCGTTTTATAATAGGCCTTGAATCCCAGTAATTATAAATCATGGATGCCTTTTATTAATATGCTAATCATTCTATGCTATACAAACTTACCGTATATATCTTTCAATTCCGTTACTAATATGGATAAATGATAAACAAATGATTAACAATGAGCACAAACCTTGATTTGTTATACGTAAAAAAGGTACTATTAACAGAAAAAGAAGGGATATCAACTCTTGGGTCAATTTGTAATCAGCATAGATTCGACGGCGTGTGTCACAGCGGAAGAAATGAAAACCAATGATTTTGTGATGGTTTATCTTTCTTATACGCTGGACGGCATAGACCATATCGACAAATTTGAAAATGATGAGCAACGGCAGTTCTTTTACAACCAAATAGAGCAAGGTCATTTGGCACAGTCATCTAAGGCTAATCCAGAGAGCTTTAGAAGCGCTTGGGAGCCTATACTGGCTCAAGGACGAGATATTCTCCACCTTTCCCTGTCCAGCAAGGTAAGCGGGTCGTATGAGAGCGCTTGTCAAGCTGCAGACGAGCTTTCAGAAAAGTACGAAGCCCGCATAAGAATCGTTGATACAAGGACTGGCTGCTTTTCTATCACGGCGCTTGCACATGATGTGGCAGCAAAACGCGCCGACATAACACTGGACGAGGCTTACGACTACGCGGTGCGTCTTTCCGAGGAGTATAATCTGATTTTTACAGTGGGCGACATCAAATATCTTCGTCGCGGCGGGCGTATCAGCCATGTCAAAGCGCTGTTGGGCGGATTGCTGCACTTAAAGCCCATTCTTTTTGTGAATAACGAAGGCAAGTTAACGTTCCTCATGAACGCCCGCGGCATGAGGCAGGCGTTATCGCTGATGGTCAGCAAGATGCTTAAGAACGCGACAGCGTTTACGCAGAGCGCATACATCGCACATGGGGGAGACGTTTCTTTGGGGCTTGCTTTAAAGAACAAGCTTATGGAGGCTTTTCCGAAGCTCAAAGAAATCAGGATCGATTTTTTAACGCCAGTACTGGGTTTACATGCGGGCCCCGGTTCGCTAGTGCTCTGTTTCCGCGGCGCTGACAGAAACGGCGTTCTCGATGAAAACCCAATCAAGGAGATACTTGAAAAGGTACTGCCCAAACACGATTAAATGGTAAGCGGCATTGATAGGCCGCTCATTTTTTTGTCTTGGGTTTGAATATCAACGCCACGAGATAACCAAACAGCACTGCGGCTGTAATACCTGCGGCCGTTGCCACCACACCACCCGAAAACGCACCCAGCAGGCCCGTTTCATCGACGGCTTTAAACGCGCCCTTGGCAAGGGCATAACCAAAGCCTGTGAGCGGCACTTCTGCGCCCGCGCCGCCAAGCTTTACAAGCGGCTCATATACGCCGACGGCCGTCAATACAACGCCCAATGTGACGAAGAGCACGAGTATGCGTGCAGGCGTCATATTCGTTTTGGAAAGCAATATCTGTCCGACGAGACATATCAGCCCGCCCACAATAAATGCCCATAAGTAGTTCATTGTCCATACCCCATTTCAATAGAAACCGCGTGAGCGATGGAAGGAACGGTTTCGCCCTGAAGCGCGCTTGTCGGGCTGTGCAGCGCGCCCGTCGCCACAAAAAGTATTTTACTGATGTTTCCAGCCTTCATTTCGTTAAGAAAATAGCTGCTTAGCATGGAAGCGCTGCAGCCGCAGCCGCTGGCGCCGCAATGCATCTGCGGATCGCCTCCATAGATCATCGCGCCGCAATCCCTGTGTATTGCACTTAAATCATGCCCATTATCATTGGTTAGCTTTATGAGAAGCTCGCTTCCAAAAGTCCCAAGGTCACCTGTAATGATAAGATCATAATAATCATCACCGCGCATGGTTTCATCAAGATGGCTTATAATCGTTTCTGCCGCTGCCGGAGCCATGGCAGCGCCCATGTTATTCACATCATTGATACCCATATCGACGACGCGGCCTGCCGTGGCGTGTGTGACAGCAGGATATTTTCCTCGCAGGGATGTCAGCAGCACAGCTCCAGACGCATTGACGGTATTTTGCGATGTGGGCGTTTTGGGCGTGCCCAGCTCAAGAGGGAAACGAAACTGTCTCTCGGCTGTTGCAAAGTGACTGCTTGTCCCGCAGACGGCATATTCGGCAAAGCCACCGTCCACAGCCATGGCTCCCAGCATCAAGGATTCGGCCATGGTTGAACAAGCGCCGTAAAGGCCGACAAACGGGATTTTCAGCTCGCGTGCGGCAAAGCCTGAAGAAATGATCTGATTGAGCAGATCGCCGCCAAACAAGTACGAAATATCATCTGGTTTCAGCGATGCGCGCTCAATCACGGTTTCCACAGCTTTCTGAAACATTTTTCGTTCAGCCAGCTCGTATGTTTTTTCTCCCCAAAGATCATCATCAAAGGTTATGTCGAAAGAATCACCATAAGGCCCATCCTTTTCGGCTTTTCCTGCGACAGAAGCCGATGAGAGTATATTGGGAGGAGAGCTGAATTGCACTGTTCTTGGTCCAAGACGAATTCCCATATTAAATCACTCCTATGATATAATAGATTATTCCCGCAAGCACCGATGCGCTGATGCCGTAAACAAGCACCGGTCCCGCTATGGTGAATAGCTTTGCGCCCACGCCGAGTATGTAACCTTCCCATTTATACTCGAGAGCGGGGGCGACGATGGAGTTTGCAAATCCAGTGATCGGAACGATAGACCCGGCACCTGCAATACGCCCCAGCACGTCATAGATGCCGATGCCCGTAAACAAAGCACCCAAGAAAATGAGCAACGCGGAACGAAACGCACTCACACCTTCCTCATCCAAATTCAGCACATTCTTTGCAAAATCGTTAATGGCCTCGCCAAAAACGCAAATCAAGCCACCCACGAGAAATGCCATTGCGCATTCCTTGATCAGGTTGCTTTTGGGCATAGACTGTTTGACATATTCCTGATAATTAGTCTCGTCCACATTTTTTTTAATGTCCATATCACACCTTCAAATTTTCTTTTGTCTTTCCGGAACAGCTTTTGCGAATTCTTCGCTTTCCTCTAGATTTTTAAGGCTACCGACATTGCTTTCCGGTATTTTTACATAACTGTTCATACTTATCCCTTTCTCAAAATAAATCGGACAGCCAATAGGCTAAGGATCCGGCCAATTTACCAATGACGAATGTCATCAGAACCAGCGTTATGGCCCGCTTTGTAAAGCCTCTGCTTTTTGTAACAGGTATCATATCCGTGACTTCCGCAAGACAGGCTATAAAGATACCCACATAAATACCGGCAAATAATCCGAACACTAGCGCTGCGACAGTCAAACGGGCCAAAGACACGTTATAGAGTGTCATCACCGTGCCCGCAAGGCCGCCAAGCGCGCTGCTTATTGCCAGCGGCATGCCGGATGTTTTAAGTCCTATGCTTAGGGCGGACTTCGAGAATATACCCAGTGCGATATAAAAGGCGCAGAGCGCACCTCCAGACACAACGCCGGTACACAGACCGGTAAGCCCAGCCAGAATATCACCCATTATGCATTTTGCTTTTTGTAGCCATATAGTCTCGCAGCGCTTTTTCCTGCTCGTGTATATCGATATCCAGCACTGACGGCTTTTTCTTTCTTCCATCCAAGAGCCCAAACAGCACGATAAAACCGATCGCAATACCGATCGTATACGGTATGCTAACGATCAGTGCATTGCCTGAACGAATACCAGTGAAAAAGGTATATATCGAGTTTTGGACACTGCGCATGCCGACATCTTCATGAAAGGTCATGATAGCAATAGCGCCGCCAAAGAACATGACGGCACAAAGAAAAAGTAATTTCAGCGCTGCCATGGCTTTGCTTTGCTTTTTGTGCTTTATGAAAATACTGCACTCCGCAGCGCCTAAGCTATTTACACTCGCTTGAGGGTATATCGCCATAATCCTTTGGGCCACATCAAATGCCGTCACACACAGCGCTTCGCCGGAAATATCAAAATGAATACATTTCAATGTCTCGGTATCAGCGCCAATAACCTTGCAGAAATCCAGAAGCGTTACGCGAACGTTATTTGTATATGCCGTTTTTTCCAAGCTGAAGTAGATATCTTTTTGCATCTATACATACCATGCATCCGCGTAACGGTTCAGATGAGGCTGCAGCAAGAATATAGCTAAAACCAGCACAGCTATAATAAATACACATATCACAACAATCATACCCCACCTTTTCCGTGACAAAAAAAGCACGCTCCTTTATCCTAAAAATCTCGTTCTTGCAGGAATCAAGCAAGCCATAATTGTATTATTGCGCATTGAAATTAAAATTATTTACAAGAAAGGAATGCAAAGAAAAGCTATTCGACAGCTTTTCTTAATTTATCTAATGTTTTGGTAATAAGACGTGAGACCTGAACCTGTGATACGCCGAGTATTTCGGCAATTTCCATCTGTGTTTTATCGCTGTAATAGCGCAGCATGATGAGCTGGCGCTCTTTGGGATCAAGTTTTTGTATCAGTTCCTTTAACAAAATCGTATCGATCATGTCACTGTCGTCATTTTCAGCCATTGTATCTATGAGCAGTGTCTTTGAATTATCGTCATCAAAGGCGGGCTCAAAAATTGACACAGGGCTGCGTACCGCTTCCATCGCAAAAACGATATCTTCGGGCGACATATCAAGGCGCTTAGAGAGCTCATCAATTGTGGGCTCTCGCTTGAGCTCTGATTTTAATATTTCTTTGACGCTGAATATTTCAAATGACTTTTCACGCAGCGAACGGCTGACCTTAATAATACCGTCGTCACGTAAAAACCGCTTGATTTCTCCCGCGATCATCGGAACGGCATACGTGGAGAAGCGCACATCGAATTTTGGATCGTAACCCAGCACTGCCTTAACAAGTCCCAGGCTGCCGATCTGCATCAGATCTTCAAATTCTACACCGCGATTTAGAAATTTTTTGACGATGCTTTTCACCAGCGCGGTATTGCGGATGATAAGCGTTTCCTTGGCGTCGTCGTCGCCGTGCTGCGCTGCTTTTATAAGCCGCAGGCTCTCTTCGTGCGAGAGCACACCTTTGTTTGCCATGTGTTTAACCTTGAGCGGCGATCTTCTTTTTCAGCTCAACCGTCGTTCCTTTCCCGGGTGTCGATTCAATTGTGACCTCATCCATAAACGTTTCCATGACGGTAAAGCCCATGCCCGAACGCGATTCATCACCTGCCGTACTGTAAAACGGCTGTCTGGCTTGATCAATATCAGTGATCCCGATACCGTTGTCCTGCACCACGATCGTGATGGTATGCTTATCAAGTGAAGCCAGGATGCATATCTCGCCGACCCTGTCGGGATACGCGTGGACTATAGCGTTTGTGACGGCCTCAGAGACCGCTGTTTTAATGTCCGCGATGTCTTCAAGCGTAGGATCAAGCTGTGTGGCAAATGCGCCCACAACGCTGCGTGCGAAGCCTTCGTTAACAGAAAGGCTGGGCAGCTTTAATTCCATGGTGTTTTTGTTTTCCATATGCGCCCCCGATTACTTAATTTTTTTAATAATTTGATAAATACCACTGACATGAAATACTTTCTCGATCTGACTATTGGCATTTCTAATATACATACTTCCACCTTTTGCTTTGAGCTTTTTGTAACGGCCCAGTATCACGCCCAGGCCCGAGCTGTCCATAAAGCTCAAGTTTGTCAAATCGAGCACAAGATCAATCTCATTAAAGCGACGTATCAGGCTGTCGAGTTCGTCTTTAACCTGTTCAGCACTGTGATGGTCAAGCTCGCCGTATACATATGCCGTGATAATATCGCTTTGTTGTTTGACTCTAATGTGCATACACTTCATCCTTTCAAGGTGATCCATAACGTATTCTTTTTGTCATGCATGTTTCCTTTAAGAGCTTTTGCCGAAAATTGGCTAGTTTTCATGCTAAATTTTGGTTGGTGTCGAAAAACATATTCAGGCCTTAAATCGGATAGTCTATTTTCTAGGTCGAAGAAGATAAAAGGACATCATAAGCATGGGAAAACACAGACATATTCAAGGGCCGATATCCCGCATATTTCATAAAATATTCAGTGTTTTTAAGTATACGATGTTAAGTATTATCGCACTGTCGTTATCAGGTGTTACCTTTGCCGCTTCTTATTTGATGGGGCTTGATGAATGGAAGGAATTTGATCCTCATAAAATTGGAGAGATGCAGCAAACGCTGCTCGTTTATGATAAAAACGGTTTGGAGACAGCAGCATTATATAGTAAACAAAACCGCGTCTACATTCCCATTACGCAGATACCCGAACATGTTAAGAATGCATTTATCGCTATAGAAGATGCTCGTTTCTACGAACACGGCGGTGTTGATCTTATACGTATCGCGGGTTCGCTGCTCGAAGATTTGAAGAGCGGAAGTTTCAAACAAGGGGCCAGCACGATATCTCAACAGCTTGTCAAAAATACCTCTTTAACGGGAGTCAAGACAATATCACGCAAACTGCAAGAGGCTGTGATGGCTTACGAACTTGAACAGGTCTATTCCAAGGACAAGATACTGGAGATGTATCTCAATTATATTTATTTTGGAAACGGGGCATACGGCATTGAAGCTGCCGCCAAAACCTATTTTGGAATCAGCGCAAAATCACTTTCCATTGCACAAGCTGCATTACTGGCCGGAGTCATCAAAGCACCGACTCACTACGCACCGCATATTGATCTGCAAAAATCCATTGAGAGAAGAAACTTAGTTATCTCTATTATGGCAAAGGAGGGCCTTATTTCGGCGCGAGAAGAGAGTGAGGCTAAGCAGGAAGCTGTTGTATTGAGTGAGAAAACAGAAGAAGAATATGGTTTCTACATTGATATGGTGCTGTCGGAAGCGGAAGACATACTAATGATGGACAGTGAAGAGCTGCTTTCCAGCGGATATAAAATATACACGACGCTGGATCAGGGGCTTCAGGATAGGGTGGAAACACTATTCGAAGATGCGGATAATTTTCCAAGCGATGCCGAAGACGGTGAGCTATGTCAGGCGGCGCTTGTGATACTTGACAGCAAAACAAGCGAAATACGTGCTATTGTTGGCGGCCGGAAATATGAAACACGCCGCGGCATCAACCGTGCCATGGATATCAAACGCCAGCCGGGTTCCGCCATTAAACCGGTTATGGTGTATGCACCGGCGCTGGAAAAGCTGGGGTACACGCCCACAACGTTAGTACTCGACGAAAAAGAGGATTTCGGCGGTTATGTGCCAAAGAATTTCTCCGACAACTATGCGGGCTGGGTCACTTTGCGTCAAGCCGTAGCCAGCTCACTCAACCTGCCTGCCGTTAGGGTGCTGGATACGCTCGGTGTTGATGCGGCTAAGCTATATGCCTCACAGGTTGGTATACCGTTTGAAAATAAAGATAACGGCCTGACATTGGCGCTTGGCGGTTTTACAACGGGTGTATCACCGCTTTGCCTGGGCAACGCTTTTACTCCGTTTGCCAACGGCGGTTACTACACATATCCGTCCTGTATCACGAAAATTGAAGACGGAACCGGAGAGGTCATCTATAAAAGACCTGAGACAAAAACAAGCGTTCTGTCTCCGGAGACAGCCTTCCTCATGACATCAATGCTGGAAACCGCCGCTGCGACAGGTACAGCCAAACGTGTGAGCGTACAAGGCGTTTCGATTGCTGCAAAAACAGGCACAGCCGGAGCGGGGGAGGATAACCGTGATGCTTGGACCGTCGCATATAATGCCCAGTACACGATGTGCTGTTGGATGGGGTTTGACAGTACTGACCAAAAACATTGCTTGCCCGCGGATGTAACGGGAGGAACTTTTCCCGCCTTGATGTTAAATAAACTTTTTGAAGGCATTTATAAGGACACAAAAGCGCCGGATTTCTTGCAGCCCGAAGATATTGTGGCTGTCCGAATCGATGTTCAATCTCTTGAAAACGGCAATCAACCGATGCTGGCCAGCGCGTTTACTCCCGAAGAGCAAACAACACTGGAATACTTCACTGATGATACTGTCCCGACACAATACACTTCATATTGGGCGGTACCGTCTCCGCCCGATGATTTGACAGCGACAAGCGGTGACGGTGGTTTGCCATACTTGAGCTTTTCGCCGAAAGAAAGCTTTGTGGTTTACAGAGTGATGAGAAAGGATGTCTCTTTGGGCACGCTGGAAATGATAGGTGAATATGCAGGCGCTGCGTCAAAGATTACCGTCAACGACTTCACAGCAGAATATGGGCATATCTATGATTACTATGTGGTTCCTGTACATCCCGAGATAGAAATGGAAGGAGAGCGTCTTTGCGGGCCGCCCTCCTCAAATGTCAGAATTCATGTATTGGATGAAGAAAACTATATGCCATAAACTATGGTGTTACGGGTTGTGGAGTATAAAGCGCTATCATCATATCCGTCAGCTGTTTAAGCTCAGCTGTTTTCTGGTCGATCGCCCCCGAGGTGGATGCAGCATCAGCCAAGAGGGTTTTAAGCTCATCGATCTTATTTGTGAGCGTCAATTGGTCTTCGGATGTAAGCATATAGGCGGGGTCTGATAACAGCTGATTCGAAGCGGAGATTTGTGCATTTGCATTGGTCACCGCGTTGGCTCGCATCGTCTGTTCTGCCGCCCATGCATCCGTATGGATATCGCAATAATATGTATAGTATTCCGGCATACTGGGTTCCAGATCATTTATGGAAAGCCCGCCACCAAGCGCCGTTGCCATGTTGGGCATATATTTGGCGCGTTGATTGCTAGTAAACTTCCAGTATATCGAATCGGCCGGCAGGAACATATAGTACTTAGGCACAACAGTTTCGGTCGGACAATTGTGCGTTGCAAGCTTGCCGCTTACCTGGCAGATATTTTTAGAAAAATGAACATCACAATTTTCTGTAGGCTGTGTACCTTTACGGAAATAGGCTGTTTGCGGCGGATGAAGCTCATCTAGCGCACAGTCATGCGTTGCGAGCTTGCCTGAAACCTGACAGATTTTCGCGGACACGAGACCCAACGATTCCGGCGTGGCATCGATTATCGGTTTATTTTCTTTTCCCTCCAGTATTTTGGACATAAAATCCTTCCAAAGCGGTGCCGCTGAACTGGAGGCGTAAACATCGCTGTCAAGCGGTTTAAAATCGTCATGGCCGATCCACAATGTCGCCGTATAATAGGGTGAGATACCGGCAAAGAACACACCCTTGGCTTCCTGGTTGGTTCCCGTTTTGCCTCCAATCGTCATGCCTTCGATCTGGGCTTTTGTACCCGTACCACTTTTAACGGCGTTCACAAGCATGTCTGTAACAATCCATGCCGTTGAGGGCTCAAAGACTTTTCGCTGTTCACGTATCTCGTCGGCACTAAGTATGATGTTGCCGTCTTTATCTGTGACCTCCGTGAACGATAGCGGCTCCAAATAAACACCCATGTTGGCAATTGTGGCGTAAGCGCCAGCCATTTCTATTGGGGTGATACCCGAAGCGCCCAAACCGAGGCCGGAGCCTGTTTTTTGTATATGGTTCGGGTTAATGCCCATATCGACAAGATAGTTGTATGAGTCATCCAACTTCACAAGATTGAGGAGCGTCCATGCCGTTGCGCTGTTCAAAGATCTGACAACCGCCGTGCGCAGCGTCACAGGTCCATATTTTGATGCGCCGCCCGAGGGATATCCTTTGCCGCCATTATCGTCCCAGCCTTCAATTTTAACAGGCATATTGGGAACAATAGTACCATCTGAGGCGCCCTTGTCAATTGCCGGGGCATAAACTGCAATAGGCTTAATAGACGAACCGACGGGCATTGAGGTGTCATAAGCCCGGTTCAGCGTTTTTCTGGCTGTGGGGGTGGTACGCCCGCCCACAACGGCTTTAAGCTGGCCGGTGCTCTGCTCTATCACAACAGCAGCCGCCTGTGGCTGTATAATCTCCGTTACCGTTCCGTCGTCATTGGTGATCCGCTTCACTGAGTCTTCTTTATATTCCAGCTTGGGATATCTATCCCAATTCGCAAGGCTTTGTTCTACAGCTGTTTGTATTTTCGGATCGACTGTGGTGTATATGCGGTAACCGTTTGTGCGAATCTCGTTATCGATCTGAGCACGGTTTTCTTTCGTATCCATCATGTTCCTCTGTTTGAGGATATGCGTGATGACATCATAAATGGCATATTCGACGAAGTAAGGCATTTTATACATTTCAGCGACTTTGGATTTCTCTTCGACATGAACAGACTCCACAAGCGCGTCATCATACTCTTCCTTCGTAATAAAGCCCGCTTTATACATTTGCGTCAGAACGTTATCTGTTCTGTCATTGACGCGTTCAGGATGATTGGTTTTGTAGTAACAGGTTCTTGGATTATAGTAATAGGGATACCGCGTGATACCCGCGAGCATCGCGCATTCGCGCAGTGTGAGCTGATTCAGCTCTTTTCCGAAGTAATCCATTGCCGCGGTCTTGACACCATAATTAGAGCCGCCCAGATGGATGGTATTCAAATAGGCCTCAAGTATTTGTTCCTTATTGTAGGTTTCCTCAAGCTGCATGGCTAAATAAGCTTCCTGTATTTTGCGCTTATATGTCCGCTCGGGGCTTAAAAGCCTGTTTTTTATGAGCTGCTGCGTGATCGTACTGCCGCCCTGAACGTTGCTGTTCATAAGGTTGCTGACAAAAGCACCCAAAAGGCGTTTCATATCAATGCCTGAATGATATTCAAAACGCACATCCTCAATGGCGATAACGGCTTTTTGCAGCTTTTCGGGTATTTCATCAATTGTAGCCCAGTCTCTGTTTTCCACACCTGTATACGTCGCAATTTCCTGACCGTTCATATCATAAAGATAAGTCGTCTGTGATTGATCCTCGATCTTCTCCATATCCAGAGTGGGCGTGGTTTCCATATAAGCTTTGGCTATACCCACAATAGTACCGGCACCCGCAGCCCCGATCATAAATATGGCGATGAGTATGAGCTTGGCGGAAGTCAGCATAACGCTAATTACCACACCGTTCTTATGCCGACGCGGACGAAACATCGTGATGTGTTCTTTTCCCTCACCCGAAAGATGCTCTTTAGAGATATGGGGGATAACCACCTGTATTTTTTCCTTTTTCTTCAACTTCCCGGCATGGACAGACGGATCTTTAACACTGCCGATAACATGCGTTTCGGATGAAACGGCAGAAGGCCTATTTTCCGAGTCTTTACGGGAAACATGAAGGAACACAGCAGCTTTATGTATGAATAACTTAAAACCGTATGTGATATATGCAACAGCCGATTTAACAGCTTTGGAAACCGATTTTAATATTTTTTTAAAAAAGCCTTCAGGCTTGTCTTCATGTCGGTGCAGTTGTGAGGGATTGTCCTTAAACATGCATTTCCACCCTTGCTTTAAATTTTTTTATTTATTATAACATACTTTGTTTCAAACGGCACCATTTCGCGATTAATTTACATTTTACGGCTTTGCTGTGATGCCGCTAATGATTTGCGCATAACTTAATATATGGTGATGGTATGAAACCAGCGAGGAAAAAACGCTATAAAAGATGGATCGCGTTAGTATTACTAATACTGGCGTTTATTGGCTATCTGCTGATCGACGCGGCAATGCGCCCGACGATATTGAGCATTACGGAAGAGCAATTGCGCGCGATTGGTGTTAAAGCGATGAATGATGCTGTACGCGAAACGATCGGCGCGGATGTGAATTATTCGGACCTCATCAACATAGAAAAAGATAGTAACGGAAGAATAACACTTGTTTCGGCAAACGCCGTTATGATGAACAACTTAGCTGCCCAAACTGCCAATACAGCACAGGAAAAGATTTTAAGTATTGGTAAGCAAGGCATCGGCATACCCATTGGGACAATACTCGGCGGACAACTGATGACGGGGCGGGGCCCTAACATCGTCATACAAGTGGAGCCGGTCGGTTCGGTGACCAGTGACTTTCAGACGGAATTTGAAGATGCGGGTATTAACCAGACACGGCATAAAATCTACCTGGTGCTCAACGCGTCTGTACGTATACTGATGGGAAGCGTGTCGCAAACTGTCGAAATTACGTCACAAGTGTTGATTTCAGATACCATCATTGTGGGTGATGTACCGCAAAGCTTTGTCGACGTTGCCAACGAAGACGACATGCTCAACCTTTTGCCCGATAACATGGTTAACTAACGGATTGTGCGCCTGATTTTTTTATGTTAATATACCAAAGAGATTTTTATGACGAGGTGACTTATGTCCGGACATTCCAAATGGGCAAACATCAAGCACAAAAAAGAGCGCACTGATGCAAAGCGCGGTAAAATATTTACGAAGATAGGCAGAGAAATTGCTGTTGCTGTGAAGGAAGGCGGCAGCGACCCGGAAACAAATTCAAAGCTTAAAGATGTGGTCGCAAAGGCCAAGGCTAATAACATGCCCAATGACACGATATTGCGTTCGATAAAAAAGGCAGCCGGTGAGCTTGGCAACATCAATTATGAATCTATTGTCTATGAAGGCTATGGCCCGGGCGGTGTGGCAGTGATTGTTGAAGCCTTAACAGACAACAGAAACAGGACTGCGGGAGAAGTGAGGCACAGCTTTGATAAAAACGGCGGCTCTTTGGGCGCAACAGGCTGCGTATCCTGGATGTTTGAAAGAAAAGGCGTGCTTATTGTAGAGAAAGACGGCCAATTGGACGAAGACGCACTGATGCTGGAAGCGCTGGATGCCGGTGCGATGGACGTGCAGGACGATGAAGATGCGCTGGAAATTACAACGGATGTGGCATCGTTCACCAGCGTATATGAAGCATTGGAGAAATCCGGTTACGAATTCGCGTTGGCGGAAGTGCAGCTTGTGCCGTCCAACACCGTTGACGTAACAGAAGAAACGGAAGCCAGCATACAAAAGATGCTCGACATGTTGGAAGACAACGACGACGTACAGAATGTTTACCATAATGCCGTAATGGATGAAGAATAACTTAGCGCTTTCGTGCAAAAAATACCCCGTGAACAATTTTGTCTGCGGGGTTTTTTATGTTCTTTCGTAAGCACAAAAAGTTAGTCATACTGTTATCCATTTTGCTCATGGTCATCATTTCCGGTGTGGTCGGTTTTTTGATGGCGGAAAGTGAGCCGCGTATCGTCGCGCAAGAAGATGAGGCCGAGACGGCGCTGCCCGTAGGCGCAGACGACGCGCGTATAACAAAAGAGACTGTAATGACATGGGACTATGTCTATGAGATGTGCTCACACCATGTGACCATCCAAACAGAGCCTGACGCGGACATGATTGGCATCGGTTTTTCTGCGCTACAAAAAAAATATCCCGATGTGCGCATAGTGAGCTTTACGCCGGAAGAGGTTGTTATAAAGCGCTGCTTTTCGTGTTACTGTCCAAACCATTACATTCTCAAAAAGTCAGGAGACAGGCTGGCTGTTTTTAGGACGGAAGCGGGTAAGGACACACTCAATGAGTATATTGACATTGCAATTAAGTTTGACGGTTTGGACGCAGATATTCAGGAGTCACTGACGGCAGGCCGCGTTTTCAGCACATTTGATGACCTTGAAGATTACTTAGCAAAACTCAGCAATCAAAATTGGTAAACATTTTTATTGACGTATATGGATATACATTGTATGATTCATATATTAAAACTTTAATGTATGTCTTCGGGGTGGGGTGAAATTCCCTTACCGGCGGTGAAAGTCCGCGAGCGAAAGCTGATACGGTGTAATTCCGTAACCGACAGTATAGTCTGGATGAGAGAAGAAACACATTTTTTTGTGTGTTAACCCTGAAGCTTTTCGGGGTTTTTTATTTCCCTGAAAAAGAAAGGAGAAATATGTCTGTCAACTCTGCCGCTTCAAAGAAAATAAAGTTGATCGTCACAGCGGGCGCACTTGCCGCCATTTGCACTATCTTGCGATTCTTAGAAACGCCGCTGCCATTTCTGCCGTCGTTTCTAGAGATTGATCTAAGCAACATTCCGGCACTTATTGGTGGGCTCGCGCTGGGGCCTGCCGCCGGTACGGCAATACTGTTCATCAAGAACCTTATCTACCTTCCGTTTACCGGAACCTTGGGTGTCGGCGAAGTCGCCGATTTTGTGATCAGCTTGGCTCTCGTTCTGCCTCCGTCTATCATCTACAAATATCACAAATCGCGCAAATGTGCCATTTGGGGTATGGTCTCCGGCAGCGCGCTGATGTCCTTTGTGGTAGGACCGCTCATGAATGCGTTTGTGTTAATTCCCTTCTATGCCACTTTATTTTTCGGCTCGTCTGTTGATGCCATTATTGATGTAGCGGCAGCGGTGAATTCCGGCATTACGAGTGTGTGGACGTATATCATTTTTGCAGTCGTTCCATTTAACATTATCAAGTGTCTCGTTATTTGCTGTATAACAGGCTTGCTTTATAAGCCGCTTTCTCCGTTGCTGCATAAATACCGCTAAAAAGGACTCGTTGCGTAAAAAGAATGTTTCGGTTATACTGCTTTACATCGGAAAGGGTAAGGTATGAACGGTATATTTGAAACGCGCAACGCGGATGAGACGTTTTCGATAGGTGAAAGGCTGGGAGCAACATTAGAAAATGGTGATGTCGTTTCTCTTATAGGCGGCCTCGGCGCAGGGAAAACGGTGCTGGCCAAGGGAATTGCCAAAGGGCTTGGTGTTGCGGAAGAGGTCACAAGCCCAACGTTTACTTTATTGAGGCAATATCAAGGGCGCTTAACGCTTTGCCATTATGATTTATACCGCATAGAAGACGAGGAGGAGCTTGAACATATCGGCTTTTATGATGACTTGGGAAAAGATTCTGTATGTGTGATCGAATGGCCGCAAATTGCATCCGGTCTTCGGGCAAATATTCATGTTCATATTACCGGCAACGGTAACGGCACTAGGCAAATAAAAATCATAAGTGATGAGGCGAAAGATGTTCATACTGGCGGTTGATACATCGGGCGGCGTTTGCTCAGCAGCGTTGCTTGGCGACAATAAAATACTCTCGGAAGCTTACATGAACGATAAGCGCACACACTCAGAAACACTGGGGCCGATGATTGATTTTTGCCTGTCGTGTGCGGAGCTGGATATACGGCAAATCGATCTGTTCGCATGCGCTGTGGGGCCCGGTTCGTTTACGGGGCTGCGCATCGGCATCGGTATGATGAAAGCTTTTGCGCAGGCTTCGGGGAAACCTGTAGCGGGTGTGAACACGCTAGACGCGCTTGCATACAACGCTTCGGGGACAGATGAGCTGGTATGTCCTGTAATTGATGCAAGGCGCGGCGAGGCTTATACAGCAACATACAGGAATGGGGAACGTATATCGGATTATCGCGTGCTGCCGCTGGATGATGTTCTCGCTGAGCTTTCAGGGCAGCCGACAGTGTTCCTCGGTGATGCCGCGGAACACTATTCGGATAAGATTCGTGGTTTCAATTCGCATTATCGCGTTGCCCATAAAGGCATCATCATGCAAAGGGCCGGTTCGGTAGGATTGTCCGGTTTCAGCATGTTCCAAAAAGGCATAACGCATGATGCTTACAGCCTTGAGCCGTTTTACCTTCGCGAAACGCAGGCGGAACGACTCCGTGCGCTCAAAGAACAATGAGCGTGATCTACAGGAAGGCCGCTGTCGGCGATTTAGAAGCGATCTATCATATTGAGACAACCTGCTTTAAGCTGCCGTGGTCATACGAGTCGCTGCGAAGTGATATATGCGATAATGAACTGGCTTATTATATTGTGGCAGAAGCCGATGGCATAGTGGCCGGTTATTGCGGTGTGCACATCATATATAACGAAGGACATATTATGAACGTTGCCGTGCTGCCTGAGTACAGAAGGCGCGGCATAGGGCAGGGCCTGCTGGAAACGTTGTTTACGCAGACCAGACTGCCTTTTTTTACACTCGAAGTCCGTGTGTCCAACGAAAGCGCGATCAGCCTTTATAGAAAGTTTGGCTTTGTGCCACTGGGAAGAAGGCCAAAGTATTACGGGGATGAAGACGCGCTCATTATGTGGAAGGGAAAAAACGCGCCTTGATAGTTTACCCTTAAGAATGTATAATCGACAAGAATAAACAATAGTATTTGAGTAGGTATGAATATCGTAATCGACGGCATTAACATACAATATGAGCAGCAAGGCACCGGTCAGGATGTTCTGGTGCTGCACGGCTGGGGTGCAAGTATACAGACGATGCGCCCTGTTATTGATGCCTTAAAAGTACGCTACCGTGTCACCGCGTTGGATTTTCCGGGGCACGGAGGCAGCGGTGCACCGCCCGAAACTTATGGCGTGCCCGAGTATACCGAGCTCACACGTCTATTTTTACAGCAGCTCGGCATTAAAAAAACACATATCATATGTCATTCGTTCGGCGGACGCGTGACGATATTGCTCGCATCGCAGCATCCAGAGCTCGTTGACAAAATTGTTTTTACCGATGCCGCGGGATTGCGAAAAAAGAGAACACTCAAACAGCAATTTAAAGTTTACACGTTTAAAGCCGCCAAGCGTTTAAACAGAGGACGTTTTTTTAATAAAGTCCTTCTAGTTTTCGGGGTCGATGTGGATAAGCGCGTTAAAAATGCAGGCTCCGCTGATTATCGCGTGCTTAGCGACAGCATGAAAAAAGTGTTTGTCCGCGTTGTAAATCTAGACTTAAAAGATTACCTGAAATCGATCAAAAGCCCCTCGCTGCTAATTTGGGGAGAAAACGATCAGGATACGCCGCTTAGCTTTGCAAAAACAATGGAGAAAGAGATACCCGATGCAGGTCTTGTGGTGTTTGAAGGAGCCGGTCATTATGCGTTTCTTGATTGCTTTGCCCGTTATATCAGTATCGTGACAACCTTTTTTGGAGGATAATGCATGACGACATATTTCCTTTTGGCTGTCTATGTGCTTTGCGCTGCAGCCATGACCGCTGCATCAACGCGACTGGTACATATGCTGCAGCTGGAAGGATATAAAAATAAAAACCTATACCATTGGCTGTCCAGCTATACGAAGCAGGTCTACAAAGTTCCCATGATCGTCTCGATTTGCGGCGTGATTTTGATGCTCCTTATAAATCTCATTCTGCCTGATGTCAGCCAATACATCTTCTTAGCGGCAGGCGTTGTTTATATCATTCTCATACTCAGGTACGGCAAACGTTCGCGTGTGCAGAACGCAAAAAAGCCGCTTGTCTATACGAGCAGAGTGAAAAGGCTTTTTGTTTTTATTTCTATTTTCTATGTGGTTATTGGCGGCGCGTTTTTGCTGCTTGATATTTTTGTTCTTTCCGGCTCGATCCTTGCGGGTTTGCCGCTCTTTCTGATTTTCCTTCTTATCGGAGAAGGTGTTTTTTATGGAAACTTGATGGCAATGCCTGTGGAAGCGGTTGTAAGGCGCTGGTATCTAAATGACGCAAAAAAGAAGCTTTCGGAGCGAAGCGATCTTATCGTAATCGGTATAACGGGCAGCTACGGCAAAACGAGCTGCAAGTTTATACTGGGTACCATTCTTTCGGAAAAGTACAATGTTTTGGTTCCGCCGTCCAGCTACAATACGCCTATGGGCTTAACGCGTGTCGTGCGGGAGATGATGAAGCCTTCCCACGAGATCTTCATTGCGGAAATGGGGGCTCGGAATGTGGGGGATATCAAGGAGCTTTGCGACCTTGCCCATCCAAAATTCGGTCTTATCACATCTGTAGGCCCTCAGCATCTTGATACTTTTGGAACAGTAGAGACTATTGCAAAAACAAAATATGAGTTGATAGAGAGTCTGCCGCAAGCCGGCTGTTCATTCTTCCCCGGGGATAACGAAATATGCCGGAAACTATACGAACAAACGCAAATAGAAAAGCATCTTTTCGCGATCGATTATGAAAAGGCAGATGTTCGCGCCGAGAATATAAAAACGGGCGGCTTTGGCAGCCGTTTTGATCTGGTGCTTTTTGGTGAACGTATTCCCTGCGAAACAAAGCTGCTTGGCAAGCATAACATCAAAAATATACTTGGGTGCGCGTGCATCGCCCATAAGCTGGGGCTTAGCGCCGCGCAGATTAAGCTGGGCATTCGTAAGATTCAGCCTGTGGAGCACAGATTGCAAATGCTGCCCACATCCAACGGTATTATCGTGATTGACGATGCTTTCAACGCAAATCCCTCCGGTGTGCGCGCTGCTTTGGAGGTGCTCTCTAGCTTTGAAGGCAGGAAAATCGTAGTCACACCCGGTATGGTCGAACTGGGAGACAGGGAAGAAACAGAGAACCGTGCTTTTGGGCTTGTGATGGCAGGCGTCGCAGACTATGTCTATTTGATTGGCCCTAAGCATACAAAACCCATATACGATGGTCTGATAGAAGGCGGTTTCCCGCATGAGAACATTCAGGTTTTCAGGTCTTTGGATGAAGCCACCCAGGTATTGTGGACTCTTGTTAAACCCGGCGATGTCGTGATATTTGAGAACGACCTGCCCGATAATTATAACGAATAGAGGATAGACGATTATGATGAAAAAGAACCTCGCTGTTACTTTCGGCGGCAGAACAGTGGAACATGATATATCCATTATTACCGCAAACCAATTGATGAGCAATGCAGACAAGGACAAGTACAACATTATTCCGATATATATCGACCGCGACGGGAAGTGGTATACCGGCGAAAAGCTTCTTGACATGACCGTGTTTAAGCGTTTTGACCCCAATTCAAAGGGCGTAACACGCGTGTTTTTATCCTGTGCCGCAGACGCGACGCTGTACGAATACGGTAAAAAGCTAAAGCCCATCTGCCGCATCGACGTGGTGATACCGGCTATGCACGGTCTGCATGGGGAAGACGGTACAATACAGGGGCTTTTTGAGCTATCTGATATTCCCTATTCCAGCGCGGGTGTGACAGGCTCTGCTGTGGGCATGGATAAAATTTTGATGAAAGCCGCATTTAAAGGCTTTGGTTTTCCCGTGCTCGATTCGCTTTTCTTTGAACGCGATGCCTTCTTTGCGGATAGTGATGCCGTTTGTGAAGAGATTGAGAAAAAGCTTGGTTTTCCTGTGTTTATTAAGCCTGCTAATTTAGGCTCCAGCATAGGCATCAACCGTGCCGATAACTGTGATGCGCTCAAATATGCGCTGGAAGTTGCGGCCAAGTATGACAGGCGTATGATCGTGGAAAAGGCTGTGACGGATATCAAAGAGGTCAACTGTTCCGTGATGGGAACACCCACCGATGCGGTGACGGGTGTAATCGAAGAGCCGGTGACGGCCAGCCGTTTCTTAGGATTTGAAGAGAAGTATTTAAGCGGCGGGAAATCAAAGGGTATGAAATCGCTGGGGCGTAAAATACCGGCTGACATATCCGAAGAAATGGCCGAGCGTGTGCGCAAGCTTTCACTGGACGTTTTCTCGGCCCTGGATTTAAAGGGTGTGGTGCGTATCGATTATATCATCGATAAATCAACTGACAGCCTGTATGTGAACGAAGTTAACACCATACCCGGATCTTTTGCGTTTTATCTGTGGGAACCGGCAGGGGTGTCTTTTACCGCGCTGGTAGACCGTTTGGTTGCGATTGCTGAGCAGCAAATGAGGGAGAAGAAAAAGTCTGAATTTGCCTATGATTCTAATGTGCTGCAAAAAGTGGCAAGCGGGCTTAAAATCGGGAAATAATTGTTTGCATTTGGTTTATTATATTTGTATAATCATAGACATAGTATATTACTTAGAAAGAGGTGTAACTTATGGATAAAAAAACAGCCAGTTGGTTTGCCTACCTTCTCTCGATTTTAAGTGCAATCATCGTTCTTGTTATGGAGAAAACCGAAAGATCCGTCAGATTGCACGCTTGGCAGTCACTATTCCTTGGTTGCGTGTTGATTGTTATAAACATCATACTGTCTATCATTGGTGCTGCATTGTTATTTACAGGTGGACTCTTCGTTATTCCCATACTCTCTTGGCTCATTTGGCTCGGATACATTGCTGTCACAGTCATCTGCATTATAAAGGCCACACAGGATGATATGTTCAAAATTCCTGTTATCTATAACTGGGCAGAAAAAATGAAATAATATGGCTTAAAAAGGGGCGACTTCTTACCGAAGCACCCCTTTTTTTATTTGAAGAAACCGAAGGTTTACCTGATTGTCGGCACGCGCTTTAACACCGCCACGCCCAGCGGTATCGCCACCGCAAATTTCAGCATGTCAATCAGGAAGAAAATGCCGTTTGCAGTGATTAAGACATATTCCACCGTGACGCCCTTTCCCATATACAGATTAAGGATGAGGTACATGTAGACCGCGCCAAAAACGTACATACCGATAAGGCTGACAAATGCATATCCAACGATTTTAAGTTTCAGTGCGGTGGTCGATCTTTCCTTAGAAGTGCTTATCAGTTTCAGTATATTGCGCCGGACAAGCATACTTACGAGCAGGGCGCAAACGCAGAATCCAATGATAAACCCGAATGACGGCTCCAGCACGTAGGATATGCCGCCGCCTTTCATAAAAATGGGCAGGCCGATCAGACCCAAAACCGCATAGACAGCCTGTGAAATAATCGCGTATCTGGGCTTAAGCAAAAGCCCAGCAAGGAAGACAAAAAATGTTTGCAAAGTAAAGGACATTGTCGTACCAGGGATGGGGATATTAATAAGAATTCCAACTGCCGTGAGCGCCGCGAAAAGCGCGCATAGTATCATTTGTCTTGTTTTCATAGCCACCTCTTTAATGTAAACTTATTATTATAAATACAGTTTACATTGAATTTTTTTGTTTGTCAATTGTTTCGTTGGTTATAACGAGGTATGGGTTAAAAAGACTATGCAACGCATATAAAATCATGTATAATTTGTTTTATGATATCACTACTATTGATACAGGTATCAAATGAGCCCATGCACAGCGACGAAGAGCTGCTTATTAAACGGGCACAAAAAGGTGAAAGTGAAGCGCTTGAAGCGTTGATTTTGTCTTGCGAAAAAAAAGTCTATAACCTCGCATACCGTTTTATGGGAAATGAAGCTGATGCTTACGATATGTCTCAGGAATCGCTGATTAAGGTATACAGGGGAATAAAATCCTTTCGTTTTCAGTCGTCTTTTTCCTCTTGGGTATATCGGCTTACAGTGAATACATGCCTTGACGGCTTGCGCAAACGTAAGAAAGCGCCCGTTTCTCTGGATAACACCATCGAAAGTGGCATAACGCTGGAGGATAAGCAAAGCGTCACGCCTGAAATCTATGTGCTCAACATAGAGTGCCGTGAAGATATACAAAAAGCTATCAATTCACTCACCACAGACCACCGTATCGCTGTGATTTTGCGTGATGTTCAAGGCCTCACATACGAAGAAATTTCTGATTGTCTGCAAATCTCTGTCGGCACCGTAAAATCCCGCTTGAATAGGGGCCGCCAGCGGTTAAAAGAAATATTGATCCGTTCTTGATTTTTTTCAGTTTAGGGAACTAAGCCGTATTGATAAACGTCTTAAGCGCGTAATAAGCAAAAGGACGTTTTTTATTGTATTTATCAGAAACACAAAATTTGTGGTCAAGAGGGAGGGTATCATGAAAAAGAGAACAACTGTCTTTTTAGCGATTTTAATTGCATTGGTGATGGTGGTGGCAGGGTGCAGCATGGCGGCAGCACCGGAATATGATTATAATAGCGACAGCGGCTATTACGGCAAAGCCGAAGTGGTTGAAGAGCCTGCTGCTCCGGAAGCTGCGTCTGAAGAAGTCGAAAGCGAAGAAGGTGCGTCGACGCAAGACCAATCCGCCAACGGCGGGGGGCTCAATTATGAAGGGTCTGTCTTACAGCCCGGCGTAGACAGAAAGATCATATTTTACGGTTATTTTGAAATGCGCTCCAAAGAATTCGATGCCGACTATAACACTCTGCTTGAAAACATCAAAGAGATGGGCGGATATATCGAGGAATCGTCCATGTCCGGGACGAAGCCGGAGGATTGGAGGGATGCAGGCCGTCATGCCAGCCTTGTTCTGCGCGTTCCTAGCAAAAACTTTGACAAATTCGTCGGCAAACTCGGCCAGCTCGGAGAAACGGTATCCAGCTCCATCAACGGTACAGACGTTTCGCTGGAATACTTTGATACCGAGACAAAATTAAAAACACTCCGTACGCGTGAAAAAAGACTGCTTGAACTGCTGGAAAAGGCAGCAGGGCTTGAGGATATTATAAAGCTGGAGCAGGAATTAGCCAACGTATCGTATGAGATTCAGATGCTCGAAACGCAGCTGCGGGATTATGACAGCTTGATCGATTATTCCAAAGTTACAATCGAATTCATAGAAGTCAATCAGGTGGAAGAAGTGACGCCGCCCGATGAAAGTCTCGGTGGCCGCATTTCCAACGCTTTCTTTTCAGTATTGAATGCGTTGGCGGATTTCGGTGAGTTCCTGCTCGTGGTCCTTATTGGCGGCGCTCCGATACTGATTCCATTGGCGGGCATTACAGTGCTGATTATATTCCTTGTCAAACGGTCGAATAAAAAGAAGAAGACGCATCAAGGAGATAATGCTCCAATAGATAAGCTTTGAGGAAGTGAAAGACATGAAAAAGATATTAACTGTGATATTGGCATTGGCCATAGTGCTGACATTCGCAGGCTGCACGGCTTCGAGTCGTGATCTGCCCAGCGTCATCACGCTGGATGAAAATGCTGTTAAACAGCACAGCCTGACAGTGTCGGCGCGAGGGATTGTTACCGTGATGCCGGATGTCGCCTACATCAATGTCGGCGTTACCACGCAGAATACAGACATGCAAAAGGCGCAAGAAGAGAATGCCAGCGTGATGAGCGCTATGTTTGAGGCACTGAAAAACGCAGGTCTGACGGATGACGACATGCATACGATACAGTATAGTGCTTACCCGATATATGACTATCGGGATCAGAAGCAGGTGATCACAAACTATGAGGTGACAAATCTTATCGAGCTGAAAATCAAGGATATCAACAGGGTGGGAGAATATATCGATATTGCGTCTGACAACGGCGCGAACATAACAAACTCTATCAGCTTCGGTATTCTCGACGAACAAAGCTGCTATAATGAGGCGCTCAAAGTCGCCGTGGAAACCGCAAAAGCCAAAGCCGATGCCATGGCAGCGGCAGGCGGCGTGAAGATTATCGGTACGCTGAGTATCAACGAGAACTCCTACGGCGGTGAAGTGTACAGGGAATACGCCGCAGAAGAAGAGCTGGCCGATACGGCTGCTACGCCAATCTCCACAGGTGACTTGGAGATAAGTGCGAACGTCACCGTTACCTATGATATTGAATAACAGTAAAGCGATTGGCGGCTGTATCAGCAATGATACGGCCGTTTTTTGTTGCTTTTATACGATTTATAAGCAGTCTGATCATCATATACCGCGTTTTTTACGGTCATAATAACCGTATTGAAACAAAGGCGGGCAGAGTATGAAAACATTTATACCGGCAAGAGTATATGTGGAAAACGGCTGCGGTAAATATTTCTTGGGCAGAGAGCTGATACATAAATATTCGTCGATGGGCATTGAGATGATTCCCATTGAAGACCACAATAAAATTCCGGAGCTGAGAGAACGTCCTGATACGGACTTCCCAAAAATGAAGAATTATCTTGTACTGGGTATTAGAAAGTCTCTGACGCATCAGAAGAATAACAAAACATCAGATTTTCTTGTTCCGTATACGTCATCCGGCTGTGCCGCGATGTGCCTTTATTGCTATCTTGTCTGTACTTATTACACCAGCGCTTATCTGCGTGTGTTTGTTAACCGTGAAGCCATGATGGATAAGCTTAAAAAATCGGCCGAAAAATACCCGGGGAGCGTTTTCGAGATCGGCAGCAATTCCGACCTTGTGATGGAAAACATGGTGAGCGGTAATCTGGAATGGACGATCAAAGAGTTTGCGGACGTGCGCAACGCGCGGCTCACGCTTCCCACTAAATTCAGCGCTGTCGATTCGCTTCTTAACCTGCCGCATGGCGGCAATGTGACCATACGCATGAGCCTTAACCCGCAAGAGATCATATCTCATGTTGAGATCGGTACTTCGAAGCTGGAAGAGCGCATTGAAGCGCTCAACAAGCTTAATAGGGCAGGCTATGATACAGGCATACTCGTCGCACCCATCATTCTGTTTGAAGATTACAAACAGATGTATGAGCGGCTTTTCATGACAATGGCTCAAAAGCTGATACCGGAAATTAAAAGCACGGTCACGCTGGAGCTAATATTTATGACCTATGGCACAGTGACAAAGAACATCAATGAACAGGCCTTTCCCAACGCGTGGTCGCTTTACAATAAGGATACGATGGCATTTTGCGGACGCAGCCGTTACGGTTATACGAGGGATACAAAAGAAGAGGCATCCGCATTCTTTAGAGACCTTATAGAACAATACCTGCCAGAAGCCACCATTGCTTATATTGTGTAACTTATGAGAGCGCGTTTAGCAAAGCGAAGTGTCATCAGGTAGCTGAATATCCGCCGAGGTAATGTCTTTAAGTCAGCGTCGAAAGGCCGTCATATTCCTCACGAACGCGGTGTTCGGGCACGCCATGCGCCATGAAATCTTATAGATGACGGCTACCTTTGCCACCAGTACGAACTCATCGCATCCACCTATAAAAACTGATTCACACCTACCTTTGTATTACCCAATAAAACATGAACCATTTTCTTTACCTCCTTGTTTTGTCGACATATTCAGAATATACTATGATTGGTATTTTAAAGTGCCGATTAATATGAAGTTCTTTTGTACCAATTGCGGAGGTTTTATGTTCGGTCTGAATGTGGTAAAAAATTCGGAAGTGCCTATCACAAGCCAGCTCATCAGGCAGCTGAGAGAATTTATTCAGTGCGGCAAAATACAATCCGGATATAAAATGCCGCCGACGCGCAGCCTTGCACAAGAGCTTAATATATCACGCAATACCGTGATACAGGCGTATGAACAGCTGATTGCGGAAGGTTATTTGGACAGCATTGTTGGTTCGGGAACATTCGTCGCGGAAGTCGGCGTTATTCCCAAATCTAACAAATCTGTCGCGACAATCGGGGAGTCTATAATACAGGACATTAAATCTGGCATCATCGCTTTTGAGGCAGGGAACCCGGATACCTCTGTTTTCCCGCGTATATTATGGGCTAAGGCGTTCAAAGAGGCCTGTCTGGAGGCGCAGGACAATGATTTTGGCTATGGCCGTCTTAAAGGCCATCCATTGCTTCGGGAGGCGCTTTGCAGCTATCTGTTCCGCTCGAAGGGCATATTCTGCGACAGCGGCCGCATTATTATCGTGCCGGGTACAGCTGTGGGTATGGATATCATCGCCCAAATGCTTTTTGAAAAAGGCAGCGCTGTGGCTGTGGAAGATCCTAGCCTGCTGTTTGCCCGGCATGCGATAACGAAAAGCGGATATAAGGTTCTGCCGGTCGAATCCGATAATTGCGGTATTTGTATTGACAGACTCCCGACTGATTCATCTGTCAGACTGATCTGTGTCGCACCTTCGCATCAATATCCTCTTGGCGGTGTTTTGCCTGCGTCTAGACGGATAGCGCTTCTGAATTATGCACAAAAAAATGATGCCTACATCATTGAGGACGATTACGACAGTGAATTTCGATATCAAGGCGAGCCCATACAATCGCTCTGGCACTTAAACAATGACAGAGTGATTTATCTTGGCAGTTTCAGCAATATTTTTACGCCTTCACTGCGCATGGCTTATATGATCTTACCCGAGCACCTCATGCAGCGTACGCTTGATATGATGGGAAAGCTCAACGTTTGGGTTGGCGCGATAGAACAAATCGCGCTGGCACGGCTTATGGACTCAAAGCAATTTGACAGACACATATACCGTATGAAAAAGCTTTACGATGCCAAAAGAAAGTATCTGATTAATGTTTTAAAAGAGCAGTTCGGGGACAGCATTATCATATCGGGCGAGAACGCGGGGCTGCATTTGTTGGTCACATTTAACAGAGATCTAACTGATAAAGATTTTAAAGCCATGGCCGAAAACGACGTTGATGTGGACTATGTAGAGGATTATGCCGTACATAAAGGTTCGCACCGCAATCAAATTGTGCTGGGGTATGGTAATCTTAGCTTTGCACAAATAGAAGAAGGCGTAAGCCGATTAAAAAAATCGTTGGAGGCATGAGAATAATGATGATACCAACAGCAGGTATGATATAATACCTTTTACGGAGGCGGTATGCTAAATAAGAATGACGTTATTGAAATTGACATAACTGACCTGACTGTGGACGGTGCGGGTGTAGGCCGCTTTAGCGGATTTGCAATTTTTGTACCGCGAGCGCTGCCGGGTGAAACAGTATCAGCTAAAATTATTAAAGTAACAAAAAGCTATGCGGTGGGGCGCTTAGCGAAGATTATAAAACCATCTGAGTATCGAGCTGAGCCATTTTGCAAAGCTTTTGAATCCTGTGGAGGCTGTACGCTGCAGCATTTAACATACGAACAACAGATTGAGTTTAAAGCGAAGCATATTAAAGAATGCTTTGGGCGTATTGGCAATATTGAAATCGACACACCTCAAGTCGTCAAAGCTGACAATATCCGTGATTATCGCAACAAAGCGTCTTTTCCTGTCGCGTCTGTGGACGGCAAGGCAGAAGCCGGTTTTTATGCGCCTCATAGTCACCGCCTTGTCGCAACAGATTGCCCGATACAAAAGCAGCCCATAAACGATTTAAAGAACGCCGTTGTAGCCTGGGCAAATGACAATAAAATACAGGCTTATGATGAAGAAAAGCATATCGGTCTGTTGAGGCATATTGTGGCGAGACAGTCTTCCGACGGTGAGCTTATGGCAGGAGTCGTCCTTAAAGACTGGACAAACACAAAAGCCCTTAAGGAAAAACTAAAAGAATTACCGGGGCTTAAAAGTATTATCACAAATAAGAATGATAAAAAGCAAAACGCCATACTGGGCAATAAGAGCCAGACCATTTTTGGCAATGATTATATTACCGAAACCTATGATGGTCTTGAATTTCAGGCAGGACTGACAAGCTTTTTGCAGGTGAACCATGAACAGTCTCAAAAGCTTTATCGTATCGCTCTTGATTTTGCGCAGATCGATAAAGACAGCGTGGTATTCGACCTTTTCTGCGGTATTGGGACAATTACACTGCTGGCGGCGAGACAGGCCAAAGCTGTGCTGGGTATTGAATATGTTCAGGAAGCCGTAGACAACGCGAAAGAAAACGCACGATTAAACGGAATCGAAAATGCTGAATTTTTAGCCGGTGATGCGGGGGAGATGATTGATGAGGGGATACGATTGTTTGGTAAGCCCGACATCGTCATACTTGATCCGCCCCGCAAAGGCTGCGATGCAAAATTGCTTAGTAAGATAACGGCAGCTTCGCCGGAGCGCGTTGTATATGTATCGTGTAATCCATCGACATTGGCGCGTGATGCCGCGCTTTTGACCAAGCAGGGGTATGCCGTTATAAAGGTCGTAGGTGTAGATATGTTCCCGCACACGACACATGTGGAGTGCGTAATAGGAATGCAACGGAAAAGTACCTAGAAATCCTTAATTTCAGGCACTTTTCTCGATTCGTGTCTTTTACAACGGAGGGTAATGATTTTAGAAATAAAGAGCTGAGAGATAAAATTGATGTTTCAGTGGTGCTGGATATCGAGTGTGTAGACATGTCAATATATTGAGTAGAAACCCTTGCAGAATTACACATTGAACATTGTAGAAGCGTCCGTAATGGATGCTTCTTTTTTATATAACTAAACCTGCGTGGGAACCCATCAGGTTGATAATCAAAGCAAGGAGGAATCTACTATGCCCAAAATCATCGCCCTCGCCAACCAAAAAGGTGGCGTGGGCAAAACGACTACTGCCGTCAACCTAGGCATCGGATTGGCGCGTCAGGGTAAAAAGGTGCTGCTGGTGGACGCCGACGCGCAGGGCAATCTCACGGACAGCCTCGGTTGGAATGAGCCAGATAAGCTATCTGTGACCCTCGCCACCATCATGACAAAGATCATCATGGAGGAACCCATTGAGCCCGGCGAGGGCATCCTTCACCACGACGAAGGCGTTGACCTCATACCAGCTAACATCGAGCTGTCCGCAATGGAGGTGTCGCTGGTCAACACCATGAGCCGTGAAATCGTGCTACGGAACTATCTTAACGAGATTAAGAAGGATTACGACTTCATTCTTGTCGACTGTATGCCTTCCCTTGGCATGATAACTGTTAACGCGCTTGCCGCCGCCGACAGTATCATTATTCCCGTACAAGCGCATTACCTCCCCGCCAAAGGCATGTCACAGCTTTTACAGACTATTGGCCGTGTCAAACGTAACATCAATCCAGACTTGAAAATCGAGGGCGCTCTCCTGACTATGGTGGATGCCCGCACCAATTTCGCCAAGGATATTTCCTTTATTCTGCGGCGCGATTACGGGGACAAGCTGCGTGTGTTCAAAACGGAGATTCCCCTCGCCATCAAAGCGGCAGAAACCAGCGCAGAGGGCAAAAGCATCTACGCATACGACGCGCGCGGCAAAGCGGCGGCGGCATACGAAGCGTTGACGAGGGAGGTGATCAGTGGTGGCAAGCAACGTGCGAAACAGGAGGTTGACCTCGGTAGATGACCTGTTCAGCAGCGAGGAGAGCCGTCAGGCAGAGAAACAACAGCAGGGTGAGCAGGTATTAAGCGTACCCATATCGGAAGTCTACGATTTTGCCAACAACCCTTACCATGTCCGGCAGGATGCCGAACTTATGGATATGGTGGAGAGCATCCAGCGTATCGGCGTGCATACGCCCTGCCTCGCGCGTCCACGGGCTGACGGCGGATATGAGCTTTTATCAGGGCACCGCCGTAAGCTCGCAAGCATACTGGCGGGCTGCGATACCCTTCCCCTTATTGTCCGCGAAATAGACGATGATGCGGCCACCATATTGGTGGTGGACGGCAATATCCAGCGCGAAACTATTACGTTCAGCGAAAAGGCTAAAGCATATAAAATGAAGCTGGAAGCTCTCAACCGGCAGGGACAACGGAGTGATTTAACTTCGTGCCAAGTTGGCACGAAGTTAGAAAGCAAACGCTCACATGAAATATTGGCCGAAAAAAGCAATGACAGTGCACGAAATATCCACCGCTTTATCCGCCTTACCGAACTTGCTCCAACCCTGCTCCAGATGGTGGACGATAAGAAAATCGCGTTTAACCCTGCTGTGGAGCTTTCATATCTTCCCCAAGAGCTGCAAACCGAATTGCTGGATGTCATCGAACAAAACGAGTGTACGCCATCGCTCTCGCAGGCACAACGGCTAAAAACAGCGGCGCAGGAGGGCAAGCTAGACCGCAACGGTATCGAACTGGTCATGAGCGAGGAAAAACCGCAGCAAAACAACCTCACCATCAAGGGCAGCCGGCTCGAAAAGTACTTCCCGAAAGAATACACTCCCAAGCAAAAAGAAGACATCATCATCAAGGCGCTCGATCTCTATTACAAAAAGCTAGAACGGGCCAAACAGGAGAAAGAATATGAACGCTGATACGCCCAGGCTCGTGAAGCAAGGGCGTATTTATTTTCCCTTTATTGAAGGGAGGTGGGTACGATGCTCTTTATGGTGGGCAAAGACCGCGAGTACGAGCGCCTTATGAAGCAGACGCCGGGCTTTGACCGTAAGCCTGTCAGGACAATGAAGGAGCGGGACTGCGAGCATTGCCTGTACTATGATGAGCAACTCCGAAAGTGCAGTCAGGAAAAATGCGTCGTCTTTGAGGATTAACCAAAATCATCTTACACCAGGGGGGTAGTATCTTTGTTTGAAAAGCGGTATCAGCCGCTTTTTGCTTTCCCCCTCTCCGCACCTCACCCCCTACTTACCAGCCGAAAATACCAGCCGGAAAAAAGAATCAATCAAAATCTATCAGGAGGTACAATCCATGAAGTTTCTTAAAAACCGATTTGTCGTCGGAGCACTCTGTATCATTGCGGCGCTGCTCATTGCCTTCTTCGCATTGCCGTCATTGCAGAACAGCAGCCAGGGCGCATATGTCAGCGCCGTTCGCATGAAGCAGCCCATAGAGGCAGGAACCCAGCTTACCGCCGAGATGTTGGAGACAGTGAGCATACCGGAAACGCTTGTCGAAGGCGGTATCAGTGACATTTCTTTAGCGGTTGCCCAGTATGCAGCGGTCGACTTATTCGCCGGGGATTATTTATCCGCCGCCAAGCTCTCACCCACGCTTATAGCCCAGGGTTCTTTCCCGGCCGGTACAGCCAAGGGAAAGACTATCGTATCGGTCACGCTGCCTACGCTCGCGGCGGGCGTATCAGGACATCTGCTGCCCGGCGATGTTGTGACGGTCATAGCGCTGCCCAAGGGCTCCGTCAACCAATCGCTGGGCGTGGAGCCGGAAACGGAGGAAGCCGATTTGTCCGGCGCGGTCATCTACCCCGAATTGCGGTACATCGAGGTGTGCATGGTGACGGCCAACGATGGCGCGGATGCCAGCGTGGAAGCGCAACCGGACGAGGATACAAAAAACAGCCTGCCGGTTACAGTGTCGTTATATGCCACCCAGGAACAAGCGCTGCTTCTTGCAGAGATGGAAAACCAGAGCATCATTCACCTAGCTTTTGTCGCCAGAGGCACAGACGTAACGAAGTATGTGCCGGATGCGGTGCTTGCAGAAACGGAGGTGGGGTGACATGCTTATCGCCGTTTGGGGACGGGACGGAATCGGTAAGAGCTCACTCTGCGATACGCTGGGCATACTGTTTGCCCGGCAGTGCGTGACGGTCGTCATAGATACTGACCTGACGCAGCCTACGCTGCCATCGAGGTTGAACGGAATGAAGTTTGACGCGGATGCTTCACTCGGCAAGGCCGTTGGCATGGGCGTAATGGACACCGCGCCGTACCTGCACCAGCACCCGAAGCTGAAAACCCTTTTCTATGCCGGGCTGACCGACAAGGACGAGTATTTGTCATATGAGCTTGGTCTGGAAATAGACGATGCAGCGCAGGATTTTGTGGAACGGTGTGCGGAGCTGGCGGATACAGTTATCCTTGACCTGTCCGGGCAGCGCAGCGATCCGTTTCTGCCCGGCGCACTCATCCATGCGGACACGGTGATCGCCCTGTTCACGTCCGACGTTCAGGGCATCTGCTGGTATGGCAGTGTAAAGCCGCTGCTTGCCACCATGAACGCGCAGGCGCGAATACTGCCTGTCGCAGCGATGACGGGCAGACAGCACGACTTGGCCGCTGTGGAAAAGGCGGCGGATACGAAGCTCGCCACGGCGCTGCCCTATGTGCAAGAATTCCGTCAGGACTGCGATCCGGGAGCCGGTACAACACCAGCCGCCATGCGGTATCTGCGCGAGGTGAAAAAGCTCCATGCGATGCTGGAAGGGGGCGGTGCGAAATGAGCCGGACATTCAGGGAACTGGCTTATGAGCGACAGCACAGTGCGCCGCATGCTAAAGACGCATACGAGACCCTGCTGGAGCAGGTGCGCGCCGATATTTCAAAAGGCCATGCGGAAACACTCGCATACAGCATTACGGAAAAGGATGCCACGGAAGCTGTTAAGCGGCTGATCAGCGAGTATGTCTCCGGACATCAGCTTCACATCAGCGGCCTGTCCATGCAGCAGCTTTCCGACAGGCTGTATGGCGACATGGCCGGTTTCGGGTTTCTGGACAAATACATCACCGATCCGGAGATCGAGGAGATCAACGGCAATTCGTGGCGGGACATCGAGGTCGTGACACGCTCCGGCTGGCGAAAAGTCCCGGAGCATTTTCTTTCACCCCGACATGCCGAGGATACACTGCGTAAAATGGTACGGCTGGGCGGTCTGGTGCTGGACGGCACAAACCCGATTGTAGACAGCTATATCACCGAGGGCATCCGAGTATCGGCCATGATTCCGCCCGTCGCGGACAGGCGCAGCGGCGTTGTGTTCAGCATTCGCCGCCAACGTATGGCGCGAGTCACCAAAGAGCAGCTTGTGGAATGGCACACGGCTACGCCGGAGATGCTGGACTTCCTGACCCTATGCGTCAACTACGGCGTGTCGGTCGGGTTCGCAGGCAGGACAGGCAGCGGCAAAACGACGGACATCTCGTTCCTGCTGAACACGGTGGATAAAAACAAGCGGATTTATACCATCGAGGAGACGCGCGAGCTCGACCTGTTCAGCGAGGATAAGGACGGGAAGTCGCAGAACCGCATCATCCATACCTGCATCCGTCCATCCGACCTGCCGAACGCCGATATCGACATGAACGACCTGCTACGCAAGGCCATGCGGTTTTCGCCGGACATCATCACGGTGGCGGAGATGCGCGGCGCGGAAGCGATGGTCGCGCAGGAGGCCGCCCGCACCGGCCATACGGTGGTCACCAGCCTGCATGCCAACTCCGCGCGCCGGGCGTACAGCCGTATCCTGTCCATGTGCCAGATGAGCAGCACGAACATTACAACCGCTGTTCTTCTGGGCTTCGTGGTGGAGGCGTTCCCCGTCATGGTGTTCAAGCGCCAGTTCCCGGACGGCACTCGGCGTGTTATGGAGATCGTCGAGGCGACGGGTATACAGAACGGCGAAGTTCAGGCCAACACGCTCTACCGGTTCGAGGCAGAAACGGGGGAATATATCCGTGAACACGGCGTCTCGGATGAGTTGGCGGAAATCCTGCGTAGCAACGGTGCGGACAAGGCGGCGATTGGCCGCTACCGAGAGGTGTAGACATGATTGCTCAAATCCTATGCGCCCTGCTTATCACAGTGGGGCTGTTTTATATATTCAAAATCCGTCCTTCGTATATGGCCAGCAAACTCGCAGAACCGTATAAGCGGCGGCGCGACAAGATGAAACGGATACGCCGAATAACCGGCAAACCGAAGGGAAAGCTGGCGGCAGCCGCGGACAACGCTAAGGAGATGCTATCGGCGGCAGGCATGGGCGGACAGATCGCCTCCTATCGGTGGGCGGCTGGCATACTTGCGTTGCTTGGACTGCTGATTGGGCTGGCACTGAACAACATCCTTGCGGGGCTGGTGCTGGCGGTGGGTATGGGTTGTTCACCGCTGATCGTGATCCGCATCCGCACGGGCGACTACATACGGAGCCTGAACGGGAAGCTGGAGAGCGCGATGGGTATGGTCACCAACAGCTATGTCGCCTCGGGCGACTTGATCGGCGCGGTACAAAGCAGCCTTCACGTGCTTCCCGCTCCGCTGGACGGCGTGTTCCGTCAGTTCTATGCCGAAACGCAGCTTGTCGATTCCGACGTAGTGAGGGCGCTACACCGGATGCGCGAAAGGATCGATAACCGTTACTGGCGCGATTGGTGTGATGTGCTGGTACAGTGCCAGCGTGACCGGCAGCTGCGATATGCGCTCTCCGGCATCGTAGGACGGCTCGGAGAGATGCGGCGTGTGCAGATAGAGACGGACACCACGATCCGCAAACAGCTCGGTGATTACATTGTGACGGTCATGATCGTGCTTGGAGCTATCCCGCTGATGGGCGCGATGATGCCCGACTGGTACGATATGCTGACCACCACGCTGGCAGGCAAGATTACGCTGGCGGTGGTTCTGGCGGCTGTGCTCGCTACGGCGGTTTGGGTAGCACGGCTGTACCGTCCGGTGGAAGGCGGTGAGAAGCAATGACGTTGTTGCTATCTGCGTTGTCTGCCGTGCTGTTCTCGGTGGGACTTTACCGTTTGGCGCAGTCAGCATTCGCCTTTCCATCCGGCAAGTCCATTCATGCCATTCAGAACATCCACGGTAAGCGAAGCCTGACGCAACGGTTTCAGGACGTATTGCTGCCTTTGGCAAAGCTGGTCTCTCGTCTGTTCCCCATGAGCGAATATAGGCGCATACGCCTTGAGGCTGATTTCGTCAGGCTGCACATATCGGAAAAACCGGAGGATTTCGTCTCGAAGGCAAAGGCGCGCTCGTTGTTGCTGGTACTTATTGGGGCGCTGTTTATTCCACTCGGCATCCCGTGGCTGGCACTGCTGACCGCGGTCGTTTCGGTATTCGCCTACTTCAGGAGTATGCAGGCCATCCGGAAAAAGGTGGAGGTGCAGAACCGCGAGATCGAGGCTGAGCTGCCCCGGCTGACGGAAACGCTGACTTATACGCTCCAGGACAACCGTGACCTTTTGAGTTTCTTTGAAAAATACAGGAAGGTGGCGGGTAAATCGCTGAGCGCAGAGCTTGACCGGCTGATACTCGATATGAAGACGGGCAATCCTGAAGCGGCGCTGCGCGGAATAGACGCGCGGCTGGGGCTCCCTTCGTTTGCTGCGCTGTGCTCGGTTCTGTGCGGCGTGCATCAGGGCGTTGACCAGCGTACCAGCCTGTTGGTACTGGAGCAGGATATGCGGACGAAGGAGCGCGAAACGCTGCGGCGGCTGATGGAGAAACGCCCCGGACGCATCAAGGCGGCTTCGTTTATCCTGACGATACTGCTCATATTGCTCTTTATGGTTCCCCTTGTGATCCTCATCATCAATAACTTTCAGGCCGTAGGATTTTAGCCCCTTATCCGCTTTTTATGGCAGCGCGGGAAGGAGGGCTGATTTTTTGCTGTCTGAGAAATGCGGATTTGTATTTATCCATTACCCCACAAACAAAAAAAGAAAGGAAGTATTTAAGTATGCTGAAAATCAGAAACACTGTTAAACGCTTTGTCGCAGAGAAGAAGGCGGAGGGCTTTCTTGATGTGGCCATGAAGATTTTGATCGTCGTCGTTATCGGCGCGGCGGTCCTTCTCATCCTGAATGCCGCGGTGCCCAACTTGTTCTCCGGTTTGATCGAGAAGATATCCGGCGAACTGACCGGCGTGGACGTGCTGCCGTAAGCAAACAACGAATGGAGGGGCTGCTACGAGCGGCCCCTTTTCATCACAGAAAGGAACCGGTATGAAACGAAGATTTATACGCGACCAGACGGCGGAGGGTTATATCGACGTCGCCATCACCGTCCTGATCGTCGTTACTCTCATGGCGTCGCTGCTGGCGCTGTACCCCATATTCACAGCGCAGCAGTCCCTGAACCAGATGGCGAAATATACGGCCAGAACCATTGAACTGTACGGCAAAGCGGATGACGAAACGCTTGCATCTGTCACAGCAGACAGCAGTCTTCTTGAACCCGACTGCGTGGCGGTCGATACGGAATGGTACGACGCGGCTGCAAAGACCATTCAGCTCAAAACATTGTTTACCGTTACAGTAACGAAAACCGTCCCCATTGTTATCCTGCGCCCGGCGCTGGGTGATCCGGTCGTCATTAATGTGAGTATCAGCGCCACTGCAAGGGGCATCTCGGAGGTGTACTGGAAATGAAGAGTTTCTGGAAAGACAGCAAGGGCAGCGCGCCCATCTGGGCGGCGTTCCTGATCCTTATTCTGTTCACGGTATCCGCTGTGGTCTACTCAGCAGTCATGATATACGCCAAATACCAGACATGCGAAACCGAGGTACAACGAGCGGCCACCGTCACTGTGGATAAGAATATGGAAAATGCCAATGTGCGTGATCTGGTTTTGGATGTGCCCGCTGAATCGGCGGTGGAGTCCTTCTATGTCAATATGACCGAAACAGGCTTCGTATTGGAGGGCGGATGTTGGAACCGGTACAAAAATGACCAGCTTATCTTTAGCCTTGAAGACATGGCGGTGGACGTAGAAGACAAAACAGTGAGCATCAGCGCAGTGCTGGCCATCCCCCTGCCCTGGGATATAGGAGGTATGGACAAAGTCCGTATCCCTTTGAACGTGCGGTCATCGGTATTGTATATCGAATGACGGAAAGGAGATTCCCTTGAAAAAGAAGATTGCCATCGTTCTGTCTGCAATGCTGCTTGTAATAGTTTCGTTTCTACTGTTTACATCCACTGCAATGGCGGCTGTTAGCATCGGCACTCGAAGTGTGACGGATATGTTTGACTACAATGGCGGCAGCGGATGGAAAAGCCTCGATGCGCCGGAGCACTATGTTGTCGGGACATCTCCGGAGCAGGTGGCATACTGTCTGCAACATAAGAACGACAGCCCGCATAACGCTGCATACAATGATTCGGACATCTTGGGCAGCTACTCATCCCGTGTTCAGACAGGACTCCGTATCATCCTCGAAAACGGCTATCCGTATGCGACGGGCAGTTTGACGGGAACGGAAGCGCGGTACGCCACTGCCAACGCGGTACGGTTCTGGCTATCCGAAAACGGTGTTTCAGGGCAATACAATTTCACCAACCTCGGCGCGTATTCTGATTCGCAGCTACGCAGTTATGCGGCCAGCGGAAGAATAGCCAGTAAGATCAGGGCAAGATCGGGCTATACGGACGTGCTCCAATTCTCCATTGAGCTGTTGATACAGGCTCGATCCCAAACGCTGATGACGCATAGCGTCTCTCTGTCCACGCCATCCATGTCAATCAGCGGCAGTTACTTTGTCGGAACATCCACAGTATGGCTGACCAACATGGACGGCGGATATTCTCTGAACACCTCCGGCCTTCCGTCCGGCTCCAGCGTCTCTGGTTATACGGGGCGATCCGGCGACACGCTGACGATAAGCATTCCGATAAGCGAAGCGAATGCCAACAGGGGCTTTTCCATATCGGCAACGGGCAGGGACAACCGGACGCGCAGCAACATGTTCGCATACGCTCCTAATTCCAGCAGCCTTCAACGCGTAATTGTGGCAAAAGCCGCCGAATACAACGATGCGCAGACCGTTTCAACCTGGTTTAGCACACCGCAGATCTACGCCGATTTGGCGGTGACGGCATTAAGCACCAATAAATCCACATATAACGCGGATGAAACGATGACAGTCGCGGCAACAATAAGGAATCAGGGGCTTCGTTCCGCAGGCGGGTTCTATGTGGCGTTGACCTCTTCCGACTTTGGGACACAAACCAGGTTTGTTTCCTCACTGGCCGTTGGCGGTATGACCAACGTCACTTTCTCATATACGGCAGGCCGATACACTTCTGATAAGACCATATCTATAACAGCCACGGCAGATTCGACCGGCGCGGTGGCTGAAAGCAATGAGAGCAACAACTCCCGGTCGGCTTCATTCAGGGTGTTGAAATATGTCCCGCCGCTGCCCGACCTCACCGTAACTTCTCTTACCGGAGACAGGGCGCTATATGAAGCCGGTGAGGCGATCACTATTACGGGTACAATACAGAACATAGGGCAATACTCGTCTGCTTCAACCACGGTTCGGCTGACCGTGCAGGATATTGGAACTTTTTCAGCCAACATACCGGCGCTGAACGCAGGAGCAAGCCAGACAGTCACATTCACCTGTACCGCGCCCACGTCACTCAGCCCGCAAACTGTTAATATAACCGCACTTGTTGACCCAAATGATCTGATTGAGGAAAGCAATGAGGACAACAATTCTCGCTCAGCAACGGTATCCATCAATGCGCTAAGGCCAGACATTGAAATCGTGGATTCCACAATTACGGATTGGTATGCGGGCATGGATGTCACGGTGTCGGCTGTTGTACGAAACAATACGGCGCAGCCCGTTCCTTCCGTTACCATAAGGCTGACGATAGGCAGAGCATCCTATACCGAGAGCATTCCTATCGCCGGAAATGGCAGTAACCTTGCGGTATTCCGGATCACCATACCGGCAGTTGGAAACTATATTGTCAGGCTCGCCGCTGATCCGAACGGCACGCTGAATGAGACGGACGAGGGCAACAATGTTTTAACAAAGGATATTCAGGTACTGGCTGTTCCAACTTCTATTGTGGCTGACCCTGACAGCAGTGCAATGGAGCAGCGGTATGAAGCGTATGGTCTGAGCGGGCTTTCAGTTCCCGCTTCCTCCACATACCACACATGGCAGGAGGTTCGGCTGGAAGGCGGTAATTACGTCACAAAAACCTTCTATACCCGTCTTACCAACACAATCGAGATACTGCCAGACAGCCGCATCTCTTATCCCGATAAGCCGAAAACGATGGAATCGGGCTTTGGGTTCAGCGTGCAATGCACGACCACCCTGACCACAAACTACGACCATCCCGAAAAGCTTGTCGGCGCGCAGATGGTTTGGGTGCGATATCCCGAAAGCGCCTATGGGCAGATATCCGAATGGCAGAACGTGCGGGACAGTCTGAAGGTCAAAACAGGCGAAGCCGGAGATATGACAATAACATGGCAGCTTGCCATTAATCCGTATTCTGCGACGGAAAGCCGATTACACTATACTCCATTGTGGTTCCCAGATGGAGAGTATGTCGCTTGGGCGCAGGTCTTCTATGCATGGAGTCCGGTCGGGCAGCTATATAGCCATACGACCGACTCGCTAACGATTGAGGGCGACATGTACGATAGGATTACGACCGTTACATCGGTAAATATTTGAACTGACTCTCCTATCCAGGTTATTACTGCTGCCAAAGCAGTTAAATGCTTACGGAACTAATCAAATTCACGCCGGATTATTCTAGCGCATGGTATAAAATGGTTATTTACCCGTCCTACCTATAGTAGGACTTTTCGTTCTTCTGTCTTTTATCTCTCTGAATAGGCCAATACCAAATAGTATTAAGCCAAGAACAAATAAAGCTGCCTCTACATACTGCGATAGGGTCTCGTCGGGTAAAACACTATGCAATTTAAAAATCCAGTGGGAAAAAATATTATCAAGTATGGCTATCATTCCTGCAGCAATAAGGATACCGTTTATCAAAATTCTATTTCTAGCTTTATGTTTCATTTTATATCCCTAATGATCTTTTATAATCACAGCATCAGAGCTGTCTTATGAATAGATTATCCAAGGTTTTTAATGTTATTACTTCCACCATCACCTTATAGCATGATGAGCATTTTTTTCGGGGGAAATATGGAAGTTTTTGAAAACGTCCTGATGGATGCCTTTTTTGTTGCCCTGCTCGTATGGTGCAGCTACACGGATATACGAAAACGTATGGTTTCCAACATGTCCGTTATCCTGCTGCTGTTCCTGGGGCTGGCGCATATGGCGCTTATGACACTGGCCGAAAATACATGGTGGACGTATCCCGTCGGCATGGCGCTAGTCGTGCCTTTCTTCGTTGCGTGGCTCAGAGGCCAGATGGGAGCCGGCGACGTGAAGCTCATAATGGGCATCTGCCTGTACCTCGGCGTATTGAACACGCTCATTACCTTTGCTCTTATGGTTCCTGCCCTCTTTGGCCTTATGGTGCGCTCATGGATAAAAACAAAAACGCTAAAGAGCGCGATCCCCTTCGCACCGATTCTGGCCTTTGGCGCGGGCGGCGCTGTGGCGCTCGGCTATCTGTACGCCTTATTTCAAATATAAAGGAGGAAAAGCAACGTGAAAATCATTATCACCGTGGTGCTGTGCCTGTTTATCGTGGGCGCGCTGATTTACTTCCAGATCAAAAAGCGCAGGTCAAAATGACCATGGATCGGTAGAGGGGCGGCGTATGTCCGTCCCTTTTTGCTGATCACGGAAAGGAGATGAAGCGAAATGGATGTTGTGGATCGCATGGTGGATGGGTATGAAATCAAGCACGCCATCTATATCGGCAACAAGGAAATCCTGTTTGGCATGGATGAAACAAAGCCCGACGCTCCCTACATGGTGTGCGATTGCACCTGGGATAACCCGCTGGGCATAGACCGGTACGAGAAAGCTGTCGGTAGCGCGGACTATTTCGAGATCATGACCGAGTTCCTTGCCCGTGCGCAGGCGCAGCTTGAAGCGGTGAAAGCGGAGCGCGTCGAAACCCCGATACCTCTCTTTACAAAGGAGCATTGCACGCTGGACATTTACAGCCAGAGTATTGAAAACAAGGTTGTGGTCATTCGCCCAGAGTGCCTTTTGCCCGAATACCGAACCGCCGTGAAGCAACTTGTGCTGGCAACGGGCGGTTTCGGTACACATGGAAACGCCCGAGGCCGGGCGGTATACACGGTCAACCTCTATTCGGGCAAGGAAGCCCGCTGGAACCGCGAGGACATACTCGGCGTATTGAAACCCGAATTCCTGCCCGATTGGGCTGCGGAAAAGCTGAAGCAGGTATGCGAAAAGCGGCGCAGCAAAGAACGGCGTGAGCCGGAAAGGTGAAAAGACATGAACGACCTGACAAGATATAAGCTGTGCGCGGGGCTTCCCGTTCCCGCAGGCGCAAAGCTCATATATTGCTATCTGCTGGATGTGTCGGATAGGCGTGGCATCGCCATATCGGTAAGAAAGCTCGGAAAGAGCGTCGGTTTATCCCGCTCAGCGACCAGAAAGAACCTGCACCGGCTGGAGTGTCTGAATATGCTGGATATCTCGCCCCGGTATTCGGATGACGGAGGCAGATTATCCAATCAATACAAGCTCAAATGAGGAGGTGAAAAACGATGGCGACCAAACTGCAACGCATATCCGAGCTCATGGAACAAACCGTCAGGCGGGTAATGGACAAGCCGGACGCATGGTCAGATTTCCTGACTACCGCCGCCCGCCTGTACAAATACCCATTTGAGGAACAAATCCTCATCTACGCGCAGCGCCCGGACGCCACCGCATGCGCCTCCATCGAGCTGTGGAACAAGCATATGCGCCGCTGGGTGAACCGTGGCGCAAGGGGCATTGCGCTTCTGGACAACAGCGCGGGGACAACGACGCTCCGGCATGTTTTCGACGTATCGGATACGCACAGCCTGGATCACATCCCGTTCCGCCTGTGGAAGATGAAAAAAGCATATCAGGATCAGGTGGCTGAGGAACTGTCTCACCAATTCGGAGACGCGGATGAAGCGGCCATCGGATTTGAAAACCAGCTACTGGACATCATCCGCAATGCCGTTCAGGACAATATGGCGGATTATCTCACCGAGCTCATGGGCGCGCGGGACGGCAGCTATCTGGCTGAACTGGATGATCTCAACGTGGGCGTTATATTTAAAGAAGCCTTGACCGATAGCATATCATTTATGGTGTTTAGTCGTTTGGAGCTGGATACGAAAGCACTCCCCGAGGACATATTCAAGGATATTTTCAACTTTAATACTTTCGATACGGTCATGCAGCTCGGCGGCGCGTCCAGCGACATAGCCGAAATGGTGCTGCGGCAGATCGAGCGCACCGTCAAAGGTATCGAACGGCAGGAGCGCGACAGGCTTGCAAAGCCTGATCGGTTGAAGGACAATATTCACAGGGATGAAAATGAAAGGAGCGGTGAACATGGAGATCACATACACGCAGCAGGGCGATTATCTGATACCCGACCTGACGCTGGGCGAGCCGGAGACGCGACCCATCGGGAAATACGGGATGCTGAGGAAAACGTTTCTGAAAAACCACAGGAAAGGGACATACGCGGGGCTGATGCTGTCCGAGAAGCTGGACAGCCACTTGGCGGAGATCGATCAGACGGCGCGGGAACAGGTAGAAATGGCAATGAAGCGGATGGTGCGGGAGCAAGGCGTGACGGAGGCGCTGAAAGCTGGGGACCCGATGAAATGGACGGGGCTGATGAACATGATCAGGCTCCAGGCGGAGGAAGCGGTACTCCGCGACCTCATTTACAGCTAACGCTGTTTCCCACAACAGAAGAACAGATCGAAGCGATCCAACAGGCAGAGGAAGAAGAAACCTCTGCTTTTTTTATATCCCAGGCCGAGATCGACGAGGTTCTGGCGCGCGGCAGCGGCGTCGCGGACGGCAAATTCCGCATCTATCTGTATTTTCAAGAGATGAACGCCCCGCAGGACAGGGCGGCTTTTCTCAAACGCGAATACGGTATCGGCGGGCGCAGCCATGCGCTCAAGGACGCCGACCATAGCTGGGAGGATCACAGCGGCAAGGGCATCAAGCTGACCAAAGGCTCCCTTATGAGCCCCGACGCGGAAATCCTGCTGACGTGGGGCCGCGTGGCGAAGCGCATTGGCGAGCTGATTGCCGCCGACCGCTACCTTTCGGATGCAGAAAAAGCCCAACTCCCAGCCTATCAGGAAAAACAGGTGGCGCGCGCGGCGCAGCTTGCGGCGGATCAGGATGCCCGCGACATGCTGCGGGAGGCCGCCGAAAGGATGGCAGATAACCGCCATGACGCGGAATATCGGTATTCTCTTGGCGATACCGTCTACCTCGGCGCAAGCGAATATACGCTGTTGGGATACGACGATGAGACCGTCACCCTGAGTGATGAGAAATACCCGTTGCTTTCCAAACAGATGCCCCGCGCGGAGTTCGACCGCCGATTGCGCGAGAACCCGCTCAACGACGGCCTTATCGTGCAGGACGTTGCACCCGAAGTCATAGAGAAAGCAGAACCAGCTTTTTCTCTTGAAGAAGACGGCGACCCTTTGGCGGGTGTTGACCCTGCCGCTATCCGTGAACGACTGAAACAAGCAGGCATAGTGAACGGCGTTGTTGTTGATCAGGAGGCGTTAGATAACGACCCATTTATCCGGCAAGTATCTGCCGACGCGGCGCAGTACGGTAAACCCGCAGAACAGATCGCGTCCGTTTTAGAACAGCCTTCCAAAGTCAAGTTGAAAAGCGTCGTTCTGGACTTTACTCAACCGCGTATGGAAAAGCATAATTTTCGAATTACAGATGACAAGCTCGGCCACGGCGGAGCCAAGACCAAGTATGGCTTCAATGTCGCGGCCATCCGCACCCTGCAGGCCATTGAAGCGGAAGACCGCATGGCTACCGCCGAGGAACAGGAAGTCCTCTCCCGATATGTGGGCTGGGGCGGAATCCCACAGGCGTTCGACGCGGAAAACGCTTCCTGGTCAAGCGAGTACGCCGAGCTGAAAGGCTTGCTCACGGAAGAAGAATACGAGTCGGCGCGCGGCTCCACGCTCAACGCGCACTACACGTCGCCCACCGTCATAAAAGCTATTTATCAGGCGATTGAAAATATGGGCTTCAAAACCGGCAACGTGCTGGAGCCCGCCTGCGGCATCGGCAACTATTTCGGCCTCGTGCCGGAAAGTATGTCGGGCAGCAAGCTGTATGGCGTAGAGCTAGACAGCATTACGGGCAGAATCGCTAAACAACTGTATCAGTCCGCGAATATCGCTGTGCAGGGCTTCGAGGACGCCAACCTGCCGGACAGTTTCTTTGATCTGGCCATCGGCAACGTGCCGTTCGGCTCCTACGGCGTAGCGGACAAGCGGTACGACAAAAATCATTTTCTTATCCACGATTACTTTTTCGCCAAAGCGCTGGATAAGGTCAGGCCGGGTGGCATCGTCGCGTTCATCACCTCGAAGGGAACGCTGGACAAACGCAATCCTGCAGTTCGCAAATATATTGCGCAGCGCGCGGATCTCATCGGCGCGATCCGGCTGCCCAATAACGCCTTTACCGCCAACGCCGGTACGCAGGTCACTTCAGACATCATCTTTTTGCAGAAGCGCGACCGCCCTGTGGAAACCGATCCGGATTGGGTGCATCTCTCCCAGACCGGGGACGGAATTTCCATAAACAGCTACTTCGCGGAGAATCCCGACATGGTACTGGGGACGATGGCTTTCGACGACATGATGTACGGTAACAGGAGCGAAACCACATGCAAACCATTCGAGGGCGCTGATCTGGCCGACCAACTGAGGGTAGCCATCGAGAACATCCACGCGGAGCTCACCGATTACGAACGGGACGAACTAGAAGAAAACGAAACGGAGTCCATCCCGGCCGATCCGGAAGTGCGCAATTTCAGCTTCGCTGTGGTGGATGGGCAGATATATTACCGCGAAAATTCGCGTATGAACAAAATCGAGATGTCCGTCACTGCGGACAATCGCATTAAAGGCATGATCGAGCTGCGGGACTGCACGCGGCGGCTCATCGAGTACCAGCTTGAGGGCTATCCTGACGCAGTAATACGACAGGAGCAGCAAAACCTCAACGCCCTCTACGACGCTTTTGCGAAGAAATATGGTCTACTCAATAGCCGCGCCAACAAAATGGCGTTTGAGGACGACAGCTCCTACTGCCTGCTCTGCTCACTGGAGGTCATTGACGAAAACGGCGAGCTGGAACGCAAGGCGGATATGTTCACCAAACGCACCATAAAGCAGCATACCGTCGTGACCTCGGCAGACACGCCCAGCGAGGCGCTCGCTGTGTCCCTCTCGGAAAAAGCCTGTGTGGATCTTCCATACATGGCGGGCCTGACCGGGCTGTCCGAGGATAATCTGATCAAGGAGCTTGAAGGCGTCATCTTCCTGAACCCTGCAAATCAGCGGTATGAAACGGCGGACGAGTACCTTTCCGGCAATGTCCGGGAAAAGCTGCGCTCCGCCAAAGAGCTTGCGGAAAACGATGCGGCATATGCCGCTAATGTCACGGCGCTGGAAGCTGTGCAGCCCCAGGACCTGACAGCCGGTGAAATCGACGTGCGGCTGGGCGCGACGTGGCTCCCGCAGGAGGATATTCAGCAATTTGTGCTTGAATTTTTGAAGCCAAGCTATTACGCTGAAAATAAGATCAAAGTCCATTATTCCCCTTATACAGCGTCATGGAATATCGAGGGGAAAAAGGCCGATTACGACGGCGTTTTAGCCAATACCACCTTTGGGACCGACCGCATCAACGCTTACCAGATTATCGAACAAACGCTCAACCTCAAAGATGTCCGCATCTTCGATAAGAAGATCGACGCGGACGGTAAGGAAATCCGTGTCCTCAACCGGAAAGAAACCACAATCGCGCAGCAGAAGCAGCAGCAGATCAAGGACGCGTTCCGCGAATGGATATGGAAGGATCACAGCCGCAGGGAGCGGCTCGTCCGGCTCTACAACGATAAGTTCAACAGTGTCCGCCCCCGTGAGTATGACGGAAGCCATCTAACCTTTCCGGGCATCAACCCGGAGATCACGCTGCGTCCGCATCAGGTGAACGCCATTGCGCACATCCTCTATGGCGGCAACACGCTGCTGGGGCATGTGGTGGGCGCTGGCAAAACGTATGAGATGGTTGCCGCGGCGATGGAGAGTAAGCGGCTCGGGCTGTGCAATAAGAGCCTGTTCGTGGTGCCGAACCATCTGACCGATGTGAATGTTAGTTTAAGAATTCTTGAAATGTAACGGATATTGAGGCGATTAGCCTTTAAATATTATATTGCGATTAACTATATCGCTCCAACATGAAAACCAGCTTATAAGTGAAAAAGCATGCGATTTTGATACCGTAATGCGACAAACGAAGGAGGTTTTCACCATGGCCCGAATGTCAAAAAAGCGACGTCTTGAATTGGCGTACTTCTTGAACGAACGAAACCGGATAACCTATAACCCGCAATGCCGTAAGTGCCAAAAGGACTGCAAACAGAGTTTTCGAGCAGTCCTTATTTTTTGCCCCAAATACCTATCAAAGCGAAAGGACACAAAGCAAGATGTCAGAAGCTGAACTTAAGCTAATAATGATGAATGAGGTGCAGGAGCAAGATGTAAAGTGGTTGTGGTATCCGTATATCCCATTCGGGAAGATAACTGTCGTTCAGGGTGATCCGGGCGATGGTAAAACCACTTTTGTGCTTGCTCTTACTGCTCTCATTACCAACGGAGAAAGAATGCTCGAAAGCATTGAAGAATCTGAACCTGCCGTGGTGATCTATCAGACCGCCGAAGATGGGCTCGCTGATACAATCAAGCCTCGATTAACAGCGCTCGGGGCTGCTTGTTCCCGGGTGGTAGTGATCGATGAAAGCGAGAAAGATTTAACTCTCATCGATGAACGCATAGAACAGGCAATCAAAGCAACCAAAGCCAAGCTCTTTATCATTGATCCCCTGCAGGCGTATCTAGGCATAAATGTGGATATGCATAGAGCCAACGAAATACGCCCAGTATTCAAACGCCTTGCGGGCGTCGCAGAGCGCACAGACTGCGCGATTATAATACTTGGTCACATGAACAAGATGAGCGGTGCTGTGAAGGGCTTGTATCGCGGTTTAGGCTCCATCGATATCGCTGCTGCGGCCAGAAGCATCCTTCTTATTGGCAGAGTAAAAGATAGTCCAACCATGCGCGTCATGGCACATCTTAAAAGCAGCCTTGCTCAGGAAGGGCAATCAATCGCTTTCGACATTGGCGGTGACACAGGCCGCTTTGATTGGATAGGCTCATACAATATCTCCGCTGAAGAATTGCTCAACGGCGGCGGTCAAGGTCGATCCGCAAATACCAAGAAAGATAAAGCCATGGACATGCTTCAAGAGCTTCTAACGGATGGGGCTATGCCTTGCCAAGATATCTATGAGTATTTCGATGACGCTGATATTGGCAGACGAACGGTCGATAACGCCAAGAAGGACAAGGGCGTCGTCTCATTCAAAAAGGGCGCAATATGGTACTGGAAACTGCCATGAAGGAACAACGCAACATTTCATAGTGTGTAAGGATGCTTCGGCCAATCTCGCACACATAAGAGTGTTGCGTTGTTGACTTCGCGCCCAAAAAGCCGCCGGCAGGCCACACCACTAAGCGTGCTTAGTGTAGTGTGTTACACCGCGGTCTCAAAACAGAATCTCTTTTTCGCGGATGGCCGTATCACAGCAGCGTGATGGCTTTTTTTGTTTTGCACCCTTGAACAGCGGTGTATTTTGTACCCTTGCCCGGCTGACCTCAAAGCCCCGGATTTCTACCAACAACGACAAAAACACAAAGGAGAAGCAATATGCCATATTGTATTTTCAGATTCAAGAAACACCACGTCGGAGCAATCGCGCCCATGTATCGGCACAATGAAAGAACCAAGCAATCATATGAGAGCAATCCCGATATTGACCCTACGCGCAGACAGGACAACTATCATCTGATTGCGCCCAAGCAGAGTTATTACATGGAGATCGAGCGGCTCATCAAGCTCAACGAATGCAGACGGCGCGCCAACAGTGTGTTGATGGTGGAGACAATCATCAGCGTGACGCCGGAGTACTTTGACCGTTTACCGGCCGGAGAACAGAAGGAGTTTTTTCAGTCTGTTACCGACTTCATGAAGCAAAGGATTGGTGAGCAGAATATCCTTTCCGCGATTGTGCATATGGACGAGACCTCGCCGCACATGCATCTCTGCTTCTGCCCTATCACCAAAGACGGGCGCCTTTGCGCGAAGGACATTCTTGGTAATGCCAAGGCTTTAGCCAAGTGGCAGGATGATATATTCGAGCACGTGCATGAAAGATGGCCGGAGCTGGAGCGCGGCGAACCGGCACGCGAAACAGGCCGGAAGCATATCCCCACTTGGCTTTTCAAGAAAGCTCAGAAGCTTGATAAGGAAGCGGAGCGCATTGTTGCGGCGCTCTCGGACATTAACGCTTTTAATGCCGGAAAGAAGAAGGAGGCCGCGCTTACTATCATTGCTGAATGGCTGCCGGAGGCTCAGAGGATTACCGCGCAGCTCGGTAGTGTTGATAGTTATATCAGTGATGTGAAGCGTGATTACAAGGCTGCTGAGGCGTTCATAACCGCTGAGAATCGTGTTCTACAGGAACAGGTGAATGAGCTGGATAATGCGTATGTACGGTCACAGCGGGAGGTATATGAGCTTCGGGAAACGCTGAGGAAGCAGAAAAATTTAATGAATAAAATCCCTAAAGAAATATTAGATTCACTGAATAAGAAGGATACGTTTGTAAGATAATTGATTAAGCTATGCGAAAGGGAAAGACGGACACTCGAGTTGCAAAAATTGCATATAACACTTAAAGGGAAGGATAGAAGTTATTATCAGGCTAATACAGGACAAACATCTGCGTTGGCTGAGCAAGCACTGAATTTGTGTGACCACAAATTCACTTGTAAGGGGGACCCTTAAACCCCGCCTATGAACACCAGAATTCATCGAGGATGCAGGCGATTCGTCAGCCAAAACCGACAATAAAACCGACATAATAATTGGGATAGGGAGGGATGGAGTG